>JAZKEO010000007.1:0-267906 GCA_040386975.1 Bacteroidota bacterium | reverse complement strand
AAACTATTCTCATCCGAACAGTTTGGTGTTGTTCCTGTTTCAGCATAAACATAAAGTGTTTGGCTTGAAGTGATACTATTTCCTGCACTCAATGCTGTTCCTGTTCCGCCAGTTCCTGTAAAGTAGTTTCCTACTGTTAAAGCTGGAAGTGTATAAGAATCACAAGCTGTTACATCTGTTGGATCATCAGTAGTTGGCGTAGCATTAATCGTTACAACCAAACTATTCTCATCCGAACAGTTTGGTGTTGTTCCAGTTTCAGCATAAACGTAAATCGTTTGTGTTGAAGTAATCATATTTCCTGCACTCAAAGCTGTTCCTGTTCCTCCTGCACCAGTGAAGTAGTTACCTATAGTTAAAGGAAGAAGTTCATATGAATCGCATGCTGTTACATCCGCTGGATCATCAGCAGTTGGCGTAGCATTAATCGTTACAACAAAACTATTCTCATCCGAACAGTTTGGTGTTGTTCCTGTTTCAGCATAAACATAAAGTGTTTGGCTTGAAGTGATACTATTTCCTGCACTCAATGCTGTTCCTGTTCCGCCAGTTCCTGTAAAGTAGTTTCCTACTGTTAAAGCTGGAAGTGTATAAGAATCACAAGCTGTTACATCCGATGGATCATCAGCTACAGGCATGATGATAACTGTATTTGTTATACCAGTTGAAGTTGCTGGCGAACCTGCCAAACACGGTGTTGCATTTGAAGTCATTTCGACTGTTACAATATCTCCATCCGCCAATGCGCTCGTTGTAAATGTCGGTGAATCAGTTCCAGCATTTGTAGCTCCGATTTTCCACTGATAAATTGGTGTTGTACCACCGTTTGTCGGAGTTGCGGTAAATGTTACACTTGTTCCTGTACAAAAAGTATCATCTGCATCATCTGAAGAAATGGTAACACTAGCTGTTAAAGTAGGGTTTACAGTTACTGTAACATCTTGGCTGTTATAACAATTATTGGCAATTACCTGGTATGCGTAAACTGCATCAACCGGCGAAACTGTTGTATTATCAAGCATTTCCGAAGGATCAGTTGTTTGAGGTGTTGTTATTACAGCATTGCTGATTCCTGCAACTGAAGCTCTTGTCCATTTATAAGAAGCTCCAGAAGCATTTGAAGTCGGTGTATAAGTAAATGTTGCCGCATCACAAACGGTAGCTGTCAATGCACTTGATAAAACAGGAAGTACTTTCACAGTCAAGTTCAAATCATCGATTCTCCAGTTGGCTGTATTTACAGCACCGGTGCCATTATATCCGTAGATCCGAAAGGTAACTGCTGTACCTGGATTACTTGTAAACGATGTTGCTGTACTTTTTAATACCCAGACTGAATTAGCTATCATTGTTCCGCTTGCAACATTACTTGCGTAAGCATCCTTACTGCTTCTGATGGCATATGCCAACGGGCCTGTACCGGTTGATCTCGTACCAAAGCTGATGTTGGAAAGATCAATAACATATCCGCTGGCCGGTGTAAGCGTAAATTCAAAATAAGTAGACGTAGCCGTGTTTAAAGTTCCACTAAAGATTGCTGCACCGGCATTGAATGTTCCGCTGGCACCGCCATATCCGGAAGAAACGCTTCCATTTACAAGCAAAGTAGTCGTTCCGTTATTATTTCCTTGTGAAAGATTGGAAACTGTTAAATTGGTGATCGCTGATGAAGATATAGCAGCTGTTCCCGCCGTAAAATTCCAAGCTACGGTTTGATTGGCACAAGCTGCTGCTGTAATATTAGCTGTAATCCCCGGTTGCGTTAAGAAATAGTTGCCTGAGGCACTTCCTGTTAAAGCAAGTGTAACCGCAATATTATCGCCTATTGTACTTTGTGCAAAGATTCCACTAGCTGAAACCGATACATTCCCGTTATCCGCTGTCTCAACGCCGCTTAATGTTCCTCCAGAAACTGTTACAGTTGTAGTTCCATCGTAGGCTTTATCCGAAGCCGAAGCCCCGCTTACTGTGATTGTTTTTACAGTGATATCCGCAGATAAAACCAATGGTGTCAGCGTATAATTTCCTGAAACCGTTCCTGAAATACTGTATCCGCTTACCGTTACATTTTTGCCTGTTGCTGCATTTGCATCTGCAAAAATTCCGACAGGTGTACCATCAAGGCTCACATTTGCTTCTTCACCAGTAACAATACCATTTAGAGCACCTGTTCCTGTAAGTGTGGCTGCATCTGTAGCATCATACGTTTTATCGTCTGCACTTAAACCTATAACTGTCAATGCTTTTGCTATAATATCTGCTGTATATCCTGAAATTGCAAGTAAATTGTAGTTTCCTGATGAAGTTCCTGAAATACTGAAGCCTGTAATTGTAACAGGAATTGCTGTATTCACATTCACATCTGTAAAAATAGCACTAGCGGTTCCATCTAAATTTACATTATCGCCACTTTCAACTCCACTGAGTGATGCTGTTCCTGTTAATACTGCAGCATTTGTACCGTTGTATTCTTTGTTTGATACCGAAATACCGGTAACTGAAATATCTTTTGTAGTAATATTTGCTGTTAAACCAATTGGTTGGTTCAAAGTGTATTTAGCAGCATCCGCTCCTCCTAAAGTAAGGTTAGCAGTAACATTGATTCCATTGGCTACATTCGCATCGTCAAACGTACCTCCACCGGAAACAGTAACTACATCCAAACCAACAATTCCATTTAAAGTAGCTCCAGTAATAGTTGCTGCTGTACTTTTATTGTAAGCTTTGTTATTTGCAGAAGCCCCGGTAACAGTAAGTGTTTTTACATCTACTGTCAAACTTTGATCCACATCCGGTGCAGGTTGAAACGATCCGTCTCCCGCCTGAGAAGCAGTAATTGTTGTTGTTCCGGGACCTACAATAGTAACTGTATTCCCTGAAATCGTTGCAACAGCAGTATTTGAGCTAAGATAGCTTACTGTTAATGCTGAACTGGCAGTTGCAGTCAGGTTAAAATCTGCTTCACCGTATGTGACATTTGAAAGCGCATTGAAAGTAATGGTCTGTGGCGTCCCTGAAGCAGCATTCACTGTTAAACTTTGATCCACATTACTTGCAGCTGTATAATTTGAGTTTCCTGATTGTGAAGCTGTAATAGTCGTTGTCCCATCTCCAACTATAGTAACTGTATTCCCTGAAACTGTTGCGACTAATGGATCTGAACTGGAATAAGTGACTGTTAAACCTGAAGAAGCTGTGGCAGTTAAATTAAAATCGGGATCAAATTCATCTACATCGGAAAGTGTTCCAAAAGTAATGGTTTGGCTTGCCTGACTCACAGTTGAAGAAACTGTAGCAACATTTACCGTTGAAGCACCTGTTGCGGCACAAACTACATCTCCGGAATACGTTCCGGCATTCGTTGCTGCTGCCAAACGTACATAAATAGTGGTAAGAGCCACATTTCCAGAAGCAGGTGTTAAGCTTATACTGCTAGCAAAACCCGACACGGCTGTTGTTGAAACTTCAAATCCGCTTGGGGCTGTAACACTAAGATTGGAACCGATATTAAAGGCTTCCACATTAAAAGAAGTATTTGACGAAGCAGTTCCGTAAGTTGTAGACAAAGCAGATAAAGCCCCTGTTGTATTAATTTTAATAGCTTTAACAACTAAATTATCCACAGAGATTTTTGGTTGACTTCCTGTCGGTGTAGCTCCTGTAGTTGTACTGTATTCATAAAAACGCAGACGCGCAGTTGACGAATTATTAAATGCTGCAGGTAAGGCAACACTTACGGAACCACTTCCAACTACGTTATTTCTTGCTGTATATGGCAAATTTGTTCCGGTTAATTCTGTCCAAGCAGTACCGTTCGTACTCCAGAACAATTTCAGTCTAGAATCTCTGTCACCCGTATTATTAAAAATCGTAGCCACATCAAAACTTACTGTTCCTGCATTAACTCCCGTAAAATCCATGAAAAAATCAATAGCATTGGAGTTTGTTGTTGAAGTTGAAAGCTGCACAATGTTTCCTGTCCCTTTTTGAACACCTCCAGTTGTCAATGTTGAAAATGTAGCTGTTGAAACTGTTGTTCTTACACCATCACCCAAGGTACCAGTAGCATTAATCGCTACGGATGCCCATCGGTTTGCCCCAATTCCGGCAGCGAAGTTGTTCGTCCAGTTAGTAATATCTGCAAAGTTCTCAGTATAAGTTAAATTCGTTTGCGAACTCATTGGAACCGCTGTCTGCGCATTCAATAATCCTGAACAGCTTAAAACCATTCCTAAAACAAACGATTTCAAAATGCCCATTTTACGTGTCTTTTTAGAAAAATTATTTCGATTTCCTTTCTTCAAGGAATTTAAATAAAGGGGAATATCTTTTACCATGCATTCAAATTTTACGTAAAATTACGTAATTCAGCAATACCGTGCAACTACTGATGCGTAATTTAACATATTGTTCATAAATATATTCCGATTGTGAGAAACCTACCTCTTATAATCCAGATGGAAAAATATAAAACAATTGTTTGAAGAAAAATGCCTTTATTCCGACATAGGAAATGATGGCTTATTGACTGAATGAAAAATCGGCAACAACTGAGAAGAACTAGTACACTTGAGTAAACCAAGTGCTAGCACCAGGGCGAATGACCGTCAACATTTTCGCATTTGCAAAGAACAAAAAAGTTTCTGTCTAATAAACAAAAAAATCCGTACAAATCAAGGTCTGTACGGATTCCATATAAACTCAGATCAACTCTTTATTCTAGAACCATCACTCTTTTGGTGATCACTTCCCCGTTGATTGTTCCAGTAACGAAATAAACTCCATTATCCAATCCCTCAACTTTCGTTTCAAAATTGTTTTCTTTTGTAATTTCAACTTTTTGAATCACTTGACCCAATTCATTAACAATATTAAATGTTCCTTCAAAACTTGAAGAAATTGTAAAATCTCCATTATTTGGATTTGGATATGTTTCAAATGAAAAATCAAATCCTAATTCATTGTTATTGATTTCTCCATGAGGCTTCTTAGAAATTGAAGCAGGTGTTGTAACTGTACAAAGTGTTCCATAATTACCCCAAACTCCATTTACATAAGCCGCAACTTTAACATCATAAGTCGTATTTAACTGAATTCCTGAAACCCATGATAATCTAAATAAATTATCAGCTGCATTTCTTATTGAAACTTTAGAAAACCCAGCTCCAGTATTTGTTACCAAATATCTAAAATTCGTTGCACCCGATACTGCATCACTATACAAAGCAGTTGACAATGTTGGAACCGCTATATTACATGAAGCAGTCGCCAATTTTGTTGTCGGAACAGGTACAGTTACAGTACAAGTTGGTCCATAAGCCTGCCAAGAACCACCAACGTAAGCAGCTACACTTACCGTATAAGTTGTTGCCGACTGAATTCCTGAAACCCAACTTAATCTAAATAAATTATTTGCAGATCCACGCGTTGAAACCTTTGAAAAACCTGCTGCCGAATTTACAACTAAATAACGATAATCTGTAGCTCCAGCCACTTCATAAGAATATAGGGCATCAGAGGTATTTACTACTGTCAGACCACAAGATGCTGTTTGCATTTTTGTTGCTGGTGTTGTAACATTACAAGCAGAGCTATAAGCTCCCCAATTTCCGTCTACATAAGAAGCAACTTTTACAGTATAAGTTGAACCATATTTAATTCCTGAAACCCATGACATTCTAAATAGATTATCAGCAACATTACGAGTTGATGTTGATGAAAAACCTGTACTAGCATGCTCAACTAAATAACGGTAATTTGTTGCTCCAGAAACCGCTGTTGAATATAAAGCATCGCTTAGATTTGTCAATGTTACATTACAAGAAGCTCCATTCAAGTTTGTTGAACAATTATTAACTGTAGCAGCAACAGCCGTTCTACTTGCACTTACGCATGTTACTGAAACTGCTTCAGCATAATAAGTTGTAGTTGAAGAAATACTTGGTGTTGTCCATGTAGAACCTGATCCAACTAAATTTCCAGCTGAACTTGCGTCATACCAATTAATGGTACCTGCACTTGGCGTAGCACCTATATCTAATGTTCCTGTTCCACAACGAGAATCTGAAACTGGGTTAGAGATTGTTGGTATTATACAAGGAATAAAAATTCCATAATCTTCAACTTCCCCGTGAGTAAGTGCCGCCTGACACCCTCCTGTAATCGGATTGTAATCAGTCATTACCCTCATACGGATAAGTTTTCCTGTTGTAACATTTGAACTTGGGATGGTTATATTCCCGTTATGGGAAGTTGCCCTAGAGGTGTTCTGATTGTAAACCATTTCTCCTACCTGATAAACACCATCATCATTGTAATCAATGTAAATACGTGCAAACTCAGGATTTCCTCCCACTCCTGTAAGTGTAAATGCATAAGTTGAACCAGCACTTACAGTTGTTGAATTGGAGCAAGTGAAATTCCTAGTTCCATCATTGATTCCGTCGTTATGGGATTTATCAATGGTATTAAACTGCATACGCGCAATACCAGTACCAAAGGAACCAGTATTTGTAGTTACTGGAGAACAAGATGCAGTTGGTGAAGTTAACGTGTACAAAGTAACTGAATTACTTGATACTGTTCCGCAACCATTAGTAATATTTAAACGATAATCATAATCATAGTAAGCGGAAGTAGCACTTGTCAAATTCAATGTTCCTGTTGTTGCATTACTGTAGACTCCTGTATTTGTAACATTTACAAAACCAGAACCATCATCTACCTGCCATTGATATGTTTTTGGAAAAGTACCAGTGGCTGCACCTGTAAAAGCAATACTACCTCCTTCACACATACTTCCACCTGTTGGTTGAGTTGTAACTGTTAATGGAACACATGTTGGTGTGGTAATAAAAATACTGTAATCTTCAATCTCACCATATTGTGTATCCGTACAACCATCTGCTGTCATTGGGTTATAATCCGTCATTATCCTCATTCGAATTAGTTTACCTGTTACTTCTGGATACTGAGGTATTGTTACACTAACACTATGAGAAGTTGCTGCTTCACCACCTCCATTATTATCTAAAACCTTCTCACTTGATTCAAAAATTCCATTATCGTTATAATCAATCCAAGCAAGACAATATTCACTACTCACATCAAGCGTTACAGTCAATGTATAAGCTGTATTTGTAGATACTGTGGTATTATATTGACAAGAAAAATCTTGTAAACCATCATTATTTCCGTCTGCATGCGCATGATCGATGGTGTTGAACTGCACTCGGTTGATACCAGTTTGGTAATTTCCTGATTCTGTAGTCGTCGGACTACAGGAAGCTGATGTCGGAGGTGTACCAATTACAGTAAATGAGTACGATTTTGTATCATTAGTAGTATATTGGTCAGCCAATCCATTTGGAACTGAAGTTGATGAGTTAAAAGTATGAGAACCAGCTGTAGTTGTCATAGATGGCATAGTAATATTAACGGTCGCACCAGAAGTAAGTGAACCAGTCCAATTATAAGTTTCATTAGTACCTCCATCTATATTACAAGTAACTGTAAATGAAGTCAAAGTACCTGAACCAAAGTTTTTAACAGTCACTTCAGGAGTGAATGTTGTACCACATGTTCCTACGTTTGGTGTAATTATTGCATTTACTCCTGCATCTCTCGTATAAACAGGATTACATCCATCAGAAGCGTTCAAACTTGACCTTGAGCCTGCCATTACAGCTTGCATTCTTGTAACTTGGCCTGCAGTGAATTGTGTTTGACAAACATCGGAAGAATAATCCATGAAATTATGAATAAATAACTCTCGTGAAGTTCCAGTACATGTATTTGTTCCTGTAGTACAATCACTTGTACTTCTTTTGTGAGCTGGTGTATCAGAAACACAGTCACCAGAAGTTCCACAAACCGCATCGGTAGGACAAGATGAACCTGTTCCATCTCCTTGAAAGGTATGATATAAATTTAATGCGTGCCCTACTTCGTGAACAGCAGTTACATTTCTATTTGTATAACTTTTAAGATTGTAACCTAACGAACCATCTGGATCATAACCAAATGAATTATACAACATTATAGACCCATCAACACTTGAACCAGCTCCAGGAAAATAGGCATATCCTTGAGTCCCTGAACCACCACCATTATCGTTAATTTCGCTTACAACCCAAATATTGTAATATTTTGTGTTATCCCATTTACTTAAAGCTTTTACAGCAACTTCATTATCAGTTCCAGTACCTCCACCAGCGTCACAAACTCCTTTTGTAGAGTATTGAGTAACACCTGAACCATTCACACGAACGATACCTGTTGAAGGATTTCCACTCGCATCACGTTGTGCCAAACAAAATTGAATATTAGTATTAGAACCTGTATAAGTTGTAAATGCAGTATTTGTATTTGAATAAGCCGCATTTAAATTGGCAATTGCACTTTGAATTTGTGCATCAGAAATGTTTACGCCTGTACCAACCGCTTGTCCCGTATGAATTACATGAACAACAACTGGAATAGTGTATGTTGTCTTAACCATCAGTGGATTACGAGTAAAACTTTCCGTCTCTAACTCAATTTGATTTCTTCTCTGAACATATTGTGGATCAGTCTGCATCAAATGCTCATGGCGTTTATTCGCTCCACATTTTTCGGCTACACCTTCAATATTTTGTACATTTTTCCCTATCTGTCCCACTTGCGAAAAAACAAGTTGGTTAATAAAGGCTGTAAAAATTAAAAGTAGATTTACTTTTTTCATTTTTTATAGTTTTAAAGTTTGCCGTAAATTTAAAACAAAAAAATGACAACTTGTTAATTTTTCTTAATTAAAATATCAACAAGTTAAAAAAATAAAAGAAATACTGTTGAAAAGTTAATTAAAAAGCGAATCTACAAATTCCTCTTTATCAAAAACTTGCAAATCATTCATACCTTCACCAACACCGATATACTTAACAGGAATCTGCATTTGGTCAGAAATTCCAATCACAACACCACCTTTTGCTGTTCCATCTAATTTTGTGATAGCCAAAGCAGTAATTTGTGTAGCAATAGAGAATTGTTTTGCTTGTTCGTAAGCATTTTGCCCCGTTGAACCGTCAAGAACCAACAAAACTTCGTGTGGTGCATCAGGAATTACTTTTTCCATTACACGACGAATTTTTGACAACTCGTTCATTAAATTTACTTTATTATGCAATCTTCCTGCCGTATCAATGATTACAACATCCGCATTTTGGGACTTAGCAGATTGAAGCGTATCAAAAGCAACAGAAGCTGGATCTGCACCCATTCCTTGCTGAACAATTGGAACCCCTACTCTTTCTGACCAAATAATCAATTGTTGAACTGCAGCAGCCCGAAAAGTATCAGCAGCACCTAAAACTACATTTAAACCTTGAGATTTGAATTGATGCGCTAATTTACCAATCGTAGTTGTTTTACCAACTCCATTCACACCAACAACCATAATTACGTGTGGTTTCGCTTTAAATCCCTGACTTCCATTGTAGGACAAATCATTTTCTGGCAACAAAGCAACAATTTCTTCTTTCAAAACCGAATTCAATTCACTCGTACCGAGAACTTTATCGCGAGCAACACGTTCTTCAATTCTCTGAATGATTTTTAAAGTAGTTTCAACTCCAACATCAGAGGTAATCAACACTTCTTCCAACTCATCTAAAACATCAGCATCGACTTTTGACTTACCAACAATTGTTCGCGTCAATTTAGATAAAAAACTCTCTTTTGTTTTCTCAAGTCCTTTGTTTAAACTTTCTTTTTTTTCTTTTGAAAATAAACCAAAAAATGCCATCTTTTTATTTAGTTATGAGTTAGTAGTAAATAGTTATGAGTTATGAATGTTGAGTTATGAGTTTGAAAAAATCATTATAGGATTTCAAAAAATTGAAATTCAACAAAGAAAAAGCAATTTTTAGGAATCCGTTTAAATAAAAAAACCCTATTCCAAACTTAAGGAACGGGGTTAAATATATAAAAAATAATTAAGATTAGTTTTTATCAAACCATTCTTTAACTTTATCATTATGAACGATTTCTGTCTTAAAGTTAAAAGTACCTTTATCGTTCTTGATCATTTTAATTACTTTCGTATGCTCTTTTCCTCCTCCTTTTTGTAAGGAAGCTACTACTTTCTTTGCCATCTTATGCTATTTTAAGTTGTCCTTAAATTACTTAATTTCTTTGTGAACAGTCATTCTTTTAAGAATTGGATTAAATTTTTTAATCTCCATTCTCTCAGGTGTGTTTTTTCTGTTTTTCATTGTGATGTAACGAGAAGTTCCTGGTTGACCAGACTCTTTGTGCTCAGTACATTCTAAAATTACCTGAATTCTATTACCTTTTGCTTTTTTTGCCATCTCTAAATGAGTTATGAGTTATGAGTTATGAGTTATGAGTTTTAGCAAATAACTTATGACACTTTTTTACTTTAAAAATCCTTTTAAACGAGCTTCTTTCAAACAAGCAGAAATTCCGTTTTTATTAATTGTTCTTAACGCAGAAGTTGAAATCTTCAAAGTGATATATGTTTTATCCTCTGGAATAAAAAACTTCTTTGTAATTAAATTTGGGAAAAACTTTCTTTTCGTTTTTCTATTAGAGTGAGAAACATTATTCCCAACCATTACAGACTTTCCTGTTATTTGACAAACTCGTGACATTGCTATATATTTAAATACTTATTCTTAAAGCGGGTGCAAAGGAAGTAAAAATATCTGAACCTACCAAATATTTTTGATTTTTTTGTTGAAAAAAATTATTTTTCGTCTAAAAAAGAATTCCTGAGCAAATTTAGAGCTGCAAATATAGTCATTTTCATGTTTCTTTCACGATTATCTCCAAAATTATAACATTTTGCAACGATTTTTTCTTTTGACGCAATCGAAATCCAAACTGTTCCAACTGGTTTTTCAGCAGTTCCTCCATCTGGACCAGCGATTCCTGTTGTCGCAATACAAAAATCAGTTTTCATTTTATTTAAGCCACCAAGTGCCATTTCTTTGGCCGTTTCTTCACTTACCGCTCCAAATTTTGTCAAGGTTTCCATCTTCACATCCACCAAGTCGCATTTCAAATCATAACTATAAGCCACAATTGAACCTTGGTAATATTCCGAAGCACCCGAAATACTGACAATTTCATTTGCGATTCCTCCTCCCGTACAACTTTCAACCGAAGAAAGTGTTTTTTTGCTTTTTTTCAACTTTTCTCCAATAACTCCAGCCAAGGTGTCATTTTCATAACCAAAAACGTTTTCAGGAATGATTTCTTTCAGTTCCTTAAAATAAGAATCAATCAAAGCCTTATCTTTTTCTCCATTTGGAGATGTGATGCGCAATTTAACCAAACCTGGAGAAGGCAAATAGGCCAAAGAAAACCCTTTTGAAAGCATATCATTTTCCCAATCTTTTGCTTTTTCAGCTAAAAATGATTCTCCAATTCCAGTCGTTAAAATTGTTCTGTGAAATAAAGCTTTTACATGAAAAAACTTTCCAATTTTATCAAGTAAAACAGCTTTCATCATTCCTTTCATTTCGTAAGGAACACCTGGCAAACTAATTAATACTTTTCCCGCTTTTTCAAACCACATT
Organism: Bacteroidota bacterium; assembly: GCA_040386975.1. Lineage (GTDB taxonomy): Bacteria > Bacteroidota > Bacteroidia > Flavobacteriales_D > Crocinitomicaceae > M2408. The sequence goes on along the minus strand of JAZKEO010000007.1, from coordinate 256,327 downwards.
CCTGAAGCTGTTCCTTGTAAATTAGGAATCATTTCGCAAGCTTTAGGCAAAGAAGCTTGCAGAGCGTTTACTTCTAACATCTTCCTATCTCGACGGTAGAAATAATCTTCAATTCTTTTTAACACTTCTTGATTAACTTCCAATTCTGTATTAAAATATTCACACAAAACATGTTTGGTAATATCATCTTTCGTTGGACCTAAACCACCTGTAACAATAATTAAGTCACTTCTTTCAAAAGCCAAATCGAAAGCATCCATTATCGCTTTACGTTGATCGGAAATAGTTTGACAGTTTTTTACTTTAATATTTATCAAAGCTAATTCCGAGCCAATCCACGAAGCATTTGTATTGATTGTTTGCCCAATTAACAGCTCATCTCCGATTGAAATTATTTCTGCGTTCATATTTTGTAAATTTTAAAATATTCGTTTCATTCTTTAAATTAGGTTTTTGTCATGGTTTTTGTTTCGACAAGCTCAACAACCAAAAACACACGCCAAAAACAGATTTTTTCTTTCCTTTTCACGACGGATTAAAATCCGTCGCTACAATATTTAATGCTTTCAGCATCATAGAAAATTATTTTTTTCGACTAAATCGATTTGCTTTTTTTTATTTACAAATCTTTATATCTTTGACAAAAATAACAATAATGAAACGAATTTTTCTTACACTTTCTATATTTAGTTCAACACTTTTGGTTTCAAGTTCTTGCGACATCTTAAATGCTGTTTCAACTGGAGTTGTTACTCCTGCAAAACCAAGTTTAACAAACGATGAAGTGATTTCAGGTCTGAAAGAAGCTTTGATGGTTGGGATTAAAAATTCTGTTAATCTATCTTCTGTTACAGATGGTTTCTTGAAAAATGATTTAATCAAATTACCTTTTCCGGAAGATGCTATAAAAGTAAGACAAAAAGCATTGGAATGGGGTTTTACAAGTCAAGTTGAGAAATTTGAAACTACTCTTAATCGTGCAGCCGAAGAAGCAAGTAAAGAAGCATTGCCGATTTTTATGGACGCAATTAAGGGAATGAGCGTACAAGATGGTTTCGCAATCTTAAACGGTGGAAACGGTGCTGCAACTAGTTTTTTGAAAAGCAATACTTCAACACAATTAACAACCGCTTTTTCTCCAATCGTGAAAAACGCCATTTCAAAAGTGAAGTTGACCGAATATTGGAATCCGATTATCAATAAATACAACGGAGCAATGACAATTACTGGAGGAGAAAAAATCAATCCAGACTTAGATAAATATGTGACTGAAAGAGCTATTTCAGGACTTTTTAAATTAGTCGAAATCGAGGAAGACAAAATTCGTAAAGACCCATTGGCACGAGTTTCCGATATTTTGGTAAAAGTATTTGGCTCAATTACTAATTAGCAAATTACTCAATGAGTAAATGAGCAAATTAATTCAAAAATCGATTTAATATTTAAAAAATAAATAGCAAGTTTTTCAATTGGCTAATTATCACATTAACACATTAAAAAATGAAGTATCCATCATCAGAATTAGTATTAAACGCAAAAGGCGACGTTTATCATTTAGGACTTGCACCGCAAGATATAGCAAAAAACATCATTTTAGTTGGCGATCAAGATCGTGTGGAATTAATCTCTAAGTTTTTCGATAAAATAGACCACAAATCTCAGCATAGAGAATTTACAACACACACTGGTTGGTATAAAGGAAAACACATTACGGCTATTTCTACTGGAATTGGAACAGATAATTTGGATATTACCATCAACGAATTAGACGCTTTGGTAAACATCGATTTAGAAAAACGTGAAGACAAATCTTCTCTAACATCTTTGAATTTGATTCGAATTGGAACCTGTGGAATTTTACAGCCAGAAATTCCTGTTCACTCGTATATTTTATCTTCACATGCTTACGGTTTGGACAACATTGCTCATTTCTACGACTATGGTTTTTCAAACGAAGAAAAAGAAATGAACGCAAAAATTGATTCACATTTAGGATTACCTGAGAAAATCAAACCGTATTTTGTTTCTGCGGACGAAAGTTTGGTTTCTAAATTGCGCTCAGAAAAAACCTTTGAAGGAATTACGGTTACAAGTAGCGGTTTTTATGCTCCTCAAGGAAGAAAATTACGTTTGGGCTTGTCAACAACAGATTTGAATGAAAAATTAGGAGAATTTAACCACAATGGTTTGAAAGTGAACAATTTCGAAATGGAAAGTTCAGCTTTGTTTTTCTTAGGAAAAGCCTTGGGACATAAAGCAACAACCGTTTGTTTAGGTATTGCAAACAGACCAAATCAACAATTTTCTAAAGGATATGCTAAGGAAATGAATGAGTTGATTGAATACGTTCTAGATAGAATTTAAGGGAATTATGAGTGTTGAGTTATGAATTATGAATTCAACACTCATAACTCATTTACTTTTGGTATAATCTGCTTTAAATTTTTCCGAAATTAAGTCAGGGAATTTTGGGTCAATTTCTTTTAATTTGTTCAATAAAACTTTTGAAGTAGCATAATTTTTTGTCCAATTTTTATCGGCAGGAACAATGTTCCATTTTATTGAGTTGCATTTATCGAAAATCTCTTCATAAACGTTCATAAATTCATTCCATTTTTTGCGAGTTTCCCAATCTAGATCTGAATGTTTCCAATGTTTATCAATGTTATTGATTCTCTCCAATAGTTTTTCTTCTTGTTTTTCGTAACTTAAATTAAGGTATATTTTGACAATGTGAATGTTGTTTTCTTCCAACATTATCTCAAAATCATCGATTTGTTTGTAGCGTTTATTGATTACTTTTTTATCAAGAGTTTCATAAACGGAAGGAATTAAAATTTCCTCATAATGCGATCGATTAAAAACTGTTATTGTGCCTTTTTCTGGCATGCTTTTGTGAATTCTCCACCAATAATCATGTAACATTTCAATGTCACTCGGCTTTTTAAACGAAACTACATTCACCCAAGTTGGACTTACTTTACTGAAAACATCTTTCGTTAAACCATCTTTCCCTGATGCATCCATCCCTTGTAAAACAAGTAAAACCCCATGTTTTTTCTCTGCAAAAAGTTTTTCAGTCAATTCTGAAATTTCTTCAATATTCACATTTGTCTCCTTGATTATATCTTCTTTTACCCAGTTAGAATCACCACTTGGATTGTTATTTTTCAAAATTCCCATAATACTATTTTAAAGTAAAGTTATACTTTAATTGTGAAAAATTTTAGTTAATGTTTGATTGATATCGATTTATGTTTAATTTTATTCGCCTTAAACAAAAAATGTATGAAAATCGAAACCCACATCCTAAACGGAATACGCATTGCGGAAGTAATTTCTGACACAATCGTCATTTCAAGTGCTGAAGATGGTTTGAATTTATTAGGCGATTTGTACTACCAAGATTTTGACAAAATCATTCTTTACGAAAAAAACATCACAGCCGATTTCTTTGATTTAAAAACTGGAATTGCAGGAGAAATATTGCAAAAATTTTCTAATTACCGTGTTCGTTTAGCAATTATCGGAACGTTTGAGAATTACCAAAGCAAAAGCTTTAAAGATTTTATGTTTGAGAGTAATAAAATGAAACAAATAAATTTTGTTGAGTCTTTGGAGGAAGGTTTGGATAAGATTTGAATTTATTTGAGTAAAAAAGTATATATTTGGTAAAGAAAATAGAAAGATATGATGTTATTCCCCTTAAAATTCTCTCATCAAAATATCTGTTGCAATTTTAATCTTTATATTGAAACTTTAAAAGATTTTACGCAAACGATACATGAGGATAAAAAAGATGAAAAGAGAAAGAATCAACTTAATATCTCAACTACTAGATTATTATTTAGAGAAGAATATGACACTCACTTTTTTATTAAAAATAATCCAATGATTCAGCGAGTGCCTCTTACAGTTATGTATTTACATCCAAAAAAAACAGATTATGGAGTAAAAATAAAACTTATTTATTTCCCTAATATTTTGGGTTTATTTTGGCTATTTTTCATATGTGTGCTTTTATTTAAAATATTTGAATCATTAATTCAAGGACAATTTAATTGGTTATTTTTATTTTTTTTCATAATTTTTTATTTGATGACACAACTAAGTTTGAATTCTTCGTTTAAGAATTTTATTACACTAAATGAAGAAATTGAGACACGAATTAATTCAATTTAATAATTAACATAAATGCACCACAACCCCAAATCAATTCGTCCTTTCATTGGAGCTAAAAACTATGAAATTTCGCGTAAATTTTATCAAGATTTAGGTTTCAGAGAAAGTGTTTTATCTGCCGATATGTCTTATTTTGAGACCGATGGTATGGGATTTTATTTGCAAGATGCTTACGTAAAAGATTGGATTGACAATACCATGATTTTTATGGAAGTGGAAGATGTGAAGCAATTTTGGAATGACTTAGTAGCATTGGAACTTCCTTCCAAATATGAAAACGTGAGACTTGTTACTATACGTGAATTAAGTTGGGGAAGAGAATGTTTTTTACATGACCCATCAGGGATTCTTTGGCATTTTGGAGAATTTAATTAACAATTTCCACTTCAGTTAAACACAACAAAATCAACCACTTATAAAAAGTAAAATCTGTTTATAAACAATTGAGATTTTAAACTGAAAAAATATGTATTTTTGTGCATAAAATTTTTTACTTATGAATTTCATAGTTTCATCTGGAACCTTATCAAGACATTTACAAAGCATTAGCGGTGTTTTAAGTACGAGCAATACTTTACCTATTTTAGACAATTTTTTGTTTGAAATTGAAAACAACGATTTAACAGTTTCTGCTTCGGATTTGGAAACTACCATGCGTACGAAGCTTGTTATTGAGGCAACTGAATCTGGGAAAATTGCTATTCCAGCAAAAATGTTACTTGATATTTTGAAAAATTTACCTGAACAACCATGTACTTTTATTGTTGACAAAGACAATTTTAACGTGGAGATTTCTTACGACAATGGAAAATCAAAAATGCCAGGTTACAACGGAAATGAATATCCAAAATTGCCAACTTTTGAGAAGAAAAATCAATTGAAAATGACTGGAGAAATCATTTCTAAAGCAATTAATAAAACAATTTTCGCAACTGGAAATGATGATTTACGTCCTGTAATGAGCGGTGTTTACTGTCAATTTTCGCCACAAGAATTAATTTTTGTTGCAACTGATGCTCACAAATTGGTTTGTTACAAACGTACTGATTCTCAAGCGGAAGGAAATGCTTCTTTCATCTTGCCTAAAAAACCGTTGAACCTTTTGAAATCAAACGTGAGAGGTGAAGAAGAAGTTTTGTTGGAATTCAACGATTCAAATGCGGTTTTCACATTCAACGATATGGAATTAATTTGTCGTTTGATTGATGGGAAATTCCCAAATTACGAAGCGGTTATCCCGAAAGAAAATCCAAATGTATTGACAGTTGATCGTCAGCAGTTTTTGAGTGCTTTGAAACGTGTTTCAATTTTCTCAAATAAAAGTACGCATCAAGTAAAATTAAAAATCGCTGGTCAAGAGTTATCTTTATTTGCTGAAGATATTGATTTCTCTAATGAATCTAACGAGCGTTTAACATGTTCGTATGATGGTGAAGATATGGAAATCGCTTTCAACTCTAAGTTTTTAATGGAAATGCTTTCAAACCTTGAAGCTCCAGAAATTAAAATCAGAATGAGTGCTCCAAATCGTGCTGGAATTTTAGTTCCATCTGTTGCAGATAACGAACACGAAGATATTTTGATGTTAGTAATGCCTGTTATGATAAACAGATAAGAAAAAATAATTATTTTAGAGAAACATCTGTCACTAGCAGGTGTTTTTTTTTTGAACCACGGAGAGAAAGAGAAATAGAGAATTTTTTTTTCTTCTTTTAACCACATAGAAAACATAGTTTTATTAATTTTCATTAGAACAATGAGGTAATTTTTGAGAATTAATAAATTTTAATTCTCAAAACCTCTATTTCTCTTTCTCTCCGTGGTTCAAAATTATTTTGATTGGCTTGATGTTTATTATAAGTATAATAATTTCGCAATAAAATCAGAAAAATACCGTTTTTGCTTTCGGAGTTCTAAAAAAATGTAACTTCGCACCGAAAAAAATTCGCGCAAAAAATATGGAAAACGAAAAATTTCAAAACGATAGAAGTCTTTTATTACTTTTTATTTGGAAAAAAAGAAAATTTATAATTCTTGTAACGCTTGCAGTTGCTATCATTACGACAGTCGTAACTTTTTTCATGACTCCCCTATTTTTGTCGTCGGCAATTGTTTTCCCAACAGCGACAAGTACCGTTTCATTCTCTGAACAACGTAATGCGAAAGCTTCTTCTATGGATTTTGGAGAGGAAGAACAAGCAGAACAATTGGTGCAAATTTTGTCATCTTCACGTATTCGCGACATTTTAGTGAAACGTTACGATTTGATGAAACACTACGAAATCGATGCAAATGATGCTAATAAAAACTATAAATTAGGTTTGGCTTATTCGAGTCACATTCAATTTACACGTACAAAATACGGCTCCATACAAATTGATGTTTTGGATAGAGACCGTGAATTAGCGGCTGAAATTGCAAACAAAATTGTCGATTTGATTGATACCGTTAAAAATCAAATGGTAAAAGAAAGAACAGTTCCTGCTTATGAAATCAACAAACGTAAAAAAGAATTAATTGAAACGTCAATGAATCAATTGTCGCATAAATTGGATTCTTTGTCTGCAATTGGTGTTGTTACTTCGGAAGCAAGAGCAAATTTATTTCAAGCTTTAATCGATGCTAAAAATCCAGCTGACAAAGAGTTTGTTAGAAAACAAATAGATGTAAACATCAAACATGGAGCTGAATTTGACGGACTGTACATTTTAAGAAATGAAAAAACGGTAAAATTGGCTTTCATGGAAGAAGCTTACGAGCAAGCTGAATCTGATGCAAACACCAACTTCAACCATAAATTTGTTGTTGAGAAAGCTGTGGTTGCCGATAAAAAAGAAAAACCTAAAAAAGCTATTATCATTTTAGTAACCAGCTTAATGACTGCTATTTTATTGATTTTTGGATTGTTGATTCAAGAAAAAATAAAAGAGTTAAGAAATATGGCTTAAGTTTCATGTTTTCTAAAATCACATTTGGTCTAAAAGAAAATAAATGGCTTGTTTTTGCCAGTTTGATTTTCTGTGCGATTTCCTTATTTTTCCTTTGGAATGATTCGTGGTATTTTTCGCTTTTACCGATTGTTTTATTTGCCGTTTACGGAGCGATTTTTTATACCGAAATCACTTTTTTAAGCTTATTCTTTTTTGTTCCAATTTCCATAAACATTGAAGAATACACTCAAAGTTTTGGTTTGTTTATCCCAACTGAACCGATGCTTTTCGGTCTGATGCTTTTACTTGTGATTCAACAAATAAAATTTCAAGTATTTCCACGTTTTTTATTCAAATCACAACTTGTTTGGATAATCGTATTTTACCTCCTTTGGATTTTTATCACTTCCATAACGAGTTCAAATCCAGTAGCTTCATTTAAGTTTTTCTTAGCTAAATTGTGGTTTATTATCCCCGTTTTTTTTTACGGAGCTTCTGTTTTTCAAAAGAGAAAAAACATTCTGACCTTTTTATACCTTTTTATTGCAGGAATGACAATTGCGATGTTATACACACTCGTAACGCACGCTTCGTATCAATTTGGGGAAAAAGAAGGACATTGGGTAATGAATCCACTTTTTAAAGACCATACCATTTATGGGGCTCTGGTTGCATTTGTTTTACCTTTGGTTGTTGGAATTTATTTTTCAAAAAAACACAATCCACTTGTACAACTCATTTTAATATCAGTTTTTACTATCAATTTACTCGCACTTTATTTTTCATACACCCGTGCAGCATGGTTGAGTATTATTGTCGCACTTTTTGTTTTATTCTTGATTAAATTTAAAATTAAATTTTCTTGGATTCTAGCAACAACAGTAACTATTGGGATTGTCGTATTTTTCTCTTGGACAGCTATTGAACAAAGTTTGGCTAAAAACAACGCGGAACATACTACAGAAGATTTTGGCGAACGTATGGAAAGTGTTTCAAACGTAACTTCCGACGCATCCAATTTAGAACGTTTAAACCGTTGGTCATGTGCGATTGACATGTATATGGAACGTCCATTTTTTGGTTTTGGTCCAGGAACATTCGCTTTTGAATATGCTCGTTTTCAAGAACCTGAAAATCTAACAATTATTTCAACGAATTTTGGCAATGGCGGAAATGCTCACAGTGAATATTTAGGTCCAATGGCAGAGACAGGAACAATTGGTTTGTTAAGTGTTCTAGCATTAATTGCATCGATTTTTTATACAGGAATTAGACTTTACATCGATTTCGACAAAAAAGACAAAGAAATGCGAACCTTAATTTTAGCTATGATTTTAGCTTTAGTAACATATTTCTTCCATGGAATTTTGAACAATTATTTCGATACGGATAAAGCAGCTATGCCAATTTGGGCAATTTGTGCCATTTTTATTACTCTTGGTAATTTATCTAAGTCTAACAATCAAATAAGCTAAAAGTCTTATTTTAAAGATTTTTCTTTCAAATACTACTATTTAAAAATAAAACACTATCTTTGCACCCATTATTTTATTAATTAAATTCAAAATTTTATGAATTCTTACGAAACTGTTTTCATTTTAACTCCCGTTTTGTCTGATGATCAGGCAAAGGAAGCAGTGCAAAAATTCGAAAGTGAAATCGCCTCTTTTGGTGGTAAACTTAAGCACAGCGAGAAATGGGGATTGAAAAAATTGGCTTACCCAATCCAGAAAAAAACAACAGGATTTTACTTCTTGTTAGAATTTGAAGGTGGAGGTAACCTTATCAACGATTTAGAAATCTCTTTTAAACGTGACGAGCGTGTTATGCGTTTCTTAACAGTTAAAATGTGTAAAGATCACCAAGCTTATTCTGTAAAAAGAAGAGTGAAAATGGGTGAAGCAAAAACTGTAAGCGCTGAAGCTTAGTATTTATCATTAAAAATTAAAAAACATGTCAAACGATATTCGTTATTTAACGCCGATTAACATCGATATTAAAAAAGCAAAATACTGCCGTTTCAAAAAAAGCGGTATTAAGTTTGTAGATTTCAAAGATCCTAATTTCTTATTGAAATTGATCAACGAACAAGGGAAAATTCTTCCTCGTCGTATCACTGGAACTTCTGCAAAGTACCAAAACAAAGTTAACAAAGCAATCAAAAGAGCTCGTCATTTAGCAATATTACCTTACGTAGGTGATATGTTAAAATAATCGAATTTATCATTTAAAAAACGTATAGTACAATGGAAGTTATCTTAAAGAAAAACGTAGATAAGTTGGGTTATAAAGACGAAACTGTGAATGTTAAACCAGGATACGGTCGTAACTTTTTAATCCCACAAGGTTATGCAACCTTAGCAACTGCTTCTGCAAAGAAAGCACACGCTGAAACAATGAAACAAAAATCTCACAAAGAATCAAAAATATTAGCTGAAGCTGAAGCAATCGCTGCAAAATTAGTTGATGTTACTGTTACTATCTCAACGAAAGTTGGTGAAAACGGTAAAATCTTTGGTTCTGTAAATACAGTTCAATTATCTGAAGCATTGAAAACTGCTGGATTTGACATCGATCGTAAATCTTTAAAAATCAAAGACGAACCAATCAGAGAAGTTGGTACTTTTGAAGCTGAAGCAAATTTACACAAAGGTGTTAAACCAACATTCAAATTTGAAGTTGTAGGAGAATAATATTCTTTTCACTATTCTTGAAAGCCGTTGCATTTGTAACGGCTTTTTTGTTTAGTAAACTTTTTAGTTTATTTCGACAGGCTCAATAAACTAAAAAATAAAAATTAAGGATCAAAAAGTTTGATTTTATAAAAATTTACTACCTTTAGTTCTTTTTCAATAAATTTAGATTCAAAATTTCACCTAATATATGAATTCAGTTCCTCACGATAGTGCCATAAAACACGTTAGCGGTCAATCAATTTACATTGATGATATGCATATCAATTCGCAATTATTGCACGGAAAAGTTGTTTACAGCAAACATGCTCACGCAAAAATTACTTCGATTGATATCAGCGAAGCAAAAAAACTAAAAGGCGTTCACGCAGTTTTGACCTACAAAGATATTCCTGGCGAAAATCAAATGGGACCAGTTGTGCACGATGAACCTTGCTTAGCAGAAAATGAAGTAATTTGTGTGGGACAAGCGATTGTTTTAATCGCTGCTGATTCGGAGGAAATAGCTCGTGAAGCTGAAAAATTAATTCAAATTTCTTACGAACCTTTGGAAGCTATTTTGGATTTGAGAACTGCAATTGAAAAAAATGCACTTTTAGGTCCACCAAGAACGATGCAAAGAGGCGATGTTGTCGCTGGAATGAAAAATTCAAAAAATATCATAAAGGGAGAATTAGAAACTGGAGCTCAAGAGCATTGGTATCTAGAAACTCACATCTGTCTTGCCGTTCCGGGTGAAGGAAATGAAATCACAGCCTACAGTTCAACGCAACATCCATCTGAAACACAGGCAATTATTTCGGAAGTATTGGGAAGACCAAAAAATGAAATTGTAGTTGAAATAAGAAGAATGGGCGGAGCTTTTGGAGGAAAAGAAACACAAGCAAATTGGCTTGCAGCTTGGAGTTCACTTTTAGCTAACGCAACAAAAAGACCAGTGAAACTAAGACTTTTCCGTGATGACGATCAAATCATGACAGGAAAACGTCACCCCTATTTGATTCAATACGAAGTTGGATTCGACGATTCAGGGAAAATTTCGGCTTTAAACGTTACACAAAATGCTGATGGTGGTTGTGTTACCGATTTGAGTTTCGCTATTTTAGAACGCGCCATGCTTCACGCTGATAACTGTTATTATATTCCCGACATTTTAGTCACTGGAAAAGCTTATAAAACAAACCTACCATCAAATACGGCTTACCGTGGTTTTGGTGGACCACAAGGAATTGCTGGAATCGAAAGTATCATTGATAAAATTGCTCGCTACTTAAAAAAAGACGCAGCAGAAATTCGTAAAATCAATTTTTACGGAATAGACTCGGAGAACGTAACGCATTACGGTCAAGAAGTTGAGTTAAATCGAATTCACTTAATTTACGAGCAATTAATGCAATCTTCGAATTACAAAAACCGTCGTTTAGCTGTAAATGAATTCAACTCCAAAAATGAATTTTTCAAAAGAGGTTTGGCTATGACGCCTGTGAAATTTGGAATTTCATTCACAACGACTTTTTTGAATCAAGCGGGATCTTTGGTTCACGTTTATACCGATGGAACAGTATTGGTAAACCACGGAGGCACAGAAATGGGTCAAGGCTTAAACACGAAAATCACGCAAATTGCAGCACTTGAATTTGGAATCGATTTCTCAAAAATCAAAGTAAATGCTACCAACACTTCAAAAGTTGCAAATACTTCTGCCACAGCAGCTTCTGCGGGTACAGATTTGAATGGAATGGCGGTAAAAGTTGCTGTTGATAGTATCAAAAAAAATCTTTCTGAGTTTGTTGCGAGTCATTTCAACTTAGAAAACAAAGCTTCGACAGGCTCAGCTTCCGTTAAATCGACAGGCTCAGCTTCCGATATTATAACAAAAAAAGAAGATATTATTTTTGAAAACAATGAAATCATTGATTCAAAAAACACAACTCGTAGAATTGCTTTTTCAAAAGCCGCACAATTAGGATATTTGAATCAAATTCACTTAAGTGCAAATGGTTTTTACAAAACTCCAGATATTGGTTGGGACAAAGCAACTGGCTGGGGAAAACCTTTCAATTATTACGCTTATGGAATGTGTGTGAGCGAGGTTGAAGTTGATACTCTAACAGGTTTCTACAAAAATCTGAGAACAGATATTTTACACGATTGTGGAGATTCAATTAATCCTGGTTTAGACATCGGACAAGTTGAAGGAGCATACATGCAAGGTGTTGGCTGGTGCACAACCGAAGAATGTAAACGCAACGACAAAGGTGAATTGTTAAATCATTCTCCAGATACTTACAAAATTCCGTCTGTTCAAGATATTCCGATTGATTTCAGAACGAGTTTGTTACAAAATGTTCCTAATCCAAAAGCAATACGAAAAAGTAAAGCGGTTGCAGAACCTCCATTTATGCACGGATTAGCAACTTGGTTGGCGATTAAAGATGCCGTTTCAGCCGTGAAAAATCATGAAATAGAACCTGAATTTAGGATTCCAGCGACGAATGAAGTTATTTTGTTGAGTATTGAGAAATTGAGAAAAATGACTTAAACAATAATTAATCTCAATAAAATTGAGGTGGGTGACAACTTTATATATGTCACCTCCCTTAGCCTCCTTTCGCTAACGCTTAGTCTTCGAAAGCTTTACTTTCTCTCCTCAAGGAGGGAAACCTAATTTTACTCAAAAACTAAGAATCTATTACTTTTAATTTTCTCAATTTTTCACTATCTTTGCACCTCAATTTTAAAAAATCATGATAAAAGTAACTCTTCCTGACGGATCGGTTCGTGAATACGAAAAAGGAACAACTGCAATGGATGTTGCCTTGAGTATTTCCGAAGGTTTAGCCAGAAATGTATTGGCTGCCAAAGTAAATAACGAAGTTGTTGATGCAACGCGAACATTACCAGGCGACTGTACGATGAGTTTATTGACATGGAATGATTTGGAAGGAAAATCCACTATGTGGCATTCTTCTGCACATTTAATGGCGGAAGCGATTGAATTTTATTACCCAGGTGTAAAATTAGCGATTGGTCCAGCAGTGAAAAATGGTTTTTACTACGATGTTGATTTCTTAGATTACACAATCAAAGAAGAAGATTTAGAGAAAATCGAGCAAAAAATGAAAGAATTAGCCAAAGAAAAGGCTGTTTTTGTTCGTCAAGATATCTCTAAAGCGGACGCTATTTCTTATTTTACCGAAAAACAAGATCCTTATAAATTAGAACTTCTTGAAAATTTAGAAGACGGTTCGATTACATTTTATACACAAGGAAATTTCACGGATTTATGTCGTGGACCACATATCCCAAATACAAGTCCAATAAAAGCGGTTAAGTTAACTGCAATTGCTGGCGCTTACTGGCGTGGGGACGAAAAAAACAAACAATTAACTCGTATTTACGGAATTACTTTCCCAAAACAAGCTGAACTTACTGAATATTTGGAAAGATTAGAGGAAGCGAAAAAACGCGATCACCGTAAATTAGGGAAAGAATTGGAATTATTCACTTTTTCAGCTAGAGTTGGACAAGGCTTGCCAATGTGGTTGCCAAAAGGTGCTGCTTTGCGTGAGCGTTTGGAGAATTTCTTAAAAAGAGCACAGAAAAAAGCAGGTTACGACCAAGTAATCACGCCACATATTGGAAGTAAAGAGTTGTACATTTGTTCAGGACATTACGAAAAATATGGAGCAGATTCTTTTCAGCCAATCAAAACTCCAGATGAAAATGAAGAGTTTTTGTTGAAACCGATGAATTGTCCTCACCACTGTGAAATTTTTAAGTCAAAACCTCGTTCTTACAAAGATTTACCAGCTCGTTTTGCTGAATTCGGAACAGTTTACCGTTACGAGCAATCGGGAGAATTACACGGTTTAACGCGTGTTCGTGGTTTTACGCAAGATGATGCACACATTTTCTGTATGCAAGATCAGGTAAAAGATGAGTTTAAAAAAGTAATTGACATTGTGTTATACGTTTTGAAAACATTAAACTTTCAAAATTTTAAAGCACAAATTTCTTTAAGAGATCCAAATAATCCATCTAAATATATTGGTTCGGACGAAAACTGGGAAAAAGCAGAAAATGCAATCATTGAAGCTTCTGCTGAGAAAAATTTAAATACTTACATTGAATACGGTGAAGCAGCTTTTTATGGTCCAAAATTGGATTTCATGGTCGAAGATGCTTTGGGTAGAGAATGGCAATTAGGAACAATTCAGGTAGATTATAACTTACCAGAGCGTTTTGAATTGGAATACACAGGTGCTGATAATCAAAAACATAGACCTGTAATGATTCACCGTGCACCTTTCGGTTCTTTGGAGCGATTTGTGGCGGTTTTACTCGAACATTGTGGTGGAGATTTCCCATTATGGCTTACAACTGAGCAAGTTGCAATTTTGCCAATTAGTGAAAAATTCAACGATTATGCAGAAAAAGTTTCAGAATTGCTAAATAATTCCGATATTCGCGGATTCGTAGACGACCGAAATGAGAAAATAGGTAAGAAAATTCGTGATGCTGAATTGAAAAAAATCCCTTTTATGTTAATAATCGGAGAAAAAGAAGAAGCAACAGGAGAAGTTTCTGTGAGACAAAGACCAGATGGAGATTTAGGTTCAATGTCGATAGAAAAATTCATATCGCATGTAAATCAAGCAGTTGAAGACGAATTAGCTAGCAATGCTTAAATAAATAAATGAGAAAAGAACCAAGAAAAAGATTTCTGCCTAAAGAAGAAACGGAAGTACACCGTATCAATGGTAAAATTACTGCACGAGAAATTCGTTTGGTAAATGAGGGTGAAGAGCCTAAAGTAATGTCAACGTTTGACGCTATTAAATTAGCTGAAGAACAGGAATTGGATTTGGTAGAAATTTCACCAAACGCAGTGCCACCGGTTTGTAAAATTATGGATTACCGTAAATTTTTATATAACCAAAAGAAAAAAACAAAGGAATTAAAAGCAAAACAAAGTAAAATTGTTATTAAAGAAATTCGTTTTGGTCCGAATACAGACGATCACGATTTTAATTTCAAATTGGTTCATGCTAAAAAATTCTTAGAAGAAGGAAGTAAAGTGAAAGCTTACGTATTCTTTAGAGGAAGAACGATTGTATTTAAAGATAGAGGAGAATTATTGTTATTGAAATTTGCCCAAGAATTAGCGGAATTAGGTGCTTTGGAATCTATGCCAAAATTGGAAGGTAAACGTATGATAATTATGTTGAATCCTAAGAAAAAATAAGTTAATAGTTTGTAGTTAGGAATTAGTAGTGTAAACTCATAACTTCTAACTACAAACTACTAACTAGAAGATGTTATAGAGCAAACCTTAAAATTAAAGAGAAATGCCAAAAATGAAAACAAGATCCAGTGCAAAGAAGAGATTCACCGTTACTGGAAGTGGTAAAATCAAAAGAAAGCATGCTTTCAAAAGCCACATTCTTACTAAGAAAACAAAAAAACAAAAGAGAAATTTAACTCACGCTGGTTTGGTTCACAAATCGGATGTGTCAAACATTAAAACTCAATTGTGTATCTGAGTAAATTGTAAATTTTACAAAATACTTAGATTAAAAAAATGTTTGAATAAAGATTCAAACAGGTTCAGTGTTAACCCGGTAATGAGTACCAAAGATTAGCTTTAGCTGACACTCCCTACCAAAAAACTTAAAAATTATGCCAAGATCGGTAAATCACGTTGCTTCAAGAGCTCGAAGAAAGAACTTTATGAAGCTTGCCAAAGGTTACTTTGGAAGAAGAAAAAATGTATGGACAGTTGCTAAAAACGCTGTTGAAAAAGGATTATTATACGCCTATTCAGGTCGTAAACAAAAGAAAAGAAATTTCCGTTCTTTATGGATTCAACGTATCAACGCTGGAGCTCGTCAACACGGAATGAGCTATTCTCAATTCATGGGTGCTTTAAACAAAAGTGGAATGGAATTAAACCGTAAGGTTTTAGCTGATTTAGCAATGAATCATCCAGAAGCTTTTAAAGCTGTATTTGATGCAGCAGTTAAAAAGTAAGTAATTTAAATCTCTATAACAGGAAAACGCCTTTCGAAAGAAGGCGTTTTTTTTTGTGGGTAAATTTCAGATGCAACTTTTTAGTAAAAAATGTAGTCTTAACTACAAGAACTTATTCTAAAACCAATTTACTATGAAAATCAAAGCCTTTCTTTTTTCCTTCTTTTTATTTTTAAATTTTGGTTTTAAAGCTCAAACTTATGTGACAATTCCTGATGCTACTTTTGTCTGGTGGTTACAAACAAATTACCCTAATTGTATGAATGGAAATCAAATGAATATTGATTGTGCTGAAATTCAGAATGAAGACACACTTTATGTAAATACAGCAAATATTTCAGATTTATTTGGAAGTCAATATTTTATTAATTTAAAAATATTATCGTGCTCAGCCAACCATCTTACCTACATACCTACATTATCAAATACTCTTGAAAAATTAAGCTGTAGTAATAATAATTTATTAGAACTACCACAATTACCAAATACCTTATCAGTATTGGATTGTTCTTGGAATAATTTAACAAATTTACCTCAGTTACCAGATGCAATAACAGAATTAGATTGCAGAGTTAATTCAATCTCTAATATCCCCAATTTACCTATTAATTTAATTAATCTAAATTGTTCTTATAATCAACTAATAAATTTACCTGATTTACCACCCAATGTTCAAACTTATTACTGTTCTTATAATTTGTTAACTAGTTTATCAAATCTATCATCAACTTTGATTTATTTAGACTGCCACAATAACCAATTAATTTCCTTACCTACTTTACCAGATAATTTGATTCAAATAGAATGTTCTAATAATCAATTAACTAATTTTCCGAATTTACCTTTAAATTTAAATGCTTTAAGTTGTAGTTATAATACTTTAGTAAGTCTACCTAATTTGCCATCTAATCTTCAATATTTTTCTTGTGAAAGTAACCAGCTGTCAACAATGCCAAGTTTACCAAATCAATTGCTTGAATTTTCTTGCAACAATAATTTATTAACAAATCTTCCAAATTTACCAAATACATTAACCCATTTTAAATGTAGCTACAATCAGTTATATACTTTACCAATTTTACCTGAATCTTTATATAACCTTGAATGCAACAATAATAATATTTCATGCTTCAATAATTTTCCAACTTCAATATCTAATTTAAATTTGAATAACAATATATTCACTTGTTTACCAAATTATATTTCATCAATGAATTCAGAAACCTTATTATACCCATTATGTATAGAAAATGACATAATAAATAATCCATATAATTGTAATTCATCTAATGGAATTGTAGGTTCGATATTTCTAGATACAAATTTGAATTGTATTTTTGAAAATTCAGAAAAGAAATTAGGAGGCCTTACATTAAAACTTTACAATAATTCAGATTCATTAATCAGACAAATATATTCTCTTTCAAATGGAATTTATCAATTCAATGAAGCTATTGGAATTTATAAGGTTAAAATAGACACTTTAGATTTACCTTTTTCAGTTCAATGTCAAAGTACAGATACAACTCTTACTTTAGATTCTCAAAATACTTTTGTTGATAGCGTAAATTTTGCTTTAAATTGCAAACCAGGTTTTGATGTCGGTGCTCAATCTGTTGCTACTAATGGCTGGGTTTTTCCAGGACAAAATCACGATTTAAGAATACTTGCTGGAGATATGAGTCAATGGTATAACATGACTTGTGCCTCCGGAATTAGTGGAGAAGTTCAAATTACAGTTTCAGGTCCAATCACATTTCAAAATCCAATCCTTGGTTCTTTGATTCCAACAGTTTCTGGAAATACATTTACTTATACCATTTCAGATTTTGGAAATGTTGATTTTAATTCTGCTTTTGGATTAAATTTTAAAACTGATACAACAGCACAAGGAGGTGATGAAATTTGTGCTTCTATAAACGTTACACCAACAAATGGAGATAATAATATGAGTAACAATATCTATGAATATTGTTATGAAGTTGTAAATTCTTACGACCCAAATATGAAAGAAGTTTATCCAGTGAATGTAAATCCAGGTTATGATGATTATTTCACTTACACGATTCATTTTCAAAATACGGGTTCTGCTCCAGCGTTTAACATTCGTTTGCTTGATACTTTAGACGCTAATTTGGATTTAGAAACGTTTCAAGTGACAAATTACAGTCATTACAATTCAACGATGCTTAAAAATAATATGTTGACTTTTCATTTTCCAAATATTATGCTTGTAGATAGCACAACAGATTTAGAAGGTTCGAAAGGTTTTGTTCAATACCGCATCAAACCAAAAACGAATTTAGCTTTGGGAACACAAATTAAAAACACAGCAAACATTTACTTTGATTTCAACGCTCCAATTGTTACGAACACGACCGTAAACGAATACGTTCAAACAAATTCTCTTGCTGAAAATGAAAGTAAGATGATGAACATTTTCCCAAATCCATTTTCATCAAGCACAATGGTTATTTTCAAAAATTCACTAAAGAATGCTAATTTGACACTTTACACTATTTTCGGACAAAAAGTGAGAACGATTTCTGATTTTTCTGGAGATAAATTGAAAATCAATCGTGAAAATCTTGCAAGTGGTGTTTATTATTTGAATTTGGAGAGTGAAAATAATCAAGTTGAGACAGTGAAATTGGTTGTTGGGGAATAGCTTAGGATACTTGATTATAAATTAACCATTAAAATACCTCCAGATTGAATATCTTCCCTTTTTTATTCAGTGAAATACCCTTTATGCAAATAATATAGTGAAATATATTCATTTTAAGAATTTAGTTTTAGAAATTAATTAACTTTGTTTGCAATAAACATATAACTGTTCATCATGAAAATAAAACTACTTCTACTTTCTTTGTTTCTCATACTAAATCAATCGGTAAAAGCACAATATGTCGTTATTCCAGATGCTAATTTTGCGGCATGGTTGCAAACTAATTATCCTCAAGCAATGTCGGGAAATGCATTAAATACTCAGGCTTGGTCAGTTCAAAGTGCGATTGGATTAACTCTGCAAAATTTAGAAATCGAGAATTTATGGGGGGTTCAGTTTTTTTCAAATCTTCTTACTTTGGCATGTTTTAACAATAATCTGACAAGTTTGCCACCACTACCTGCCACCTTAACAGAGTTGTACTGCGGTAGCAATAACTTTATCAGTTTATCTGATCTTCCTTCAGGTTTAATAGAATTGTCTTGTTATGATAACCAACTAACAAGCTTACCATCTCTTCCTGCTTCTCTTGAAGTATTAAATTGCGCACAAAACCCATTAGTATCTTTACCATCTGTCCTGCCGTCAACACTTAGTGAACTAAGTTGTCAATATACTCAACTGACCACGATTCCTGATTTACCTCAAAGTTTACGGATCTTGAACTGTAGTCACAATCAACTATCAAGTTTGCCTTTTTTACCAAATTTAACTAGCTTGGACTGTTCATACAACCAGATTTCATGTTTCCCTACTTTCCCGGAAACATTGATTTATGATTTCCAATTTACAATTCTACAAAATCCATTCGTTTGCCTTCCGAATTATGTTACAGCAATGGTTCCTGTAGAATTGGCTTATCCTCTTTGTGAGGAAGATAACCCCGTAACTAACCCCAACGGATGTTCTTTAGGCACAAGTATATCAGGATCGATCTTCAATGATGCAAATGATAATTGTAATTTGGATTCAGGTGAAATTAGCTTACAAAATCTGATGGTTAAGTTATATGACACCAACAATAACTTAATAAAACAGACACTTACAGCTGCTGATGGATCGTATCAATTCCATGTTTCAATCGGTAACTATAGCGTAAAGTTAGATACGATAGGTATGCCATTTATAATGGTGTGCAGTAATCCGGGTAATGTTATTAGTGTAAATGCAACAGCAAGTCCCCTTACGAATATCAATTTTCCTGTAAAATGCAAGCCTGGTTTCGATATTGGGGTTGGATCTATTCTGACAAACGGTATTATTTTCCCGGGACAAAATCACGAATTAAAAATTCAAGCCGGAAATCTTAGCCAATGGGTTGATATGAACTGTTTAAATTCAATAAGCGGTGAGGTACAAATTTCTGTTTCAGGCCCGGTCACTTATTTGGGGGCAATGAGCAACACACTTTTACCCATTGTAAACGGAAATGTTTTTACATATCAGATTTTCGATTTTGATTTACTTGACTTCATTAACGATTTTGGCTTGAGATTTAAAACAAACATTTCGGCTCAAAGCGGCGAGCAAATTTGTGTAACGGTGCTTGTAACTCCGGAATCAGGAGACTACAACTTGAGTAATAACACCTTTACATATTGTTATTCTGTAGTCAATTCTTATGATCCAAATATGAAAGAGGTTTATCCTTTAAATGTTGAGCCGGGGTATGATGACTATTTCACCTACACCATTCATTTTCAGAATACTGGTACGGCTGCAGCAATTAATATTCGTTTAACGGATACCATAAGTTCAAATTTGGATTTAGAAACGTTTCAAATAACAAATTACAGTCATTTCAATACAGCTAAAATCATAAATAATGTTTTGACTTTCAATTTTCCTAACATTCAATTAGCAGATAGCACTTCTGATCCTGAAGGTTCAAAGGGATATGTACAGTACAGAATCAAGCCGAAAGCAAATCTACCCTTGTGTACACGTATAGAAAATACAGCCAATATTTATTTTGATTTCAATGAACCAATAAGAACAAACACAACGGTAAATGAATTTAACACTAAGATTAGTTTAGGGACAGTTGCAGACCCTAATCCTTGTTTAAACGACGGCTCAATTCAAATTACGGGTTCAGGCACAGGAACATTATCTTGGACTGGTGCAGATTCTGGTAGTATTAATAATTTTATTCTGGGAGATATTGTCGCAAATTTAGTAGCTGGTGCATATGAGTTTACCTTTAATAATTCTTGTAATTCAAATACACTTGAAGCAGTACTTATTGGTTCTGTAGTTCCTGAAACACCTACAATTACGGCAAGTGATGTGACAACTTTTTGTGAAGGAGACAATGTTACGTTAACATCCTCTTCCTTAGTAGATAATGTTTGGTCAACAGGAGAAACAACACAAGAAATCACTGTCTATGCTGCTGGAAATTATTCTGTTAGCGTCAATAATGGTACTTGTACCTCAATACCGTCTTTAGATGAACTTATTACTGTAAATGTTTTGCCACAAACACCAACAATAACAGCAAATGGATCAACAACTTTTTGTGAAGGAAATAATGTTATTTTGACATCTTCTTCCTTAGTCGATAATGTTTGGTCAACAGGAGAAATAACACAAGAAATCACTATCTATGCTGCTGGAAATTATTCTGTTAGCGTCAATAATGGTACTTGTACCTCAATACCGTCTTTAGATGAACTTATTACTGTAAATGTTTTGCCTCAAACACCTACAATTACAGCAAGTGATGTGACAACTTTTTGTGAAGGAGACAATGTTATATTAACATCCTCTTCCTTAGTAGATAATGTTTGGTCAACGGGAGAGACTACACAAACAATTACTGTTGATGCAACAGGAAACTATTCTGTTTTGGTAAATAACGGCTTATGTTCATCTCTAATTGAAAACATAACTGTAACCGAAAACACTAATCCCATAATAACGATAGCCACACTTGAGGATATCTGTAATACATCAGGATCTTTCACATTGACAAATGGAAGTCCTGCCGGAGGAAACTACCTAGTGAATGGTGTTTCTGAAAGCAGTTTTAATCCTTCAACAGCAAATATTGGAGTAAACTCTATTATTTATACTTTTAGTGATGGAAATGGTTGTAGTTCTGAAGCTACAAGTTCTGTCAATGTTCTTAATTGCCTTGAAACAGATGAATTAAATTCTCTTATAATAGAAATTTACCCAAATCCAACGAATGGATTGATTTATTTAAAAGGAGAAAACGTAAACTTAATTGCTAGTATCTACTTACGAGATGCTTTAGGTAGATTGATAAGTACTTATTCAGATTCACCAAGTGTTATTGATTTAAATTCATTTGTAAATGGAATATACACAATGCTTATTAGAATGGAAAATAGCGAACAAATACTTAAAATTAATCTAATAAAATAAACCAAAATAGCGAATTAATTGTAAAAAATTAAATTATTTATTATAACTTTAGGAGATTAATTACACAAAAATAAAGCAGGACTTTTGAAGATAACCTTTTTACTTTTTTTACTATTACTAAGTAAATTTTGTTTTTCACAAGATTGGTTTATTGGTACGAGTAGTAATTTCACAAACGAAGCTTTAGATGTTAAGATTGACCTAGACGGGAACTCAATTTCAACGGGCTATATTTCTGGTCATACCAACTTTGAAGACACTTTTTTAGTTTCAGCAAATGGAAATAGCGACATCTTTTTAAGTAAATTTGATACGGAAGGACTTTTAATTTGGTCAAAAAAGTTCGGCGGTTCACAACCTGATAGAGGAATAAAAGTCGCTATTGACAATCAAAACAACATCGTTCTCACAGGTTCATTTTTTGGGAATATGAACATGGGAGGTTTTAATCTTCAATCTTCGAATAATTCAAAAGACATATTTTTAGCTAAACTTGATGAAGATGGAAATGTACTCTGGGCAAGAAAGGAAGGTGGGAATTATGGTGAAAATACTTACGATGTTGCTGTTGACAATCTTAATAATGTAATCTTAACAGGACAATTTGAAGGTCTTTCAACAATTGGAAATGTAAATTTTGAATCTCAAATAAATCCCTTTACACAAGCATACAGTTTTGATTTATTCATTTCTAAATATGATTCAAATGGCGTTCCTATTTGGTCCAAAAAAGGAAATTCTGAATACGAAGATCGAGGAATGGCTGTTACTTGTGATAATTCGAATAACATTTACCTAACTGGTCAATTTTCCGACACCTTAAATTTTTTGGGAACAACAATTAATAATCAAATTTACAATGCTGGTTTTGTTTCCAAATTAGATGTGAATGGAAATCCCATTTTTTTCAAAAAATTTGCTGGAGCCATGGCTCTTCCTTATGACATTGAACTAAATGCGGCTAATGAAATTTACATTACAGGCGATTTTTTAGGAAATTTACTCTATTTTGATACAGACATAATCTCACAAATAACAAATCCTTACATCAGGAAAATATTCATCCTAAAACTAACAAACAATGGAAAATTAATTTGGGGTAAAGCGCAAGGTTCAAACTCAGATTTAAGTTCTCGGACATTAACCATTGATTCTAATCAAGATATTTACATAGGAGGTAATTTCTCCTGTAATTTTGATCAATACCGAGACAGTAGTTTAACGACAGGATTATGGAATTCTGTTGGCTTCAAAGATGTTTTTGTAAGCAAATTTTCTCCTTCAGGAACTATGCTTTGGAACAAACAAAATGGAGGTAAAAAGGATGATATTTGCTATGGAATTGACATAAATGAAAACGATAGACCAGTCTATGCTGGAAGTTATGAGAATAACTTTATTGTACCAACTACCTTGCCAAATACCTTTCATTTTGATACAATTAGTGTGTTACAAAACAGTAATACTTGGCCACAAGTTGTAAATGCTCAAGGAGATATTATTACATATGGAAATCAGATTAATCCCTTAAATTTCAAATACTACTTATTAGTTGGTGATGACTCAAAAAATAGTTTTGTGGGTAAAGTTATTAATGGAAATAACCCTAATTATTACTACTACAAAAGCCAATCAAGTACAAAACCTTTTCTTTCGCCAAATTTAAGTCCAAATGTAGCTGTTTTTGAAACTTGTATTAAAGATTCTATTTTATTTGACCATAAAACAGATCCTGAAATTGGTCCAGGTTATGATGTTTTATGGAATGGAAATCCTGATCCTGATGGCAATTATTTCCACAACCTTACCCAAGATGGAACAATTACTTTAAATTCTAGTCGTTGGGACAATTGTTCAACTTTTGACGATGAAATTCAAATCATTTTACATGATCAATTTGCTGTAAAATTAACTGACGATCATGGTTTCAACAATCTAAAACTTCCTTGGTATGATACCATTTTTTTATGTTCTCCAGATATTGCAATTGTAACTCCATCGGATATTTGTGCCGGCTGTACTTTTAAAGTCGGTTTTCAACATAAAAACAATATCGCTCATACAGGTTTTTCACCCTTTATTGTTAGTGAAACAGGTAGGTATTTCACAGAAGTGACAAATCAATATGGTTGTACAAAAATAGATACATTAAATGTATATGTGTTTAAAAATGAACCTTATGAGTTAATTGAACCCGATTTAGTTTTGATTGATTCGATCGACTTTAATGACTCACTGACGATCTGTGCTGGAGATACCGTGTCTTTTTTTGCAACCGATTTAATTACAAATCCAGATAGAATTTTTATTCAAACATATATTCAACCTTTTACAAAAGAAAGTTTTGTTGAACTAAATTTTAATGAACAAATTTATAAAGCCCCATCTTGGTTGGGTCATACTCCTCATACCGCTTCATTTATGCCTGATTCAACAGGCTGGTATGTGATAAAATATGATTATACGCTCGGCTATTTTAATTTTTGTGGAATAGACACCACGAATATGCCCAGTTACATCGATTCTTTTTACATTGAAGTACAGAAACTCCCCGAAGCAAATTTAGTCCTTTCTGATGACGGAATAATTTGTCCTGGCGAAATTCACACTATAAACGTTGTACCAAATACCATTGATTTTATTTGGAATGGTCCATCAATTACTTGGCAAAGTGTTGATAAAGATAGTATTCAAATTACATCAGGAGGTTTATATACCTATTCAGGTTTTTTAGTAAATGAAGAAAATGGTTGTAAGATTTTTAAAGAGTTTGAGATTAATGTTTTGGAGAAAAGTCCACCGCACTTATTTACAAATCCTGCAGATGCCGTCATTTGTCCAAATGGTTCAGTTGATATTTGGATTGAACAAGAAGGAACTTACGATTGGTATGGTGTCAACGGAACTGGTATAGGGAATGATTCTATCATCAACATTGATAATCAAGGTTTTTATTATTGCATATTCACAGATTTAGAAGCTTGTTCGATGGTCACACAACAAGTTGAAATTCGAGAATATACTTCACCCTCCATTTACGTTTATCCTGATGATATTTTGTGTGAAAATGAAACGACAACATTAAATGCAATTTCTTTTGGAATTTCTAATGTTCAATGGACAAGTCCAATCAATTCTAATTTAGCATCAATTAGTGTTAATCAACCTGGCACCTATATTTGTGAAGTTAGCCAGTGTGGAATTACGGTCAAAGATTCTGTTGTAATTATTGACGGAAGTTTTGACTTAACAATTAATGCTTCTCAAACTGATTTATGTTACGGTGATACAGCAATTTTAAGTGTTAATTCTGGTTATGATTTTTACATTTGGAATGATTTATTTTTTGAGGATAATCAGTTAGAAATTACGAGTGCTGGGGATTATTTTGTCAGTGCTACAAATAATTATGGATGCACTGAAACTTCTGAAACAATAACAATTAATCAATTTCCCGAATCAGTTTTGCCTCCAATTGCGGATTCTAATGTTTGTCCTGGTGCAAGCATCACTTTAACTCATATTTCTCCTTTCCAATTGCTTTGGTTTGAAGATGCTTTGGGAACAATTCCGATTGCACAGGGTCCAACTATTTCTTTCACAAATGTACTGCAAGATACTTTCGTTTATTTGGCTTATCAAAGTGCTAATTGTCCTCTCGCGATTGGAGATGTAAAAGTGAATGTGATTGAGCCACTTCCTCCTCCAATTTTTATAGGTGATTCAACTATTTGTATTGGAGATAGTTTGTATTTTGAAACTCCAGCAAACGATAGTTTAACATATGAATGGTATTTAGATGGAAATTTAATTTCTAACAGCTATAATACTTTAGATAATGACACGATAAACACTTATTTACAGTCAAATGCTGAAGTTTTATTGATTGTAACAGATTTTTGTTCAACAAATAGAGATTCGATTCAAATTTCAATTATTCCAAAAAAGGACATGAGTTTGAATCTCGAAACTGAATTACTTTGTCCACAAGATCCTTTGGTACTTTTAGATAATCCCGATTTTGTAAATGGCGTTTTATGGGTGAATGGAAACGAAAGTTCAATTTCAGATTCTTTACTCATTTACCTCAATCAATTGAATGATACCTTTATTGTTGCCTATGGAATTGACGAATATGGGTGTTTTTCAAATCCTGACACAGTAGATTTCATCATTCCAAATTTAACTTTTTTAGACATCGAACAACAAGGTTTTGACTGCTTGAAAAACGAAATCACCTTAATTGCTCATTCAGATGTATCAACTTATAATTGGATTCTTCCCGACCAAAGTTTACTTTTTGTTGATTCTATAAATATAAGTGAAATGAATTCAAATTTTATAGGAGAATATATTTTGTATGCGATTGATAATCAATACAATTGTGAAATGTACGATACTGTAACTTTAGAAAATCATTCTTTACCAGTTTTCGAAGTTGGAAGCGATACTGCACTTTGTTATTATTATTCTTTATCTTATCAAGTTCCCAGTTTACCTTATACTTTTTACTGGAATGGAGTTGAATCTGACAGCTATTTCACCAATCAAACGGAGCAGATTTATGTTTTAGCAATAGATTCCTTTTCTTGTCAATTTACAGATAGTTTTTACGTGCACTTCTCTGATTGCGATCCACTTGGACCAAATGTAATTACACCAAATGGAGACGGGATTAACGACTATTTAATCATTGATGACGCAAAACTGCTGTTTGATAATTGTATGATTATTCTCAACCGCTGGGGAAATGTTGTGTTTGAAGAAGACTATTACCAAAACACCTTTTGTGGTTACACCAATGAAAACAAAAAATTAAATGATGGTGTTTATTACTATCTTTTTTATAGCACCTGCGGAAACAAAAAAAGTATCAGTCATCAAGGGTATTTTCACATTTTGAGCGAAGGGAAATAGTTATGAGTTTTGAGTTTGGGTTATGAGTGAAATATATTTTACTTTTGAGCCTTTAAATCAAACGAAGTTTCACTTTTCACTCTTAATTCTTCACTTTTAATTCACTTCCCCTTTCCTTTAAAAATAATCAAAATCGTATAAAGCATAATTTTGAAATCAAGTGCTAAAGAAATATTTTTCAAATAAAGTAAGTCGTATTTCATACGTTGTACCATTTGAGGAACGTTTTCGGCATAACCAAATTTCACTTGTCCCCAAGAAGTAATTCCTGGTCGAACAGAGTTTAATTCTAAAAACTGTGGCTCAATAGCAGAAATTTGATTGATGTAAAATTGTCTTTCAGGACGTGGTCCAACAAGTGACATATCACCAATAATCACATTCCAAAATTGTGGGAACTCATCTAAACGTGTTTTTCTCAAAAATTTTCCAAACTTGGTAATTCTTGGATCGTCTTCACTTGAAAGTTGTGGACCTTCTTTTTCTGAATCGATATACATCGTTCTGAACTTTACTATTTGAAATTTTCTTCCATTTTTACCTATTCGCTCCTGTGTAAAAAAGATAGGGCCTTTTGATGAAAAACGTACTCCTATTGCAATGAAAATATACAATGGAAAAAGAATAAGTAAAGCTGATAAGGAACATATAATATCTAAAAAACGTTTGGTGATAATTTGCCAAACAGACATTTTATTTGTGTTAACCTCAATCAATAAAGCCCCAAAAATATTATTTAATTTCACGGAACCAGACAAAATATCGTACATATCAGGAAGAATTTTAATTTTAATATTTTTACTCGAAATTTTAGAAATCAAAGACCTCAAACGCTCGTGTTCCGTACTTTCCAAAGCAATGATAATTTCCTCAATTCGTTGATTCTTTGCTTCTTGTTCAGACAAAATTTTCTCCAAATCATTCACATGCCCCAAATAAGAAAGTTCGTTTTCAAGTAATTTATCGATACCGTTCAAATTCGCAAAACCAACAAATTGATTCCCAATACTTTTTGGCATTTGCATGATTTCCTTGTAACAGTGAACTGCTTTATCACTTCCACCTAAAAGCAAAGTGTTGAAACCATCTTTTCGTTGCTGAATACGATAAACTTGAATGCTTGTGAAAATAATTCGATGAGAAAATGTGATTAAAAAATGGATCACAAACAAACTTAAAATTGACTTGTAATATTCTTGATAACCTTGAATTGAATCGTCCAAGAGCAAGGCGAAAAACAGAATAATTGAACCTAAAAACGTCGCTTGAAAGGTCATGTTTAAGGTTTTTATTCTATACAATCGTTTTACATCAACGTATGTTCCTTGTAGTAAATAAACAATTGTCCAGAAAATTGGAATTAAAATGATTCCTAAAAAAAAGGATTCTGTAGCTTCAAAGGTTGTTTTTTCAATACCTACTTTCCTGAAATAGAAAAATATTCCCCACGACAAAATTGCTGAAATAAAATCAAGCAAAAAAAGCAAATATGAGCGTGAAGAAACAATCATTTTATCTTAACTTCTTTTTAAAAATAAACGATTTTGATGTTGTCAATGTAAACATCAGCTTGACTCTTACCTTCATCAATTACTGACATCAAATAATGTTCAAATTTTGTTGCCGAAGTCGAAAAAGATACGATTTCATGTAAATCGATATAGATTTTTTTCCACACCATCGTTGATGCATCTTGCGGATTTAATTGAATATTAGGATTATCTTTGGATCCATTTGCATCATAAGCTATGACGCCTGTTAAAACGCTATTTGTGTTCATGAAATCAATTTCAAGATACACTTCTGCACCACCTTTTGGCAAATTTAAATTTGAAGTCGTTAGACCACGCCAAAGTGAATCACTTGTTGTTAATGGAACATGACCATAAGCATTCCCATATTTTAAAATCAAAGGATCGCTTTCTCTAACTAAAAAAGCATTTGAATTCACATCATCAACAATTTTCAAACTTGCATCTTCAAAATCCTCAATCCAAAATTTCGTTCCGTCTTTGTATTTTGTAACTGGATTAATGGTTAAGGTTTCATTTTTTACCAAATTAGCAGTAATGATGTATTCATAGCAAAAAGGATAAATCTTTTTTGTATCCGAAATACCATTATTCAAAACAACTGGATAGATTGTAATTTTATGATTTCCTTCCATCAAAATTGGCAATTTTATTGGAAGTTCAAAAATTCCAATAATATTATCATCAATTGAAATAGAAACATCAGAGAAATTTTGCGTTAATTCTTTTTCGGTTCCCAAATTTGGATTTTCAACCAAATCCCATTTTGTTATGTAAATCCAAGCTGGATCAGGATTATTTTTAACACAGGATGCGAAAAATAAAAAAATAAAGGTCGAATATGTAAAAAGTCTTTTCATACGAGTTTGAAATTAAAACGATTGATTTTTTGAAATATTGTTGTTTAAAAAAATAATTCTCAAAAAACCATTTTTGCTTCTTTAACCTTATCTAAAATTTGAGTTGCAACTTTTAAGGCTAAATAACCATCTTCAATACTCACTCGTGGTGTCAAATTTTGCGAAATCGCTTCAAAAAACGAGAAAAGTTCATCTTTAATCGCATTTGATTCATCAATATCTGGTTTGTCGAAAAGTACTTTTTTCTTCGCTTTTCCTTCACCCATATCAAAAACAATGTCAAAAGGATCAGCTAATCCCTCTATGCTTTCCATGCGAACAACTTCCAATTCTTTTGTCAAAAAATCCACACTGATGTAAGCATCTTTTTGAAAAAAGCGTGATTTACGCATGTTTTTAAGTGAAATGCGTGAAGAAGTCAAATTTGCCACACAACCGTTTTCAAATTCAATGCGAGCGTTCGTAATGTCGTCAGATTCACTCACTACAGCAACTCCTGAAGCTGAAATCGTTTTTACTTTTGATTTTACAATACTTAAAATAACATCAATATCGTGAATCATTAAATCCAAAACTACAGGAACATCAGTTCCACGCGGATTAAATTGTGCCAAACGATGTGTTTCGATAAACATCGGTTTATTTAAGAAAGGCAAAGCTGCTTGAAATGCAGGATTAAATCTCTCAACGTGACCAACTTGTACTTTTACACCTGATTCTGTTGCTAATTTTAATAATTCTTCTGCTTCAGAAACCGTTTGTGTAATTGGTTTTTCAATAAAAACGTGTTTGTGCATTTTTAAAGCCTGAGAAGCTATTTCGAAATGTGTAATCGTTGGCGTTACAATATCAATGCAATCAACTTTTAAAAGTAAATCTTCCGCATTTGTAAAGCGTTTAATTCCAACTGTTTCCTCGACAAGTAAAGCGTTTTCATCATTCGGATCAAAAAATCCAACTAATTCAAATACTTCTTTTAATTCAAGGATTAACCTAATGTGTATTTTTCCGAGATGCCCAGCACCAAAAACTCCAATTTTTAGCATTCAATTATTTTATGCAAAGTTAATAAACTGTTTTGAATTTATTACTTGAATTTAAAATCCAAGTTCTGACTTTATTTCACAAAGAATTATAATCCTAATTTATTTTAACAAATTTTCACCTTAGAATTACTAATTTATACTTAAACTTGTATTTTAATAAACACATGAAAAAGTTAATTTTTATAGTATTTTTAGTTCTCGGTTTAACTTCATTTGGTCAAAACCAAAAAGATTCTATACGATTAATTCAGCTCTCTGGAGTTGTTGTTTCAAGTGATAGTTTGGCTCAAATGCCTTTTACTACTGTTTTTGATAGAGCTTCCAGAAGAGGTACAATTGCTGATTATTATGGCTATTTTTCAATGGTTGTTCAACCAGGAGATACCTTGATGTTCAACTATTACGGTTACAAACAATCATCTTTTATTGTTCCCGACACTTTAACAGAAAATCGTTATTCAATCATTCACATCATGCATGTTGATACAGTAAATTTACCGATGGTTACCGTTTATCCTTGGCCTTCACGAGAAGATTTTGCTCGTGCATTTTTGGAAATGAAACCTTATGATGATGCTTTAAGAAGAGCACAAAAACAATTGTCTGGAGAAAGTTTAGCTTTTGCAGCCTCAAGAGTTTCAACTGACGGTTCGCTTTCTTTTGGTTGGGCTCAAAACCAGCAAAACACAAGGCTTTACACGATGGGCCAATCCCCAGTAAATAATTTATTGAATCCATACGCTTGGGCATCATTTATTCAGGCATGGAAATTAGGGAAATTAGCCAAACAATAATTTCCCGGATTTATAAAAATAGCTTTTTCTTCGTTAAACTACAATTTTAAAGCGTTCATTTACCCAAGTAAACTCACTTTTTAAAATCTTGTTTGCCTAAAAAAATCTAATTTTTATAACCCCTTTTTCCTTTGAGAAAGACTTTCCATTTTCTCGAATTTTTTAAATTCAACTTTTCCTTATATCTTTGCACTCCTATTTTGAAAAATGAAAGAAGAAGTGAAAAAAATTATAGACTTAATGAGCAAAAATTTTGTTGCTCATCCTTGGCATGGTGTTGAAGTTGGTGAAAAAGCTCCAGCTATTGTAAATGCTTATATCGAAATTGTTCCATCTGATGCTATCAAATATGAAATTGATAAAGCGAGTGGACACATCATGGTTGATAGACCACAAAAATTATCGAATCACATGCCATGTTTGTACGGATTTGTTCCAAAAACGTTGTGTGATGAGCAGGTTGCAGCTTTTGCAAACGAAAAAACAGGAAGAACAGACATTGCTGGAGATAACGACCCTTTAGATATTTGTGTTTTGAGTGAACGTCAATTCTTACACCCAAATATTTTGTGCGAAGCAAAAGTTATTGGTGGATTTAGAATGCTTGACGGTGGAGAAGCTGACGACAAGATTATCGCTGTTCTAAAAGGAGATCAAGCTTATGGTTCAATGGAAGATATTTCTGAAATGCCGAAATTGGTTATCGACCGTGTACGTCATTTCTTTTTGACTTACAAAGATTTGGATGGAGGTGCAAAAAATGTTGAAATTACACATGTTTACGGTAAAGAAGAAGCATTTGAGGTAATCAAACGTTCATCTGAAGATTATACAAATAAATATGGTGATGTAAGTGAGCGTTTGGCCGAAGCATTATTATCTGCTGTAAGTGTAAAATAATCCTATAAAAATATATTTTGAAGCGTTAAAGGAGAATTTCTTTAACGCTTTTTTAGTTTATCAATTTGTTAATTTATCTCAAAATCAGCTGAAAATTAGCATACTACAAGAAAATGTCTTAAATTCGCTATCCAAAATATTGAATGATAAGTTCATTTTTCAATATCAAATGAAAAGAAATTTGCAAAAAAGAAAACCAAAAAGAAAAAAGGATTACAGTACTTTGATGATTGTCAATAAAAACAATCCGAGTCCGAAATCGTTTTCTATCCCAACGAAACATTTGGCGAGGTTAAAATATTATGTTTTAGCTCTCGGCTTACTTTTGGTGGGTTTAATTATTTCAATTTTCATTTTAAATTCAAAATATCAGCAAAATCAGAATGCTAAAAAGGAATTAGAAAAATTCAAGCGTGAAATTGCTGGACCTTTAGCAACAGATACCAATATTGCCCGTATTTACATCGAAAAAATTGATTCTAAATTAATTAAAATCAAAAAATACTTACAGCAAAGAGGAATTAAAAATGGCACTGTAAAAGCTGCTGGGGGAGATGTAAATGCTAAAGTTTCTGCCATCGATTCGTATAAATATTACAATATTTATTTGGCAAGTTTACTGAAAGATATAAAATATATGCCTTTAGGTTATCCGCATGCAAATCATAATAGTACAAAATATGGTTATCGTTCGGACCCATTTCATGGCGGATCGGAATTTCATTCAGGAGTTGACATTATCGGTGAAACTGGAGATCCCGTAAATAGCACCGCAAATGGAATAGTATTTTTAGCAAATAATCATTATGGATACGGAAAATGTATTCGCATTAAACACAGTCATGGCTATGAAACTTTGTATGGACATTTATCAAAAATAAGTGTAAAAAATGGTCAAAAAGTCAAAGCAAATCAACAAATTGGAGAACTTGGTTCTACAGGGAGATCGACTGGTCCACATTTACATTATGAAGTTCGTTATATGGATAGACCAATAGATCCAACAAAATTTTTAGATTTGTAAACGAAAACTATAAAAATCACGCTAAATTATATCATCATGTCATTATTTTCAAAAAAACAAAAAGACCTAATGGAAACTCACATTTCAACAATAATCAGTGATGGTTGTAAGATTGATGGAAATTTGAGTACAACAACTTCTATTCGTATCGATGGAATTGTGAATGGTGATGTTGTTGCAAATCAAGGAATTATTGTTGGTAGCACAGGTAAAATTCTTGGAAATATCAAGGCAAGTGAAGCAGTGATTTTCGGTACTGTTACAGGAAATATTCACTTACAAAAACTAGAGATTAAATCAACAGGAATTATAAACGGAGATATTTCTACACAATCCATTGAGGTTGAGTTTGGGGCTGTTTACAACGGACGAGTGAAAATGACTGAAGCGAGTACTAATTCAAATGGAAGTGCACAAAAAGTGAATGTTGTTAAAGAACAGTATTCAACTGAAGCTTAAATTACAATTCCCTCAAAATACTATCCACAACTCCCTTATTTTTTTCAATAAAGTCAGCTGTTTTCTGTGATAAAGTTGATTTTTCTACTTGAATTTTAGAAATTGTTTTCTTCAATTCTTCTTGGCTAGAAACTGAGAATCCAATACCTTCATCGATAAACAATTGTGCTTCAGGAAAACGACTGTGTTTTGGTCCAAAAATAACTGGCAAACCAAATACTGCTGGTTCAAGAATGTTGTGTAAACTTCCTGTAAAACCTCCACCAACGTAAGCAAAATCGCCATAAGAATAAGCGTTTGAAAGCTTTCCAATACAATCAACGATTAAGATTTTTTTGCTTGAATTAGTTTTGTCAAAATTGGTATATCTTGTTGTTTGATTTTGAAAAAGACCTTCTATTTCTGAAATATGCTTTTCTCCAATTTCATGGGGTGCAATAATTACTTTTCCATCAAATTTTTTAATTTCAGTTTTTAAGAAATTCTCATCAATTGACCACGAACTTCCAAGAATAAAGGATTTTTCTCCATATAAAAAATGTTCTAAAATTTCATCTTTCTGAACCTGAGATTTGTTTTCCAAAACCCGATCAAAACGCATATCACCAACCAAACTTACATTTTCATATGAAATTGATTTCAACAAGTCAACAGATTCTTGATTTTGAACAAAAATGCGATCAAAACACATTAAAGCTTTTCTGAAAAGTGAACCATAAGTCTTAAAGAATCGGTGATTTGGTCTAAAAATAGCACAAATAGAATAAATTTTGATATTTTGTCTTTTGGCTTCAAAAATCAAATTACACCAAAATTCATATTTAACAATGAATAAACTTTTGACTTGAAAATGATTCAAAATCAGTTGAGCATTTTTTTTTGTATCCAAGGGTAAATAACAAGCAAAATCAACTTTATGTTGGCGCTTTTGATAATTTTCAAAACCCGAAGGACTAAAAAATGTAACCAATAAATAAATTTCAGGATTTTCTTTTTTCAAGCGGTTCATCAAAGGCAAACCTTGGTCAAACTCACCTAAAGATGCACAATGAAACCATATTACTTCACGATTTCTGTCTATTTGAGGTAAGTTTTGCAACCAATTTTTTCTTCCTAAAATCCACTTTTTTGCTTTGGGATTAAAAAATTGTGCTAGCCAAATTCCGACAAATAAAAATCGAATGGATATGGAATAAATAATTTGCATCAATCGATGTAAAATTCTTTTGGTTTTCTTTTGTAAATCGGTATAAACCAACCAGTTCTAAATCCAATTTGTATATCTTGACGAAGCTCTTGTGAAACTGGAATTTCAGGTTGATCAAAAAAGATTGTACGCTTGTTTTTAGTAAATCCTTCTTGCATGTAAAAACCTGCATAAAAATTTATTAAACCAGAATTTGACAAAAAAGCGTAACCGATAAATTGATGCGTATTTATTCCGTTTGTCAAACGATCATAACCTTTTCTGTAATCCAATTCAATTTGAGGTACCACTTGATCTTGTGTTTCAACACGCATTTTGTGAGCTAAAAACCCTACTCCTCCATGCAAAAATATCCCGGAATTTTTATTGTAGTTGAAGATAGGGATGATTTTTCCAAAAGTAAGATTTGCATTGAAACCTCGAGCCAAAACAACAACTTTTGCTACATCCCCACTGATATCAGTGATATTTCCGTGACTATCAACTAAATCATCAAAAACACCTGTAATCCTGACTTTATTTCCGAAAATGAAATTCGCGTCAAGTCCCCAAAACCAGTTTTTATTTGTTTTGTAACCCGCTGTAAAGCCTAAATGACTTAAATATCCAAATCTTTCTGCTAAGTCATTTTGTGTCCAATTTCCTCCATAATGAACACCAACCCAAGGAGTACTGAGAATGCTATCTTTCACATTACGTTGCGAAAAACTGAAAAGAGAAATCAGAAAAGTTAGAATAAAAACGTAAAATTTCATTCCTCAAAGATAATCATTTAGCCTATTGGAAAACGAGATTTTGCAATTATTCAGTAAAATTAACATTTATGAATGTCTATTGTAGGTCTGCGATTAATCGCAGGCCTACAATGCCGAAATTAATCAAATAATAAAATTAACATTCGTCTTGCTTTTTTAAAATAAATTCTTAACTTTATGTAACTAAACCAAATATTTTGAAACATACCGATTTACAACGGCAAATAGCTTTGAGCTTATTGCCCAACTTTGGACGCAAGCGAATGCGAACAATTCTGAGTCAGGTCGAAACACTAGACGAATTTTTTAAACTCAAGAAAAAAGATTTTTTAAAAATCTCAGGAATTGGAGAAATTCTTATCCGCAAAATGAATCGCGATTTTGCTTTAAAATTAGCTGAACCTTTTGCTAATTATTTCGAAAAATCTAGTTTTAAAACACATTTTTTTCAAGAAGAAAATTTCCCAAAACGCTTAAATGAATGTGTTGATGCTCCGATTCTTTTATTTTCAAGCGGAGAAATGGACTTTAATGTTCCGAAAGTTGTCGCGATTGTTGGGACAAGAAATGCAAGTGAATATGGAAAATCGATTTGTGAGGAATTGATAAAGTCTTTTACTGGAAAAAACATCCTTGTTGTGAGCGGTTTAGCTTATGGAATTGATGTTTTTGTACATCAATTATGCGTAAAATACAAGGTTCAAACGATTGGTGTTTTGGCTCATGGTTTGGACAGGCTTTATCCTGCAATTCATGCTAAAACAGCAAGAGAAATGTCGGAAAATGGTGGCTTACTTACTGAATTTTTGCCTGGAACAAATCCAGACAGAGAAAATTTTCCGATGCGAAATCGCATAGTTGCTGGAATGTGCGACGCCACAATTGTTGTTGAAAGTGGAATAAAAGGTGGTTCGCTTATTACTGCTGAATTAGCAAATGATTACAACAGAGATGTTTTTGCTTTTCCGGGAGATATTCATCGTGAATTTTCAAAAGGATGTAATTTCTTAATTCAAAAAGATAAAGCTCATTTGATAACGGGAAGCAAAGATTTTTTCAAATTGATGGAATGGGAAGAAACGAAAGTTTCAAAAAAGAAACAAATGGAATTATTTAATGATTTTGATGAAAATGAAACTAAAATTGTTCAATTTTTGCTGAAAAAACCTGAAATTACCTTTGATGAATTGTTATTTTCAACAAAATTATCGTTTTCAAATTTAAGTTCGAGTTTATTGAATTTAGAGTTTTCAGGAAGTATCAAATCCTTACCTGGAAAACGATATAAACTAAGTTGAAAAAGTTATTAATTATGAGTTTTGAGTTAAAAGTTCATAACTCAAAACTCATAATTCATAACTCTATTTATGCATTCCTCCAGGCTGACAACAAGCTGGAAGTTCTTTTTGTGCAGCTGTATTTGCTTTTAATTCGTCAGCATCATAGCCAAGATCTGAAATGATTTTTTTGATATCATCCAAACTAATTTTGCTTGAATTGAATTTCACTGTCAAAGCTCTTGTTTCTACATCTAATTCTGAGAAGCTAACTCCTTTTGTGTAGTTTAACTTTTCTTCAAGTCGTTCCTTACATTGTCCGCATTCAGCCGATGTTTTGATTACGACAGTTTGTGTTTTTGATTTTTTTTGTTCTTGTGCAGAAAGAGTTAAAAAACTCATGACTGCTACTAATGTTAAGATTATATTTTTCATACTTCTTTTTTTGGATTTTAAGATGTCAGGACTTCAGGATTCACTTCGTGGCTGCTTCGCGGTTTAAGACTTGTTCGTCTTGATATCCTGATATCTTGAAGTTCTAATATCTATTTACGTTTTTTAATTTTATACCTCACTCCCAAATACACATTCACACCTTGAACTGGTGCCCACGTTCTTGTAGCATCAAAAAATGAGCCAAATGGATTTTTTGAGTCAATAATTGGGTCTTTTTGCGTGTAATTTCCAATATTTTCTCCACCTAAATAAAAATCCCAAGCTTTGAAAATATGTGTAATTTGAGCGTTGATGATTGGGAAAACTTCTGATTCTGTTTCAGTCAAAATAGTATGATCTGGCAACATCACGTCGTGTAGCCTACTTTTTCCATAGACAGAAGCCGTTAAATCGTATTCCCAACGTTTATTGCGTGTTTTGTAAGCGAAATTCGCAAAAGCACGGTAATTTGGAATCATTACTTGCTGTTGAATTTTTCCTCCAAATTCTGATTTCACTTCCAAATATTTGAAAGCCAAACGCACATCAAAAGTTTTGAAAAAGGGTAAACTTACTTCAACTTGGAAACTATTTGAGAACGATTTTCCTTGCAAATTTGTGAAATAAATCATGAAATGATCTCTGTCTCGATCCACAACCAATTGATTCTCAAAAAGCGTGTGGTAAAAATCAACATTTACACTCGCTTTTCTTTTTGCAATTTCAAATTCTTGCACAATAGAAGCACCGAAATTCCATGAAACTTCTGGTTTGATAATCGAATCGAAAACCCAAGTTCGTGAATTTGCGAGTAAGGAAATATTATCAATCATCATGTTTGAAACACGAAATCCTTTTCCGGCTGTGAAACGAAAATCCAATCTTTCATTGATGGAGAATTTACCGTGTAAACGAGGAGAAAATTGAAAATTATACAAATTATGATAATCGAGTCTTGCGCCAGCGATATAAGTGAAACGTGCTCCAGAATAGGTATATTCAAAAAATGACCCTGGAACATATTCAATTCTTGGTAAAGAAAGGCTATCTAATTTTTGCGTAATATCAGCATAAACAAAACTTAATCCTGTTTTGATTTTATGGTTTGTATTACCAATAATTCCGTCAAAAATTGCATTCACATAAGCTCTTTTTTCTTCTCCAGAGAAGACTTTTTTTCCAAAAATAGCTTCTGTTTGGTGAAATTTAAGATTATAAACAATTCCGATAGACTGATAAGGTTTTTTAGGGAAAAAGAATCCTGTCTTAGCAAAAGCATCAATGTGTTTGTTCAAAATATGAACTCCATACAAGGTATCAGCTTTTCTGGAATCATAACCAATTTGACCTCCATCTTTTTGTTCAAAATAAGAATTAACACCCAATTGTGCTTCCATTCTTTTTCCATCGTATCTCCAACGATTCAACAAAGAAATGTTTTTACTGAAAGGTACATCTCGAAATGAATCTTTGTTTTCATCCACTTCGTTTTGGAGTGTTGCTCCGTGTGCAAACCATGCTCCATGCCATTTTGGACTCAATTTTCCACCACCGTTTAAATTTAATTCAGCTCTACCAAAACGATTCCCATAGAAGTTCAAATAAAAACGTTCCATGTTCTCCGGTTTTTTAAGTTCCAAATTGATTAAACCCGCCATCGATTCATAGCCATTAACCACATTTCCTGTGCCTTTCGTAATTTGGATAGATTCAATCCAAGTTCCAGGAATGGAATTCAAACCGTAAGAACTCTCCAAACCTCTCAAATAGGGAATATTTTCCATTTGGATTTGTGTGTAAACACCATCTAAACCCATCATTTGAATTTTTTTTGCTCCTGAAACAGCGTCTGTGATGTTTACATCGACCGAAGCATTTGTTTCAAAAGATTCCGACAAGTTACAACAAGCCGCTTTTCGAAGTTCACCTTCACCAATGTGTTCTACTTCAAGCGTTTTCAATTTCATTATTCCGTGATGATTCCGTTTTCCAACGGCAATAACTTCTGGCAACAATAAATTTGAAAATAAATTTATTTCAATTAAAGCAAAACGATCTTTTTTTGTAACAATTAAAGTATCGTCCAAATAACCAAAAGCCGAAAAAATCAAGGTATCAGGCAACTTTTTACTTAAAGTAATCTCAAACAAACCATCTTCTCCAGAAATTACAGCTGTACGTGTTTGTAAGGATTTGATTTTTGCTCCAATGAGCGCTTCTTTTGTGTTTTCTTGGTGTCCGTAAATTACACCTTTTAATTGACTAAAATTGTAAAAACTCGTCAATAGAAAACCCAATAAAATAAGTTTTTTCATTCATTATGAATTAGAATATTAAATTTTGATTTTGAGTTTAGAATTGTTTTAACTCAAATAAGAAGGATTTCTTAAAATTAAAACTTTTTGAGGCAAATCAAAGTTTTTATAAGCGAAGTTTACTTGAGTAAATGAGCATTATAAAATTGAAGATTCAACGAAAAAAAGTTATTTTAAGGAATCCGAAACTTTCTATATTCTAAAAACTTGGTTTTCTATGATGATCTCTTTGCCCGATTTTGTAGGTGGACTACTTTCAATTTGGGCAATTTGTTCTTCCTTTGAGAAGATTGTTGGGAATAATTCTGAAAAATAAGAAAAAGCTTTGTAATATTTTACATGCTCTTTTAACTTGATTATTTTGCTATAATTTTCAGTATTTAGTTTGTAATAACTAACTTCTTCTTTACAGCATTTTTCTGTTTTGAAAACAATTTTTGAATCCGTTTCTTTTTCATGACAACAAGATGATTCTTGTTTTAATTCAACTGTTTTGGGAGCACATTTCTCTTCACTTTTAAGAAAGTAACTGTAGTCTGTACCATCAATTGAACAGAAATGAGCAAACACGCTAACTCCTACTGATCCAACAAAAATCAGAGTAATTAAAGAATAAAGTATGCTTTTTTGAATCAATTTCACGACGTAAATGTAGAAAGTTTATTCGACTTGTACAAATAAAAAACGCTAAAACTAAACAATTATTGTAAAGCTAAAATTTGAGCTTTTTTTCATATTTTTGCATTTATGCACATGATTGAACCATATTATGCTTGGCGGGATTTTTATATTGCTTCAGAAGATCCATCTTCTCCGTTTTTTGAGCATGTGAATAGTGAATTTGAATTTACGGATAAAATCTATAATTACTTGATTCATCCACAATGGGATAATTTTGGTTCCTCAACTTTATTTCTAAAAGTTTTATACGCTGATTACGACGAAAATTACTGCATAATAGAATTTATTGGCGAATGGAACGATGCGATTGAAAATGATATCATGACTTTAAAACGCGACATCATTGAGCCAATTATGCAGCATGGAATCAATCAGTTTATTTTAATCGGCGAAAATGTACTCAATTTTCATTATTCGGATGATTGCTACTACGAAGAATGGTTTGACGAAGTGGAAGATGGTTGGATTGCACTCGTGAATTTTCAAGATCATGTCATCAGAGAATTTGAAAAAGCTCACATTGACAATTATTTTGTCATGAAAGGAGAACTGGATGAATTGGATTGGCGAACAAATAATCCACAACAATTTTATGAAAAAGTGAGTGATTATGTACAGAAAAGATTAGGGTGAAATAGTGAAGAGTGAAAAACTAAGAGTGAAGAGTTAGCAAATTAGAATATACATTCATCAAATCAGTTGCGATTTTTTCTTCTTTGAATTTTTCTGCTTGAAGAAAACCTTTTTTTATTGCATTTTCTCGCAAAGTTGAGTCAGAAATCAAACTTAAAATTGCTTCTTTCATTTCACCTACATCAGTTGGATTTACATAAAAGGCTGCTTCTCCACCAGTTTCTTCAAAACAACTTCCTTTACTTGTTATTACGGGCGTTCCACTTGTCATAGCTTCCAAAATTGGAATTCCAAAACCTTCAAAAATAGAAGGATAAATAAACAAAAGTGCTTGCTGAAAAAGTCCTGGTAATTCGTGATTTTCTATTCCGTGTCTGAAAAGTACTTTTTCATTTAAGTGATATTTATCCAAATAAAACTTGATTTCATTGATGTAAGGTGTTGATTTTCCTACAATTAAAAATGGAATTTCGGTTTTCGATACGTGCCAAGCTTTGATTGCTGTTAACACGTTTTTTCTAGCTTCAATTGTTCCCACATAAAGCATAAATTCATTTGGAATTTTGTGCTTGTCGAGTATCGAATTGATTTTTTCTTCGCTTTGTTTTTCATAAAACTGTGGATGACAATTTTGATAAACAACTTTTATTTTTTGTTCTGGAACGGAAAGAAAATGTATTAAATCCTCTTTTGTTTGTTGACTAATCGCAATAATTTGATTTGCTCTTTTACAAGCAGATTTGAACTTTTTCTCGTAAATGAAACGATCAATTTTGGGATAAAATTCGGGATAACGCATGAAAATTAAATCGTGAATTGTTACCACACTTTTTATTCCAGTTTTTTCGATTCCAAATGGGAGTTCATTACTTAAACCGTGATACAAATCAATTTTATCGGTTTTCAAATCTTTTAAAATTCCTTTACTTCTCCAAAAACTTTTGAAGTTTGAATTTATTAAACCACTTGGCAAACTAATTTCTTGATTTTCCTGCTTTTGATACAGTTTTAAATCGTTTGTTTTTGGAGTATAAAGTTGAAATGAATCGTTTGGGAAATACTTTGATAAACCATTTAATATGTTCCGAGAATAATTCCCCAAACCACTTTTGTTTAAAAAGGCACGTTTTGCATCAAAACCAATCTTCATGATGCAAAGATAAAGTTTAAATTGGAATAGTTGAAAGCTGCAAATTATTAAAATTCAGACAAACAAACCCTTAAAATTTGTTCACTTTTGGGAACTGAGCTTGTCGAAGTTTCAGTCGCTAAAGCCAAGCGTCCAATTTTTAGTCCAACACACCAATGAATTGTTTTGTCGTCACACAAAACCAAGATGTTTTTTCTTTCAGAATTCGGGATTTTAGCTTCCGTAATAACATCAGAAATCAATTTTGTGCCTTTCATACCAAGTGGAGCGATGCGATCGCCAATTTCCCAAAAGCGTAAGTTTAAAGCTCCTTGAATTTTGCTTTCGTCCAAAAAGATTTCATTTTTTGAATAGTTTGTGGGTAATTCAGAGACGATTTCGATTTTTAGAGCTGGGATTACTCTATTTTGCCTCGTTTGTTTGATTGAAAAACCTTCCGTTTCCCGTGTAATTTTATATTTTTCAGAAGCTATAAATTTCCCTTTTTGAGCTTTTTCTAATTTTTCAAATTCTTTGATCTGAATTGGAGCGTAAGATAATGATTTTAAAATAGATATCCGTTGCGAAACCGTTAACAACTGATAAACCGCTAAACTTAAAAATTGCTCTTTCAACATCTTTTCAATCACAGGTTTTACTGATAAATCAATCTCTTTTTGATTCTGCTGAAAAACATCAATTAAAGTCAAAACAGATTCATTCAAACTTGGAATTTGTGTTCTCAAAAAAGGTAAAAACTCATTTCTTAGTTTGTTTCTAGTGTATTTATTAGT
Organism: Bacteroidota bacterium; assembly: GCA_040386975.1. Taxonomy (GTDB): domain Bacteria; phylum Bacteroidota; class Bacteroidia; order Flavobacteriales_D; family Crocinitomicaceae; genus M2408. Next base: position 213,610 of record JAZKEO010000007.1, on the reverse strand, counting down.
CTGATTGGAAGAATCTTCTCGCCAAAAAATCTTGTTTTGAATGGCAAAATCGTAAATTTCTTGTTTTGAATAAGTGAGTAATGGTCGCAAATAATTTCCATGTTTTTCGAGCATGCAAGCCAAACCTAAAATTCCTGATTTTCGAGCCAAATGCTGAAAAAAAGTTTCAATTTGATCATCTTGATGATGTGCCAATAAAATGTAAGCATTTTCAGACTCAATCTTTTCTTCAAACCAATCGTAGCGAATTTTTCGGGCTAAATCTTGTAAATTACTCTTATTTTGAGCTAAAATTTGCTTTGTATCAATAGATTTTACTTCCAAAGAAAGTTGATTTTTTTGAGCATACTCGCGAACAAAATTTTCATCATCAATAGATTCTGCCCCACGTAAATTGTAATTGATGTGCAGAAGTTTGATTTTCGGACAAAACATTTTGATAATTTCGGACAAAACAATCGAATCCACACCACCGCTGCAAGCAATATAAACAGTTTCATCTTTCAAAAAAGACCATTTTTGCTCAAAACTTGAAACTTCAATCATGTTTAAACAAATTGAGTAAACGTTGAATTTTCACCAAACATTCTTCGTATTCGTTTTCAGGAATGGATTTACTTGTAATTGCACCGCCAACTGCAGCAGAAAGCGTCCTGTTTTCTTTGTTTAAAATCAAAGTCCGAATCACGACGTTGAAGTCAAAATCGCCATTTGGTTTGAAATATCCAATCGAACCAGCGTACAAACCACGTTTAAATGATTCTTGTTTTTCGGAAATTTCCATAGCACTAATTTTTGGTGCTCCAGTCATCGAGCCCATTGGAAATGTTGCTTTTAAAATGTCGGAAAAGCTAGTTTTTTCCTTTATTTCACATGAAATAGTTGAAATTAATTGATGAACCGTTCCAAAAGTATACAAGCCACACAATTCGTCCACTTTGACAGAATTTATAGAAGCAATCCGTGAAAAATCGTTGCGAACCAAATCCGTAATCATCACATTCTCAGCACGTTCTTTTGGGTCTGAAAGTAAAATTTTTTTTAAATTTTCGTCTTCTTTTTCATCTTTCCCTCTGCGAATTGTTCCTTTAATTGGTTGAGAAATTAACTTAGAACCTGATTTCTGAATAAAACGTTCTGGACTCCCGCAAAAAACCTCGTGATTTTCAATATTTACATAAGATGAAAATGGAGCTTTGGTGAGTTGTTGCAATTTGTTGAACAAGGAAAAAGAGTCAAAATCGGGAGTTTTTTCTGCGTAAAACTCTTGACAAAAATTCAGTTCATAAACATTCCCTATAGAGATTTCCTGTTTTATTTCTTTGACTTTTTGAATGTATGTTTCTTTCGAAATCTGACTTTTAAAAGTTAAACTTGGTAAAGCTGTATTCCTTTTTTTACTTGCAAGAATTTCTTGAATTTTAGCTTCAAATTCAGGAGTCATTTTTCCTTCTAAAATTTCAATTTCTTCATTTTTGAGAGAAATAACAAGTTGTGCTTTCCAAATTTTCAGCATTGGAAAATCAATTTTATCTGAATTTTTACTGCTTAATTTCTCAATTTTATTCTTCAAATCATAAGAAAGACAAGAAAAAAGATAAGAACCTCGATGTTTCGCTATAAAATCATCTAATTCTTTAAATAAATCATCTGAAAATTCAAAATCGTCTTCCAATCCAAAAGCCAACAAATCGGGAGATTCATCAACTGAACTTAAATAAACCATTCGTGTCGAATTGTCAGAAATCATCTTGTAAAATTAAGTCATTTCTATAAGAAATTGTATCAAAAATCAAAAAAATTAATTACTTTCATTCAAAATTTTACGTCAAAAAATGCTTTATTACATTTTAAAAGCGATTGTTTCCATCGGAATTAGACTTTATTACCGAGAAATAAAAGTTATAAATAAAAAAAATCTACCTGAAAAAGGACCTTGCATTTATATTGCTAATCATCCGAATACTTTGATGGATGCTTGGATTATTGGTTTTGTGGCCAAAGAGCCAATTTATTTTATGGCAAAAGCGAGTTTATTTTCTTCTCCTTTGAAACGTAAAATTTTGCAAAGTTTGAACATGATTCCCATAAATCGACGAGAAGATAAAACGACCGATGGTGTTTCAAATAAAGATTCATTTGAAGCTTGTTACAAAATTTTGGAGGAAGGAAAATCCTTGCTAATTTTCCCTGAAGGAACGAGTTTTTTGGAAAGACATTTACGCGAATTAAAATCGGGAACTGCACGAATTGCTTTGGAAGTCGAACGTCGGAATGGAAATAAATTAGATTTAGAGGTCATTCCCTTGGGATTGAATTATTTAGACGCAAATCGATTTGGAAGTAAGGTTTTGGTGCAAGTTGGAAATGCCATAAAAGTAAAAGATTTCGCCATAAAAGAAGATGAAAATCAAGGACTTGCAGCAAAAAGATTGACTGAATTGTTTCGTGTTCGTTTAGAGCAAGTTTTAGTCAATTCAGGAGAAAAATTAGATGAATTGATGTTGGAAGATTTGCACCAAATTTTCAAGTCAAAATACATCAAACAGCAACAAAAAGGTGTAAAAGGTGAATTGGATTTATTGAAACAAATGCGTGATAAAATCACGGAATTAAAAGTTGTTGAGGTTTGGAAAATGGAAGAGATTCGTTTGATTTTATCTTCCTTAAAATCGAAATTAGACAAATTTGGAATTAAATCAGATTTTTTGGATCGTCGTTTTCGACTGAAAATGTTTTTTAGACAAATTTTCTTCTCCTTTATCTTTCTTATGATTGGTTTCCCACTTTTTATTTATGGATTCATTCACAACATTTTAGCTTTTAAACTTATCGCAATTTTGATTCCAAAAATGACCAAAGATGTTGAGTATTATGCTCCTTTGACCGTTTTATTAGGTCTGATTTTGTATCCGATGTTTTATCTTGCTTTCATGTTTGGCTTAAAATTCATCTTTGATTTAAGCTTTTTTGAACAAGTCATTTATTTTTCTTCACTACCAATTTCAGGCTTGTTAGCTTATTCTATTTTTTCCTATTTTAGGCATATTTCAAGTAAATGGAAATTCGTTTTTACGATGCTTAGAGATAAAAATAAGCTCATTGAATTAAAAAATGAGAAAGAAAAACTGCGAAAATTAATTTTTGAATAAACTATTGGACGTATGAAATCAATTTTAAAAATCTCCTTCATTTTTTGTAGCATATTGGCTCTCAGCTTTTCGTGTACAATTCAGAAAAGAACTTACAACAAAGGTTATTTTGTGCAATGGAATCATATTTCAAAGTCAAATGAAAAGGAGCAAATCAAAACTGAATTAAGTTCAAAAGAACAAATTCAAGTTGAAGAAGAAATTATTCAAGAAGGAAATTCAAATTTGGAACTTGCACAAAATGTGAATTCGAACACAGGAATTTCGGATGTTAGTTCAACTGAAACCGAATTGGAGGAAAAAATAAAACCAAATATTTCTCCTAAAACCCTTCTTGTTAAATCGCTTCCAAAACTTAACCTGGAGAAAAAGAAAACTTTTCTGAAAAAGGTAAAATCAAAAGTCAAAGCACCAAATTTATTGGATGATTTAGCAAAACTGTATCTTGTTTTTGCTTTAGTTTTCGGAATTTTAGGCTTTTTATTTTTACTTTTTGCTTTAAATTCACTTGCCGTAGCACAAATTGTTTACGTTATTTTTTGCTTATTATTCTTTATTATTTCACTCTCTTTTGTCGTTTTAGCTTTTATTTTTTCAGAAATTTCAACTACATACAAAAATAGGAAAAGAAGATAAATTACATTTTTTATAAGCAATTTCAAATTTATTTTTAAATTCACAGAATGAAATCAATCAAAACCACTACAGTATTAGGATTAGCAATTCTTTTTAGCCTAATCTTTTTAAATCAATCTTGTTCAATTCAAAAAAGAACTTATAACAAAGGATATTTTGTTCAATGGAATGGAAACAAGAAAGCTTCGACAGGCTCAGCTTCCGAAAATTTGACAAGCTCAGTTTCCGATAATGAAGTTTTTAATAAAAAAGAAGCTGCTGAATCCGAAGTTCTTTTAGTAGAAAATGAATCAATAGAAACTGAATTAGTTCCTACTTCAAATTCTATTGTTGAAAACAGTGAATTAATTCAAGACAATGTTTTTGAATCTGAAAATAAAAACGGAAAATCTGTTTACGAACTTAAACAAAGTAAACAACTCAAAAAAGACAATTTAAGTGTCAGCAAAGTAAAATCTTTAAAAAAGTCCAAAAAAGCTTATTTTGACTGGGAGTTAGGAATTAACATTCTACTTACTGTTGTGTTTTTAGGCCTAATCATTTTGTTTGTGGTTTTAGCTCTAAACTCAGTAATGCCTACGATATTAATTTGGGGGATTTTAGGCTTAATTTCTTTGGTGCTATTTATTACACAAATCATTGATTTAATCAACTACTGATAAATCACTCCAAAATTTCTTGATATTTACTTGAATTGGCAGGATCTATTTTCTTCAATAAATTAACTATTTCCGTTTTTTCTGTTTGCTCAGCATCAACAAAAATATTTTTTATTTCTACTTGTTTTGCTTGAACGAAATTTAATAAATTAATTGAATTTGGACGAGATGTAATCACTTTATTCAGCAAAGTTAAAGCTTTGTACATGTTTTTTTTTGCCTCATCTTGCTTCTCATACAACAAATCAATTCCTTGTCGATGGTACATGTAATTACAAGCTCTCAAAGGCTCGAATAATTGGTGTAAAATGTTGTCAACCAAGTAGAAACGATTTCTTTTTTTTGTATCATTTGATGCCCAACCTGGACTTCCAGAAGACTGAGCTAAAGATACAATTTGCTGTGCTTCCGTGAAGTAAGGCGTTCCTCCTTGAGAAGAAAAAGAATCCGCATCCATTCCAATAATCATATAAGCATAGTACGCCAAAATAGAAGTCAATTCGTCTCTATATTGATTTGGAGAATAAATCAAAACCGAATTCCGCGAAAAATTGAAACTTAAATTATCGTCTTGATAGTTTAAAATTGTTGTATTGTAAGAACTATTAAACGCTGGACGCGTAGATTGAACTTGTATTGAACCTGAATACGTTCCCGTTGTTGGAATAGATGAAATTTGAATCTGGATATTGCAATTGATACGTTCCTCCAGTTTGTATTTTTCTTTCGTCCATTTGGTGTTATTCATCATCTCATAAACTGTTTGCTTCAACAAGTCAAAAACCTCTTTTTCAATCGAAGTAACAGGAATTTGATTATCCACAACAACAGTAACTTGACAATTTAACTCCTGATTAAAGCCAAAAGTCGTTGTCAAACAATATATAAGTACACTAAATGCTATTTTGATTTTGATTTTCATTCTAAATCTTCTCTTTTAAATAATCAACAAGGTCTTTTGCGACCAATGTTTTACTTTTTAACTCAAAACTAAGAATTTTATTGCTTTTGTCAATCAAATGAATGCGATTTGTTTCATTTTTGAAACCTGCACCTTCATCTTCCAAGGTATTTAAAACAATTAAATCTAAATTTTTGTTCTTTAATTTTGTTTGCGCATGTTCAATTGCATTGTTTGTTTCTAAAGCAAAACCAACTAAAAATTGCTTCTCACTTTTATGTTGTCCAGCCCAAAGTAAAATGTCAGGATTTTTAACCAAAGTTAAAATCAATTCTTCATCTTTCTTTTTGATTTTTTGTTCTTCCTTTGTTTTCGGACGATAATCGGCTACAGCCGCTGCAAAAACACCAATATCAGCCTTTTTCCAGTTTCCTTGAACTTCTTTCAACATTTCTTCAGCTGATTCAATTTCAAGTAAAGTCAAGTTTGGATGTTGTAAGTTTTCGTTTGTTGGTCCTGAAACTAAAATCACTTTTGCTCCACGTTTCAAAAAATCTTCCGCAATGCGGTACCCCATTTTTCCTGAAGAATTATTCCCGATAAATCGAACGGGATCTAATTTCTCATGCGTTGGTCCAGCGGTAATTAAAACTGTTTTCCTAGAAAATGAATCTTGATTTTCAAAAAAAATGTCTAAAAAAGCAACAATTGTTTCTGGTTCGGATAATCTTCCTTGTCCAATCAAACCACTCGCTAATTCTCCAAATTCAGCTGGAATAATCAAATTTCCTCGATTTTCTAAAGCTTTCAGATTTTCTTCGGTCGTTTTGTGAGCATACATATCTAAATCCATTGCTGGAGCAACAATTACAGGACATTTTGCGGATAAATAGGTTGCGGTAAGTAAATTATCACAATATCCGTTTGAAATTTTCGCTAAAGTATTTGCCGTCAATGGAGCGATGAGAAAAATATCTCCCCACATTCCTAAATCGACGTGGTTCGTCCATTCGCCATTTTTTTGATTCCAAAAATCAATGTGTACTGGGTTTTCGGATAAAGTAGCGATGGTTAGCGGTGATATAAAATCACAAGAGGCAGGAGTCATAATACATCTGACTTCTGCCTCTTTTTTCTTTAATAAACGAATCAGGAATGCAATTTTGTATGCTGCAATGCCTCCAGTAATTCCTAGAAGAATGCGTTTCCCTTTCATTTTTTCTATAGACTTAAGACTGTAAGATTAAAGACAAGAAAAGCGTTAGCTTTGATTTAGCAAACGTTAGTACTGTTCCTTTACTTTAACTTGCAGTCAATAAATAATTACTTTGTCTCCTCTGCAATTTTACGAATGTAAATCTTGTCGTCTAACATTTCTGACATAGAAATAGCAACTGCTTTTGGTAATTTTTCGTAAAATTTAGAAATTTCAATTTGTTCTCTGTTTTCAAAAACTTCTTCTAAATTATCTGTTGAAGATGCAAATTCTTGTAATTTACCAGTCAATTCTTCTTTTAATTCTGAAGAAATTTGATTTGAACGTTTTGACATAGCAACAATTGCTTCGTAAATGTTACCAGTTTTTTCTTCAAATTTAATCGTATCACGAGTAATCGTTGAACGTTCAGAATCGATAGTTTTAAAATTAATGCTCATCTTTTCAATATTTAATTTAATATTCGCCTTAAAATAAGGACTTATTTTTTAAATCATCCAACTGTTGTTGAAGACTTTTATTCAATGTTTCCAATTCTTTTAAGTGTTTACTTTCGGGAAATTGGACTGCAAAGGTACGATAAGTTTCAATAGTTTTATCAATTCTATCCTTTTTTTTATCGTCAATACTATTTTTTGCTAAAAAGTACGAGTTTTTTATTTTAATGTAAATAACTTCTTCTTTGTTTCTGGAAGTCGGATAGTCGTTTAAAAAGGTTTCTGCTGTTGTTACCGCCGACTTATAATTCAAGGTTTTAGAATAAAGTTTGATGCTTTCAAAATCTTTGTTTTCTAACTTCAAACGCAAGTTATCGATGATGATGTTACAGGTGTCAATTCGAGAAGAATTTGGGAATAAATAGATGAATTGTTGCACATCATTTATAGCAATTTCTGTTTCTTGCTGATCCAAACTTTGTTGAGGAGAATTTTTAACACTACAAATTGTTTTCAAAAAAAATGATTCTTCAATCTTCGTGCTCAAAGGATATTTATCAAAAAATGAACCTAAAAAATAAGCTCCCATGTAATAATCTCCAGTCAAATAATATCCTTTTCCAATTCTGTAAAAAGACACTTCACCTTCTGCTGTCTTCGGTAAACGTTGGTAAACTTGTTCATACAAAGCGATTGAATTCATATATTTTTTTCGCTCATACAAATCATTCGCTAAAGAAAACTTTTTTGTGTAATCGTCGCCTTTCAAAACACGACTGTATTCCGAACACGAACTTAATACCAAAACTAAAAAAGTGAAGTAAAAAATAACTTTCATCTTGCAAAGATACTATTTTCTCGAAAAGAACGAAATTGATGGATGTTAAAAACTTGTAAAAAAGCTAAGAACTTAAATATTTTGAGTTTAGCTGATTTTTTTGAATGTTAAACGATATCTATTATAAGGATAACTTTCACCGACTCCTAAGTGTAAGTTATAATAGAGTATCAATTCTTTTTTTGTCGCTTTAGCAATATGAAAGGTGTACATAGGTTTCATAAAATAATTATTAAAAATAAAGTATTCATCATAAGGTTTAAAAATAGGAACATCTGGTGTCAATGTATCCACCGTATCCACTTCTATAAACTTAAATTGAAAAAAACTGTCTCCATTCTTTTTTCCTTCTCTGAACAAGTATTTTATTTTTGAAAGCCCAACATTCGTATCGTTTACATCTTTATTTAGGGATAAATTAATTCCTATTTTTTCGGAAAAATTTTGCATAGATTTAGCACGAATTAACATTTCTCCATTCCCTTCAACATCACTATCTTCTTCTTTTGGCACAAATTTGAAAAATTTAGCAATATTCATGGTGTCAATATCTAATAAATTTGAAAAATCTTCATATTCATCATCTAACTCAAAGGGGGGATAAGCATTTTTAATAATATGCAAACTCACCAACTCCCATTCCCCATCCAAACGTTCATTCAAATGCTTCCCTCCATGCGAAAACCATGGGTCTTCCGGATTATGTTTTTCACAAGAAAAAGTCAATATCAAAAAAGACAAACACAAAAGAGATTTTATGAAAAATAGTTTATTCACACGCTTTAATTTCTTGTAAATATATTCTAAAAAACGATTTATTAGAAAAAAGGTTGGACTTATTTTACTACTAACTTCTAACTACTCACTCCTAACTTTTATAAAATCGTCATTTTCTCGATTTTTTACAATAAATTTGTGCTTTTGGCGTTACATAGTTTAAATTTTTGCATGAAATTCGGAGTTTTTATAATACTTTTTTTGTTAGTTTTATCTTGTTCAACTGAAAAGAACACTTTGGTAAATCGTTCGTATCACGGGATGACTGCCCATTACAACGGTTATTTTAATGCGAATGAATTAATCAATCAAGCACTTATTACTTATAAAGATACGCGGACAGAGGATTACTATTCGCTTTTACCTTTAAATCCTTTGCCAAATGAGGAAGAAGTAAAAGGTATGTATCCTGCGATTGATACCGCCATTGCAAAATGCACGGAAGTAATTTCCAAACACAGTATGCCGACAGCTTCTGAACCGTCAAAAAAACGTGCGGAATACAATGCTTGGATTGACGAGAATTGGTTAACAATTGGTATATCCAATTATTACAGAAGAGATTATGAATTGGCAGAAAAGAATTTTTCGTACATAAATAAATTCTTTTCAAACGACCCGAGTAATTATACAGCTGCAATTTGGCTTGCTAGAACAAATATTGAGAAAAATAATTTGACAGAAGCTTCTTTGATTTTAAAGAATATTGACAAACAAATTGAAGAGCTTGAAGCTTCGACAGGCTCAGCTTCCGGAAAATCGAAAGAGAAAGTAAAAAAGAAAAAAGGAAGTTCGAAGAAGAAAAAAAGTAAAACTGCTGACAAAGAAGAAGAAAAAGCTGAATTTCCTAAGAAACAACGTTTTCTTTTTGAACTTACTAAAGCAGATTTATCTCTGAAACAAGATGAAAACGATAAGGCGATTGAGAGTTTAGAAAAATCCTTAGAATTTTGTAAAAAATCAGCTGATAAAGCACGAGTTCATTTCATTTTGGCACAATTAAATGCTGAGAAAAAGGAAACTCAAAAAGCGAAATATCATTTTGGAAAAGTATTGAAATATAACGCTCCCTTTGATATGAATTTCAACGCGAGAATCAACCGTGCTTTGATGGGTGGTGATGCGAAAATCAAAAAAGAATTGGAGAAAATGCTTCGCGACGATAAAAATGTTGAATTTAAAGATCAAATTTATTTCGCCCTTGGAGACATTGCTTTTAAAGAAGGAAATAAAAATTCCGGTATTGAATTAACGCATAAATCTATTTTATTTTCAACCAAAAATACACGTCAAAAAGCCATGAGTTACGAGAAATTGGGAGATTTAAGTTTTTCAGATAGAAATTACGTTGTAGCTCAAAAATACTATGATTCTTGTGCGAAAGTCTTGCCTGAAACCTACCCAAATGCGGAAGCGATACGAAATAAAGCCTTGAAATTAAAAGATTTGGTTTTTGCTGTTGAAACGGCTGCTTACGAAGATTCTGTTCAGAAAATCGCTGGAATGTCAGCCGATGACAGAACAAAGTTTGCTGAAAATTTAGTTGAAAAGATCAAAGCTGACGAAAAACGTAAAAAGGAACAAGAAGCCATTCGCTTGAAAGAAATTCAGGCCCAACAAGCTATCGTGAATGAATCGCAATCAACCACCAAATTTTTCTGGAACAATGCCAAAATGAAAAGCGAAGGTTTGGAAAGTTTCAGAAAACAGTGGGGAGCAAGGGAAAATGAAGATGATTGGAGAAGAAGTGAAAAAATTGCTGTTGCTAGCTTCAAAGAACTTGAATCAGATAGCGGTGATGTCGTTCTTGAAGAACCAAAAGAAGATAGTTTGACTGCAGAATCTTTGTTGTTGAATCTACCAATTACAGATTCTTTGATGCAACTATCAAACGAACGATTGGTTAGCTCACTTTACGATGCAGGAATTATTTATAAAGATCAATTAAATGAAAGTGCTTTCGCAAGCAAACAATTTGAAGCTATTTTGGAACGTAAGTTTGAAAGTAAATACAATTTATTGGCTTTATTTCAATTATACAAAATGAACGAGTTTGGCGACGCCACAAAAGCGTATGCTTATAAAAATGAAATTTTAGCATCATATCCAAATTCTGATTACGCCAATTTTTTACGCGACCCAGACTATTTCATCAAAAAGAAAGAGTTTGAAAAATTAGCTGAAAACGATTACATCAAAGTATTAGATCGTTACAACAAAGGCTTATATTCTTTAGTGATTTCTACTGCTGAACCAATAGTTGAAAATGAATTGGATAATCCTTACCGTTCAAAATACATGCTTTTGAGAGCGATGTCGGTGGGACAAACAACAGAAAACAAAAGCAAAATGATTCCACCTTTGAAGCAAATCATTGCAGAATATCCAGGAACATCGGAAGAGAAAAAAGCTAAAGAATTGATTGAAATCATTGAGAAAGGTTACACCGCTTTTGTTGAATCGAATTTTGCCAACAAATCCATTTATTCCTTTGATGAAAATGCCGATCATTGGGTTATCATTTTACTCGAAAAAGATCAAACAACTGCAGCTTCAAAAACAAAAGTGGTTGACTTCAACAAAGAATTATACGGAAAAAATAAATTAAACGTTTCTTCCAAAATTTATGGAAAAGATCAAAACGTAATTGTTATAAAAGAATTTGACGAAACGAAAGCATCTGAATACATTCGTACATTTAAGAGAACAAAGAAAAATGTTCAAAGTTTACACGAATCTAAAATTTTCTCTATCTCACAGGATAATCTGAAAATTTTATTTGAAACTCAAAAGTTGGGTGAATATGAGATGTTTTACGCTGAATTCTATTAATTCTTTAAGTCTTAGGATAAATAAAAATGGAAGAAGATTCAAATAAAAAGAATAACCTGTATCTGCGTTTCACAAGTGTTGTGATACAAATGGGCGTTGTGATTGGTGGATTTTCTTGGCTTGGCGTTTATTTGGACAATAGACAGCATTTAGAAACTCCAATTTGGACAATTATTCTTTCTTTGTTAGGGGTTTTTATTTCCATGTATATGATTTTTAAAGAGGTAAAAAATATTAATAAAGACTAATGAAACTTCTAAAAATAGCTTTTTCATCGTTGAAATTCAATTTTAAAACGCTCATTTACAAAAGTAATTCCGATAGCTATCGGAACACCTTTTAAAATCTTGTTCGCCTCAAAAAATCATTTTTTAGAACCCTCATAAATTAACTACATGATAAAAACAATTTCTTTAGCACTTTCCATTTTAGTATTGCATTTAATTTTAGTTTACTCAGCTATTTTGCCCGGAAAATTGGAAATCATGTCTTACATTGATTTAACGATTGCAATTATTTTTGTTTCAGGATTCGCAATCGCTTTTACAGGAGTTAAATTAGGAGCAGAAAATTTTAATTTACGATTTTTACTTACAACAACTTTACAAATGTTGTTGATGCTCGGTTTAATTTTGATTTTGACATTTAAGAAAATTGGCGATACGCGTGTTGTTGGATTTACTGCAATTTCACTTTTTATAATTTTATTGGCTATTCAGTCAGTAGCTTTGATTAGAGCTGTAAATAAGAAGTGAAAATCAAAACAAATCTGTAATTTTTTCTCCTTTTTGTAAATGATACACATTTAAACCAAAGGCTTTTGCTCCTTCAATGTGTTGAATGCTGTCGTCGATAAAAAGTGTTTTTTCTGGAATCAGATTATTTTCTCTACAAACAAATTCAAAAACCTCTTTATTTGGTTTTCTCAAAGCGATTTCATTTGAAAAATACGTTTGATGGAAAAAGTTGTGAAGTGAATTTTCAGTTGAAACCTCTTTCAATTTACGATTAAAGCATTGAATGTGGATCTCATTTGTGTTACTCAACAAGAAAGTTGGTTTTTCATTTTTAAGACGTTTAAGAAGCTCTAAATTCTCAATAGGGAAATCTAATATTATTTCATTCCATGCTGAAACAACTTGATTGGCACTTGTTCCTTTTGGTAAATAAGGTAAAAGTTCATTCACAAAACTTTGAGGTGAAATAGCACCAATTTCAAATTTATCAAAAAGTCCAGATTGATTTGCCTGAGAATAGATGGATTCAAAATTTTCTAAACCTAAATCTTGAAATGCTTTTACCGTTTTTGAATAATCGATGTTTAAAATGACTCCGCCTAAATCAAAAATGATTGCTTCAAAATTTGAAAAATAGTCTTTTTTGTGCATTTTTTTTTAAATTTTATCCCCTTCAGGGTGGTTACCCTTTCAGCCTATCTACTCTGAAGGGGTTGTTTCTTCGTTTAATTTTTCTTGAAACAAAAAAACCTGCTGAAAATCAACAGGTTTTAAATTTATGTCTTTTTACTTAAAGTTTGCTAATAAAGTTTTCTTTTTAGGCATTTTTAAAAGTGAAAAATTTTTAGTCAGCTTTTGCTAATGATAAATTTTTTACTAAAAATAACGAAAAAAGAGGATTTTATTTGTGAACTTTATTAAATTCCGAAAGCAGATTTTACCTTATCAACAAAGTCTAATTTCTCCCAAGTAAATAATTCAACTTCTTTAGAAACGATTTCTCCACTTGGAGATTTGAAGGTTTTTGTAACTACTTCATTTTTACGTCCCATGTGTCCGTAAGCAGCAGTTTCACTATAAATAGGGTTTCTCAATTTCAAACGTTGTTCAATTGCATAAGGACGTAAATCGAAAATTCCTTCTAAAATTTTTGAAATTTCACCATCTGTTTTGTTCACTTTTGAAGTTCCATAAGTGTTGATGTACAATCCACAAGGTTTTGCAACACCAATTGCGTAAGAAACTTGAACTAAAATCTCATCACACAATCCAGCAGCAACTGCATTTTTAGCGATGTGACGTGTAGCATAAGCAGCTGAACGGTCAACTTTTGAAGGATCTTTTCCAGAGAATGCACCACCACCGTGAGCACCTTTTCCACCGTAGGTATCAACGATGATTTTACGACCAGTTAAACCTGTATCTCCGTGAGGTCCACCGATTACAAATTTTCCAGTTGGGTTGATATGGTAAGTAATTTCGTTTGTAAATAAAGCTTGTAATTCTGGTTTCAATTTCGCTTTCACACGAGGAATTACAATATTTACTATGTCTTCTTTGATTTTAGCCAACATTTTCGCTTCTTCAGCAAAATCATCATGTTGAGTAGAAACAACAATTGAATCGATACGTTGTGGAACATTATCGTCAGAATATTCGATTGTAACTTGAGATTTAGCATCTGGTCTCAAATATCCGATAAGATTTCCTTCATTATTTCTAATGTGAGATAATTCTTGTAAGATTTTATGAGCTAAATCCAAAGCCAAAGGCATGTAATTTTCAGTTTCTTTTGTTGCGTAACCAAACATCATTCCTTGGTCTCCAGCTCCTTGAGCGTTAGCTCTTGCTTCAAAGTCATCATTTGCAACGACTCTATCAACTCCTTGATTGATATCATCAGATTGATCGTGAATAGCAGAAAGAATACCACAAGAATTTGCTTCAAACATGTACTCAGATTTCGTGTACCCAATTTTTCTAATCACCTCACGAGCAATACTTTGAACATCTAAATAAGTTGTAGTCTTAACTTCTCCAGCTAAAACAACTTGACCAGTCGTAACCAAGGTTTCACAAGCAACTTTTGACGTTGGGTCGAAAGCCATGAAATTATCAATCAACGCATCTGAAATTTGATCCGCTACTTTATCTGGGTGCCCTTCTGAAACTGATTCTGATGTAAACAAATATGACATTTAGTATGTGTTTTAATTAATTATTAAAATTTGAAGTCGCGAAGATAATAAAAAAGTACGAAATAGAAAAATTTGACTCTTAAATTATTCATTCTACACTCTTCACTTTTAATTCCTCACTCTTAAAATAATCAAAAACAAGCTGCGCTTTCGCTTTGCCAATTTCGGCACTTAAGGTTTCTACCGAACTTTCCCTGATTTTTGATACCGTTTTAAATTTTTTCATCAACAATTCAAAAGTTTTTGGTCCGATTCCTTCAATTTGAGTTAATTCAGATGTGAAGGCATTTTTACTCCTTCGATCACGGTGATGCGTGATTCCGAAACGATGTGCTTCATTTCGCAATTGCTGAATGATTTTTAATGTTTCGGAGCGTTTATCCAAATAAATTGGAATTGAATCGCCTGGGAAAAATATTTCTTCCAAACGTTTGGCAATTCCGATAATGGCAATTTTTCCTCTCAAACCAATTTTATCTAAGGCTGCAAGTGCTGAACTCAATTGTCCTTTCCCCCCATCGATGATAATTAATTGTGGTAACTCCTGATTTTCGTTTAACATTCTGGAATAACGTCGTGTGATAACTTCTTCCATCGAAGCAAAATCGTCTGGACCAACAACCGTTTTGATATTAAAATGTCGGTAATCTTTTTTACTTGCTTTGGCATTTTTGAAAACAACACAAGCCGAAACAGGATTTGTTCCTTGGATGTTTGAGTTGTCAAAACATTCGATATGCACTGGTAATTCTTTCAAGCGCAAATCACTTTTCATTTGATTTAAAATACGGTCTGTGTGTGCCTCTGGGTTTTTAATGTGTTCGTTTTTATATTTTTCTAAACGGTAATAAACGGCGTTTTTCTTAGATAATTCGACCAAGTTTTTTTTATCGCCTTTTTGTGGAACAAAAAATGAAATATCAGGAATGTGAACGTTGATTTTTTCCTCTAAAATGATCTCTTTGGAAGTACTGTTGAATCGCTCACGAAATTCGAGCAAAGCATAAGTTAAAATTTCTTCTTTCGTTTCGTCTAATTTTTTGTTTAATTCAAGCGTTATTCCATGAATAATTGTTCCATTTTTGATGACCAAATAATTGACAAAAGCATTTTTCTCATCTTCAACCATTGTCAACACATCTACTTCGTGAATTGTTGGTGAAACAATTGTCGATTTGTTTTGGAAATTTTCTAAAAGTTGTATTTTCTCTTTTATCAAATGTGCTTCTTCAAAATGATGACTTTCGGCGAATTTCAACATCTTTTTTTGCAGGTAATCAAGTACAAATCGAACATTTCCTTTTAAAATTAAATCAATTTGATTGATATATTCTTGGTATTCATTTTCTGCAATCAATTCCACGCATGGACCTTTGCAATTACCAATGTGATACTCTAAGCACACTTTATAGTTTTTCTTTTGAACCTTAGCTTCCGACAAGTCTAAATTACATGTTCTCAGAGAAAACAACTCTTTAAAAAGCTGTAAAAGCGTCTGCATGACTTTCCCACTTGGGTATGGACCATAATATTTTGAGCCATCTTTTACAATCCTTCTTGTTGAGAAAACTCTAGGGAAAGCTTCTTTTTTGACGCAAATCCAAGGGTAGGTTTTATCGTCTTTTAGTTGAATATTGTATTTAGGTTGATACTTTTTTATTAGACTGTTTTCCAGTAATAATGCATCTAATTCCGTTTCAACAACAATGTATTTTATCTCAAAGATTTTTTTGACGAGCATTCTCGTTTTACCGTCATCATGTTCTTTAGCAAAATATTGAGAAACACGTTTTTTTAGATTTTTTGCCTTTCCAACATATAAAATAGTCTCATTTTTATCATAATACTGATAAATTCCCGGTTTTTCGGGCAAAGTTTTGAGTTTGATTTGTATGCTTTCAGAAATCATATTTTACGAAACGGTTTTAACAAAAGTAAGTACAAAAATATAATTACTTCATTTCAGTTAAATAAATGTAACTTTGTAGCTCAATTTTTTAATATTAATATCATCGAAGAGCGCCTAGATAAACTGATTTTGCAGAGAGGATTAATTTCTTCTCGTGGACTTGTTGAAAAAACCATTCAAGAAAAAGGAGTTTTGGTGAACGGTAAATTGATTCGTAAACCAGGGAAAAAATTCCCACTTGAAGTGAAAATCGAATTGCCAGAAATTGAAGATGAATGGATTTCACCAAATTCAATCAAATTATTGAAAGCGAAAGAAAAATTCAAACTAGACTTTAAAGACAAAATTGTGTTGGAAATTGGTTCTGAATCAGGGAGTTTTTCGGAAATAGCCTTGCATTTTGAAGCGAATAAAGTCTATTGCGTAAACGACGAAACGAATCAAATTCACGCTAAACTTAAGTCAAACGCTAAATTAATCAACTTAGAAAAAACCTTTGTTCGCGAATTAAACTCAACAAACATTGTAGATAAAATTGATTTTTGTTTGATTGATGTATCTTCTATTTCTTTGGTCGAAATTTTGCCATTCATTCACCCCTTTTTGAAAGAAAAAGCGGAAGTTCTTTTGATTTTAAAACCGCAATTTGAAGTGGATAAAAAGAGTTTAAACAAAGATGGTTTGGTAAAAGGAAAAGCAATTTACCCAAAAGTGATTGAAAAAATCATTTCTGAAGCCAAAATAAATAATTTACTGTACAAAAAACACATGGAATCACCTATTTTAGGAAATAACAGCAACCTTGAGTTTGTAATGTATTTTGAGAAAATAGGATAATTTTATAATTAACTATAAAGGATTTTAAACCACTTTCTTAATGCCAAATAGAAAATTTTGAACCACGGAGAGTAAGAGAAAAAGAGTTTTTACAAGTACTGTTAAAGATTTTTTTTGTTTAAAGATAATCATTCTCTTTTACTCTTACTCTCCGTGGTTCAAAAAAAAATATTATTGTACGTTTTGGATTTCTAAGTTCAGGAAATTAGTTTTTCAACTCAACTTCCAAAATCTCTTCCCAAAACCCTTTAATTGTTTTTCCGTCAACTTGTATCATTTGTGGAACAATACTCGCTGGTGAAAAACCTGGAGTAGTATTCACTTCAATTACAAAAGCTTGATTCTCAACTATCATAAAATCGATTCGAGCGATGGAACGTAAATTCAATAAATCATAAATCTTTTTTGCTAAATCTTGAACCTTGATTCTAACCTCATCACTCACTCTTGCGGGCGTGATTTCTTGAGATTTTCCTAAATATTTTGCTTCGTAATCGAAAAAATCATTTTCTGTAGCAATTTCAGTCAAAGGCAAAGCGTAAATTCCTTCTTTTGAACGGTAAACTCCGCAGGTTACTTCTGTTCCTTTCAAAAAAGATTCGATAACCACTGTTTGTCCTTCTTGGAAGGCTTTGTCCAAAGCAGGTTTTAATTCTTCAGGTGTTTTCACTTTTGAAATTCCATAACTAGAACCGGAATCAGCTGGTTTCACAAAACATGGTAAATCTAAATCGTCGATGATTTCTTTTTCAGAATTTGTATATCCTTTTTTTAGTAAAATTGATTTCGCTACAGGAATATTAAAACTTTTCAAAAACTGGTTGCAATACCATTTATCAAAAGATAATTCAGAAGCCAAAGCACCAGAATTAATGAAAGGAATATTTTTCATCTCCAAAAAGGCTTGTAATTTACCATTTTCACCAGGATTCCCATGAATATAAATCAATCCTACTTCTAAATGAATTTGTTTTCCATTTTGACTGAAATTCAAGTCCCAAGGATTAAAATCATATTCTTGATTTTCATAGATTGCTGTCCATTTTTCTTGCTCCACTTTAATTAAAAAGACTTTGTGACCATCTGGAAAATTTTCTAAAATTGTTTTTGCACTTTTCAGTGAGATTTCAAATTCAGAAGAAAATCCTCCGCAAAATATTCCAATTGTTGACATGATTTTTTTTCTTCAAAAATAAAGAAGATTTTCGAATCTAAAAGCATATAAATTGAAAGTTATCAGCATTCATTTATTGAAAAAGATATACGTTAGGAATCCAAGCAATTTTGATGTTTTCAAACTACAAATCGAACTTTTTTTACGTCCAATGATTCATTCTGACGATTATTTTTATGGACTTAATTTTCAGCAGATTAAACTTGGATTAAACTTGTATTAATTTAATTTTTCTTTTAAGCAAAGCTGCTCTACCTTTGTATTGTTATTGTCGCAATAGATAATAATCTTTTTCAGTGAATAGTGGTTAGGTTAGGTTTAAGAAGCGATATCTTTAGAGGTGTCGCTTTTTGTTTTATAACCTGAGTTCGATTATTAATTTAGATTCAGAATTCAATTTTTAATGAAAGAGACGAGGCGATTTTGTGAGTGATAGCATACTATCATGAATAAAAGCAACGAAGGATATTACTTTAAAAAAGTATAACTTATATTTTGACACCAATAAATATTCAGATTTGAATAAAAAAAGCTCAAAATAACCTGTTATTTCTTCACTTTCCTTATTCAAATCTGAATATTTATAGGTGTTCTGAACAAAATTAATAATCGAACTCAGGTTTATAACTTATCAACAGAATCAAATTCCTTATTTCTGATTTTCCTTGCTCTTTTTTAAATTAAGACCTTGAATTTCAATACACTTGTTTCCTTTAGTTCAAAATTTGTTCCAACAACATGTTTTAATTTCTTTTTGATATCTTTTAGATTGTTAATAAAATTGAAAAAGTGGTATGGTTTTTATAAGTAATTTCAAAGCGCAAAAATTATATACTTATGAATAAATTACTTACTTTGGTAGTATTTGTTTCATGTTCATTTTTCTTTAAAAATGTTTACGGACAAATAGAATTACTTACACCAAAAGAACTTGCTTACAAAGATTCGATAAGCAAATTAAACCAACAAAATGCCGCCGTAGCTGCGAGTCAAACTTCTTACAACAGCGGTGTCGATTTTTTCAGCAAAAAAGATTACACAAGTGCCATTAAGGAATTTCAACATTCAATTAATTCAGACCCAAATTTTACAGCGGCTTATTACAATAAAGGTTTGACTGAAAATGAAGTTGGGAAATACCAAGACGCTTTGAATACTTTAAATACCTTAATTACAAAAGACCCAGCATATTCAAAAGCATACTTTCAGCGTGGAAGAGCTCTTCAAGGTTTGAATGATTATTCTAAAGCTGAAAAAGATTACGAAAAATCAATTCAATTAGATGCAAAAAATGCAAAAGCATATTACAATTATGGAACCTTGCGTTTTTTACAGCAAGATTACAACGATGCCATTAAATACTTTACGAAAACAATTGAATTGGACGCAAGTTCAGCTTTTGCTTATAATGACAGAGGAAGTTGTTATAAAATGTTAGGAAATTTCCCTAAAGCAATTGCTGAATACGAGGAAGCTTTGAAGAAAAATCCAAATTTGGCTTTTGTATTAAATAACGTTGGTACAACAAAAAAGAAAGCGAAAGATTATACAGGTGCTTTGGCTGCATTTAACCGTGCAATAAGCATCGACGCAAATTATTATTTGGCTTTCAATAACCGTGGGGCGACACTTTTGGAGCAAGGAAGATTAGATGATGCTGAAAAAGATTTCAAAAAAGCGATTGAATTAAACGCAAAATATGCTCCAGCTTATTCTAATTTATCTGGAATTTATTTCAAGAAAAAAGATTATCAAAAAGCGAAAGAATTAGCTGACAAAGCAATTTCTATGGATCCTAAAAACGCTTCTGCTTACGTTAATCGCGGAAACGCAAACGAAATGTTGAGAGACTTAAATGGCGCTTGCGAAGACTGGAACAAAGCCAAACAATTGGGTGCTGAATTAGGGAAAAAATATTATTCGTCAAACTGTAATTAAGACTTAAGACTCGAAGACATTAGACAAAAGACTTGTCTAATAATCTAAAAGTCCAAAATTCTAATAATCTAAGATAATGAGAAACATATTTAACACAATCATATTAAGTTTTGCGAGCATTGTTGCTTTTGGACAAAACGTAGAATTCAAATCGTCAAATTTTAAAGATGCAGATGCTTTAAAACAAGCAAAAGCTTCGATTGATAAAGGAGACGATTTCTGGAAAGCAGGAAATGAAGCAGTTTTTGACGTAAAAGATTTCGGATTAAATTATAAAAACGCTTTAAAGAATTATCTTCCTGCAAATAAATTCAATCCAAACAATGGGGAATTGAATTTTAAAATTGGTGTTTGCTACATTCACTCCAACGATCCAAGTAAAGGAATTGGATACATCAAAAAAGCAAAAGAATTGGATCCAAAATGTAATCCTTTTTTGAATTACTATTACGGTGTTGCTATGCAGTTAGACGGTAAGTTTACTGAGGCAAAAAATAGCTTCAAATTATTTGAAGACGAATATAGGAAAGCAGATAATTTCTCTAAATTCATTGTAAAGAGAAAAAAAGAATGTGATATTGCTGAAAAATCAATCGCAAATCCAATTCGTGCATGGATTGATAATGTTTCAGAATTAAATACTGCTATGGATGATATGGCTCCATCAATTTCTACAGATGGTTCGGAATTAGTTATGTCATCAAATCGTTCGGGTTCAAAAGCAGCAAATGAAGTTGGTGAATACGATTTTGATATCTTTTCTTCTTCTTTAACGGACGGAGTTTGGTCTTTCCCTAAAAGATTATCAGGAAAAATTAACAGCATCGAAGATGATATTTCCAACACAATGAGTTACGATGGAACAAAATTACTTTTACAGAGATATGTGGACGGACAAAGTGATATTTTTGAATCAAAATTAATTGGTGCAGATTGGAGCGAACCAACAAAAATGCCATTAATGGTTAGTGCAAAAACATCAAATGAAAAAAATGCGTGTTACAATGATGATGGATATCGAATTTATTTCACGCGTGACAGCGAAATTCGTTCAAACGGAATGGAAATCATGTATTCAGGAATTCAAAGTAAGGTAAAACAAGATTTTATGGCACCAACGATGGTTGCAACCTGCAACAGTGCTTTTAACGAAGGTTCAATTTATATGTCAATTGACGGTGAAACTATGTACATTGCTTCTGAAGGATTTGAATCGTTGGGAGGTTACGATATTTTTGTTTCGAAAAAAGTTCAAGGTCAATGGTCAGCACCAGTAAACATGGGTTATCCAGTGAATTCTCAATACGACGATTTTTTCTTTTCTCCAACAGCAAATGGGAAATACGCTTACATTGCTTCAAACAGAGCTGGTGGTTCGGGAGGTTACGATATTTACAAAGTAACTTTTTGGGGTGAAGAGAAAAAACCAGTTTTTGAAGTGGAAGATTTTCTTTTAGCTTCGATTGCTATGCCAGTTAAAGATAATCAAATTGAAAATACAGTAAGTGTAAACAAAAAATCGTTGACAGTTTTCAAAGGTTTGACGATTGATGCGATTTCAAGAAAGCCGATTGAAGCTTCGATTGAAATTACAGATAATTCAACTGGAAAAGTGATTGAAACGTTCTCAACAAATAGTGCAACAGGAAAATTCATTATTACATTAAATTCAGGCAGAAATTACGGTATTGCTGTTAAAGCTCCAGGATATTTGTTTCATTCTGAGAATTTTGATATTCCTGCTGGGAGTGATGACAATTTAGTAAACAAAACGATTGAATTGAAAAACATCGCTATCGGAAGTAAAATTGCCTTGAGAAACATCTTTTTCGACTTAGGAAAATCAACTTTACGAGTTGAATCTAACTCAGAATTAGATCGCTTGGTGAAATTGATGCAAGATGTTCCAAATTTGAAAATTGAAATTTCTGGTCACACGGATAATACAGGTTCTGCTTTAGTAAACGATGCACTTTCTCAACAACGAGCTGATGCAGTTGTAAACTATTTGAAAACAAAAGGAATCAATGCTTCACGTATGACTTCAAAAGGTTACGGTTCAAACGCTCCAATTGCAACAAACACTACTGAAGACGGTAAACAACAAAATCGTAGAACGGAATTTGAGATTAAAGGAAATTAATTTGGATGTTAAGACTTTAAGATATTAGGTTCCGATAGCTATCGGAATTAAGACTCTTAATTGCCACAAAGACTCAAAAGCACGAAAGTTCAGAAATGAATTTCGTGCTTTTTTTCTTTAAATTAAATAACTTGTTTGATATTAGTAAGATTGAAAGTAATCTAATTCACAATTTTTTTTGTAACGAGTACTATCAATTTTTACAGTTCTCACTATCCCATTATTATCAATTGATGCTTTGTATGTTATTGAATCTACATAAAAAGATTGAATTTTTTCATTTTGAAGAAAATTTGTTCCTGTTATTTTATATAAATGAATGACATTTTTCATGAAATGACATTTTATTTTGGGTCTTGTAACAATTAAAGTGTCCTCAGAAATTGCTGGACCACTATTTTCAATATTGTAAATTGGAAAAGTTGAAATTATATTTTTATTGTCATCAAGATTTACTAAAATGACCGCTGTAAAATCAGTTCCATAAACTTTTATTATCGTTGGCGTGAAATTATTGATTTTACTTTGTTTTGCTACTACAAAAGCTTGTAAATCCATCTTTATCCACTCCTTATCTATTTCGTGACCATCTTCTTGTTTTACAACATGAAATAAAAATTTAATTTTGTCTTTATTGTTTAGTTTTTCAAATTTTTGTTTTTTAGATTTATCAAGATATAAATTTTCAAAATCCCAATGTAAATTTTCGACAAAATTCAAATCCTTAATGTTCTGCAGAACGAAAAGTGAATCTATTTTGACTGATATACTTGATTCAGGAATTGTATTCTTTTTTTTACTATTTGAAATTCTTTTTTCAGTACATGAATTTAAGAAAGTAAAAATTAACAGGGGATAAATTATAAATTTCATTTTCTTAAATCTTTAGCTGTCAAATTATTTTGAATTTATCCAACCTTCACAATAAAATTCGTCTTTTTACCTTTTCCAATCAATAAAAACTTTCCGTTGATTAAATGTTCTTTGGAAATGATAAAATCTTCACCCACTTTCTCTTTGTTTACAGAAATTGCGTTTGCTTTCAATTCTCTTTTTGCTTCACCGTTTGAAGCTAAGAAAGCTGTTTTTGCAGCCAAAGCATCAATCATGTTTAAGCCATTTTCAATATCGGAGAACGAAAGTTCTGCTTGTTGAACACCGTCGAAAATCTCTAAAAATGTAGTGTCGTCTAATTTTTTCAAATCATCTGAAGTCGCATTTCCAAATAAAATTCCTGATGCTTGAATGGCTTTTTGTAATTCTTCAGCTGAATGGACAAAAGTCGTTACTTCCTCAGCCAAACGTTTTTGTAAAATGCGTAAGTGTGGAGCTTCGTTGTGTTCTTTTATAAGTTGATTAATCGTATTTTCATCTAAAAAAGTGAAAATTTTGATGTATTTTTCAGCATCCGCATCAGAAGTGTTTAACCAAAATTGGTAAAATTTGTAAACCGATGTTTTATCGGAATCCAACCAAATATTTCCTCCTTCAGATTTCCCAAATTTTGAACCATCAGCTTTTGTTATTAACGGACAAGTCATCGCATAAGCTTTTGCTCCTCCAACAACATCTGGATTCATTCTTCTCACCAATTCCGTCCCCGTTGTGATATTCCCCCATTGATCGGAACCTCCCATTTGCAACAAACAATTGTATTTTTTGTACAAATATTGGAAATCGTATCCTTGAATTAATTGGTAAGTAAATTCTGTAAATGACATTCCGTCTCCTTCGCTATTGATACGTTTTTTTACAGAATCTTTTGCCATCATGTAATTGACTGTGATTCGTTTACCAACTTCACGAGCAAAATCAATGAAGGAAAAATCTTTCATCCAATCGTAATTGTTAACCAAAATTGGAGCATTTTTTTCTGTCGAAGAAAAATCTAAGAAACGAGATAAAACACTTTTTATTCCAACAACATTTTTTTCTAAAGTAGCTTCATCCAACAAATTTCGCTCGTCGGATTTCCCAGAAGGATCGCCAATCATTCCTGTTGCACCACCAACTAAAGCAATCGGTTTGTGACCAAAACGACCAACATGAACCAACAAAATAATGGGAACTAAGCTTCCAATGTGCAAAGAATCGGCTGTTGGATCAAATCCCACATACGTTGTGGTCATTTCCTTTAATAATTGTTCTTCCGTTCCAGGCATAATATCCTGAACCATTCCTCTCCAGCTTAATTCTTTGATTAAATTTGATGACATGATGATAATTTTGTGCAAATATACTAAGTAAATTAATTAGCTAATTATCGAATTTGCTAATTAGCTAATTAATTTATTACTTTCGCAAAAGAAAACTGAACATAAAGACATGGCTAAATTAAAACCATTTAAAGCGATTCGCCCAACGAGAGATAAAATACATCTTGTTGCCACACGACCAGTTTACACCTACAGAAAATCTATTCTAAAAGCAAAATTAGAAGAAAATCCATATACTTTTATTCGTATTATCAATCCAGAATACAATGAGATTGTAAAAACGAAAGCCAATTCAAAGGAACGTTTTTTGAATGTGAAATCGAAGTTTGAGGAATTTTGTAAAGCTGGAATTTTAGTTCAAGATTCGGAGGAAAAAATATATTTATATCGTCAAACAAAAGACGGACATCATTTTACAGGAATAATCGCTGGAGCGAGTGTTGAGGAATACAAAAATGACTCTATTAAGAAACATGAAGCAACCTTGACAAGTCGTGAAGCGATGTTTACAGAATATTTAGATTTGGTTGGTTTTAACGCTGAACCTGTTTTATTGTCGTATCCTCATAATGCTAAATTGGAAAAAGTGTATGAGACCATCATGACAGAAAGAGCTGAGTATGAGTTTTCTACGACAGATTTAGTGAAACACGAGTTGTGGATTTTAAATCAAAAAAATCAAGATCAAGTCTTGGCTTTGTTTTCTGAAATTGATACAATTTACATTGCTGACGGACATCACCGCTCGGCTTCTTCTTCGCGCTTAGCTGATACTTACAACAAAAAAGGAATAAAAACGCACAATCACGATTATTTTTTAGCTTATTTTATTGATGAAAATAGTTTAAAAATTTTGGAATTTAATCGTTTGGTTAAATCTTTGAAAAATATTGATTTAAAGCATTTTTTAGCTGAACTTGGAAAATCATTTGACATTGAAAAACTTTCAAAAGCTGAGAAACCAAAAAAAGAGCATCAAATTACGATGAACTTGAAAAATGAGTGGTATTTACTGACATGTAAAGCGAATATTATCAACAATAATCACGCAGTTTCCTGTTTAGATCCAGAAATTTTGACGCAATATATTTTAACGCCTTTACTTGGAATCGAAGATTTAAAAACGGATAAAAACATTGAATTTGTAAGTGGAAATTTAGGCCTTGAAGCAATTTCTGAAGCAATTGAATGTGGAAAAGCAGATTTAGGCTTTGTTTTGTTTCCTTTGACGATGAAACAAGTGATTCGTGTTGCAGATAATCAATTGACAATGCCTCCAAAATCAACGTGGGTTGAGCCGAAATTACGAAGTGGTTTGACAATTTACAATATCAAAGAATGATTTCAGAAAACTTACTCAAAATTCGGAAAACAATTCCTGGAGATGTTACTTTGGTTGCCGTTTCTAAGACCAAACCTGCAAGCGATATTCTTGTTGCTTACGAAGCTGGACAACGTATTTTTGGAGAAAACAAAGTGCAGGAAATGTGCGAAAAATTTCAAGTCTTGCCAAAAGACATCGAATGGCATTTAATTGGACATTTGCAAACAAATAAAGTCAAATTTATAGCTCCATTTGTTCATTTAATTCATGCAGTTGATAGCATGAAATTATTGCAAGAAATCAATAAGGAAGCAAAAAAAAATAATCGCATCATCAATTGTTTGTTGCAATTCCATATTGCTCAAGAAGACACAAAATTTGGTTTAAACTTTCAAGAAGCACAAGAAATTTTAAGCGATGAAAAATTTTTGCTTCTTGAAAACATCAACATTGTTGGAGTAATGGGAATGGCCACTTTTACTTATAATGAAGAACAAGTGAAAGATGAATTTAGAACTTTAACGAATTATTTTCACACGCTAAAAAGCCACTTTTTCAAATTAAATAGTGATTTCAAAGAAATTTCAATGGGAATGAGTGATGATTACAAATTGGCAATCGAAGAAGGAAGTACGATGGTGAGAGTTGGTAGTTCCATTTTTGGTGGAAGAAAATAAACCTTTAAAAAGTTTACTTAATAATTGTTCTCAAAAAACGATATAGTTTTATAAAATCATTAATTTAAAGTAAAAGTTCGCTTTTTTATCTTAATTTTATTTATATTCGTCACTTAAAATTAAATAAATTGGCACAAAAAATTAAATTTGGTACAGATGGTTGGAGAGCAATCATCGCAGAAGATTTCACAGTTGAAAATGTTGCTCGTGTTGCATACGCTACAGGAGTTTGGTTAAAAAAAACTTACGATAAACCTTCTGTTATAGTTGGACACGATTGTCGTTTTGCAGGAGAATTATTTGCAGATACAGCGGTTAGAATTTTCTTAAGTCAAGGAATTCAAGTGAAAATGTCACAAGGTTTTGTTTCAACACCTATGATTTCACTTGGTGCAAAACGTCTAAATTGTGGAATTGGAGTGATTTTAACTGCAAGTCATAATCCTCCATCATACAATGGTTATAAATTAAAAGCATTTTTCGGTGGCCCACTTCAACCTGAATTGGTTCAAGAAATTGAAGATATTATTCCAGATGTAAATACGGTTGATTTCAAAAGTATTTCTTTGGAAGATGCAATCAAATCTGGTCAGCTTGAAATCGTTGATTTAGAGACGATGTATGTTGATCACGTAAAAGCAAATTTTGATTTAGATGCGATTAAAAATTCAGGTTTAAACTTGGTTTACGATGCGATGTATGGAGCTGGACAAAGTGCGATGAAACGTATTTTACCAGATATTACTTTCTTGCACTGTGAGCACAATCCATCGTTTTATGGACAAGCACCAGAACCAATTGCTAAAAATTTACAACCTTTAGAAAATTTCATTAAAGCTAATGGAAAAGTTTCGTGTGCTTTAGCGACTGATGGTGATGCAGATAGAATTGGTTTATATAATGGCGCTGGTGAATTCGTTGACTCTCACCACATTATTTTGTTATTAGTTCACTATTTAGCTCATTACAAAAAAATGACTGGAAAAGTGGTTACTGCTTTCAGTACAACTCCACGCGTAGAAAAATTAGCTGCACACTACAATTTAGCACATCAAACAACAAAAATTGGTTTCAAGGAAATTGCTTCAATCATGGTTACAGAAGATGTGATTGTTGGTGGTGAAGAGTCAGGAGGAATTGCTGTAAAAGGTCATATTCCAGAGCGTGATGGAATTTGGATGGGCTTGATTATCTGGGAATTCATGGCAAAATCTGGTAAAACTTTAGATCAATTAATTGAAGAAGTTTACTCGTTAGTTGGTCCTTTCAAATACGAAAGAAACGATTTGCACATCACCGAAGAATTGAAACAAAAAATCATCGCTAACTGTAAAAATAAGGCTTACACGAGTTTTGGTGAGTACCAAGTAAAAGATTTACAAACTTTAGATGGTTTCAAATACTTTTTTGACGAAAACCGTTGGATTATGATTCGACCTTCTGGAACAGAACCTGTTTTGAGGACTTATGCTGAGGCTCCGACTTTAGTAGAAGTTCGAAAAATCTTAAATATTATCGAAGAAACGATTTGTAAATAAAATCAAAAAGCATAAAAAAAGTCCTTAATTAGTTGAAATTAAGGACTTTTTTGTGTTCAATAAATACTACATTCCCATTGGAACTTCCAACAACAAAATTTTAGAATCTGCTTTCGTTTTAAAGCTAATTTCGTTTGTATTCCAAACTCCGTAAGCATCTCTTTGTTCCAATTCTTGTTCATTTGCCATGATATTTCCTGAAATTAGAAATACGTAAACGCCATTTGATTTATCTTTTAATTCATACGAAAAATCTTTATTTGCATCAAATTCTCCTAAATGGAACCAGGCATTTTGATGAATCCAAACGCCATCATCATCTTTGTTTGGTGATAAAATTTGAAGAAAATTGTTTTTCATTTTCTCCTTATCCAAAGTGATTTGATCGTAACGTGGTTCAACTTGCTTTTTATTCGGAAAAACCCAAATTTGCAATAATTTACATAAATCTTCAGCGTTTGCATTAAATTCGCTGTGCAAAACTCCTGTTCCCGCACTCATAACTTGCACGTCTCCCGATTTAATGGTTGTCCCATTTCCCATGTTGTCTTTGTGAGCCAAATCGCCCTCCAAAGGAATGGTAATGATTTCCATGTTATCGTGTGGATGCGTTCCAAAGCCCATTCCTCCTGAAATTTTATCGTCATTCAAAACACGTAAAACACCAAAATTCATTCTTTCTGGGTTGTAATAATTTGCAAAACTAAAGGAATGTCTTGCGTCGAGCCATCCATGGTTTGCTGCACCTCTGGTATTTGCTTTGTGGAATACTGAGTTCATCGTTTTTTCTTCTTTATTAGGTAAATGATTAAATCCAACTTGTTTTTTCATCTCATCGTAGTCAGATTTCTTAGGTCTAACATTTGTCGCACGAATCATCTCTGGAATCAAAGCCGAACTTGCAACTCCAATCAATGACTTCTTAACAAAATCTTTTCTATCCATGATTTTACTTTTTATATATCAAAGTTAAGGATTATTTTTTATTTATTTACCACGGTAAGTATAATTTTTACTAATATCAAACATCATCACTTTTTGGATCTGGATGTTTTGGCTTTCTTGTATATTTCTTTTTGTTTTTATGAACAATTGGTTTTGTTGCAGCCCAAATTTCCTGCATCGTAATTTGTGTTACAATTAACTCTGATTTTTCTGTTTTTTCAGATTTTTTTGGCTTTTCCATAGATTAAATGTAAGAAAAAGATTAAATATTTCCTAATTCATTAATTCCTTAGCATTCAAAATTGCGGCTTCATTTATCACTTCGCCGCTCATCAAACGAGCGATTTCAACTGTTCGTTCATCTTTGCTGAGCGAAACAACTTCCGTCTCCGTTTTTCCTTTGGCGTCAGATTTTGTCACTTTAAAATGAGCATTTCCTTTGGCTGCCACTTGTGGTAAATGTGTAATAGCCATCACCTGGAGTGTACTTCCCATTTTTCGCAATAATTCACCAATTTTTTGGGCAACTTCACCAGAAACTCCTGTGTCAATTTCGTCAAAAATCAAGGTTGGAAGCATTTTTTTGTGTGACATCAACAATTGAACTGCCAACATAAAACGCGATAATTCACCACCACTGGCAACTTTATCAATAGGCTTTGGAGCGATTCCTATATTTGGACTGAAATTCAAGCTCATTTTTGAAAAACCAGTTTCCGTTGGCGTATCTAGTTTCGAAATTTCAAACTGAACAACAGATTTTTCCATTTTTAAGTCAACTAAAATCGCTGTTAACTCTTTTTCAATTTTTGAACTCGATTTAATTCTTAAAAGATGTAATTTTTCTCCTTTTTCTGAAATTGTTTTCTCAGAAATCATTAAGTTTTTCTCTAAGACTTCAATTTCATTTTTTAAATCCGAAGTAGAACTTTCATTCAAGCGAAACTGAGAATAAATCGCTAAAAGCTCCTCTTGATTTTTACAATTATGTTTTATTAAAGCTGAGTTGTAAGCCGACAATAAATTCTCCAATTCAAATTTTCGAGCTGGATTTGCTTGTAAACTTTCCAACAAATTCTCAGATTCAGCCGAAATATCCTTTAATTCCAAAGAAATACTTTTTATGCGCTCAGAAAAGGAAGCTAATTCTGCATGTAAATTCTTATTTTTCTCAAGAGAGTTTTTAATTGAAGAAAGTCTATCCAAAATCTGATTTTCTTCCGAAATTCCAGCAAAAATTGTTGCAAATGATTCTTTGATGCTATCCAAATGATCCATTTGTTCCAATTCAGTTTCCATTTCCAAATAGGAAATTTTGTCAATGTTTAATTTCTCTAATTCAACTAGTTGAAAATTGACATAATCTTCTTCTAGCAAAGCTTTTGAGAGAATCGTTTTCTTCTCAGAAAGTACTTTACTTAAGTTTTTATAAGCCGAGAAATCCAGTTTAAAATCCTTTCTCAATTCAATCGTATCAGCCAAATAATCCAAAATATCCAATTGAAAAGATTCGCTCTTTAATTCTAAGGTATGATGCTGAGAATGAATGTGAATCAATTTTTCAGAAAACTCTTTTAAAACCGTCAATTGAACAGGAGAATCATTGATAAAAGCTCTTGATTTTCCTTGATTCGTAATTTCACGGCGAATAATTACCTCATCTGAAAAATCCAAATCATTGTCGCTGAAAAATTGTTCTAATTTATATTCATTGATCTTAAAAATAGCTTCAACAATGGTTTTTTGATTTTCATCGCGAATAACAGAATAATCTGCTCTTTCTCCCAAAATTAAATTCAATGCTCCCAATAAAATGGATTTCCCAGAACCTGTTTCACCAGTAAAAACGGTAAAACCATTCTCAAAATCCAAGGTTAATTCTGAAATTAAAGCAAAATTTTGAATGTTTAGGGAGCGAAGCATGGAAAAAAAATTATGTTACACAAAGATAAAATTTTAAAGGAAATAAATCCTATCAATCGTGAAAATTTAAAAAAAGAAACATAAAAATATAATTTTCTTTTTTACCACTGAGAAACTGAGAAATCTTAGTTTTATTTGATTTTAAAACTATTAAATGAATTTATTTTCTTCAAAATTTCTTCAATTTTTTCGCGATTTGGAAGTGAGATTTTCTCTGAAAATAGAGAATCGGAATCAATTTGAGTTGGTATTGTACCTGAAAAATGAATGGAATCTGTTTTTGTAAATTTAATAATCTCGGATACATTTTCTTTTGTAATTCCTCCGCCAACAAGGATTTCAATGCGATTATTTGCTTGAGTTATTGTTTTTTGAAGTTGCGTTTTTCCTTCCAAAGCATTTTGTTTTCCTCCTGAAGTTAAAATACGTTTAAAACCCAAATCAACTAAACTTTCTAAAGCCAATTCTTGGTTCTGAATGTCGTCAAAAGCTCTATGGAAAGTCAAATCGATATCAGGAAATTGTGTCTTAATTTCTTTCAGAAAAGCTAAATCCAATTCTTTGTTTTCATTTATCGCTCCAACAACTAAACCGTAAACTCCAAGTTTTACAGAGTTTTCCATGTCTTTTAACATGATTTTTTTCTCTAAATCGGAATAAACAAAACCTCCTGCCCTATTTCTGATTAAAACATGTGTTTTGAACGTTTTAAAACTCAAAGCATATTCTTGAAAAGCTAAAGAAGGAGTTATTCCACCGATTTCTAAATTTTGGCACAATTCGATTGTATCAAAATTAAATTCTTGAGCCAAAATCAAGGAATCTAGATGAGCGGAACACAATTCAATCTTCATTTTTTTGGTTTAAAAGATGAGTTGAACTAATAAATATTCCGAAAAAGAATCCAAAAAATGTTGCTCCGAATTGTGTTTCTAAGGTATCTTCGCTTAAAAATGAGATGAGAATTATGACTAAAAAAAGCAAAGGTAAAAGCAGTTTGTTTTTATAGAAATGTGAGAACGCGAATACAAAAATCAGTAAAAATAAAATTCCACCAAAGACTCCAAAACTTATGAAATACGTCGCAATTTGATTGTGCGTTCTGAGTTGATTTTCAGGATATAATTTTGTGTCGTGTGTCGAATAATACGCTTTAAATTCTTGTTCTAAATCTCCTGAACCAATACCAAAAAGCCAAGATTTTTTGAAAATCGTGAAACCTGCTTTTAAATATTGAATCCGTTGCAGAATTGTTTTCCCGTTTGGATTAGAATCACTGAATTCATCTTTCAAAGTTTTCATTCTGGAGAAAAAGCCCTCCTTTTCATCTTTGTAGTTATGAATTCCACGTTCAATTTTTGCAACATCTTCTTTTGTTAAAGACTGAAAACCAAGCGAATCTTTTGTCAAGCCTTTGGAAGTCATGTACTGCAACAAATCGTAATAATGGTAATCATTCACATTGTAATCCGAGATTTTTAAATCGGATACTTTGTACCATTCTTTCAACAATTCGGGTTTACAAATATGTGAAAAAACAAAATTCCCATTAATAAAATGATTCGTTGATAAATCGTGTTCGTAAATGTTCCCATTAGCTGTAACTTCAGGTAATTCAGAAAGCTTTGGTTTGATATTCTCATTCGAATAAAAGAAATAAAACACCAAGGAAAAAATGGCTAAGATGAAAACAGAAAAACTTACAATGTACTTTTTCTTGTGTCTTGAAAATCTAATTTGGTACAACAAAGCAAAAATTAGCACTCCAAATAAAGCCAAATAACAACTAAAAACTTCTGAAAAATAGGTATAAACCAAAAACCATATCATCAGAACAAGCGGAATGATTTTCCATGTTAATTCTTTTGATTTAAGCCAGAAAAAAGTCAAGACCATCCCAAAAATAAGCATCAAGCCAAAACGAATATGTGATAGAAAAAGTGATAAATTTCTGATATTGTCGTACTCCGTTTTTCTCCAGCCATAATAAGAAATGAAATTAATCGCCGAAATAATTGTCAAACTCAACAAGAAAAGTCCAAAAATAAAATAAAGTTCTTTTTTAGCTTGTAAGGGTTTTAAAACAAAAACGAGTGGTATTGCATAAAAAGGCAATTTAGAGTTCAGATCTTTGAGAAAATATGCTGTATTTTCTGACCAAAAGAAACTCAGAAGGTGTAAAAATAGAAAAAGTAAAAAAACCTGAATAATTTTATTTCCTTGAATCGCTTTTTTGTACTTTTCAAGATTAAAATCAAACAAACAAATTGCAGCAATAAGAAGTGTGGCTAAGGATAAAACGATTTTATTAAATGCCAAACCGATAGCAAGAGCAGAATAAGCAAGTAATAAAATTTTGTAAACGTTTTTTTCGCCAAGAAATCTTGAAAGCATAGAAAAAGTATATCTATCTGTTTAACGTTTATTTTTTCAAAATAGTATTGTACTCACTCGTCTTTTTCAACAATTCTTTCGAACGATTCACATACGCATCGTTTCTAAAGGAATCTTCAGCACGACCTTTTTGAAAATAATAGCGTGAAACGATTTCCCCCTCTAAAATTTCTTTTATTTCTGGCTTAAATTTCTCTAAATCACGTTCTTTTGAAGGAGTGACTTTACTCAATAAAGCATCGTATTCAGCTTTTACATCTTCGTAATAACCCTCTTCTTCAGCTGTTTTACGCATTTTTTTCAACATTGATTCTGAAGCTGTCGAATAATTGAACGTATCTTTCAAAGCCATCGACTTAAAAATATTAAAATCTTCGTCTGACAAAGTAAATTTTCCAGCTGGAGCAATTGATTTATTTTTGAAATAAAAGTCAGTAGCATAATTAAAAACCAAGTTATTTCCAACCAACATAGCTGTCAAACGACTAAATTCCTTTTCATCAACTATTACATCTGGTTCAATTCCACGTCCATCAATTACATCACGACCATTAGCTGTTTTAAAAATCTTAATCAAAGAATCCGGAATTTCTTTCGGACGTTCGTCTTCTGATTTTTCGTAATATTCTAATTTTTGAACGCAACGTCCAGATGGCGTGTAATATTTAGCAATCGTTAATTTTAGTTTTGAACCGTATTTCAAATCGTAGGTTCTTTGAACCAAACCTTTACCGTAAGATGTATTTCCAACAATTACTGCCCGATCTAAATCTTGTAAACTTCCAGCAACAATTTCACTTGCTGAAGCTGAACCTTCATCTACTAAAACAACCAAGGGAATATTGATGTCCAAAGGTTCGTCTAAAGTTTTGTAAACACGATTTTCCTCTTGTACACGCCCACGCGTTGTAACAATTGTTTGACCTTTTTTCACGAACAAATTTACTATTCTTACCGCTTCGATGAGTAAACCCCCACCGTTTCCTCTCAAATCCAAAATCAATTCCTTCACTCCTTTGGACTGCAAATCTTGAAACGCTTTTTTAACATCAGCACTTGCCGTTTGAGTAAAGCTATTCAATTTGATGTAACCAGTAGTTTCGTCCAACATACCAGAATAAGGAACATCTTCTAATTTAATCTCAGCTCGCGTGATTGGAATTGTCAATTCTTCTTTGTTATTTCTCAATACTTTCACTTGAATTGTCGAGCCTTTTGGACCTTTTAATGAAGACGAAACCTCATCGCTTGGTTTGGCTTTCATGTCTTTTCCATCAATAGCAAGAATTTTATCTCCAGCTAACAAACCAGCTTTTTGAGCAGGATTTCCTTCGTAAGGTTCAGCAATATAAGTATATTCTCCAATTTTACGAATCAAAGAACCAATTCCACCGTATTCCCCCGTAGTCATCAAACGGTAATCTTCCATGTTTGATTCGTGGTAATAAACGGTATATGGATCCAAACCTTTCAGCATTGCATCTATTGCGTCTTTGGACATTTTTCCAGGTTTTGGTTCATCCACAAAATACATTTCCAAATGCTGATAGATTAAATCCATCAATTCCATGCTTTTAATAAGCTCAAAACCATTTGATTGTGCTTGAAGTGGTTTCTGAAAAGACAGGAATAAAGTTACAAGGAATGTAATTTTTATCAAACTCGTTTTTATCTTCAATTTCATATTTTAGCTTTTAATTTCGTTCTTCAATTCTTTTACCAGTTTATGGAATAAAAGTTCAATTTTATTTTCCAAAACGGTATAATCCAGCTCTTCTTTGTTCGTATAAACCAAAAAAAGTGCGAGTTGCTTTTTCTCTTCTATCAAAAAGTCTTCCAAAATTAACTTTTTCTTTCTAAAAACCTCACGCATCAATCTTTTTATTCTATTTCTATCATGCGCTTTTTTAAAAATTCGTTTTGGTGCAGAAATAACTACTTGAAACGACTTTTTTGTTGGAAGTTCAATTTCTCCATAAGTTACAACAAAAGGAAACTGTTTGACCGTTCTTTTCTTTTCAAACAAGAACTCAATCGCTTTTTTGCTACACAATTTGTATTCTTTGCCGAACGATTGATCCATTATTTTTTGTAACATTTTACTTAGAATACAAAAATAACAAAATTCCGTGTCTTTTAACGCAGGGAAAACTTCAAAGTATTTATAATACTTTACAAAATATTTTTCTTTGGATTTTTATAATTATTCCAAAATCGAAGTAACTCAACTCTATCACTTTTTACTTTGTAAAATAATGTAATTTGCTTTGTTAGAACTACGCGATGAATATTTCTAACTTTATGCTTTTGAAAAGTTTTAGGAGATTTAGAAATTATTTTAAGAATTCTCTCAGTTTCTGTTGTGAAGTCAAAAACTACCGCTTCGCTCCAATCTTCTAATAGGTAGATGATATTTTCTTCAAAATCCTTTTCAGCCGTTTTTGACCAACTAATTTTCACAAACGAAATGCTTTAGGATATTTTTTCTTCATTCCTGACATTACCTCTTCATGAGGAATTCCCCCTTCTTTTTTTAAAGATTCCAAAGCTTCATCAATAGCTTCTTTTTGTTCTTTAGACAATTCAAATTCTTCATCTGTAATTTCAGATTTATCAGTTGATTTAACAAAATCCAAGGTTTTTAAAAACTCAATAAGAGTTTTCGCAACTGGATTAGTTGAATCTATTTGAAAAGTATGAATCATAACTACTATATTAAATTTAAACAAATATACAAAAAAACTTCAAATTTAACAAGGTGGATAATTTTCAATTCGTTTAATTTATATTTTCGATGTTTAACTTGTTAAATATTTGACAAAATAAATAGTCTTAACTTTTTGAACTTCATTTTCTAATTTAAATTGAATGGTGTAATTTTCATTATTATAAGTCCATGAAACTTTATTTCCTTCTCCAGTGCGAACGTCCATTGCTTTAGAACGGCTTATTAAATCAGTAATTTTTGTTTCACCCTCAAAATCTTCAATTTCAACAGATAAATTTTCTATTAAATCTTTTGTAAAACTTATAGATTCTTTATTATCATATTTCGCTATAATTCCATTTTTTTCTAATCTTAAAATACCGATTTTTCTATATTCATCAATAAAAAAACGTAAAGCAAAAGGTGAAGCCATGCAGATTACAGAAATAACAACTCCACTTGTTCTAATTGTTCCAACTTTAAATAAAGTGATAGATAAAATTAAGATAACAATTCCTAAAAGTGCTAATATTGCTGAAGTCCTAAAAGCTTTTGAGTTTTTTGCTTCAATAATAGTTAATGTAACATTTGGATATTTTAAGAACATAATTAATAATTTTCACCAAAATACAAAAAAATCCCCGCGTCTTTCAACGTAGGGATTAAATATTTAGAAATAATTTTTTTACAAAAAGTTCGAGGCGAAGAAGAAAAAATAAAATGAGTTAAGTTTTTCTTAATGAATTTTATTTTTCTCGCACTTCAACGAAGAAATTTGCAGTAAAAAACTATTTTAAGCCATTACTTTTGGAGCAGCTGCTAATATATCAGCCGAAGTCTCAGAAGCATATTGCTCGAAGTTTTTAACAAATTGTCCAGCTAAATTATTTGCTGTGTCATCGTAAGCTGTTTTATCTGCCCAAGTTCCACGTGGATTTAAAATTTCTGTTGGAACATTCTCACATGAAGTTGGGATTGCTAAATCAAAAATTGGTAAATTTTCAAAAGTAACAGTATCTAATTTCCCTTCCAAAGCTGCGGTAATCATTGCACGAGTGTAAGACAATTTCATACGACTACCAACGCCATAAGAACCACCAGACCAACCTGTGTTGATTAACCAAACTTTGATGTTTGTTCCTTCTAATTTCTCACCTAACAATTTAGCATATTTCGCTGGGTGTAAAGGTAAAAATGCTTTTCCAAAACAAGCTGAGAAAGTTGTTGTTGGTTCTGTAATTCCCATTTCTGTTCCTGCAACTTTCGCTGTGTAACCAGACATAAAGTGGTACATTGCTTGCTCTTTCGTCAATTTTGAGATTGGAGGCAATACACCAAAAGCATCTGCTGTTAAGAAAAATATATTTTTTGGAGAACTTCCGATTGAAGGTTCAGCAATATTATCAATGAAATCAATTGGATAAGAAACACGTGTGTTTTCAGTGATTGAATTATCTGTATAATCAGGCGTTGAAGATCCATCAACGAAACCAATATTTTCTAAAATCGCACCAAATTTAATTGCGTTAAAGATCTGTGGTTCTTTCTCTTCTGATAAATCAATTGTTTTTGCATAACATCCACCTTCGAAGTTGAAAACAGAATTATCAGACCAACCGTGCTCATCATCACCAATCAAATGACGATCTGGATCTGAAGATAAAGTTGTTTTTCCTGTTCCTGACAAACCAAAGAAAATTGCTGTATCACCATCTTGACCAATGTTTGCTGAACAGTGCATGGATAATACGTTTTTCTCATGTGGAAGTAAATAATTTAACACTGAGAAAATTCCTTTTTTGATTTCACCAGTATAACCAGTTCCACCAATTAAAATCATTTTTTTAGTGAAATTTAAAATTGCAAAATTATGTTGACGTGTACCATCAACTGCTGGATCAGCTTTAAATCCTGGAGCACAAACGATGTTCCACTCTGCTGAAAAATCTTCAATTTCCTCATCTGTTGGGCGTAAAAACATGTTATAAGCAAACATATTTGACCAAGGAAACTCTGTAACTACTCTTAAATTCAAACGAAAATCGTCGTTTGCACAAGCGTAAGCATCTCTGACATACATATCTTTGTCAGTTAAATATGCTTTCATGCGTTGGTACAGATTTTCAAATTTTTCTGGTGAGAACTTGATATTTACATCTCCCCACCAAACAGAATTTTCTGTTTTTTCGTCGCAAACTACAAAACGATCTTTTGGAGATCTACCTGTAAATTCTCCTGTCTCAATAGCGATTGCTCCTGTGTCTGTTAATACTCCTTGCCCACTGATAATTGTATCTTCAACAAGTTCTGCTGGTGACAAATTCCAAAAAACATTTCCAAGGTTGTTTAGACCTAAACTTGCACTCAAATCGGCATTCTTGCCTCTTTTTCCAAATTCGTTCATATTTTATTTTTTTTTGCTTTCGCTTAGATTTGTGGGGCAAAATTACAAAATTTAAGTAGAAAATCGGTTTTTTGACTTCCTTCTTATTAACAATTTATGAAAAATTAATGATTTTTTGTTGAAAAAAAGGGCTAAATCAATTAGATTGTATAAGGAAATTCTAATGACCTTTTTAATTGAACTACCATTCAATTTATCAAAGCTAGTACTTTTCTTCTTTATTAAACTTTAATTTAAGAAAGTAATTCCAAAGCCTTAATTGCTTCTTTTATGTTATTACGAATTTCTAAAATTGTTGAATCCATCATGTAACAAGGTGCTGTAATTATTTTATTTTCGAAATCAATCATGATTTCTGAATTCGTTTTCATACTCACTTTTGAGCCGATTTTTTCTAAACCTTGTCTAAACTCTTGAATGTTGTAAGGTGATGCTTCTTTATCTGAACCGATTGTTAAATTTAATAAAATACCTGAATCTTCAAAAGCCTTGGCTATAACAACTGGACTCACACAAAGTGCAACAATCGGTTTGCCAACGTTATATAAATTCACTAAAAGCAATTTAACTTCAGGTAGAATCATACCGCTAGCACCTTCAAAAGCCCAAGATGTGAAGTTTTTCGCACTACCAAATCCTCCAGGAATCACCAAGGCATCAATATCAGCAGGACTTACTGCATTAATATCATGAATTTCGCCTCGAGCAATGCGTGCTGATTCTATCAACATGTTTCGACTTTCGTTTTCTTCTTCGCCATTCACATGATTAATAACATGATGTTGGTTTTTATTGATTGAAATACAAAGAGCTTCGTGTCCTTCTTCAGCAATCGCTAACAAGGTTAAAACTGCTTCTTGGATTTCTGCTCCATCATAAACTCCACAACCTGAAAGTAAAACTCCTATTTTCATATTTCAATTTTTAAGCGAATTTAATCAAAAATGTGAAATTTTAAGTCAATTTTCACTAAGTTTGTAGAAAAGTATAGCGATGCAAAAAATAGTTTTTTATGACGGAGATTGTGGGTTTTGTAATAAATCTGTTCAATTTGTGCTAAAAAATGAAAAATCAGCTGAACTTTTTTTTGCTGCTTTACAATCAGAATTTGCTTTAAACTTTTTTAAGGAAAAAAATCTCCCAAAAGCTGATTTGAGTACCTTTTATTTCTGGAAAGAGGGAAAAATGTACGAGAAATCATCAGGAGCATTAAAGCTTTTGAATGAGCTTAAATTTCCTTGGCAGATTTTAAAAATTGGCTACATTTTACCAAAATTCTTACGCGATAAAATTTATGATTTTATTGCAAATAAAAGACATAAAATCAGTGCAGGATTTTGTGCTTTGCCAAACCCTGAACAGAGGCAACGCTTTTTAAAGTAACAAAAAATCCTCCCAAATTGAGAGGATTTCACGATAAATATTCTTTAAACTTATTTCCTGCGCTAACGCCTGCCCTTCATCCGCCATGGCGGATTCTTATTTTTTATAAAAAGGCAATTTAACCACTTTCGCTTTCACACCTTTTTCTCTAATTTCGATAAAAATTTCTGAATCTAAAATGGTGTGACTTGCTTCCACATAGCCCATTCCAATTGCAATTTTCATTGATGGAGACATTGTTCCAGAAGTTACTTTTCCGATTACTTTTCCTTCTGCATTCAAAATTGGATAGTCGTGACGAGGAATTCCTCTATCAACCATTTCGAAAGCTACCAATTTACGTGAAACACCTTTTTCTTTTTGATTTTTCAAAAATTCAGAATCTGTGAACTCTTTTGTGAATTTTGTAATCCAACCTAAACCTGCTTCTAAAGGTGAAGTAGTATCGTCAATATCGTTTCCATACAAGCAGAATCCCATTTCCAAACGCAAGGTATCACGTGCAGCTAAACCAATTGGTTTAATTCCGAAAGATGCTCCCGCTTCAAAAACTTTGTCCCAAACTTGTTTTACTTCCGCATTTTTACAGTAAATTTCAAAACCTCCAGAACCTGTGTACCCAGTAGCAGAAATAATTACATGTTCAATTCCAGCAAATTCTGCTACTTCAAAATGATAATATTTAATTTCTGAAAGATTAATTGAAGTCAAACTTTGCATCGCTTCAACTGCTTTTGGTCCTTGAATAGCAAGCAAAGAATAATCATCAGACAAATTACGCATTTCAACACCTAAATCGTTGTGAGAAGAAATCCAATTCCAATCTTTATCAATATTTGAAGCGTTTACAACCAATAAATATTGTTCTTCTTTCATTTTGTAAACAATTAAATCGTCCACAATTCCACCTTTACCATTTGGCAAACAAGAATATTGTGCACGACCAATCGTTAAAGTTGAAGCATCGTTTGTTGTCACTTTTTGAATTAAATCCAAGGCTTTTGGACCTGTCAACAAAAATTCTCCCATGTGAGAAACGTCGAAAACCCCTACTCCATTTCTAACAGTTTCGTGTTCTGCATTTACTCCTTCATATTGTACAGGCATATTATATCCTGCAAAAGGTACCATTTTTGCTCCTAAGGAAATGTGTACATCTGCTAAAGCTACGTCTTTCATTGTTTCGTTTGAAGTTGTTTCCATTTTTTAAATTTGAGTTATAAATTTTGTCTTTACCGCACTAACGTTTGTCAAATCATCCGCCATGGCGGATTCTTATCTAACTAATTGAATATTACCATTTCCTTTGAATTCTTCGTCAGAAAAAGCATCTTTATAGGTGAAAATGTAAAAATAAACACCATTTGTCAATTCTTTTTCATTAAAAGTTCCATCCCATTTTACAGTCTGATTTTCTACAGAATAAACCAACTCATTCCAACGATTGAAAACCCGAAATTGGAAGTCTTTTATCCATGTGAAATCATTTGTGAAAGTGACTTCATAATAATCATTTAGTAAATCTCCATTTGGAGTAAAGATATTAGGGCAAATTAAATCCGTTTTACAAAAAGAAATCACAGTCAAAGTATCGTAGTTTTTACATGATAAAATTGGTTCCGTAATTTCAACAAAATAAAGTCCAGCTTCACTAACAGAAATTTGTTGTGTTGTATCATTCGTTGACCACAAATAAGTATTTCCTGAATTTAGAGCATCTAAAACATACTCTTTTTGATCCAAACAAGAAGTAATTTCAGTTTCAACAAAAGGTTTCAAAGGAAGAGGAACAACTGCCAATTCCATGCTATCTTTTATAATTTGCGATTTTATTTTTAAGTCCAAATAATATGTTCCAGCCTGACTTGGATAAAAAACGGTATCATTCAAGTCAAAGGGAGTTGGAAAACCAGTATTCCAGTCTTTATGAACCGTTCCGTCTTCTTTGTAAGTCCACTTATAACTTGTGATATTATCTTCATAAAATGAAATTGTTGCAAAATCTCCCGCACAAATACTTGTATCTTTACAGAAAGAAACAATTTTTAAGGTATCGAAATTTTTACAGGACAACTGTGGTTCCGTAATTTCAACATCATATTTTCCAAATGTATTTACTGTAATTTGTTGTGATGTTTCATTCGTTGACCACAAATATGAATTTCCTGTATTTTGAGCATTTAATGAATAGG
This sequence comes from Bacteroidota bacterium, assembly GCA_040386975.1. GTDB lineage: Bacteria > Bacteroidota > Bacteroidia > Flavobacteriales_D > Crocinitomicaceae > M2408. Next base: position 171,523 of record JAZKEO010000007.1, on the reverse strand, counting down.
TATTATTTCCTTCGAAACAATTCAATATAATTTCCTCCACAAAAGGTTTTGAAGGTAATGGAACGACCGTTAAATCTAAACTATCGCGAAAAACTTGCGTACCAATTGCAATATCTAAATAATATCTTCCCATTTGAGAAGGATAAAAAACGGTGTCATTTAAGTCAAAGAGAGTTGGAAAACCGCTATTCCAATTTTTAAATACTGTTCCGTCTTCAAAAGTCCATTTATAGCTTGTTATATTTTCTGTATAAAATGAAATTGTAGCAGAATCTCCCTCACAAATACTTTCGTCTTTGCAAAAATTAATGATTTTAATGTTATCTGTAGTTTGACAAGAATTAATCGGTTCGGTAATCGTTACAGAATATTCTCCTTCTGTTGCAACATTAATTTGTTGGCTTATTGCACCCGTTGACCACAAATAGGTATCTCCAGTAGTTTGTGGTGCGGTTAAAACATAATTTGTTTCTGCTAAACACAACAAATCGACATCATTTGCAAATGCTTTTTGAGGAAGTGGAACGACAATCAATTCAATGCTATCTTTCAAAGCTTGGTTATTTAATTCCACTTCAAAATAATATTTCCCGGCTTGTGTAGCATAAAATGAACTATCATCTAAATTAAATGGTATTGAAAAATCCAAGGAATTCCAATTTTTAATTGTATCAATTTCGTACCTCCATCTATAACTTGTAATATTTGGATTATAGTAAGACAATAAAACACTATCGCCTTCACAAATAGTCTTAGTATCAGCTAATGAAATTTGATATTTTGGAAAACACACTTGTTGTAGATTCGAAACTCCTCCAGTAGAAGCCGTAAATCCCCAAGTTATAAGATTATTTCCAGTAAAAACATTATTTACAATATCCCCTTGATAATTTATGCGTTGAACTCCATCAAAAAACATTCTCAAACGTTGAGTTCCAGCATTCCAAACAACTCTCACTGAATGTGAATTTCCCACATCAACATTCCCGGAATTCGTCAAAAGTGTTGTTGGACCTAAAATCGCATTTGTAAAATCTCCATTAAAATATAAAGCCGTGTGATCGACCGCCAAATCAGTAATTCCTGGTATATCCGTATTTTCATACGTATCAAATTCAATAATCACTGAAGGTGAAATTGCGCCGGCACCTAACCAAGCACCTAAATTCCCCATTGTATCCTGATTATCACCTCTCATTATGAAAGAAATCCCATCTGCTCCCCAACCATTCCGATTACCAAAAGTCAAACAAAAAGTTGCATCAAAATTATTATTTAAATTAATTTTTTTTGTATCCCAAACAGCACCAGATTTATAATTTTCATCAGGTGTTAAACTGAAACAAGCATCCACATTTCCACAACTATTAATTGCTGGTATTGATCTAGCATCATTAATTGTATCATAATCAAACTGAGAATAAACTAAAAAAGTGCAAAAAACAGAAATCGTTGCTAAAAGTAATTTCATAAGTAATAAAAACGCAAATTTAGTGATTAAAACTCAACTAAACCGATTACTCAAGTCACTTTTTTTCAACATTTTCAACTAAATTTTGATTCCTATCGTTAATAAAGTTTTTCAAATTGATTTTTATCCGTTTAACAAACTTTTATATTTAAACTTTAATTTTAGTTTATATTTTTGTCTCATCATAGTAGAAACTTTATGAAATTCATTCTAATAGTAATCGTCTTATTTTTGAGTGTTGAGTTATCAGCACAAGTTAAGTCAATTGAAGCTATTCGTTTGAATGATAAAATACAAATGGATGGCTATTTGGATGATGCAATTTGGAAAGATGTACCAAAAGCAATCGATTTTTTAGAAATAAATCCAACGGAAGGAAAAAAACCACAATTCCCGACTGAAGTTTCTATCACCTACGATGATTATGCGATTTACGTTGGTGCAATGATGTATGATAGTTCGCCAGATAGTATTTTAAGGCAATTAGGAGAACGGGACGACCAATTAAATGCTGACAATTTCACAATTGCTTTTGACACGTACAATCAAAAATTAGATGCTTTCTTTTTTTCTGTTTCAGCTTCAGGTGTTCAGTCTGATTTCAAATATACTGACGGTTCTTTTAATGCTGTTTGGCAAAGTAAGGTCAAAATTTTAGATAATGGTTGGTCAGTTGAGATGGAAATTCCATTTTCAGCTTTGCGTTTTCCAAATGGAGATTCATTAACTTGGAAAGTTCAGTTTCAGAGAGAAATTAGACGTACAAGAAGTGAATTACAATGGTCTTTGGTATCGAAACAATTCCAAAATGAAATAAATTATTGGGGAAATTTAACCGGTTTAAAAAACATTAAAAATCCAATTCGTTTACAGTTTTCTCCCTATTTATCAGGTTCAATGAGCGAAAAAGATGGCGATTTTTCTTATGGCTATGGAGGTGGAGCAGACATGAAACTTGGTCTTTCCGAAGCTTTCACACTTGATATGACTTTACTTCCTGATTTCAGTCAAGTGCAATCTGACAACATTGTAAAAAATTTAGGTGCATTTGAGGTTGTTTTTGACGAGCAAAGACCTTTTTTCCAAGAAGGAATTGATTTGTTTACTAAAGGAAATTTATTTTATTCCAGAAGAATTGGAGGTCAACCAATAAACTTTTACGAAACATACAATCAATTGGATAGTAACGAATATCTTGTTTCAAATCCAAAAACTTCTCGTTTAATAAATGTGAGTAAAATTTCTGGAAGGACAAAAAAAGGCACAGGAATTGGTTTTTTAAATGCTTTAACGGCTGAAACTTTTGCTACAATCAAAGATAGTGTTTCTGGAGTTGAGAGAGATTTCAGAACAAATCCCTTAACAAATTACAACATCATTTCTTTTGATCAAAATTTAAAAAACAACAGTTCGGTTTATCTTATCAACTTAAATACTACGAGAGCAAATGGCTTTTACGATGCAAACACAACGGCTATTGGTGGCGATTTTGTGAATAAGAAAAATTCCTATTCCGTTTTTGCTACTGTGAAAATTTCTCAATGGGAAGATAGTCTTTCACTGAAACGCACTTTTGATGATAACAAAGTTAATGATGGTAGCAATTATGTCTTAGTTTTATCCAAAATAAAAGGAAATTTTAGAGGTAGAATTTTCTCTGAAAATATTTCTCCAAACTTTGATCCAAACGACCTTGGACTAAATTTTCAAAATAATTATCGTTTTCATGGAATTGTAATGAACTACAATAAATACGATCCTTTTTGGAAATTAAATGCACTTTACACCACACTTACATACAAAATTGAACAGAATTACAGTACACTTCAAGTTCTTAAAAACATTGTTGCATTCAATAGCTTTGCTGTTTTAAGAAGTTTTCATGGTTTTTTCTTTAACATTGAATCCCAAGTTGGCGATGGAATTGATTTGTTTGAATCACGAATTCCGGGAAAGATCTACATCAACCCTGGTTTTATTTATGTAAATGCTGGAATTTCGAGTGATTATCGTAAAAAATTCGCGTTAGACGCAAGTTTAGGCTTGGGTTATGGAACAAAATATTACGGAGAAAGTTATTACCGAGAAGGAAATTTCGCTCCAATTATTCGAGTTTCCGACAAACTTACGATTCGACCATCGGTTAATTTTTTAAATTTCGACAATGGAGCTGGATTTGCTGGCTACGATTCTATTGGAAATCCAATTTATGGACTAAGAGATATTTTCACTTTGACAAATGTCATTTCAGCAAAATATTTATTCAAAAATAATTTATCCTTGTCCTTGAGAATCCGTCATTACTGGTCAAATGGAGTTTATCGCTATCATGCTGACTTGAATGATGCTGGAATTTTAGTCCGCAATGATAACATTACAACAAACACCGATTTTAACTTCAACGCTTTCAATACCGATTTGGTTTTTGCTTGGCAAGTTGCTCCCGGAAGTTTTTTAAATATTGTTTACAAAAGTGCCTTAATTAGTGACCAACAAGTCGTTGTGAGAGATTATTTCAGAAATGTTCACGACGTTTTCAAAGACAATCCTTTGAACACATTAACGATGAAATTTATTTACTTTTTTGATGTTGCTTCGATAAAAAGAAAAAGAAATTAAGATTTGTTTATAAAATCTTAAAAAACTATTTAAATATTAATCTTCAATATCTTTTACGTGAAGTAAACTCATAATACGATGAGCGATTGGTGAAACAAAAATTGCAACTGTCGTTAAAAAAGCAATTCCGCTAAACAGAGCATAAAAAGAGGAGAATAATTTCGCTTCAACCGTTTGAAGTCTATTTACTGGTCCCATTCCAGTTAAAATCATAGAAGCATTGTAAAAACTATCTACCCAAGATAAACCTCCAAAATAACGGTAGCCAAAAATGCCAATCGCCAAAGAAACTGCTATTGCTAAAAAACAAAATAAGGCGTAAATTGTCAATCTTTTAGCAAAATCTTTTTTTGAAATAATTTGTTTTTTTGTAAGCATAAGCCAAAATATATGATTCAATTTTAGACAAACTTAACAGTTTATTTGTCTTAAAACAAAATAAATTAGATACTTTTACGTAAAACAAGATTAAACACAAGACCACACCATAAAAACACAGATATGCAAGCGAAAATTCTTTGGGCTGACGACGAAATTGACTTATTAAAACCACATATTTTATTCCTTGAATCAAAAGGTTATCATGTTACAACCGTTAACAATGGCGATGAGGCAATTGATAAAAGTAGCGAAGAGAATTTTGACATCATTTTTTTAGATGAAAATATGCCCGGGATTTCAGGATTGGAAGCTTTAACAAAAATTAAAGAGGAAAAACCTTACGTTCCTGTTGTGATGATTACTAAAAGTGAAGAAGAATCCATTATGGAGGAAGCAATTGGTGGAAAAATCGCTGATTATTTGATAAAGCCCGTAAATCCGAATCAAATTTTGCTGTGCATTAAAAAGAATTTGGATCACAAAAAATTGATTTCTCAAAAAACAAACTCCAATTATCAGCAAGAATTTCGTCAATTAGGAATGCAAATGGGCGGAAGATTAGACATTCAAGAATGGATGGATTTGTACAAAAAATTGGTTTATTGGGAATTGGAACTTGACAAAATCGAAGATCAAGGAATGAAAGAAATTTTGATGATGCAGAAAAAAGAAGCAAATGCTTTATTTTCAAAATTCATTGAGAAAAATTACTTGGATTGGGTGAATGGTGACGATGATGCCCCGCAAATGATTCATACTTTAATTAAAGATAAAATAGCATCAACAATTGGGAAAGAAAAAGCATTTTTGATTGTCATTGATAATTTACGTTACGACCAATGGAAAATGTTGGAACCAATAATTTCGCAATATTTTACGGTGGAAGAAGAGGAAATTATTTCAAGTATTTTACCAACAGCGACGCATTATGCACGAAATGCATTGTTCGCAGGTTTGATGCCTTCAGAAATTGAGAAAAAATTTCCGAAACTATGGCTCAACGAAGACCAAGAAGGTGGAAAAAACATGCATGAAAAAGAGTTTTTAGAAGCAAATTTAACTCGTTTAGGAAAGAAAGGGAAATGGTCATACAACAAAATCACCAATCACGATGCAGGGAAAAAATTAGTTGACAATTTCAACGAATTGCTTGAAAATGATATGAACGTAATTGTGTACAATTTTGTTGATATGCTTTCACATGCACGAACAGAAATGGAGGTGATTCGCGAATTAGCTGACGATGAACCAGCCTATCGTTCAATTACCGTTTCGTGGTTTGAACATTCGCCTCTACACGATATTTTCAAAAAGATTTCTGAAGCAAAAATCAAGGTTTTTGTTACCACCGATCACGGAACAATTAAAGTAACAAACCCAATAAAAATTGTTGGAGACAGAAATACAAACACGAATCTTCGTTACAAAGCTGGTCGGAATTTAAGTTACAACGCAAAGGAAGTTTTCACGGTTAAAAACCCACAAGATGCTTTTTTGCCAAAATTAAGTCTTTCAAGCGAGTTTGTTTTTACGAAAGAAAATGGATTTTTCGTTTACCCAAATAACTACAACCATTTTGTAAATTATTATGGAGATACTTTTCAACACGGTGGAATTTCCTTAGAAGAAATGTTAATTCCTTTTGTAGTTTTGAAAGCTAAAAATTAAAATCATTTTGAAAATAAGTTATTTTAAACTAAATTTGTTAGAAAATTAGATTAGCAGAAATGAGAATAACACTTGATATAAAAGAAAACAAAGCAATAGCTTTCCTGAATTTTATTCAAAGTCTTGATTTTGTAACTATTGATGAAAAAGTATATGAAGTTATTACACTTACTTCAAAACAAAAAAAAGCAATTGATGAAGGTTTAAAACAAATAGAAGAAGGAAAAATAATTTCTAATGAGAATGTGATGTCAGAGCTAAAAAATCGTCATCCAAAATATTTCAAATGAAATTAGAATGGACAGAAATTGCTTTAGATGACTATGACAACTGCATTCACTATCTCGAAAATGAATTTACAGAAAAAGAAATCCTTTCTTTTATTTTAACAATGGAAAATTGTTTGGATCTAATTAAAAAAAATCCTAATTCATTTCCTAAATCTGATTACAAGAATATACGCTACATTCTTGTAATTCCTCAAGTAAGCATTTATTATACGACCTCTAATAATTTAATTCAAATTGTTAGGGTTTGGAATAATCGAATGAATAAAAAAAATTTAATCAAGAAATCAAAAAAATAAGATGCAAATAAACGCTGCAATACAACTTTTACCTTTTGGCAATGACGAAGAAAAATACAAAATCATCGATTCTGCGATACAATTAATACAAAAAAGTGGTTTGGTTCACTTGGTTTGTCCATTTGAAACAGTCGTTGAAGGAGAAGCTCAAAAAGTGTATTCTTTGATTGAGAGTATTAGAACAGAAAGTCTAAAACATTGTTCGGATGTGATTATAAACGTGAAAATTCACGGAGCGAATCGTGATTTAAGAATTGACGAAAAATTAGAGAAATACTCTTAGAAGTATACAAAATCCCCAACTCATCGTTACTTCAAAAATTTAACTTTATCATTTACCAAAGTAAACTCAAAAGCAAAATTTTTAAAAAGCCTCGATTTGGAAATCCTTTAAACTTCTAAGGGAATCAAGTTACTTTACGAAAAAAAATCGTTTGATTTGATTTTTAATGCTTTGGAATAGGAACTCTTTTGTCCAAAGATAGGGATTATCATTCCAACGTTGTGGATGAAAAGTGAACATAATTTGCTTGAAATCAGTCCCATTTTCAAAATAACGAATGACATCTTCTGTTGATTTGAGATTTAAGTTTGTGGTCGAATTTACTTTATCGCGCACACTCACTTTTTCTCCATTCCACCGTCTTCCAGTATCCGTTAAGTATAAAACTTTTGAGAAATCGACATAGAAATAGGGTTCGCCAATCAAATCAAAATCTTGGTATTTTTTTGTTTTCCACAAATCTTTGGAATCGAATTTCGATAAAGGACTTCCGTGCATACAAATCGTTGAAACGGGAACTAATTTTCTCAAACGACTTAAATTTTGCTCAAAATCTTTGATTGCCATAGAAACATCGCCTTTACAAGTTGTCAAATTTTCGTAATGATAACCAATTTCATGTCCCAATGAAGCAATTTCTATAATGATTTTTTCGTCCCACGATTCTGGAACAGCACGAAAATAATAAACACCTTTTATACCTAATTCAGCTTGAATTTTAGCAAAAAGCAAGGAGTTTTTGGGTAATAAATCTACGTCGTGACGTAAAACAATGCTTTTTTCTTGGGGATTTTGGATAAACTCTTCAAAACTTTGAAAAGTGTAAGTTAAATCTTGAAGTGTTTTTAGTAGCTTTTTATACTTTTCGACTGTGAAATCCATTTAATCTTGAAAATTTTTCAGCACTTTTGCAGGAACTCCCAAAGCAAGTGAATATTCTGGAATGTCATTTACCACAACAGATCCAGCACCAATAACTGCACCTTCACCAATTGTAACTCCAGGTAGAATAATTGAACCAATCCCAATGTGAGCACCTTTTTTTATCAATACTTTTCCTTCTTTGAAAGGACAATCCATGACATACATTCCTCTTTTGTAAAAGTCTAAATCACGTTGATGAGTCAAAATCATGACTCCCGTTGTGATTGCAACGCCTTCCTCGATTGTAATTAATTCTGGATTTCTGTCGTCCAAAAATACATAACGTGCAATGTGAGCTTTTTTTCCAACTTTCACTCCACGCATACGGTGAAGTGTATTCGTTACTTGGTAAGGGAAAGAAACATAGGCCAAAAAAGATAAAATACGAATGTAAATTCCTTTAATAATGGACAAAAACGAACGGTTTTCAACAATTGACATTAGGCGTGTTTCAAAAACGAGTGAATAATGTTTGAAATTTCAATATTTATATCTGTATGTTCTGCAAAATAAGAAGTTCTTTTTTTGAGCCAATTTTCTTTATTTTCAGCATTTAAAAATAATTCTTTGGCTTTAGAAATAGCTTCTTTAGCATGCATAAAGTTAAACAAAAGTTCCTTTTCTTTTTCTAAAAAAATAAAATTGTTCATGTCCTTTTCTCCAACAAAGGAATTGCAACGAATCGAAGGTGTTCCCAAGAGAGCTGCTTCTGTTGCCATAGTTTGAGAATCACCCACATATAAATTAGCAAAATGAAGTACTTGATGCATCAAACTTGGATTTATTTTCAACTGATAAGCTTTTAAGTTCTCTGGCAATTCACTTTCAGAAGAAATATACACTTTGCCCGTTTTACTTAATTCTTCAACGAGTTCATTTTTTTCACTTAAAGAAAATCCAGCTTTACCAATATCGTGATTTGCTGCCCAAGCAACAAAGCGAAGTAAAACATATTTTTCATCTGGATTAAAGCCATTTTCTAATAACACTTTTTTATCTGCTTGAAAATAATTTGGAGAAAGGTATTGTTCTTCAAAAAGTCCAGCAATTTTGATTTGCTTTTCACCAAAATTTCGAGCGAAAACCTTTGGAGTAATTATTAAATTCGACAATGGAGCTACAAATTTATTAGTCAAAGCTACAACTTCCGAATCGGGAGTAATAATTGATTTAACTTTACTGATTTTACTTAAAATAGCTGCATAAGGTGATGCCTTACTTACGATTAGGTCAACTTCATTTTCTCTTAAAAAAGTATTATATTTTCTTAAATAGGAATAAAACGAAAACAATTTTGAAACAAGAGATTTTGAGTTTGTTTGAATGAGAAAAAAATCTTGTTTATCGTTTTCCAACAAGGAAATCAACACATCTTTCTTCTTGAGAACAAATAAAACCTTATAGCCAAATTCTCGCTTTAAATAGTGCGCAACAAATTTGTACTGCAAATAATGTTTAGGGTGATTTAATTCAAAGACGATGGTTTTCATTCAGCTAGATTAAAATGTTTTTAAAACAAATCGTCTTTTTCCACGCGGAGAACTTTGGATTGAATCAACAAGAACAATTTCAATTTTCAAATCAGCATCAGCAATCAAATTTGTCCAATAAGTTAGAATTTCTTGTTTCAATTCATCTGTAAAATTTTCATCAACGACAAAAAGCATGTTGATTTCATCTTCAGCAACATGTTGAATTTGAAACTGTTTGATAGGAGTGATTTTCGAAAAATAAATCACAAAGATTTGAACAATTAATTTTTTCCCGTTTGGAGTAATCAAAACATCATTATCGCGACCAATAATCCGTTTAACTGTTAAACTATCTCTACCACACGAACAGGATTTATTTTCTTCCCATTCTAAAATGTCTTGTGAATCATAGCGAATAAAAGGAGTGGCAAAATTCCACAAATTTGTAGCAATGTGCCTTCCTTCAAAAATTCCTTTTTCTTGCTGTTCCACTTCAACAAATTCAGAAATTCCATATTCCATAGAAGCGTGATATGAATCATGATTTTCACATTGAAAAAAAGGAGCACTTCCTTCGCAACTATATCCGTCATAAACCTTGCATTGAAACGCTTTCTCAATTTTCACTCGCGCATGTGGATGAAGGTTACTTCCTGTTGAAGCCACAGCGAGTAATTTAATTTGAATGTTTTTTTCCAAAATAATATCCGCCAACATTTCGAGTGGATCGGGATAGCAACGTAAGACTTTGGGTTTGATTTTTTGAATTTCAGCAATCGTTTGGAGCAAACTTTCCTCATCAATATTTTTCATATAGACGTAGGAATTATTCATCACGATATCTTGAAGTTTCTTTTCTTTTGTCTTACGCTGATTCTGACTAATCTTGATGTATTTATCTCCCAAGATATATCCCATCCAAGACCAAGCTCGTAAACCACAAGCAATGTTCATGCTATAAGCTTCTTTGGATAAATAATATTGAAGTGGTTCACCCGTCGAACCACTTGAAGCAGAACGAATAAAAGTACCTTTTTGCAAGTTCTTTTCAGCCATGTTTTCAGGAAAGTTTTTCTTAAATTCCTCTTTGGTCATGATGGGCAATTTTACCAAATCAGCTTTACATTGAATATCATTTGGTGTTAAATTCAATTTCTGAAATAAATTCGTATAATAAGGAACATTTTTGTAAACATGTTCAATCAAAATTCTCAAACGTTCGTTTTGGAAATTCTCTAATTGTTCGAGCGTCCAAAACTGACTTTTCTCTAAAAAATGAAGTTTCTTAGAAATCGATCTTTTTAAAATCAAATCACTTAGCGGTAAAATCAATTTTCTGGAAATTAAATTTCTGAGCGTCATCTTTTACAAAGAATTATAAATTGAATTGAATTTAGCCTCATTTTCCTCCCAAGCATAGCGATTCAAGGTTTGTTTTGCTTTTTGTATCATCTCCAAAGACTGGGTTTGATTTTCCAAAGCAAAAATCATTTTTTCAGCCAAATCAATTTGATTTCCACTTTCAAATAGTAACCCGTTTTCTTGATGTGAAATCATGTATGGAATTCCACCTACATTTGAAGAGATTACCAATACTTCGGTTTCAAAAGCTTCCAAAACTGAAATCGGCATATTATCAATTTTTGGTGCTGAAAGCAAAATATCTGCTTGATTCAAATAGTTCAAAACCTCATCGTTTGGAACTCTTCCGACAAATTCAACTGATTCAATATGTTCCGTTTTACACTTTTCAATAAGAAAATCTTTTTGAGAACCACTTCCAACAAGTGTCAATTTTGCATTAGGATATTTTGATTTAACTTCTTTAAAAGCATCTAAAATAAAATCAATGTTATACAGCGATTCCAACGCTCTCAATGAAACGAAATTTGGCTTAATTTCGCTTTTGTTCCTTGAAATGGTACTTTCTTGCAAGCGAATATTTGGAATAATTGTAACTTCCAATTTATATTTTTTGAAAATTTGAGCTAAAAAATCAGATAAAACAATCAATTTATCTGCTCTTTTTAATGTGAAAAAGACCAAGCGTGGATATTTATGAAAAAAAGCTTCAGCATCACCACCGTGATAAGTTAAAACTATCTTTTTTCTGAATAGTTTCCCTAAAAAAACACCAAAAATAGCTGGAAAAAAACCTCCTAAATGTGAACAAGCGTGAATGTGAATAATATCATATTTTAGAATTTTAAAACTTGCAGTAAAAAACAATAAAAAACGTTTAAAAGGAGACATTTTTGTGTTTAATAAAGTTGTTTCAAAGAGGTTTTTATCTAAATGAGAAAGCAAAATATCCACTTGTCCGCTTATTCCGCCAACTTTAGCTCTGTAATTCGCTATGAAAAGTATTTTTTTAGGCATTTATTATTCTCTTCCCGCAATTTTAAACCAATTCCACCCCACAATAACCAAAGCTAATATAACTAAATACAAAGTATATCCTTTGGAGTTTTTTAAATTTAATCTTGAAACTCCAAAGGCAGCTAAACAGATTAAAACGGGATAAATTGGCATGTGAAATCGTTCAGAAATGGCGAATTTACTTAAGGTTAAAATCCCTAAATAGACTAATAAAAATGCAATTAAAATCAAGTGCTTTTTTATTATCTTTTCTTTGTAAAAAAAGAATAAAGCGATGAAAACAAAAAATCCAAGGACATTTTTAACATAATATGCGCCGTGAATCATCATTTGATTTTGTTGTGTTTCAATATTTATCATTGTAGGAAAAGGGGCAACAAGCATAAAAGGAGCAAAAACAATCCCAGTACCATATTTTGCTAACTTATTTCCTTGAGCAATTTCTGATCTAGCTTTCAGGGATTGAGCTTGGTTTGTCCCTCTAGCTTCCCAATATTTGGAAATTTCATTTTGCATTCCACCACCTAAAAAAAGACCTAAAGATAATACAATCCAAAATCCTACAAGAATTTTTTTGGAACTTTGCACCCATTTATTTGCGGAAAAAATCAGTACCGTAAACAAGGTGAAAAATGCAGAAATCCCTAAAATTGTTCTGAAAAAGAAAAGTGAAATTCCTAACAAAAGAATCCACATTAGTGTTTTAAAATTCAAGGTTGAAACACTTAAATAAAAATCTGCTCGTTCAATAAAAAGAGTCACTAAAAATATCATTTCTGTTTCTTTCACGTGAATTCCACAGTAATAAATAAAACTTGGAAAAAGTAAAGCGATGATTCCTGCTATTTTTCCTGTTGCCTCACCAAAATTATTTTTTGCGATCTTGTAAATAAAAACGCAGGTATATGCACTCAAAATTGCTTTAACAATTCGCGCAATCAAAATACTATTATCAATTAACATGTAAATAATTGACAAATAAAAAGGATATCCAGTATCTGAATAATTTCCATTCACATAAGGTAAATATTTACTTACGAATTGTCCATTTAAAGTCAAATCTTTCAACCAAACTGCTTCATTGTGATACCCTAAAGCATCTCCCGTTTCAAATTCAAAGGGAATTCCGGTCATGGAAGTATAAAAAAAGTAAGTAAAAAAAACGTAAATTATGCGAATGATTAAAGCGTAAACAAAAAGCTTTGTAATAAATCTTTTAGCTGAAAATTGAGTCCATTTTTTTGTCAAGGTATGGGAAAAATAAAAAAATCCAATCACCTCAATATTCCCCAAAATATACCAACGCAATGGCATTAATTTGCTCAGATACAAGATTCCAACGGCAATCTGTAAAGCGAAAAACAAGATAATGGCTTTATTTGTAAAGTATTTTGGAATGAAATTCATTTTTTTAAAAGCGAATTATAGATTTCGTTTAATTCATTCAAATGATTCTTTATGTCATATTTTCTTTTCACTTCAAGTGCATTCTGGTTAATTTTAGCTAAAAATCTCTCTTTATTCTTAAAATAGTTGTCCCAAGTTAAGAATAAATCTTCTTCATCATCTGTTTTATATAAAAAGGCAAGTTCACCATTTTTTGTAATCTCCTTCATGCTTTCCCAATCGTTTGTAAAAACAGGAATGGCTTTTGAAATGGCTTCAACTACAGCTATTCCAAATGAATCATTTTGTGAGGCATAAAAAAAAGCGTCTATCTCATATAAAATTGAAGGAACATCTTTCCGTGAACCTAAAAACAAAACAATATCATTTAAGTTATTTTGAGTACAAAAGTCAATACATTCTTGATAAACACCTTTATCTTTTCCATCGAATGAACCAACAAAAATAAACTTAAATTTCAAGTCTTGATTTGAAAGCAAAGCGATAAATTTACATAAGACAAGTTGATTTCTTCCAGAAACAAAATTACCAACGCTTCCAAATAAAAGTGTATCGCTCTCAATTTCTAGTTCTTGTCTAATAGCCGATTTTTGTGAATTCTCAAATTTATCCCAAGCAATTCCATTTGGAACAACTTTTTGTTTCGTCAAATCTAATTGAAATTTATTTACATAATGATTTTTTAAACAGTTAGAAACATAGAGATTCAAATCTGTTTTTTTGAGAATTAAAGAAAGTAAAAATTTTGCTTTTTTAGAATATTTAAAATCAAAACCATGAAAAGTTAAAACATGTTTTACTGATAAACCAATACATGCCAATTTTGCATACAAGGCATCTAAAAATTGATGCGAATGTATGATTTGAATTTTATTTTTTTTAATCGCTTTTCTTAATTTACTTAGATAAACTAAATCAAACAGAAAGCGAGGTTTAAGTTGAATTAATTCCACTTTGGATTGCTGAAAATCATTAAATAGATCTCCTTTGTTGCGATGAATTCCAATTAAGTCAAATTCTGTATCCTCAACATGGTTAAAACAATCCAAAGCCAAAGTTTCAGTTCCTCCGCGATTCAAAGAACCCAACAAAAAAGCAACTTTTATCATTTTAATTTTTGTTTGATTTTTGATGCTAAAATTTTCAATCTGAAATAGCTTTCACTTATAAAAAAAGGATAATTATAGTAAAATCGATAACGAAAAGACTGTTTGATAAAATCCACAGAATTTAATAAGCTTCTTACTTCGTTTTTATAAACTCCTTTGCGATAAAAATAATGCAAAGATCTAACTTTCAGACCATCGATAAGCTTTTTTAAATCTGTTTTTTCAGTTAAAAAAGGATTCAAAAAATCTAAATTAAAGATAAAATGTTCCTCTTTTTTCCAAATTTTGCGTTGAACTGCACGATTTTCAATTTCAACATCTTGTAAATAATTTACTAAAACCTTGTTTGTATAAGCTAATTTATATTTCAAAATTATCCGAATCCAAAGCTCAAAATCTTCCCCAAATTTTAGTTTTTCATTGAAACCTTTCATTTCCTCAAGAACAGATTTTGAAATCACTATGGATGAAGAAGTTAAAGGCATCCACCAAGCAAAGATGTAGGCTTTAATGTAATCCAAATATCCTGAAAATGTTTCATTTTCGTAATTGAGATTTGCTGTTTTAATTCCATTTTTTACTCGAAAATATTTACTCGCAAAAATTTTAGCTTCTGGGAAATTTGTGATTAAAGTTTTTATTTCAAGCAAAAAATCTCTTTCCCACCAATCGTCTGCATCCAGAAAAGCAATGTATTCACTTTTGGCTAAACTTACACCTTTATTTCTAGTAGCTGAAACTCCAGCATTTTCTTGATTAACAATTTGAATTCGTTTATCTTTTATAGCCTCAATTTTTGTCAAACTCTCATCCTTTGAACCATCGTTTATTATGATTAATTCAAAATCATCAAAACTTTGATCCAAAACAGATTGAATGGCTTTTTGAATGTATTTTTCTTTGTTATAAAGTGGTATGACAACAGAAAAAAATGCCATTAGTTAAATTTGTTTTTAAGTTTTTCAATTTTAAATAACATTCTTTCCATTAAAAAAACCAATGCAAAAATAAGTCGATTTTTCCTCAAACGATTAAACATTTCAATTGCTCTTTTGTTTTTGTCAAAATCATTTAAAATTGTTTGAGGTAATTTCTCTACAAAAACTTGTCTTCTTTCCTCTTGTTCCAACTTCCGATTTGACGAACTAATTCCGCTCATATCAAAATAAGTTACATCAATATTAACATATTTCACTGATTCGTTATTGAGTCCTAAAACTTCCAAAAAGAACTTCCAATCGGAAACAATTTTTAGCTTTTCATCATACAAACCATATGTATCAAACAAAGTTTTTTTTATGAAAACCGAAGCATGATTTAGGGAACCCTTATAAAAACTATACAAGGATTGACAGTCCATTTCGGTTTCTCGCCGTGATTTTCCTCCAGCAAAAACTTTGATTAAATTCCCATAAAAAATACTGCTCGAATCTAATTTTGCCAACATATTTTTAATCACATCTTTGTTTACCAGATAATCTCCTGAATTTAAAAATTGACAATATTCGCCTTTTGAAGCTAAAATCCCTTTGTTCATGGCGTTGTAAATTCCTTTATCGGGCTCAGAAACCCAATACGAAATATTATCTTGATATGATTCAATCAATTCCTTACTTCCGTCACTTGAAGCACCATCAATCACAATGTATTCAAAATCTGAGGAAGTTTGGTTCACAACACTTTCAATGGTTTGCTTTAAACCTTGAAGATTGTTGTAATTGATTGTAATGATGGATAATTTTGGCATTTAAGTTTTTAGTTTTTGTAAAAAGAATCTAAATATAAATTCACTCTATTTTTGGGATTCAATTCATTTTCATAAAGTTCTGAAATAGTTGATTTATCAATTATTTGCTTATCAATTGTTGATAGGACAGAGAAAAAATCGTCTGAATTATGAATTAAACATCCAAAATTGTATTTTTGATTTAAGATTTCAAAATTTTCAGAAAAAGTGACTATTGTTGGTAAATCTTGACTCATGTAAGTTGCAAATTTACCAGAAGCCAAGCCAATGTGTTCGATGTTTTTCCCAGTAAAAGCGGATGAATCATCGTGTTGATATAAAGCTAAGCCAAAATCTGCAACCTGTAAAAATTGCAAATAGCTTTGATAATCTGAAAATGGATTATCGTGTAAAATAACTGATTTTCCTTTTTCCTTTAATTCAAGTAATTCATTTTGTATGCTTTCCGATGAATTAAAAGGAAATTTACTGTGTACTAAAATTTTAACTTTTGAGGGTAATTCTCTTTTCAAAACATCTAAAATAAGTTCTCCTCCACTCCATTTTGCTACACTTCCACTGTGTAATAGGACGATTTCGTCGTCTTCAATTCCTAATTTTTCTCTGTAAAAGGTTCTCCAATAAGTTTTTTCTTCTAAACTAAGTACGCTTTTTTCTGGTGCAACTGGAATAAAATAGGTTTTTAGTTTTTTCACATCCAAGTTATTTTCTGAAATAAGTAAGTTAAACCTGATTTCATCTTGTATGATTAAAGTGCTAACTTTATGAGAATAGTTAATCTCTTTTTTTTTTATTATTAACTCTTTTGGGAAGTTTTTTAATTCGTCTCTGAAAAAAATTTCAAAAGAAATGTAATGAATTTCAGTTTGTTTTAAAAAGCGTTTTAATCTTCCGGCTATAATGATTCCGTAAGGATCAACTCCAATAATTGTTGAAATTTCATTCTTTTTACAATAAGAAATCAACTTGAAATAAGCTCGAATTATTGGAAGCCATTTCCAGATTTTTTTAGGCCATGTAAGATTAAAGGTATTAAACTTTACATGTTTTATGTTTGAAAATGATTCCGGTAATTCAACTGATTGTGTGGGCATTACCAAATGAATTTGCAATCCTTTTTTTCCAAATTCTTTTAATAAATAAACCAATGTTGGGTTTGAAAAAAAGTCCTTGTTTGGATTTATAAAAAGTACATTTTTCATTTTAACATCACTTCAATTACCTTTTCAATTTCCTCATCACTTAAACCTAAACCACTCGGAATATAAAATCCATTTCGTGCTATTTTCTCCGCATTTGGGTAAGATTCATTTTTAAATAAACCCATTTTTTGAAAAACAGGTTGCTCATGCATACACCAAAAAAATGGGCGTGTTCCAATTTTATTTTCCGCTAATTTTGAAAGCATTTCAACTTGTTTTTGCTCAGTTTCAGCAACTAATCCAAAAATCCAAAAAATGTTCTCTGCAAAATCTGTTTTCAAAATGGGTAAAGAAAATCCTTTTATATCTTGTAAAGCAGACCAATATTTTAGTCCTATTTCATGTTTTCTCTGAATGTGAAAATCAATTTTTTCAAGTTGAGCTATGCCTAAAGCCGCTTGTAAATTTGTCATGCGGTAATTCCAGCCAATTTCATTGTGGACAAAACGTCTTCCATTCGGTTCAAATGCTAAATTGCGCAGTTTTTTACATCTTTCAGCCAAAGTTTCATCGTTGCAAACAAGCATTCCACCTTCTCCCGTTGTGATGTGTTTATTTGGATAAAAACTAAAAATACTGATGTCGCCAAAACTTCCACATTTTCTGCCTTTATATGTTTGTCCGTGCATTTCCGCTGCATCTTCAATCAGAAAAAGCTTGTATTTTTTACATAAATCCAAAATTGGATCCATATCAACTGGTAAACCATAAATGTGTACTACTAAAATCGCTTTTGTTTTGGAAGTGATTTTTGCTTCAATTTGAGAAACGTCCATGTTCCAGGTATCAATTTCACAATCAATTAGAACCGGAAGAGCTCCTGCAGTGACAACAGACTGTGCTGGACTAATTATCGTAAAAGTTGGCATAATGACTTCATCACCTGAACCAAGACCTAAGGCTTTCACGGCAATATCTAAAGCTGCTGAACCATTGGAAACTGCAATTCCAAATTTGCGGTCAACATAGCTTGAAAACTTAGATTCAAATTCAGCTATAAAAGGACCTTCGCTTGAAATCCAGCCTGTTTCAATACATTCGGTTACGTATTTCAATTCGTTACCCGAAAGCAAAGGTGTATTTACTGGAATTGGTTTCATATTTCTTGTGTTTTTTGAAGAATGAAACAAACAGCCCAAGTCTCAAAACTTGCTTCATTTCGGCTAATTAATTCTTCACATCTCAGCACTTTAAATCCTGATTGAGAAGCAAAAAATTCGATTTCTGGTAATGAAAAATGTCTCATCAGATGATTTTCTTGCAAAAATGAATGTTCGCTCGAGTTTTTGTGTTCAATTTGAATATCAAAATGTACGTCAATCGTGTTTTCAGACAAATCCATGATGGATTTAGACCTTCGCTCAACATTAATCTCTTCGTTTTCAAACTGTTTAACTCTTGACTCTGGTTTTAGATGATAAACTGCTGGGGTAAACCAACAATCGAATAAAAAGATTCCATTATTTTTCAAATGTTTATTTGTATTCTGAAAACAAGCATGTAAATCTTCATTTTTTGTCAAATAACTCATCACATGAAACAAGGAAATGACTGAATCAAACTTTTTCTTTAAATCAAAGTTCGTGATATCTCCTATATGAGCTGTGAAATTTGGAATATTTTTCTCTTTTGCTTCAGAAATCATGGTTTCACTCCTGTCAATTCCAGTTAAAGAAAAACCTTCTTTGCTTAAAAATTTTGCATGATTACCACTTCCGCAACCCAATTCTAAGATTTCTGAAGTACTTGGATTAAACTCTTTTAAAGTTTGAGAAACATAGTTCGTTTCCTCCAAATAATTTTTATCTTGATAGATTAGATCGTAGTATTTACTGTATAAATTAAAGTTTTCAGTCATCAGTCTAAAATCACTTGTTCATCAGAAATCATTTCAAAACGCACTTTATCTCTTTCTCCATTGTATGGCCCTTGTTTTACTTCTATCATTTCCGATTTTTCTAACATTTTGAAACCATGTCCGCCATCAGCTAATAAAATCACATCTCCTTTCAACAAAATTTTACTTTTCAAATAATGTTGTTCATTATCATAAAAATCCACGCGAACTTTACCGCTTTTAATCAACAGAACTTCTTGTGTGAGGTGAACAGCACGTGGAATAATATTATGTCGATGTGGTTCAATCACGTAATTTTCAGGGCGATTCATGTAACCCAATTGTTGTGAAGAATCATCGTTTGTAAAAAACTCTATTCCCTCTTTTTGGAAATCGTTTCTTATAATGATTGCTAAATCTAAATTATTATGTACTATTTTTTCAATCATTTTGAGGAATTTGATAATCTAAGTAATCAGATTTTAAAACCCAATTTTTCACTTTCTGATTTTCATTAAACTGTTGTTGATGAAAGTCAAAACCTTCATTTTGTTTCTGATGCAAGTTTTTTTTGAGCTTTAAAATCTCTAAAGGAACGCTAATTTGGTTGTTATTTTTCAAAATATTTCCAATTTTTCTCATTACTTTTTTAACAAAAAATGCATTGAAATTTTTATTATTTTGTTCTATTGGTTCATCACCTTTCAAATGTGAAAACGAATTAGCCACACCTTGATAAAAGGCACGTTTTTCAAAATATTCATAAGTCAATCTACTTGTAGGTACAAAGTGATTTAAGGCAACTTTTGGATGATAAAACGCTTTAATTCCTTGTTTCCTTGCTTTTAAAGCCAAACCTGTTTCACCATCTCCTTGAAAAAGTTGAAATTCTTGCGGCATATTATCAGGATGAAAACCTTTCAATTTCAAAAAAGTGTTTTTTCGAATCGTAAAATTTAATCCCCAAACATAGTGTGGATCAATTTCTTTCATTTCTTGTCCAAAATCCAATAAACTAAGCCAGCCACAATGTTTTCCAAATTTTTCATAAGTCCAAAAATAACTTAACCAATCAGGTTGCAGACTTTCAAATTTAGGTAAATTTGGTCCTGTTAACAATTCAATTTTAGAATTATTTTCCATTACTTCAATGATTGTATCCAACCAAGTTTCAGAAAGTTCTACATCATCATCAATAAAACTTAAGATATCTCCTTTTGCTTCGTTTGCTCCTCGGTGTCTTCCTGTCAGCAAACCAGGTATCTCATCAAAAAAATAGAACAAATTAGCTGTTTTAGCTTGAAATTCTTTTACTACATAAGCTGTTTCATCACTTGAGCCATTATCAACAACAATAATTTCAAATAAATCACAGGAAGTTTTTAATGCTAAAATACTTCTTAAAGTTTGACCTAAGAGCTCTGCGCGATTATATGTTGGAATGATAACTGAAACCACTTTTCTAAATAAACTTTTGATCTCTTAGCCACAATTCAGAATTTTTCATTCCTTCCTCAACACTAATTCTAGGTGAATAATTTAACATTT
Organism: Bacteroidota bacterium; assembly: GCA_040386975.1. Taxonomy (GTDB): domain Bacteria; phylum Bacteroidota; class Bacteroidia; order Flavobacteriales_D; family Crocinitomicaceae; genus M2408. The sequence goes on along the minus strand of JAZKEO010000007.1, from coordinate 150,890 downwards.
TCAGTGTCTTTTTTATTGAGATGAATCCTTTAGATGAATAGGTTTTTAATTCCCATTCATCCATTTCTGGCTGAAGTTTCTCAATTTTAAAAATCATCTTTTTGAGAACTTTTCGGGGTGCTTTTAATGTAAATTTAACTATAAATGTTTTATCTGATTTCCTTTTATTAATTTTTGAAGTTAAACTTAACCTATGCTTTTCTAACATTCGTTTTGAAGCAAGTAAAAATTTACGATTGAAATTTGATTTCAATGGAATGGATTTAAAATCTGTTATTTTTTTGCTTAACATTTCTGCATAATATTCATAGAATCTTCCCCATGTTATTTTTTCTCCATCACAAGCTAAAAAGACTTGATTTTTCGCTTGTTCATGAGTTGAAGAAATCAAACATAAATCAATCAAATTATCAATATAAACAGCGTTACAAGCTCCATTTCCATCATCAACCAAAACAAAGGTTTTATTTTTCATTTGTTGAATGATATCAATCGTATAATAAGGTGAAACTGGTCCCCAAACAAAAGTTGGACGGATAATGACTCCTTCAATTTCGTTTTCGTTTATTGTATTTAAAACTAATTTTTCCGCTTTAATTTTAGAATCCGCATAAGCGTTTCCTGTTTTGAGATAAGCTTGTTCTTCGTCCATATCTGAAGGAATTTCTGCTCCATGAACTACAACACTACTTAAATAAATAATTCGTTTAACCCCTTTTTTCAAGCATGCATTTAGCACATTTTGTGTACCATGAACATTAATTTTCATCGCTTCTTCGTAAGAACCGCCCAAACCAACGAAATGAAAAACGATTTCGTTATCGGCAACAATTTCTTCAAGTTTCGCTTCATCAAATAAATTCCCTTGAATCAAAGTTGCATTTGTACGACTTACCCACGTCGCTTTCGACCAAGAGTTAACCATTACTGTTACTTGCGCTTGTTCTTCAAGGCAAAGTCTTTCTACCAAACGACTTCCGATGAAACCCGTTCCCCCTAGAACTAATACTTTTTTATTTTTTAAATCCGAAATCATTAAAATCTAAGTCCAGGTAAAGGTGCTTCTTTTAGTAAAGCTTTATTTTTTTTAATTGAATAACAAGAATCAATCACATTTATAACTTTTATTCCGTCTTCTAAGCTACATTTTACAGTACTTTCAGATGAAACTGAGTCAATAAAATCTTGTAATTGGTAAGATGCTATTGTTGACCAATCGTATTTTTTTTCAGAATCAATTTTAGTTTCAATTCCATTTATTTTCATGTTTGACATCTCAAATATGTCCAATTCTACTGAATTTTTATCTCCTGAAATCGTAATTTTATTTTCTAAAGAGCATGTTCTACTGATTCTAAAAATGGCTTTTGTATTTTCTTCAAAAACAAGTTTTATTTCCGCATTACTTTCAATTCCTCCAAGCGAATCATCTTCGTAGGAAAGAGATTTTACTTCTCCGAAACACCACAATAAAAAATCCAAAGAATGAATTCCTCCATCAAGTAAAACTCCACCAGGAACTAATTCTTTTCTGAAAGTATATCCAGAAATAACAGGCCACTCCGTTGGATCTCCTTCTTGAATTGAAACGAAAATGTTTTCTCCAAAAAAATTCTCTTTTAAAAGTCTTTTCACTTCGTTTCGATTAGGAAAAAAGCGGTAAGTGTGACACAAAGCAATTAAACCATTATTTGTGTTTAATTTGATTATCTCATCACATTCAGACGCTTTTAACACAAGAGGTTTTTCGCATAAAACAGGAATGTTGTTTGAAATACAATCTGCAATAATCTGCAAATGCGTATGTGGTGGAGTTGCAATTATCACTATATCAACTTGATTTAAATTTGATTCGTAGCTTTCAAAAACATGAATTAATGAAAATTTTGAAATCAATTTTTTTCGTTGACTTTCTTCTTTTTCAATCAAATAAACGTTTTCTATTCCCAAAAGTTCTATACTTGCTGGGATATGAAACATCTCAGCAACTGCACCACCTCCAATGATTGCAATTTTCATATTATATTTTTCAAAAGTTTAAAATCGTAATACATAATTTGAAATAGAGCATTTATTGAAGATGTGATTTTTTTATTTTTTTTATACAATTTCAATAAATTGATGTAATGTTTGGCAATCAAGGTATTGATTTGTTTGGCGTGTTTTTTTTCTAAATATTCATTTAATTTTTGATAAATGAATATTCGTTCTTTGGTATGACTTTCAAAATGAAAGTTTTTACTTGAAATTCCATTTTCATGAACACGATAAACAGAAGTGATTTCATTTAAAAATTTCGCTTTTCCATATTTTGATGCGATGATAAACATGGGAAAATCACCTACATAAACTTGATAAAACCAATCTGGATAAGCTTTTATTACATTATTTCTAAAAACAAAAGTAGAAGTATGCCCAGGAGAAAGAGGTATATTATCTTTATGGAAATCATCGTGCTCCAATAAGTCTTTTGTTTCAGCTACATCCCAAATTTGAGTTTTTGCAATTACTTTTTCTCCTGTTTCTTCATTTATAACGTAGGAATTTGTGTAAGAAGCCGAAAAGTCAGGATTTTCGTCCAAAAAATCTACTTGCTTTTGAAGTTTTAGTGGGTCAATCCAATAATCATCTCCTTCAAGATTTGCGATATATTGAGCTCCACTATTAAAACAAAGGTTGTATATTATTTTTTCGTTTGCAAACAAGCCAATGTTTTTTTCGTGCAAAATTAATTCAATTTTTTCAGGATATTTTTCTTTTAACTGAATACAAATATTTCTCGTATCATCATTTGAAAAATCTTCACCAATATAGAGTTTATACGAGAAATTTGTTTCCTGCATCATAACAGATTCTACCGCTTGAGCAATAAAACCCTCATGATTGTATGTAATCATAAAAACGGCAACTTTTTCTGGCGTTGGCTTTTTCATTGAAATTTATCTTTCAAAAAGTACGTCCATTCTAAAATTTGAAATGATGGAATTTTGATTTTGAACCGTACATTTTAAATTCAAATCTTGGGCAATTTTTTGAATTTCTTCAACTTTCCACCATCGTCCAATTCCATCAAAAAAATCATCTTTCTTTTCTTCCAATTCCAAATACCTTTTTTTTCTTTCATCGGTATTGTAAAAATTCCATTTTAAATCATTATTGGGAATTCCTGTTAAATAAAATAAAAAAGTTGGTGTTTTATTGACAATATTTTCAATTATTAATTTTAAATCATCAGGCGTAAAATAAGCAAGTGCGTCATTCATTAAAAATTTTTGTGGTAAATCTTCAAAGGAAAAAAGACTAAAAAAGTCTGATTTAGCATCACCAACAAGATACTCTATATTCTCTCCTTGTTTAAATTTCTTTGCCGAGTTTATTAAATGCGGAGTAAAATCGAAGGCATAAATCTTTTTTGAAAGTAAACTTAAAGGCAGACTAACCAAACCATTTCCACAACACATTTCCAATAAAGAATCGCTTTTTTTAAGTTCTAATTTTTTCACTATATCCTCAAAAGCCTCATTAAAAACCTCTTCCGAAACAGGCATTTTATTAATTGTCTTACCTACTTGGAAAAATAAATCTTCTTCTTTTTCTGATTCAATATTCCGCCAATTTATCCAAAACTCATTCCAGTTTATTTTCTTCATTTTTCTTATTTTAAATCGTAATCAAGCAAAAAATCACTAATTTCAGTTTTCGAATTAAACATAATAACATCGATAATTGATAACCCCGGAACAAATTCATCCCCAAACTGTTGATATTTAATTCCTTTCGTTTGAATAAAATTTAGTTTGATTTTTTCATCAAAAAATTTACTTTTATCATATAATTCTAATCCTCCAATTGGATTTATATAATGAGTTGCATTTAACTTTTTACAAATTTCAATAATTTTCTGTTCCCCTTTTAGACTTTTATCTTTTTCAATTTCCGATGAAATCATAAATTGAGTTTTAATTCCAAGATATTGACAAATTATGTTTAATGAATGGGCTATATACTCAGTCAAATTGGTTTTAGAATAGTAAAAAATCTCTGAAAACATTTCATTACATAGTTGAAAATTTGGAGCTTTATGATAAGCTAATTTAAGTGTTTTAAGAAAATTATTTGAAATCTCAGTATTAAAATTCAAATCCCTAATTAAGGTATTTTGAGATGCCGATTTTATAGGAAATGTAAATTGGAATTTTGTATTATTAACTAAAATATTGTTTCGATTTATCCAGCCTTTTTTAATAAAATTCACATCATCATAAATAACGAAAGTATCAACAGCGTTTATCAGCTGAAAATAGCCAATATATGGAAAAAGATAGGGTTGCATAATTGCCAACTTCTTACTTTCCATTGATTATTCCTGTTATAAATTTAACATTTTCCAAACTCAATCCTGGATATAAAGGCAAACATAAAATGCGTTTGGCAATACTTTCTGAATTTGGCATTTTTCCACTTTTCAAATAATCAATTGTATTCAAAGAAGGATAAAAATACCTTCTCGGGAAAATATCTTTTTCATTTAATTTTTGTTGAACTTCAAGTAATTTCTCTTCACTTTCAAAAATGACAGGAAAATAACTGTAATTCCATTCTGTGTTTTCACGGATTTTGATTGTTTTGAGTTTATTCCAATCCAACTTTTCGCTATAACAAGCAATTATTTGTTTTCTTTCCTCTAAAATCGAAGAAAAATATGGAAAAACAGCTAAACCCATTGCCGCTTGCAATTCGGAAATTTTACCGTTAATTCCCAAGCCATAAAAAGTCAACTCGTCTTTGTGTCCAAAATTATGCTTGTGAAAAGCTTCATCCAATAAATCGGCATCATTCGTAAAAAAAGCCCCACCCTCACCGGTATGAAATAATTTTGTGGCATGAAAACTACAGGTTGAAATATCTCCGTAAGTAAAAATTGATTTTCCTTGATAATTCACTCCAAACGCATGAGCACCGTCGTAAATCACTTTCAACTTATGCTTTTTAACAATTTTTTCAATCGCCTCTACATGACATGGATTTCCAAAAACGTGTGTTGCTAAGATTGCACTTGTATTTGGAGTAATTTTTTCTTCAATTTTTGTCTCGTCAATCGTTAAATGTTCTAAGTCGATGTCAACAAAAACGGGAGTGCAATTTTCCCAAACAATCGCTGAGGAAGTTGCTACATAACTAAACGGCGTTGTGATAATCTCACTTTTTTCACCCACTAATTTAAGTGCAATTTGAAGAGGAATCGTGCCATTATTCATAATCAAGATATTTGGAACTTTCAAAAAGTTTTTCAATTTCTCTTCCAATTCCAAGACCAATTCTCCTCGATTTGTAAGCCATTTACTTTCCCAAATACGCTCTAAAAAAGCAGTGTATTCTTCCAGTGGTGGCAAAAATGTTTTTGTAACGTTAATCATACTATTTTATTTTGCCATTCAAAACTTGGTCGAATTGAACCTGGTTCTTTTCCCATATAAATTCCTAATTCACGCATTCCATCTACAACAACGAAGGACATGATATCGCTTTCAACAAATAAGGCTTCGCGATTTTCAAACACAAAATAAAAATGCAGAAAAAATGTTCCAGCTTGAAAAAATTGTTTCGGAAAAATTGTTTTTAATTCATTTTCACCTTTCTGCAAAACAACATTTTCGTCATTACTAAATGAAAACAACGCTTCACCCATTTCGTTGTATAAATGATAGGTGATGCAATATTTTTCAGGAGAATCGCTGAGAATCGTAATATTTGTATTTAACTCGATGCTCTCATTTTCATCTAGTTTATCCTGAATTGTTTTGTTTTCATTGTTTAGATAAATACGATTTAAAGTAAAAACATTTTCTAATTTGATGTTTGAAAAATATTTCTCGTTAGCAAAATCATTTCCTCCAAGGTAAAAACTCACGCAGCTTGAAATATCAGAAGCCATTTTTTGTTCTCCATTTTCCAAAACCAATCCTCTTGTACAAAGCGTTTTTATTGCTCCCATGTTGTGACTCACAAATAAAACCGTTCGTCCCATTCCTTTGGAAACATCGTTCATTTTTCCTAAACATTTTTTCTGAAATTCCGCATCACCAACCGACAAAACCTCATCTACAATCAAAATTTCAGAATCCAAATGTGCAGCAACAGCAAAAGCCAAACGCACATACATCCCTGAAGAATAGCGCTTTACTGGTGTATCAATGTATCGTTCAACTCCAGAAAAATCAATTATTTCATCTAATTTTTGCTTGATTTCAGCTTTTCGCATTCCTAAAATAGAACCGTTTAGAAAAATATTTTCTCTTCCTGTTAATTCTGGATGAAATCCTGTTCCAACTTCCAATAAACTGGCAACACGACCTTTGATTTTTATTTGACCAGAACTTGGCGAGGTAATTCTTGAAATCAATTTCAGTAAAGTACTTTTTCCTGCTCCATTTCGACCGATAATTCCAAGAGCTTCACCTTGGTTTATTTCAAGATTAATATCTTTTAAGGAATAAACAATGTTACTTCCTTTGGAATCACGTGTGTTTCTTTCGCCAATTTTCAAAAATGGATCTTCCTTACCTTGAATTTTTGCTGACCAACGCTTCAAATCATTGTAAATCGTCCCTGTACCAATTTGTCCTAATTGATATACTTTTGAAAGATTTTCTATTTTGATAGCCATACTCATACCGTATCCATGAAATTTTTTTCTACTTTGTTAAATATGACTAAACCAATAAAAAAAGTAATGAGTGTAAAAACACACACGTAAAGAATTGAATTTAAGGAAATCTCTCCTTTACCGAGCAGTGCAAAGCGAAAACCTTCTGTAATGGTACTCATCGGATTCAATAAAATGATTACCTTGTATTTTTCTGGAGCTACACTCAAAGGATAAATTACGGGAGTTGCATACATAAATAACTGTACGCCAAAACTCAACAAAAAAGCTAAATCCCTATATTTTGTTGTCATGGAAGAAATTATCATACCTAAACCCAAACCTAAAAATGCCATTAACAATATGAAAAGTGGGATTAAAAATAACGCCCATGAAAAATGAAAATCGAAGTCTTTGAAAACAATGAAATAAATAAATGTTCCAATCAAAAGAATAAATTGAATTCCGAAACGTACTAAATTACTCATTACCAAACTCAAAGGCATCACCAAACGAGGAAAATAAACTTTTCCGAAAATGTGAGCATTATCTTTGAAAATTGTGGAAGTTTTTATCAAACATTCCGAGAAATAATTCCAAGCGATGATTCCAGTCATGTAAAACAAAATTTGTGGCAAACCATCCGTACTAATTCCGGCTAAATTCCCAAAAACAAACATGTAAATAACAGTTGTTATCAAAGGTTGAATAAAAAACCAAAGCGGACCAAGAATTGTTTGCTTGTAAAATGAAACAATATCGCGACGAACCATCAAAAAAAGTAAATCACGGTAAGACCAAACATCTCTCAATTTCAAAGAAAAAAGCGAGTTTGTCGGTTTAATTACCAAGTCCCAATCTTCGTTATTTACTTGATCTTTATTCATTTATATAATTCGAATAATTTAAACGAAGACCTTCTTCTAAAGTCATTGGTTCAAAAGAAATCAATGATTTCATCAAACTTATGTCCATACATTTTTTTGTGGTTCCATTCATTTCGTCTGAACTCCAAGTAAATTTCCCTTTAAACCCAATAATTTCTTTAATTAATTGTGCTAAGGCTTTAATTGACAAATCTTTACCCGTTCCAACGTTAATATGTGTTTGTTTTAATTCATCGTACAAGTGTTTTGCTTCCACTTTTTCAAAAAGTAGTAAAGACATTTCTACAAAATCATTCACATGCAAAAACTCTCTAAAAACCTCTCCTGTTCCCCATAATTTGATCTCAACTTGTGACTCAGCATCGTGTCTAATTCCTTGTTTTTCCAGTTCAAGAATCAATTCATTTTCTGTCAAAATTTGCTTTAAATCTTTTCTAATTAGATCCCATTTTTTATTTTCAAGTGCTTTAGCTAAATGAGTTTTTCGCATTAAAGCTGGCAAAACGTGAGATTTTTGAAAGTTGTAATTATCATTAGGGCCAAACATATTTGTCGGCATGACTGAAATAAAATCACAGTTGTATTGACGGAAGTAATTTTCACACAACTTTATTCCAGCAATTTTCGCCAAGGCATACGCTTCGTTTGTTGGTTCTAATTTTCCACTTAATAAGTATTCTTCTTTTAAAGGCTGTTGAGCATTTTTAGGATAAATACATGAACTTCCTAAAAATAATAACTTCTTCACTTTGTTTTTGTAAGCCTGATGAATAACATTTGACTGAATCATCAAATTTTCGTAAATAAAATCTGCTCGATATTCATTGTTAGCTCTTATTCCACCGACTTTTGCAGCAGCTAAAATCACATAATCGGGTTTTTCTTCTTCGAAAAATTTTTCTACTTCAGTTTGACAAGTTAAATCCAATTCACTTGAATTTCGTGTAATAATTTTCTCAAAACCCAAGGAGTATAGTTTCCGCATGAAAGCAGAACCCACCATTCCAGAATGACCAGCGATGAAAATTTTGGCACTTTTATGCATAATAGTTTTTCAATGTAAAGCCACCATTTTTTAAATACATTTCTTTCTCAACTTGAAGTAAATCAGCTGAAACCATTTCTTTCACCAAGTCTTTCAAATTATATTCAGGAATCCAGCCTAATTTATTTTTAGCCTTGCTCGCATCTCCAATCAATAAATCTACTTCTGTTGGTCTGAAATAGCGTTCATCAATTGCTAAAACTTCTTTTCCAATTTCAAGCATGTATTTTTCATTTGAACAAGATTTGACGAAAGCTTTTTCCTCAATCCCTTTCCCAACAAAGTCTAATTCAACTCCGATTTCTGAAAACGCAATTTTAACAAAATCTCGAACAGAAGTCGATTTACCTGTAGCAATTACCCAATCTTCCGCCTCTTCGGCTTGGAGAATCATCCACATCATGCGCACATAATCTTTCGCATGCCCCCAATCCCTTTGAGCATCCAAATTACCAAGATACATTTTATCTTGTAAACCAAAAGCAATTTTGGAAATGGCTTGGGTAATTTTTCGTGTCACAAACGTTTCGCCTCGAACAGGAGATTCATGATTGAATAAAATTCCATTTGAAGCGAAAATTCCGTAAGCTTCTCTGTAATTTACTGTAATCCAATAGGCATACATTTTTGCTACAGCATAAGGACTTCGTGGATAAAAAGGCGTTTTTTCAGTTTGCGGAACTTCTTGCGCTTTTCCGTATAATTCAGAAGTTGATGCTTGATAAATTTTTACTTTTTTCTCTAAATTTAAAATTCGAATTGCTTCCAGTAGACGTAAAGTTCCAAGACCATCTGCATTAGCAGTATATTCAGCTGTTTCAAAAGATACTTGAACATGACTCATTGCTGCTAAATTGTAAATCTCATCTGGCTGTACTTCTTGAATGATGCGAATTAGGTTCGTTGAATCCGTCATATCACCATAATGTAAAATAAAATTCTGCTGGTTTACATGAGGATCTTGATACAAATGATCAATTCTATCTGTATTAAAACTCGATGACCTGCGCTTTATTCCATGAACGATGTAATTTTTATTCAACAAAAACTCTGCTAAATATGCTCCATCTTGACCTGTTATTCCCGTAATTAATGCAATTTTTCTCATTTTCAATTTACTTTTTCTGCATTCTGCATGGCTTCGCCATCCTTAGTCACATGAATTCACATAACTAAGCACTTAGATAAGTGTAAATTACACACTTGCAACAAAAATAATGAATTTATTCAGAAAATCTACGAACAAATGAAATTGGCACATTAACAGTTAGGAAACGTTTAAAAACCTCAAGTTCAACAACTAAACGATAATTACCTTGGTAATCAATTGCTTGTGCAATCAGACCAAGAAACGGTCCATTAATTACCTCCACTTTTTCACCTTTTAAAATACTAATTTGTTCATAACTTTCTACTTGATCAAAATCCTGTAAAAGAATTTTCATGTTCGTAATTTCGTGCTGTTTAACTATAGCAGGAACTCCTTTAAAAGTTAAAATTTTTACAACACCTTGAAGAGATAAAACTTTAATTAATTCCTCTTTTTTACAAAAAACAAAAACATAAGACGGAATTAATGGAATACTTACTTTCTTCTTCCTATCACTCCAAATTTTAAGTGTAGAGATTAATGGCAAGTATGCATTGAACTTGAGGTGTGTAATTCTTTCGTACACTTTTTTTTCCGCTCTCGGATTTGTATAAACTGCAAACCAAAAAGTATCTTTTGAATTATCCAACTTCTATTATTTAATTTAAAACTTTCTTTTTCAAAGATATAAATTCTTATTTATTGAAAAGAAAAACATTATCTTTGCTTTTAAATTTAGCATAAGTTAAACTTAATGAAATTATTTTTTCTCGTTTTCAGCCTTTCTTTGTCAACACTTATTTTTTGCCAAAATAATGAATACAATCGTGTTTCCTTTGAAATTAATGCTGGAATAATGAAGCCAATCTATCCATTAACTCGCGATTTCAAGTCTCCTATTTACAAAAATATAAATTTCGATATTGGATCACGCTTCATGTTAAATGATTTAGCTGGAATTAAAGCAGTTTTCAATGTAAGTCAATTTAAATTTGAAAGTGATCTTTTTTCCTTAAATGACTCTAATTTTTACAGTAAATCATATTATTACAGAACAACACTTGAAGGAATTGTCAATTTAGGAAAAATGATCCACCTTCAAAAATATTCTCCTAAATTGGGACTTCTACTTCATGGAGGAAGTGGATTTTCAATTCTTCAAAGTAAAAAAACCTTGAAAAATATTAATTGGAAAAATGATTTTTCTGACATTATGATAAATGTTACGGCTGGAGCTACTACTCAATACAAAATCAACGAATACCTTGTTGCAAATCTTGATTTAAATTTCATCGCTCATCTATTTCAAACTTTTGCTTTTGACATGAACACATCTGGAAAAAGACAGGGATTTGATGGAATGTTATTTAATATTTCAACTGGACTAACTTGGTATTTGGGTGAAAAGGATGAACATTTTGATTGGAAAAATGAGTCAAAATAATAAAATATCAAAACTTCTAAATCGAATATTGCTATTACTTATAGTTATATTTGCCTTTTCAACAAGTTTTTCTCAAAATACAAAAAAACAAAATAAATTTTCTGTTGAAATGAATTTGGGCTCAACTACTCCATTCTCAAACATCTCAGAAAATTATTACGCCAATTATTTTGGTTTCGTTCATGCTGATTTAGGCTCTCGATTCATGCTAAATCAATACATAGGGGCAAAAGTAGACTTTGGTTTTGACCGCTTTAAAAATGATGAATACGGGGTTTTCAAAGAAAGCTGGGAGTTTCAGACTTTTTCATACAGAACTAATATACAAGGAATTATTAATGTTGGGAAAATTTTACGTTTCTCTGATTGGACAAAAAGAATAGGATTCATTGCTCATGGGGGAATTGGTTTTACCCTAATAAGTGGTGATAGTTCAACAGTAACGGACTCAAAAAATCGAATTTCTGAAGCAAAAATGAACTTAATAATGGGCTTAAGTCCTCAAATCAAATTGAGTGATAAAGTTGCATTAAATTTTGACTTAACTTTTGTGAATGTAATTAATCAAAAATACAACTTTGATTTTAGAAATTCTTCCTACAATAAATTTGGTATGGTTGCTAATATTTCTGCTGGAATGGCATATTATATTGGAAAAAATAAAACGCATTTAGATTGGAATTTCAAAGAAGAAATTAAAGTGAGAGATTCTATTTTCGAACCAAAAATTGATTCAACAATTTTTGTAAATAAAGATTTAGATAAAGATGGTATTTTAAATGATGATGATTTATGTCCGGAAGAATTTGGTTTAACTGAATTTCAAGGCTGTCCAAAACCAGAAATCACTTTTGATTGCTACTTAAATGAATTTCCAGTTTTTGTGTTCAATAAAGCAAGATTTGCTCTTTTGGATATTTACGATGAAGTTATCGATTCCATAGCAAAATGTATGCTCGAAAATAGTAGTCGTAAAATAATTATTTATGGACATACGGATAATTTCGGAGATTCAATTTACACCCAAGAATTATCACTTAACAGAGCGAACACAATTCGTGAAGCTCTTGTTTTAAAAGGAATTTCTGCCGATAGAATTTTTGCAATTGGGGAAGGTATCAAAAAAGCTGTTTTACCTGAAAAAGAATCATTAAAAATAAAACACAATCGTGTTGCCTACATTGAATCCATTTCAAGCAATCAAAATGATATCAAAGTATTAGAAACAGGCGAATTTGTACAAGGTTTATTTTTCACGGTTCAAATTGGAGCGTATCAAAAAGCAATTAAAAACAATAAGTTTAAGAAATTTGGTAAAGTTTTAATTGCAATTACTCCCGATAAATTAACACGTTATAGTATTGACATTTTTCAAAATTACGAAGATGCTTATGAAAAATGGTCGGAAATAAGAAAAACAGGTATTTTCCCTGATGCATATGTTTCTGCTTATTTCTTGGGGGAAAGAATTACAATTAAAAAGGCACAAGAATTATTACTCGAAAAGGGAACTGAGATTTTAGAAAAATAAATAATTTCTTTTAAAATTTCAATCCAATTTCGTTTCATCCCAAAATTTCAGAATCAAGTTTTTAGAAACGCTTGTTCTAAACTCCGCACCTGATCGAGCATCTGAAAGTGGTGTAAATTCATCTCCAATAATTTCCATTGCTTTTTCAACAAATTCTCTATCCCAAGGTTTACCAATCAAATAATTCTCAGCTTTAATCACCCGCTTTGTTACAGCCGCCATTCCACCGTAAGCGATTTTAATTTCCTCAACTAAATTTCCATTTAAAAGAAGAGAAAAAGCCGCACTAACAGTAGAAATATCTAAATCTTTTCGTTTTGATATCTTATAAAATTTAATCTGAGTTTTTGGATTTGGTCGTGGAATGATGATTTTTGTAATCAATTCATTTGCTTTTTTTGCCGTTTGACGGTAGCCTAAAATGTAATCGTTCATGTTTACCAAACGGTCACTTTTTGAATCTTGTAACTTAATGTCGGCATTGTAAACCATCAACAAAGGCAAAGTGTCACTAATTGGCGAACTTGAACCAACATTTCCTCCTATCGTACCAATTTCACGAATTTGTTTTGATCCAAAAACAGCTAAATTATCGTGTAAACTTGGTAATTCTTTTTCTGAAACTCGTTTTACATCTTCCAAGGACATTCCAGAACCAAATTTGATGACGTATTCTGAAACAACACATTTTTTCAATTCATCAACATGCGATAAATCAATGATTTGCGTTAATAATTCATGTCTTTTTGTGACACGAAGAGCAACATCTGTCGCGCCATTCGTTACAATGGCATCAGGAAATTTTTCTTTATAATCTAAAGCTTCTTTTTTTGTCAATGGTTGAAAATATTCCTGTTTTTCAGTCTTAATATCAATCGATTGACTTGAATTTTTAATCTCATTCAATAAATCTGTAACAGCTTTTTCATCAGTTGAAAAATGATCTCTCCCATCATTTACACAAGATTGAATTGTTGCTTCGATAATCGGTTTGTAACCCGTGCAACGACATAAATTTCCAGTTAAAGCATCTTCAACGACTTCTTTCGACGGATTGTTTTTATTTTTATATAAAGAAAACATAGACATCACAATTCCTGGAGTGCAAAAACCACATTGACTTCCATTCACTTTAACCAAAGCATCTTGAACTGGGTGTAAAATTTCCTCTTGATTCTCTTTTGTTGAAAGATTTTCAACGGTAATCAATTGTTTTCCTTGCAACATCGGCAAAAACACCAAACAAGAATCAATTGCTTTGTAATGTAATTTATTCTCACTATTCAATTCCGCCAACACAACCGTACAAGCCCCACAATCTCCTTCGGCACAACCCTCTTTCACACCTTTATGACAAGGGTTTTTACGCAAATAATTTAGAACGGTATCGGTTGGTTTATGTTCTTTACCAAATTCAATGGTTTCAATTTTATCGTCTAATATAAATGAAATTTTATCTTGCATATGAAATGAATTACGGGACTTCTAAAAATACCTTTTTATTAAAATTTTAAAAAAGTGAAAGTAATAAAACATTTGCTTTAATCCAAAAATAATTTTTGATGCTTAAATAAAGAACTTTCTTTACTTTTACATTTCATACAGAATATTCATGAGTCAAAAATCAACTTTTTTTATTGACGGAGCGATTTCGCCACAATTTATTGCTGATAGCATTGCTAAACACAGTTCGAAAACGAACATTGGTGCTCACGATATTTTTTTAGGTCAAGTTAGAAATGATTTAATTCAAGGCAAGGAAGTTATCGCAATTGATTACTCTAGCTTTGAAGAAATGGCGATTTCAACATTAAGCGAAATTCGAGAAACGATGTTTTCAAAATATAATTTATCTTGTTTACACGTTTATCACAGCAAAGGATTGGTTAAAGTTGGTGAAATTTGTCTTTTTGTATTCGTTTCTTCCAAACATCGGAAAGATGCTTTTGACGCTTGTCGGGATTTGGTTGAGGAAATAAAACATAAAATCCCTATTTTTGGTAAGGAAGTTTTTGAAGATGAAACATTCACTTGGAAAAAGAATATTTTATAAAACAACATGGTAAACATAACACATAAATCAAACTCACTTCGAAAAGCAATCGCTCAAGCAACTTTAAAAGTAAGTTCGCAAGCCACAATCGATGCAATCGTAAACAAAACTGTTCCCAAAGGCGATGTATTTGAAATGGCAAAAACTGCTGGTTTATTTGCAGTAAAACGAACAAGCGACATGATTCCTGATTGTCATCCTTTACCCGTTGAATTCACTGCAATTTCATATAAAATTGACGGTTTAGATGTTTTTATAAACATGGAAGTTCACACGATTTACAAAACAGGAGTTGAAGTTGAAGCCATGCACGGCGTTTCAGTTGTTGCTTTGACGATGTACGACATGCTTAAACCAATTGACAAAGGAATTGAAATTCATTCCATAAAATTACTTGAGAAAAAAGGGGGGAAATCTGATTTTTCTAAAAACATGTTTCCACATTTAAAAGCAGCTGTAATTGTTTGCTCCGATTCCATTTCAAAAGGAGAAAAAGAAGATTTTTCAGGAAAAGAAATATCGAAAGTTTTAGAAAAATTCCAAATTTCAACGAGTTCTTATGCAATTGTTGCCGATGAAATTCAAGCAATTCAGCAAGAAGTCTTAAAAGCGGTTGAAAACAAGATTGATTTAATCATTTTAACGGGAGGAACGGGACTTTCGCCACGCGATGTGACACCAGAAGCTGTTAAACCACTTTTGGATAGAGAAATCCCTGGTTTGATGGAATTAGCTCGGAATTACGGTCAAAACCGTATGCCTTACGCATTTCTTTCAAGAGGAGTTGCTGGAATGAAAAATAACAGTTTGATTCTAACTTTACCAGGTTCATTATCTGCTGTGAAAGAATCGATGGATGCACTTTTTCCTCACGCTTTACACGTTTTTAAAGTGATTGAAGGAGAAAGACACGATTAGATTAAGCCTGTTCAGTATCCCTATATTTCTTCTGCAAACCATAAACAAAATTGCGTAAAATTTGATCTTTACACAATCTGTAATGTCCGTGACTTGGATTTCTAAAAAAAGCAGATAATTCGTGTTTACTAATTCTGAAATCTTGTAATTTCAACACTTCAATGATATCATCGTCTTTGTAATCGAGGGCAATTTTTAATTTTCTGAAAATGATGTTGTTATTCAATGTTTTTTCTGGAACGGGTTGTTCGCCTTCTCGTTTTCCTCGTTTTAAATTAATAAAACCATTCAAAAAACTAGCGAAATTTACATCGTGCAAACTTTTGTAACTTTCATCGTCGTCTTTTTTCATCCAATCACTAATTTGTGCTCGGGTAACTTCGCAATCAGCAGAAGCAAAAATCGCAATCATTTTATCATCACTGAAATCGAATGTATAACGAAGACGTCGTAAAATATCGTTGTTTGTCATGCTGTAAAAATACTATTAATGAATTGAAAAAGGATATAATAAATGATTATTTTTCTAATATTATTTCATTATTTTCGGGATTTCTCTTCGAGAATCTAACTAAAATTTTATCATATAAATTATATTTCCTTGTCATTTCATCTTTTGAAAAAGTCAAATACTTTTTTGAATTATATCGAAAAGATGCTGTTAACACCCAATGACCTGCTTTATTTCCTGTTGTCCACTCTCTTTTGACAACTTCTCCAATTATTGTTTTTCCATATTGCTTGAAATCGTTTTCTGACAAATATTTACTCCAAAGTCCAAAAGACAATCCTAAAATAATGACACTTAAAGCAGTAATATTTGCAACTTTCTTCCTGCTATCTTGAATTTTTATCAGTACTTTATATAAAGAAAATGGAATTCCTATGAAAATTAAAATAATTGGAATGATTCTTTCAACTCCTGATTTAGCAAATATTATTTTATCTCCAAGCCCAACAAATAAGGTAATAATTAAAGTAATTAATATGATTAAATATAAGGTTATCGATTTCATTAATTTCACCTCTCAATTTTAATATTATTTCGTACTTAACTTTTTAGCAAAAACCTTTCTGAATTTTTCCACTTTCGGTCTTACAACTGCTTGACAATAGGCGTTTTCTGGATTTTTAGCATAATAATCGTTGTGGTAAGCTTCCGCTGGATAATAATTTATCAAAGGAGAAATTTCTGTGATAATGGGCTTATCCCAAACTCCTTCATCTGTTAGCTTTTTCTTATATTTCAAAGCTAATTCTTTTTGATTTTCATCGTGGTAAAAAATAACAGAACGGTATTGTGTTCCGATGTCATTTCCTTGTCTGTTTAAGGTTGTTGGATCGTGTACAAACCAAAAAGCTTCCAATAATTCTTCAAACGTGATTTTCGATTCATCGTAAACAATGCGAGCTATTTCTGCGTGTCCTGTTCCTCCTGAACAAACTTGATCATACGTTGGATTTTTACGTTGACCTCCAGAATAACCTGGAGTAACTGAAATTACACCTTCTAAATCCGCAAAACAAGCTTCCACACACCAAAAACATCCAGCACCAAAAGTTGCTTCTTTGATTGTATCTTTATCCATTGTGTTTATTTTTTTATCGTTGTTTTCTGCACTTTTTAAATCGTCAAATTTTAAGGAAGCGGAATTGATGCAATATCTTAATTTCGTTGGTTTTGGTCCATCTTCAAATACATGCCCTAAATGTGCGTCACACTTACTGCAAACAACTTCCGTGCGAATCATCCCAAATTGTCTGTCTTTGTGTTCTGCCACATTCTCTTTTGAAACAATATCGTAAAAACTTGGCCATCCGGTTCCTGAATCAAATTTTGTTTCACTAGAGAACAATGGATTTCCACAACAAACACAGTTGTAAACACCGCGTTCGTGGTGATTCCAATATTTACCTGTAAAAGCTCTTTCTGTTCCTTTTAAACGTGTAATTCTGTATTCTTCATCACTTAATTCCATTTTCCATTCATTTAAAGATTTTACAATATGCTTTGAATTTGCTCCATCTGAAACATTTTTTGTCGTATTTTCTATGTCTGTGTTTGAACAAGCAAAAATAGAAAAACATAGCGAACTAATTAATATTGCTGAAATTTTCATAGTTAAACATTTTACAGATTTCAAAAAATAGTTTTTTTGTCGTTGAACTGCAATTTTAAAATGCTCATTTACATGAGTAAACTCCCTTTTCAAAATCTTGCTCGCCTAAAAAAATCAAATTTTCGGAAGTCTTTTTTATTTAATAGTAACGTTTCAAAAAAGTTTATAGTTTTCAAAAAAATGTTAAAAAATCACAAGTTCATTTTACACCCATTTCGATTTCGTTTGAAAATTTTTGGATAATAGTTAAAACGATCAAGTTTTCCATTTTTACATTTTGGATGATACACAATTGGAACTTTTAAGGCAAAATAAATATCAGCTCCATACACATCCGAATCAACTAAAATAGTCATCAATTTATCTGTTCCAATCGTTAAAAACCACAATCGCATTGTAAATCCTATTTGTGGAGTTTTATATTCGTACAAACTTAAAGGCAGAGCAAATTCTAAAAATTTTGTCTCATAGCGTGGAGTCAAACAGAGTGAATTTGCTCGCAAAACACCATATGATTTTCTTCCCAAAGGCATGCGTTGAACGGCAGTTAAATTTAAGTAAAATCTATTTCCCCAAACGTTGTAGTCTCCTTGAAGTGAAAAATAAGTTGGCAAACGGACTTTTCGTAGATTTTTAATAAACGCTGTCGATTCATCATCCGTGCTCACTTCGTAAAATTGATTGATGAAATTTATATCTAAATCGCTTGTTGTTTCTCGATTCCAATTGTAATTACTCGCTTCAACACCTTCGAAATCTAAATCATCTTGTTGAAATTTTAATTTACCAATATCCATGATGGAAGCTCCGATTTTGTACAAATAATACACTTTTCGGCAATTACTTTTGGGAGAATTTGGATAATAATTGTAAGCTTCATATTTCATTCGTTGATAGGTAAAACCTAAATCTATTCCAAAACCACTAGAGAAAACACCTCTTCTTGCCGATAAAATTGACGTATTTGAATTCATACTCCCCACAAAACCAGTTGAATCACTATTAACTTGAAATTCTAGCAAGTCAACTTTTGAAGCAAAAGCTTGAATTGGAATAAATTTACTCAAAGAAATACCTCCCATCAGTAATTTCCTTTTTTTCTTATAAAAAGTATGTGCATAACTCAATTTTATATCTCCGTAAGTAATACTTGTAAAAGCCATTTTCTTAGCTCTGAAAGCTTCGTTTAATGGAATTTCAGAGCTTGAAATTGCCTCCATAACTTTTTGAGGAACATTTCTTACATCGTTGTAACTTTTAACACCTAAACCCAGACCAAAAGCATGATCTCCTTGACTAAAAACAAATCCTGGACCTTGGAAATTGATGCGATTGTAAAGGTGGTTTTTTCTATTTGTATTATCTATTGTAAAATCTAAATTCCGCTCATAATCTTTGTCGTCGATATAAGAAACTAAACTCGTGTTGCCCAAAAAAGCCATATTGTTCATGAGAAAAGTACCAATCGAAGCGATATTAATATCAATTCTAGTTTTGGCGTCAAGTATGGACGAAGGATTAATCAAAACAGAGTTTGTTGGCATGTAATTACTATGCAAACTTCCATAGCTTTCTTGCGAAAGTGAAACAAAAAAATTGAAAAGTAATAAAAGGCTAATTGTTAATTTCATGCAATAAATATAAAACTTTTTTGAAATTTGAGCACAAAAAAAGTCAATAAGAAAAACTTATTGACTTTTAAATAAATATTTATCTAAGCTTATTTTGCTGGCTGAGCTGGTTTTCCATCTTGTGGACCTTGTTCAGTTGCTGGCTCTTCAATCATTTTTGGTTTCTCAGGAGTTTTCATAATTGTAAGCATGATACTCACAACTGCGATTACTGTAGCCAAAGTCCAAGTAGATTTTTCAACGAAATCATTTGTTTTTTGAACTCCACCAAGTTGCGAAGCAGCACCAAAATCAGAAGATAAACCTCCACCTTTTGGATTTTGAATGAATACGATAAAAACTAATAAGATACTAGCTAAAATGATGATGATTGATAATAAAGTTGTCATTTATAATTCTATTTTGATGATTTTTAATGCTAATTTTGTGCAAAGTAACGCTTTTTTTATCTTAATGTCAAGGATAATTATCTGAAAAGCGTTTTTAATTGATTTTTTTCTTGAATTCTTTAATTTTTTGCTCAAAAAAGTCTGCTCTTTCTGGCGAAGTCAATTTTAACTGTTCAAAAGCCACAATTGCTTTCGGATAATTTCCTTGTAAAGCAAAAATATTCGCTAAAGTTTCGGTATAAATTAATCTGTCGTCGCTAACACTTTCTTTGGCTTTTTTGGGTGCAGAATAAAATTCCGTTTTAGGTTTTTCAATAGGTTTTTCATTTTGAATAAAGTCATCGATGATTTTCTTTGAAACTGTAATTGATTCGCTCGTTTTTTCTGATGGAATTGATAACCAAGAAGAAAAACTTCGGCTTTCATGGATGTCAACGTGAGGAGTTTTTGTTTCTTGAATTTCTTCATCCACACTTTGCTCCATCTCCAATGAATATGAAGAAGCGATAATATTTGATAAAATCTCTTTTTCTAAAAAGTCTTCATGTGCTACATTTACAGCTTCATTTGAAGCTTTTTCTGTAGTTTCAAATTCGATATGCTCCTCGTTTTCAACAACAGTTTCTTTTGTTAAAATCTCTTCGACTGTTTCAACTTCTGGAGCTATTGATTCAATTTTTACTTCTTCTTCAATGACAATTTCATCAGAAACAAATGCTTCTTCCTCGTAGGAAACTGAGCTAGTCGAAGTTTCAAAAGAATAAATTAAATCGTAAAGTTTTGTTCTATCCGTAATTCTGTAAGCGTAATTTTTTAATTCATCTTCAAAAAGTAAATTTTTATGTAGAGAAAGTGCTTTTAAATATAAAATTGGATAAAGCTGGGTAAACGGATATTTATCAGACAAATTCTTCAACAAAGCAATGTCCGTTTGCTCAATTAAATGTGGGTTTTTAATTTTTTGAAGTAAAATATCTGTATTCATAATTATTTCCTAAAGTCTTATGTCTATTATCTTATGTCTTAAAGTCTAAAAAAATTACCAATTCGATAAAAGTTTATTAATCACATCTTGTACAATTTGCTTGTTGATTTCCTCAATTAAATTGGCTTCAACGGAGTTAAAGTCGCTGTTACTGTCGTAATCAAAAAAACGTGTGCTCGTCAATTTCATTTCATCTTCCTTCGGTTTTTTGATAAAAATACTAAAACTTGCTGAAATGGTTAACCTATTTTTTGCTGCAACATCTCCTTCTTGAAGCGCGATTGGAGTAATTGCATAATTTGTTATTACTCCTTCGATTTGAACTTCAGAAGTACTTACATTTCCTGAATTCAACTTCAAACGCGTATTATTTTGAACCCCATCTTTTATGGCTTCCGATAAATTTGCGGGATAACTCAAAGGAGAATTTGGAGCATTATTTTCTAATGTTTTCACAGAAAAAAAGTGCCATTCTTCGGGCATAGAACCTTTATCCTTAAAAGAAATACTTGTTGGCCAGCATGAACTTAGAACAAGTAAAAATCCAAAACTTAAAGCTATTTTTTTTAAATAATTCATTAACCTTCCAAGTTAAATTCTTTAATTTTTCTATAAAGTGTACGCTCAGAAATACCTAATTCTTCAGCAGCATATTTTCGTTTCCCGCGGTGTTTTGTTAGAGCCTTTTCAATCAATTCTTTTTCTCTGTCTTCTAAAGAAAGTGATTCTTCTACTTCTTCATGCTCTTGAAAATCTTGAGCATAATTTACTTCATTGTGATGAAATTCTTCTTTTGGAAGTGGTGTAGGAAGTAAATTTGCTTTTTCGTTTGCTGGAACAATATCGCTGTAAACACGATTCATCATTGCAGCTTGATCAGGATTTAACTTAAATTCGCTTCCATGATTAATTAATTCTGCAACCAATTTTTTCAAATCCGACAAATCACTTTTCATGTCAAAAAGAAATTTATACATCAATTCACGTTCTGAAAAATTATCAGCTTCCGACGTTTTTATCAAACCTGAAGAATGTGGATCAACTTGTGGAATGTACGAATTTAAAAGCATTCCATCAATTTCTCTTTTATTTTCGATAACCGAAATTTGTTCCACTAAATTTTTCAACTGACGGATATTTCCTGGCCAAGTATAATTTTCAAGAATATGAACGGCGTCATCAGTTAGTTTTATGACTGGCATTCTGTATTTATCTGCAAAATCAATCGCAAATTTTCTGAATAACAAGTGAATGTCGTCTTTTCGTTGTTTCAAGGCTGGAAGTTGAATCGGAACAGTACTCAAACGGTACAATAAATCTTCTCTAAATTTCCCACTTTGAATCGCACGTCCCATGTTTTCATTTGTAGCAGCAACAACACGCACGTTCGTTTTAATCACTTTTGAAGAACCTACTTTTATAAATTCTCCTGTTTCTAAAACACGTAAAAGTCGCACTTGTGTCTGCATTGGAAGTTCAGCAACCTCATCTAAAAAAATTGTTCCTCCATCTGCTACTTGAAAATATCCATCACGACCACCAACAGCTCCTGTAAATGAACCTTTTTCGTGCCCAAATAATTCAGAATCGATTGTACCTTCAGGAATTGCACCACAGTTTACAGCAATGTATTCGCCATGTTTTCTGGAACTCATTTGATGAATTACTTGCGGAATAATTTCTTTTCCTGTACCACTTTCTCCCGTTACTAAAACAGAAATATCCGTTGGAGCAACTTGAGCTGCAACTTCTAAAGCACGGTTTAATTGCGGTGAATTACCGATTATCCCGAAACGTTGTTTTATTTGTTGTATATTCATTTAATCATTCGTTTACTTTGTAAAACTCATTTTGACACGAAGGCACTAAGGAAACACGAGTTTCACAAAGAGATTTTATTTAATCCAAATATCCATTAATAACTCTTTTTACTCCACTTTTAAATAAGGTCGAATTGAAATTAATCAACAAGCCTAATTTACAATCACTTAATTTTAAATATGTTAATAATTGTGCTTTATGTAAATCGCTCAATTCTTTAACTACTTTTAATTCAATTATAACTTTCTTTTCAACCATAATATCAACAACATAGCCTTTTTCTAACTTTATATCCTCATAAACTAAAGGTAGATATTTTTGTCTTTCAACTTCAAAACCAAATCTATCTAATTCATAAAATAAACATTCTTCGTAAGCACTTTCAAGTAAACCTGGACCTAAAGTTCTGTGAATTTTTAAGCCTAAATCAAATACTATTTCTGAAATTTTATTTTCTGTCATTGTTTTTATTTTTTTATCATTCGTTTACTTTGTAAAACTCATTTTGACACGAAGTCACTAAGGAAACACGAGGTTCACTAGGAATTATTTTTTAATAGTTAATGTTTTATTTTTTCACTTTGTGCTCTTTGTGTAAACTTTGTGCCTTTGTGACTAAAAAAATTAAATCAAACCAATTCCCCAATCATCGTAGCTGATGTACATGAAACAATTTTCACTTTCACATACATCCCTTTTTCAAAATTGCTTTTTGGGAAAACAACTTTTATATTAGAGGAATTTCTTCCTACCAATTCCTCCTGTGATTTTTTAGAGGTTCCTTCAACTAAAACTTCTTGAATTTGTCCTATTTGTTGTTGATTTACTTTCAAAGCATATTGCAATTGCTTATCGATAATCTCAGTCAACCTTCTACTTTTTACCTTTTCAGGAACATCGTCTTCGTATTTACGTTCTGCCAATGTTTTTGGTCGCTCAGAATACGTGTACATGTAAGCAAAACTAAATTCAACTTCATCTAATAAACTCAAGGTATCTTGGTGTTGCTCTTCCGTTTCGCCACAAAATCCTGCGATAATATCAGTTGTGATAACACATTCAGGATAAATTCTACGTATTGCTTCAATGCGATTCAAATACCATTCTCTGGAATATCCACGATTCATTTTTGCTAAAACTTCTGTATTTCCTGACTGAACAGGAAGATGAATGTGCGAACAAATGTTGTCGTATTTTACCATCATTTCAATCACATCATCAGTCATGTCTTTTGGATGAGAGGTTGAAAAACGAACTCTCAAAAGCGGATTCACTTGTGCAACCATTTCCAGTAACTGCGTAAAATTTGTCGTTTCTTGATTTTCGTCCTTGATTTCTCCTTTTGAACTCATGTTCCAACGATAACTATCCACGTTTTGTCCTAAAAGAACAACTTCACGGTAACCGTTTTCAAATAAATCTTGACATTCTT
Organism: Bacteroidota bacterium; assembly: GCA_040386975.1. Classification (GTDB taxonomy): domain Bacteria; phylum Bacteroidota; class Bacteroidia; order Flavobacteriales_D; family Crocinitomicaceae; genus M2408. The sequence continues at coordinate 126,898 of JAZKEO010000007.1, read as the reverse complement.
GAACAATCGTTTTTGGGTCTCGTGAACGTTCACGACCCCTTGTGAAAGGAACAACACAAAAAGAACACATATTGTCGCAACCGCGCGTGATGGAAACAAAAGCGGAAACACCCGAATTATCTAAACGAACAGGACTAATATCTCCATACGTTTCTTCTCTTGAAAGTAAGACATTTACTGCCTTTTGTCCAACGCCAACTTCCATAATCAATTTCGGTAAATCTCTGTAAGAATCTGGTCCAGCGACTAAATCAACTAATTTTTGCTGATCTAACAAATTTTCTTTCAAACGTTCGGCCATACAACCCAAAATCCCAACAACCAAACCTGGATTATTTTTCTTTTGTTGCTTGAAATCAAATAATCTTTTGTTTACACGTTGCTCTGCATTGTCACGAATGGAACAGGTATTTAGTAAAATAACATCCGCTTCTTCCGAATTTCGTGTAGTTTCGTAACCTTCATTTGCCAAAATTGACGCAACAACCTCACTATCAGAGAAATTCATTGCACAACCGTAACTTTCTAAATATAATTTTTTTCCGTTGGATTTTCCTTTGTTGTCACTTAAAATTGCTTCTCCCTGACGGGATTCATCAATCGTTTTATTTTGTCCAAAATCGAATTTGCTCATTGTTTCTTTTAAATCAAAGGCAAAAATAAGATTTTATTTTCAATCTGTCAAAATGTCAGTAAGATAATGTTTGTTAAAAAGTGGAGAATGAAGAGTGAAAAACTAAAAGTGAAGAATAAAAGAGATTTAATTTAAATCAAGCTAATAGTTTTTTCATTAGCTCGTCAACATTTTCAGCACTTATAACTTTTCTATCTTTAACTTCTTGCATTGCTTTAAGCGTTTCTTTATTTGGAAGCTTCATTTTATGCAATTGTTTAATCTTTTTCAATTTTAAAATATTTTAAACAAAGATACAAAAGTTTAAGGAATATTCAAAAACAGACTTAAAACCAAATAATATATAAATTAATAAAAACAAAAAACAACAATTTATGAAATCAATTAAGAAACAATTACAAATTAAAAAAATCAACTTGTTAAGTGACAAATTAAGAGAAATAGCTCAAATATATTTTAAACTAATCTATGTTGAAATCGAATTATCAATGAATAAAAATTATTGTCAATTAACCACAAATGAACTAATTCGCTTAGAAGGACTTATGAAATTTTATGATGACAAAAGAAAAAATCTTAGGAATAACATGCTAAACAGTAAACAAATTGATAAAAAAACAATATATAATTAAGCTGATATGGGATGAGCACATATTAATAGCACCATTTTTCACTAAATGGAATAAAAATTAGCTCAAAAGTAAACTATGAATACAGTAATTTTATTATTGCTTTTAAAATTCTTGAAAAGAATCAAAAAATTTCAAATTTCAAAAAAAGGGCTTAAAATTATTTTTTTTAAGTAGTATTAAAAATGACCACTGAAAAGTGGTCATTTTTTTATTTCACAAATTTAACCGTTTCACTTCCTACTTTAATCAAATAAACTCCCTCTTTAAATTTGGAAGTATTTAATTCAATAGTGTTCATCCCGATATCTTTGTTTTCATTATCAAGATAAACTAATTGACCATTCAAATCAAATACATAAACTGGTGTATCTGTTTTATTCGCATTGAATTTAATTGTAATATTATCAATAATTGGATTAGGAAATGAAATTAACTCTTGAATACCAAAATAATTATTTTCTTTAACTACTGAAGTTGAACATTCAATAATAGAAATATAATAATAATAATTCCCCAAAATATAAATCGCATAAATTCCGACCTCAGTAAATTCTAAAATATTATTATTTAACATATAATTTGAATAAAACTCAAAAGAACTTGTAGTTCCAATCCTTTTTTTAATGTTAAATTGTGAAGTATCAATTGATTCATCGTTGTAAGATATTAATTCAATTGAATCACATAACTGAATATTTAAATATTCTTCATTTGGTTGTAAAGTTATTGGGTTATCATTAACACTAAAAATTAATGATTGTGAAAATGTAAAGATTACATTGAAAATTAAAACTAGAATAAGAATATATTTTTTCATAATTATTTAAGGAATTTAAAATAGCCCAAAATATCAAATACTATTTTAAGCATGACAATAATACAAATAAAATATCATTTTCAAAAAAACTACCCCAAACTATTTAATTCTTTTTATTTTTGCATAAATATTTTGCAAAAGAATGATTCAATTATCAAAACGTTTAGAAGCAATGGAAGAATCGGCAACCTTAGCGATGTCGAGAATTTCAAGAGAATTAAAAGCACAAGGAAAGGACATTATTTCCTTAAGTTTAGGTGAACCAGATTTCAACACTCCTGAATTCATCAAACAAGCAGCTATTGAAGGAATGGAGCAAAATTTCACAAAATACACTCCTGTTCCTGGCTACGATGACTTACGTGAAGCGATTTCTCAAAAATTCAAACGTGACAACAATTTAAACTATCCTAAAGAACAAATAATTGTTTCAACGGGCGCTAAACAATCGATCGCAAATGTCGTTTTGAGTTGTATCGACCCAAAAGACGAAGTAATTATTCCCGCTCCTTACTGGGTTTCTTATGTAGAAATCGTGAAAGTTGCCGAAGGAATTCCAGTAATAATTCACGCTTCGATTGATACAGATTTTAAAATCACACCAAAACAATTGGAAGATGCGATTACACCGAAAACGAAAATGATTATGTTTTCAACTCCTTGTAATCCAACAGGTTCTGTTTATTCTTTCGAAGAATTGAAAGCCTTATCTGAAGTAATTGCAAAATATCCTCACATTGTTGTGATTGCTGACGAAATATACGAACACATTAATTTCACAGGAAAACACGCAAGTTTAGCTCAATTTGAGAATGTTTACAATCAAGTTGTCACCGTAAATGGTGTTTCTAAAGCTTGGGCGATGACAGGTTGGAGATTAGGTTTTATCGGAGCTCCAAAAAATATCGCTGATGCATGTAATAAAATTCAAGGTCAATTCACTTCTGGAACCTGTTCAATCACACAAAGAGCTGCAATCGCAGCAATGAACGCTGACCCTGCGGTTTTAAACGATATGATTGCTGCTTTCAAAAATCGTCGTGATTTGGTTTTAAGCATTTTAAATTCAATGCCAGGAGTAAAAACAAATATTCCACAAGGAGCATTTTATGTTTTCCCTGATGTCTCTTCCTTTTTTGGAAAATCATACAACGGAACAACAATCAATAATGCAGACGATTTATGTTTGTTTTTATTGAGTGAAGCTCTTGTTGCTTTGGTAACAGGAGATGCTTTTGGAGATGCTAATTGTATTCGAATTTCTTACGCAGCTTCAGAAGAAACATTGACAAAAGCTATGAATCGTATGAAAGACGCTTTAGCAAAACTTAACTAGTTTGTAGTAAGTAGTTTGTAGTGTAAACTAGAACTCCTAACTCCTAACTCCTAACTAAAAAAAATGGATATTAAAGCTTTATTCGATTCTTTTAAAACAAAGCGAATCATCGTTTTAGGTGACATCATGCTTGATGCCTACATGCTTGGTTCTGTGAATCGCATTAGTCCTGAGGCACCAGTTCCAATTGTGAGTTTATCGCAAGAAGACGAACGCTTAGGTGGAGCCGCAAATGTTGCTTTGAACTTAGTTTCTTTGGGTGCAAAAGCAATCATTTGTTCTGTTATTGGAAAAGACAAAGACGGAAAAAAACTAAGTGAACTTTTAGAAAATAACAACATTTCAACCGAAGGTTTAATTGAAAGTGAAAACAGAATTACAACGGTTAAAACCAGAATTATTGGCAATAATCAGCAATTATTAAGAATTGATTCCGAACAAACAAACGATATCTCGGCTCAAGAAGAAGAATTGATTTTAGCTAAAATTGAATCGCTGATTAAATCGGGTGTTGATGCCTTGATTTTTGAAGATTACAACAAAGGAACTTTAAGTCTTTCTTTGATTGAAAAAGTAATTAATTTGTGTAATGAAAATAATGTTTTAACAACAGTTGATCCAAAACGCAAAAACTTTTTCACTTATCAAAACGTAACTTTATTCAAACCAAATTTAAAAGAACTTAAAGAAGGTTTGGATTTGCAATTTTCAATGAAAGATTTTGCTTCATTTGAAAATGCTGTTGAATTGTTGAGAACAAAATTAAAACACGAGATAACATTTATCACGCTTTCGGAACACGGAGTTTTCATAAAAAACAATGCTGAAAAACATAAAATTCCTGCACACGTTAGAAATATTTCGGATGTGAGTGGAGCTGGAGACACAGTAATCAGCGTTGCAACTTTATGCTTATGCGCTGGATTAAATATTGAAAAAATTGCTAAAATTTCCAATTTAGCTGGTGGTTTGGTTTGCGAAAAAAGTGGAGTTGTGAGTATTGATAAAGAAGAACTTAAAAAGGAGTTAGAAGTTATGAGTTATGAGTTATGAGTTATGCCTTTGCGGTTTTGAAAGAGAAACTTTATTGAAATAAATAAAATAATAAAACCAATTTGTAAAGCGTCTTTGCGTCTTTGCGAGAAAAATTAAAGATGAGCGAAAAAATTGTAGTAAAACCTTACGGTGATTCAGAAAAATCAAAAAAAGAAGAAGTTGCAGAAATGTTCAACAACATTTCAGGTAGATACGATTTTTTAAATCATTTTTTATCCTTAGGCATCGATAAATTGTGGCGAAAAAAAGCAATTAAGATGCTCCAAGAGCTTCAACCAAAACGTATTTTAGACATCGCAACAGGAACAGGAGATTTTGCTTTAGAAGCTCTGAAAGTTTCGCCTACAGAAGTTGTTGGAATCGATATTTCAGAAGGAATGTTAGCCAAAGGACGTGAAAAAATGATAAAACGCAAAGTTGAAAACATCATTTCCATGCGTTTAGGAGATTCTGAAAATTTGCCTTTTGAAGATAATTATTTTGATGCTTTAACAGTAGGTTTTGGCGTGAGAAACTTCCAAAATTTAGAAATCGGTTTGGCTGAAATGCTTCGTGTTGTTCGTCCTGATGGAAAATTATTGATTTTGGAATTCTCCAAGCCAAAGAAATTTCCTATCAAACAATCTTTCAATTTCTATTCAAAATACATCATTCCACTTTTAGGAAAAACAATAAGCAAAGATGCTCGAGCGTACACCTATTTGCCAGAATCTGTAGCTGCATTCCCTGAAGGAAAAGATTTTGAAACTATTTTAGAGAAATTGGGTTATAGAAATGTAAAATCAACTTTGGTTTCTGGTGGAATTGCGACAATTTACTCTGGAACAAAATAGATTTCAATTTTCTACGTTTTAAGTTTATGATTTTGAAAATAAAATATACTCCTTTTTTATTGATTGCTTTATTTTTGATTTTACAAAACTCTTCGTTTTCTCAAAAAGTAATCCAGCAGAATTATAGAAAATTTGACGATAAACTTATTCATTTCGGATTTTTATTGGGAGGAAATACTGCTGATTTTCAGTTAACTCCCGTTTCAAATGCCTATGAAAAATACAATGTTTTAGCGATCGAAAGTGTAAAAACTGCTGGCGGTCAGTTAGGAATCGTTTCAACTCTAAAATTAGGAACACCTTTGTTGAGGTTACGCGTTTTACCTTCTTTGTCATTTCAAGAACGTGTCATAAAATATTATTATCCACCCGAAAATCCAGAGGACAAAAAAGAAGTTTACGAAGAAGAACGTATCAATTCAACAAATTTAGATTTCCCAATAATGTTGCAATTTCGTACTGCAAGATTCAACAATTTTGCAACTTATGTACTCGGAGGTGCTCAATTTACTTACGATTTACAATCTACCGAAACTAAAAATCAAAATTTCGTAGATCCTTTTGTTAAAATTAAAGCCAAAGATTGGCAAGGTCAAGTGGGAGTTGGTGTGGAATTTTTCGCCGTTTACTTCAAACTTGGACTCGAAGTAAAATATTCCCAAGGATTTCAAAATACATTCATCCAAGATCAAACACCCGTTTCAAATCCAATCGATCAATTAAAAAATAAAATTTGGTCTTTTTCTATTATATTTGAGGGATAAAATTAAGTCAATTGTCTAATATCTTTCATCTTAAGTCTAAAAGTCTAATATAATGCAATGGATTTTAAATTTTCAACTTTCTCCCGAAGAAGCTCAAAATGATGCTTTTATTAGGAATCTTATTTCAAAAGAACTGAAATTAAAAGACGATTTCTTTTACAAATGGCATAAAAAATCCATCGACGCAAGAAGTCGAAACATTAAAATAAATGCTTCCTTTTTAATTACTCTTGAAAAAGAAGAATTTAATGAAAGCCACAACTATTTTGAAGTAAAAGATGTTTCAAATGCTCAAAAAATCGCCATTATTGGAGCTGGTCCTGCTGGACTTTTCGCCGCATTAAGAGCAATTGAACTTGGCTTAAAACCTATCGTTTTTGAACGTGGAAAAGACGTTCGTTCACGCAGAAGAGATTTAGCAAAACTCAACAAAGAATCCATTGTAAATCCAGAATCAAATTATTGCTTTGGTGAAGGTGGTGCTGGAACATATTCCGACGGAAAATTATATACACGCTCAAAAAAACGAGGAGATTTACTCAAAACACTTCAATGGTTTGTTGAGTTTGGTGCTGATCCCATGATTTTAGTTGATGCACATCCACATATTGGAACAAATAAACTTCCGCAAGTGATTGTTGCTATGAGAGAAAAAATCATTGCTTGTGGTGGTGAAGTTCATTTTGATTCAAAATTGACCGACATTTCGTGCGAAAATGATGAATTAAAAGGAATCACAATAAATGAAGACCAGAATTACGAAGTTCAACATTTGGTTTTAGCAACGGGACATTCTGCTAGAGATATTTTTTATTTATTACACAAAAAAGGTATTGAAATTCAAGCAAAAGGTTTCGCTTTAGGTGTCAGAATAGAACACACACAAGAATTAATCGACAAAATACAATATCACGGAAGATGCAGTGATGATACTTTGAGTCCTGCCTCCTACTCCTTAGTTACCCAAGTTGAAGGAAAGGGAGTTTACTCATTTTGTATGTGCCCAGGTGGGATTATTGCTCCTTGTGCAACAAATCAAGAAGAAGTTGTAACGAATGGTTGGTCGCCTTCAAAACGAAATAATCCATACGCAAATTCAGGAATTGTCGTTCAAATTGAACCAACAGATTTTAAAAATCACGAAAACAATCCTTTTGTTTGCTTAGACTTCCAAAAAGAAGTGGAACAAACATGTTGGGAAGCCGCAGGAAAAACACAAAAAGTTCCAGCTCAATGTTTGAAGGATTTTATTGATGGTAAAATTTCAAAAGAAATCCCTCGTTCTTCCTATCAACCGGGAATCGTAAGTTTGGATTTGAACAAAATTCTCCCTCTACAAATTTCAAAACGTTTGAAACAAGCATTTTTAGATTTCGGAAAAAAAATGCCTCAATTCTTGACAAATGATGCTGTTTTACACGCCCCAGAATCAAGAACGTCTTCTCCAATTCAAATTCCAAGAAATCCAGAAACTCTGGAACACATTAAAATAAAAGGTTTATACCCTTGCGCTGAAGGTGCCGGATATGCAGGCGGAATTATTTCTGCAGCAATTGATGGAATGAAATGCGTAGAGTCAATTCATAGAATCAAATCACAAAATTAATTACAGAAGTTTACAATTAGTTAAGTAAGGCCTATCAAAATGAAAACGAGCATCTAACTCACCACTAATTTTTACATTTAACGCTCCAGGTGTCAAAACTTGATTTCCTGGATCTTCAACAAATGCACAACCGACAAGTATATCACCATTAGTTGAAGAAGCTAAATCTACACGGATTTCAAGAATTCTTCCATCAAGAGCTTTGGAAGTAGTAGTTCCACTATAATTTCCTTGAACAGTGACTCTTTTTCCACCCCAAGCCATAATATTATCAAAAATATCTTTTGGACTGTAAATCAGAGTAGAACTAATCGATTCTGGATTAAAACTGCTTACTTCCTTTTCATCTGCTTCTCCAATTAATTCTGCATCAATTAGATTCAACTCATCAAACGCGCTAATTGAACCAATTTTACATTTAATTAAATAAGCTGTGTTTTTCTTATATTCTTTTTGAGGAATAGTTTTAAAAGTAATATATATTTGTTTTTCTTCTGAACCGGCCTCACTTGCACAACCCAATTCATTCACAAAAGGCTCACTGTCCATATAAGTTATTGGATAAACTTTTAGAATCATTTCTTTTTGAAAATAAATTTGCATAGACTCCGTTAATAAAGCGATGTCAATTGGCTTTGAAAAATCAGCCGTAAGAGGATTAATAATATTACTTGACTTTCCCGCAATGTTTTTTTTAGGAGTTTCCGTTTTTTCAGTACTACAAGATAAAAGATTAGCACTTACAAAAAATGCCCCCATGAAAGTTATGATTAGCTTTTTCATATTTATTATCGTTTCATTTACGACAATAGTAATAATATTTTTTGAAACAAAATAGTTTAGAATACAAAATTGCTGTTAAATATTTATTTTTTACAGTAATTTTACAAGATGAAAAAATATTCTCGTAGTTTTTGGTTAACCTGCATTTCGATGCTGTTTTTCATGACGAGTTTCAACCTTATTTTACCAGAGCTAAACGATTTTATTACAAAATTAGATGGAGAAGACAAAAAAGGTCTAATCATTTCCATTTTTACAATATCAGCAGCACTTTCAAGGCCATTTTCTGGTAAATTGGCAGATTACATTGGAAGAAAAAAAGTGATGTACTTTGGCATTTTTGTTTCCCTACTAGTCAGTTTATTATATCCACTTTCTCAAAGTATTTTCTTTTTTTTAATCCTACGCTTTCTCCACGGATTTAGCGCTGGATTCATGCCAACTGGAGCCACAGCTCTAATTACGGATTTATTGCCTGCAGAAAAACGAGGAGTTGGAATGGGACTTTGGGGAACTTTTATTTCCTTAGGAATTGGAATTGGACAAACATTGAGTTTTTTAGTCGTAAAACTTGTTGGCGTTGATGGAATGTTTATCGTCTCCTCTGCTCTTTCACTTTTTGCAATAATTATCATGTATAAAATTCAAGAAACACTGAATCAAAAACAAAAATTTGTTCCAACTCAACTTCTAATTACATGGAAAGATGTCTTTGAACCTCAAGTTTTACCTGCTTCGATGGTCATGTTTCTTTCAGCAATCTGTTCGGGAATTATTTTTGTGCTTTCTGCCGATATCTCAAAATTTCTTCATCTTGAAAATAAAGGATGGTTTTTTATGTTTTATGTCGTATCAACAATGATTGTGAGACTTTTCACTGGAAGACTTTCAGATATTATCGGTCGTCGTGAAACACTCATTTTTGGCATGATTTTACTCATCGCAAGCATGATAATTGTAGGTTTATCGAGAGATGTCATCATGTATTCTATTGGCTCAGTCGTTTTTGGCTTGGCAACTGGAATTTCAAGTCCAACACTTTTTGCTTGGACAGCCGATTTGTCACACATTCAACGCAGAGGAGTTGGTGCTGGAACCATGTTTATTGCTTTAGAATTTGGAATTATGCTAGGCTCTTTTTCTACGACATTTTTTTATGAAAACACCTTAAATTCTGTTTTTCCAACTTTTTGTGCTGGAGCTTTTTGTGCTAGTTTAGCTTTAATTTACTTGTTTTGGCATTTAAAATTTAGGACTTCATTGAGTTAAGCACATACATTAAATCAAAAACGTTAATTTCGGTATGATTTTTGCTTGATTTTATATTTAACAAAATAGAAAGAATCAAGTATGAACAATTCATTAAAATCAATCATTATCATCAGTTTATCAAGTTTTTTACTACTTGAACTAGGTTTCTTTTTAGAAGGTTTTTTACAATACATCCTTTTTTCTTTAGTAACAATTATCTATTTTGTTTTATTATTTCTCTTTTATGGTTTCATGAAAAGCAAACCAAGAGATTCAAAAAAAACATTTTTCTTTGTTTTACTTGTCATTTTACCTCTTCTTTCTGCATTTTTTAACCCAACATTTTATTTACATGGGGTTTCTGACAAAAAAATTGCCTTAGTTGCTACACAGCATGTGGATCATATTTTAGTTGAAAACACCAAAACGATTACTTTATTAAAAGATAGTACTTACCGTTTAAAAGAATTTGGTTTTTGGATGAATACTACCGACAAAGGACGTTACCATATTGAAAAAAATAAAATCACTTTGGTTTTAGAAGATTATGATTTAGTTTTTAAAGTAAGAAACATTCACAAACAAAAGAAAATTTACGCCATAAAATACCGAAGAGTTGATTTCTCAAATTGCTTTTTAATTGACAAAATCGACAATACTTTTTTCTTAAACATGCAATAAAAATTCTATAATTTTGAATACCTTTGCTAAAAAAAAGTTATGGAAAAAATAATTTGCGGTATTCAACAAATGGGAATTGGCGTACCAAATGTAGCTGAAATTTGGACTTGGTACCGTAAATTTTTCGGAGTAGACATTAAAGTTTTTGAAGATGCTGCTGAAGCTCCTTTGATGACAAAATACACTGGAAATGAAGTTCACAAACGCACCGCAACATTAGCTTTGAGCATGAATGGTGGTGGTGGTTTTGAGATCTGGCAATACACTTCTCGAAACACTGAAAAAGCAACATTTGACATTCAATTTGGAGATTATGGTTTGTATTCTTGCAAAATTAAATCTCGAAACGTTGAAGAAACATTCCAGTTTTATAAAAATAACGGTGTTAAACTTTTAAGTGAAATCAACCTTACACCCGAAGGAAAAAAACATTTTTTAATTGAAGACCCAAACGGAAATATTTTCGAAATCGTGGAAGGACTTTCCTGGTTCGGAAACACAAATCATCCTGCACAAACGGGCGGTGTAGCTGGAGTAACAATTGGAGTTAGCGACATCGAAAATTCATTAAAACTTTACAAAGACTTATTAGACTATTCAGAAATCGTTTACGACAAAACAGATGAATTTCCTGTTTATTCAAATTTAAAATCGGGAAATCTAAAAGTTAGAAGAGTTTTACTGCGTCATAAACAAGCAAGAAAAGGACCTTTTGCACAACTTTTAGGAGCAACTGAAATTGAATTAATCCAAGCTTTTGAAAGAACTGATTGCAAAAAAATATTTGAAAACAGATATTGGGGAGATTGGGGATTCATTCACTTATGTTTTGATATTCAAGGAATGGAAGCCTTAAAAATTGAAGCAGAAAAACTAGGTTTTCCTTTCACTGTAGATTCAGGACAAACATTTGATATGGGAGAAGCTGGAGGAAGATTTTCTTATGTAGAAGATCCTGATGGCACATGGATTGAATTTGTCGAAACACACAAAGTTCCTATTTTAAAAAAATTAGGCTGGTACATCAATCTGAAAAATCGCGATCCCAAAAAGCATCTTCCGAAATGGATGCTTAAAACAATGGGACTTAACCGAGTGAAATAAAAAAATAATTACAGATTAGCAGATTACAAATTGCAGATTCTTGTTTAATCTTCAATTTGTAATCTGTAATTTGCCAATCAATGACTAAAAGGTAGTAATTCTTGTTTTAAATGTAATTCACGATTCGTTTTTTTTATTTACCTTTGGATTCTATTATTTTAATGAAAAAATTTTACATGAAACATATTTTAGCAAATCTAAATTTTCTTTTAATCGTCCCAATAGTATCTTTAGTTTTATTCTCTTGTTCTGAGGAAATTCTACCAAGCCAAGATGGAAAAGAAACTGCAATAATTTATGCAACTTTAGACGCTAAAGACTCTATTCATTACGTGAAAATTACAAAAGCATTTTTTGGTGGTGGTAACTCTGAGGAATTAGCTTTAATTCCCGACTCTAGCTATTTCGATAAAGTTGATGCTACTGTAAAAGAATACATTGGTGGTTCATTAACTAGAACTTTTACTTTGCAAGACACAATCATTCCTAATAAAGAAAGTGGTGCATTTTATGGCCCAGAGCAAAAGGTATATTATTTCACGACAACATCTTCAGCACCTTTAAATTCTTCAGGAGCGGTTTACAAATTAGAGGTAAAAATCAACGGTGGTGAATTTGTTGTAACTGGTCAAACAACCTTAGTTGGAGGAATGACAATATCAAAACCTTCTGACTTTCAGGAATATAAATTTGACAAAAACTTAACTACAGGTGTTTTCTCTCAAACATCTTTAACGATCAATTCTGGTACAGCAAAAAAAGTCGAAGTTAAATTGTATCTTGAATTTGATGAATATGTTGATGCAGCAATTAAATATTCAAAATCAGTTGAATGGAGAGTTTCAAATGTTGATGCTGATGAATTAATCAACGACAATATGACTTTAAATTCTTACGCAGAAGGAGAAACATTTTATACTTTAATCAAAGATAATGTTACCAACGACCCCCAAATTAACAAACGTCAATTCAAAGGAATAAAAATGCTTATTAACGGTGCAAGTTCTGATTTTCAAAAATATTTGTCAGTAAACAAACCATCTTCGAGTTTAGCTCAAAACAAACCATCCTACACGAATCTAACTGCTTCAAATGGTCATCGTGTAATTGGGATTTTCGCTTCAAGATTTCATGAAGAAAAATATAAAGTTTTATATATTGATATTTCAACTCAAAAATGTTTGAACGAAAACTCAATGAGACAACTTTGTGCAGGAGAAATTACTGGAAATTTACTTTTCTGTAGCCCAATTCCAAGCGATAGTGATGAACCTTATTTCTGTGATTAACCTGCTTGATTTTAGAAGTTAGACTCAAGGATCAATAATCTGAAGAAGTACAGAAGTAACTTTTAATTCTTCATTGTTAACTCTTCACTTCAAATTTCTAATTTTATTTTTACCTTTACATCATGAGTGAACGCAAAACTTTATTCGCTGATGTTATCATTCCTTTAGCGGTGAAAAATGAATTTTCGTATCGAGTTCCTTTCGAGATGAACGAGCTCATAAAATCCGGAATGCGCGTTGTTGTACCTTTTGGAAAAGGAAAACTTTACACAGCAATTGTCACAAAAATTCATGAAAATGTTCCTCAAAATTACCAAGTAAAATACATCGAACATTTATTGGACGAAAATCCAATTATTACTGGAAATCAATACAATTTTTGGAAGTGGATTTCATCCTATTACATGGCTCCAATTGGCGATGTGATGAACGCTGCTTTGCCTTCAAACTTCAAATTAGCTTCTGAAACTAAAATCACACTTCATCCTGATTTTGACGGAGCAACAGCACATTTAACGGACAGACAATTTCAAATTGTGGAAGCTCTTGAAATTCAAGAAGTCTTAGACTTAAAAGAAATTTCAGAAATCATTGGAATTAAAACCATTCATCCAATTGTTAAGGAATTAATTGACACACGTACCGTCATTTCACAAGAAGAACTCAGCTACAAATACGTTCCAAAAACAGGAATTTTCTACTCGCTTACAAAAGAGTACCACAACGAAGAAAAATTAAATTTATACCTAGAGAAATTAGAACATCATAAAGCAAAAGAGAAACAATTTACCGCTTTGATTGCTCTTTTACAAGAGATTGATATGCAGCAAATTGAACAATCATTTGTGGCAAAAAAACTGTTAGTTGAAAAAGAAATTTCTGTTTCAGCTCTAACAACTTTAGAGAAAAATGGTGTCATCGAGTCAAAAAGATTGCAAATAGATCGTTTTGAAAAAACGGATAAGGAATTACTTCACAGAAAACAACTTTCAGATTTTCAAGATAGAGCCCTAGGAGAAATTAGAGCTAATTTCCTTGAAAAAGATGTTTGTTTACTTCACGGTGTTACTGGATCAGGAAAAACAGAAATTTACGTTGAACTCATAGAAGAACAACTAAAACTCGGAAAACAAGTTTTATTCCTTTTACCTGAAATTGCTTTAACAACACAACTTATCAGACGACTTGCGGCTTATTTTGGCGATTTAGTTGGTGTGTATCATTCTAAATTCAACCAAAATGAACGTGTAGAAATTTGGAATCATGTTTTGGTCAATCATCCAGAACGCTTCCGTATCATTTTGGGGGCAAGATCATCCATTTTTTTACCTTATCAAAATTTAGGCTTAGTCATTGTCGATGAAGAACATGAAACTTCTTTTAAACAATATGATCCATCGCCAAGATACAATGCACGAGATTGTGCTTTTGTTTTAGCAAAATCGTTTAATGCAAAAGTTCTACTCGGTTCGGCAACGCCATCAATAGAAAGCTATTTCAATGCAAAAAGTGGAAAATTTTCGTTGGTCGAAATCAGTGAACGTTTTGGTGGAATTCAGTTGCCAGAAATTCTAGTAGCGGATGTAAAGAAAGAACAACGTGAGAAAAGCATGCACGAACATTTTTCTTCTTTTCTTGTTACTCATATTCAAGAATCCTTGGATTTAGGCGAACAAGTGATTTTATTTCAAAATAGAAGAGGGTTTACTGCCGTTTGGAGTTGTGAAGTATGTGCTTGGATTCCTAAATGTAAAAATTGTGATGTCTCACTGACTTATCACAAACATACAAATTCTTTGAAATGTCACTACTGTGGATTTGCATCGCCACCAATGGGTACATGCCACGATTGTGGAAGTAATCGCTTGAAAATGCTTGGTTTTGGAACAGAAAAAGTGGAAGATGATTTACAAGTACTTTTCCCGACAATTACCATTTCACGCATGGATTTAGATTCCACACGTTCAAAAAATGCTTATCAAACAATCATTTCGGATTTTGAAGATAAAAAAATTGACATTTTGATTGGAACTCAAATGGTGACAAAAGGCTTGGATTTTGACAATGTAAGTTTGGTTGGGATTTTAGATGCCGACATGCTTTTAAATCGTCCAGATTTCAGAGCTTTTGAACGCAGTTTTCAACTCATGACACAAGTTGCCGGTCGTGCTGGAAGAAAGAAAAAAAGAGGAAAAGTCATCATTCAAGCTCGTGTTCCCGATCATTGGATTATCCAAAAAGTGATTGAAAACAACTACAAAGAATTTTATTCGAGTGAAATTGTAGAAAGACGTAATTTCTTTTACCCGCCGTTCTACAAACTCATTCGCATCACTTTAAAAAGTAGAAACGAGAATGAACTAAACGCTTCTGCTCAACATTTGGCAAAAGCGATGCAAAACGTGTTCAAAGAACGTGTTTTAGGTCCAGAATTTCCTTTAATCAAACGTATTAACAATCAATTTTTGAAGCAAATTACACTTAAAATTGAGCGAGAAGTTTCTCCGTCAAAAGTAAAAGAAAGATTGCAAGAACTGATTGATGCTTTTTATGCTGCTCCGTCGAATAAGGCGGTGAAGATTGTTATTGATGTTGACCCTAATTAACTACTCAGGTGACGTAACAACAGGTTTTTCATCTGTCACCCCATAATCCAAACGTTTTGTCATTACATAACGTGGAATAAAATACCTGCTCGTTTTGAAATTATCCACAACAACACCACGAGAAGTAGAAGAGTGAATGAATTTGATTGCGTCTGGTGTAACGTCAATTACCATGGCTACGTGACCAATACGAGAAGATTTTGTGCTACTCCCTTTAAAATACATCAAATCACCTGGACGTATGTCTGATAATTTAACTGTTTTACCAAATTCAGCCATACCATAAGAAGAATGTGTTAATTCAACACCAAAATTTCCGAAAATGTAAGAGATAAAACCTGAACAATCAAATCCTGAAGGAGTTGTCCCAGAATAACGATAAGGAGTTCCTAAGAATTTTTTTGCATAAGAAATTAAAGCATCAACTTGTTGGCTATTTTTATAAGGTACAAAAGCTGTTTTTAAACTATCATTTGACAAAGAATCACCAGAAATACTTGCAGTTTCAATGCTTGTTTTTGTAGAATCGCTTTCCACTTGAGCAAAGGAATTGCTAGTAAGAAAAAGTACAAAAGCACTGAAAAAAAGTATATATTTGTATGATTTTATCATTGCGATTGCAAAAATAGTATTAATTTCACAGAATAAAAAATCCACGCTTTGACCGAATTAGAAATAAAAGACTTAAAAAAACTCTACTATCCTATCGGAGAAGTCGCAAAGCTATTTAACGTAAACCCTTCTCTAATAAGGTTTTGGGAGAAAGAATTTAATTTCGAAGCATCAAAAAAAACACAAAAAGGAAACCGCTTATACTCTGTAAAAGACATTCAAAATTTTAACAAGATTTACCATTTGGTTAAAAATGAAGGCTTTACCCTTGAAGGTGCAAAAAAATCATTGAAATCATCTAAAGCTTCGACAAGCTCAGCTTCCATTAATTCGACTGGTTCAGCATCCGAAAATCAATCAAAAGAAGAATTGATATCAAAATTGGAAGACATTAAAAAGCGATTGTTGGATTTAAAGTAACTCTTCACTTTTTAACTCTTCACTTTTCACTTTTAAAAATTTCTTTTAAAACCTCCAAAATTTCATCTTTTGTAATTTCTTCATCAAAAGAACAATCCCCAATTTCATTCAACAAAACACACAAAATTTTACTTTCACGATTTTTTTTGTCTTGCTGCATTAATCCAATAAGAGCATCAAAATGTTCTTCTTCAATACGAATCATTTCAAAATCAGATTCAATAATTTCGTGAATTAAATTGTAAACTTCAATGGTAATTTTCCCTCTTAAATAAGATAAATACGTTTCACATAAAATCCCTAGAGCTACCGCATGACCATGTTTGATTTGATTTTCTGAATGAAGAAAAAAACCTTCAATCGCATGACCAAAAGTGTGTCCAAAATTTAACTTTTTGCGTTCATTCTCCTCTTTAGGATCAGCTAACACAATTTCATTTTTAATCGAAACTGAATGCATGATTTTCTCTAAAGAAAAAGGATTGTTTTCAAAATCAATCAAATTAGCCCAATGTTCAACATCTTTAATTAAAGCATGCTTCAACATTTCAGCTAATCCATTGTTCAGTTCCTCTTGAGGCAACGTTGACAAAAAAGCTTCATCAACAAAAATCGCTTTTGGATTGGCAAAAACTCCCAATTGATTTTTATAAGAACCTAAATCTATTCCTGTTTTTCCACCAACAGAAGCATCAACCATAGCCAAAAGTGTTGTAGGAATATTGATAAAATCGAGTCCTCGCTTGTAAATAGCTGCAATAAATCCACCCATATCGGTAACCATTCCACCTCCAAGATTGATGATTAAATCTTTTCGGGAAATTTTATATTCAGACATCGCTTCCCAAACCTGAAAACAAACTTCCATGACCTTATTTTCTTCTCCTTGAGGTAAAAGCATGACTTCTGCTTCAGCCAATTCTGGGAAAGATGTAATCAAGTATTCCAAACAATATTCATGCGTGTTTTCATCCACCAAAATAATTTTCTTTGATTTCGAATAACTTGTACTCAATAAATGTTGGAAATTAGATTCTAAAATTGATCCAAATTCAATTGAATAGTCCAAGGCTTTGATGATTTTTGTCATAACGCTTCAAAATTACTATTTATTTGAGAACTAAATTTCAAAAAAAGCTCCTATTTCAAAAAATGAAATTAATTTTGTAAAGATTGTTTAATATAATTGAAATAAAAAAATGATTTCATTTGAAAATACAGAAATTGCCTTTAAAAGTAAAACAAATCGCGATTTGAATAAAGCATATTGGCTTTTTAAAATTATTGCTAGTCCAAGTATTGTGAAGTTCGGAAAATCTGCAACTAATTTTGCTTTGAAAGCTCATCTTCCAATTAATGGAATCATAAAAAAAACAATTTTTCAGCAATTTTGTGGTGGAGAAACCATTCAAGAATGTGACGCTGCAATTGAAAATTTGGGCGCTTTTGGAATTGGAACTATTTTAGATTATTCCGTTGAGGGAAAAACTTCTTCAGAAGATTTCGAACACACGACTTTAGAAATTATTGACACAATAAATCGAGCAAGTAAATCAAACACAATTCCTTTTGCTGTTTTCAAAATTACTGGAATAGCTCGTTTCGACATCTTAGAAAAAGCAAATTTGTCAGAAGAAACGCTTTCAGAAAATGACAAAAAGGAACTTGACGGAATCATTTCTCGAGTAGAACGTATTTGTTTACGTGCATCTGAAACTCAAATTCCAGTTTTCATAGATGCTGAAGAATCTTGGATTCAAGACATCATCGATCGTATTGCAGAAAACATGATGTTAAAGTTTAATAAGGAAAAAGCGATTATTTTTAACACCTTACAAATGTATCGCCACGATAGAATTGACTTTTTAGAAAAAGCTATTGAAAAGGCAAAAAAAGAAAATTATCATTATGGAATAAAGCTTGTTCGTGGTGCCTACATGGAAAAAGAACGTGCAAG
Organism: Bacteroidota bacterium; assembly: GCA_040386975.1. GTDB lineage: Bacteria > Bacteroidota > Bacteroidia > Flavobacteriales_D > Crocinitomicaceae > M2408. The sequence continues at coordinate 108,517 of JAZKEO010000007.1, read as the reverse complement.
AGCTCTAGCAAAATCCTATCCTTCACCGATTCAAAAAGACAAATTATCAAGTGATTTAGATTACAACAGAGCTTTAGAAATTATCATTAAAAACATTGATTGTTTAGCTTTGTGTGCTGGAACACATAACGAGGAAAGTTCATTGTATTTGACAAAATTGATGCAAGAAAATAACTTGGACGTAAATGACAAACGCATTTATTTTGCTCAACTTCTTGGTATGAGTGACCACATTTCTTTTAATTTATCAAACGCGATGTACAACGTAGCCAAATACGTTCCTTATGGTCCAATCAAGGAAGTGATTCCTTATTTGTTGAGAAGAGCTGATGAAAACACATCTGTTGCTGGTCAAACAGGTCGAGAATTATCTTTGATTTTAAAGGAAAAAACACGTCGTAAGAAGTGAAAAACTAAAAGTGAAGAGTTAAACTAAATTTACTTTTAACTCTTCACTCTTCTTTTTTCACCTACTCTGACTATTTAAATATGTTCAAATATCCAGAACGTTCAAACTCTTGATTCGTCAAGGTATTGAATCCATTTATTCTCCATTGATACATTCCATCTTGTACTAAACCTCCATTACCATAGGTTCCATCCCAAGCAGCTTTTGGATCATTACTTTCAAAAATCAACTGTCCCCAACGGTTAAATACCTTTAAAGAAAAACGATTTGGATCAGCCCCATTAATAGCAATCTCCCAAGTATTGTTATGAATATCTCCATTAGGAGTAAATGAATTTGGTATATACATCAACAAATCATCTTGAATCAAAATTGTTTTAGCAATTGAATCACGACAACCATAGAAATTTTCTACTGTGAGCGTAGCTAGATATTCTCCAGCAATGCCAAGAGGATATGTCGCTTTTGTATTTTCTGTATTTGCCGTATCAATTTCAGCTCCAGGTAAATCCCATTCAAATTTTACTGCATCTGCAGAACTCTGACTAAATAAATTTGCCTTAGGTTCATATGTTGTAATTACATCAGGATTAACAAAGAAATTTGCTTTTGGAGCTTGCTTCACACTAATCATATTATCAAAATTATTTGAATAAACACAACCCATTTGTGAAGTAACTGTCATGGTTAAACTATATGATTTAATACTGTCATACAAATGTGTAAACATGGTATCTGCTAAACCATAATTCAAAGAATATCCATCTCCAAACGTAAGAAATGTATTTGCAACATCATTACTCGTCGTTAAATCATAAAATACAACTTCCTCACCCAAACAAATATTTGGTTTTGGACAAGATAAAATGGGAATAATTTGTTGTTCAAAATCAGCAACAGTAATTGTTGCTTGTCCAATACACCCGTTAGTATTCACATTATAAATGTAATCTCCTTGTAACATATTAAGCGGAGCAATCGGCATCGTTGCAAAACTTCCATCAGGAGCCAACCATTGTCCCGTAACACTTGCACCTGGACCTAAAAATTGATGAAAATCTTCAGGATCTGTTGTCAAACAAAAAGAAACAGTGGAGTCAACACCTGGAAAAGAATTCGGATGTAAAGAAACTTTCATGTTACCAGTTGCAAAACATAAAGGATGAGCTATAGGATACATTTTTAGTGTTACATCTATATCATTTGGTATTGCAATAAAAGGGTTGGTAGAATTAACCTGTGTACCAAAAACGTCCGCAGGAGACCATTCAAAAGCAACTGGTTCACTAACAGGCAAACCAACTTGTAAAACTACTGGCTGTGTATCTAATTCAGACTCTCCATTAACAATAACTTGACCAGAACAATTTAGCAACTCATAACTACATTCATATATAAAACTACCTGCTCCATCAAAGGTCAAGACTAAATTATCTCCAAAACTAACAGGAATTTGAAATTGAGCAAAATCTCCATCATTAGGTATGGTATGCGTAGTATTTGTACCATTTACTGAAACCTTGAGATTATTTCCATTCCAACCATCGCCAAAAGAATCGTATAATTTAAGCGTATAATTACAATTATTCTGAGAACCATTAATCATAGAAATCGAACTTCCTGGACAAACCGCTGTATCTGAAAGAACTACTGGTAAAGTAAATTCTGTCACAGTAATATTAAAAGTTGTATCATTCATACAACCAAAGCTATTGATGACATTATACTGGTAGGAAAAAACTCCTGTTTGAGTCGGAGTGATTAACATGGTATCTGCACTTGGCGATAGACCCGAAGAAAAAGGAACAGGAAAAGTCCAGTATGAAGAATCTAAATCCGGACTGTGACTCGGAGTAAATTCTACCACATCTGGATATAAAGAAGGATCTAAATTTAGAGCGAAACTGAAAACAGTTCCGTCATCTGCAGAAAAATTATCTACAACTGTTAAGGTCCAAACACCATTTGCAGGACATCCAACTAAACCGCCTAAAGATTGAATTGGCTCATAGTCACCAGCTGGTAAAGATTCTCCTTGTGATTGATTTTGTTCTTCATATTCTGACCATGTTTGAATTGCATCCGATGTAAAACAATAAGAAAAAGGAACTCCTTGTGTTGTAGGATCATCACAATCTACATTATCTTGCTCATTTGGTTCTCCCAAGTATGTACTACCACTATTTTGTTGGTGTAAAATAACAGATTGACCATTTGGACAAGATATTGAGATAACTAAATCACCAATATAAGTATGTTCCATATCCATACAAAGTGAAACAATTTGTGAAATATCAGTAATTGTTGTTCCTGCAGAAAAACCTGTTTGAACGACATCCACATTTTGAGCAACTCCAAGCTGATTATCGGTCATACATCCATTATCGATTAATGTCTCACCGCTAAAACCTGTCCATGTATTTTCATACAATAATGGTGTTGCCGTTGCAAGCATTGACTCACCAATACACAGAGTTGTATCTCCTTGAAAATTAATAAAATTTGGCGGAGTTGCAACTAAAACGTCTATATCGATAAGATTGTTATTTGTACATCCATTATTATCTTTAACAAATAATTGAACTCTATAATGTCCAGCTACTGTATAACTATGATTAACATTTTGACCTAATGCTTCAGCCCCATCCATGAAATCCCATTTATATTCAGCAATTGTAAAACCTGGTTGAGCAAAAGAACCTAAATCTTGAAAGGAAATTGTTTCACCAATACAAGCGTGAATACTGTCTGTTGTTATTCCACTCAAAACGACGCCTCCGGCTGTTGGGTCATCACAAGGTGTTATACAAGCAGCACTTGCTGAAAAAAAACCTGGATTTCCAACGTTATTTGAAGTGAATCTAAAAGTCAGACATCCACTTGTATTTTGTGGCGTACATTGAATTAAAACTCCTTGTAATTGATTCGCAGAATAATCTCCCAATGATATTGCTGCTGTTGAGTTTCCATCAAATACAGACATTAAATCTACATTTGTAACATTTGGAGCTGGATTTTGATCGGTTGGATCTAAAGCGAATAAATTAAATTGAACATTAATTATATCATCTGGGTTGTCAGCACAAACTGTAAATGTTACATCTTCATTATTGTCATACCCATCACCACCTTGTCCACCTGAATCAATAATAAAACCGTTACATGTATTAGTTGTAGTACCATCCAATAAAGCATCAACTACTATATTGGTTTGTGTTTGAGAAAATATATTACTAATTCCTACCAGAGAAAATAATAATAAATAGAGTTTTATTCTCATTTTACTATTTTGTTAAATTAAATTGAATACAAAAATACTAAATCGATTTTAATTTAAGTATTTATATTTTGTACATTCTTGTAATCGTAACGAAAAAAAAATCGAAAGGTTGTCTCTAAAATCGATAAATTATCTAATTAAAATCAAAGATCCAACAACTAATTTTTTTTCATCTTTAGTTGAAGTACTAAATTCCATTTTAAATGTATAAACTCCTGCTTCTGCAATACCGTTACCAGCACCATAATCTCCATCCCAACCTAGTGATGCATCATTTGATTCAAAAATAAGTTGTCCAAATCGATTGAATACTTTCATATTAAAAACTTGTGGATCTAAACCAGAATAAAAAACTGGTTGAAACTTATTATTAAACTCATCTCCATTTGGTGTGAAACTATTAGGAATATAAAACAATAATGATTCTTCAACAATAATTTGAGCATAGGATGTGTCTTTACAACCAAACTGTGTTTCAGCAATCAAACTAATAGTAAATTCACCAGGCACATCTGAAGGAAAAGCATGTGGTAATTCTTCTTCAAAAGCTGGACCTGAGTTATCTCCAAAATTCCATTCATATAAAATTGCTCCAACAGAATTATTTGTAAAAAACGCAGTTGGATCGATCATATTTACAATTGAAGTTGATACCTCGAAACTAGAAACAGGATCAGGGTTCAAAACAAAAGCTCCTGGAACCGTAGTTGAGCCAATACAACCATTTGATGAAGTTTCCATTAATGTTACATCATAAACTCCAACATTTGTAAATGTATGAATAACTGAATTAAGAGGTGGAATTGCTGGAAGAACTGTTCCATCACTAATAGTGAAAACACTTAAATTAGTTGAATTCCCAGTGAAAGTTACACCGCTCGGGCTACATCCCATCGGCACACTTTGTGTAAAGCTTGGAATTGGTAAACTTTCAATAGTCAAAACCATCGTATCTTTATCTGAACAACCGAAACTATTTGTACCTGTAACAATATAATCTCCACTAATAAAAGGAACAAAAGGAACGTTGTCAACAACACCATTATTCCAAACCATAGTACTTGCTCCACTTCCAGTTAATAAAAACTGTGAAAATTCACAAGCAACCGCATCAACTCCTGCATTAACGTCAGGAGTTACATTTACAGTAATTGTAACTTGATCTAAAGTGGTACATGTTAATGTTCCAATCGTTAAATCTCCTGTTGCTGTATAAATATATGTTCCATTTGTTGGTGTAAAAGCAACTCCTTGAACAACTCCTTGATCCCAAGAAAAGTTTGTTGTAGGCGTACCAGTAGCCGTCAAAGTCAATGGTGTCCCTTCACAAATAGTTGTATTTGCTCCAGCATTAACAATAGGATTTGCATTAACAACAACATCAAAAGTTTCAGTATTACTTGGACATCCATTGTTAATAGAATTTAGAGTAATAATAGACGTTCTAGTCCCGCCTCCTAAAGTTGGGTTATTTGCAATAAAAGAAGGGATATCTCCTGATCCTGAAACATTCACAATCCCTGTTGTTGTATTATCATTTGTCCAATCAATAGGGAAAGTCGATAAGGCTGAAATATCAATTGTTGGAATAACAGTTCCGTGACATTCATTAATATCTGAAATTGCAGCAATAACTGGTGTTTCAATAATTTCAAAATCAAATATCGCAGTTTGAATACAAGGAAATGAACCTATTGTATATGTTACTGTGTAAGTACCAGGTGTTGAAGTCGCTAGATTAATTTGTCCAGTCGCAGCATTAATAGTCAAGCCTGCACCTGCAGAAAAAACACCACCAGCGTCACCAGTAATAGTTGTTGTTGGATTTACTCCATCAGAGCATATACTTGATGAAGAAATTGTAAAACTAGGGTCTAAAATCGGATTAACATTAATGTCAAAGGTCAAGGTTGGACTTGAACAAGAACCAAGATTTAGAACTGCATCAATTGTCGAAGTAATAGTTACAAGAGTACCATTTGTAGCGACAAATGAGGCAATGTTACCTGTTCCACTTGCTGGTAAACCTGTATTAATATTATTGTTTGTCCAATCTGCTGTTGCTGATGCCGGAACAACAAATGGGATATTTGGAATCACATCACCTTCACAAACAGTTATATCATTAATAGGGAATAATGCTAAACTTTGTTCAATAGCAATATCAAAATTCATAGGATTTCCAGAACAAGTTCCTAATTGTGGAATAACAGTAAAAGTAGAAGTTAAGGTATCTCCTGTATTATTTTGAGTTAAAAAAGATAAAATATCTCCAGTTCCAGCAAAAGCAATTCCGATATTATCTGTACCAGTATTTGTATAAGACCAATCATAAGTTGCACCTGTTCCAGTAAACAAAATATCAGTCGTCATTGCATTTTCGCAAACAAATTGATTTGCTATTGGGTCAACAGTTGGCAAACCGATTATGTCAATTGAAATTGTTGATGAATTTACACAGCCGTTTGTCGTGTAAGTAACATCATACGTATTTATAGGAGAAGTTGAAATAGCTAAGGTTCCAGTTACTGCATCAACAAAACCACCAAAAGTCGAACTAAAAGTCCCCCCAAGGGTATTAACAGTAGAAACAGGTTCATCTGCAGAACCGAAACAGTAAGAGGATTGAAGATAAGTAAAACCTGCATCATCAAGTGGATTTACAGTAATTGTAAACTGAGTTGGTGAACCTGTACAACCACCATCGGTAGAAGTTACTTCAAATGTTGCAACAATTGGCGAAGTTGTTATATTAGTTGTTAAAAAAGATGCAATATCACCTGAACCAGAGGTAGCAACACCTATATTTTCTCCAGCTGGAACTGTTGTGTATGTCCAATCAAATACTTGTGCTCCTGAACCTGTCCCTGTAAAAGTTATTGGATCAGACATTACACCTACACAATGTGTTTGATCAGCAATAGGGTCAACTGTTGGTGTAGGCACAAGAGTAACATCAATTAAATCAACTTTTGTTTCAGTAGCTATACCATCCGTTGTCAAGCTAATAGTTTTCAAGCCACCAGTAGAATATGTTACAGCATGAGGTCCTTGTCCAACAGCTGTTGCAGGACTTGCTCCAGATCCAAAATCCCAAGAAAATGTTGTTGCTAAAGTTGATAAATCTGAAAAAGTATAAGTTTCACAATTTGTACCTGTAACTTTGTCAACAGTAAAATTTGCGTTAGCAACAGTAATATTATCCAAAATCAATTGTTCCATATCGGTACAATCATGGTGTCTAAAAACTAAAAAAACTGTTGCCTGACCAGCAAAAGAACTTAGATCAAAAGCATGATTTACCACATTATCCCCGATAGCAATTGTTTCTGAAAAAATTGGCGCAGCAGTTGCTAAATCCGCCAGATCAGACACAACATAAACGGAATAATTTTCAAATTGAAAAGTTGGACCAGCATTATATGCCGCGATATCAAATGAAAATGTAATATTTCCAGTAACTACTGATAAATCTATAGCTGGAGAAATCAATAAATTATCTGGAGTCAAGGGCCCCTGAATATTATTCCATGATTCAGAAACAGCTGCATTTCCTAAACCTGATATATTAACACTTTCGAATGACAAATCTCTTACAAACCAATCATTCCCATCACCATCAGTATCATTTGAACTCCAAGCTTGTGGATTATCCCAGTTTTCAAAGAAAATTTGAGCGTTAAAAGAATGAATTGTAAGAATAAGCGTTAAACAGATAAATATTTTTTTCATATATGTTTGTTTTCATCCGAATAAATCGGGTTCGATTTCAAGTTAAATTTTGCTAAAAGCGTATAAAATTACACTTTTATAATTATATATCGAAATTTTAACGCAAAAAAAAGATAAAGGTTGCCCAGTTTATATTTTTAATCCAAACAAGAGCTGTTTTTTTTCAGGAATAACAGCGTTTCTTCTTCTCTCGAATTGGCTTTTGGTGAAAAATTATATTCCCAATTTGCATGGGGTGGCAAACTCATTAAAATTGACTCCGTTCGGCCACCTGAATGCAGTCCGAATTTAGTTCCACGGTCGTTTACTAAATTAAATTCAACGTATCTTCCGCGACGTAGATTTCTCCAAGAAATTTCATCATCTGAAACAGGTAAATTCCTTCCAAGTTCAGCTTGTTCAGTGTATATTTTTACGAAATTATCGCCTAATCCTAAAGCCAAATTTACTAAATCTTCTTTTGATAAATTTGTGTTTTTCTCAGACAAATGATCGTAAAAAACTCCGCCAATTCCTCGTGTTTCGTTTCTGTGAGGAATGAAAAAATAATCATCAGCTTGCTGCTTGAATTTAGGGTAAAAAGACACATCAAACTTATCGCAAATAGCCTTCAAACTTTGATGAAATAATTTTGCCTGACTTGGAACAATATAATGTGGTGTGAGATCAATTCCACCTCCGAACCAATATACATTTTCGTCCATTTGAAAATAACGTACATTCATGTGAATGATTGGTACATGTGGACTTTTTGGATGTAACACAATTGAAACTCCTGTAGCATAAAACTCGTTTCCTTCAGAGAAATTGAGTTGTGTTTTCATTTCTTGACTTACTTTTCCATAGACTTCCGAAAAAGCAACTCCACCTTTTTCTAATAAATCTCCATTTTGAAGAATGTTCGTTCTTCCGCCACCGCCTTCTTCTCTATTCCATTCATCTGATTGAAAAAAAGCCAAACCATCTAACTTTTCCAAACCATCACAAATTCGTTGTTGTAAAGCCTTAAATTCCGATGCAATTGTTGATTTATCCATTGTTTAATTTCATAAAGGTGTATTTCCATATTTTATTCCAAGAGATTGAAATAATTTTGAAACCTCGAGTTTATTATTTTTTATTAGAACTTGATCTATACTAAGTCTTTTAAAATCAACCTTTTGTAAAATTGAATCTTGAATGACAATTCCATTTACTAAAATGTTTTTTGCAAATTTACCTTCCTTATAAAGCCAAGTCCTTCTATCACCTTCAATTGTAACCGAAACAGGAATTTCATTTTGCATATTTTCTGAAAGTGGATGAAATGCATAAGCATTAAAAACAAAAGACCAACCATTTGAAATGGAATGTACGATTAAATTAATTTTGTGGTTTTTAGATACTTTTTGTAAAGCTAAATTCGTTTGATTCAAATCGATAGTCTTTGAAATTGGAAAAATACTTTCCGATACATTTTTTTGAACTTTTTCGTCTATTTTGAAATTTTTAAGCGAAAACATGATCAAACAAAAGAACATTAAAACAAAAACGGGAAGAACCTTAAAATTTACCTTTTTAAACACCAAGAAAAGCACTAAAACTAAAAGTATTGGTAGAAATAAATAAAGTCGGCTCGAAGTAAAAAAAACTCCCGTATCTGGGATAAATTCTTGAATTTTAGGTACAGCTAAAGTGAAAATCAGCAAAACCAATAAAGAAAAAACAAATAAAAATTCCTTTTTTTTCCTCTTTATAATACAAAAAACGAGTAGAAGAATAAAAATAAAGGGGTAGATAATCCCCCAATTTGAAAAAAATGGAAATGTATTTTCAAATAAATCAGCATTTTTTAAACTCGCGTAAAATGTTTCTTTATTTAATTCAACTCCAACCATTTCGTGTAAAACTCGCTCAGGATGAAGTCTGTAGTAATCTTTCGCAAAATAATCAACAATATAAAAAGGGATAACTATCAGCGATTTTAAATAAAATGAAACAGATTTAAAATGGTAAGAAAAAACAAATAAAGCGATTGGTAAAATAATCAATACTGAGCTTTGATTCATGAAAAAACTCAAGCTTGAAGCGACAAATAAAATAGTTACATTTCTCTTTTTTTCTGGAGCGAATAATGGTATAAATAAAAACGGAACAAATAGATGTGCTTGAATAAAGCCTCGTGACATACTTGTAAGAAGATTATATTCCAATGGTAAAAGTACAGGTATGGCTAAGGTCAAACATGACCAAAAAATATAATCTCTTCTAAAAAAAATGATTGCTAAAACAACAAAAGGCAATAAGGAAATTAAACTTGTCACAATTGGTAAAGCAATATGAATCGGAACATTTGACCAAAGTAATGGTACAGCTAAAAAAGCCTCAATCATGTAATTGTAAGCCTGACCATAGAAAAAAGGTTCATGAAAAACTCCCTGTGAATAATCGTAGGCACAATTCCATGTAACCATTTGATCTATATCGGTATAAAGAAAAGAAAAATGAGTTAAAGTAAAAATTCTATCAATCAATAAAATTGACAAAAAAAGCCAGAAAAAAAGCTTTTTATTTGATAAAAAAAATTTATTCATTTACGATTGAAACTTGTTTCATTTCATAATTTTCCTGCTTTAAAATAAAACATGTTTTATTTTCAAAACCAGATCCAGAACCAACACTTTTCATATTGATTTTATTCATTACACCGACTGTATTTGACTTATTCAAAAAGAAATCTTGAATAAAATACATCGAAACATCAAAACCTTGAACACCATATTTGGATAAATCAGAACTGTATTTCACTCGGTATTTTCTTAATAGCTTTTTAGTTAAGTCGTAAGAATAATTAAAATCATAAGGCGTTGCCAAATGTAAACTGTATTTGTTTTTGTAATATCCTTTAATATCATCGTTATTCAACCAATCTTTTGTTCCAAAAACAGTAATTGTTCCATTACCAGCCTTATTAGAAACTTTATCCAAGTTATTGATATAACGTGTTGAAAAAACTTTATCTCTTGAAGGAACAACAAAAATGGTATTTCCTCCTTTTTTGATGAAATTCCCCATATCAGCTTGTGAACATTCTTGTAATTTCAATTTTGTTCCACTTGGCAAAGATTTTAAAAATTTCGCGCGAAAAGCTTGATACAATTCATCGTCTTTAGGGTCAACTTTTATCAAAACAATTTGTTCATTTGTTTTATTTTCTGCCAAATATTTTGCAGCCCCTTCAATCAAGGTGATATCAGAATTGACCGCATTATAAATAAAAGGATTATCTTGTAAAATTGCTGTCGAAGAAAACAACGGAGAGACCATTCTCACATTATTCGATTTTGCCCATTCGGAAGCAACATCAACTGTTTTCCCATTGAAAGGACCAACTATTAAATCTGCTTTTTTAACTTCTTTTGCTTCCAATTGCAATTTGAATTTCTCTACATCATTCGAAGCGTCAATTACATGAATTTTTGCTTTTAAACCTAACTTTTCTAACGAATCCAAAGCTAGTTGTGAACCCATTAGAAATTCAGTTGAAATTCCACGTAAATTATCCGAACCTCCATCTAAAGCAAAGGGTAAAAAATAAACGATTTGATATTCTCCTTTTGTTTTAAAAGTCAATTCTTCGTCAATTTTCTCGTTCTTAATTGGTTCAATTTTTCGAACTTCAACTTTCGTTACTTTTTCTTTTTTTGAAGGGATTTTAATAACATCGCCTTTTCTAATTTTATTATTTCGAATGTTATTTAAGGCTGAAATTTCTTCTACTGAAACCATGAAACGCTTAGAAATACTATACATTGTTTCATGAGGTAGAACGGTGTACGTAATCACACTATCGGAAAAAGTAATCTGAGTTTCAATTCGAGAAATCTCTTCTTCAACGATTCCTTTTGCGTTATCAGGTAATTTTAATTCTTGTCCAATGCTGATAGAAGTTTCCGAACCTGGATTTAATTTCACCAAATCCTCCATCGTAACTGAATACCTACGAGAAATATTGTACAAATTATCTCCTTTTTCAACTTTGTGAACTGCTGGAGCTTTCACCTCAACTTTTGGAGTATTACTCACTTGACTTGCATCAACTGGAATAATTATTTTTTGTCCTAATTGCAAACCATTAGATGCTGTTGGATTAAATTCCAACACTCTTTCTGGAGTAACTTTATATAATTTACTTAAACCATAAAGTGTATTTCCACCTTGAACAATGTGAACATAAAAATTCTTTCCATCAATTATTTCAATCGTTGGATTTTCTGGTTGAGAAAAGCCAATAATACTAAGCAAGCAAAAGATAAATGTGTGTACTATTTTTTTCATTTTTATTATGTTATTCTTATTGTCTTCACTCTACAACAATCATTCCCATTCTATCGTTGCTGGTGGCTTAGAACTAATATCGTAAGTAACACGATTAATTCCTTTCACCTGATTGATGATTTTATTTGAAATTTTTGCTAAAAATTCATAAGGTAAATGGCACCAATCCGCTGTCATACCATCAGTTGAAGAAACAGCACGAAGGGCAACAGCATTTTCATACGTTCTTTCATCTCCCATTACACCAACGGATTGAATTGGTAAAAATATCGCTCCTGCTTGCCAAACATCTTGATACAAACCGTCTTCTTTTAAGCCATTGATAAAAATAGCATCAACTTCTTGTAAGATTTGCACTTTTTCGCGAGAAACTTCTCCTAAAATACGAATTCCAAGTCCTGGTCCTGGGAAAGGATGTCTTTGTAAAATAGCATCCGAAATTTTCAAAGAGCGACCAACACGACGCACCTCATCTTTAAATAAAAGTCGAAGTGGTTCAACAACTTCTAATTTCATATAATCAGGTAATCCACCCACATTGTGATGTGATTTTATTGTTTGCGATGGTCCGCCAGTTGCTGAAACTGACTCAATAACATCAGGATAAATTGTTCCTTGTCCCAACCATTTTGCATCTTGAATCAATTTGGATTCTTCATCAAAAACATCGATAAAAATCTTACCTATTGCTTTTCTTTTTAATTCTGGATCAGTTAAACCTTTCAAAGCTCCGTAAAATTTTTCTGAAGCATCAACACCTTTCACATTTAAACCCATTCCTTTGTATGAATCTAAAACAGAACTGTATTCATTTTTACGCAAAAGTCCATTATCAACAAAAATACAATGAAGGTTTGCTCCAATTGCCTTATGTAATAAAACCGCAGCAACAGAAGAATCCACACCTCCACTCAAACCTAAAACAACTTTGTCATTTCCGATTTTAGCTTTTAATTCCGCAACCGTAACATCAACGAATGAATCTGGTGTCCAAGATTGATCACATTTACAAATATCAACAATGAAATTATGTAACAAAATTGCACCTTCTGATGAGTGATACACTTCTGGATGAAATTGAATTCCGTATGTTTCTTCGTTTTCGATGTAATAACCTGCGTTTTCTACATCGTGAGTACTTGCTATAATTTTATAATCTATTGGAAGATGCTTGATTGTATCTCCATGAGACATCCAAACTTGAGATCCAGTTGACATTCCTTTTGTCAAAATGTGTTTTGTATCAACGAAAGATAAATTTGCACGACCGTATTCACGAATTGTTGAAGGCAAAACTTCTCCTCCGTAAGCATTTGCAAGGTATTGCGCTCCGAAACAAATTCCTAAAAGTGGAAATTTCCCTTTTATTTGACTCAAATCTGGTTTTGGTGCTTGTTCATCACGTGTCGAAAATGGACTTCCTGAAAGGATAACTCCTTTGATATTTGAAGTCAACTCAGGAATTTTATTCCAAGGATGAATTTCACAATAAACATTAATTTCTCTTATTCTACGGGCAATCAACTGCGTATATTGAGAGCCAAAATCTAAAATTAAAATCATTTCTTGCATGGTCGCAAAGGTAAGGAAAAATAATTAGCTAAGAGAATAATTTGACAATTTGCTTATAATTTTGAATGAGTCTTAAATACAATTTAAAGATTCAATTTCTCACACATCAATTTTTTATTTCAAAAACAATAAAATCTCCTCCAAAACTTCTTTTAATTTCTCGGGTAAATCATTTGACTCCCAAGGTTGTTTTGCTCCAAAAACGTGATCTGATTGTTCGATTATTTTGACAGAATTTTTCGTCCAATTTGCAATTTCTAAAGCTTCTTCAAGAGGAACAGAAGTATCTTCATTTCCATGGATAATCAAAATCGGTTTTGACAACTCTTCACAGGCTTTCTGAATTGAAAGCTTTTCTTTATTCTCAAAAAAATCTTCCACTTGTGAATACAAATGAGGCATTTGCTGTTTCGTTCGTTGATTTTGAACATACCTAACACCAGATTCTTTCCAAGAGTCAAGTACTTTTAAATCTGAAAAGCGTTTTTCAATGCTCGAAATTGAAGCTAAAATTATTATTTTATGAATTCGTTTGTCGTGAGCGTTTAAAAGGGAAATTCCACCGCCACGACTGTGCCCAATCAAAGTGATTTTTGGCAAAGGATTTATCTTTTCTTCCAAATAATTTAAAACCTGCTGTAAATCATACACTTCTTTTGAATATGAATTCTTTGAAAAAGCTTCTAAATCAGGAAAATCAATTCCATTTTCAAGTGTTCCTCCGTTGTGGGAGAAATTAAACTTACAAAAGCCAAAATTTTGTTTAACAAAATAATCTTGCATCAAATTCCAAGCCCCCCAATCTTTGTAACCCATATAACCATGAACAAAAAGAAGTAATTCACCATTAAATTGAGCTGGAATTTCTAAGTCAATTAAACTTTTCCTTCCATCAGAACCTTTATAAAAATCATTTAAAATTTGCAGCATTTCGTCGAATTTTAATTTATTGTAGCTACAAAATAAGTATCTTTGTTCGCTTTTGGCAAGAAAAGTATTAAAAAACGCTTAAAAAAGGAAAAAACAGGATTCCAACTTTAGAATTAAATGAAAATATCAGCATCTATCTACAGCGATAAAAACAGGTCTTTACAAGAAACAATTTTAGATTTAGAAAATCATCACGTAGATTTACTACATGTTGATTGCAACGACGATTTAGCTGTTTTTGAGGATATTAAAAAAATTAGAACTTGGACAAACATTCCGATTGATTTACATATTATTACAGAGAATCCATCAAAATATTACCCACTTTTAATTGAAAATCCAGTTGAATACCTTACTTTTCAAGTTGAAGATTTAAAGGAAAAGCTTGTTATTCCAAAAGATATAACGGGGAAAAAAGGTTTGGCTATTATCACCCCAACTTCGATTGACGTTTTTGATGCATACTCAGATTTTGATTTCATTTTAATAATGGCTACAATTCCAGGTCAAAGCGGAGGTGTTTTTGATAAAATCAATTTCACAAAAATTCGTTCTTTTAAGAAAAAATATCCGCAAAAATCAATTCATGTTGACGGTGGTGTAAATGGAGAAGTTTCGTTCATTTTGAGAAATATGGGAGTTAGCTCTTCCGTTTCTGGTTCTTATTTGTTTAACGCAACAAGTGTTGGTCATGCCTTAATGAATCTAACGACGCGCCAAATTGACTCACATTATCATGTTGGAGACTTTATGATTCCTTTGGAAGAAAGTCCGAAGATTTACACAAAAGAGATGAACTTTTTTAATGTTCTAAATTCAATTGAAAATGGACAAATGGGCTTCACCTTGGCGTTAGACGAAGATGATACATTTTTAGGCATGATTTCGAATGCAGATGTAAGAAAAGGCTTGATTAAAAACTTTGATAAATTAAACAATTTCGATTCTGTAAACCTAGTAAATAGTAAGGCAATCACCATCAATGAATCACAAACTGTTTATGAAATGTTGCAAGTTATTAAAAGAAGTAGCTTTCCAATAATGTATCTTCCTGTGATAAATAATGATAAAAAAGCGGTGGGAATTGTTACCTTTGTAAACTTGATTAAAGGAGAAATATGATATTACACTTAAATTCAGCAATTTCAGAACAAGAAGCTCAAAAAATAGCTTTTGAAAATCAAGCTTTTTGCATACACGATGGAGAGCAATTTGTTTTAATTACAAGTTCTTCATTGAAGGAAGTTCCTGAAAATTTAAAGCCATTAGTAAGCGAGTCTTGGGCTTTCCCAAATGACAACCAATTAGCTTCAAGAGCTTATAAAACTCAAACTAGAGAAATTAATTTTGGTTCTTTCAAAATTGGTGGAAATACAAAAAATACAGTTTTAATTGGCGGACCTTGTTCTGTTGAATCTGAGTCACAAATTCGTGAATCAGCTACATTTATGGCTGGATTAGGTTTGAAATTATTTCGCGGAGGTTGCTACAAGCCAAGAACGAGTCCATACAGTTTTCAAGGTTTAGGTCTTGATGGTTTGAAACTTTTAGCTAAAATGCGTGAAGAATTCGGAATGCAAGTTATTACCGAAGTTCGCGATGCAACACACGTGGAAGAAGTAATTGAATATACAGACATCATTCAAGTTGGAGCAAAAGCGATGTACGATCAAGGAATTTTACGTGCTTGTGCAAAAACTCAAAAACCAATTTTGATTAAACGAGGATTTGGTACAACTTTACAAGAATTCGTTCAATCAGCAGAATTTGTACTTTCAGGGGGAAATCCAAATGTAGTACTTTGCGAAAGAGGAATCAGAACATTTGAAACAGGAACACGTTTTACCTTGGATTTATGTGGGGTAGCCTGGTTGAAAAAGCACACAAACTTACCTGTAATTTTAGATCCAAGTCACGCAATGGGTTACGCTTACGGTGTTGCAGACTTAGCGAGAGCGTGTACAGCAATGGGAATTGACGGTTTATTAATTGAATCACATCCAAATCCTAAAGTGGCGCTTTCTGATGCTTCTCAACAATTGAATCACGCTGAATTTGAAGCACTTTTAAACAGTTTAAAACCAGTTGCAAACGCAGTTGGATACAATATGATATGATTTTTTTAGAGCAAAATATCAAAGGACTTTGTGCCAAACATGGAATCGATTTTTATGCATTTATGCAAGATTTCGATGTTGACTCTGTTTCTGAATTATCAATCATTGACTTAGAATCAATTGGTGAAGAATATGAAATTGATTTACAAGCTTTAATTTTTAGCCCGCTTTTTGAAATTACATATATTTCCGAAAAATTGAGTAAAATTAAGCTCTTAATTCTAGATGTTGATGGCGTAATGACTGATGGAGGAATGTTTTATACCGAAAATGGCGATCAAATGAAGAAATTCAACGCCAAAGACGGAATGGGAATTATGCATTTGATGAAATCTGGTGTAAAAATTGGTGTCATTTCATCCGGATTTTATGGTGAAACAATCAGAAAAAGAGCTCAAATATTAGGAATTGAATTATGTCATGTTGGCCGAGAACCAAAAATGGACATTTTAAATTCTTGGTGCGAAAATCTTGGAATTACTTTACAAGAAGTTGCTATGATTGGTGATGATGTAAATGACTTGGAAGTGATGAAAAATATTGCTTTTTCGGCTTGTCCTAGTGATGCGGTGAAAGAAATTAAATCCCATGTGGATTTGATTTTAACAAAAAAAGGTGGTGAAGGATGTGTGAGAGAATTGATAGACAACTATTTTTTAGTGAAGAATGAAAAGTTAAAAGTTAAAAGTTAAAAGTTAAAAGTTAAAAGTTAAAAGTTAAAAGTTAAAATAATAAATATTTATCTACATTAATCAAGTCAAAACTGCGCTAACGCTTGCTAAATCAAAGCTAACGCTTTTCTTATCTTGAGTCTTGTAGTCTTAAGTCTAAATAATAATGAATAAAATAAAACTTGGAGTAATACGTGAAGGAAAAGTTCCACCAGATTTCAGAGTGCCTTTAACACCTAAACAATGTGCTTTTGTGAAACAAAAATTCCCTAACGTGGAGGTTTTTGTACAAACAAGTCCGATTAGAGCTTTCAAAGATGAAGAATACAACAATGAAGGAATTACCGTTCAAGAAGATTTATCAAATTGTGATGTTTTAATTGGAGTTAAAGAAGTTCAAATCAATGATTTAATTCCAAATAAAAAGTATTTATTCTTCTCACATACAATCAAAAAACAACCTTATAACAGGAATTTATTAAGAGCGGTTTTAGACAAAAAAATTCAATTGATTGATTATGAAGTTCTAAAAAATCGCATCGGAAAAAGATTAATTGGTTTTGGAAGATACGCAGGTATTGTAGGTTGTTACAATGGATTTAGAGCTTTTGGAATTAAACATAATTTGTATGATTTAACACCTGCAAATCAATGTCACGACCGTGTTGCAATGGAAAATGAATTGAAAAAAGTTGTTTTACCTGCATCAACAAAAATCGTGTTAACAGGTTTTGGTAGAGTTGGTTATGGAGCAAGAGAAATTATGGATTTATTGCCAATAATTGAAGTTAGTCCAGAGGAATTTCTTACAAAAACATTCGATGAACCCGTTTTTACTCATTTGGAAGTAGAAGATTATTTTGGCAGAAAAGATGGATCAGAATTCGATAAAAAAGATTTCTACGCAAATCCTTCTGAATATAAATCCCTTTTTCCTGCGTATGGAAAAGAAGCGGACATGTATGTTGCTTGCCATTATTGGTCAAATAAATCTCCTTTGATTATTACTCGTAATGATTTCAAAGAAAATGAACGCTTGAAAGTTGTTTCAGATATTTCATGTGACATCGATGGACCAATTGCTTGTACTTTAAAACCAACAACAATTCCAAATCCATTTTTTGGCTACAATCCAAGTTCTGAAAAGGAAGACGATTTCATGAAAAAGGACAATGTGATGGTGATGTCTGTTGACAATTTACCTTGTGAATTATCAAAAGACGCTTCAGAAGATTTTGGAAATGAATTGATTAAATACATCCTGCCAGCTTTATTTGTTGAAGATCCTGATAATATTATCGGTCGAGGAAGCGAAACGAATTTGAATGGTGAATTGACAGAATATTTCAGCTATTTAGAGGAATACGTGAATAGTTCAGTTGAATCTAACAAATAAAAGTTATTTAGCTAGAATTTAAAAATTTAACGCATGGAAAAAGGCAACAAAAAAATAATTCGTGGCTGGGTTATGTATGACTGGGCAAATTCGGTTTACAATTTGGTTATTTCGTCTGCTATTTTTCCTATATTCTACGATACAATTACAAAAAATTATTTTAAAGCTCAATATTTCCATACAAGTATAGAAGAAGCGAAAAAATTAGAATTACCTGAAAATATTCCTGTTACAGTGAATTTTTTTGGTTTTGAGTTGTCTTCATCTGTTTTGTTTTCCTACGTTTTATCGGCTTCCTTTTTAGTAGTTTCCTTTTTATCACCTTTACTTTCAGGAGTTGCGGATTATTCAGGAAATAAAAAACGTTTCATGCAATTTTTCTGTTATTTCGGCGCGATTGCTTGTATGTCTTTATTTTTCTTTGAGCCATCAAGATTGGAATTAGGAATGTGTTCTGTCTTTTTTGCCAGCATCGGTTTTTGGAACAGTTTGGTTTTTTACAATGCCTTTTTACCTGAAATTGCTGAACCAAAAGATCACGATAAAATTTCAGCTCGAGGATTTTCAATGGGTTATTTTGGCTCGATGTTATTACTAATTATTTGTTTGGTAATGATTCAAGTTTTTAAAATTGATGCTCGTTGGTGCTTTGTTTTAGTTGGACTTTGGTGGATGGGATTTTCACAATTTACTTACCGAGTTTTGCCACACAATGTCTATAACAAAAAAGTCGAAAAAGGTATTTTATGGCGTGGATTTAGGGAGTTAAAACTTGTTTATGCTGAATTTAAAAAGACAAAACGCTTAAAACGATTCTTAACATCTTTTTTCTTTTTCAACACTGGAGTTCAAACTGTCATGTTGATGGCTGTACTATTTGCTAAAAATGAAATATTCAAAGGGAAATATGAAGCTGAAGGTTCATCTGGTTTAATAATTGCTATTTTATTAATACAAGTTTTGGGTGCTTTAGGTGCTTTTATTATGTCGCGTTTATCAATGAAAATTGGAAATATTAAAAGTTTAATTATTTCGGTTTCTGTTTGGGTATTGTTGTGTTCATTGGCTTATTTTACTGAAACGCCAGTTCAATTTTACATACTCGCTTCAGGGGTTGGTTTGGTGATGGGAGGAGTTCAAGCTGTTGCTCGTTCAACTTATTCTAAATTTTTACCTGAAACAACTGACCACGCAAGCTACTTTTCATTTTACGATGTAACAGAAAAAATCGGAATCGTTTTAGGAACTTTCTTCTTTGGTTTTGTGGAATCGTTTACAGGCTCAATTCGTTATTCTGTGATTTCGGTTGGTATTTTCTTTGTTCTTGGTTTGTTGATGCTGTTTCGAGTGCCGAAGGAAGAGATTTCAATAAATTCTACTTCAACAAGTGAATAATTTATAGAATTTTCTTTTCAACAAATCATTCCTTATAAAAATTCGAGTCTTACATTTCAAAACAAGTATTTTCTTGTAATTTTGAAATGTGAAAAAGACAGAAAATTCATCTTTTAAAGAAAAAATAACTTATTGGAAACACCGTTTGAGGTTTTTCAGGAATAAGTATATTTTTACCATTACTGTTTTCACGATATTTGCTTTGTTTTTGGATGATAACGATATTTTCACTTTGATTTCTCAAAATAGTAAATTGAATAAAATCCAAACTGATCAACAAATTGTAGCACAAAAATTAAGAGAAACACGCTACACTTTAAAACAATTGACTTATAGTTCAGAATTGGAACGTTACGCGCGCGAAGAAAAATTGTTCAAAAAAGATGATGAGGATATTTTTATTTTGAGTTACGAGTAGTTAGTTATGAGTTAGTAGTAATGAGTTATGAGTGCAAAATTTCCAAATAAGTTATTCTTAATTTCATTATTGTTAAATGTAATTTACCTACTAATTTATTCACATTTTGTTTTTGGTATGTTTTCACTTTGGATTGTTATGATTTTCATCATACCAATTATACTCTTCACCATTTTCAGTTATGTTCTCTATTTTTTATTTGACAAATTCTATAAATTAAAATTCAAAGAAACATTAAAAACTTCAGTTCATTTCAGTTTATACATTTTTTCAATTTTAATTTCTGACAAAGAAATTATATTACTCTTTTTAGCTCCATCATTTATAATCTTTGGAATTAATTTGTTTGATTACATATTAAAAAGAGAAAATATTGATTTCTTTAAAAAGAATTAAATCACAGATTTTTGTTTCCCATAATCAAATATTAAACTCTAAATCATCTTCTTTTACAATTTCATTCTTTGGTTTTTTAGTAAATAAATTCCCAATCATCAAAATGAAAGAGGTAATTAATATTACTTGAATAACGAGTGAATTGTTAACCAAATCAATTTTTAGAGAATCATCTAAAGCCAAAAACAATAAAATTGTGATTAAACCTCTTGGTGCAACAAAAAGCAGTGGGAAATTTGGTAATTTCACTATGAATAACTGAAATCCTCTAAAAATGAAAATGCTTGCTACGATTGCTCCCGACCAAATCAAGGTTTCGGTATTAAGTACATCTTTGATTTCAATCAAAAAACCAAAAATAATAAAGAAGACTGCACGAATTAAAAAAGTGAATTCACTTGACATTTCTTTAAATTTCCCCACTTCTTTGTTTAATTTATCCAAGTCAAATTTCTCAAAATATTTCACTTCTTTTAATTTGGATAAATTACCAAGAAAAAGACCAAATAATAAAATAAAAATTAAACCTGGTAAATGAAATAATTTGGAAAAATCGTAAATCAAAACAATCAAGATAATTATTGGCAAAAATTTCACGTGATGTTTGATGTTTTTCAGAAGTAAACTAAGTACCAAAATTGCGATTAAGGATATAAAAAAGATTATAATTAACTGTAGAAAAAAAGATCCAATAGCTTGAAAATCGATTACTTTATTTAAAATAATGAAATTAAAAAATAGAATTCCAACAATGTCTGACAAGCTACTTTCGTAAATTATAAACTCACGGTATTTTTGACTGAAATTTCTAACAGAAGGAATCGCAATGGCACTACTTATGATACAAAACGGAATTGCATTTGCTAAACTACTTCTAAAATCATTGCCATAAAGTTGAAACACATAAGTCAATAAAAATGCCAATGCAAACATGGGTAAAATCGAAACTATAACGGACTTAAAAATCATCTTCTTTTTTGAACTTGTCAATTCTAAATCCAACGAACCTTCCAAAACGATTAAAACTAATCCTACAGAGCCTAAAATTGGTAAAGTAGAACTCAAATTTGGAATTTCAACTTTGAAATGTAAAGCCAAATATTTTGCTAAAACTCCCATTAATAGTAATAGAATTACCGATGGAATTCTTGTTTTTGCTGCTGAAATATCAAAAATGTATGCAAAAAGTAACAAGCAACAAATTATGATAATAATTATCGTTCCATCCATTATTCAATCGTTATATTAATTAAATTGTTTCTATACTCTGTCAAAACGGCAGATTTATGAATAAAACCAATGAATTTATTATGCTCAATAACTGGCAAAACCCAAAAATTATTTTTTTCAAATTTGGAGAGAATTGAATTCATGTTTTCATCAATATTCGCATGTTCTTTTACTTTTTCCATTAAATCACGTACTTTAATTGAATTGTATTTTTCTTTCGTAAATAAATATTCTTTTATATTATCTAAAAAAATTAAACCTTTTAAATTGGAATCATAATTCAATACTGGAAAAACATTTTTATCAGATTTTTTAATAATGAGAATTAGCTCAAACAAAGTCATTTCTTCAGAAATCGCTTGAAAATCTTTTGAAATTAATTTTTCAATTTCGATGCTATTTAATAAAACAGCATCTTTACTACTTGAAAAAATTTCATCTTCTTGAACTAATTTTTTTGTGTCCATCGAATAGGGTTCAAAGTATTTTGAAATCGCATAACTAATCGAAGAAACAATCATCAAGGGAATCATTAAAGTGTAACCGCCCGTAATTTCAGCAATTAAAAAGATTGATGTCAAGGGAGCGTGATATAAACCACTCAAAACACCGGCCATACCAACTAAAGTGAAATTAGCTACCGAAACGTCAATATCAAACCCTAAATTTAAAATTTTCGCAGCAAGAAATCCAAGAAATGCACCGACAAATAGTGAAGGAGCAAAATTCCCTCCATTTCCACCACTTCCAATCGTTAAAGCAGTTGCAATTGGTTTCAATAAAATGATACCCAATATAAAAAGCAATAAATACCAATCGTTTAAAATAAAATTTGATAAAATACTATTTTGATGGAGATAACTTGTATTATCTGATGACAAAGCTTTAACGAAATTCATTCCCTCACCAAAAAAACTTGGAAATAGCAAGATTAAACAAGCCAAAATGAATCCTCCTAAAAAAACTTTGAAGTATTTGTTTACTTTCATTTTTTGAAAAATCTCTTCAACCTTAACAAAAACACGCAAATGATAAACTGAAAGAAAACCTGATAATATACCTAAAATCAAGTAAAAGAAAGTGTAATTGTAATTAAATGGTACAACATCAGTAAAAGAAAAAAGTACATCTCCATGAAGAATAATTTTTGAAACCAACGCACCACTTGCTGCTGCTAAAATCAAAGGAATAAAAGCAGTTATGCTAATTTCTAATAACAATGCCTCAAGAGCAAAAAGTACGCCCGCAATTGGTGCATTGTAAGCCGCTCCAATTCCCCCAGCAATACCACAAGCCAAAAGTAAGGAACGGTCGTTGTAATTTAATTTATAGGTTTTTGAATAATTTGATCCAAAAGCAGCACCTGTAAGTAATATGGGAGCTTCAATTCCTGCCGAACCACCAAAACCAACTGTCAATGAACTTGTTATGACTTGGTCATACATTTGTTCTTTTGGAAGGTTACTCGAATTTTTTTTAATTCTTCGATGTAAAGAAGAAACACCTTTTTCAATTTTGTTTTTAAGAAAAAAATGGATGACAAGCACTGTTAATAAAATTCCAACAATTGGTAAACAGGCTATTAAAAACTTGGAATTTAGAAATTTTAAATCTCCAAGATAATTTAAAATAAAATGAATGAGTGACTTTAAAATAACAGCAACAATTCCAGCTGACAAACCAACCAAAACACTTGAAAAAAGAATAAACTGTTTTTGAGTCGTTTTTTCCTTAATCCATCTAATTAATTCTTTAATTTTTATCACTTTCATCTATGAAATCTATTTTAGAATTAAACAAAGCTTTCTAAAAAAACTAATGAAAAGAGAATTTCACTCTTTTTGATTAATAGGAATTTTCCCGATGCTCAAAAATAGCTATTTCAAACGGAGAATCAAATTAGAAAATCTTTAAAATGACGAATCGATTAATTTTACAGAAAAATACTCAAAATTCTGCAAAAAAATTCTCTTTCTGCTTAAAAAACAAATAATCTTTGTAGGAAACCAATTTTAATCCTGGGAAATAATATAAGGAAATTTGTTGGAAATTATAAGCGTATTTTGCCATTTTCATCGCTCCTTCTTGGCAAAGTCCAACTCCGTGACCAACACCTTTTCCTCGAATTACAATATCCAAACCTTCAGGATAACAACTAAAAAAAGTTGATTTTAATTGAAATTCTTGACGTAAATCACGTAATGGAATTCCCAAAGCAGGACTTTGATAAAAAGCCATTCTTTCCGCCTGATTAAAGGTGAAAATCATTGGACCATAAATACTGTCATACAAAGGATAATTGTAGCGAGAAACCAAAAAATCAGCCCATTTTTGCTGTGTAATTCGTTTTTCCCAAGTTGCTTGCTTTGTGTAAATGCAAAAAGTATCTTTAAATGTATTCAAATAAGATAAATTGGTATTCCAAACATCTCCCGCATTACTCGTTTGTCCGCCACAATTTGCATGAAAATAGGTTCCAGCTAAATCATTGTGTTCATCAAGCAGAATCATATTCTCAGTTAACTTAACCGCATCCATGATTTTTGGCGTGAATTTCAACATGGAATGATATGCTTGACAATGTGTTCTATCACACACTCCAAAACCTTCATCTTTGTGGCGAGAAAGATTTTTCAACACATACGTTCGACACATAATCGATTGAACTTTGTAATATTCCAATTCTCTTCCTCCTCCCCCTTCCGACTCAACAACTCCTGCCAAATAATTGTTCATATCAACTAAATTAACGACTGTCAAACCTTTTGCTCCTGAAGTTAATTCGAAATCGTTTTGGTATTTTCGTTCTTTGACAACTGGATTTTTTGAAGTTAAAGTAATCGAACTCGACGGAGAAGTTTCAATTAAATTTATTTTATCAAATTCTCCTAAAACTTCAACTCCTTTTTTTAAAAGCAATTTTTCGCTAGAAGTTACAGAAATATCTACAAATTCATTCGGAAGTATTGCACCGAATTCATTGGTATCTCCAAAAATCAAATAACTTCCGTCGTTGTATGAAAATAAAATACGCTGAATATCATAATCAGCCAAAACTCCAACTCGTAATTGTTGAGCTGAAAAATTTTGAGCAAAAAAGATTAAAACAAACAGAAAAATGATTTTCATTTTGCAAAAATAAGTTCAAAAAAAGCAGGTTTAAAGGCTGATTCAAATTGTTTTCAACAATTCTTCAACAACAAACGTGCTACTTTCTGACTTGCACCTCCCGAACCGAGCATTTCACGCAAAACTTTGTAGTCATTTAGCATCTTTTCTCGTTTCTCACCTCCAAGGATTATTTTAGAAAATTCTTCCTCAATTAATTTTGCATTACACTCATTTTGAATAAGTTCACGCACAACTTCCTTGTCCATAATTAAATTAACAAGTGAAATAAATTTAATTTTAATTAGTTTTTTAGCAATTTGATAGGAAATGGATGAAGCTTTATAACAAACCACTTCGGGAACATTAAAAAGTGCTGTTTCTAAAGTTGCTGTACCAGAAGTTACCAATGCTGCTTCAGCTAAATTTAAAATATCGTAAGTTGAACCATGGATAATCTTGATATTCGAATGAATCAAAAAAGGTTTGTAAAAATCTTCATCGAGCGATGGAGCACCAGCAATTAAAATCTCGTAATTCGCATAATTTTTCACCGCTTCAAGCATCAGAGGTAATTTTACACGAATTTCTTGCTTTCTACTTCCCGGTAAAACCGCAATAATTGGTTTTTGTGATAGTTTATGTTTTTCTCTAAAATCACTTTCAGAGAAAGGAATCGATTTGTATTGTTCAATAGCGTCTAAAAGTGGATGTCCCACATATTCAACTTTGTAATCAAACTTTTTGTAAAAATCTTCTTCAAAAGGCAAAATCGCATACAAATGATCCACCGATTTTTTGATTTTAAAAACACGTGACTGTTTCCAAGCCCAAACTTGTGGGGAAATGTAATAAAAGACTTTAATTCCTTGTCTTTTTGCCCATTCAGCAATTCTTAAATTAAATCCTGGGTAATCTATCAAAACCAAAGCGTCTGGCTTGAATTTAAGAATATCAGCTTTACAAAATTTAATGTTATTTAAAATCGTTTTTAAATTTGAAACGACTTCAATAAACCCCATAAAAGCCAATTCTTTGATATGCTTGACTGGCGTACCAATCTCTTTTTGCATCAAATCTCCACCCCAAAAACGAAAAGATAAATTTTCATCTTGACTTTTTAAAGCTTTGACTAAATTGGAGCCATGTAAATCTCCCGAAGCTTCTCCAGCAATAATATAAATTTTCTTTTCTGGCGAAGAAACTTCCATCAAGCAATAAATTTAAAGTAAAGAATTACGATTAAAAAGAGGAAAGTTGCTGTAATTACGCCATAAGCATAGTTGTATTTTTCTTTTTTCAAGAAAAAATGAAACCAAACTAAATTAGCAATACAAGCCAAAGAAATATCTTTCGTTTTATGGCTTGCACTCACAAAAAACTCTCTAAACATGTAATTAAATGAAAACCCTTGATTCATACCTAAAACTAACATAACAATAGGAATAACCAAAACAACTGTTAGTATTCCAATTAATAATCCGATTGAGTGCTGCTTAGACCAATTTCTAAAATTCATTGTGAAAAATATATTTTGATGTCAAAAGTAATAAATATAACTTATTAAAAAGTATAAAGACTATTTCAAAATTCTTAGATCGAGGCATTTTAAAAATTAAATTTTTGAGTTTACCTGAGTAAATGAAAAAATTTAATTTTTGAAATTACGATGAGATGAGGATTATGAAATGGTCTTACAAATCCCAAGAGTTTAATTCACCAATAGCATGGTAAGCCGTCATGTCAAATTGAATCGGTACAATACTTGCAAATCCATGTTCAATTGCAAATAAATCGGTATCTTCTCCTTTATCTTGATGATTAAATTCTCCCGTCAACCAATAATAGGTATTTCCAAATTGATCTTCTCTTTTGTCAAATCGATCTTCCCAATAAGCGTGAGCTGCACGACAAATTTTCAAACCTTTGTATTCATTAATAGAAATCTTTGGAACATTTACATTTAAACAAATTCCATGAGGGAAATTGTTTTTCAAAACCGCTTCGATTGTTTGTTTCACGACTACTTTTGAAAGTGTAAAATCTGCATCTGAATCAAAATCCGCTAAAGAAAATCCTATCGAAGGAATATTTTCCATTGCACCTTCTACAGCAGCCGACATCGTACCAGAATACAACACATTTGTACTCGTATTTTCTCCATGATTAATTCCTGAAACCAGTAAATCAGGTTTACGTTTCAACACTTCATAAATTCCCAATTTCACGCAATCAACGGGAGTTCCAGTACAAGTATAAGCTTTTATTTCCCCAAAAATATCCGTTGAATTTAATCTCAGAATGTTATTTATAGTAATCGCATGTCCCATTCCAGATTGTGGCTTGTCAGGTGCAATAACGATAACTTCACCGAAAGTTGAAACTACTTCAACCAAAGAACGAATTCCTTTTGAGAAAATTCCATCATCGTTGGTTACAAAAATTAAAGGCTTTTTTGAATTCATGCTACGAAGTTACAGTTTTTCGACTAAAATCAAAAGTTGGCACTTAGTTTGCAATAAGGTGTTTGGTATAAAATAAAAATGATTATTTTTACAGCACTTTAAATTTACTTAAAAAAATTACAAAAAAAAATGAAAAATTTAATTTTAACTTTTACAGCATTATTGGGAATATTCTCTTTCTCCATTGCTCAAAACACAAAAACTCCAGCATTGGAAGATGGGATGTATGCAAAATTTGAAACAACAAAAGGTATAATCATTGTAAAATTGGAAGCAGAAAAAACTCCCATGACCGTAGCTAATTTTGTTGGTTTAGCAGAAGGGAAATTCACTAATAAAGATAAAACTTTTTCAAAACCATATTACGATGGTCTGAAATTTCACCGTGTAATCAAAGATTTCATGATTCAAGGCGGTTGTCCTCTTGGAACCGGTTCTGGAGATCCAGGTTACAAATTCGCAGATGAAATTCACCCTGACTTAAAACACACAGGTCCAGGGATTTTATCAATGGCAAATTCTGGACCAGCAACAAACGGAAGTCAATTTTTCATTACACACAAAGAAACTCCTTGGCTAGATGGAAAACACACCGTTTTTGGTCACGTAGTTCAAGGAATGGATATTGTAAATTTAATTGCACAAGATGATGTGATGACAAAAGTTTCTATTCTTCGCATTGGTAAAGCATACAAAAAATGGGATGCAACACAGACATTCAAAGCAAGCGCTGACAAAATTGAAAAAATTGAAGCTGAAAAAAAAGCAAAATTTGATAAAATTGCTAAAATGACTCCATCTGAATACAATGTTTATCTTTTAGATGAAGTTAAAAAGAAATATCCTAATGCAAAACAAACTGCTTCTGGTCTGGTTTACGTAATTCAAAGCGAGGGTGACGCAAGAAAACCTGTAAAAGGAGATAAATTATCTGTTCACTATACTGGAACATTTTTAGATGGGAAAAAATTCGATTCTTCAAGAGATCGTGGTGCACCGATGGATTTTCAATTCAAAGTTCAAACAATGATTAAAGGTTTCGAAGAAGGATTGGAAATGCTAGGAAAAGGAGGAAAAGGAGTTTTCATCATACCCTATTTACAAGCTTATGGAGCAGCAGGAAGACCAGGTGCAATTCCTCCATATTCTGATTTAGTATTTGATTTAGAAATTGTTGACTTAACTGATGCTCCAGTAACTCCAGCTCATGATCCGAATGATGGACATGACCACGAAGGACACGGACATTAATTGGATTAAAAATAATAGATAAAAACCTCGTTTTCAAATTAGAAAACGAGGTTTTTTTGTTTTAATAAATTCATACTACTTAAAATCGTTCTAAATAATTATGACTTTCGGATTTTGGGTTGTACTTTTGTAGTATCAAACAGAGCAATTTCTCTGTTGAGAATAGCATAATGGAATTAGAAAATATAATTGTTGACGTTTTAAAAACGATTCATGATCCAGAAATACCAGTTGATATTTTTGAGTTGGGATTGATTTACGAAGTTAAAATCGAAAACGATGGAGAAGTTTTTATAGATATGACTTTAACATCACCAAATTGCCCAGTTGCAGAATCTATGCCTAAAGAAGTTGAGGATAAAGTAGCTGCAATTGAAGGCGTAAATTCTTGCAAAGTAAACATCGTTTTTGATCCGCCTTGGGACAAAGATATGATGAGCGAAGAAGCAAAATTAGAATTAGGATTTTTGTAGAATTAAAAATGAAGAGTTAAGAATGAAGAATTAAAAGTCTTTTGTCTTAAGTCTTGTAATCTTATGCCTTTTAAAAAATGAGAAGAGTAGTAATAACAGGATTAGGAGCACTAACTCCACTTGGAAATAATGTTGAAACTTTTTGGAACGGAATTAAAGCTGGAAAAAGCGGAGCTGCTCCAATTACAAAATTTGACACTGAAAAATTTAAAACAAAATTTGCTTGCGAATTAAAAGGTTTTGATTCAAAAGAACATTTTGACGTAAAAGAAATTCGTAAATACGATTTATTTTCACAATACGCTTTGGTTTCAGTTGATGAAGCCGTAAAAGATGCAAAAATTGATTTTGAAACATTAAACAAAGATAGAATTGGAGTAATTTGGGGTTCTGGAAATGGAGGAATCCAAACTTTTCAAGACCAAATGCAAGAATACGATAAAGGAGATGGAACACCACGTTTTACTCCATTTTTTATTCCACGAATTTTAGTTGATATTGCTTCAGGAATTATCTCAATTAAATATGGTTTGAGAGGAGTAAATTTTTGCCCTGTTTCAGCTTGTGCAACTTCAAATACAGCTTTAATTGAAGCGTTTAATTACATCAAATGGAATAAAGCTGACATGATTATTTCTGGTGGTTCAGAAGCTGCCATTACGCAATCTGCAATTGGAGGATTTTCTTCCGCAAAAGCTTTATCTTCCTTAAATGATTCTCCAGAAATAGCTTCACGTCCTTTTGATGTGACGCGCGATGGTTTTGTAATGGGAGAAGGTGCTGGAGCATTGATTATTGAAGAATACGAACATGCTATCAAACGTGGAGCAAAAATTTATTGCGAAATCGTTGGTGGTGGAATGGCAGCCGATGCTTATCATTTAACAGGAACACATCCTGAAGGAGATGGAGCCGTTTTAGGTATGAATTTAGCTATGGAAGAAGCTGAAATCTCAGCAGATAAAATCGATTACATCAATATGCACGCTACATCAACTCCACAAGGAGATGTAAGTGAATTGATTGCTGCAAAACGTGTTTTTGGAAACAGAAAATCATTGAGTATTTCAGGAACAAAATCAATGACAGGACATTTACTTGGTGCTGCTGGTGCAATTGAGGCAATTATTTGTGTGAAAGCAATTGAAGATCAAATTGTTCCACCAACAATCAATACAACAGAAATCGAAGCCGAATTTAAAGACAATTTTCATTTCCCTTTAGGGAAATCTGAGCCTAAAGAAATGACTTATGTGATGAGTAATACCTTTGGTTTTGGAGGACATATAGCGAGTGTATTGTTTAAGAAAATTTAGTTTTTCTTTTTACTCTTAGACTTTTTTATATCTTTGTTTTTTAAAAAAACCTCATGTCATTCAAATCCTTATTCCGAAAAAAATCTGTTTCCGATATATTAAAACAAGTTTCTGATAGAGAAAATCAGGAAGGTCACGTTGCTTTGGGCAGACATTTAGGAGTTAGAGATTTAACCGCTTTTGGTATTGCTGCAATTATTGGTGCTGGGATTTTCAGTACAATTGGGAAAGCAAGTGCAGATGGTGGACCAGCAGTGATTTTTCTTTTCATTTTTACCGCTATTGCTTGTGGTTTTGCCGCTTTTGCTTATGCAGAATTTGCTTCTATGGTTCCAGTTTCTGGAAGTGCCTACACCTATTCTTATGTCGCTTTTGGAGAAATCATAGCTTGGATAATTGGTTGGTCTTTGATTATGGAATATGCCATTGGAAACATTACTGTTGCTATTTCTTGGAGTGATTATTTCACTACTTTACTCGAAAGCGGTGGGCTAAAACTGCCCCAATGGATACAAATGGATTATTTGTCTGCCAGTAAAGGTTATCACGAGGCTGTTGCTTTAATCAAATCAGGTAAAGAGTTTTCTGCTTTAGATTCTTCTTTACAATACGCCCACGAAGCATGGGTAAGTTCACCAAAAATTGGTTCCTTTCATTTAATTGCTGATTTACCAGCTTTATTTATCATTGTTTTGATTACCGCCTTGGTTTACCGTGGAATGAAAGAATCTCGTAACGCAAGTAACATCATGGTTATTATTAAATTAGCAATCGTTTTGTTGGTTATTGCAGTCGGAATTTTTTATGTCGATACAGCAAATTGGGATCCTTTTGCACCAAATGGAATTTCAGGAATTTTGAAGGGCGTTTCGGCCGTTTTCTTTGCCTACATTGGTTTTGATGCGATTTCGACTACTGCTGAAGAATGTAAAAATCCTCAGCGAGATTTACCACGAGGAATGATGTGGGCAATTATTATTTGTACTTTTTTATACATTATTATTGCTTTGGTTTTAACCGGAATGGTTTCTTACAAAGACTTAAATGTGGGTGATCCCTTGGCTTTTGTATTTGAAAAATTAAATTTAAAATGGCTTTCTGGAATTATCGCTGTAAGTGCTGTTGTTGCCATGGCGAGTGTTTTGTTGGTTTTCCAAATGGGACAACCACGAATTTGGATGAGTATGAGTCGTGATGGTTTGTTGCCGAAAAAATTCTCTAAAGTTCACCCAAAATTCAAAACTCCATCTTTTGCAACAATCGTTGTAGGATTTTTAGTTGCAGTTCCAGCATTATTTTTGAATATTACCATCGTTACCGATTTGTGTAGTATTGGAACATTATTCGCTTTTGTAGTTGTTTGTGCTGGAGTTTTAATCTTACAAAATAAAACGGATATCCCAAGAGGAAAATTCAAAACTCCTTATTTAAATGCAAAATATATTTATCCCGTTTTACTTATTATTTCAGTTGTTTTATGCTTCACATACAACAAAGAAAACACAATCGCTTTCTTGAAAAACGAAAAAGTAATTGTTTCGGCAACTGATTTTGTAGCAGATCTAAGCGATAAAGAATCTAAATCAATGATTTCACACATCAGCACTGTTGATTCTACAAACTTCAATAAAAACGATAAGGATTTAGAAAAATACCTGGATCAATTGGATGAAAACACATTCAAACAAACACTTTTAGACACCAATTTTACTGAAGGAAGAATCTATAAATCAGGATTTAGTTTATTCTTAGAAAAAATCCCTATGTGGACTTTCATATTGATTTCTTTGCTTTTGGTTTACTTAACCTTCAAATACAATCTTTCCTTGATTCCATTACTTGGATTAGAAAGTTGCCTTTACATCATGAGTGAATTAGGTGTTTCCAATTGGATTGGCTTTGGAATTTGGTTACTTGTCGGTTTGCTTATTTACTTCCTTTACAGTAAAAAGAGAAGTAAATTAAACTTAGCGAAATAACTTTAGAATTTAATTTTGTGTTGCGCAAAAAAAATAACTTTACTTATAAACAATTATTAATTTATGCTCGGCTTAATACCTTTATATTTTATTGGAAGATATTTTTTTCAATTGGCACACGAACATGATCGAAGTCCTTGGGGCTTTGCTCTATTAGGTGTAGGGATTTCAATTGTTACTCAAATATTAATTGGTTTTTTCATAGGCTTATTTATTGTTTTCACTAACAATCATCAATTGATGGATAATTTGTTTCTCACAACAATTTTACCACTTACACTTCCTTTAGGTATTGTTTTTCTTGTTTACAAGTTACTTGAAAAAAATTGGATTAAAAATCCTATTCAAAGTCGTAATGATGATTTGTTAGACAGGTAGTTCAATTATTATAATTGTTCTTTTACTAACTAAATGAAATTTATCAAAAAATTGTACTCCTTATAAAAGACTTTTTCTTTATCGCTTTTGAAGGAATTAAATCTGGTTATAATATCTGCTGCCAAAATTCAGGCATGGCCACTTCTACAAATACTTTTTCATGTGTAAATGGATGTTCAAATTCTAAGGATTTGGCGTGCAAAAACAATTTATCAATCCCGAATTTCTCGATAAACATGTGATTGTGATGTCGATTCCCGTATTTTGGATCGCCAATGATTGGATGAGCAATTTTATTGGCATGAATTCGCAATTGATGCATTCTACCCGTTTTTGGAGAAAATTCAACTAAACTGTAACGTGAAGTTTCGTAGGGCTCAACTGGAATTGGAAGTTCAATGTGTTTCAAACATTTAAAATGCGTTTCTGCTTCTTTGTAATTTCCTCTGTCATTTTTTACTGGAGAATCAATAATTCCCGATTCAGGTAGATGACCGCGAACAAGAGCTAAATACTTTTTTTCGATTTTATTTCCCCCTGCCTCTTCGGCAGACAAGTCAAATAAGGCTTGAAAAACAGATACATCCTCTTTTTTCTTTGAAAATAAAATCAAACCAGAAGTTTTTCTATCCAAACGATGAACTGGAAAAGCTGAAATCCCTTTATTTCTCAAAATTTCTGCTAAAGAATCTTCTTCAATATTTCGAGCATAATATGAGTGATGAACCAATAAATTACTTGGTTTATTTATTATTAAACAATATTGGTCTTCAAAGATTATTTGCACTTTTAAATTAAATTTTGTATTTCAAATTTAAAAATAACGTTTTACCCACAGGTGAACGGCCCAACTTTTAAAGAAAATTATTGTTTCGAAGTAAGATCTTGGGCTGACGCTTGAAGCACTGTTATATGTGTTCGCACATTTGAGGTTCGATTCCAATTTGACACAATTTATTAATTCTTCTTAAACTTTATTTTCCCATTTAGCAAAATATAATTTGTATCCTAAATCAATTATTTATAGCTATATTAAAGACTATTTTTCAACTTCTTTTAAAGCCTCTTCAAATATACTTTTAGTGAACTCAGTTTGCAAATTTATTATTTCATTCGCTTTTATTTCACTTTTTGTGCAACCTATACCTTTTTTATACATGTTAATTACTTCATCATAAGATTTTACCTCAAAATATGAACCTGGGTTTATTGATCGGAATCTAAAGAGTGGATCTGACTTATAAAGTGGCAAATAGGGCTTATATGTTGGATCTGAAATACTTTTCAAAAACCAATTAAATGAAATTTCTTCATTTTTTTTCACTTTATATTTCACATAAAATCTGGGAAATGTTTGACGAGTATTGCCATGTAAATAAATATTCCCTAAAGTGTGCATTGCATTAGGACTACCATTTTCAGCTGCTTTTGTAAACCAATATAATGCCTTTTCAGAATCATTACCACCATATATATGATCTTTTATGTTGTAAAATTTTGCAAGATCAACCATTATGTCTACTCTCCTTTGATCTATTGCTCTGTTTTTTAAGGTTGCGGTCACCACCTTTTCAATGCCATCACGATAAAAAGTTATGCTTATTTTATCACCAGGATGAAAGAGGCCTAATTGATTAATAAGTTCACTCGGACGGGTAATTTCAGTATTACCAACCTTTGCCAATACATCACCAACTTGCAAACCTGCTTCTTCAGCTGCACTATTCTTATCTACTAGATAAATATAAACTCCCTTATAATTTTTTAAATTCTTTTCTTTTGCTAATTCATCAGAAATCATTTCATGTGTAACTCCTAGATAACTCTTGGTTAAATGTGTTGAATCCATGGCAGCCTTTTCGAGCATTTGCAAACCTTCACTTTTATTGAATATATAGCCATATCCAACAGTTGCCCGATTTCCAATTAAAGTAATCACATCTAAATATTCATTTTTTGTTTGATCCTGCATCCAATTTTCCATTTGTGGTAAGTCGTATTCTAAATCACACACACATAAATATTCATATTTAAGCAAAGTTTTAATTAAATAAATTCTTGTTGGCTCATCACCTTTTTCTGCCGTTGATAAATACTTTTGTTTTTCGATATAAAATTTCTGCCCATATAAGTTTAATCGCTCAAATTGTTGCGCTTCTTCATTCTTTTTCCTTATACGTTCCTCCTCATCCCTTTGTATTTGTTCAGGAGTAGGTTTAAATAGATCATTTAAACCTTCAACTACGGTTCCAATTTGTTGGCCTGTTTCATAATTTTTTTGAAAATTGTTGTCAGTTGTTTGATTAGCAATTTTTACATCATACGCAGCCCTGTTGGCATTTTGCTGTGTAATAAACTGTTCATCTAGTTGTTTTTGTGTTAACTGTTGATTATTAGCGGTATTAGAAGTTTGATTAGTAGTTTCACTGTTTTGATCGGAGCCATTATTAGAATTACTGTTAGAGTAGCCGGAATTTGTAACGTTCGAGTTAGAAATATTATCTAATCCAATTGTTACAGGATCGGAATTTGTGACTTTTTTTTCTTCATGTTCAATTTCTAATATTCTCTGTTCAATTTGAGCCATATTATTTATCGCAACACATGTGTTTTTTAACGAGAAATCATAATAATTTGAACATTCTCCATCGAAATACACATTAACAGTTTTCTTCTCATTTACGCTACTAAAATCTATATTAAAATGTTTATTACCACATCCAAAATTAACCTCTGTCCTAACTATGTATAAATCGTGTGAATTACAAACTGAACCAATTTTATTTTGATCATAAAATTTACCTGTATGGCGAAAATAATAATCACCTTGGGGTATAACGCTCGTAAGTGTAACTAAGTATTCTCTATCCTCATCCTTTTCTTCAGAAGTTTCTAGGCGGGGGGTTGACTTAACTAATTGTAGGGATATTGAAACAAAGTTGGTAAAACCATCATAATTACAATAATTGTTTTGACAACCAACAGTAGTGGATGCACTCTGACTATAAATAAATAGTGGAAATAGAAATATCGCTAGAATCATTTTTTTCATAAATCATAATTGTTTTAGTTACTATATTCTTTAATTGCGGTTCACTACTCGATTACACATAACTTACTTACATATCCCATAAACTTTCCCTTATCCAACTTTTTTTTGGGTAGATAGGTCATATTTTGAGACTTTACTTTCCATCAAAATTAACAAATTCTTTCCAATAAAAAAACCGTTACTTTTCAGCAACGGTTTAAATCTAATTTTATAATTTAATTTTGAAAATAAAATTTCAGTAATTATGCATTAATATTCATGTTATCTAAGACATCCATAACACCTTTCACAGCATCAGCAGATTCTTGTAACAAGGCTTTTTCTTCGTCGTTTAATTTTAATTCAATGATTTTTTCAATACCATTTTTTCCTAAAACAACTGGAACACCTAAATAAATATCTTTCATTCCGTATTCA
This sequence comes from Bacteroidota bacterium, assembly GCA_040386975.1. Classification (GTDB taxonomy): domain Bacteria; phylum Bacteroidota; class Bacteroidia; order Flavobacteriales_D; family Crocinitomicaceae; genus M2408. The sequence goes on along the minus strand of JAZKEO010000007.1, from coordinate 72,215 downwards.
CCATTTAACCAAGCGCAAACTGGGAAAATACGTTTTTGATCTCTAACAATTGCTTCAACCATTTGAGCTGCTGCAGCTCCTGGAGCATACCAAGCAGAAGTTCCAAGTAATTTCACCATTTCACCTCCACCAAACTTAGCACGTTCGATGATTTCGTTTAACTTTTCTTCCCCGATTAATTCAGTAACTGGAATTCCAGAAACAGTTGTGTATCTTGGAAGTGGAACCATTGTATCTCCGTGTCCACCCATCAAAACTGCTTGGATATCTTTTGGAGAAACGCCTAATTCTGTAGCTAAGAAAGCTCGGTAACGAGCAGTATCCAAGATTCCAGCCATTCCAAATACTTTTTTAGAATCAACTTTCGCATTCAAATATGCACAATAAGTCATTACATCTAACGGATTTGAAACGATAATCAAAATCGCATTTGGAGAATGTTTGATGATGTTTTCAGTAACCGTTTTAACGATTCCAGCGTTCGTAGCGATCAAATCATCGCGAGACATTCCTGGTTTTCTTGGTAAACCTGAAGTAATAACAACTACATCAGAATTAGCAGTTTTTGAATAATCGTTTGTTGAACCAGTCATTACTGAATCGTACAAATTGATTGGAGCAGTTTGCCAAATATCCAATGCTTTTCCTTCAGCAAATCCTTCTTTAATGTCAAGCAAAACGATTTCGTTTGCAATTTCTCTCGTTGCTAAAACATCGGCACATGTAGCCCCAACGTTTCCAGCACCTACAACAGTTACTTTCATGTTTGTTATTTATTTCAATTTTGGGGATAAATTTACATCAATTTAATGAATTAAAAGAAAAAAGGGCTAAAAAAAATAAAATTTCATACATTTAACATCTTATTAGAGGCAACCAAAGAAAACATTTATCGTTTAGAACATAGAAAAGTGAGTAAAAAGGAAGAAATCAACGCAATATTACTTGAATGTGCGAAAAACAATCGCATCGCTCAAGAAAAATTGTTCAAACTTTTTTATGGAAAAATGTTGTACGTATGTCTGAGATATACCAACGACAGAGATACCGCTCAAGAAATTGTGCAGGAAGGTTTCATAAAAGTTTTTGAAAAAATAGGTTCTTTTGATTTACTTGGCTCTTTTGATGCTTGGATTAAACGCGTGATGATTAACACAAGCATCGATTATATTAGGAAAAATAAAAAACACGCTTTTACAGAATTAAATGACAATCACAACGATTCATTTAATGACGAAGATGCTGACTTTGAATTAGATTATGAAATCCAACGGGAAATGGCACTTGAAAGTATTCAAGAATTATCTCCAGGTTACAGAATGGTTTTCAACTTGTACTTTGTGGAAGATTATTCACACAAAGAAATAGCTGAAAAATTGGGAATTTCGGAAGGTACTTCAAAGTCTAACTTAGCAAAAGCAAAACAACGCTTAAAACAAATTGTTGAGGCGAAAATGGAAAGAAAAGATTAGAATGAATTCAGAAGAATTAAAAAATATTTTAAAAAATGGTGAGGAAAGTTATAATCCTCAAGCGTGGGAGAGTTTATCCAAAAAATTGGATTTGGCTATGCCTGTGAGCAATAGTTCTTTCTTCTCATCAACAAATATTTTTATTGCAGGAATTTCAGCTTTAATCATTGGAGTTGGGATTTATTTTCTAACAACTTCGACAGGCTCGGTTTATAAAAGTGAAGAGTTAAAAGTGAAAAGTGAAAAGTTAGGAATTAAGAATGAAACTTCGACAGACTCAATTTCTCCAAATTCAGTAGATTCTGCTTCTCAAAACACAACTAACTCTGTTTCAAAGCATTTAACAAGTTCTGTTTCCAAAAATTCAAATGCAGTTTTAAATTTTGAAAAAAAGAATGTTAAACCCGATTTAATAACGCCAGTTACCGAAGATACACGAGATAAAAAACAAGTAGAAGTTAAACAATTCGACAATGACAATCAAACAAAATTCATCTTGCCAAAGATTAAGAAGTTTTATTGTAGTAACGAAGAAATTACAATCAAAAATGAGAATAATTCTCCTTTAAGTATTTTTGACGATACTGATAATGTTGAAGTTTCAATTCTCGGTAAGGATACTAAAACCTTTAAATTAAAAAAATCAGGAAAATATTATTTCAGAAATCCAAAATTAGACAATACAAAAGTTGATTACATTTTTTCCGATGCTTTTGAAATCATTTCTCCAAAAACAATCGATTTTTACTTTGAAAGAGAAATTATTTATGACAAAGGTCTTCCATATATCACATTATCTACTAAAGATTTTTATCAAAACACTTCATGGAAGTCGTCCAAAGGCATTTTTACCGAACAAGCAGAAAATACCAAATTACGCGTTTTCAACAAAGGAAATTACGAAGTCAGTTTGACACAAATTGATGAAAACTCTTGTAAATCAACAAAAACGGAAACAATATCCATTGATGAAGAATATAACCTGATGGCACCAAATGCATTTAGACCATTGGATTTAGATGATCGAACAAATCATTTTATTCCTTTTGCTTTAACAAAAAGAAATGTTCAATTTGAAATGATAATTCTCGATCCGCAAACAGGTAGAATTGTTTTTAAATCAAATTCGGATGAAAATGCTTGGGATGGAATTGATATAAACACTGGAGAACTAGTTGGTGTTAACAAATCATTTATATGGAAAGTTAATTTAAAAAATCCTGAGGTAAAAGAAAAGTCAGAATATACAGGAACGATTTTAAGGTTATAACTATTTAAACACATAAATCAATCAAAACTACTTTTTAAACTAAAATCACAAATTAATTTTTTATTAATAAAAGTTAATCGTACTTTTATCCTGCTAAAAACAAAATACATGAAACTAATTTTTACTTTTTCGGCAGTTATTATTGCCTTTTCAACAATTTTCTCTCAGGAATTTTCTATTTTAAAAAATAATGACAAGGAAGTTGAAGTACGTTTTAAAAATGACTTAAGACCTTTTGTTCACACAACAATCAATGGTCAAAACTATGTCGATTTTACTAAATCATATAAAGTTACTTCACTTGAAAAAGGAAATCCTGCTTTACCAACTTTTGGTGAAAGTTTTGTTATCCCAAATACTGGAGTTACAAATATTGAATTAAGTTATGATGAAATTATTACACTTGAAAACATTTCAATTTCTCCTTCAAAAGGAAATTTAAAACGAAATGTAAATCCAGAAGACGTAGCTTATACTTTTAGTGACGTTTATTCTAGAAATGAATTTTATCCGAGTCAAATTGCACAAGTTCAAGAGCCTTTTATTTTGAGAAGTATTCGCGGACAAGTTTTATCACTTACCCCATATCAATACAATCCAGTGAGTAAAACTTTAAAAATCTACACGAATTTAAAAGCAAAACTTACATTTGATAATGAGCAAATTGGTTTCAATGAAATTAGTACTTCAGAAATCAATTTCAATGATAAAAAGGCATTCCAAAATATTTTCATAAATGACATTCCTCAAGCGAAATACAATCAAGTGGAAGAAGAAGGTGAATTATTAATAATTGCTCAAGACAGTTATTTAAGTACGATTGAACCTTTAATAAATTGGAAGAAACAAAAGGGAATTGTTACATATTTCGTACCTACTGGAGAAGCTGGCTCACAAGCAACGGCAATCAAAAGTTATATCCAAAATTTTTATGCTGAACATCCACAATTGAGATATGTACTTTTAGTTGGTGACCATCAACAAGTTCCTTCATATTCTTATGGTACATCAGGTGAAGGTGAAGCTTTAATCAGTGATTCATATTTCGGACAAATGACTAGTGATTATTATCCTGAACTTTTTGTTGGACGTTTTTCTGGAACTACAGCGCAAGTTGATGTAATGGTTCAAAGAACATTAGAATATGAAAAAAACCCATTAGCAGGAAATTGGATGACTAAAGCCATTGGTTTAGCTTCTGGTGAAGGAAACGGAATTGGTGATGAAGGCGAAGCAGACTGGGAACACATGAGAGGAATACGCACTCAGTTATTGGATTTTGGTTACACTGATGTGAAAGAATTTTACGATGGTTCACGTGGACAAGCAGATGCTTCAGGAAATCCAAGTTCTAGTATTATTTTACCTGCTGTTAATTCAGGTGTTGGCTTATTTAACTACACTGGACATGGAGATATAAATACTTGTGTTACAGGAAATTTCAACTCAACAAACATCAATGCAGCTACAAACAATGGTTCATATCCGTTTGTGATTTCAGTAGCTTGCAACAACGGTTCATTTAACACAAGTACATGCATTTCGGAAGCTTGGCTTCGTGCAACAGAAAACAACACACCAAGTGGAGCAATTGCAGCTTGCGGTTCATCCATTTTAATGTCTTGGGCACCACCAATGCAAACCCAAGATGAAATGACAAATTTGATTACTGAAGTTGATCCAAATAATAAAAAAACGAGTTTAGGGGGCTTATTCTACAACGCACAACTAAGTATGTTTGAAGAATACACTGGTTATGGACCTGAAGTAATGCAAACATGGGTGTTTTTTGGAGACCCAAGTGTTGAGTTTAGAGATAAAATTACACAAGATTTAGCTGTAGTTCATCTAACAGAAACACCAGCTGAAACTGCAACAACTTTAGAATTCACTTCAATAACTGAAGGTGCTTTGGTTTCCATCGTACAAGATTCCATTTTTCTTGGAAAAGCATTGGTAAATGGAGGTGTTTGTTCGATTGCTATTCCTGCTTTAGATCCTTTTTCTCCAATCACAGTTACTGCAACAAAGCAAAATTACAAGCCATATATTGGAACAATCAATTTAATAACTGTGAACAATGATGTTGATGGTGATGGATTTATCAATACTGTTGATTGCAATGACAACAATGCTTCTATTCACTCTGGAGCTATAGAAATAGCAAATAATGGGATTGACGAAGATTGTAGTGGTGCAGATCTTATTACCGATATTGATGGTGACGGCTTCCTTGGTTCAAATGATTGTAATGAAAATGACGCAACTATCCATCCTGGGGCGACAGAGATAGCAAACAATGGAGTTGATGAAGATTGTAATGGTGTAGATTTGATCAACTCAGCTTCAGTGATTGATGTTTCAAAATCTAAGTTTAATGTTTACCCTAATCCAAGTTCAAAAATACTTACAGTGTCTTCTCTTGAATTAGTAAATTATAACTTAAAAATTACAGACCTAAGTGGGAAAATAGTTTACAGCGAAACAGTAAACGAAAACAACTTATCAAAACAAATTGATATTTCATCTTTCGCAAATGGGATGTACACTTTAAGTATTTTAGAAGGTAATTCTATTTTTAAAGAGAAGATTGTTATTCAGAAATAAGCTTCGACAAGCTCAGCTTACTTTCATTATTTTAAAATTAAAAGGTCATTGAGCTTGTCGAAATGACCTTTTAATTTTAAAATAAATCAGCTGTTTCTTTACCCACCAAAGAACCAATAGCAACTCCCATACCTCCCATTCTAACTCCAACAGCAATGTTTGTGCTTATTTTTTTGACAATTGGTTTTTTTGTTTTTCCAACTCCCATGATTCCTGACCAAAAATAATCGATTTCGAAATTTGTATCAGGTAAAATGATTTCTTTTAGCTTTTGACTCAAATCATTTTTGATTAAATCTGTATTTTGAAAATCGGTTGATGTTTCTCCCGAAATATCTAAATTTCGTGCTCCACCAAACAAAATTCGATTGTGGATATTTCTAAAATAATAATAACCACTTTGGTAATGGAAAGTTCCTTTGATATGTAAATCTGCAATTGGTTTTGTAATTAGCACTTGAGCCCTAGCAGGTAAAACATCTTCTTTTGGCAGAAATTTCTGAGCAAAACCATTTACACAAATTGCTAGGTTTTTTGCTTCAATTTCTCCAATTGAAGATTCCACACTTACTTTATTTTCATTTTGTTGAATATCAAAAACGTCAATTCCGTTTAAGCACAAAATATTATATTCATTTAATAAACTCTGAAATTGGAGCATCATTTTCCCCGTATCAATTTGAGCTTCTAAACGATTAAAAAAACTTGTTTTTATTCCTGATAAATTAAACTTTGATGATACATTATTGTCTTCAGAATAAACTGAACTCTCTTTGGTTATTTCGTTTATTTTCTGATTCAAATAAGCAATTTTATCTTTGTAAAGCGAGTAATCGGTTTGATTATCAATCAAATCCCAAGAACCGTTTTGTTGAAAATCCAAATGTTGTTCTCCAATCAATTCTTTAAGATAAATCAATCCTTCCCAACGTTTTTGTACTGTTGCCCAAACCTCACTTTCAGGAATGTGAGACAAATCATCAACTAATTCTGTAGCGCTTCCAAAACAAGCAAAACCAGCATTTTTCGTACTTGCACCCATAGGCAAAAAACCTCTTTCCAAAATTAAAATTTTAGCATCGGGATATTTTTTTCGCAAATGAATAGCAGTACTGCTTCCAACAATTCCAGCACCAATAATTAAAAAATCGATGTCTTGAAAATACGTTTGCTTTTCCCAATAACTTAATTGATTTATTTTTAACATCTTACTCATTTGAAAATTTGTCGATTTGAAAACTTGAAAATGACAGTAATACAATCATTTTTCAAAAAAAAAATCTTATTTTTGTACAAATTTAATATAATTTTAAACGAATTGTGTAACTAGTTGTACAGACAAGCGTTTAAAGAAATAGATTATGAAAAGTATTTTTACATTCCTTACATTTGTTTTCATTTGCTTTTTGGGATTTTCTCAAGTTGATGTCATTTTAGATATAAAAGCAGCGGATTGGACAACAGGAAAAAAACTGGCAGGAGTTTCTATCGATGTATTCGATGGAGCAAACAATATAAAATCCGTTGTAACTCCATCAAATGGTGTTGTAAAAATCACTATTCCTTCAGGAAAAAAGTACAAAGTAGAATTATCAAAACCAGGAAAAGTTTCCCGTTTCTTTTACGTTGACTCAAAAGGGATCAATGCTGAAGCAATTCAAGGTGGAAGTTCCGTAAATAGAGATTTAGAGGTTAATTTATTTGACGAAATTCAAGGAGTTGATTTTTCTTATGTGGAAACAAACCCTTTCACAGAATTATATTTTGAAGGGAATCCTAAACTTTCATTTGACGAAGCAATAGCTGGTAAAATGAAGAAAAAAATTGACGATTTACTGAAACAAGCCGAGAAAAAAGAGAGTGAAAATGAAGCAAAGTACCAAGAAGCAATGGCAAAAGCCAAAGATTGGTACGGCAAAAAAAACTGGCAATTTGCTTTAGATAAATACATTGAAGCTTCGACTTTAAAACCATCCGAACAAGAGCCTAAAGATAAAATAAAGGAATTAGATGCCCTTCTTAAGAAACAGCAAACAGAAGATTTAGCAGGAAAACAAAAAGAAGAAGAATATCAAAAAATAATCGCTTCTGCAAACGCACTTCAACAGCAAAAAAAATATGGAGAAGCCATTTCGAAATATGAAGAAGCCTTAAAGATTAAAGATGAACAATATGTTCGTGACCAAATAAAAGATCTTAAAGGGTTTTTAGATAAAGAGAAAAAAGATGCTGAAAACGAGAACAAATATAAATTAGCACTAAAAAATGGTGACGATTTCGCTAATCAAACGAAATTCGCAGATGCTAAAACACAATACAATGAGGCACTTAAAATAAAACCTAACGATCCAGTTGCAACAAAAAAATTAGCTGATTTAGAACTTAAAATCAAAGAGCAAGGTGCTTTAGCAGAAAAAAAGAAAAAATATGATGCTGCTATTGCCGCTGCTGATTTATTGCTTTCTACAAATAAACTCAGTGATGCAAAGGCTAAATATCAAGAAGCTTTAGGAATTGACAATACACAAACTTACCCAACAACAAAAATCAAAGAAATTGACGCTAAAATTGCGGACGAAGCAAAAAACAAAGAAAAAACTGAAAAATATAATTTAGCCATGAAAGCTGCTGATGATTTATTCAACGCGAATAAATTAGCTGAGGCAAAAGCTAAATATTTGGAAGCATCCAAAATTGATGTTAGTCAAACAAAACCTTCTGAAAATATTGCAAAAATTGACAAACTTCTTGCAGACCAAGCAGATGCTTTAAAGAAAAAAGAGTTGGAAGCAAAAATTTCAACTTTATTGAAAGATGCTGGAGCTTTGTATTCAAAAAAAGAATTAGAAAATGCAAAAAAGAAATACCAAGATGTTTTAGCACTTGATGCAACTAACTCTGAAGCCACAACAAAAATTGCAGAAATAAATGCCAAAATTGCATCAAATAATTCTGAAGCTGACAAACTTAAAAAATTCAACGAACTGAAAACAAAAGGTTTGAGTTTGATGCAAGCAAAAAAATGGACTGAAGCAAAACAAACACTTTTAGAAGCAAAATCATATAAAGCAGATGGGGAGATTGATGTTAAATTAAAAGAAATTGACGCGGAAATTGAAAAAGAAAATGCAAAATTAGGCGCTGAGCAACTTTATAGCAAAACAATTGAAGAAGCAAAATCTTTAGAAAATTCAAATATTGATGCCAGTATTTTAAAATACAAAGAAGCCTTAAAATTAAAACCTAACGAAGCCATTCCGACAGCAAAAATAAAAGAATTAGAGGTGAAAAAACTGGCTAATTCTTCCCAAGCTGAAACAGACAAGAAGTATAACGAAGCAATGAAAAAAGGGGATGAGTTTTTGTCTGCGAAAAATTACACTAAGGCTATCGAGGCATACAATCAGGCATTAGCAATTAAACCTAGCGAAAAAGAACCTGTAAACAAAGCTAACGAAGCAAAGAGATTATCAGAGGATGTCGCTAAAGGTGAGGCATTTGCACAATATCAGAAAATTTTAAATGCAGGTCAAAAAGCCATTGATGAAAAAGATTGGACAAAAGCAAAAGACATGTACAATCGTGCTATCAAACTTGATCCAAATGATGCAATTCCAAAAAATAAACTAAAAGAAATTGATGCTTTAATCAAAGCTGAAGAAGACGCAAAAAAAGGAAGTTTAGATAAGGAAAATACTTATAAAAATAAAATATCAGAGGCTGAATTGGCTGTAAAATCAAAAGAATACGACAAAGCTATTTCGCTTTTGAATGATGCTAAAAATTTAAAACCGTCAGAGTTACTTCCTTCAAAAAGAATCAAAGAAATTGAAGACTTAAAGGCAAAAGAACTATCAGGTTCACAGGCAGAAAAGATGTACGCTGACTACATGTCAAAAGGAAATGCTGCACAAAACTCGAAAGATTACTCTACCGCTTTGACTGAATTTAAAAATGCTTTGGGAGTTAAAGCCAATGATAAAAATGCTTTAGCTAAAATCTCAGAAGTTCAGCAATTAATTGACAATGAAAAAAACAATCAAGCTGATGCTGAGTTTAACAATTTAGTAAAAGAAGGTGATGCCTTATTCGCACAAGATAAATGGTCTGAAGCAAAAGATTCTTATGAAAAAGCTTTGAAATTGAAAAATGATTTTGACACTAAGAAGAAATACGATAAATGTATCAAAAATATTAAAAACAAACCAGACGAGGACATTCAATACAATAAAATAATCAATAAAGCAGATGGTTATTTTGACTCAAAAGATTATGAAAAAGCAAAAGAATTATATGAGAGAGCAATCTCATTAAAATCAAGTGATTCATACCCGAAAGACAAGTTAAAAGAAATCGAACGTATTCTAAATCCAGTAGTTATTCAGCCTGCAGGACCATTGGCTAATCTTGGCATTCCAACAACGGAAGATATTGCTAAAGTAAATGAGCAATTAATAAAAGATCAAAATACACGAAAAAGTAAAAGAGAAGGTAAATTAAAAAATAAAAAAGATAAAATTCAGGATAAAACCACAGAATCTGTTGAAACAAAAACCGAAGAATTACTTACTACAGCAAATGAAATTTCTACAATAGAGAAAAAAAACAGTGAAAATTATGTTGATGGTGATGAAAACAGACAAGGTACTGTAGAAACTGTTCAAAACAGCAATAAATCTATTTCAACGAGTGAAACTGAAGCACAAACTCTGAAATACAACGAAAGCTTAAACAATGCAGAACAAGTAAAAAATATCACAAGCGAAAATGCTCAAATTTATTCTAAATCTGAATTAGTTTATACAGACAATACGGAAAAAGTCAAAACAGTTCAACAGAATAATGAAACACAAAATACAATTCAAAATAACGTTTCTTATTCTCAAAATTTAGATAGTCAAAATGATTTATCCAAAAAAAGTAAACAAATTGACGAAAAAGTTATTGATGACTTCGAATCACGAAAGGTAATTGAAGAACAAGTAAAAACGACAAACAAAAACATCAGTGCAAACGATTACAAAAGTACTACAGAAGAAAGCACTAGCATTTTAAATTTATCTGTAAAACTTGAAGGAGAAGATAAAGGTCGTGCTGCGAAAACAAATGAAGAAAATAAAGTTTACGGAAACAACAGTGAGAAAGTAAAAACGATAGATAAAAAAATAGTTCAAAGTGATTTAGACCAAAATACAAAATTGGTAGAAAAAAGTTTAGCTTCAGATAAAATTTTGAATAACAAACAATCACAAATAAACAAACTTCCAACTGAACAAGATGTAAATCGTCAAGAGAATGTAGAAGGTCTAAAAACTGGTGAAAATAAAATCAACGAAAATACACGTGTTGAATATAACAAAAACGTAGTAAAAGCACTTCAAAACCAAGGAAACATTACTAAAGTCGAACAAAATACAGTCATTGCAGAACAACAAGAAACTTTGAGTTCACAAAAAATGAATGCTGACATTGATGGTATCGATAAAAAAGCTGTTATCGCGACAAACGAGAGAATTGAAAGTGATGATTTACAAAGGCAAAACACATTAGATGGTGTCAATAATTCTGAAAAAACAATTTTAAAACAAAATACCGAAAAAGCTAAAAAAGTTGATGAGAATATTTCTGGTGTACAAAATGTTTCGAACACCATTTCTTCAGAGAAAAACAAAGAGGATCTAACAAAAACAGAAAGTTTAACAAATGCTCAAGTACTTTTAAGCAAAATATCAAGCAAAGAAGTTAAGTATGATGACAAAGTTGCTAATGAATTAGGGACACTTTATCCTGAAGGAGTTTCACAAGAAGTTTTCAATCAAAATGATGAAGATGGCTTACTTGTTGCTGTTATTACTCGACGTGTTGTTGTGAAAAAAGGTCACGGACAAATCTACATCAGAACACAATCTTTGAGCGGATTAACGTATTCAAAAAACGGAGAACCATCATCTGAATTTGTGTGGCAAAAGGAAACACAAGATGCAAAACTGACAAAAAATTACAAGTAAATTACTATTATCAATTTGATGTTTGTAATTTTTTATTGAGTTTACTTTTTTAATCTTTTTCTTGCTTAATTTTGTGTAAAATTTCGCAATGCAAAAAGATAAATCATTCACTAGACAAGTAATTTTGCTCGTAGTAAGCTGCCTTATTTCTTTGATAATCCTTTTCTACTTCTGGGGATTTCATGATTTTAACAAAAAAATCAACCTTGTTGTGATGATTTTAGCTTTGTGTTACATCATCATTGAGTTAATTAAGAAAAATATTTTCAAACAAGTATCCAAATGGAATCGAATTTACTACATCGGTTTGTTTGCTATAATTTCACCAATTGCACTTGAAAACAAAGTTTCCTTAGAAACAATAAAATGGATAAATCACCTTGGTTTATTTTTCTTAATTATTCCTTTAATGCTTGAAGCTGCAATTCTAATCAAAATAAAAAAATCTTAATATGAACATACATTTCATCGCAATTGGCGGAAGTGCCATGCATAATTTAGCCATCGCTTTAAGTCGAAAAGGTGAAAACGTAACTGGTTCAGATGATGAGATTTTTGAACCTTCACGTACACGACTTGAAAAACAAGGTATTTTACCATCTGAACTTGGTTGGAACGAAACAAATGTTACTTCCAATATTGATGCTGTAATTTTAGGAATGCATGCTCGTGAAGATAATCCAGAATTATTAAAAGCAAAAGAATTAGGTCTGAAAATTTATTCATACCCAGAATATTTGTACGAACAAAGTAAAAATAAAATCCGAGTTGTAATAGGTGGAAGTCACGGAAAAACAACCATTACTTCTATGATTTTACATGCTATTTCTAAATTAAATTTAGAAGTGGATTACATGGTTGGCGCTCAACTGGAAGGTTACGATTGCATGGTTAAAATCACAGAATCAGCAAAAATAATGATTCTCGAAGGTGATGAATACTTGAGTTCACCTATTGACAGAAGGCCAAAATTTCATCTTTACAAACCAAACATAGCCTTATTGAGCGGAATTGCTTGGGATCATATCAATGTTTTTCCGACTTATGAAAATTACATTGAGCAATTTGATATTTTTTGTCAAAAGATTGAAACAAATGGTTCACTTATTTACAATACAAATGATGAAGAAGTAAACAAATTAGGTTTAAAATTCGCTTCAAAAACACATGCTATTCCCTACTCCACTCCAAACTACAAAAATGTAGAAAATGGAACTCTTTTAGAAGTTAACTCCACAAATTATCCATTGAAAATTTTCGGTGAACATAACCTACAAAATTTGATGGGAGCCATGAAAGTTTGTGAACAAATTGGCGTTTCAAAAGCTGACTTTTTAAGCGCTATGGCTGATTTTACAGGAGCTGGAAAACGCTTACAAAAAGTTGTTGAAAATGATAATTTTGTAATGTATAAAGATTTTGCTCACTCTCCTTCTAAATTAAAAGCAACAACAAAAGCTGTAAAAGAACAATTTCCAGACAGAAAAGTGATTGCGTGTATGGAATTACATACTTTTTCGTCTTTAAATAAAAAGTTTTTGCCTTTATACGAAAATGCCATGGAAAAAGCCGATAATGCCTTGGTATATTTCAATCCAGAAGTGGTGAAACACAAAAAATTAGACGAAATTTCGACGAGTTTTGTTGAACAAAGTTTTGGCAAAAACATTACTGTTTCGCAAAAAACTTCTGAAGTTTTGGATTTCATAGCCAACCATTTGAATGGTCCATGCGTTCTACTCATGATGAGTTCTGGAAATTTTGATGGAATAAATTACGAAGAATTGGGAGAAAAAATCATTCAAAAAACTTAAAAAGAGGATACGCAACCAAACCAAATGTCACTATTTACTACATATTATGAGAATGTCCCAATTTTTTTTTCTGCAACTAGAGAAGAGGAATTTAATGTTAATAGATTACTAAATAACACGAATTTAAGTCGCTTTTTTGAAAACAAAAAAATCAACATTTTTATCAATTCAAAGCGAATTAATGATATTCGATATATAAATAAACATTTAACCGAAATTAATCAACAAATTAGCGTTGGAGAATACTACTTTGGTCATTTTGAAACTTTTACAGCCAAAAGGAATCGTATGTGGATTAACAAAATCCCACTGTTAGGCACTTTATATTTCTTTTTTGATTTTATTATCAATCGCATTCTTCCTAAAATAAAGTACTTGAATATTCTCTATTTCGCCATAAGTAAAGGAAGAAATCGCTTATTATCAAAAGCTGAAGTTTTAGGCAGACTTATTGCACACGGTTTTGAAATAGATATTTTTCAAAATATTAATGGTATTTGTTATTTTAGAGCAAAAAAAATAAACGAAATAACAATTAAGCCAAAATCAAGTTATGGTCTGATTTTCAAAATGAAGCGTATTGGAAAAAATGGCAAAACCTTTGATGTTTATAAATTTAGGACGATGCACCCTTATTCTGAATATCTTCAAAATTACATTGTCCAAAAACATGGTCTGAACGAAAAAGGAAAAATTCATCGTGATTTCAGATTAACTCCTTGGGGAAAATGGATGCGAAAATATTGGATTGATGAAATCCCACAATTATTAAATCTTTTCAAAGGACAAATGAAATTAGTTGGCGTTCGTCCAGTATCAGAAAACTATTATAAAAGATTGCCAGAAGATTTACAAAAACTCAGAATTAAATACAAACCAGGCTGTATTCCTCCCTATGTTGCTTTAAATTTCAAATCATCATTTGAAGCTGTGGTAAATGCAGAAAGAGTTTATTTAAAACTAAAGTCTAAAAATCCGTATTTCACAGATTTAAAATTTTTCTTTTATGCTCTTATAAATATCTTTCTTAAAGGGAAAAGAAGTTCCTAAGAAAAAAAGTTTATTTTATCAAACTGAGTATTAATTTCATTATATTTGGAATCTAAAAATAGAATCAAAGTCAATATTTAATCACCTTTCTTCAATGAAATTTAAAACTGGATACACTGTTTACTTCCTTTTCATGATTATTTTCTTGATTTCTTCCTGTGGAAATCAAAAGAAAGTGATTTATTTTCAGAATAAAAGCTCGTTTGTTAAAACCCAAGATAGTATTCCAAATTTCAAAAGCACGTATTATTCTCCAGTTTATCAAATCAATGATTTGTTATCAATTACTGTTTCGGCATCCGATCAAGAGTTAGCAAAACCTTTCAATCTACAAAACATTGGAAGAGAAAATAAAAATGACAACGTTGAGCTTGGTTACACTATTGATTTTGAAGGGAATATTGATTTTCCAGTAATAGGAAAAATACAACTTGCAGGTCTAAATCGTGAGGAAGCAGTGAAACTATTAAAAGAAAAATTAAATGCTTACGTCCCACAAACCACAGTAAACATACAAATAATTAATTTCAAAATAACTGTTTTGGGTGATGTTAGAAAACCTGGAACTTTTAACATTCAAGATGATCGCGTTTCTTTACTTGAAGCAATTGGCTACGCCGAAGATTTAAACATATCAGCTGTCAGAAATAACATTTTAATTATCCGTGAAAATAAAGGAAAAAAAGTTGAAATTCGTATCGATTTAAATTCAAATGAATTTTTAAATTCCTCCTATTATTATTTAAATCAAAATGATGTTGTTTACGTACAACCAAACCGTATAAAGGCAAATTCTGAAATTTTCAATCGAAATACTGGAACGTTTATCTCCATTGGCTCTTTATTACTTACATCTCTAATTCTTATTTTGAATAGATGAGTAAAATGGAACAACATATCAATTTAGAAAACGAATTGGAAAATCAAACAACAATTCGAGATGCTTTTGATAAATACAGATCTCATTGGAAGCTAATTTCATTAAGCATCATCATTGCTTTAATTTCAGCTTATTTTTATACAAAATATACTATTTCTTATTACGAGGTAAATGCTTCTATCTTAATTAGAGATAAAAATAAAGGTGGAGAAGTATCTGAATTAAGTGCTTTTAACGATTTAGAAATTTTCAATTCGGAGAACAACATTGAAAATGAAATCGAAATATTAAGATCACGTAGATTAATGCGAAAAGTTGTTGAGGATCTCAACTTAAGAATACAATATTTAACTCAAGAAGGACCTGTCGCTCGAGAACATTACAAAAACCCACCCCTTGTAATCAATACCTTAGAAAATATTAAAATTGATTCCAGTTTAAGTGCGAGTTTTAAAATTTACATCAAATCTGAATCTTTATTTGAATTAAAAACTACTGAAGACAAATTATTGGGCACTTATGAATTTGGTAAAAATATAAAAACCCCATATGGAAATTTTATTATTACTCCAACTGAAATAAATCGAAAATCATGGATTAAATCAGATATAACCGTCTTAATAAACCCAATCAATCAGGTTGTAGATTTGTATAGGTCGCAAATCTCCATTGAAGCAATTAATACAAGCTCAAATGTTATTAATTTAAGTCTTAAGGATCCTGTAATGGAAAAAGCAGCTGATATTATAAATAATTTAATTCAGCAACATAACTTAGATGCAATTTCTGATAAAAATCAAATAGCAAAAAATACCTTAAATTTCATTAATGAACGAATGAAATTAATCAATACCGAATTGTCGGAAGTTGAATACGATGCAGAAGAATTTAAGTCTAAAAATAAAATGTTAGACATGTCATCAGAAGCAGGTATGTTTTTAGAAACCGAAAACTATTACCAAAAAGAAATTTTGGATGTTAACACACAGCTAAAATTAGCTGAATACATGTACGCTTTCGTAGCAGAATTAAAAAATGAACCTTCATTGATACCATCAAACATTGGAATAAATGATCCTTCTATTTCGAAATTGACAGAGCAATATAACATGCTTGTTCTTGAGCGTTTTAGATTAATTAAAACAGCTGGTGAAAAAAATCCTGTTATTGTAAATTTATATGATCAAATAATTAATCTACAAAAAAGCATAAAAGAAAGTTTAAATAACCTCATCACACCATTAAAAATAAAGCAAAAAGCACTCTACAGAAAAGAAACAGAAACAGCAAATCGTATTTCATCTGTCCCAAAATTTGAACGTGTCTACAGAAGCATTCAAAGACAGCAACAAATTAAAGAATCTCTTTATTTATATTTACTTCAAAAAAGGGAAGAGACGGCTATAGCTCTTGCTGTAACAGTTTCCAATGACAAAATTATTGATGATGCATATGGGACAGGAGTAAAAGTTTCACAACAAAAAAGAACAATTTTTATCATTGCTTTTGTGCTAGGATTACTTATACCTATTGCTTTAATATACATAATCGAATTATTAGACACCAAAGTCCACACTAAAAAGGATTTAAGTGTTGTTCCAGCACCATTTTTAGGTGATATACCTCTTTCTGGTAGTCAACAAAAAATCATTTCTGGGATAAAAGAAAATTCAAGTGTTTCTGAAGCATTTAGACTACTCAGAACACATATAAATTTTCTTTTGAAAAATAAAAATGATCTTGGAAAAACAATTTTTGTGACCTCAACTTTAAGTAAAGAAGGTAAATCATTTATTGCATTAAATTTAGCTGCAACTTACTCATTATCAAATAAAAAAGTTTTACTTATAGAAATGGATTTAAGAAATCCAAAAATCTTAAAATACTTGGAAATAAAAAATAAAAAAGGCATAACAAATTATATTGTTGATGAAGAAATTAATTTAAAAGACCTTATTTTTAATTGTCCTGATTTTGAGAATTTAGATTTGTTAGCTAGTGGCTTAATCCCTCCAAATCCAGCAGAAATGCTAATGCACAAAAAAATTGAAACTATTTTTGAGTACGCAAGAAAAAATTATGATTACATTATTGTAGATACAGCTCCTGCAGGTATGGTTGCTGATACACTATTATTAACGAATTATGCCGATATTTTTGTTTATGTTGTTCGAGCAAATTACCTAGATAAGCGTTTCTTAAGGGTACCTGAATCACTTGTCAAGGAAGGTAAAATAAAAAACATGTCCATACTATTAAATGGTACCGATGAAAAAAAAGGTTATGGATACGGTTATGGTTATGGATACGGATACGGATATTCAAACCATGAAACTAGCAAAAATGTCGTCAAACGATTTTTTAACCGTTTTAAAAACTAAAAAACTCATTTTAAGCTAGTTATTATTTATTTAGTAAATATTCGATGAAAATAGACATTTGATAAATTTCCCAAATTTTATTTAATTTTCAAATCTAATTACCAAGGTATTATTATATATTTGTAAGTAATTTTACTTATACTTTTTATTTTCACGTAATTTTACTTAACTTTATGTGTGAAGAGAATATTTAAGTAGTTGCTAAATAAAATACATTAAAATGAATTATAATAAAAAATTCTCATTAGTTTTTAGAAGTATTATTCTACTTTTTATAACTTTTTCATCATTTAATAGCTTCTCTCAAATAGTAAAAACATTTAACACAACTGGCAATGGAACTTGGACAGCTCCATGTGGAGTAACAAGTATAACCTTAGAATGTTGGGGAGCAGGTGGTGGAGGTGCAAGTGCTACAGGAAACACTTCTGCTGGTGGTGGTGGATCGGGCGGTGGGTATATCAAAGCTACATACACTGTTGTTCCTGGCACAACTTACAATCTTTTTGTTGGAACTGGGGGATCTGGTAATAGTGGTCAAGATGGAACAGCTACTTGGTTTGACAACAATACTTTAGTTTTAGCAGTTGGAGGAAGAGGCGCCGGAGTAGCTATTTCAGGAGCTAACTCATTTGGAAATGGAGCAACAGCCTTTACAACGGGAAATATTGGAGGAACAACCACAAGCAATTATGGAGGGAATGGCGGTAATGCTCAAAATTTAGCAACAGATGTTAGTGGTGGTGCTGGGGCAAGCGGTGGATCTTCAGATAATGTAAATAAACATGCATCTGGAATTACGGGTGGAACTGCTCAAACTGATGGTTTTGCGGGTGTAAATGGCTTTAATTCAAATAGTGCTGGAAGTGTAGGAAACATAGGTGCCGGTGGATCTGGAGGGAGAACTTCAAATAATACTGATCGATTAGGTGGAGCAGGTGGTAATGGTCAAATTCGAATTTCTTACAGTGGAACTTCGTATTGTGATGTAACTTTTTCTAGTGCAATTGAACCAATAACAAATGTTACATTTTTAGGAGTAAACAATACAACATCAGGAACGGTAAATGGAACACCTAGCCACGAAGATTTTACAAGTTTGGGATGTACCACAAATGATGTTCAACAAGGAAATACTTTTTCTTTATCTGTTTCTGGTAACACAGATGGTAATTTCACAGATTTTATAAGGGTGTTCTTAGATTGGAATCAAGATGGAGATTTCAATGATACAGGAGAGTCTTTTGATTTAGGCTCAATTACAAATTGTACAAGTTGTGCTGTGATTACCAACATTCTTGTTCCTTGTAATGCTACTTTAGGTTTGACTAAAATGAGAGTATTTAAGGATTATAATGCTGTTCCAACGAGTGCTTGTTCTTCTTCAAATAATTTTGGTCAAGTTGAAGATTATGTAATAAATGTTACTGCATCAACAGGAACTTATGTTTCAAGCACAGTAAAACAAGACAATACACTTTCAGTATCAAAAGGAACAACAAACAATGAAGTGATTGGAATTGAGATTGTTATGTCTGGGTGCAAAAATTTAACATCATTTACAGTAAATACGACTGGTACTACAAGTACAGCTGACATAAGTAATGCTAAAATCTGGTCAACGGGTGCAAGTTCTGTTTTTGCCACATCAACACAATTTGGCTCAACTGTTGCTTCTCCAAATGGCTCTTTCAATATTACTTCAACTTTAAGCTTACCTAATGGAACTAGTTATCTTTGGCTTACATACGATGTTGTGGCGGGTGCAACAACAAATAATTTGATTGATGCTCAATGTACATCTTTAACTGTTGACGCAACGCCTAGAACTCCATCAACAACTGCTCCAACTGGCTCCAGACAAATTGGCGTTCAAAAAAATTGGGTTGGTGCTGGTGCTGGAGGTGCTGGAACGGATTTCAATACAGCTACCAATTGGAATCCGGTAGGTGTTCCTGGACCTGCTGACATTATCATAATGAATTTAACAGCAAACATCAGTCCTACAATTACTTTTTCATCTGCCACCACAACAATTGGATCCATCGCTATGGATGTAAATAGAGCTGGTAATACCTACATTTTAGATGTTGCAGGAAATACATTTAACGTAAATGGAAACGCTACCTTTAATATTTCTGGCGGAAATGGAACAACTTTCTTAAGGGTTAATGTTGGGAATGGTGGTACAATTAATTACAATGGAAATACCACATTTTCTGCATCAGTAGGTAATGTCTTTGGTGTTTATGGTGCTGGAGGCACAAGCGGAGTTATCAATTGTAAAAGGAATCTAACTTTCTCGAATGCAAGAGCAATCACACAAAGTGCAAATCTACCGGCTTCTGTAATTATGGATGGTACTGGAAGCCAAACTTTAACAAGTAATAATGGTGTAGCAACAATTTTTCCATTATTACAAATTGGTAATGTGAACTCCCCTACTGTTACTCTATCACAGTCAATTGCAAGCTCAATCCAACCAAATACCGTTTTAATAAATAATAATTCAACTTTAATTCTTCCTTTATCAAATGCTTTAAATAGAAGTGCAGCTGGTGGTACATTTACAATGAATACTGGGGCAACATTAAAATTAGCAGGAACAACTGGAGGTCAAACTGGAAGTAATTTCCCTTTGAATTATTCTACGATGACTTTAAACCCAACAAGTACTGTTGAATACAATGGCATTGCTGGACAAACAATTTTCGGAGGTGCAACAATAACTTATGGACATTTGACACTAACAAATAATGCAACAAAATCAGCAACAGCAAGCATAACAACAGCTGGGAATTTAACGATCAATTCATCTAGCACTTTTGCTGCTGGAACATCGTTAACTCATAATATTGGAGGTAATTGGATAAATAATGGTACTTTTTCTTTTACAACTGGAAATATTATCAATTTTAATGGAAATAATATTTTACAAACTGTAAGCGGATCTTCAACGACTGGTTTTCATACCTTAATAGTAAATAAAGGCACTTCCATTACAAATGTATTGGATATTATCTCTTTAATAACACTAGCAAATCCAACAAATGCACTTACAATTACTAATGGAACATTTAAATTATCGAGTGCATCAACGCTTTCTCCTTTTAGTAACAATGCTGGGGCGACAATTCCAAGTACTGGAGGTTTCATAAATAACGGAGGGACAATAAATGCAGGAGCCTTTTCTTGGACAAATAATGGCTTATTCAGAAATATTTTAGGCACAACAAATATTGGTTCAGCTGCTGGAAATTCATTAAGCAATTCGAGTACTTCAAATTTTGATATGCAAGGTGGAACATTAAACATTTCTGGAAGATTAGAAAATACTGGAAGTACTTTTACACAAAGTGGTGGTACAATTACCTTGACTACGAATGCAAATACTTCTTCAACCGTTGGAAATTTTGATGCTTCTGCAACAACAAATATTAATATTACAGGAGGGACAATTATTTTTAGAAACCCAAACACAAATGCTTCACCATTTAACTCTTTAAATATCATCAGTGGAGCTGGAACAAAAACAATTTCTGGAGGAACTTTTCAAATTGGAGATGGTACAACACCAGTTGCTCAAACATTTTTAGTAAATAGCCCTGTTTCTTTATTTAATTTCACAATCAATAATTCAAATACACCAATTGTTAGGTTAGTTACAAACGATTTAACTATTTCTGGAACTTTAACGATGAATGGTGGTAATATTGATGGAGCCACAAATACAAGAAGTGTAATTATTACAAATGGAAATAACACAGCCATTTCAAGAACTGCAGGTTTTATTAATCATAATTTAAGAAGAACAATTTCTAATTCAGCTGTTTCTTATTTATTTCCTATTGGATTTTCAACTAACTACACTCCTGCTGACTTAACTTTTACAAATCTTACAGCAGGAGATTTGAATATCTTAGCAGTAACAGGAGATGAATCAAATCTTGTTGCAGGTTCAGGAATTGATGGTGCAGTTAGTATTAACTCTCACTGGATTTTAACAGCAAGTGGAGGTTTAGCTTCTACAAATTATGCTGGGACATTAAATTATCCTGTTGGGCTAAATGATCTTGCAGCTCAAGCTTCAAATTACATTGTAGGGAAAAATAATAGTGGCTGGACCTACCCAACTGTAAGTGGAACTCCAACTTCAACAAATACTCTGTTTACAGCTGCGAGTGGATTTGGAAACTTAGCTATTGGAAAATGTAAAGCCGCACCTACCTCAGTTCCTGGTAGTAACCAAGATATTTGTGGAACATCTACTACCCTAGCAGCAACTGCGGTCTCAAGTCCTGCATCAGGAACATGGTCTATAATAAGTGGAACAGGTGGTTCTTTTGGTGATAATACAAGTTCAACCAGCTCATTTAGTGGAACGGCTGGCACGACATATGTTTTGAGATGGACAGTTGGTTATGCTGGAACAACTTGTTCAACAAATGCAAATGATGTTTCAATTACTTTGAATCCTGTTCCAACAGCTACTGCGGGAGGTTCAATAACAGCTTCAGTAGGAGAATACAATACAGTTTCTGGGACAAATTCAACCAACGGCACAATTTTATGGACACATGATGGAACAGGATATTTTGATACAGATTACTTTACTGACGATGAGACAACATTAATACCAACATATTATACCGATGAGGGAGATTTTGGTCAGACGGTAACTTTAACAATGACTGTGACTGGAACTGGAGTTTGTTCTGCTACATCCGCTACGGCTAATTACACGGTAAATGTAAACGGAAGTCCAGCAATTTGGACATATCAATGTGGCACTACAGTTCCATCTGTTGATGAATATGTTTATGCATATTCATATCCGGGGGCTACACAATATAGATACAGAATTAACGATGGGGTTACAAGTCAAACAATCGTTCGAACTGCTTCATTATTCTACTTTAGAGAATTTTCAATTTTTCAGTATTCAACTACCTATAATGTTGATGTTTCAGTGTTTGTTAGCGGAGCTTGGACTGCTTTTGGACCAGTTTGTCAAATTTCAACACCAGCCATTCCAACAACTCAAGTAATAACTAGTCAATGTGGATCAACTTTAGCTTCTCTCAATACCACAATTTATGCTGATCAGGTTTGGAGTGCTACAGATTATGAATTCCAAATCTTTGATGGTGTTACAACACAAAACTATCAAACAACAAATCGTTATTTTAACTTGACAAATTTAGCGACTTACAACTATAGCACAACATATTCAGTTCAAGTTCGAGTAAAATACAACAGTGTCTGGGGAGCTTATGGTCCGAGTTGTAATATCACTTCTCCAGCAAGTACCACAAAACTAAGTACCGCACATTGTGGCGTTACTTTAACAAATATCGATACAGACATAGTTGCAGATAATGTAGTTAACGCTACAGAATACAGATTTAGATTGATAAATGGTGGAACTACATTAACCATTGACAAAGACTCAAGAACTTTCAAATGCTCGCAAATTGCAGGTATTCAATATGCCACAACTTATGTTGTTGATGTCGCTACTAAATTAAATGGTGTTTGGGGAACTTTTGGAGCAGATTGTAATTTAACAACTCCACTTTCTTTACAAACAAAACTTGTAACATCCCAATGTGGAATAACTTTGACAGATATGAATACTGATATTGTTGCTGATTTAGTTTCTGGTGCTACTCAATATCGTTTTAGACTAATAAATGGTGGAACGACCCTAACAATTGATAAAGATTCAAGAACTTTTAAATGTGCTCAAGTTAGTGGAATTCAATACTCAACGACTTATAATGTTAGTGTTTCTAGTTTTCTTAATGGTGTATGGCAAGCTTATGGAACAGTTTGTACTTTAACTACTCCAAGTGCTGGCACTCAAATTAGAGCATCACAATGTGGAACAGTAATTGCAAATATGAATGATTATATTTATTCTGATGAAGTTTTTGGCGCTACACAATACAGATTCCGCTTAGTAAATGGTGGAACTACATTAACATATGATAGTCCAGGTCGTTTCTTTGCGTGTTCGGCAATAACAGGAATACAAGGATCAACTGTATATAATACTTCTGTAGCTGTTTTTCTAAATGGTAGTTGGGGAGCCTATGGGCCAATTTGTACACTAACAACCCCAGTAATTCCTGTTACATCTAAAATACGGACAACACAATGTGGTATTACTTTAGCAAGTATGTTCACCGATATATATGCTGATGCCGTAACGAATGCAACAATGTATCGCTTTAGATTGTATGATGGCGTGACTTATTTAACTATTGATAATTCATACCGCTCATTTAGATGTACTCAGTTTCCGAGCATTCAATATGGTACAACTTACTCAGTAGATGTAGCTGTTTTTATAGGTGGATCGTGGCAAGCTTTTGGAGCAGTTTGTAATGTGACAACACAAAATTTCCCAACCACACAAATTCGAGCAACACAATGTAATACAACACTTACAAGTATTTACGATTGGATTTATGCAGACGAAGTATTTGGAGCAACACAATATAGGTTTAAGGTTAGTAAAATTGGATTCTTAGATTCTATAACTTCTAGTGGACGTTTCTTTAGATTTTCTCAATTAACAGGTTTAGATATTGATAGTGTTTACAATGTAAATGTACAAATCTATTATGGAGGTCAATGGAAAACTTATGGTGATACTTGTACTATTACAACTCCAAATACTTTAACAATTCCTTTAGACGAAGAATTAACAGAACTAGTAGATGAAACCGAATTCGAAAACGGTGAGTCTAATAATTCAATTCTTTCAGTGTCTAAAGAGAATAAAGCAAATGAATTTATTAAAATTTATCCAAATCCATTTATTGAAAGTTTTAATATTGACCTTGAAACAAACAGCAATCAAGCGATAAATATTAATATAATTGATATTACAGGAAAACAAGTTGAAAACATCATCTTAAACAGAGATGAAATTCAAGCTTTAAAACTAGGTGAATATTATGAGTCAGGAATGTATTATATAACTATAAGACAAGGAGATAACTCACAACAATTTAAAGTTATAAAAAATTAAATTATAAATTAAAACTAAACTCATAAAAAAAGGCTATTATTTAAATAGCCTTTTTTTATTTATGAAGAAGGTGTTTTAATGCCAAAAACATATTTTCTTCTAATACGTCTGGTTTATGATTCGCATCAATTAATTCTCGAATTTCTTGGACCAAAACATCCAAGTCTTTTTGCTTTAAATCCTCTGTTTTTATATAATTTAAAATTTTTTGGATACTCTGAAAATCATTGTCATTTTCAAATTCACGGTGAATCAGTCTATAAGTATGATTATTTACAAAAGAGTGAATTTTGTTTTTCTCTTCTTGGGTTTCAAAATACTTAGAATTTGCTGCGTACAAAAACAAATAAGCTTTGAATTCACGAAATGACCATTGTGTAGTAAGCGTTTCCATTTTATTCTCTTTAAATCAGACCTTATACTATTACTAAAGTAATCAAAAAAAAACGTAATATCAAATTAAAAATAATTTAATCTTGTTTTCCTATAATTTGATTCGTTATAAAAAACATTTCATTGGCAATATTTGTATTTCAATTTTAAAAACTATATTTGCTTAAACAACTTTCACTATGGATACTTTTTTAAATGCCATCGGTTGGTGGAATTTCTTTGGTTCATTTATTATGCTAGGTTTTTTACATGAACCTTTCGGACACAACATCTTAAATAAATGGACAAAAATATTTTTTGTAAAATATAAATTAAATTATTGGTCTAGACTGTGGCTTTTTTGGGCTGCTGGAATAAATGTTTTTTTTGGAGCAATTAATATTTATGGATCAAAATGGCATTTTATTGAAGTAAAACACTTTTTAATCTACAGTGATTTATTAGCTTATTCTATATTTCTAATTTTAGTTTTGTGGGGAATTGCTGCGAAAAAACTTGCTGCTGGAGCTGCATCAGTAATCGCTATTTTTTGCTTTTGGTTAGCATGGGGTATTTTTGTTCTAAACTAAGAACTTCTGAAATTAGTTTTTAAAAACAAGATACCATTTCCAATCTTCTTTCGTTGCAGAAGATGCTGTAGGCCTAAATAAAAACAAACCTATATTAGCGGTATTATTTTGGTTTTGATATTCCGAAACAATCGTCAACAAACTAATACTATTCCAAATAGAATCATAAGGAATTACTTCTGTTCCCAAATCATAAAACAAGGTTTGAAAATGACTAGTATCTGGCTTATCTAAAGGGTTTTTGTTTCTAAAATAATGAATTGGAGGATCAATTTCTGTTGGATATAGTCTCTTTCCCTCTCCTATAGTTTGACTTTGAATGCCCTCAAAAATCGTATCTGTCAGATATAACATCGTCAATCGATTTGTTGTTCCCGGAAAAAAATCACTTTGAATTGGAAGCTCAATCTTACTATTATCATTCTCAAAATAAGAAAATTCTTTTCCACCTTCAAAAAGAAAAGTATTGTAATCAATCTGAACAAGTAAAACCTTTTTCAGGCCTTTGGGAGCCAAAGTCTCATGCTTACACGAAGAAATCACAAACACTAATATGAAAAAAAATAAAAACCTCATCAAATGAATTAAAACACGAAATTACGACAAAAATTGTGATAAAAAAAACTTTGTTTATTAAACAAGGTAACACAAACAAAATTTCTCAACTGGTGTCGCCAACGCAGAAATATTTAAATTATCAGAAGCATCTGAGACATCTATTATTTCGCCATTTTTCATCAATAAATTGATATTTTGCTTGTTTTGGTTATAGGCATTATTCGTTAATGTTTCTGAATAAACAAAATAGTCAAGTTCTTCAGATTTCAAATCGTATTTCTTTTGAATCAAGTCTTTCTTCTCTTGAATTTGCTCCGTAGTAAATTGTGTTTTTGAAATTTGAATTTTAAAAAGTTCTCTGTTTATCAATTTCTTTGATAAAATTGATAGAACTTTATCATCCGATTCTTGCCAAACTTTTATTGCTGAAGTAATATCAAAATCATCTAATTTAGCAAAGGTTTCCAATACTTTCGAATTATTTTTGAAGTCATCCAAACGAATATCTTCTTTCAGAAAATAAGTCAATGCTGGACTTGCGAACAAAGTGTGTCCTTCTTGCACAAGTTTTTTTGCTCGACGTAAAATATGAATCAACATAAATTCTGCAGAACAAACGGTTTTGTGAAGGTAAACTTGCCAATACATAAATCTTCTAGCAACCAAAAATTTCTCCACAGAATAAATCGCTTTTTCTTCCAAAACCAAATTTCCATTGTGAACATTCAACATTTCAATGATTCTATCCGAACCAATTTGCCCTTCTGTAACACCCGTAAAAAAACTATCACGATTCAAATAATCCATGCGATCCATGTCTAACTGACTGGAAACCAACTGATACAAAAAAGGTTTTTTATCGTATTTGTTTTCAAAAATCTGCAAACACAAATCTAATTTCCCGTCAAATTCTTTACTCAAACGTTGAATAAAAAAACTTGAAATATCTTCGTGGCTCACACGGTTAACAATGTCGTATTCCAAAGCGTGACTAAAAGGTCCGTGCCCTATATCATGCAACAAAATCGCCAATAAAACCGCTTGCTCTTCCTCTTTTGTAATACCATGACCTTTACGTCGAATGACTGAAACTGCTTGTGTCATTAAATGCATTGCCCCCAAAACATGATGAAAACGTGTATGCAAAGCACCTGGATAAACCAAATGAGTCAAACCTAATTGACAAATTCTTCGCAATCTTTGAAAATAAGGATGCTCAATTAAATCAAAAATAAATTCATCGGGAATAGAAATAAATCCATAAACTGGATCATTGAAAATTTTCTTTTTGTTATTGTTGTTTGTACTCACACACTTGATTTTAAAACAAAGATAAGAAAATTAATCAGCTTTCATTTATTTTTGAAAATACAGCTTTATTGGATGAAATTTAAGGTCCAAATCCTCAATTTTAATTTCAAAAGTGTATCTTTGTACCCTTAATTTTAAGAAATGTATAGAACTCACACCAACGGCGAATTACGCATAGAACACATAGGAAAACAAGTAACACTTTCAGGCTGGATGCAACGCTCAAGAGATTTGGGTGGAATGACTTTCATCGACTTAAGAGATCGTTATGGAATCACGCAATTGGTTTTCAACCTGGATGAAAATACCGATTTATGTATGCAAGCACGTAAATTAGGTCGTGAATTTGTGATTCAAGTGGTAGGAACTGTTATAGAACGTTCTGCTAAAAACAAAAACATGCCAACTGGTGAGGTTGAGATTAAAGTTGAAAAATTAACTGTTCTAAACGCTGCAAAAACTCCACCTTTTACCATCGAAGATGAAACAGATGGTGGTGAGGAAATCAGAGCTCAATATCGTTATTTGGATTTGAGAAGAAATCCTGTGCAAGAAAAATTACGTTTGAGAAATAAAGTTGCTTTAGAAACACGTAAATACTTAGACGCTTTAGATTTCTTAGATGTTGAAACGCCTTATTTGATTAAGTCAACACCTGAAGGAGCAAGAGATTTTGTTGTTCCAAGCAGAATGAATGAAGGCGAATTTTACGCTTTACCACAATCACCTCAAACGTTCAAACAATTGTTGATGGTTTCAGGTTTTGATAGATACTATCAAATCGTGAAATGTTTCCGCGACGAAGATTTACGTGCAGATAGACAGCCTGAATTTACACAAATTGACTGCGAAATGGCTTTCGTGGAGCAAGAAGATATTTTACAAACGTTTGAAGGAATGATCAAACATTTATTCAAAACGGTTCGTGGGATTGAATTTAATTACGATTTTCCTCGAATGGATTATGCTGAAGCAATGGAGAAATATGGCTCTGACAAACCAGATATCCGTTTCGGAATGGAATTCGTTGACTTAACAGAAATCGTAAAAGGAAAAGATTTTCCCGTTTTTGACAATGCTGAAACCATTTTGGCAATAAATGCTGAACAAGCAAATTCATACACGCGTAAACAAATTGATGCTTTAACGGATTGGGTTAAACGTCCGCAAATTGGAGCAACAGGTTTGATTTACTTGCGTTGCAACGAAGATGGAACTTTAAAAAGTTCGGTTGACAAATTCTACTCGGAAGAAGAGTTAAAAAAATGGGGAGAAAAAACAAATGCTAAAGCAGGAGATTTAATCTTCTTGTTATGTGGCGATTTGGACAAAGTAAGAAAACAAATGAACGAATTACGTTTGCACTTAGGAAATGAACTTGGTTTACGTAATCCAAACGAGTTCAAACCGATGTGGGTTTTGGATTTCCCTTTGCTGGAATGGGACGAAGAAAATAATCGTTACCATGCCATGCACCATCCTTTTACTTCTCCAAAACCAGAAGATTTCCATTTAATTGGAACTGAACCAGGAAAAGTGAGAGCAAATGCCTACGATTTAGCCATCAATGGTGTTGAAATCGGTGGAGGTTCCATTCGAATTCACGACAGAGATTTACAGTCTCAAATGTTTGATTTACTTGGGTTCACCAAAGAAGAAGCACAAAATCAATTTGGATTCTTGATGAACGCTTTTGAATATGGTGCCCCACCACACGGAGGTTTAGCCTTTGGCTTAGATCGTCTGGTTGCAACAATGAATGGTTCAGACACCATTCGTGACTACATCGCTTTCCCTAAAAATAACCGTGGACGAGATGTTATGATTGACGCACCATCGTTGTTGAGTGAGGAACAATTAAAAGAGTTGAATATTAAATTAAACTTAAAAAATTAATAATCAATGCTTTAATTAATTTTGGTGCAAATTGAAAGTCCGACTTTCAATTTGCACCAATTTTACTATTTCTTTAAGTGAACTTTTGTTAAAATTAGAAGAAATAGCTTAGTTTTTTCGTAACTTTGTGGTGAAATAAATAGCTAAATTTAGCTTTTAAGTTCAATAATTAATTTAGAAATAAAATACAATTAAATAATATGTATCCAGAACAATTAGTAGCACCAATGAAACAAGACCTAACAAGTGTAGGTTTTGAGCAATTACTTTCAGCTCAAGAAGTTGAACAAACATTTGCAAACACAAAAGGAACTTTACTTGTAGTGGTAAACTCTGTTTGTGGTTGTGCAGCAGGAAATTTACGTCCAGGTGTGAAACTTTCGATTCAAGGTGATAAAAAACCAAGTCAATTAACAACAGTTTTCGCTGGTGTTGATACAGAAGCGGTTGCACAAGCTCGTAAACACTTTTTACCTTATCCTCCATCTTCTCCATCAGTTGCTTTGTTCAAAGATGGTGAATTGGTTCACTTTTTAGAAAGACACCACATCGAGGGCGGAACAGCAGCAATGATTGCAGAAAATTTACAAGAGGCATATAACGAATTCTGTTAATCAGACATTAGGATTTTAAGACACTAAGATATTAGGAATGAAACAAGTCCTAATATCTTAATATCTTGAACTCTTAAAATCTAAAATGTACGTAGATTCCCACACACATTTGTATTCAAGTCAGTTTGATGAAGATCGAACGGAAATGATTCATCGTGCAATAAACTCAGGTGTTGATAGATTTTTATTACCCAACATCGATTTAGAATCAATTGAAGGAATGTATGCCTTAGAAAAAGAATTTCCAAACAATTGTTTTCCTATGATGGGGCTTCACCCTTGTTCTGTTACAGAAAATTTTGAGAAAGTCTTAGAGAAAATCAAAAAAGAACTTTTTTCGAGAAAATTTATCGCGGTTGGAGAAATCGGAATTGATTTGTATTGGGATAAAACATTGTTAAATCAACAAAAAGAAGCCTTTGCGATTCAAATCGAATGGGCTAAAGAATTAAAAATTCCCATTGTAATTCACGCAAGGGATTCTTTCGAAGAAATTTTTGAAGTTTTAGACAAACACAACGATGAAAATTTATCCGGTGTTTTTCATTGCTTCACAGGAACAGAAAAAGAAATTGAAAAAATTCGTTCTTACAAAAATTTTTTATTCGGAATTGGAGGTGTTTTAACTTTCAAAAAATCAGGTTTAGATGAAGTTATTAAACATCTTAGTTTAAATGAAATCATTTTAGAAACCGACTCACCTTATTTGGCTCCAAGTCCACATCGTGGCAAAAGAAATGAAAGTTCTTATATTCCGATAATTGCAGAAAAATTATCCGATATTTTCGAATTAAAATCTAAAGCAATTGCTGAAAATACTACTGAAAATGCGATAAACCTTTTTCGCCTTAAATAAATTTCAAAAAAATCAACTTAATATAAATCCAAAACAATCTTAGAGTCGTAAGTCTGTAAACTTAAAATTTACACGATGAAAAATTCTAAATTAAAAAAATGGTCAAAACGTCTATTGTTGACTTTTGGAATGGTTTTTCTAACATTATTTGTTTGGGCAAATTGGGAAGAATCAACAATCACGGAGAAATTACCGACAATTAATCTTGTTACATTTGATTTATCAAGTCTAAAAGATGAAAACTCTTTTGCTTTGATTCAAGAAGAATTCAACTCAAAAAAAGGAGTAACCGCGTGTGCCGTAAATTCAAAATCGAAGCTTGTAACTTTTACCTTTTATCCTGATGTAACTTCAAAAGAAGAACTTTTAGACGATTTACAAAGTTTGGGAGGTAAATCTGTTTGCATGAAAATTTTCCCTAGTAAAGCTGGTTGTCCTGTTCAAGGAACGAAAGATTTCTTTGGAAAGATTAAAGAATCCTTAAAATTTCGTTAGAAAACACTGCTTAAATAAAACAAATAATCAAAAAAGTAACCCTTAAATCAAAACAAATATGAACATGACAAAACAAATAACAGTCGGTTTATTTCTTGCCTTGCTAACTTTTACAAGTTGTAAGAAAGATGAACCAGTAGAAGAACCAACGGTGGTTACGCCTACTCCAACGCCTAGCTTATACACACGCCTTGGTGGTATTAACGCAATAACCGCAGTAACTGATAAATTTATTGCAAATGTTGTTGCTGACAATGTTATTAATGCAAGATTTGCTGCAACTGCTTCTGATGAGTATCGATTAAAATTCTTTAGAGGAAACTTAATCGATCAAATTTGTGCTGGTTCTGGTGGTCCTTGTCAATACAAAGGAAAAACAATGCTTGAATCTCATACAGGAATGAACATTACTGATGCTGAATTTAGTGCATTAGTGGGTGATTTAGTTGCAGCATTGGATTTTTACAGTGTTCCAACACAAGAAAAAAATGAATTGCTAGCAATTTTAGGCCCTATGTCAACGGATATAGTTGGTCATTAATTTTAGATTTTTGGTTTTCAAATGGAGTTAGCATTATCTAACTCCATTTTTTTTGCGATACTATTTTTTGTTTATCTTTACCAAATAATTATAGATACCTCATTTGAGCAGTTTAATCGACATAGAATACCTTTTTAAAACTTATTACAAACGTTTGCACAATACGGCATATCAAGTTTTACACGATGAAGCTTTGGCAGATGATATTGTACAAGAAGTTTTTATAACTATCTGGAACAAAAAAGATGAATTGAGTATTCAAACGACAATTGAAGGTTATTTAGTAAAATCTACAATTAATAAAGCTTTAAATTATATCGAACAAAATAAGAACGTTTACAAAGTCGAGTTACAAGATCATTTAGAATTTAATCATGCTTTAGAACAATTAAAATCCTCAGAGTTTGATTTTGAAGTTTTTCAAAAATTAGTTTACGCCTCTTTAGATGATTTACCCCCAAAATGTAAAACAATTTTCGTTTTAAGTCGCTTTGAAAACATGAAAAATAAAGAAATTGCGGAACATTTAGATATTTCAGTGAAAACCGTCGAAAATCAGATGACTATTGCGATTTCGAAACTAAATACCGAGTTAAAACCTAAAATTAAAAACTATTTTCCTGAATTAATTTTTATTTTTTTATTTTTTTTTCAAATTCTTTAGGGGTAAATCCAATTTTTCTTGTCTTACGTATATATTAATAGATTATAAATAAAATATTATGTCTCAAATTGATACAATTATCACAAAAGTGCTTTCAGGAAATGGGAGTGATGCTGATAATATTATTTTAAATAATTGGATTGAAGAGTCTGAAGATAATAAAACGATTTATAATCAAAGACTTTTGATTTGGCAATTTGTTGGAAAGGTTAAGAAAAATCCTGAAGTAAATATGATTGCTGCTTGGGAAAAGTTCAATTCTAATAAAGACTTACAAGAAAAAGCTAAAAACAAATCCTTCTTCTATTACAAAATTGCCGCAATTTTTATTGTTTTATTAACATCTGCTTCACTTATTTACTTATTTACAGTATCAAGTTTAGATAATAACAATACTCATTTTGCCAAAAATCTTTCTATTAAAAATGACAATAACAATGCTTTAAATTTCGCGACAATTTCTGAGAAAAGTGAACCAAATAAAATTAAAGTAAAACATTATGCAAAAAGAAAAAATACTTCTTACACACATGAAATCGTTTTACAAGACAGTTCATCAGCAACAATTACAAAATCAAGTGTTCTAAGTTTTTTAAATAATTCTGAAAGTCATACACGTATTGCCAGTTTATCTGGTGCTGGTTTATTTGACATTAAGCCACAAGACAAAGATTTTGTATTGGAAACAGCAGAGCTTAAAATAACTGTTCAAGGAACAAAATTTAACATTAAAACGGCGACTGAAGAATCAAAATTTGTTGAAATATCAGTTGAAGAAGGATTTATGGAAGTTTTTGAAAAAGAAAATCCTTCAAATAAAATTACGATCACATCAAATCAAAAATATATTTACGATATTGAAAAACATATTTTCACTGAATCTACTCAGGAAATTGAGGCTTCATCAAAGTGGAAAAAGTTCATTAATAAAATTTTTAAAAAATAATTGAAATTCCTTTAGGGGTTTTTCGACAAATAACTGTCTAATACATATAATGTCTAAAATTTACACCATGAAACAAATTAACTACTTACTACTTTTTGTTTTTTTCTCAGCATCGTTTTATTTGATTTCTCAAAGTTTAACTTTTAATGCTAAAACCGGTGATACTGTTTTAGATGAGAAATTAAAAGCATTAAATGCCGAAGCAATTACAAATATTTCTGAATTCAGATCTCATATCGCCATGGAGTTTCAAACATCAGAAACAAAAATTACAGAACTACTTGAAATCATGGAGCCAGCAGAAATTTTATTTGCTTATCAAATTGCTGCTGTTAATTCAACTTCTATTGATAAAATTGTCACAAAATACAAGCAAAACAAAAACGAAGGTTGGGCTGTAATCATTCAGAAATTAGGAATTAGCCAACAATCTGAAAAGTTTAAAGATTTGAAAAACTTATCAATCTACGGTAAATCTGCAATATATGTGAATGAATTAAGCCAAAACAAATAAAATAAAACTACACAACTAAATCCATTAAAGCAATCGAAAGATTGCTTTTTTTGTTTTATCCAATTTTAACCGAAGTCATTGACAATGAACCAGCCATAGTGTAATCATTAAAAAGCTTTATTTCTTCTTTAGATTGAATCATACCTAAGGAATAAATTAATGGGTAAAAATGATCTGGTGTTGGAATTGAAAGCTGCATCGATTTTCCAAGTTTAGCATAATCCAATAAAGGTGAAAAATTTCTATCTAAGATATGCTTTTTAAAAATGTCATTCGCCTCAATTGCCCAATCATATCCAAAGTTTTCTTCATTCATTTTATCCCAAGCTACCATTCCTAAATTGTGAACCATATTACCACTTCCGATAATTAAGACTCCTCTTTTTCTTAATTTTTGAAGGTATTGTGCTAATTCAAAATGATAAGATGCTGGTTTGTTATAATCTATACTCAATTGTAGAGTTGGTATGTCCGCTAAGGGGTACATTTGATTTAAAACTGACCAAGTACCATGATCCAATCCCCATTCAAAATCCAAATGAAGTAAATCTTTGGGAAATAATTTTTGTGTTTCCTTTGCCAATTCTGGAATACCTTTTGCTGGATATTCAACTGCAAACAATTTATCAGGAAAACCTCCAAAATCGTGAATCGTACTTGGATTTTCAACTGCTGTAATGAAAGTTCCCTTTGTTAACCAATGTGCAGAAACACATAAAATAGCTTTGGGTTTTTCTATTTCTCCAGCAATTTTTTTCCAATTTTGTGTGTAAATATTATCCTCCAAAGCATTCATTGGCGAACCATGACCAACAAAGAGAACTGGCATTTGAGTACTTGATTCCTTTTCATCCAAAAGCCAAGAAAGTGAACTTAAACCCAAAATTGCTGAACTTCCCATAAGTGTTGTTTTTAAAAATTTACTGCGATTCATTATTTTAACCTTAATTTATTACCAAGGTAAATAAATTTTTTGATATAAAAAAATCCAATCTAAACAAAGATTGGATTTCCATTTATTAATTTCATTTATTTAATAAGGATTGCCTTAATCAACTCACTATTCGTTCCTTTAATTTTTATCAAATAAGAACCACTTTCAATACCTTGCAGCGAAAAATTTTCTTCCTTTTTTGAAATATTCCAATCTTGAATTATTTTTCCATTCAAATCAAGTAATTCAACCTTTGAAAAAATTACAAGATCAATGTTTTTTAAGGTAAACTCATCCTCAACAGGATTTGGATAAAGCAACAAAATTTCATTTAATTTTTCATCCAAAGAAGCACAATTTTGTACTGTAATACTAGTAAGTGATTCATCAGAACCACCAACATTTGTGGTACTTAAACTTACATTAAATGTTCCTGAATTACTAAAAATAACTGTAGGGTTTTCTTCTGTACTGGAAGAAGGAGTCCCATCAGTAAATGACCATAAAATCGAAGTTGGATTCCCTGTTGAAGTATTTGTAAAAGTAATCGAAGAGCCAGCACAAATTTGGGTAGCAGAGCTTGTAAAACTTGAAACCGGTGGATCAATTGGAACTGGTGAAATTGTATGTTGAGATAATCTTATGACGTCACCAGAAGAATTATTTTGATTATTGGTACTATTTGAAGCAATATAAAACTTTACATCTCCAACATTATCCAAAGGAGCAGTCCATTTAAAAGAAAATGAAGCAGCAGTTGTTGAGTTAGAAGTATGATTTACATAAACTTTACTTGAAGCCGATGTTAAAGATGTTGAGCCTTGAACTGCAGTCATTGTTCCGGCTTGTGTGTTATTAGAAGTTTTTAAAGCAAGTGCTTGAAACCCTTTTTTAACTGCTGTTGAATTAATTGTTAAAGTTAATTTGTAGGTAACCCCTGGCTCATATTGTGTTACAACATTTGTGGTTCCATCTTCAACTATCTCTAATACATTTAAAGCAGAATTTGTTTGAACTGTTCCAGCATGACAAGAAGTACAATTACCCTCTCCAGGTGCTCCTGTTCTTCCAGTTGGTGCACCAGATGTAAAACGAAGATGTGAATTTTTAAACGATTCTTTTAAAATTTTATCTTTACAAGACTGCTTATTAAATGCTATTGAGCTTATTACTCCTAAAAAAACAATAAAAAGGTACTTATTTTTCACTATTTAAAATTATATTTTGTTAATTATTCTGTTTTCCTTGATTTATCCAACAAGTAAATTGCTGAATTAAAGAATCATTTAAAGCTGGACCTCCTTGGGGCATCAACTGTACTCCATCAGCTTTCATATATTTCAACATAGTTGATGCGTGAGTTTCAATGGATGAATAGCTAGTAAATACTGGACTAGCCGACCCACCTGATGTATGACAACCTGTACAATAAGTGGTAATCATAGGTGAAATTTGTGTACTAAACTTAATGGTATCAGGGCAATCTGCAGTTATAATAGCTGCAACAGCCTTCTCTTTAGTACAACTTGTAGCTAAAAAAAAGAAAGAAAAAATGAAGATTATTTTTTTCATAATATGTTAACGTTTAAAAAAATTAATGGTTGGTATAATTAAAAACTTCTGCTAATACTGAACCCAAATCTAAATTGCCCTTTAGACCATTGTTCAGTTGTAAAAGGAATAAATTGTGCTTCATTAAACAAACTCGCATTACTGAAATTCATGTGAAAATTATGTCCAAACGTACACCATTCTACTCCAAATGAGAAACTATTTTGTAAATTCGGTAGTACAGTCGCATCGTGAAAAGTGTGATAATATTCGGTAAGTAAAGCCCATTTTTTTGACAATTTAATACTTAATGCTCCACCCAAAGCCAATAAATCATTCACATCTGTACTAGCAACATAATTCCTGTGAACCCAAGTTGGCATTAATGACAAACTAATATGATCAGAAAATTTTCTAGCAATATTTAACTGTGTTGAATAGGCCATTCTGTGAGCAAATTTTGGATAATTTGAAAAACTTGTTACATCCGTTGAAGCTTTAGCATAGGCTAAAAGTGAAGACCCGACGACAGTCATCGAAATTGGCATTCCTGTTTCCATTTGTTGTAAGAGTTTGTATTTCACAAAACCATCTAAAATACTACGATAAGCTGTCGCGCTTCCTTTATCTCTTCCTAAACCTAGCATCAATCTATCATTAACACCGTATTCAAATGCAAAACGAATATCACTAGCTTGATCTAATCCAAAACCTTGGTCTGCACCACCATTTGTACCTCCAATATCTCCAAAACGATGTTCAATTCGATATTCCCAGTAGCCTTTTTCTAAGGTTTCAATAGAATGTCCATTAATAATCCTTGTTGAGTTAAAAGTTTCTGAAACTTTTACTGGACCTGTAGATTCTTCTTCCTGAGAAAAAACAGAAAAGCTAAAAGTTAATAAAGCTACACTTAAAATTACTTTTTTCATTTTTTACTGATTTTTTTGATGTAAGCGACTAAATCCTCTATTTGTTCATCACTCATTTTTTCTTTCGTGTAATGAGGCATGTATTTTTTTTTATGAGATTTTGTATATGTTCCCCAACGAACAAGTTGATAAAGGTTTGAACTTGAATAATCTTCAATATTTTTCCAAAATAAATTTGCTGTCAAACTACTTTTCTCTAAATTAATTCCACTCACACGTTTTCCTGCATGACAATGTAAACATGCTCTACTGAAAATAATTTCTCCGTCAATCGCGTTCGCACCTTCACCATATTTACGCTGATCAATTGTAATTGTCGGTACAAATGTAGCTGGATAAGACTGAATATAATTCGCTTGGAGAATCACTTTTAATAGTGTTTTTTCTGTTTGATCCAATTTTTGCCAATAAAGAATATTTTTTTCAACCTTTACTCCTAAATTTAAATCTTTGATTTTTAATTCATTTTTCTTAAAATAGTGTAAAATCGCTTCAACTTCCCACCCTTCTAAAAACCGTCCTGAAGAACTATATTTCGCACAAACTTGAATTGCATTTGTGAGTGAATCTTTTGCATTTTTAATTTTATCTCCAAAACGTTTCACATAATCTTGATTGAAAAATGTTGTTCGGTTGTAAATCCCCCAAAAGGTCGAAGCTGGAAGAAATGGTAGATTATTTTTCTGAGCATAAGCCAAACGAGCATGTGGATTTAAGTCAGTCGGTATTTCAGTTTCTTTCACTAAATTATGACAATCTGTGCATGTATAATATTTTGAAATTAATTTCCCTTTATGACTTTTTGATTTGGCTTTTCCTTTCGTAATCAATTGTTTACCAAGCTCAGCTTTTTCCATATCGAGCTTTGAAATCGCATGTTTATAAACTTCTCCACTTATATTTGAAAGCACCAATTCTACGGGCAATTCTTCGACATTTACCTCATCTAATAGAAAATTATTTTTCATCTCATAACTTAAGGAAACTAAACTTAAAGTTGCTCCAAAAAAAATGAAAAGTAAGATTTTAGACATCAATTAATTTTATAAGTTTGATAAAATTAAGATTATTTTTAATAAAATTGCAATCTTAGTCGATAAAAAATATAATTTCGTATCATTTAAAAGTTTAAATTATGTTTGGATTGAATCAAAAGGACATGCTTGAGAAGATGCAAAAATCTTTGGAAGAAAGTAAAGAACGTCTTTCTAAAATAAAAGTTATCGGTGAAGCAGCTGGCGGATTGGTTAAAATAGAATTGGATGGAAATCGAAAATTGACCTCTTTAGAAATCAATGCTGATTTAAAAGTCATTGATAAAGAGGATTTAGAAGATTTTTTAGCTCTTGCTTTGGAACACGCACTAAATCAAGCTAATGCGATAAATGAATCTGAAGTTTCAAATTCAGCAAGACAATTTTTACCAGGATTTTAATTTATGACAAAGCAAGAATTAAGAGTAAAATACTTGGAATTAAGGAAACAACTTTCTCCTGGACAAGTTCAACAGATTTCAGAAGAAATTTGCCACCTCTTATTTGTCAATTTTAATCTTGAAAATAAAATAGTTAGTTTATTTCTTCCTATTGAAAGAAAAAACGAACTAAATACGTATTTAATCTGGGAGAAAGCTCTTTCTTTTGGAGCCAAAATTGCCATTCCTAAAGCAAATCATGAAACATTTGATTTAAAACATGTTTTATTTGAATCTGAAGATCAACTTGAATTAAGTGAATGGGGAATTCCAGAACCTAAAAAAGGTAAAATTATTGCAGCAGATCGATTTGATTATGTATTTATTCCTTTATTGGCAAATGACAAAAATGGAAATCGAGTTGGCTATGGAAAAGGTTTTTACGACCGTTTTTTAAAGAAATGTTCACCGTCCTGTAAATTTATCGGACTAAATCATTTTGATGAAAAAGTAGATATTTCAGATCTTTTACCAACTGACATTAAACTTCATGCTTGCCTTACACCCAATGGAATAACTTGGTTTTAACGACTATTTTTAATTTTTATTGTACTTTATGTAAGATTATTGAAAAATAATGTTATATTTGTATAAATTATAAACCATTAGACATGAAAAAACTTTTTACTTTATTATCATTATTAACTTTAGGATTTAGTGCTAATGCAACTATACATGTTGTTAATGTTGCAAGTAACACGTTTACACCATCGAGTATTCCAACAGTAATAGTTGGAGATACAATTCGTTGGAATCATGTTAGTGGTTCTCATACTACAACTTCTTCTGCACAAAGTATTCCTGCTGGAGCGGCTGTTTGGAATTCTCCAATAACATCTTCTAATCCAACATTTGATTATAAGGTTACTGTTGCTGGTACCTATGGATATATTTGTACTCCTCATGCAGGAATGGGTATGGTTGCTTCATTTGTTGCAACTGCTCCAACAGCTACTATTTCTAAAATTCAAAAAACAGTTGAATCAAAAGTTTATCCCAATCCATTTACATCAAAAGTAACGATTGTTCACAACACGGCTGATAAAATTGAAATTTGTACATTATTAGGAGAAACTGTAAAAACATTCTCTGTTTCAAATAATGATAAAACAAGTGTATTAGACTTATCTGAATTGAAGTCTGGAGTTTACTTTTATGTTATAAAATTAGATAACAAAACATTGGAAACTCGAAGAATTATTAAGTCTGAACAATAAAATTAAACATATAGTTAACGAAATTCGGATTTAATGTCCGAATTTTTTTTGTCCCATATTTTGGAATTCTTATTTTTTGGAACAATTTTTATTCATTTACGTTTAAGTAATAGTTTGAATCATACATTTTTGTAGATCATGAAAGTTATTCTGTTTTTTTTGTCACTTTTCTTTGTTACAAGTTCTCTTGTATTTAAGTCTGCAGTAAAAACAGTTTTTGCTGTTCAAGTTAATATGCAAACGAATTCTCAGATGTACACCATTGTCGTTTATATAGATAATGGGCGAACTTTGACACATAAGAAAAATTTGACAAAAGATGAATTTGTAAAATTTGCATCTGGAAAATGGCCAAGTATTTACAATCCAGAACGAAAAAATTTACTCGCTGAAAATAACATTTTATGTGGCTTAGTAAAAGATTCAATCACAAAAAAAGATGTAGTTTTTTGTTCACCTTTAGATTCATTATGGAAATTGCGTTTTTCTGACTATCCTTTTAATAATGGCAAAGAAAAAGGTTGGAGCCGTGAATTATACAAACCATCAAGCAAACAAGCTATTTTTTTAAAAGACAACTATGCAGTAAATGATTTGGATTTTGGATTTTTTATGGATGCTAATTTTTGGAAAATCATGCGAGATGTTCAAGACCCAGATTGGATTAAGAAGTATAGATCGCTTTAATTGTTAAACACATTTATCGTTTAGTTTCATTGCGTATCTGATCTAATACGAAATTCATAATTACATCATTTTCTAAAAGAAACTCTTCATTGTTAGGAGTCACACTATATTTAGGGATTATACCTATACTCTTTTCCATATTTTCAACGTCAACTTGAAATGTTTCTTGAGCTATAATTAACATCAATTCCGTATTGCTCAGTCGCAATTTCTTTTGTGAGCCATTACAAGTATATGTTGATCCTGATTGCTCACCAACAAAAACTCCAAGATTATGGTAATCAACTAAGGCACAGAAATGACCTGTTGTAGAAGCTTCACCTCCATTTATTAAAATATAGGGAGTTTTTAAAAAACTTGAAAATTTAATAGAATCTGGTCTCAGCTGGTTTGTAAACCATGAAAATTCTTCCTTATAATAATTGATTGGTTTTTCGGAAATGTAATTAATTAAATATGAAGCACAATGTGGATCACCGCCACCGTTGTCTCTGACATCTATAATCATATTTTCAATTTTTTGAGTATTAATTTGCTCAAAGCAACTATCCACAAAATTCTTGAAATATGGAAGATCACTACCATAATAATTCCAAGATTTTATTGTTATAATAGCCGTGTTTAATTCCCTGTTAACAGAAAACTGAAGGTTATTGTTTTTTTGTTTTGAATCCAAAGTTTCTTCTGATGGTCTTTGATCATCAACATGTAATGTCGTCTCACGTGGAGTATTTTTATTGGGTGGAATAAATTTTATTGTATATTTATTGTCAACTCCATAAGCTTCACGATACCGATAAGCAAAACTTGTCATTAATTTTCTTTTTTTATACGATAAATTATAGCCATCTGCTGAAACGCAATTCCATAGTGTTTCTTTGATTTTTTCAATTGGAACATTGTTTATTTCTAGAATCCTAGATCCAGCTGAAATGGTTTTTTTTCCTGCACATTGATAATTTTCCACCACTAATAAATCATTTTCAAAAAAAGATAGATCAAGTGGAAGTTTAAATAAATCTTCAGGTAAAGAATCCTTTCTATCATCAAAAAGGGCAGTATGCACACATCCAACTTTTGCAGCAATGTTTTGTGCAATTTTGTAGAAATCAGATGTTTTCATTGTATCTGTTATAGTTGTTGCTTGATTTTTTACAAAACTGTTAAAATCTTCTTCGGAAATGAATTCATACAGCTTAGGATGAGTTTTTAAATAGTCAACGAGTTGGTTTAAATCTGACATTATTTCTTGTTTTGAATAAACTTTTGAATAATTCTTGATATATAGGGGCTTTTCCCCTCTTGGCAGAATATTATCATTTATATCTAAAAATTCAATTGAAAAATCATCAAAATAGACTGTTCCAGTGGTTTGCCAAACACCAGCCATAGCCTTTAATTTAATTGCGCCAACAGGTACTAAATAGTCTATTGTGTGCATCGTCCAGTCCGATGTGCGTGATGAATCTGTGGTTAATTGGTCTTTTCCAATATGGTTATCAAATTCATCCTGACAATGAAATCCTAAAATACTTGTGATTTCCTTTCCTTCCATTCCAATCATATTTTCGGTCTTTAGCCAACCTTTAAATCTTATTTTATGCACTGATTTTGGGAAGTAAATATCATCTGAACTGAAAAGAGTCCAATCATAATTATCCGAAATTAGTTTTACTGCAAATTGACCAGAACGAACAACTTCTTTTTGCACTATTTCATTTTGAAATATCCATCCTTCTTGAGATTCAAAGCCTGGGTTTATTAAAACATTTTGACCTTGTGCTTTTGAGAAAAAAATAAAGAACAAAAAAAATTGAATAAGTACACATTTTTTCATGATGAAATCCATTATTTATTGAAGTGAAAATATTCAGTAAAGTAAAACATTTAGAAAATAATACTATGGATTTATATTGTTAATATGTGTTAATCAACATTGTGTCTAATACACTGAAATCATTAGACTTTCCAAAAGATTAATCATTATGAATCTTACATTTTTTTGATTCTTCTCTACCTGTTATTTTCGGGAATGGATTATTGCTTTTAACGAGAAAATTTACGCTTAAACACTTTAAACAAGGTATAAATCAGTAGAATCAAAGCTGAATACGCAAGCGATTCTCCAATAATATCACCATTTCTGGTGTAAAACGTTTTATCAGTATTTCTTTTTAAAGTTCCTTTAATTGAAGATTCTTCCCACCAAGGAATCTCTTGAGAAATATCACCTCGCTGGTTAATAAAGCATGAAATACCCGTATTGGCTGAACGTGCAATACTTTTTCTGTTTTCAATTGCTCTCAAGCTTGCAAAAGCTTTGTGCTGTCTATGTCCAGGAGTATTTCCCCACCAACCATCATTTGTGATGATAAAAATCAATTCAGCACCTTTATTACATTGATCAGAAATAAATTCTCCATAAATTGATTCATAACAAACTACAGGAGCGAATTTAATATTTTTACTTTTTAAAACTTGGGATTCATCTTCGATTCCTAAAGTTCCACTTGTTCCACCATTATTAATCGATAATTCTTCCAAATAAGGAAATACATTCGAAAATGGCACTTTTTCAACACCTAAAACAAGCTTTGATTTATGCACAAATTTAGGATTGTCATACTCATCGATAAGCATGGAAGAATTGTAATATTCTTCGTATCCTGGTCCTCCATAAATTTTCTTTGATGCTCTAGAGTGTTTTGTTTTAAAATATTTTTTTGTCGATGCACCAATCAATATGGAAGGTCCATTCCACTGAGCTTTTCTCTCAAGTAAATAATGAAAATAGATAACGCGTTGAATTTCATCTTCATAAAAAGAAAAAGGTAAAGCTGTTTCAGGTGCTAAAATGAAGTCTGTTTTAGGTGATACTTTTAAATCTCCTAAATCACAAATGCGATTTAATTGTTCGTTGACACTTCCAGTAAATTTTTCGTTATAAGGATCAATATTTGGCTGGGTAACCACTATTTCAGTTTCTTTCCCTTTATCCTCGTAAGAAGTATATTGTATCAAAGAAATCGTAATCGGAATAGCAATCATTAAAGCTAAAATCAATCCATTTACTTTTTGTGTATTCCAATTCTTTTGTTTGAAAAGTCCGTTTTTTAGAATTGTAAATGCCATTAAATTTACAATCAAAATCCAAGCTGTTCCACCCAACACACCTGAAAAAGAATACCATTGAACCAAACTTGGATCAGTGGCAAAGGTATTCCCTAAATTTAGCCATGGCCAAGACAATTCCCAATAATAATGAATGAATTCAAAAGCAACCCAAAATACTACTAAAGCGATATTTCCTTCTCTCTTTCCAACGTATTTTTTTGTAATGTGAAATAGCTGAAAAACCAATGCCATAATGAGGGCATTTAGTGTAAAAGCAAAAATCGCTCCTCCTGGACTTGCATTCCAAATCCACCAAGTTGTTCCAACATTGTAAATTAAAAATACAATGTAGCTGTGAATGAACAATTTTGAAGAACGATACGATTTGTAGTAAATTGTTTCTTCAACCAATAGCAAAGGAATCAAGGCAAAAAGCATCAATAAAGATAAACTTCCTGTATAGGGAAATGAAACGACCATTAAAAGTCCTCCCAGAATTGAAAAAATATATCTTTTAGATTTTGTTAACTCAAGCACACGTTCTTTTTTATAGAAGGTAAAAATAATACGAAATTTTAAATTTCACTTCAAAAAAACACAGAATAATCAAAATATCTGTTAAAACTAAAATTTAC
Source organism: Bacteroidota bacterium (assembly GCA_040386975.1). Taxonomy (GTDB): domain Bacteria; phylum Bacteroidota; class Bacteroidia; order Flavobacteriales_D; family Crocinitomicaceae; genus M2408. The sequence goes on along the minus strand of JAZKEO010000007.1, from coordinate 27,793 downwards.
TTACTTTTACATGCTTAAATTTTACTATTTTTCATCAAACTCATGTCAGAATTCTTAAGTCAACTTTTAACTGAAATATTAAAAACAGGAATTCTTGAATGGATTGGTTTTGCTTTGAGTATCATTTACCTCATCTTAGCGACAAAAGAAAGTATCTGGTGTTGGCTTTTTGCTATTTTAAGTTCAGGCTTGTATATCTACTTATTTTTTGAAGTAAATCTTTACATTGATTCCATTTTACAACTTTTTTACGTTATTATGGCAATAGTTGGTTGGAAAAATTGGGGAATAAAAAGCAAACTTAAAATCACTTTTTGGTCTTTAAAATCACACTTAATAGCTATCGGAATTAGTTCCTTTTTTTCCTTGATTTTAGCTTATCTTTTCGACAATTACACCAATCAAGCTTTTCCTTATATTGACGCCTTTATTTTTTGTTTTAGTGTAATGGCAACCTTTTTGATAACAAAAAAAGTAATCGAAAACTGGATTTATTTTGTCATCATAGATTTTGCCGCTATTTTTATCTATTGGAATCGCGAATTACATTTGACAGCAGTTTTGTTTGTCCTTTACACAATTTTAGCCTTAGTCGGTTATTTCGTTTGGCTAAAAACTTTTAAACTTAATAAATCGAGTCATGGATATTCTTAAGGACAAAAAGACATTCGTTTTATTTATTCTATCTGGGTTTTTTATTACAAACACAATTGTTGCGGAAATGATTGGTAGCAAACTAATCAGTTTCGGTGGACCCTTTATCAACGGTACAAGTTTGGTTTTATGGCCATTTGTCTTTTTATTGACCGATATTTTGAACGAATATTATGGAAAAGAAGTCGTTAGAAAACTTACATTTATAACTGTCGGATTGATTTCCTATGTCTTTATTGTTTTATTTATCGCAATGAAAATTCCATCAGTAGATTTTTCTCCCGTTTCCGATGAAAATTTTAATAAAGTTTTCGGTTCAAGTATGTACATGATTATAGCAAGTTTAATTGCGTTTATAACTTCACAACTAGTAGATAGCTTTGTTTTTTGGCTTGTAAGAAAGCGAACTGGAAATAAATTCATGTGGTTACGAGCAACTTCATCAACTGTTGTAAGTCAACTTATTGACACATTCATTGTACAATATGTCGCATTTGTTTTGCCTGGCGTTTGGACTTATTCTGAGTTTGCAACAAATGCAAGTTTTGCCTACATTCTTAAAATAATTTTAGCACTTTGTTTGATTCCGCTAATTTTAATTTTACATAAATTTTTGGACAACTATTTTGGCCTAAAAGAAGCTAAAGAAATGATTGATAAAACAGCTCAAGAATCACTCAAAAATGATTAATCGAACTCCGATTAATATTCAATTTTATCTTGTTTTTCGCTCCATTCTTTAAATACAACTAAAGCTTCATCATTCAATAAATGTTCGCATTTTAGCTTTCTATCAGATAATGGAAGTTCGATTTCTTCGTAAATGAATTGATCGTCGAATCCAATATTTGCAGCATCAACTTTTGTATTGGCATAATACATTTTTTCTGGTCTTGCCCAGTAAATTGCACCCAAACACATCGGACAAGGTTCACAACTAGTATAAATTTCACAACCATCTAATTGAAAAGTCCCTAATTCTTTACAAGCTTCACGAATAGCAACAACTTCCGCGTGCGCTGTTGGGTCGTTAGATGAAGTAACTTGATTAAATCCTCGAGCAATGATTTTTCCATCTTTCACGATTACCGCACCAAAAGGTCCCCCTTTTCCTGAACGCATATTTTCTAATGATAAACGAATTGCTTCGCGCATGAAATCCTCTTTTTGAGCCATAATCTTTTATTTAATCAAACTTATTATGAGTAAAAGTAGCTTATTTTTTTAAAAATTGAGTCAAAAGAAATCAACAATTTAAAATAATTTACGACTAAATCGATTAGGCATGAAAAATAATTTTTTTCTTTATTTTTTAAGTATATTTGTTAGAAATATACAATCTAACATTCGTTTTGAAAGGACTTTACAGCAAAATCATTGAAATTGAAAATAGCAATCGAAAAGCTGTTTTGTGTACCGTCATTTCATCAAAGGGCTCAACTCCACGAAAAATGGGTTCAAAAATGATTGTTTTTGAAAATGAAACTATTTTTGGATCAATTGGAGGTGGTGCTCTGGAGAAAAAAGTGATTGAACAAGCAATAGAAGTCATAAAATCAAAGAAATCAATAGTGGTTTCTCACAATTTGGTGAAAGAACTCGAAATGTGCTGTGGAGGAACTGTTGAACTTTTTTTAGAACAAATTATGAACAAAAAGAAACTCCATATTTTTGGCGCTGGCCACATCGGGAAATCCTTGGCGAAATTTGCCTTTGAGCTTGATTTTATTGTCAGTTTAATCGATGAACGAATTGATGCTTTTGATGAATTTGATGTTGCTTGCACAAAAATCAATCAACAACACACAACAGCAATTGAAAACTTAACTTTTGATGAAAATACTTTTGTGGCAATTTTGACACACGACCACGCATACGATAGAGAAATTTTAGCACTTTGCTCAAAAAAGAAAAACGCCTATATCGGAATGGTTGGAAGCGAACGTAAAGTTGAAATTGCAAAAAAAAACTTACTTTCAGTTGATTTGTTATCTCAAGAAGAAATCGAAAAAGTAGATATGCCCATTGGAAAAAACATACACGCTATTACTCCTGAAGAAATTGCCATTAGCATTTTAGCGAAGTTGATTGAAGTGAGGAATACTTAGGTAGAAAACCGCAAACAAAAAATCCATCCGCCTAGACGAATGGATTTTTTGTCTTTACTGGTATACTCAGCGTTTTTTTTTACCTTTTCTAATTCTTACTTACAATATTTGTCAAGTAATTTCTGTTCTTCACCATTAGTTTTTGCTTTATTTGCAAGCCACTTAAAGAATGGAAAAATGAAAGAAAATAATCCTGGCATATTCGTGTCTCCTAGACAAAGAATAACAGAAAGATGGGTAAGACTTTTAGGTAATCCTTTTTTATTTGTTAAGCCGTCCGTAGTCAGTCCATATGCAATTCGTAACATATTTACAAAATTCTCATTTCCAGGTAAAACTTTTATACCAAATTTTATTTCCTTGTTTGTAGGATTAAAAAAACCGTGTAACGTTAGTGGTTCAATCGTAAAACTTTCTCCTTCTTTTAGGATTTTCGTCTCTTTATTTTTTAATTTCAATCCTAACTCTCCATCGATAGCAGTAAATGTTTCAGAATATGTCTTATGATAGTGTAGAGGATTACCTCCACCAGGCATAAGCGTCAATTCAAGGTCGGTTATTTTTCCTCCAGATTCTTTAGATGTCTGGAGGAATGTTACCGTATCTTTAATAAATGAGTTGACTATTGTTCTTTCCATTTTATTCTGCTTTATCGTAAATTGTGATTTTAAAATTCTTGAAATCACCTTCTTTAACTTTTGATTTTAAAACTGCTACAAAGTCATTAGCTGTTTGAAGATTTGCTGCTTCTTCGATTACTGTAATTTGATTTTCATTATCCAAAGCACTACAAACACTAATTACTTTGATCCCTGCTTTTTCTCTTACTGGTGCTCCAGCATCAAAACCAGTTTTCCATTCGCTGAAATTCTTTACTTCCAAGGAAATCATTAAAACGACTTTTCCATTTTTTGGTGGAGTAAAAGAACAGAAGATTAATGTTGCTAAAATAAATGCTGATGTTTTAATTAATTTTTTCATGATACGTTTTTTTAAAAAGTTTGACTTAAAATTTTGATTTCTGGTTTTGAAATAACTCCTGACTTAGCAAATGATTCGCTTGTAGCCATACTTTCAATAAATGATTTTGCAATGGCAGGATTTGGGAATTCTGAAATTACTGTAACTGTATTTTCGTCATCAATCGATTGATAAACCCCTTTGATTTTAATTCCCGCTTGATCGCGCATGCTTTTTCCCGCTTCAAAACCGACTTTCCATTTCCCAAAGTCTTCTACTTTGTGCGTGTTGATTACTGTTGTTTCCATAATTTTATTGTTAATGATTAATTATGGGACAAAACTACGCACGGCTGATTCATCAAAACGTTGACATATGTCAAGAAATTACAGAAAAGCTAATTTTAAAATACTTTCTCTTCTTTAATTCAAAATTTCATTCGCTCATCAGCCGCGGCTGACTCACAAATAATATTTTCAATTTGCCTCGATGAATCATTTTAAAATTAGCTTTTCAACTTAAACTATTCCAAATTGGAAACTTCACACATTAAACATCTTTTTTCGAATTCTACTCAATGTTTCAGCACTTAAGCCTAAATAGGAAGCTATATAATGTTGGGGTACACGCTGAAGAAGTTCTGGTTTCTTTTTGATTAAATCCAAATATCGTTCTTCACCAGTTTTTGTTTGTGAATCGAAAACTTGTTCTTGTATCATGGAAGTCCATTTTTGAAAACCTCTCACATGGGCATCTGTCCACCAAGGAAATAAATTAAAGGCCTTTTCCCAATTTTCGGCAGAAATAACTAAGATTTCACATGCTTCTATTGCTTGAAAATTGAAATTACTACTAACTCTATTTCTTAAAGCAGCTAAATCTCCTATAAAATGTCTTTCTTGAGCAAAATAAACGATTGATTCTTCTCCTTTGTCATTCACTAAATATTGACGCAAAATACCATGCAAAACAAAAATTGAAAACTTAGGAACTTCACCAGCTTTTTGAATAAATTCGCTGCGTTTGAATTTTTTATAATCCCACAAATTGTAAAAAGCTTCAAATTCTCCTTCAGGAATTTTCACTCTTTTTTCAATTTCACTTAAGAAGATTGCTTTATTTTGTTCGTTAGAATTAGACATGAAGAATTTAAAATTTGCTTCTAAAGTAATACAAATTACTTGAAACAAAAAAAGCTCCACATTTCTGTGAAGCTTTTGTGGGGAATACTGGGTTCGAACCAGTGACCCCCTGCTTGTAAGGCAGGTGCTCTGAACCAGCTGAGCTAATCCCCCGAATTTTATTTCAATTGCTTTTGATTTCTCATTAGCGAGTGCAAATATAGGCAATATTTTTATTTAAGCAAGTCTTTTTTGGAAAAATGTTCAAAAAAATCACTTAGCAAAAAGAAACTTCCTGTAATCAACAATATATCGTTTTCATTTACAGTTCGTTGTACAAAAGTAAAAGCGTCAATAATGGAAGTGAAAACTCCAAAATTTCTTTCATTCTCGATTTTTAGTTTTTCCAATTGTTCAAAGCTGAGACTTCTTTGATTGAAAAATAGACATAAGTACAATTCGCAGTCTTTTGGGAACAAATCGATGATTTCATTCACGTTTTTATCGTTACTTGCACCGTAAATGATGTGCAATTTCTCAAATGATTCGAGTTTGATATTTTGCATCAATTGAGTAATTCCAGCCACATTGTGTGCCGCATCTATGATTATTTTTGGTTTTACTGAAACAAGTTGATAACGACCTAAAAAACCTGTGTTTTGTGAAACGTTTCTTATTCCTGAATTTATTTGTTCTTCCGTGAAATGAAAACCGTGTTTTTGGAGGACTTCAAAAGCTTGCTTTACAGTTCTTTCGTTTTTAAACAAATAAGATTCTGTTGGAAACAACCCTTTTTCGACTTGAAATCTTTCAGCAAAATATAATTCACTTTCTTTTTCTGTCGCTTTTGCTTCAAAAATTGTTTTTGTGATTGAATCGCTTTCTCCAATAACAACAGGAACATGCTTTTTAATAATTCCTGCTTTCTCAAAAGCAATTTCTTCCACCGTATTTCCTAAAATTGCAATATGATCCAAACTGATGTTTGTAATGATACTCAAAATTGGATGAATGATATTTGTTGCGTCCAATCTCCCACCCAAACCTGTCTCAATAACACAAATCTCGCATTTAGACTCAATAAAATGAATCAAAGCTAAAACCCATGTTATTTCAAAAAAAGAAGGTTTAACAGCGAAATTTGAAGCTTGAATCTTTTCGCAAAATGAAATCACTTTTTCTTCGGAAATCATTTCACCGTTTACGCGAATTCGTTCCCTAAAATCTAAAATGTGTGGCGAAGTGAAAAGTCCCGTTTTGTAATTCGATTCTTGCAAAACTGATGCTAAATAGTTGGAAGTTGAACCTTTTCCATTCGTTCCAGCAACATGAATGTATTTTAAAGAATTGTAATTTACCTCAAAATAGTCACACAAAGCCAAAACATTTCCCAAGTCGGGTTTGTATGCTGAAACTCCTATCTTTTGATATGCCGGAAATTGTTCAAAAAGCCAATCTACAGACTCTTTGTAGGTCATTATTTTGCCGAAATATTTAAAGTAATAAACACGATTTCAGGTGAAGAACCGCTTACTTTGTTGTATTTCACTTGAGATTTCACATTCGAAATTACTTGTTTGATTACAACTTGATTAGTTGTCGTCGTTTTAGAAACAATATTTTCCGCTTTGATGACATCACCTTCAGCGTTAATTGTTAATTTCAAATTAATTTTACAAGATTGATCAGAAGCAATGTTTTCTGTATTTGGGTCATTTAAACGAATACGTGGCTTTTTACCTTCTCCATTTCCTGGTCCAGAACCATCGCCATCGTCTTTTCCGAAACCTTTGCCTTTACCACCATTGTCTCCACCTCCAGAACCACCAGATTTGAAAGCAAATTCAGAGTTTACTGTTGTTGAAGCTTGATTGTTAGAACTTTTATCTTGATTAGAATGGTTACTTTCTCCAAAAGCTGCTGTTTCTTTTGACTCAGAATTTGGGTCGCGTAAGGTTTTCTCCATTTGATCCACGTTTGTAGCCGCCAAAGGAGCTTTTGTTGGTTGACCAGAACCGCCACCTTGCTTTGCACTCGTTTCAAATTTCTGCATCGTGATTTCGTCAGGAGTTTCCTCCATTTTCAAAATTTCCTCCAAAGGCTTGGGGTTTACTTGTGTATAAGTAATGAATTTCAGTAAAATCAACAGCAAGAGCATAAAACTCAAGGACGAAATAATTCCCTTTAAATTATCTTTTCTATCCAAAACTTGAATTTCCATAATGTTTTGTTTTACGTTTCTTATAACTTTTTATGAGCCAATCGTTACAGTATCATTTAGCATAAGCCAATGAAGGTGTCCAACCGTTATTTTCAGCCAAAGCTAAAACTTGGAAAATTGCGTCATAATCTGCTTTACGATGTCCAGCGATTTTAAGTTTCATTTGTCCTGAATTTTTCACCTCTGAAATCAATTTATCTTTCACTTGATCCAAAGGTCGAGCATCGGCTTCTTTTTCACTTGGAAGAATAAAATACATGTTTTTCTCCGTGATAATTGCCGTTGGAATCACTTTGTCTTGCACAGGACTCACTTTTTCTGCAGGTTTTGGCAAGTCCATTTTGATTACATTTGGATTTGACAAAGTTGAAATTATCAAAAAGAAAAGTAACAAAAAGAACATGATATCACTTAAAGCAGAAGTTGCTACTTCGGCATGAAATCGTTTATTTCGTCTTATCGCCATTGCTTGGTCGTTGAATTATGTTTACAAAATCTAAGTTTATTTTTTGCACTTTAAGTGAAAAATTATCAATCACACCGTTTAATAAATGGTAAATCGCAAAAGCAACAATACCAACAACTAAACCTGAACCAGAGGAAATCATTTTCTCGTACAAACCTCCAGAAATGTTACCAATACTTACGTTTTCTGAAATCGAAATACTATAGAATATTTTAATTACCCCAGAAATTGTACCGATAAACCCTAAAGTTGGAGCGATACCAGCAATCAAACCTAAATGTCCTAAATTTTTCTCCATTTTTGCAATTTCGATATTAGTCACCTTGTCCATATTGGATTCAATTTCAGAAACTGGACGACCAATCGTCATGATTCCTTCTTGAATAATACTTCCGAACGCAGTTTTATCTCTTGAAACGATTGCTAATGCATTATCTAAATTTCCTGCATGTAAACTTGATTTGATGTCATTCAATAAATTCGCATCAAATTTAGCCGCACGTCTGATTGATAAATATTTCTCAACAGCCAAATAAATCGTGTAAAACAATAATATTGCAATTGGAATTAAAAAAAGTCCACCTTTAATCAAAAAATCAAAAGCAGAAATTTCTTCGATTCCTTTAAACTTATCCTTAGCTGTATTTGCACCATTTTCAATAGTTTCAGCTTGAGCCATAACCGTTCCCGCAACAGCAACAAAGATTGAAGCAAGTGTGATTTTAATATATTTCTTCATTTTTATGGTAAATTAATCCTGTAAAAATAAAGCTATTGCTTCTTTGTTTTTGGAGATTTAAATTAAGTTTTAAACAATGAATTGTGAGAGAAAGGATCCGTTTTTTGACCTCGTTTTATATAAATCCGAGTTTTTTTATTTTTTACCACTGAGAAACTTAAAAAACATAAGGATGAAAAATTCTAAGTTTTCTTAAAAGAACAAAGTTCTCAAAACAAAAAAGACTCCAATCCCTGCCAAATAACCTAAAAGAGCTAAAAGTGAAATGTGTTTAAAAAACCAGCCAAAAGAAATTTTTTCCATTCCCATAGCAACAACTCCAGCAGCTGAACCGATAATTAAAATACTTCCACCGGTTCCTGATGCGTAAGCCACAAAATGCCAAACATTCGCATCTTGAACTTCTTGAAACATGCCAATACTTGCCGCAACTAAAGGAACATTGTCAATTATGGCTGAGCCCAAACCTAAAAGTGAAATGAATAAATCCGAGGAAATAGTTGCGTTTACGTTTTGACCAAAAGAAAATATCATCCCCAAAGATTCCATTGACGCTACAGTCATCAAAATCCCAAGAAAAAATAAAATTGATGGTATTTCAATTTTACTTAAAGCTTTCATTGTTGGGCTATTATGCGATTTTTCAGAATCACTGATGTCATTTAAGGAAAAAGTTCTTTTACTCACAATTTCAGAAATAAGTGCAAAAATGGAAAGTGACAACATCATCCCAATGTACGGTGGTAAATGTGTCAATGTTTTAAAAACTGGAACAAAAACAATTAAAATCAAGCCTAAATAAAGCATAAAACTTGCATTTTTATCTTGTCTTAATGATTCATTGTTTTCATTAATTTTACCTTTAAAAGCTGGCAAAAAAGAGGCGATAAGTAGTGGAATTAAAATATTAATGAGAGAAGGCAAAATTAAAAACGCGGCTAACTTTCCTGTTGTAACTTTTCCTGCCATCCAAAGCATTGTTGTTGTTACGTCTCCAATTGGAGTCCAAGCACCACCAGCATTTGCTGCAATAATTATAAAACCAGCATACCAAAGTCTGTCTTTTTGTTCAGGTAGAATTTTTCGTAAAATGGTAATTAAAACAATTGTCGCTGTTAAATTGTCTATAATTGCCGACAAAACAAAGGCCAGTAGACAGATAATCCACAAAAGTGAACGCTTACTTTTTGTTTTAATCATTTTTTTTATGACTCCAAAACCATCAAAATGATCAATCATTTCAACAATCGTCATTGCACCAATTAAAAAAACTAATATTTCTGACGTTTTTCCAAAATGGTGCAGTAAAGTTCCTTCCAATAAGGACATTTTGCTTTCATGCGTAAAACCTGAAATATCAATTATTTTCGAATCATTAGGATTAAACCAAGAAGTAAAAGAATCGATTCCAAGAGCAATTATAGTCCAAGAAAAAGCCATCATCAACAAAGCTGGAATTAATTTGTCAATTTTTAATTGATGCTCAAAAGCAATTCCGATATAACCTAAAATAAAAATAAGTACAATGATACTTTCCATTTGATTTTTTTTTTACAAATGTAAACTAAATTTAAGGTCTAAAGCAAAATAAAAAAAGTGAACACTTCCGCATTCACTTCTCTTGGATTTTTATATTAACTATTTAAATTACAAAACAAATTTAAGTATGTATTTCATATTAAGTCAATTATTTAGATTAAAAAATACTTAGAATTCCATAATTGGAAAAATTAAATCAAATTGCGTTCTACGATCTTTTCTAGGAATTAAATTTATTTCAATGTTATAAATATCTGTTATTTGCTTGACAATAGACAATCCAATACCAAACCCTTTTATTGACAGACCATTTTTAGATCTATAAAAAGGATCAAAAATAAATGGAACATCTTGTTCTTCGATTTTTTGTCCATCATTTAAAAACTGAATTTTCAACCTATTATCATCAAAGTGTAATGAAATTGATATTGATTTATCACTTGAAAATTTAATCCCATTTTCAATTAAATTCCAAAAACATGTCTTCATCAATGTCTCATTGAGCATGAAATACAAACTGTTATCATTTAATGGTAAATTTTTCAAATCAATTTCAATACTTGAATTTGGATGTTGAATCAAAAACTCCGTTCGAGTATCCCAAATAAGTTCATCAATTCTAATCTTTGATAATTCTTGTTTCACATTTTTTTCTGACAATTTTGTAATCAAAAACATCTGATGAGTAACGTTATTTAAACGTTTCACATCATCTAAAATAGACTCACACATCTGTTTATATTCTTCACCAGATCTTTCTTTTAGAAGAGCAACTTCCAACTGTGAAGTAATAATTGTCAGTGGGTTTTTAAGCTCATGAGCAGCATTTGAAGTAAAGGTTTTCTGAACTTTAAATGCATTTTCTATTCGTTCCAACATTTGATTAAAAGTGTTTACCAAACGACTCAGTTCATCTTTGTTTTTCAGTTTCTCTAATCTTAAATTTAAGTTTGAAGGAGAAATAGCATCCACTTGATTCATAATGTCAGAAACTGGCTTCATGATTCTTTTAGTAAAAATCCAACCTGTCAATGTCAAGAACGAAAGAATAAGTAAAAATACAAAAAATAGAATTTTTTTAAGGTTTTCGTAATTTTTTAGACCATAAGAATCTTTTGCACTTGCAAGAACAAGGTAATTTTCTGAATCGATTTTATACTTAAAACCTAAAATTACAAACTCGTTTTTTTCTAATAAAAAGCTTCCTTTATTCTGGGTTTTCTTTAAATAATCAGCACTCTTTTTCACATGAAATTTACTAGAACTGTATAAAAGATTTGTTTTTTCATTAAAAATGGAAACATTCTCAAAATCATAAAAATCTTTATCACTATCATCAATCGTTTTCAATAAATTAGCATCTTGCTTCTTTAATTTCACGAAAAGTGTAACAGAAGTCAAAGCCCTGTTTTTAAGCGAAGTAGAGAATTTTGTTGAACGCGTATCTTTGTAAAGAAAGAAAATTAAAACAAAAGAAATCAAAAGTAATGAAGCAGTAATCATTACAAAATAAAAGGTCAATTTTGTCCTGATTTGCATCTAATCAACTGATTTTAAAATGTAGCCCATTCCATGAGAAGTGTGAATTAATTTATGTGAAAAAGGTTTGTCAATTTTATTTCTCAAGTAATTCACATACACTTCAATCGTGTTTGTTCCTGTATCAAAATTGATGTTCCAAACATCTTCAGCTATTGCCTTTTTTGAAATAACTTTATTTTTATTTTCAATAAAATACTTAATTAAATCAAATTCCCTCTGAGTAAGGTCAATTGCTGTTCCATTTCGAACAGCACTTTTTGAATCTAAATCTAAAATTAAATCTGCAAAAATCAATTTACGATTTTCTTCAGCTATTTCAGCATTTCTTTTATTCAACACATTAATTCGAGCAATTAATTCACGAAAAGCAAAAGGCTTTACTAAATAATCATCAGCTCCGGCATCAAAACCCATCACTTTCTCGTCTGTAGAACCCAAAGCACTCAACATTAAAACAGGTGTTTTTATACCTTTTTCTCTTATCGTTTTACACAAATCAATTCCATTCATTTGAGGCAAAACAATATCAGAAATGATTACTTTGTAAATGTTTTCTAAACACGCATTTAATCCCTCTTTGCCGTCAAATGCTAAATCTACTTGATAACCATTTTCTTCCAGTCCAATCTTTAAAGATTGAGCCGTTTTTTTTTCGTCCTCAATTAATAGAATTCTCATTTAATTATTTTTTAGACTAATTGACTAAGAGCAATTTCAAATGCAGTTTTTGCGATATTCTTTTTGGTTTGATTTTTTTGATTTGCAGCTAAAAGTGCTCTTTTGATTGTTTCACTTGTATCATTAAAAATTCCTTCGTCAGAAATATTCTTCAAATCATTACTCATCAAATAAGCGAAAACTCTCGCCATTCCACAGTTTGAAATAAAATCAGGAATAATCGCCAAATTTGAATCTGCATATTCTGCTATTGGACCAAAGAAAATTTCTGGATCTGCAAAAGGAACATTTGCTCCAGAAGAAATGACTTCAACTCCAGCCTTAATCATACGCTCCAATTGATTTTGAGTAATCAAACGCGAAGCAGCACAAGGAACAAAAACTTCTGCTTTTACATCCCAAATTTTTGCGTGAACTTCTTCAAAAGAAAGTAAATTTGGATGAACAAGTTCATTCCCGTTTTTATTCAAAAATAAGTTTTTAATTTCTTCCAAAGAAAAACCGTCTTCATTTATCAAACCACCAACACGGTCAATGATTCCAACAATTTTCCCTCCTTCTTGAGCCATATAATATGCTGCTGCGGAACCAACATTTCCCCAACCTTGAATAATTACGCGTTTTCCAGCAAGTGAACCTCCCCAAATGTTGTAAAAATGTCTTACAGATTCTGAAACTCCATAACCTGTAATCATATCTGCAACAACGTATTTTCTTGATACTTCAGGTGAGAATTTTGCATCTTCAATCACTTTCAAAACACCATAACGCAATTGCCCAATTCGTTGAATTTTTTGTGATTCTCTCGGCTGAAAATGTCCGTTAAAAACACCTTCTTGTGGATGCCAAACACCACAATCTTCTGTCATTGGAATTACTTCGTGAATTTCATCTACGTTTAAATCACCACCAGTTCCATAATAATATTTTAACAAAGGAGTTACGGCTGCATACCATCTTTTTAAAACCCCCTCTTTTCGTGGGTCTTTTGGGTCGAAATTAATCCCTGATTTTGCTCCACCAATTGCTGGACCTGAAACCGTAAATTTCACTTCCATTGTTTTTGCTAAAGATTCCACTTCACGTTTGTCAAGACCAATTCGCATTCTTGTTCCGCCACCAGCTGCACCACCACGCAGTGAATTTATCACCACCCAACCTTCTGCTTCCGTTTCAGCATCTTTCCATTCAAATACTATTTCTGGTCTTTTATGTTCAAACTTTTGAAGTAAATCTTTCATTCTATTCGTTTTATTGTATATCTAAATTGAATTGCAAAATTAGGAATTCTTTTTGTTAAATAAGAAATTGTTTAAGTGATTTCACTAAATCGATTTAATTGGTTAATTATTTAGGTGATCTTTTAAATCAAAAAATCAATAATTAGAAATCCTGCAAAGAATTTTCTATTTTTGTAAGTAATATTTAGTCCGAAAATCTTATAACGTGAAACAATTCAGTATTCCAGAATTTTATCGTTCGCCAATTATTAGCCAAGTGAAAGCGAAAAGGAAATTAGAAGATCCTCGAAAAAAGGACTTTACACCTAGCCTATTGACTTTTGGGAACAATACTGGCTTTGAAATCGAATTTCTTATCGCGCGACATTTTGGTTTTTGTTATGGAGTTGAAAATGCTATCGAAATTGCTTACAAAGCCATTCAAGAAAATCCTGACAAAAAAATATATTTGCTTAGTCAAATGATTCATAATCCTGATGTAAATCAAGATTTACAATCTTATGGAATTGAATTTATTCAAGATACAAAAGGAAAACAATTGATTTCTTGGGACGAGATAAAAGCGGATGATATCGTTATTATTCCAGCTTTCGGAACGACTCTTGAAATTGAAGCCATTTTAACAAAAATCGGAGTTAATGTCCAGGCTTACAATACAACCTGTCCTTTTGTTGAGAAAGTTTGGAATCGTTCTGAGAAATTAGGTTCTGATGCTCACACGATTATCATTCATGGAAAAAGTGATCACGAAGAAACAAGAGCTACCTTTTCTCACAGTGTCAAAAATGCTCCTTCATTGGTTATAAAAGACATGGAAGAAACACAGGTTTTATGTGATTTCATCTTAAATAAAAGACCCAAAGAAGAATTTTATGATTTCTTTTTAGGTAAACATTCTGTAGGTTTTGATGTTGAAAAAGATTTGATAAAAGTTGGTGTAATCAATCAAACAACGATGTTAGCTTCTGAAACACAAGAAATTACAGAAACCATTTACAAAGCGATGGAAGAACGTTTTGGCTCAGAAAACATTAAAAATCACATTGCAGACACACGCGACACGCTTTGTTATGCAACAAACGACAATCAATCAGCCACTTATGGTTTGATGGAAGAAAAAGCAGATTTAGCTTTTGTGATTGGTGGATATAACAGTTCAAATACAACTCATTTACTTGAATTATTAGAACAAAAATTCCCAAGTTATTTTATTAAATCAGCTCAAGAAATTAAATCTAAAAACGAAGTAGAAAGCTTTAACATTCATTCAAAAGAATTAGAAAATCATTTCAATATTTTTCCTGAAAACAAACAAAAAATTAGAATTGCAATAACTTCTGGAGCTTCATGTCCAGATGCAATTGTGGACCAAGTTCTACAAAGAATTGCAAATTTATTTGAAGTTGAAATTAAGGCATAAAATTCTGCTTCAAATTCCCCATTTTTTTGTAATTTTGCGTAAAAATTAGAATATCATGTTTGAAAATCTTACCGAGAAGTTTGAGAGAGCGTTTAAAGTTTTAAAAGGTCAGGGACAAATCTCTGAAATAAACATTGCAGAAACATTAAAAGAAGTTCGTAGAGCTTTACTTGATGCCGATGTTAACTTTAATACAGCAAAGGATTTTACAGTAAGAGTAAAGGACAAAGCTTTAGGTAGAAACGTTTTAACTTCTATTTCACCGGGACAATTGATGACAAAAATCTGTCATGAAGAGTTAATCGAATTGATGGGTGGAAACGAGCAAGAAATCAACATTCAAGGAAACCCAGGAATCATTTTAATGTCTGGTCTTCAAGGTTCGGGAAAAACGACTTTCTCAGGAAAACTTGCAAATTACCTTAAAACAAAAAAAGGAAAAAAACCACTTTTAGTTGCCTGTGACGTTTATCGTCCTGCGGCAATTGATCAACTTCATGTTTTGGGTGAGCAACTTGGAATCGAAGTATATTCAAATAAAGAAGAAAAAAATCCAGTAAAAATTGCTCAAGATGCAATCATTTACGCTAGAAGTAATGCTTTTAATGTTGTAATCGTCGATACAGCTGGTCGTTTGGCAGTTGATGTCGAAATGATGAATGAAATTGAAGCGGTCAAAAATGCCATCAAACCGACTGAAACACTTTTCGTAGTTGATGCTATGACAGGACAAGATGCTGTTAATACAGCAAAAGCTTTCAACGAAAAAATCAATTTTGATGGAGTTGTTTTAACTAAATTAGACGGTGATACTCGTGGTGGAGCTGCTTTATCTATCAAAACGATTGTAAACAAACCTATTAAATTTGTTGGTACAGGAGAGAAAATGGACGCTTTGGACGTATTCTACCCTTCTAGAATGGCAGATAGAATCTTGGGAATGGGTGACGTTGTTTCCTTGGTTGAAAGAGCTCAAGAACAGTTCAACGAAGAGGAAGCTAGAAAACTTCAAAAACGTATCCAAAAAGATCAATTCGACTTCAATGATTTTCTTGCTCAATTGCAACAAATCAAAAAAATGGGAAATGTCAAAGATTTGATGGGAATGATTCCTGGAATGGGAAAACAAATGAAAGATGTTGACATCAAAGAAGACGCTTTTAAACATTTGGAAGCTATCATTCAATCTATGACGCCAACTGAAAGAGCAAATCCAGCTTTGTTGAATGGAAATCGTAAAATCAGAATCGCCAAAGGAAGTGGAACAAATGTGCAAGAAGTGAATAAACTACTTAAACAATTTGAAGATACACGAAAAATGATGAAAATGATGTCAAACCCAAAAAACATGATGGGAATGATGAAACAAATGAAAGGCATGAAGGGGATGCCTGGAATGTAAGTCAGGACTTCTAAAAAATGCTTTTTCATCGTTGAACTTTAATTTTAATCCTGTTAGCTATCGGGACATTTACATGAGTAAACTCACTCACATTTTAAAATTTCGTTCGCTTCAAAAAATCGAATTTTCAGAAACCCTCAAGATTAATTCAAAATTTCACTAAATTTTCTGATTTCATCTATTGTATTAAATGAATGAAGACAAATTCGAATTCGCTCCTTTCCTTTTGGAACTGTAGGAGAGAGTATAACTTTTACTGAAAATCCTGCTTTTGAAAGTAATTTTACAACATTTTTTGTTTTTTCTAAATTCTCAAAAACTAAAATTTGTATAGGAGAATTTTCTGACGAAAATTGAATAAATCTTGCATTTAATCCTCTAAAAAGACTGATGTTTTTTTGAAAATTAGCTCTATTTTCTTCAAAATCAATCGTTCTTGAAAATTCAATTAGTTGTTTTAAAATATAGTAATGATTTGCTGGTAAAGCTGTCGTATAAATAAACGAACGAGCAAAATTGATTAGGTAATCTTTTAGTTTTTGAGAACCTAAAACAACTGCTCCATGTGAGCCGTAAGCTTTTCCAAAAGTGATGATTTTCGCAAAAATCAATTCGTTTATAGCTAATTCTGAGCATAGTCCTCGACCTTCTTTACCAAAAACTCCTCCAGAATGTGCTTCATCAACAAGTAAGAATAAGTTGTTTTCAAAGCAAAATTGAGCAATTTCATACAGAGGAGCAAAATCACCATCCATGGAATACAAACTTTCGATTGCAACAAAAATATCCCCACTCGGATTTTTACCTCTAAAAAGCTTTACTTTTTTTTGTAAATTTTTTAAACTATTGTGTTTGAAAGAAAATGATTTGGCTAAACTCAAACGAATGCCATCACGAACAGAAGCGTGAATTAATTCATCGTAAATTATCAAATCATTTCGTGTTCCGATAGAAGAAAATAAGCCTAAATTGGCATCGTAACCTGAATTAAAAACTAAAGCAGATTCTGTTTCAAAAAAATGAGCGAGAAATTTTTCTAAGTCTTCTGCTTGATTTGAATTTCCAGAAATTAAACGTGAACCTGTGCTTCCATTTTGAATTAAAGGATTTTTTTTTACTTCAACGAAAGTTCGACTCAAGCCCAAATAATCATTTGAAAAAAAATCTACTTGATTTTCAGAATCATAAACAATGAGTTTACGTAAACTTCCATCTTGAAGTCTTTCATCTAGTTTTTCAAAACTTTTGGGATAATTAAGTTTCATCTTTTAATTGTACACTGAGCCTGTCGAAGTGTCAATTAACCGTAATTTTTCTCGGTTCAAATCCACTCACTCGTGCTTCTTCCAATTGGATTTCTCTCAAACGCTCTTTTTCTTTTCGGGCATCAATGATCGCGTCTGGTTTTGAAACTGGTTTTTCTCCTTCTGCAAAAGCTTCTTTAGGAAGTAATCCTAAAATTTGAAACATTTCTTTATCCTCGTTGAACTCAGGATTTGGAGTTGTCAATAATTTATCTCCAGCGAAAATAGAACCTGCTCCAGCCATAAAACATAAAGCCTGACCTTCCATTGACATTTTTGTACGTCCTGCAGATAATCTAACAACTGTTTTCGGGAAAGCAATTCTTGTCATGGCAACCATACGAATCATTTCCCACTGTTCAATCGGTTTTTGATTTTCTAATGGTGTTCCTTCAACAGCAACCAAAGCATTGATCGGAATTGAATCTGGCGGAGTTTCCATTTCCATGTAACTCAACAACAAACCAACCCTATCTTCAACTGCTTCTCCCATTCCGATTATTCCACCAGAACACACTGTAATTCCAGCTTTACGAGCATTGTCGATTGTATTTAAACGCTCTTCGTATTCACGTGTTGAGATAATATCTTTATAAAATTCTTTTGATGAATCTAAATTATGATTGTAAGCAAATAAACCTGCATCTTTCAAACGTTTAGCTTGATTTTCGTTCATCATACCAAGCGTACAACAAACTTCCATGTCCAAGTTATTCACCGCTTGAACCATTTCTACTACTGAATCAAAATCCTTATTATCACGCACTTCACGCCAAGCAGCACCCATACACAAACGAGATGAACCATTTGCTTTGGCATTTTTTGCTTGTTCAATAACTGAATCTACAGTCATTAATTTGTGTGCTTCAACATCCGTATGATAACGAGCTGCTTGAGGACAATATCCACAATCTTCTGAGCAACCACCTGTTTTGATACTCAACAAAGATGACATCTGAACTTCTCTCGGATTATGATATTGACGGTGAATTGTTGCCGCTTCAAAAACTAATTCTAACAAGGGTTTATTGTATAATTCCAATAAAGTCTCTTTTGTGTTATAATTTGGATTTACTTTCATACTATTATTTTCAATTCTAATTACTTATGTCTTTTAACACTCTTTCGTTGTTGAATAATCTTCAAAATCCTCAACCATTTTTTTATTGAATCGCTTTGTAATACTTATTGGAACATATTCAACCAATACATTTGTTTTGTCTAAACCAAAATCTTCGGCAGGTTTTAAACCAATCGATTTGATGAAACGATAAACTTTTACACTCATTATTTGCATAGCAGTCAACTTATTATCTGTTGCAACGCGTGAATTCAACACAATAAACTTAAAGTCTGGTTTTGGAAATTCATCTTTTACACAATCAAAAACACTCGAATTACTAATTTCTCCCTTATCAACCATGTGTTTTTGAATTTTATGCATCATATATTCAGTTCTATGCTCTTCTTTGAATCCTAAGTGCAAGGAAATAAAATAACAATGTTTGTCTATGATTTCATTTACAGAATAATTTACTCCCCAAGGTTCATTTTTAATGTCCAAATGTAAAAACCAAATAATTCCTGCTTTACGAGGTTTTTTTCTAAATAAAGAATAAAAAACGGTTGCATCCAATTTTTCACAAGAATCACTTCTTGTTGGGTAAACTAAATTTGTAGCAATAAAAGGTATTTTTTCATCTGCACGAACTTTGTTAATCAAAGGAATAACTTTTTTCATTGGAACATATTCTGTAATACTCTTTCTTAACAAACGTGCTCTGTAGTAGAACAAAAGGACAATGAAAAACCCAATTGAAAGAATTAAAGTAAACATTCCTCCATGCATTACTTTTCCAAGATTTGACAGTAAGAAAATAGATTCTATTATTAAGAAAAATCCAAAAATTACAATGTAAAGAACTTTAGCCTTTTTATATTTCAACATTAAAAGGTAACACAACAAAATTGATGTCATCACTAAGTTTATCGTAATTGCCAAACCGTAAGCTGATTCCATTGCAGTTGATTTTTGAAAAATCGCAATTACAACCAAACAACCAACCATTAAAAACCAGTTAATAAAAGGAATGTAAATTTGTCCTTGATGATCTGAGGGATATTTAACTTTAAGATTCGTCCACAATTTCAATTTTATTGCCTCATTCATCAAAGTAAATACCCCTGTAATTAAAGCTTGAGAAGCGATAATTGTCGCAGCGGTGGCTATTCCAATTGCCCAAGGAAGTAAATCTACCGAACAATTTTCAACCATCGCATAAAATATTGTTTGCTTTGGTTTTAAAGCAAAGCCATCATTTAAACACAAAGCTGCTTGCCCTAAGTAGTTGATAACCAAAACGACGCTCATTACCGACCACGAAACACGAATATTTCCTTTCCCACAATGTCCTAAATCTGAATATAAAGCTTCTGCACCTGTTGTACAAAGAAATACTGCACCTAATACCCAAAATCCACCCTCAACATTAAATATCAAATTGTAGGCATAATAAGGATTTAAAGCATTTAAAACCTCTGGATTATCTTGAATATTAGTTATTCCTAAATAGGCTAATAAACCAAACCATAGCAACATAACAGGACCAAAAGCCTTTCCGATTACAGCAGTTCCAAATTGTTGAATAGCAAATAAAACAAAGATTATTCCACAAACTACTGGTATTGTTGGGAAATCGGGTTTAATATTTTCAATCCCTTCAACAGCTGATGAAATCGAGATTGCAGGTGTAATAAATCCATCAGCGAGTAGTGTGGCGCAACCAATTAATGCTGGAATAATAATCCATTTGACTTTTTTTTCTTTAAGTAAAGCATATAGAGCAAAAATCCCTCCCTCACCTTTGTTATCAGCATTTAATGCAAAATAAATATATTTTACTGAGGCTATTAATATTAAAGTCCATATTACTGCAGACAAGCCACCCATGATTAAATCTTTGTTAAAATTTGATCCGTTTCCTGTAATTGCTTGAAAAACATACAAGGGAGAAGTTCCAATATCCCCAAAAACGATTCCTATCGTAATGATAATTCCTGCTGCTGTAATTTTATGCGAATGACCTGACATTTAATTAAAATTGAGATGGTAAAATTAATTTAAATATTCCGTATTTATTAAATTTTGTTAAAATAATTCGACTAAATTCTCAAGACCAATTCCTCGAGAACCTTTCAATAGAATTAGCTGATTCTCAACAGATTGATTTGTTTTAAATGATTTAAAATCGTCTTTAGTTTTATAAAATGTTATTAACTCATTTTCTAAATTTTGATTTTCATAAAATCGTTCGCCAATAAAGGAACTTTTAATTTTAAGTTTTTGAATTAATTCAACGATATTTTTATGCTCAGATATTGATTCAGTACCCAATTCAAACATATCACCTAGGATTGCTATTTTATTTGGATTTTCAATCAAAGCAAAACTTTCAATAGCAGATCTCATACTCGTTGGATTCGCATTGTAAGCATCCAAAATCAAAGTGTTTTTATCTGTTTTTTTTACTTGAGAACGGTTATTTGTTGGTTGGTATTCAGAAATAGCTTGTGAAATTGCTACATTTTCTACCTTGAAATAAACTCCAAAACTAATTGCAGCTAAAAAATTATAGAAATTGTATTTTCCAATCATCGAAGTTTCAATTTCTTCAGATTGATAATCTTTAATTTTCCATTTCATTTTTACAAATGGAGTAAGCGAACACAATTCACCTTGAATTTCTGAATCACTTGTTGTTCCATAAGAAAGAGTGTTTATATTTTCGGGTAAGATATTTTTTAGAATCGCGTCATCTTCGTTATAAAAAATAGTTCCCTGATTTAAGGAAATGGAATCATATAACTCCTTTTTTGTTCTCAAAACACCATCAAAATTTTTAAACCCTTCTAAATGTGCTTTTCCAATATTCGTTATAATTCCATGTGTCGGCTTAGCAATTTCACATAATTCTTCAATATCTTTGAACTTATTTGCTCCCATTTCAATGATAGCGATTTCATGTTCCTCCTTTAATTTTAACAATGTTAAAGGAACACCTATATGATTATTCAAATTTCCTTCCGTTGCTAAAACCTTATATTTTTTGGAAAGAACAGTATTAATCAATTCTTTCGTACTTGTTTTTCCATTACTTCCAGTTATTCCAATAAATGGAATGTTAAATTTTAAACGATGGAAATTTGCTAATTTCTGTAAAAAAATCAATGAATTTTCTACATAAAAAATAGAATCAGTTGTACAATAAGTTTTATCATCAGAAATGACATATTTTGCACCTAACTCTAAAGCTTTACTTGCAAAAGTATTTCCATTGAAATTTTCTCCTGATAGGCAGATGAACAGACAATCTTTTTCAATTTTCCGCGTATCGGTTGATATTCCTGAGCATTGATAAAATAATTCAACTAGTTTTTCCATGTAGATTTTTTGTGTAAAAGTAAAAAACCCATCCGCCGTGGCGGATGGGTTCGTATAATATACTTAGAAAATTTTATCTTCTTTTTTCTTCGTTACGTTGTTTTTTCTTTCTTGATTTACCATTTAAACCTGTTGGACTACCAACACGTTCCATAGCACATCTGAAACCAATTGTACTCGTAGATTTATCTTCATCCAAGAATCTTCTATTCGCACCAACCAACCAGTAAGCTCTATCTTTCCAAGAACCACCTTTGTAAACTCTTGATTTATCAGAAATTAATGTTGTTGGCCAAGAAGTTCTATCACTTGGTTTTAAATCTGTACCTTCCAAATTAAATTCTTCGTGTTTGTTTTGGTACATGATTAAATTTGGATCTCTACTCGCTTGATTAATAGCATTTCTTCTGTCATCATTTGAGTAATAAATTGAACTTTCAATATCTCCATCTAATTGATCAATATAATCGTCACGTCTGTAATTTAAACGTCCAATGTTTTCCTCTTCAGTAACATTTCTATATTTTAATTTTCCTGGAGTATTTGTAATAAACTCAGCGAAACCTTGTCTTAACATAGTAATTACTTCAAAAGCATATTCCTCGCCGTCAGCACTTGTTCTGATTTCATCAACAAACAAACCTTCAAATATTTGATCTTGAATTAATAATGACGCATCAATATCGTATTTATCATTTTTGTATTTAATCGCTTGATCAAGTACTTGATTGATTCTTTTTAATAAAGCTAATTCAACTGAATCTTTCTTTTTACCATGAGAAACAAAGTAAGCATCAGGATTATATCCTAATTTTACAGGATTTCTTGAACCTACATTTTTCTCTAAACCTGCGATTAATGAATCATTTGGATCATGTTTACCAGCAGACAAACGTTGGTATCTAACTCTCTCAAACTCATTCAAATATTCTTTCATTCCGTGAACATCGTATTGAACTTGTGCATTTTTAACTTCAATTGCACCTTCGTTATTCAACATTTTTGTTGTAAATACATTTCCTCTGAAAGGTCTGAACTCATCAAAGTCTTCTGAAGATAAAGGTCTGTAAACATCCATTACCCATTCTGAAACGTTACCAGCCATATTATATAGTCCATAATCATTTGGCCAATAAGATTCAACTGGAGCTGTAACGTCTGCATTGTCATTTAATTGACCAGCAACCCCCATATAATCTCCTCTTCCTCTAACAAAGTTAGCACGGATGGTTCCTTTAAATACATCATCTTCGTTTCTAACGAAATGTCCATCCCAAGGATATTGTCTTCTTTCTCCAATGTTTTCAGTAGATGGTTCTAAATTTCCAATTAAACCATAAGAAGCATATTCCCACTCAGCTTCAGTTGGTAGCCTATAACGTGGTAAAAGAATTCCATCTTCCATTCTAACAATACGAGAACCTAATTTTTTACCATTCACTTTAGAAGGATCAAAATCTGTTACACCTCCATCAGGAATCATCTCTCCTTCGTGGTATTGGTTTGCCAAATAAGATTCCGAATTAAATGTGTTCTCATTTGCTTGATCAACATTGAAACGCAATACACCTTCACGAATCAAAATATATTCATTCACACGATCAGTTCTCCATTTACAGTAGTCAGAAGCTTGTAACCAAGATACACCAACAACTGGATAATCGCGGTAAGCTGGGTGACGTAAATAATAATCTACATATTTTTCGTTGAATCCAAGTGGAGATCTCCAACATAAAGTATCAGGTAAAGCATTTCTGTAAACCAAAGGATACGTTTGGTAAGCTCTGCTAATCCAATATAAATATTCTAACCAATGAAAATTTGTAACCTCTGTTTGATCCATGTAAAAGGAAGAAACAGATACACGAGCTGGACGGTTATTCCAATCGAACATAACGTCTTGTTCTGCTCTACCCATTGTAAAAGTACCACCTTCAACCAAGATTAATCCTGGACCAGTTTCTTGATCAACAAAAGGAACCTTTTGAAAACCACCTTGTTTTGGGTCGTTGTAACTCCAACCTGTTGAAGTTGATGTTTCTTTAGAACAAGAAGTAAGAATTGTTATCGTTAACACGACAAGCATCAAAGCTAAACTTTTCATTTTTGTGTTTTTATTTTTCATTTTATTATGCTTTAACATGCATTTTTGAAGCTGCAAATTTAATCTATTAACGTAACTTAACAAAAAAGTTACATTTTTCTTTACTTTTTTTTAGAACGAAGGACAAGAAAGTGTTTTAAATGCTACTTTTTTATCTTTACATTTCAAGTTCAATCCTAAAGAAACTTCGTGAGAACCTCCAGAAGTTCCATTGTTTAATTTAGAAACAGTAACATCATAACTATATCCAATTCTTAAAGTACCTGTATTAACCCCTACAGTTAAAATAAAAGCATCTCTATTTCTAAACCATGCTCCCGCTTGGAAATTTCCGTATTTAATATAGGTCCCAATATTCATCTCCATAAAACCTCTTTGGTATTGGAAAATAATATTTGGCATAATCGATGTTTTTGTAGCGAAACGAGATTTATTACCAATTTCAATATCAGCACCAGCGTGAGCTGTATAACGAATTGGCAATTTTGATTCTCCTTGAATCATTGATTCATTTGGTGTATTTAAGTGATGTGCAGCAACACCAAAAAAGAATTTTTTAGAGAAACCAACCATTCCCGCTGATGCATCAAAAAAGCCCCTTGAACCATTTTTTATAATATCTCCCGTTTGGAAAATAAATCCTTTTCTTTCGTCAATCATATCTCCGAAAGTTAATCTACTAAAATCTAAAAATTTTTGTGTCCATGCCGCTTTCGCCCCAAACATCATTGAAAATTTACGATTAAACTTCAAATGAAAAGAATAAATCAAACCTAAATTGGATGTATTAATTGTTCCTTTCCCTTGTTGGTCATGCGTAGCTAAAAGACCTAAGCCTCCTGAGATGCCTTTAAAATAGGAATCATAAGATGCACTATAAGTAACATAATTACTCGAGAGGCTTGGCCATTCATTTCTATAATTCAAATTTACCCTTGGACAACCATGTGAACCAGCAAAAGCTGGATTCAGATACAAAGGATTTGCGTAAAACTGTGTAAATGTTGGGTCTTGAGCAAGCATATCATTTGCAAATGACATAGCGAAGACTAATATAAAAATGTATTTTATGTTTTTCATCTGACTTATTAAAGTTATGAAATAAATATCTCGTTTTAAACGTGTTACAAAATTAAACCTTACTTAAAGACTGTATTTAGAGTACAATTTTAGCAAAAAAGTTTTACAATATTACGAAATAAATATTAATTGGTTACAAATTTCTTAATCAAAAAACAATAAAGCTTTCTAATAATCGTTAATTCTTTGTCAATTCTTGTATTTCTAAGGATATTTTTTTTGTAATTTTACATTATGGTTTTCAAAGATAAATTATATTTTATTCATACTAAGTTATTATTTTTTTTAGTAGCTTGTTTTTTCTTTTTGTCAGAATTTAGCGCACAAAATAAAATTGAAACAGTTGTTTTGAATTGGGGTGAAAACCAAAAAAAAAATGAACATGATCAAGAGTTTTTTATCCCTTATATTATAGGTCAAGAATACAATATTAACAAACCAAATTTCAGTCAATCATTTAAGATCGGACAAGGAATTGAGTATGATTTAGAAGTCATTTCAAAAGACTTGGAACTTGCCTCTTCAAATGATGTGTCTTTTTTAAATTATCAAAAAATTGACATCCCAAATGAACTCATTCTTTCATATAAAACTTCAAAAGCTAGATCAAAAAATAATTTCACATTAAGCTTTTTCCCCTTTATTAAAGAAAATGATAAAGTTTATCGTATAAAAAGTTTAAACATAAAATTTCTCCCAAAACAAATTTCAAGTACTTTTAAAAAAGATTTTGTCAATCAATCTATTTTATCAGACGAATCAAGTACTTTTTATAAAATCAGTGTGAAGTCAGATGGGATTTACAAACTGGATAAATCTTGGTTTGAATCAAATAATATTGACGTTTCTTCTATTAATCCAAATTTCATCAACATCTATGGAAATGGTGCTGGAAAATTATCTGAATTAAATAGCGTTTCAAAAATTGATGATTTAGCCAAAAATGCTATTCTATTCATTGGAGATGGAGATGATATTTTTGAATCTAACGAATATTTTTTATTCTATGCTTGGGGGCCTAATAAGTGGCTCAACACAAATGGAATTTTCAGAAGAGATTTAAATATTTATTCAGATAACTCTTATTATTTTATTCGTAAAAGTTCTACAGAACCAGCATTACGAATTACGGATGTCGCTTCAACTAATCAAACTGAAACTGTAAATGTGACAGATTTTAATCATTATGATATTTATGAACAAGAATCACACAGCTTAGTTGGGGGTGGACAACGTTGGTATGGTGATTTATTTGATACAGAATTAAGCAAAAATTTTAATTTTTCAGTTCCAAATATTGTAACAACAGACCCAATAACTTTCAATAGTTCTTTAGCTTCAAATGCAAATTCGGGTAGCAATACTTTTTCTTACATTATAAACGGAACAACGGCCTACTCAAGTTCATTGGGTACTACTTCTGGCGACTACAGAAGATTAGAATATACCTTTAACTATTTATCTAACAATGAAAATATTCCATTAACAATCAATGTAAATCGTTCAAGTCCGAGTGTAATGACTTATCTGGACAAAATTGAATTAAATTGTCGTCGTAAGTTAATCTTTAGCGGTTCACAAATGAGATTTCGTGATACAAAATCTATTGGATCAGGGAACATTGGTAAATTTACACTTTCTAATGTTCAAGCAAGTTATTTTGTGTGGGACCTTAGTAATAAACAAATCCCAAAACTTATTCAAGGACAACAAAATGGAACAAATTTTGAGTTTAATGTAACTACTGATAGTTTGAGAGAGTTCGTCTGCTCAAATGGGATTAATTTCTCAAGTCCAACTTATATTGGGGTAATTTCAAATCAAAATTTACATGCTTTAGACCCTGCAAAATTATTATTGGTAACACATCCAAATTTTTTATCCGAAGCAAATCGCCTAGCTCAAATACATGAGAATGATGGCATGAGTACGCATGTCGTAACAACTGAGCAAATATACAATGAGTTTTCATCAGGAATGGTTGACCCAACTGCGATAAAATGGTTTGCAAAAATGTTTTACGACCGAGCAAATGGCGATGTATCAAAAATGCCAGAAAATTTATTACTTTTTGGTGATGGAACCTATGATCCAAAAAATCGTGTTTCCGGGAATAATTATTTTGTACCAACCTACCAAGTCTTAAATTCTGAAGATCATATCGGGGCTTTAGTGACAGATGATTATTTCGGTATGTTAGATGATAATGAAGCTATTTCAGATTTAGACATGATGGATATTGGAGTTGGACGTATGATTGTTTCAACTAACGAACAAGCAAAAGAGCAAGTTGATAAAGTGGAACAATATTTAAAAAGAGGAATCAATACTAATTCCGCTTCAAATTGTGCAACTGATAATATTTCATGTAGTTCTTTTGGTGATTGGCGCTTAAAGTATATACAAATTGCTGATGATGAAGCCTACTTCATAAATGAAGATACTGAACCTCAATATGACTCTGTTACAAAAAATCATCCAGAGATGAATGCTGACAAAATTTATTTAGATGCTTATCCACGTGTCGCTACAGCTGGTGGAATTCGTTTTCCTGATGTAAATGATGCCATTACAGATCGCGTTCAAAATGGCTCTTTAATAATAAATTACGTAGGGCATGGAGGTGAAGTTGGTGCTGCAGTTGAGCGTGTAATTACAATTCCTATGATTCAATCTTGGTCAAACAAATGTAATTTAAATCTTTTTGTTTCTGCAACCTGCGAGTTCACAAAATATGATGATCCAGCACGTGTTTCTGCTGGAGAATGGGTGT
>JAZKEO010000006.1:282185-308448 GCA_040386975.1 Bacteroidota bacterium | reverse complement strand
ATGCTACGCCTCTACATTATTGATTTTCATCATGATTTTAAAATAAAATTAATAAAATGGAAAGATTAGAAATTTTGAAAACATATAAAATATACATCGGCGGACAATTTCCAAGAACTGAATCTGGAAGGTATTACGACCCGAAAAACGCAAAAGGCGAAGCCTTAGCTAACGTTTGTTTGTCTTCTAGAAAAGATTTAAGAAATGCAGTTGTTGCAGCTCGAAAAGCTTTTGGAGGCTGGGCTGAACGTGCAGCTTTTAATCGTGGACAAATTTTGTACCGTATCGCTGAAATGCTTGAAGGAAGAAGAGCGCAATTTGTAGAGGAATTAATCAAGCAAGGTTCAACAAAAGCAAGTGCTGAGAAAGAAGTAAATGATGCAATCGATTTAATCGTTTACTATTGCGGTTGGGCGGACAAATACCAACAAATATTTAGTTCTGTAAACCCAGTTGCAAGTTCACATTTTAATTTTTCTGCTCAAGAATCAATGGGAGTTGTGGGTGTTATCGCGCCGCAAGATTCTTCCTTGATTGGTTTAGTTTCAACGATTATTCCAATAATTACTGGTGGAAATACAGTTGTTGTTTTAGCTTCTGAAAAATTACCTTTGTGTGCTGTGACTTTTGCGGAAGTATTAAATTCATCAGATGTTCCTGGAGGAATCGTAAATATTTTGACTGGAAAAGAAAGTGAATTGTTGGAACATTTTGGAACTCACATGGATATAAACGCTGTTTTATATGGTGGTTCAATTGATGCAAATTTTTACAAATTAAAAGAATTAGGGACTGACAGCGTGAAGCGTGTAAAACGTTTTGATACTAAAACGAAAGAAAATCCTTATTTAATAGCTGATTTCCAAGAAGTAAAAACAACTTGGCATCCAATTGAAAATATTGGTGGAAGTACTTCTTCTTATTAAAAAATTAAGAAAAATTTATTTTTGGAAACCGTTTTTAATTTGTAATCGTAATTAAAAATGGTTTTCAAAATAAACGTTATGAAAAATTTTATTTTAATCTTAATTGCTTCAGTAGCAATCTTTTTTTATTCTTTTCCTTGTTTTTCTCAACTTTCAAATGGAAGTGTTGCTCCTAATTTCACTTTAAATGATTTAGATGGAAACCAGCAAAATTTGTATTCCTATTTAGACCAAGGGAAAACGGTTTACATTGATTTTTTTGCCTGTCATTGCCCTTACTGTTGGGCTTACCACAATACACATGCTTTAAGGGATTTAAACAACGAGCATGGGATTGGAACAAGTTCAGATGATATTCGTATTTTAGCGATTGAATTAGATGCAAATAACGGTGTAAATGAATTCCAAGGGATAAGTGGTGTAACCCAAGGAAATTGGCTTGAAGGATCAAATTATCCCTTTTTAAACCCTGAAGGGAATGATTTAAGTCAAATTAAATTGAATTATGCTGTAAATTATTACCCATTAATTTACGCTATTTGTCCTGATAGAACAATAACAGTAATTGGAACACAAACAGCAACAGATTTATACAATCATGTTTCTACCTGTGACAATCTTGCTTCTTCTATTGAAGTTGAAAAAGAAAAATTCAAGATCTATTATGCTAGTGAAAAAACCATTATCATTGAACTTGATGAAAACCAAGAACAAGTTGAACTTCAAATTCTCGATTTAAGTGGTAAAATTATTCTCAAAAATTACTTCGATTCAGAAAAAACGACAATTGATATATTAAGTTTAAAAACTGGAATCTATATCTTAAATTGTAAATCAGAAAATACTTTTTATAGTGAACGAATTAGTGTTTTCTAAATTAGAATACTTATTTACCTCACGAAAGATTCCTACGCTAGATATGGGTGGTAGCTGAGTTCTTTATAGACGGTTAATTCTTTTTAAAAAATCTTTACCATGACAATTTTTATATTTTCTCTGACTACCACAATAACAAGTACTTGATAAATTATCACCATTCTCCAACATATAACTTAGATTATTTTTAAAAACCATTAAGTCCTCAAGAATTTTTCTTTCTTCAAAAGTTAAAGAATTAAGAAATTCTTCATCGTGAAGGAATGCTTTATCTCCACGGTTTTTCAATCTAAAATCAGCCTTATTTACAGCAATTAAATGGTCTGCGAGTTCATTTCCAGAAATATTTAATCGCTTACTGTCAATAGCTCTCTCCTCATATTTAGCGTTGACATCTTCAAGAAATAAAATATGAGTAATACTTGGATGAGATTTGGGTGTTACGTCTTTTAATTCTGTTCCATCAGGAGTTTCCAGACTGCATGAAATTCTGCCTCTACTAAGTAGTCATTTTTCCATATTTGCCAGCCGAAAACAATATTTCCACCATCTCTTTTTACCTTTTCTCTAACTGCTCCAATGCAATCTAACTCTCTAGCAAAATATTCAGGCTCAATTTTTAGCTTTATTAATTCGAAGTCAGAATCAATAAAGCATATCAATTTTTGGACATGCGGGTCAGTTACTTCTGGAGTTTCTATATTTGCATACATAACTGTTAATTAATTAGTAAAGTTACAAAGCATAAATAACAAAATTGAAACGCATTTTTCAATTATTTTGCTCTTATATAGTGCAATTATAATGCTCAACACTTCCTTTTTCACAACAAATCATTAGCCAAATTCGCCAACTCAGAACGTTCTCCTTTTTCAAGTTTTATTTGAGCAAAAAGTGCTTGATTTTTCAAACGGTCAATCAAATAAGCCAAACCACAAGAATGTTCATCCAAATACGGAGTATCAATTTGGCGGACATCACCCGTAAAAATGATTTTGGTGTTTTCACCTGCTCGTGTGATGATTGTTTTTATCTCGTGAGGCGTAAGGTTTTGTGCTTCATCGACAATAAACAAGATATTTGACAAACTTCTTCCACGAATAAAAGCCAAAGGAGTAATGATTAATTTTCCTTGTTGTTCCATTTCATCCAAAACTTTGCGTTTTTTCTCATTTTCACCAAATTGTGATTTAATAAATTTGAGATTATCCCAAAGTGGTTCCATATATGGTCCAATTTTGTCGTTTGCATCACCTGGTAAAAATCCAATTTCTTTATTTGAAAGTGGAATAATTGGTCGAGCCAAAATAATTTGCTGATATTGTTGATGTTGTTCCAAAGCACTCGCTAATGCCAACAAAGTTTTTCCTGTTCCAGCGACACCTTGAAGAGCCACCAATTTAATGTCTGGATTTAAAAGTGCGTGAACGGCAAAAGCTTGTTCTGCATTTTTAGCTTTAATTCCATACACAAAAGATTTATCTACGCGTTCAATGGTATCCTTATCTTGATTGTAATAAGCTAAACTTGATGCTTTCCCGTTTCGTAAGATGTAGTATCCATTTGCAACTTTTTTCTTGCCTAAAATTCCATTTTCAGCAATGCTTTCTTTGGTGAAAAGTTCACGAATTACTTCTGCATCAACATCATCAATATTTGAATAAGATGTATCTTCGATTTTATCCGTTTCAACCTTCCCTGTTTCATAATCCTGAGATTTCAAACCAAGCGCTTTAGCTTTGATACGTAAATTAATATCTTTTGTAACCAAAATCACCTCACCTTTTGGATTCGCTTCCTTTAAAGCTAAACCAGCATTGATGATTTTATGGTCATTTTTCCCAACAGAAAAGATATATTCGGCGTTCAATTGAACTGGAGAATGATCTAACACAATTTTAAATTTACCTAAATCTGGTCCAAGTTTAATCCATTCGTGTAAACTTTCATTTCCGATAAGTCGGTCAATAAAACGAATGATTTCTCTCGCCGAGAAGTTTTTGGTATCATTACCAATTTTAAAATTATCCAATTCCTCCAACACCGTGATTGGAATGGCAACATTGTTTTTTTGAAATGTCAACAAAGATTGATGATCGTGTAATAAAACCGACGTATCTAAAACGTAGGTAATTGGAGTTTTGGACATGATGAAAAGTGTTAGTAATTTTTTCTAAGTTAAACTTAAAATGTATGCATCTAAAATTGTTCCAAAAAGTTTATGAATAGTGAAATGTTAATTAATAGTAAGATAATGTTTCTTTTTTGTATCGCAAAGACAAGCAAAGCAAAGCGCTAAACTCGCAAAGTTTTTTGGAAACAAAGCCGTATATTAAAACTAACGCAAAGTTTTCGAAAGTATTTGATTACAAAAACAAATCTTGTGCGATTGAATCAGCGAATAACATTCCATTTGAATTCAGAATCAACTGTTGATTTTTAATCTCGGCTTTATTTTCGCTTAATAATTTATTGATTTTCGAAGTAAATATAGCTGAAGGTGGCTCAATTTCATTTAATTTATCGAGTGAAACTCCCCAAATTGTTCTCAAACCAATCAAAAGCATTTCATTAAAAAAATCTTTGTTTGATAAGATTTCTATTTCCGAAGGCAATATATTTTCACTTATTTTTTTTATGTAAACTGGATTATTTGCGATATTCCAGGAGCGCGTTTTTCTATCAAAAGAATGTGCTGATGGTCCGATTCCTTGATATTTCTCCCCTTTCCAATATGAACTGTTGTGTTTGGAGAAAAAACCTTCTTTACCAAAATTTGAGATTTCATACTGAATAAAATCAGCTTCTTTTAATTTCTTCTGTAAAAGCTCAAAATGTAAGGCTTGGAGTTCGTTTTCAGCGGGAAGAATCTTTTTAGTCTCTACCAATTTATGTAAAGCCGTTTTTTCTTCCACCGTCAAACAATAAGCTGAAATATGCGAAACATTTAAGGAAATAGCCAAATTCAATTGCTTTTCCCAACGATTCACATCCATATTTGGTAAACCGTAAATCAAATCGATGCTGATGTTTGAAATTCCTGCTTCTTGACAAATTTTCACCGCTTTCAAACTTTCATCAGAGTTGTGAGCACGATTCATCCAAGTTAAATCTTCGTTGTCAAACGATTGTATTCCGATACTCAAGCGATTGATTCCAGCATTTTTCCACTCTAAAATTGAGCTTTGAGAAATATCATCTGGATTTGCTTCTAAAGTAATTTCAGCAGTTTTGGAAACTTGATGTAAGGATTTAACTTTTTCAATAAAAGCTAAAATCTCAGTTGAATTTAATAAGCTTGGTGTTCCTCCTCCAAAATAAATGGTTTCAATTTGCTCATCTTTTAATTCTACACTTCTAAGTTCCAGCTCTTTCAACATACAATCCAACATATTGGTTCTGTAAGTCGAAAAATTGGTACTGAAATGAAAATCGCAGTAGGTACATTTTTGCTTACAAAAGGGAATGTGGATATAAATTCCAGCCATGAAAATTAAAATTTCCACAAAATTGTTTAAAATAAAGGGATTTTTGGCTTTAAAAATAAAATAGTTTCGTTAAAAAGTTAAAAAACTTGTTTATTATCAAAATTAATTCTACATTAGTTATTCGGAACTTCAAAAAATAGCTTTTTCTTCGTTGAACTGCAATTTTAAAATGCTCATTTACAAAGGTAAACTCCGCTTTTAAAATCTTGTTCGCCTAAAAAATCTAATTTTTAGAATTCCTCTCATAATTCATTAAAATGAACAGTAAAACATATCAGGAAGAGATTAACAAAGAGCTTGAACGATTCATTCAATTGTTACAAGTTACGCTTCCTCGATATACGGAACTCGTCAAAAAAAACAACATTTCCTCAGATGAACTGAACGAATTGGGTGAGTTGGAATACTTTTTAATTGAATTAAATGGTAAAATTTCCGAACTCAAAAAACAATTGGAACACGATTTATTTGGCTTAAGTTTGGATTTATACTACAAATTAAAGCAAAGAGCCATCGATGGAGATATGAAAGCGGCTCGGAAAATCGTTATCATGCGAAATGCTTTCAGTAAATCGTTGAAAGGAAATAGTTTTATTAATTGGAACTAGGGTTGGTTAGCTGATTTGAAGATGAGCTAATTAGCTAATGTTTTGAGCATTACAAATCAAAGGTGTTTTTTTATCAAAGCTTTTATTAATTCTTTTTTGTAATTAAAATTTTTCGGCTCTTTAAAACTTCCTCTCATTGATTTTAATAAAGGACTTACCTTCGTTACTTTTTTCATTTTTTAGAATTTAAAATATTTGTATATAATCATTTTCAAACCAACTAATTGTCAAAATAAATACCTTTATTATTTTTAAAAATTCCCCAGTTAATTAATTTACCTCTTTCATCATATTTAGTCCAACGACCTTCAAATTTTCCATTTATTACATTTCCAGTACTACTCATTTGACCATTTTGGTAATAATAAGTTTCTTTTCCATTTCTAATTCCATCAATGTAAAATATCCTTTGTTCGAGTGTTCCATTTTTGAAATATCTTTCATATTTACCTTTTAATTTACCCTTAAAATATGTTTTTTTAACTGCAAGATTGCCGTTATCATAAAAAATTAAATATTCTCCATTCAAAGCTCCTTTTAAATATGTAGATGAAATTTCAATCTTCCCATTTTTATGCCACTTCCTATGTTTCCCATATTTTTTATTATCAAAAAAAGATGTAGACTCAAGAATAACACCATTTGAATAAAATGTTTTATAATTCCCGTTTTTATGGTATTTTATTTCTTTTAATTTTATCCAAACGCCCTCAAATTTTTGATTCTTTTGATAATAAACCCAATTATTATTTCTCTTTTCTTTGTCATAATAATTAGATTTACAAGAACTATTTGATTTACAAGAAATAATAAAAATCAACAATAAAGCAAGGCTAAAATAATTTAAAATAGCATGTTTTGACTTTATTATATTCATTTTGAAAATTCTAAAAAATTAAACTTACAATATTTATTTTCAAATCAGCTAATCGTCAAATCAGTTAATTATCGAATCTCTCCACCCGCTTCAAAACCTTTTTCAGGTGTAACAAAACTCAATTTTCCTTCCGTATTTTCTGCCATTAAAATCATTCCTTGAGATTCAACACCTTTGATTTTTCTTGGTTCAAGATTTAGTAAAACTGAAACCGTTTTCCCAACAACTTCTTCTGGAGAATAATGTTCAGCAATTCCAGAAACGATTGTGCGAATATCAAGACCTGTATCCACTTTTAATTGCAATAATTTATCTGCTTTTGGAACTTTTATTGCTTCTAAAATTGTACCCAAACGAATATCTAATTTTGTAAAATCATCAAAAGCAATTACAGGTTTTTGTGGAGTAATTTCTTTAGTTACAGGCACAGCATTTTCTAATTTACTTTGGTTCAAAATTTCAACTTCACTTTCAACCAAAGAATCTTCTATTTTCTGAAAAAGAATTTCTGGTTGATTCGTTTGATGTCCAGCAGAAAGTAAATCCGCTTTTCCTAAATCTTCCCACTTTTCTAAATTGATATTCAAAAAGTGACGCATTTTAGCAGCTGATTTTGGTAAAAAAGGTTCTAACAACTGACTCAATTGTGCTGTAATTTGCAAAGCGATGTACATGATTGTTTCGACACGTTTTTCATCTGTTTTCACCAATTTCCATGGCTCCATTTCTGCCAAATATTTATTACCCAAACGAGCAACATTCATCACTTCTGTTTGAGCATCACGCAATTTATAAGCATATAGCAATTTAGAAATTTTTTCTGGTGCAGCTTTTAAATCAGTGAAAACTTGTTTGTCGATATCTGTTAAAGTACCCAAAGCAGGAACTTTTCCATGGTAATATTTTTGTGTCAAAACCAAAGCCCGATTCACGAAATTCCCTAAAACATCAGCCAATTCGTTGTTTACACGAGCTTGAAATTCTTTCCAAGTAAACTCACTATCTTTACTTTCTGGTGCGATGGAAGTTAAAGTGAACTTCAACTCATCTATTTTCTCGGGATAACGTTCCAAATATTCGTGCAACCAAACTGCCCAATTTCTTGAAGTAGAAAATTTATCGCCCTCCAAATTCAGAAATTCGTATGCAGGAACATTATCTGGCAAAATAAAATCTCCGTGATCTTTTAGAATAATTGGAAATATGATTGCGTGGAAAACGATGTTATCTTTTCCAATGAAATGAACAAGTTTTGATTCTTCTCCACCTTCATTTTTCAACCAATAATCTTCCCAATTCTTATTATTATCCTTTGCCCATTGTTTTGTAGCTGAAATATAACCAATTGGAGCATCAAGCCAAACATACAATACTTTTCCGTCTGAATTTGGTAAAGGAACTTTCACTCCCCAATCCAAATCACGCGTCATAGCTCGAGCGTGTAAACCGCCATCAATCCATGACATACATTGACCAGAAACTTGATTCCTCCACGTTTTCGGGTCATGTTGCATTTTTCCATCCAATTCACCTTTTTTAATCCAAGTTCTCAACCAATCTTCGTGCTGATTCATAGGCAAATACCAATGAGAAGTCGTTTTCAAAATCGGTGTTTTCCCACTTAAAGTTGACTTGGGATTT
The DNA here is from genome assembly GCA_040386975.1 of Bacteroidota bacterium. Taxonomy (GTDB): domain Bacteria; phylum Bacteroidota; class Bacteroidia; order Flavobacteriales_D; family Crocinitomicaceae; genus M2408. Next base: position 300,032 of record JAZKEO010000006.1, on the reverse strand, counting down.
ATCAATTCTGTAGGACTTAAATCAGAACCACATTTCTCACATTGATCACCGTAAGCATTTGGATTTTGACATTTTGGACATTCTCCTGTAATGTATCTATCGGCTAAAAATTGATTGTAATCTTCGTCGTAATATTGTTCGCTTGTATCTTCTGTCAATTTTCCTTTTTCGTGCAATTTTAGGAAAAAGTCTTGAGCTGTTTTATGATGTAAATCAGATGACGTTCTGTGAAAAATATCAAATGAAATTTCAAATTGTTGGAAAGAATTTCCAATGATTTTATTGTATTTATCAACGATTTCTTGAGGAGTAATTCCTTCTTTTTTTGCTCTTAATGTTATCGCTGCACCGTGCTCATCACTTCCGCAAATAAAAGCAACATCGTGTTGATTCATACGTAAAAAACGCACAAAAATATCTGCTGGTAAATAAACTCCTGCAACATGACCTAAATGTAAAGGTCCGTTTGCATAAGGCAAAGCTGCTGTAACTGTATATCGTTGTTTTGACATTGTAAAAATTGAGTTACAAAGATATTAATTTCATTAGAAAAAAGACTTAATTTTTTGACATTAGATTTTAGACAATAGACTTAAGACTTTTGATAGTCTATTGTCTTTCGTCTTATGTCTAAAGTCCATCAATAAATGTATCTACATCATCAACTGGAAGCGAACACGTTTTGTCTTCGCATTTGAAAAACAAATTTTTGCTTAAATCTTTTCCTTTCAAACTCGCTAAACTTGATTTTTCTCCTCCAGAAAAAAGTACGTTTGGCAAATAGTTTTCTGAAATTTTCAATAAATTTTCTTTCCATTGATTACCTGTAATACAGATTTCTGAAAAGGAAAAAGTAAAATTCATCAAGCACAAAGCCCAGTTTGAGTAACCTGAACCATAATTTTCCATTCCATCATATACATTCATAAGCATTTGTTTGGAATGATTGATATATGTTTCATTTTGAAAATAAGTTCCCAAGTGAAATAAATTCATACACATAACAGAATTTGTTGCGGGACAAACATTGTCATTCAAATCCATTTTTCGTGCAATTAACTCTGAAGTTGAGTTTGTGAAATAAAACATTTGACTTTCATTATCTAAAAAATCGCTTAAAGTATTTTGCAACAACTTCTCCGCTTCTTGAAGCCATTTTTCGTCAAATGTTGCTTGATAAAGTGAAATAAATGCTGAAATCACATGTGCATAATCTTCTAAAAAGCCATCGATTGTACTTTTTCCCGCATTAAAATTATGATACAATTTCCCACTTTCCTGAACTTGATTTTTGAGAATCCAAGAAGCATTTTTTAAAGCTGCAAGCAAATATGTTTCGTCATTCAAAGTCAAATAAGCGTCAACATAAGCTTTGATTTGCATCGCGTTCCAAGAAGTCAAACATTTGTTATCCAAACCTGGTCGAACACGATGTGAACGCTCATCACGTAAAATTTGATTGATTTTTGCGATTTTAAGCTCAAATTCTTCTTTAGTGATTTTTAATTTTTTAGCAAAATCTGTATTGTGAGAACTTTTCATCAAGATGTAATTACCTTCTTCCCAATAACCCAATTGGTTCACGTTGTAATATTCTTTTACCCAATCAAACTCTTTTCCCAGCAAATTTTTCAATTCATCTTCTTTCCAAACATAGAATTTTCCTTCTTCTCCTTCGCTGTCAGCATCTAAAGCACTGTAAAATGCTCCAAATTTGTTTGTCATTTCACGTTCAATCCAATTTAAAGTTTCAATTACAATTTGCTTATACGTTTCATTTTTTGATTGTTGATATGCTTTTACATACAAACTAACAAGTTGTGCATTGTCGTAAAGCATTTTTTCAAAATGAGGAACTTTCCATAAAACATCAACGGAGTAGCGACAAAATCCACCGCCAACTTGGTCAAAAATCCCACCAAAAGCCATTTTATCTAAAGTCAAATAAACATGATTTAAAACTTTTTCGTTTTTTGTTTCAACTCCATAACGCAACAAAAATTCGTAGTTATTTGGCAAAGGAAATTTCGGAGCTCGGTTACTTCCTCCTTCTCTTGAATCAAAACTATGTGTCCAACGCAAAACCAGCTCCTCTAATTTCTCCTTTTTGAAATCTTCAAGAGCTTGAGAAACTGTAATTATTTCGCTTTGTTTAACTCCTTCAGTTAATTTTTGTGCATAATCCAACACTTCCTCTTTTTTATTTTTATAGGTGTGCTCTAAACTTTTTAAAATTTGAATCCATTGGTCTTTTGGGAAATAAGTTCCTCCATAAATTGGTTTTCCATTAGGCAAAGTGAAACAATTTAAAGGCCAACCACCACGTTGCGTCATCAATTGAACTGCGGTCATATAAACCTGATCCACATCTGGACGCTCTTCTCGATCCACTTTTATACACACAAAATAACGATTCATCCATGTAGCAACTTCTTCATTTTCAAAAGATTCGTGTTCCATCACGTGGCACCAATGGCAAGCTGAATAACCGATACTTATCAAAACAAGTTTGCCTTCAGTTTCTGCTTTTTGAAATGCTTCTTCCGACCAAGGAAGCCAATTCACTGGATTATGAGCATGTTGTAATAAATACGGACTACTTTCTTTGATTAAATCGTTGGTGAATTTGTGCATTTTGTAATGTAATTTTAATCAAAAGTAAGGAAAGAATTTTGAACGGTAATTAAAAATGGTAAGACAATCGAAATGAGACTCAAGACTACAAGATTCAGAAGTCAGGACTGTCTTGACTTTTGAATCTTATAGTCTTAAAATCTATCCATCAAATATTTTACTCTTATTGATTTTTCAATTCATAAAATGTTTAGGTTTGTAAAAAGTTAAAAACAAACTCATGAAATTCAACTCAAAATTATTAGCTGAAATATGTAAAACTCCAGGTGCTCCAGGGTTTGAACAAAAAGTAAGAGCTTTAGTTATCAAAGAATTAACAGCTTACGTTGATGAAATTGAAACGGACAACATGGGAAATGTTTACGCCATCAAACGTGGAAAAGCCAACAAACGCGTTATGGTTGGTGCTCACATGGATGAAATTGGTTTTATGGTGACACACATCGACGACCGAGGATTTCTATATTTCCATACTTTAGGTGGTTTTGACCCAAAAACATTGACTGCACAACGTGTCATTATTCACGGAAAAAAAGATATTATTGGTGTGATGGCCTCCAAACCAATTCACGTTATGACAGAAGAAGAACGCGGTCGTGTAGCGAAATTAAAAGACTATTTCATCGACACAGGTTTGACGAAAGAAGAGGTTTTTGAGAATATTTCAATTGGTGATCCAATTACACGTGAACGCGAATACATTGAGATGGGAGAATGTGTGAATTCAAAATCCTTAGACAATCGTTTGGCGGTTTTCATTTTGATTGAAACTTTAAAATCACTTAAAGACAAAGAAGTTCCTTACGATGTTTATGGCGTTTTCACCGTGCAAGAAGAAGTTGGAATTCGTGGAGCAAATGTTTCAGCCTTAAGAATAAATCCAGATTTTGGTTTTGGTTTGGACACAACTATTGCTTTCGATTTACCAGGTGCCGCAGCACATGAAATGATTACAAAATTAGGCGAAGGAACAGCCATAAAAATCATGGATGCATCCACAATTTGCGATTACAGAATGGTTGATTTCATGAAAAAAACGGCTGACAAAAATAAAATCAAATGGCAACCAGAAATTCTAACCGCTGGAGGAACCGATACTGCTGGAATTCAACGCATGACGCAAGGAGGATCAATTGCTGGCGCGATTTCTATTCCAACACGTCATTTGCACCAAGTAATTGAAATGGCTCATAAAGAAGATATTATGGGAAGTGTTGATTTACTTTGTGCTTGTTTATCAGAAATTGACACTTACGATTGGAACTTTAAGTGAAAATTCTTAACTTTTATTTTAAATCCTACTTAAAACCAAATCTTTGAGGCAAGAAATAAATTCTGGATGATCGTTTGAACTAGGTACAAGTTGTACTTTTTCACCGCCATTTGAATGGAAAATTTCTTGGTATTCTCCACCAATTTCAATGATTGTTTCAAGGCAATCGGCAACAAAAGCTGGACTGAAAACCAATAATTTTTTCGCTCCTTTTTTTGCCCATTCTTCAACAACTTTGTCTGAAAAAGGTTTCAACCATTTATCGTTTAGGCGCGATTGGAAAGAAACGGTGTAATCTTTTTCTGTAAGACCTAATTTAGCGGCTATCAAACGTGTTGTAGCAAAAGATGTCGCTTTATAACAAAAAACATTTTCTTCATTTATTTCGCTTTCGCACGGATGATCAGCACACAAACCATCATTATACACTTTATCAACTTGTCTTTCAGGTAAACCGTGGTATGAAAATATAACATGGTCATATTCTTTCAAATCAAATTCTTTTGCTCTATCAACAATTGAATTGATGTATGACGGATGATCATAAAATTGATTCACAACTTTAATTTCTGGAATTACCCACCATTTTTGGATAATTTTCATCGCTTTTTCAATAGCTGAACCCGTTGAGGCACTTGCATATTGTGGAAAAAGCGGAATGATGATAATTTGTTCGTAATTCGCTTTGTGCATTCTATCCAAAACACTATCCATCGATGGATTTTGGTAGCGCATTGCCAATTCAACTGTAACATTTTTATCCTTTAATTCTTCTTGTAAAATGCGTTTTACATTTTCAGAATGTGTCAACAAAGGAGATTTTCCTTTTCCAAAATCCCACAATTCTTTGTAAATCTTAGCTGATTTTGGCGCTCTAAAAGGAACTATGATTCCGTTTACTAATAATTTTCTTGGCAACCAAGGAATATCAATGACACGTGGGTCATTTAAAAATTCGCTTAAATAACGTCTTACATCGTAAGTTGACGGACTATCTGGGGTTCCAAGTTGAATTAAAAGTACAGCGGATTTTTTCATGAAAAATAATTTTCTGAATATACTCTCCTAAGAGAAAAAAAGATTTATGTTGTTAAAAAACTTAACTTAGATATGCAAAGCTCTAGCTTCTGTAGCATCCAAAGCAGCTTCTTTTATTGCTTCAGAATACGTTGGGTGTGGATGACAAATACGAGCAATATCTTCTGCCGAAGCACGGTATTCCATTGCAACAACAGCTTCCATGATTAAATCTGCTGCACGAGGTGCGATCATGTGAACTCCAAGAATTTCATCTGTATTTTTATCTGCAAGTACTTTCACAAGTCCTTGAATATCCATACTTGCTCTTGCTCTACCTAAAGCTTTGATTGGAAATGAACCAACCTTATATTCCACACCAGCAGTTTTCAATTCCTCTTCTGTTTTACCAACAGCAGCAACTTCTGGCCATGTGTAAACAACTCCTGGAATTAAATTATAATTGATATGTGGTTTTTGTCCAGCGATAAATTCAGCAACAAAAACTCCTTCTTCTTCCGCTTTGTGAGCCAACATTGCTCCACGAACAACATCTCCTAAAGCGAAAATAGTTGGAACAGCAGTTTGCAAATGATCGTTTACTTCAATTTGCCCATTTTTTGCAGCAGTTAAACCTGCATTTTCAAGATTTAAACCTTGTGTGTATGCTTTTCTTCCAACAGCAACCAAACAATAATCTGCTTCAAATGTAACTTCTTCTCCTTTTTTGTTTAGAGCTTTTAAAGTAACAGATTTTCCATTGTTTACAACAGATTGTACTTTATGCTCCAAATTAAATTTGAAACCTTCTTTTTTCAAAACTTTCGTAAGTTCTTTACCCAAAGTTTTATCCATCGTTGGAATGATTGAATCTAAAAATTCAACAACTTCAATTTGTGTTCCAAGTCGTGCGTAAACAGAACCTAATTCCAAACCAATTACTCCACCACCAATCACAAGCATTTTTTTAGGAATTTCTTGTAATTTTAAAGCTTCCGTTGAAGTAATGATTCTCTTTTTATCTGGTTCCATTCCTGGAAAAAAGTTCGGTTTTGAACCTGTTGCAATAATTATATTTTTAGATTCTAAAACTTCCGTTTTACCGTCATTTGATTTAACTTCTATTTGATTTTTTGAAACAAAAGAACCAACACCGTTGTAAACAGTAATGTTATTTTTGTCCATCAAAAACTTAATTCCATTCGATGTTTGAGCAACAACTTCTGCTTTTCGAGCAACCATTTGTTTGATGTCAGCCTCTAATTTTGAAATTTTTATTCCATGTGCTTCAAAATTATGTTTCGCATTGTGAAAATGTTCAGAAGAATCCAACAAAGCTTTTGAAGGAATACAACCAACATTTAAACACGTTCCACCTAAAGTGTCATATTTTTCAATAATTGCCGTTTTCAAACCTAATTGTGCACAGCGAATTGCTGCTACATATCCACCAGGACCAGAACCAATAATTGTTACGTCGTAAGAACTCATTTTTGTTGTTTTTTTGACAAAGTTAAATATTAATATGAAATAGAATTGTTATGAAAATTAAATTGAAGAAAAATGATTTATTTTCTTGACCTTACATATCAAAAATATGTTTTTCAGCATGGTAAGACGAACGCACCAAAGGACCACTTTCAACATAACGAAAACCCATTTTCATTCCCAATTCACGGTATTCTTCAAATCGCTCTGGCGTAATAAATTCGTCAACTGGTAAATGCTTTGGAGTTGGCTGTAAATATTGACCTAAAGTAAGAATATCAACAGAAACAGATCTTAAATCTTCCATTGTTTCAATGATTTCTTCATGCGTTTCACCTAAACCAAGCATAACACCTGATTTTGTTCTCATTCCACCTTTTTTTAAGCGAAATAAAACTTCCAAACTTCTATCGTATTTTGCTTGAATACGCACTTGTTTTGTTAACCTACGAACAGTTTCCAAATTATGTGAAACAATTTCTGGTGCAACATCAATGATTTGTTGTAAATTTTCCCATTTACCAGCAAAATCAGGTATTAAGGTTTCCATCGTCGTACCTGGAGATTGATAACGTACAGCTTTTACTGTTTGAAACCAAATTCCAGCACCACCATCTTTCAAATCATCGCGGTCAACGGAAGTTATAACGGCATGTTTTACTCCCATCGTTTTAACGGAATGAGCTACCCTTCCTGGTTCAAATTCATCCACTTCCAATGGACGACCCGTTTGAACAGCACAAAAACCACAACTTCGCGTACAAATATTACCCAAAATCATAAAAGTTGCCGTTCCTTCACCCCAACACTCACCCATATTTGGGCAACTTCCACTCTCACAAATTGTGTGCAATTTATGCTCATCAACCAAAGCTCGAACTTTTTTGTAATTCTCGCCAATTGGAAGTTTTACACGCAACCATTTTGGTTTTTTGATTCGAATTTGATTCGATTCAGTATCAATTATTTCACTCATTTTGATTAAAAAATAAAATCAGCATTTAGAAATCTAAAAATTCCTTAATTTTACAGAATACAAAATTACAATAAATTAACGTTCAAATGCACACTTCAACAGTAAAATATCTTGGTGATTTAAGAACTGAATGCACGCATGAAAAATCCCAAACAAAAATAATTACAGACGCACCAGTTGATAACAATGGTAAAGGTTCCGCTTTTTCACCAACTGACTTAGTGGCAACAGCTTACGCTTCGTGTGTGATGACAATTATGGGGGTTTTTTGCCAAACACATGGAATTAACTTTGAAAAAGGTGAAGCGAAAGTGACTAAAGTGATGTCAGATGCTCCACGAAAAATTGCAAAAATTGTGATTGAAATGAACTTACAAGGCAACAATTGGGACGAAAAAACGACTCAAAAAATAATCAACGCTGGTAAAGCTTGTCCCGTTGGAAGAAGTTTAGATAAGGATGTTGAAATAGAATACACATATATTGTTTAACTTTGTAGAAATTCTTCGATATGAATCACCAAAATAAAGTACATAAAAAATTTGAAAATAAAAGTTCTAACTCATTTCAACGAGATGGTGGCGAAAAACAATATTATCAAAAAAAGGTTGATGAATTGATGATTTTCGGCGTACATGCCGTTATTGAAGCGATAAAAGCAGAAAAAGAAATCAATAAAATCATTATTTCTAAAGGAATAAACAAAGAGTTGTTTTTTGAATTAAAAGAAGTTACCGCTGGTAAAAATTATTTCATTCAATTCGTTCCTGTTGAGAAATTAGATAAATTAACACAAGAAAATCACCAAGGAGTTGTTGCTTACATTTCTCCTGTTACCTATTATAATTTTGAAAGTTTGGTTGATGAAGCCATCGAAAAAGACGAAAAAAAATGTTTCTTATTTTTAGATCGTTTAACAGATGTACGTAACTTCGGTGCAATTGCTCGAACTGCAGAATGTATGGGAGTTGATGCGATTGTGATACCAAGTAAATCTTCCGTTCAAGTTACAGCCGATGCCATAAAAACCTCATCTGGTGCTTTAAATAGAATGAAAGTGTGTAAATCTGATGTCTTAAAAGACAGCGTTTTTTATGCACAACAATCCGAATTTAGAATCATTGCTTGTACTGAAAAAACAGCTATTCCACTTCACGAAGCGAATTTCAGAGGAAATGTAGTCATCATAATGGGTTCTGAGGAAGATGGAATTTCTCAAGATTTATTAAAAATGGCCGACATCAAAGCAAAAATCCCAATGAAAGGAGAAATTTCTTCTTTAAATGTTGGAGTTGCTACGGGTATGGTTCTTTACGAACGCTTAAGACAACGTATTTAAAATCCTTACCTCATCGTTATTTCAAAAAGATTAATTTGCTTATTTACATGAGTAAACTCACAAATTAATTTTTCAAAAACCTCGATATAAGAATTTTAAAAGTCTTTAATTAAATTCACATAAAAAAAATTTCACCAATTTTTCATAAAAATTTTGTTGATTTAAAATATTTATCGTAATATTGCAATATTAAAATGATAAAAATGGGAATTACAAAAACAGCAGATTATACGGAACAGCAAAATTCGCTTGCAGTTTTAATTAAAGCCTTGGGGCACCCAGCTCGAATTGCAATCATTGAATATTTACTCAAAGTTGATTCTTGTATTTGTGGCGATATCGTAAAAGAATTGCCTTTGGCACAACCAACAATTTCCCAGCACTTAAAAGAATTAAAAAATGCTGGTTTAATAAAAGGAAATATCGAAGGAACATCTATTTGTTACTGTCTGGATTTGGCGAATTTGAATCTTTTGAAAAATTATTTCACAAAGATGACAATCACATTAGAAGAAAAGGAAAATAAATGTTGTTAATCAATAAAAGAGCTTATTAATCATTAAATTATATAAATATGAAACTTTCAGAAATTAAAACCCACCTACAAAATGTTGATTCAGTGAATTTTATCTTAAGTTCAGGTGAAATTGTGCCAAAGCATTTTCACGTAACAGAAATCGGTGTTATCACAAAACATTTTATAGATTGTGGTGGAAAAGAACGTCTTGAAAAAGTGGTAAATTTTCAATTGTGGGACGCAAATGATTTTGACCACCGTTTGAGTGCAGAAAAATTATTGAAAATCATTTCACTTTCAGAAAAAACATTACATATCGAGGATTTAGAGATCGAAGTTGAATATCAAAGCAACACCATTGGAAAATACAATTTGGAATTTGATGGAGTAAACTTTATTTTAGCAGCCAAAAAAACTGCTTGTTTGGCTTCTGATTCTTGTGGTGTTGACACTCCAAAAACTAAAGTTCAACTGAGTGAGTTACAAAATGAAACGTGTAAACCAGGAGGAAAATGCTGTTAAAAAATATCATTAAATATAAAAAAGCAATCATTATTACGATGTCAGTAATCGTTTTACAATTAATTTTTGGCTTCGACCCAAAATTTTGTATCATAAACGTGATTTGGTTATTAGTCTGATTTTATGAAAAAAATTTTAGTTCTCTGCACAGGAAATAGTTGCAGAAGTCAAATCGCAGAAGCGTATTTACGTTTTTTTGCCGAAAGTAAAGCAGAAGTTTTTAGTGCTGGAATTGAAACACATGGTGTAAATCCAAAAGCTATTCAAATTATGCAGGAAGATGGAATCGATATTTCGAGTCACACTTCCAACAACATTGATGAATACAAAGACGTGGAATTTAATTTTGTTATTACGGTTTGCGACAACGCTAAAGAAAATTGTCCTTATTTTCCGAGTAAAGCACAAAAATTTCACTACAATTTCACCGACCCAGCAAAAGCTATTGGAAGTGAAGAAGAAATTTTAGCTGTTTTTCGTGAAGTTCGTGAGGAAATAAAAATGTATTGCAAGAAGTTTGTTCAATATTATTTGTAGGTATTAATAATTTTTTGTTTGTAGGGTTGCGATTAATCGCAACCCTACAAACAAAAAATTCAATCTCTCAACAAAAACAAATAACGTTGAATTGTATTTTCTAAACCAAAATAAAGTGAGTCTGAAATAATTGCATGTCCAATGGAAACTTCATCCAAAAAAGGAATATTTTCTTTGAAATAACGTAAATTTTCCAAATTCAAATCGTGACCAGCATTGATTCCCAAACCTAATTCTTTGGCGTAATTTGCTGCTTTAACAAAAGATTCAATCGCTTTTTCTTTTCCTTGAGAAAATTCATCCGCATAAGGTCCCGTGTAGAATTCAATTCTATCGGTTCCAGTTTTTTTTGCGTATTCTATGTTTTCCAAATTCGTATCGACAAAAATGGAAGTACGAATTCCCAAAGCTTTGATTTTTGAAATGATTTCTTGTAGTTCAACTAAATATTTTTTTGTTTCCCAACCAGCATTTGAAGTCAACACATGTGGTGGATCGGGAACCAAAGTTGCTTGTTCAGGTTTCAATTCTTCCAAAATTTTCAAAAAACGCTCGTCTGGATAGCCTTCGATGTTAAATTCTGTTTTTACAACTTTTTTTAAATCATAAACATCTTTTTTTGTAATGTGTCTTTCGTCTGGACGTGGGTGTACAGTAATCCCATTGGCACCAAAACGTTCGCAATCGATTGCAACTTGAACAACATTAGGATAATTTCCTCCTCGAGCATTTCTCAAAGTGGCAATTTTATTGATGTTTACACTTAATTTTGTTTGACTCATTTTTTAAAATCTGGACTTTTATGATTCAATTCGACTAGCAATTTTGTCAAAATTAATTATTTTCCTTAGATAATAAATCTATGAGACATTTATAAGTTCCAAAAATCTGACTTTAAAGCTACAATTTTTCATAAAAAACGATTTTTTGTATTATAATTTATATATTTGTTGACTATAAAAACAAAAAAAGCAATGTTTAAAAAATTTTTGTTTCTGATTACAGGTTTAGCACTTGCAAGTTCATGTTCAAACGATGAAGTTGATATATCACAGCTTAAAGCAAATGGTGGAGCAAAATATGGCGGCGAATTCCGTTTCATGTCCTCTGAAAAAATCAATTGTTTGTTCCCTGTTGCTACGGCAGATGTTTACAACCAACGTATTGCAAGTCAATTATTTGAATCTTTATTGAACATCGATTTTAACAACAACAAAGTTGTTCCAAACATTGCAAGTAGTTTTTCTATTAGTCCAGACGCAAAAACATTTACTTTAACGATACGTGAAGGAATATTTTTTCATGATGACGAATGTTTTTCGGGTGGAAAAGGAAGAGAATTAACAGTTGAAGACATCAAATACGCTTTAGATTTTGCTTGTAGCGGTTTAAAGATTAATCAAATGAGCTGGATGCTTGTTGATAAAATCAAAGGAGCAAAAGAATTTAATCAAAATACCCGAAAAGCACTTACTGGAAGTGTTTCTGGTATTACAATTAAAGACAACAAAATAGTGATTGAATTGATTGAACCATTTGTTGGTTTCGACAAAATTTTAACGCATTCAAGTTTGGCTATTTTTCCTAAAGAAGCTTACGAAACGTATAAAAACGACATTAAAAATCACCCTGTTGGAACTGGACCTTTTGTCTTGGAATCAATCAACGATAAGGAAGTTTTGTTAAAACGCAACAACAACTATTGGAGAAAAGACGATTTCGGAAATCAACTTCCATTTTTAGAAAAAGTGAGAATGACATACGCCACAAACAAGAAAAGTGAGTTGATGGCATTCAGAAACAAAAAAATTGATTTGGTTTTAGAAATTCCTGTTGACGAAATCGAACACATTTTAGGTTCTTTGGAAGATGCACAAGCTGGTTTGACTGTGAAACACAAAATTGATTCTAAAAACAGTTTAAGTGTTGCTTATGTTGGTTTTGCTCACGATTCGGCACCTTTCAACGATGTGAAAGTGCGTAAAGCGTTTAACTTAGCTATTGATAGAACATTCATTGTAAATAATTACTTAAAAGGAGAAGGTTACCCATGTGAAAACGGATTTGTACCTGAAATCGAAGATTATTCAAAACGTGTTAAAGGATTCAAATTCAATTTAGCTCAAGCTAAAAAATTAATGGCTGAAGCTGGATATCCAGAAGGAAAAGGTTTCCCAATAGTTGATTTATATGTAAACGCACAAACAGGAAATTCTATTTATATCTTGTATGAAAGTGTTAAAAAACAATTGAAAGCAAACTTGAATGTTGATGTACGTATCAAATTATGTACACTTGATCAACGTGATGAAGCAATTTCAAATGGAAAAGCTAAAATGTGGAGAGGTGGATGGATTGCCGATTACCCAGATCCAGAAAATTTCTTGACTTTATTTTCAAGTGAGCACATTGGTTCAAATTCCTTGACGATGAATACTGTGAAGTATAAATCAAGTGAATACGATCGTTTGCTTAAATTAGCAACCAAAGAAAGAAATCCAAAAGCTAGAAATGATTATTTTGTGAAATGTGATCAAATGTTAATCGATGAAGCTGTTGTGATGCCTTTGATTAATGATGATTTCATCACCATGATTAATTCAAAAATCAAAAACTTTGAAACGAATTCTATGGAGACTTTAGATTTTTCTAAGATTTTCATTAAAGAACCAAAGAAGTAATTTATTCTTTCTTGAACCACGGAGAGCAAGAGAAAAAGAGTTTTTAATATTGTTTCAATAAAATAACTTTGTTCTTTTATTGAAACCTTCTCTATTTCTCCTACTCTCCGTGGTGAAAAAAAAGAAAAAGCAAAGCTTTTAATTTCCCAAAATTAGTGTTAGTTGAGTCAAGAATTCTCAATCATACCAAAGTGTTTGATATACCTCAAAAGAATTTATCTTCTTAAACGTATCAATGTGAATGCTAAAATACTTCAACAGAATTTCAAGTAAATTTTTACGTTCTTCTTTATTGAGATGCAATTGAAGTTGTTCTTCTTTTGTGTGCGTGAGAAAAAGACTTAATTTTTCGATTATATCGCCTTTTATGGAGTCTGAGTGCATCGAATTCAAAAAAGTAAGTTCTCCATTGACTAAATCAAAATGAGTTGAATTCTCGTCTATTAATTGCGGTTGAATCCCAAAATGATTCGACAATTCCAAAATCCAGTAAATTAAATAATTCGCCTCAAATTCATGTGTGTTCAAATAATCGAGTTCACTCAATACAAAATCGTAAAGTCCAGCATCACTTTGACCTTCATCTAAACTTTGTTTCAAAAATTCGCATTCAAAAAAAAGTACACTTTGTTTGATTGGATTAAAATAAAGATCTTGAAAATTTTGCTGTAAAACAGGCTCGTATAAATTCGCTAATTGATCTTCGTTTTTCTGATAATACGTAAATTCAATCAAACTCAAAGCCTGAAAAATTGAAGCATACTTTTTTGCTCCACCTTTTACCATAAAAGATTTTAAACCGTGATTTTTGGTGAAAATTTTAACCACAAAACTCGTTTCAGAATACGAAATCCGGCTAATGACAAATCCTTGTTCGGTTTTTTTCAAGAGAATGAGGGTTTTGGTATTTTCATTATAAAATAATTACATCATTATTAATTTAGGAGTTGGTATTTTTCTTTTTATATCTTTCCTGATAAATTATGAGTAACTTATTCAATGTCTTACGATTGATGTTTAAATCACTTATATTTAATTTTACAGAACCGTTTGGAAAAGAATATATTAAATAATAAACTATATATTTACCTGAACCCTCACAAATTATATCAATATTTTTAATTTCATTCCATTCTAAAAAAACAGAGGAAATAGTTTTGATACCTTGCTCATTAATTGTGATTTGTGGGTTTTTGTCGATTACCTTTTTTATAGACTCAAAAATTAAGTATGAAATAAACACCAAAATTATTGACTCTACTAGATAACTTCTTATTAAACATATAATGTAAATATCGACTGCTAGTAATATAAACAAAACAAATAAAGAAATATAATTTTTACTTTTTGAGTAATAAATTAATGTTTCTTTTTGAATCGTAAAGTCGTCATTAAATTCATCTTCAAATTGAAATTTCTTTTGTAGAGAATTCCATTTCGCTCTCTCAATCAAAGTCCAAAATTCAGTTTTTTCAATAAAACTAGAATCTTTGCTAATTAATCTTTCTTGAATAGCTCTTTTCTTTAATTCGTGAACATTTCTAACCTTTTCGAACGCCCAAAGTTTCCATTTAACAATTACAAAACTCCAATAAATCCAAATAAATCCTAACATCATTATTAAACCGATTGGAAGCATCCAAAATGGGATTATTTCTTTCATAATTGAAAAAAAAGTCATACAAATTGTGAAAATCACAATAAAAGTAATAGGATAATACACCAAAAGATACCCTTTTTTTATCGCTCCCTCAACCGTTACTATTTTCTTCATGAATTACTGACTAACCTTTATTATCCCTATTATTTAATAACTAAATTATATATCCAAAATTATGAGGACATTATTTTTCACGTGTAAAAATTGAACAAATTTGTCGTTATTCCCCCAAATATACCATTATTTTTTTCAATTCATAAAATTTAGTAACTTTGTATTCCAAATAAAAACAATTAATTTTTCGGAAATGAAAATCAGTGAAGAAACAGTAAATCACATCGCACATCTTGCTCGCTTGAAATTTGAGGGAGCGGAAACAAAATCGATACAAGAAGATTTACAAAACATGATTTCTTTCATGGATAAATTAAACGAATTGGATACCGAAAATTTGGAGCCTTTGGTTTTTATGTCTGATGAAATCAACGTGCTTCGTGAAGATGTAGCTGTTGAAACACTTTCTCAAAATGAAGCTTTAAAAAATGCTCCTAAAAAAGATTCAGATTATTTCAGAATTCCAAAAGTTTTATCTAAAAAATAGATTAAGACTTTTCATTTTTCACCACTGAGAAACATAAGCTCTTTTTTCTCAGTTTCTCAGTGTTAAATTTTATACTAATTTGTTGTAAACCTGATAAATTTTTGTTTAAACGTTTTACGTTTCACTTTGATTTGTAATTTCGCAAAAAAATTCTTGACATGTTAGTTTTCAAATTTGGTGGTGCTTCCGTAAAAAATGCGTCTGCGGTAAAAAATGTTGCAAAAATTCTACGTTTATTTTCTAAAGAAAAAAAAGTTGTTGTGATCTCAGCGATGGGAAAAACGACTAATTTACTTGAAGAAATAGTTTTAGCACTGAAAGAAAAAAACCACCAACGTTTTGATATCTTAAAAGAAGAATGTTACGAATTTCACCTCGCTATTTTAAACGAATTATTTTCAGAAAAACATTTTAAAATCTATCAAGAATTAGATGCTATTTTTGAAAAGTTAGACCGTAAAAAAGAAGACTTTTTCTCAGACAATTACGCTTTCGAATACGATCAAATTGTTTCTTTAGGAGAAGTTATCAGTACTTTAATTGTTGATGCCTTTTTACGCGAACAAGCAGAATTATCCGTTTGGGTAGATGCACGTAAACTGATACGTACAGATCATTTGTACCGCGATGCTTCGGTTGACTGGAAAAAAACGGAAGAATTAATCGTTACGCAAGTCAAACCTTTATTGGTGAATTCAGACACAATCATCACACAAGGTTTCGTTGGACACACATCAGAAGGTTTCACAACAACTTTAGGTCGTGAAGGTTCGGATTACACGGCAGGGATTTTTGCTTACTGCCTGAATGCTCAAAATGTAACCATTTGGAAAGATGTTCCAGGAATGTTAAATGCCGATCCAAAATGGTTCGACGACACCATAAAATTGGATAAAATTTCGTTCAAAGAAGCAATCGAATTGGCGTATTACGGAGCAAGTGTTATTCACCCGAAAACAATAAAACCACTTCAAAATAAAAATATTCCACTTTATGTAAAATCATTTGTTGATCCAAATGCTAGTGGAACTGTCATTCAAGAATCAGCTGAATTCGACCATCTGATACCTTCCTTTATTTTTAAAATGAAGCAAGTCTTGTTTTCCATCACACCACGCGATTTTTCTTTTATTGTGGAAGAAAATTTGAGCCGAATTTTTGATGAACTTTCAAAAATTGGAGCAAAAATAAACTTGATGCAAAATTCTGCTTTGAGTTTTTCTTTCGCTTTAGATCAAGAAAAAATCGATATTCAAGAAGTCTTGAATATATTTCACGATGAATATGAAATTCGCTACAATCAGCATTTAGAATTGGTAACTATTAGACATTATAATGCTGAAACAATTGAACGCGTTACGGAGAAAAAAGAAATGATTCTGGAACAAAAAACAAGACAAACGATTCGTATTTTGATGAAAGACTCTTTAATTAGCTAATCACTTCTTAAAAATATTCCCAACTTCTTTTCCGATTTTTTGAAGTGTCTCAACACCTTTTGAAATGGCTTCGGAAGAAATATCGTCGTAACTTGAAAAAAGATTTTCAGCGATTTCTTGAGAAGGATAAATCAATATTTTGTCGTTTTCCTCGAATGCCTTTTCAATTTTTGGCACAAACAAATCTACGTTGATTGAATAAGAAACTGAACCCGAACGAGCGTTACACATAACAAGTAAATCTGTTTTTTCAATTCTGAAATTTTGCAAAAAGAAATCATCCAATTCAACGATATCATTCCTTTTCATTGAAACTGAAATTTTTCGTCTTTCAGTATAGATTTTGATTTTTTCAAAAGTAAATTCTGTTGAGAAAATGACAAGTTCCAACTTCAATTCCTTCGCTAATCTCAAAATTCGCTCAAGCCAAGCTGTGAAACTATTTTCTAAATCTGCATAAGGCGGACAAATCAACACAATGCGTTTTTTCTCTGAAAATGATTTATCTAATTGACAAAAAAACACGGTTTTGGAGCAAACGTCCAATAAATGTGCTCTATCATCACCAACAATACGCATCAATAAATTGGAATGATTGCTATCATTTAAAATCACAATGTCAGCAGCTAATTCTTTAGAAGTACGTGCAATTCCACTTGATAAATTGTGGTCAATCGTAGCAATTGTATTCACTTTTATTTCCCCACTCGAAAAATGTTTGATGATTTCATCCATGTGATTGCGAGATGCACGAATGCGTTTTTCAGCTTCAACATCGTTTGCCAATACATTTACAACCGAAATTGGATTTGCAACACTTTTATCGGTAATTAAAACAGATAAATCCAACAAATTTTCATTGCCTTTCAACTCGTTTGTCGCTACTAACAAATGTTGAGATCGTTTTGATGGAGCATTTAATAATTCATCATCTGGCGTTTCCAACAACAATTTTCTTCCTGCGTTTTCAGATACAAATGAAGCAACCATGCAGGTAATTAAGATCAAAATAATTGTTCCGTTTACAATTTCAATAGACAAAATATCTTTTTGATAACCCACCATGATAATCGCCAAAGTTGCTGCTGCGTGTGCAGTACTCAAACCAAAAATGACTTGTCGTTCGGTTTTTGTCATCTTAAATATCAATTGTGTCAACAAAG
>JAZKEO010000006.1:0-282175 GCA_040386975.1 Bacteroidota bacterium | reverse complement strand
CAAACCATTTAGAAAAAATTGCAAAAGCAGTTAAAATTCCCGCAACTGACAAAGCCCAATATCCATGAAAAAGTACTTTTACATCAACCACCATTCCAACGGAAATCAAAAAGAAAGGAATGAAAATAGCATTTCCGATAAACTCGATGCGATTCATCAAAGCAGAAGAATGTGGAATCAATTTATTTAAAACCAAACCAGCCACGAACGCACCAATGATATGCTCAACACCAGCCATTTCAGCTAAAAAGGCAGCAAAAAAGACAATTGAAAGCACAAAAATATAATGCGATGTTTTTTCACTCTCCAGTTTACTAAAAAACCAACGAGCAATACGTGGAATAAAAATAAACATGATAATAGAGAAAATCGTCAGAGAAGAAAGCAAACGAATCCAAAAATCCATGTCTAACTTTCCTGTCGCTGAACTAGAAATAACCGCCAAAATAATCAAAACGGCTGTGTCAGTCAAAATGGTACCACCAATCGAAATTGCTACGGCTGGACGTTTTGTAATTCCGTATTTACTGATAATGGGATAAGCAACCAAGGTGTGTGTTGCAAACATGGAAGCTGTCAATAAACTTGCCATGAAATCAAGTTTCAAAATATAAAAACAAATTGGAAAGCCTAGTGTAATTGGAATAATAAAGGTTAGAAAACCAAAAGTAAAACTTTTTGTTCTGTGTTTTTTGAAATCGTTCATATCGAGTTCCAAACCAGCCATAAACATGATATAAAGCAAACCAATTGTAGCAAATAATTTCATTGCTCCATCAGATTCCATTAATTTTTCACCTATTAAATTAAAGCCTTTTGGTCCGATAACGACACCAGAAATAATCAATCCGATGATAGCAGGAATGCGTAATCTTCTTAAAATAATTGGGGATAATAAAATGATAAATAATATCAAAGAAAATATCAAAACGGGATTTTTCAGTGGCAAGTGAAACGCTTGCGAAACATGCTCAAAAAAATCATCCATTTGATAGCTTTTATTAATTCATGCAAAGGTAAAATAAAAATGATGTAAAAGATTTATTCAAAACGATTTATTTCAATATTCTTGTGTAATTTTGCCTCAGACAAAGTCCAGAAATTTATTTAATCATCGCTTTTAATTTTGGTACAATGCGTTTTGAATTAACAAAAGATTTTTTAGAAGAATTGCATCAAGCAATTCATAAGCAAGACACCTCTTGGATCAAAGAATATGTTTTAGGACTTCACTTTGCCGACATTGCCGAAATCATTGATGAATTAAATAACGCTCAGGCAAAATACATTTATTATTTACTAGAAGAAGATGTTCAGGCGGACGTTTTGATGGAGCTTGAAGAAGAAGTGAGAGATCGTTTCTTAAAATCTTTGTCTTCAAAAGAAATTGCAGAACAACTTGAAAATCTTGATTCGGATGATGCCGCCGATATCTTAGGTGAACTTTCGGATGAAGAAATTCACGAAGTTATCTCTCACATGGAGGATGACGAAGCGGCTGACGACATTGTTGACCTTTTAAATTACGACGAAGATACTGCCGGTGGTTTGATGCAAAAAGAGTTTATCCAAGCGAGATTGGATTGGCCAGTTGACCGTTGTTTGGTTGAATTGCGTCGTCAAGCAGAAGATGTTGAGCAAGTTTATACGATTTATGTCGTTGACAGTTTAAATAAACTAGTCGGATTATTATCTCTAAAACGACTTTTATTTGCTAAACCTAAATCAAAAATCAGCGATTTATACCAAGATAAAAATGTTATTTCGGTAAAAACTTCTGATTCAAGTGAAGAAGTTGCTCGTGTTATGGAAAAATACGATTTGGTAACAATTCCAGTTGTTGATTTTCAAAACAAATTGGTTGGTCGCATTACGATTGACGACATTGTGGATCTCATCAAAGAAGAAGCTGATAAGGATTTCCAAATTGCTTCTGGTATCTCCGAAAAAGTTGAATCAAATGCCAGTATTTGGAGAACTTCTCGTTCTCGTTTGCCTTGGCTTTTGATTGGAATGATGGGTGGAACTTTTGGTGCTCAAGTAATTTCTTCCTTTGAAGGAGGAATCAGTAAAATTCCTGCTTTAGCCTTTTTTATTCCTTTAATCACGGCAATGGGAGGAAATGTGGGTGTACAATCTTCAGCTATTGTTGTTCAATATTTAGCCAAAGGAAATCAATTTACCAACATTTTCAAACGTGTCAGTAAAGAAGCAACATTAGGTTTATTGAATGCAACAATTTGTTCCTCTATTATTTTTGGAATCGCTACCATTTTTGAGAATTCAACTTTAGCAATTGTGGTAAGTATTTCTCTATTTATTGTAATTATTTTTGCTGCAATTATCGGAACATTGATCCCAATCATTTTAGATAAATACAAAATCGACCCAGCTTTGGCTACAGGACCTTTCGTTACAACTTTAAACGATGTTTTGGGTTTATTTATTTATTTCTCAGTAGGAATGTTGTTGTATCAAATGTAGAACGTAATTGATTACGTTTATCTTTTTTACTTTTCACATTTTTACAATTCCAATCAAAATCGAAAATTGCTTTTTAAATTCAAGTTTTTTCGAATTTAAAAAGCTACATTTGAAAAATTAAAATTTAAACTCATGAAATTTCTTTTCTTAAATTTTCTTCTGCTAATTACTGGATTTTCTTTTGCCTCTGCTTCGGAAGATTGGATGCGTTATTCAGCGATTTCCCCAGATGGACAACTTATAGCTTACTCTTTTCAAGGTGATCTTTTTGTGGTTTCTGTAAATGGTGGAGAATCCAAACAAATCACTTCGCATACGGCCTATGATTTTATGCCTGTTTGGTCGAACGATTCTAAAAAAATTGCTTTTGCGAGTAATCGTTTTGGAAATTTTGATGTGTTTATCATGGCAAAAGAAGGAGGAATTCCAACAAGATTGACTTTTCATTCTGCAGATGATTTCCCTTATGATTTTAATACTTCTGATGACAAAATCATCTATTCTTCAAGTCGTTTAGATAATCAAAAATCAATTCAATTTCCAAGTGGCATGTTTTCTGAAACCTATGAAGTTTCAACTTCTGGAGGTAGAGAAAATCAATATTTATCAGTTGCTGCTGAAGCAATTAATTTTAGCGATGATGGAAATTTGATGCTTTTTCAAGATGTAAAAGGTTATGAGAATGATTGGAGAAAACACCATGTTTCGTCTGTTACAAGAGATATCGTTTTATACGATGTTAAAAATAAAAGCTACAAAAATCTAACAGCTTGGAACGGAGAAGATAGAAATCCAATTTTCAGTGATAATAATTCCTTTTACTTTTTATCCGAAAAATCAGGTTCTTTTAATATTTGGAAAGGAAATTTAAACGGCAATGCTTACGCTGAGCAAATTACAGATTTCAAAACACATCCTCTTAGATTTTTATCAAAAGCTAACAATGGTGTTCTTTGTTTTGGTTATCATGGCGATATTTACACTTTTACAAATGGTGTTTCTAAAAAGATTGAAATCAAAAACCTAAAGGATAACGCTAAAAATGACGTTCAAATTTTGCCAACAGGAGGAAAAGCAAGTGAGTTTAAAGTTTCAGCAAACGGAACAGAAATCGTTTACGTTTTTAGAGGTGATGTGTTTGTAAGTTCCGTTGAATTTGGAACAACAAAAAGAATTACCGATACGCCAGAGCAAGAACGAAATGTATCCTTTAGTGCAGACGGTAAAAAAATACTTTTCGCTGGAGAACGAAATAATTCGTGGAATATTTACGAAGTAAGCAGAGTAAATGAGCAGGAAAAAAGTTTTTTCAATTCAACATTAATCAAAGAAACAGCATTAGTTTCAAGTGCTGACGAAGAATTTGACCCAAAATATTCTCCAAATGGTGAGGAAGTTGCCTTCTTAAAGAATAGAACCACACTTTGTGTTTACAACATCAAAACAAAAGAAGTGAGAGTTGTTTTACCTGGGACATACAATTATTCCTATTCTGATGGAGATCAATATTATACGTGGTCGCCAGATTCAAAATACTTTTTAGTGCAATTTTTTGAAAATGAACGTTGGAATACCGATGTTGGATTAATCAATGCAAACGGAAAAGAAAAAGCTATAAACTTAACAGAAAGTGGATATGGAACATCAAGTCCAAAGTTTTCTGCAAATGGTGAAATTGTTTATTTTACAACTGAAAAATATGGTTTAAGGTCACACGGAAGTTGGGGAAGTCAAATTGATATTGAAGCCATTTTCTTGACAAAGGATGCCTATTATAAGTTTAAATTAAGCGAAGAAGATTATAAACTGTGGAAAGAAGACGAAGAAACAGCAAAGAAAAAAGCTGAGGAAACTGCTACAAAATCGACTGACAAAAAAGCTAAAAAACCAGAAAAAAAAGACAGTTTAACAGTTAAATCTGTTCAAATAGATTTTGAGGGATTAAGAGATCGAACGCTTAGGTTGACGAATAACTCTTCAGATATAGCCGATTTTATCTTGGATAAAGAAGCTTCAACTTTATATTATTTATCAAGTTTTGAAAACAATTATGATTTATGGTCAACAAAGTTTAAAAGTGCTGAAACGAAACTTACATCAAAATTGGGTACATCTTATACTTCCTTAACTTTTGATAAAGATGAAAAAAATCTATTCTATGCAAACAATGGAACAGTCAATAAATTCGATATTTCTGCTTCATCTTCTAAAGCAATTTCCACAAATGGCGAAATGAATTGGAATGCACCAGCAGAAAGAGCTTATATGTTTGAGCATGCTTGGAGACAAACCAGAGATAAATTTTACGTTGCCGATTTACACGGTGTTGATTGGGATTTTTACAAAAAAGAATACCTGCCAAAACTAAAAACGATCTCAAATGGTTTTGATTTTAGCGAAATGCTTTCGGAATTATTAGGAGAACTAAACGCCTCACATACAGGTTCTGGCTACAGACCAAATATGAACGGAGATAGAACAGCAAATTTAGGCTGTTATTTCGATGAAACTTTTGCTGGTGATGGTTTAAAAATTGCAGAAGTAATGGATAAAAGTCCTTTGTTGTTTCATTCTAAAAAAATCAAAGCAGGGATAATTATTGAAAAAATTGATGGTGAAGCAATTTTAAAAAATCAAAATTATTTCCCACTTTTAAATAGAAAAACTGATAAAAAAGTATTGCTTTCACTTTTTGATCCAAAAACAAATGAGCGTTGGGACGAAATTGTAACACCAATAAATGGTCGCGATCAGGCAACCTTGACTTATGAACGTTGGATGAAAAGATGCGAATTTTTAGTTGATTCTCTTTCAAAAGGAAGATTAGGATATGTTCACATTGAAGGAATGGATTCGGAGAGTTACCGAAAATTATTTGATAAAGCTTTGGGTAAATTAAATAAAAAAGAAGGTTTGATTATCGATACCCGTTTCAATGGTGGAGGTTGGTTACACGATGATTTGGCAACTTTTTTAAGTGGAAAAATGTACATGCAATTTGAGCCAAGAGGTCAAAAAAATATGGGAGGTGAACCTTTGTGGAAATGGCAAAAAAAATCTTGTGTATTGATGAGTGAAGGAAATTATTCGGATGCACATTTATTTCCTTACACCTACAAAGCTTTAGGAATTGGACCATTAATCGGAATGCCTGTACCAGGAACTGGAACAGCGGTTTGGTGGGAATCAATGATTGATGAATCAATTTATTTTGGAATTCCACAAATTGGTATGAGAGGAGTAAACGATAACTTTTTGGTTGAAAATCATGAGTTACAACCAGACATTAAAATAAACAACGAATATTCCATGTTTTTGAATGGCACGGATCAACAATTAATTAAAGCTATTGAGGAAATGTTGAAATCAAGTAAATAGAACTAATATAAAATAGATAAACGTAATCTATTACGTTTATCTATTTTAAAATGAAATCCTTTATTCTTTAGGAGTGATTATTCCATCCAAATTCGTTTTCTGTTTGATATTGACCAAAATTTTGTGTAACGTTTCAGCTGCCAATCCATGTAAAACAAGCCTGTAAGCTGAGCTATACGTTGTTTCTGGAACCATTGGGTGTTTGTTGTTTACCAAACCTAAATGTGCTGGAGTTTTCAAAATTTGTGAAGTGTAAATTCCGATTGTTTCATCCAATTGCAAAGAATTTGAAGCTCTCACAAAATCATTAGAAGTCAAAAACAATTGATAAAAAGGAGTAAATAATTCTATCGCTGAACGAAGGTCTAAGATGTTTGACCATTTATTCGGAAAATCTATATGATCAAATTGATCTTCTGTAATCATGGATAAATCGAGGTTTTTTTTACCAACAATATTGATTCTCTTTTCATGTAATTGTCCATTCAATTTTATGACGAAATTATACAAGTTCAAATCGTGTTTCAAAAAAACATCGTCTTTGATATCTTCAAAATTTCTTGGTTTTATTGGACTTGTTTGAATTTCGATGTTCTCGATGTTTTTAGAAATAAATTCCATTATTTCACTTCCAACATGAAAATGTCTAAAGATTAACAAATTTGCATCCGAGCTCACAAAGGTTTTTAATCCCCAAGATAAAATACGGTGCAAAATTTTAGAAGAATTGATTAATCTCGGAAAGAAGAATTTAAAAATGTGAATAAAAAACATCAATATTTTTGACCAAACAAAGATAATTGGCAATAAATATTTTTTTGATTTCGAGTTATTATCTCGCATAAGACTCAATTTTGTCTTATCATTAATCGGAATACTATTATCCAAATACATCGCAAGCCAAGGATTTGGATCTCGATCGTCGTGATTTTTATAATCTAAAGTTTCTTTATTTTTCATATTAAATTTTAATAATTCCCCAATTCTTCTAATTGCATTTTATACAATTTAGCTGTCGTTTTAGCCGTTTTTACAATGCGTTTAGCGAGTTCAAAATCTAATCGTGGGTGATTTAAGGCTTGCTCTAAATTCTTAAAGTGATTTTCGTCAGCTTCCCCATGATATGTGAAAAAAGAAACTTGATTTGCATTCAAATTGAGTTGCTCTTTCATCAATTCGCCCCAATCAGCGGATAAACGTTTACCGATACCTTCAATAATAAACATCGAACCTAATAAATCAATTGGATTGGATTTACTCGCTTGCTGAAACATAAAGGATGATAAGGCTAAACTTCCAATGTTTTTTTCTCCTGTTAAAATTGTATTGATGTCTTCACCCAAATTGACATAATTTTTTTCAAGAATTTGATAATCTTTGTGTTCGGCCGCAGTATGTTTTATGAAAGCTGACCTCAATTCAAATAAATCAATATCAATGTTTGATGCTGCACGTGAAATCCATTGTGAACCATCAATTACCTGTTGACGTAAGTCTTTTAATAAAAGTTTATAATCATCTAAACTTAATTTCCCATCGTGAATTTTTTTCACTATAGGAACTTTGTAAAGCTGTGATTCAAATTCAATCCAAACTTGCGTTAATTGTCTGACTAGCCATTCGGAAGTTTCCGTTTTATTTAAATTTAATTCTGGAGATTCAATTTTTCGTTCTACTTGTTCCATTAGGTAACTGTCGGATTTATTTTCCTCATTGCCTTCTACTGTTAACTGCATGTAAGAAGTAATGAATCTTCCACTTTCTGGAACCATACAAAGGATTGTGTCTCCAACTTTTAATTTTCCTGAATACATTAATTCCTCTAACATAATAAAAATCGATGCAGAACCTGTATTGCCTTTTGTAGTTAAATTATTGAACCATTTCTCATTGGGTATTTCTCCACCACCTTTTTTCATCAATTCTTTAATTGGTTCTTTGAAAAATTCAGATGAATAATGACAGCACAACCAATCCGTTTTAGAAACATTGATTTTGCCCTTATCAATGAGTTCAAAATAATGAGCAACACCTGTTTTTATTACTTGGTCTAAAAGTCGAATATCTTGTTTTAAATTAATTGCTCCAGCTTTAGAAGCAGATTCATAATCCGGATAATCTAACCAAGTGATTTCTTTGTCATTTTTATTGTCATTCTTCCCAGTAAACATACAAAGTGGGAATTCATTTGCATGGGACTTTAAATCTATCCAATCAATTGACAAAGACAATGTATTCTCAGGTTTTTTATTCTGCAAAACAAATGCTCCAGCACCATCGGATAACATCCATCTTAAAAATTCTGTATCAAAAGGTGTTGATTTTATATTTTGTGCCTCAAAGCGAGACGATTTGAAAAGGCGACTTGAAAATTCACTTCCTACACAAACTGCATTTTGTTTTTCATCACTTTTAATTTGCAAAAAAGCATTTTTTAAAGCCATCATTCCGCTTGCGCAAACACTTTGAAAACTTGCTACTTCACAATTTTCAAAATCCAATTCTCCATGAACCATGCTTGCAAAACCTGGAACGGGTAAATCTCCTTGAGTAGTTCCCGTACAAAGTAATTCAATGTCTTTAGCTTTTAAATTACTTTTAGATAAAGCATTGACAACTGCATTTGCTGCCATTTCAGCATTGGAGTGTGTACTTTCTTGCTCTTCATTCAATGCATAATAACGTGTTTTAATTCCATTTTGTTTTAAAATTCGCTCTTTTACGCTACTACTTTTTCCATTTATTTTCCCCAAATAGTTTTCCATTTCATCATTTGAAATTGCTTTATTTGGTAAAAAAACTCCTGAAGACGTTATAAATACTTTACTCATGCTTGTTTATTAGTGTTTTTAAAAATGGAATTAATTTGGTCAAATAAATGAGTTACAAAACCATAATTTTTTGTGTTTCGATAATGATGTTGAGCATGTCTTGTTCCAAAAACTTTCCAAGTAGCTCCATTCCCATTTCCGAAACGATAATTGCAATGTCCTGAATAATTTAATAAAATACTCAGAAAAGGAAAAATGAAAATTGCCGTTGGTGAAAAATCTATAAAAGGAGCAATTGTAATTGGAACTGTACTTAAAAGCGTTGCTTCAATCCAATGAAAACTATATACAGAATAAACAGTTGGAACTTTGGATTGATGATGAATCTTATGAACTGTTCTATAAAGAAAAGGAATATGCAACATTTTATGAATCAAAAAGAAATGTAATTCATTCCAAAGTACTAAAATCAATAAACCAAAAAGTGTATTTAACACAGTGATTTCTGCTAAAATAATAATTCCACTTCTGATTAAATAAACAGTCAAAACACCTGAAAAACCAAAAATAAAAATGGAAACTAAGGAGTTTTTTACTTCAAATGGAATATTTTTATTTGGTGTTTTTGATATTAAAATTTGTTCCAGTAGCTTTCTTTTTTCTAGAACTTTACAAAAAAACAGAAACAAACTTCCAACAACGAAATACAAAAACAGAAAGTAAAAAAAGCTTATTAAATATACTTGAAGATATGAAATCTTAAAGAGCAATAAGTTAATTAGTTCGATCATATTTCATCAAATTATAACTTTAATTAAACTAATTGCTTATTTTCCATCAATAAATTCCTCCAAAGAAGTGTAAGTCGTTGCAAACGAAAATGTTTTTTTGAGCAAGAAATAATTTTGCTTGTCGTAACAATTTTTGTAGGCATATTTTGTCCATTCCAAACGGCTTCCATCAAAGGAAAACAAGCTGTTAATTTCTCCAATTTGAGAAACAGATAGAGCTGTTTTATCACAATATCTTTTTGCTTTTTCAAGTTTGCCAGAATCAAAAGCATCTTCTTTTAAAAGTTGAAGAAAGGCTGGAAAAGCAGCATCCTGATTTGCATAATTCACATTTCCATTGTTGGGAGTAATATTTCCAGAATTCATATCAGTACTCGTTGAAGTGTACCAATTGTAATAAACAATTTTTTCACGTTTTAAAATCTGTAATTTACCATAATTATCTAGTTCACAAATCACGCGTTGATCTACCTCTAAGTATATTGAACCAGTATAAAATAAATTATTTGTATTTGTTCCAAAAATAGAAAGTGTAATATTTCCTGGACTTAAATCAAAAAAGCGAAAAGTTCCATTATTGTTATTATGTGTCTGCATTCCAGCAATGGCATAATAAGAAGTTTGCGAATTAACTTTTACAAAAAGTTCAGAACCAGCTGACAAAAAACTAAATGCAAAAAAAACGAAAGTGGTGAGTAGTGTTTTCATGGTGTTTTTTATTAATGTTTTTATAGGTAAAACAAGTATTGTACCAAAACAAACTTACATAAATTTTTTCATTTTTATTCAATTTGAATGAATGAAAAAATTATATGATAAGTTCCCACTGACAATTAAAAGTTGTTTTTACAGAGGAAATATAATAAAAATTTAGACTTTTTTACACAAACGGCAAACTTTCTATTGCAAAAAAAGTTACTTTTGGTACTCAAAATCTTCGATATGAAAAATGTATTTGTTTTTATTTTCAGTTCTTTAACTGTTTGTTCACTTTTTGCTCAAGAGAATCTAACGTATCAAAAACCACCAAAAGAAATTTTAGAATTAGTTGATGTGGAACGTGCTCCAAGTGTTTCGATTGATTCTAAAAATGAGAATATCTTGTTTACTTACCGTAAAATGTATAAAAACTTGGAAGATTTATCCCAAGATGAAATGCGTTTGGGAGGTTTGAGAATCAATCCAAAAACAAATATTTCGAGTACAATAACGTATGTCAATAACATCAAATTACGCAAATTTAAAGCTACCGTTTTAACTGAAATTAAAGGTTTACCAACAAATCCAAAAATTGCCAATATTACTTGGTCTCCAAATGAAAAATTCATTGCTTTTACACACACAAGTGAGTTGGGAGTTGAACTTTGGCTTTTAGATATTGATGCTGCTTCAGTGAAAAAAATGTCAGATGATTTGTTAAACGCAAATAGTGGAAATCCAATTACTTGGTTCAAAGACAATGAATCGCTTTTGGTAAAGTTTTTACCGAAAGATCGTCCAGCACTAATTCAAACGGCGACTTCTTTACCTACAGGACCAACGGTTTCTGTTTCAGAAAGTGGAGCGAAAGCACAAAATAGAACCTATGCCGATTTGTTAAAAAACAAGACAGATGAAGCTAATTTTGAAAACTTGATGACTTCCGAATTGAAACAAGTGAAATTAGACGGAAACATATATAATTGGAAAAGTAAAAATATGTACTTAGGAACATCTTTTTCTCCAGACGGAAATTATATTTTGGTAACAACATTACAAAAACCATTTTCATACATTGTACAATACAGCCGTTTTCCGATGAAACAAGTTGTTTTTGATCAGAGAGGAAAAACGATTAAAGAAGTAAATGACGTTCCACTTTCAGAAATTTTACCGAAAGGTTTTATGGCTGTTAGAACTGGAAAAAGAAACCTTTTTTGGAGATCTGATAAAGCAGCATGTTTGTATTTTGTTGAAGCTTTAGATGGTGGAGATCCAGAAAAACAAGTTGATTTTCGCGATGAAGTTTTTTCTTGGGATGCACCTTTTGACAAAACTCCAACAACTTTAGTAAAAACGATTCAACGTTTTTCAGATATTGAATGGGGAACAGATCAAATGGCTTTGGTTTACGATGACTGGTGGAATACACGTAACACAAAAACTTATTTATTTAATCCTTCAAACTCAGCGCAAGCTCCAAAGATTATTTTTGATAGAAGTTCGGAAGATAAATACAGTGATCCAGGAGTTTTTGATTCAAAAAGAACGACAAGTGGTGGCTATGTGTTAAACATTGTAAAAAATGAAATTTCTTTGATTGGTGAAGGACATACGGAAAAAGGTCAATTCCCTTTTATCGATAAAATGAATTTAGTAACGGGAAAAACACAACGCATTTATCAATGTGCTTACACGGATAAATTAGAAAACATTATTTCCATTATTGATGCATCAAAAGGAGAAGTCTTGGTTCAAATTGAATCTAAAAATGAATTTCCAAATTACTATGTAAGAAACATTAAAAGTAAAAAAGCTCCTTTTAAATTGACAAATTTTGAAAATCCATTCAAAAGTATTGAAAATGTTACAAAAGAAGTCATCAATTACAAACGTGCTGATGGAGTTGAATTGTCAGGAACTTTATATTTACCAGCAGGTTACGACAAAACAAAAAAAGAAAAACTTCCTATGATTATGTGGGCTTATCCGCAAGAATTTAAAGACAAAAATTCTGCTGGACAAGTAACATCAAATCCAAACACCTTCACTTTTCCATTTTACGGTTCACCAATTTACTGGGTTACACGTGGCTATGCCGTTTTAGACGATGCTGCTTTCCCGATTTTAGGAGAAGGAAAAACAGAGCCGAATGATAGCTTTATTTCGCAATTAGTTGCCAATGCTCAAGCTGCAATTGATGCTGTTGATAAATTAGGCTTCATCAATCCGAAAAAAGTTGCTGTTGGTGGACATTCTTATGGAGCATTTATGACAGCAAATTTATTGACACATTCTTCTTTATTCGCTTGCGGTGTTGCTCGAAGTGGAGCTTACAACAGAACACTAACACCTTTTGGTTTTCAGAGTGAAGAACGTTCTTATTGGGATGTTCCGAACATCTACAATGAAATGTCGCCTTTCATGACGGCAGATAAAATGAAAACACCTTTGTTGTTGATTCACGGTGAAGCAGATAATAATCCTGGTACATTTACTTTGCAAAGTGAACGTTATTTCAACGCTTTGAAAGGTTTAGGAAATCCTGCTCGTTTGGTTCTTTTACCAAAAGAAAGTCACGGCTACGCAGCTTTGGAAAGTATTTTACACGTTTTGTGGGAGCAAGATCAGTGGTTTGAGAAATATCTTAAATAGGCTTCAGATCAGCCGCGGCTGAACGAAAGACATAAGATTTTTGAATCTATTCCTAGAAAAAAATATTCTTTCTAAACAAACTGATTGCTGGAAAGTTAACAGAAAAGAAAACTTCTTGTGTGTTTAAGGAGTCTAAATTAAAGTAATATTTGGTTCTTTTAGCTGACCAATATCCTCTATTGTCTTTGTTTATGGTGATTTTTGGAGCTCTATCTGCCGAATAAAGCATTAAATAAGTTGGTTTTTGATTGATGTGTAAAGGTGGTGAAGTAAGGATATGAAAACGGTTATTTTCTTTTCGCATAATTCCTTTGGCAAACATTTTTGACACAAATTCTTTTTGGAAGCTGTTCATGGAAAGTAAAACAGAATAACCAGGTACAAGCACATCTTTTGTTTTTCTGACTTCTGTAGCGTTAAATTCATCATCAAATTCGGTTTCAATATAAGATTCTTTGATACTTTGTGTTCCACCTTCTTGAAAAGTTAAATCTCCTTCCCAAGCTTTTAGAAAATCGTTGATTGGAAAACTGATGCGTTTACTAATTTTGCTAATCCATTTTACAAGTGGATCTCTTGGATTATTTCTAAGTTTTGACACATTTAAATGCAAACTCAAATTTTTATCCATGTTGTTTTTAGGTAGAAGTGCCATTCCGCTATCTTTAATGGATAAATTAAGCATTTCTTTACTTTTCAAATATGTTTTTAAGTTAACTTGTATCGAATCACAATCGAAGGAAAAAAGTGCTGTTTCGATGCCATGCTTTTGTATTTTGGGTGAATTGGAATAAACCACAACACTTTCATTTGAAAATTGTTTGTTGTTGTTAAAATCCTTCCAAGAAGCGTGAATGTCGTTTTTCTTTGAATAGATAACGTGATACATTCTTTTCGGCAATTGACTTCCATGATAAATGAAAAGCCACTTTTTACCGTAAGTCATGTAGAGATTTTGATTAGCAATTTTGGTAACTTTTTGTCCACCAACCAAAGTATCTTCCAAATCAAAATTTTGTCTTATGCGATTTATTCCAGAAATAATTTTGCTACTATCGTTTAAAGTCAACAGTGAACCCCACTCTCCGTCTTCGTTTGCGAAAAAATGAAGTGGTTTTTGTAAATCTAGTCCATAATTTTTCCCCTGAGCCAATAGGAATTCATATGTTAAAAAATCTCGAAAAGGAAGTTTATTGTAATATAAAAATGAGTTTGTTTCGCGTGCAACATCTAAAACATACACTTTACCGAGAAAATCTCCTACAGGAAGTCTATCAGCTAATTCTGGTTCTTCTTCAACAGGAGATAAAAAAGGTTTGAAGTAGAAATAACCAAGAATAAGTGAAATTAAAAGAACGATAAATAAACCTTTTCTAGCTAACATTTTTCAAACAAAATTATTTAGAAAGTACGTAAACAGAATTCACTAAATCCAATAAATATTTACCAGAATTTTCATATTCTCCTTCAAAACGGTAACTCACATTGAAACTTGTTTTTTCCTTTGTAGTTTTAGATGAAGTCAATTCAATCACACCCGATTTTCCACGCATGGCATCCAAAATTTCGTTTTGTTTGGTGTTGAACATTTCTTTTGGTAAATTTTTCAAAGCAACTCCCCAATCAAAATAAGCGTACATAAATTTACTTTTCTTAGCCGCTTTTGCTTTTTCTCCTTTTAGAGATTGATTTCCATAACCGTTGTTGTGATTTTTCGCCAAATCTTCATCGTTGGTGAAAATCAATAAATCATTTTTGTTGATGATGAATAAAGGAACTGAATTAAAAATCGCATCTTCCACAATCCAATATGTTCCCATATTTCTAAAACGAGAAGTCATGCGACCAAAATGTTTCAATACTTTTTCAGGAATATCACTTCTGTTGGTTGAAAACCCTAAAGTGAAAATCGGCATATCTTCCTCGCTTTCAATTTCTTTTTCTCCGTATTCAAAGGTTTCTTCGTCGTAGAAAAATTCAATTTTTTTCGTTTTAACTTTTTTAATTCCATTAAAACTTCCGAACATACTTCCTTTGTAAGTATCAAAAACAGCATCCACATCAACAAACTCATTGATTAATTCAGCCATTAAAACATTACTTGAAATACGTGGATCTTTTTCTTGACTTAAAATCGGAATAATAATATCGTAGGCTTGGTTATATCCTTCTTTTAAGTTGATGTTATACGTGAAAAAACCAGTTGAATTTTGATGAACGTATTTCAATACGTTCTTGTCAAATTTTGTCCCATTTAATTTTTCATAAATTTTCCCTAAAGCCTCTCCGTAATTAGCTTCGAAGTAAATATCAACCGAATTTTCATTTAAAACAATATCTCCCAACATCACATTTCCAGTGTAAAGCTGTTTCAAATCTGTGTACAATTCGGGCATGATGGACTGAAAATACCACAAACCACGTGCATTGTGAAAATTTCTTGAATTATCTAAATAAAATATTCCGTCAGAATCATGTAATAACTGTGCCGCGAACTTTTGATCTTGGTTTTTCAAATGCACATTGTCAACATAAATTTCCTTCATGATTTGAGAGAAATATTTGTATTGCAATTCATTCGTAATGCTATCACGCATTTCCCAATAGTTTTTGTTCATGATATCAAAATCATTTAATTTTTCAGCTGAAAGTGTATCTTCCATTCCTTCTTCTCCTTCTTCAAAAATCTCTTCTTCATGAAAAATTTCTTCACTTTCCTCCTCTTCAACTTCTATTTTTTGTTCATCATAGGAATTGTCATAACCATCATAAAAATAACCGTAACCACGAGCCATCCAAATAGAATCGGTTAAAACAGA
Organism: Bacteroidota bacterium; assembly: GCA_040386975.1. Classification (GTDB taxonomy): domain Bacteria; phylum Bacteroidota; class Bacteroidia; order Flavobacteriales_D; family Crocinitomicaceae; genus M2408. The sequence goes on along the minus strand of JAZKEO010000006.1, from coordinate 266,578 downwards.
AATTTTTTCATATGTTGGATCAACACGTAAAACCATTCCAATATTTCCTTTGATTATTAGGTGATTGAAATAACTTGAATATAATTCAATGCCTTTTACAGGAGTTTCTTGACGTTCAAAATCATCAAAAACGGAAAACAGTTTCAATTTATCTGAAATACCAAAGGAGAATCCTGCTACTTCAAAGTCTTGATTTTGTCCGTAAAACACATTTAATTTTTGATCAAAATCAATCCCAGAATCTTTTAAATTTTTTCCACTTGTTGAACCATCAAACAATTCTGATTGAACTTCAGCCATGAAATCGTATTGAATCAATTCGTCAAGCGAAACTTTTTTGAGTAAAGAAATGTTGTTGATGCTAAAAACTGTTACAGCATCTTTTGGAATGAAATCTTCGGATAATTGAGCATTCAAATACGAAGTAGTTAGTAGTAAAGTTATAAAAATGTATTTTTTCATGCTCGGCTTTTCTGCGATTTTGATTTATTATATATGCAATGTACAAAAATAATTTATTTTGTGAGTTAATTGTTACATAAATAATTTAATTAAGGTTTTTTAGTAATTTATTCTTTTCTTTTTCCTCAAAAGAAGAGTTCGTTATTGCGAACGAAGACCAAACGGTAGAGCAGGGAAAATCAAAAGAAAACTAAATTTTTATTGCTTTTTTGTATTTGTAAGGTGAATTGTGTTTTCCAAAACTTTCATATTTTCAATCAAAGCATAGGGATTTGTTTTAATCATACACGCCATTGCATTTTTTGAAAGCACAGCATTTGAGTTTTCACATTTTTCGATGATGCGATCAAAACTTGTAACTGAAGTATATTTTCCTGTTTTCAATGCATCTGCATCTTCCTTTTTTAGTCTTTTGGTTGTTTCAGCAGTCAAAGTTGGAACCGAACGAGTCAATTTAGTTCCATCCCACGACAACCAAGTTTGTTGAATCTCTTTATATTCTTGTTTTTTATCTTTTTCAATAGCAATTTCTCGAATGGCATTTTGCAAATCTTGTACATTTTTAAAATCACATTGAAACCGTAGGATAAAATTGGTAAAATCGCTTTCTACTTTTACATTTGAAATTCCTTCTTTTTGTTCCAATTTACCTTTGTATTCAGCTATAATTTCTTTGATTTCAGCAATCGAAGGGACTTTTTTTCCATCCAAACTATCCAAAGCTAAAACAGAATTTACTTTCAATTTACTACTACTTAAATTAACTGTGTATTTAAACGTTCCGCTTCCATCACTATTTATTGAGATAAAATCATTGATTTCAATGCAAGAAGTGAAAATGAGGCTTAAAAAAATTAAAAGGGTGAAATTTTTCATGTGTTAGTGGAAACTGAGAGTCAATAAAAGTATTATGCAAAATTACGAATTAATTTATCTTTCAAAAACAATACCACTTTTTTAGTTATGAGTGAGTAGTTATAGGTTAGTAGTTTTGGACTTTAAAAGTAAAAATCTAAATTTACAAAAAATTTGTTTTGGAAGAATTAATAGAAATCGTAACAAAGTTTAAGGAAAATCGCAATTTCACAGAGATTATTCCTCAAATCTTAGCTAATAAAAAGTTAAGTGAAGATTTATTTTTGATGGTTCAAACAAAAATGGAATATCCTTTTGCAGAACATGCTTCTTGGATTATGATTCATTTATGTCAAGAAAATCCAAGTTTTGTTCAAAAACATGAAAAACGTTTAATTGATATTTTATTTGACACCAATAATCAAACAGTGCTAAGAAACATTGTCAATATTTTAAATCAACTAGAATTAACAGATTATCGAGAGTCTGAATTAATTGATTTACTTGTCGATTTTATCTTAGACAAAAAAAACAAGGTTGCTTTACATGTTTACAGCATCTATTTGTTAATCAAATTTATTAAAAAATATCCTGAATTGAAAGTTGAAATTGATTCAGTCCTTGAATTAAAAAATGAAAATGCTTCTCCAGCTTATAAAGTTGCTGTACGAAATTATCACACAATCACCTCTAAATTAGATTTTTAGATCTTTAGATAATTGGATTATTCGACTGAGATACTTGATCCTGTCGAAAGTCCAATTTGTTAAAATTTTATAATTTTAGTACTATGTATTGCATAATACAATGTTTTATATATATCTTTGCAATGTAAAAACTTTTTAATTCAAGAAAAATGAGTTTAGAAAACACACAGGCCCAAATGCGAAAGGGAATTTTAGAATATTGCATTTTATCGATTTTAGATCAAAGTGAAGCTTATCCTTCTGAAATTTTGGTTACCATGAAAGATGCAAAATTAATTGTGGTAGAAGGAACTTTATATCCTTTGCTGACCCGACTAAAAAACATGGAATTATTAACTTACAGATGGGAGGAATCTCAATCTGGACCGCCACGCAAGTATTATTCCATTACCAAAATGGGAAAAACCTTCTTGGAAGAACTCAGTTCAACTTGGGAAGACTTAAATTTTGCAGTTCAAAAAATCACTAAATCAACTAATTAAAATTAAGGTTATGAAAAAGACAATTTCAGTAAACATAAAAGGTTTAAACTTCATGATTGAAGAAGATGCGTACGAATTATTGCATGAATACATCAGTCGATTGGAGAAAAATCTTCACGGACAAAAAGGTTCGAAGGACATCATGGAAGACATCGAATTGCGTATTGCAGAATTGTGTCAACTTTTGATGAGCGATAAAAAACAAGTTCTTGAAAAAGAGGATATTGAGTCCGTAATAAAAACCTTGGGAAATCCAGAAGATTTTATCGAGGAAGAAAATGAAACGCAAGATTCTAACAAAACTTTTGAAAATGCATTTGAGCAAGAATCGTTTACGAAAGAAAAACGTTTGTACCGCGACATTGAAAACGCAAAAATTGCTGGTATTTGTTCTGGTATTGCGAACTATTTTCATGTTGATGTAATCGTTATTCGAATCATTTTCCTTATCTTTTTATTTGTTGGAGGTTTTGGTTTCCCACTTTACATCATTTTATGGTTGGTTATTCCAAAAACGAATTCTACCATCGACCGTTTGCGTATGCAAGGAAAACCAATTACCGTTGACAGTGTAAAAGAAGAAATCGAACAAGCAGCAAAACGCGTTAAAAATTCTTCTACTTCTTTTGCCGAAAGAATTAGAAAAGACGACAGTTACACCCGAAGATTCAGTAGCATCGGACGTTTGATTTCATCTGTTGTAGGAATAGGATTAATTGGAACGGGACTTTTCTTTTTAATCGTTTTTACCATCTTATTTTTTGGAGGTTTACGTTTTATTCCAATCGTTGCTGAAAACGGATATTTATCTTTAAATCAATTGAGTGAACTCCTCTTGAGCGATTCTAACGACTTGATTTTTGTGTATTTAGGAGTAATTTTAGTTACATTTTCTCTTGTTTTGTTCTTGATTTCAAATGGAACCTATATTTTGATGAAAGTGAAATCAAAATGGACAAAAATCAGTTCACTTTCCCTATTCGCTTTGGGAATTGTTGGCTCCATTATTTGTATTTACCTTTCATTTAAAACGAGTCGTGATTTCGTCACAGAAAGAGAAATTGAAAAAGAAATTGCAAGTATAAATTGTCCTGAATTAGAACTTGAATTCATGAAAGAAACACGTGCAAATCTAGACGGTTTTGAGATAAAAAATGGACACGATCATCCGTTTAGACACGCAATTATTCTGAAAGGAAACAACTTGTATTCAAAAGATGTTGAATTCATTTACAGAGAATCAAAAGACAGCTTGTATCACGTTTATCAAAACTTCAGTGCAAACAGTTATTCTTACGAAAATGCCTTATCAAAAGCAAAAAACATCGAACATAAAATTCAACTTGATTCAACAAAATTGCTCATAAACCCAAGTTTCTTTTACCCGAAAAAAGATAAAATCCGTGTACAACGCGTGAAAATTATCATCGAAATTCCTGTTAACAAATACGTCAAATTTGGAGACGAAAAAATTTCTTGGGACGTTTATGAAAATGAGGAAATTTATTGGTAGATCGAGATTTTAGAATTTAGATGAAAGACATTAGACCAGATTTAATTTGAAAGTTTGGTTTGATGTCTTTTTTTGTTAATGACTGATAATAAATTTGCTTACTTCTTCGTTTAATATTAGATAGTAGATTCCATTTGGAAATTTTGAAACATCTATTGAGTTATTTGACTTGTCAATATTATTTTTATCAATTAAATTTCCAATAATATCAAAAATTTCATAACTCATTGTTTTATGAATGTTTTCGAGAATTAAAATGTCAGAAACTGGGTTTGGGGAAATTTTAAACCTATTGTTTTCATTTTCATTAATACTTGTATAACTATAATTCACAGTATATAATGAATCTGTAGAGACGCAAACGTCATCGATAAAATAATATGCACCAAATACAGTTCCAAAGGTAATAGTATCAACAAAAGGTTTATCAAAAAAATTTCCTAAATTCAAATAGTTATAAACGGAATCTGAAACAAATGAACCCGAAATTATAGTCCAATTCAAGGTGTCTGTGATTATTAAATCTGACCAAATATGAGCGAAATTATTAATTGGGCTTGGAGAGTTTGGTGAATAATTTACTCTAGAAAATTGAACACCAATTTTATTATTAGCAGAATTTGACTCTGTAATATTATCAATGGTTAAGTTAACCCTTAAAGACACATAGTAGGTTTGACCAATTAATAGTGGTGAAATTAATTGCACTGAAGCAGCTTCTGTGTATAAACAACTATCTGACCTGTAAGTTAGCATACCAATATATGCATTTCCAGAATAAGGTTGCTGGTATCCAAAGTTATTATTAGGGACGTCAGCAACGGAGGATGTTGAACAGGTGTTAAAATAGTCTGGTGATTCTCTAGCTGACTTCCAGTCTGAAGTATATGCTTCTAAATCTAATGAAAAAGGACATTCAGAGACATTTTCAAATGATGGATTCGTCACAAGATTTTGTGAAAAAAAATATTAAAACTTATCACAAATAATATAAAAATGATTATTTTCATAAGTATAAATATAGCATTTAATTTTATTCAACTATCTTTTGTCTAAAATCTTATGTCTTTCATCTAAAATCTTACGTCTCCCTACTATTTAAATCAATTCTAAATTAAGCTTTTTGACAAAAATATGACAATCATGCAATCTAAAGTTCGCACTTTTGCGTAGGTTTTAGAAAAACACATGTTGACATCATTTCATATCATAGCTTTTACGCACCGTAATTTAGATGTTTCTGAAGTAGGAAAGTTGCATATTGAATCTGAAAATCAGTCAGATAGATTGAATTTCTTAAAAGGTTCGATGCAATTAGATGAATTGATGTTTTTATCGACGTGTAACCGAGTTGAATATGCTTTTTGTTCTAAAAGAGATATTTCTCAAGAATTTTTAGTTGATTTCTTTAAAACTTTATATCCAGCATTTGAAAACGAGCAAATTTTAAAATTTGTTGATATTGCTCAAGTTTATAATGGATTGGGTGCAATTGAACATATTTTACAAGTGGCATCTTCGGTTGATTCGATGATTGTTGGCGAAAGAGAAATTATTACCCAAGTTCGTTCGGCTTTCGATTTATCAAAAAGTTTTGGTTTGACGGGCGATTTTATTCGTTTGGTGATTCGTCATACGGTTGAGACAGCAAAACGCGTTTATACTGAAACGAGTATTGCTTCAAAACCAGTTTCTGTTGTTGCTTTAGCTTACCACACTTTGCGTGATATGAATATTCATGTTGATGCACGAGTTTTGATTGTCGGTGCTGGAGTTACAAATACAAACATGGGTAAATTTTTGAGAAAACACGGATACAAAAATTTCACGGTTTTCAACAGAACATTTTCCAAAGCAGAAACTTTAGCAAAAGATTTGAATGGTGAGGCTTTGCAATTAGCTGAGCTCAAAAATTACGCCAAAGGTTTTGATATTATCATCTCTTGTACTGGTGCTGAAAATCATGTGATTACACCAGAAATTTACACAAATTTACTTCAAGGAGAAACAGCTCAAAAAGTGGTTATCGATATCGCCATTCCAACAGATTTAGACAGACAAATTGTTGACAGTCATGATGTTGTTCACATTTCTGTAGATCATTTACAAAAACTTTCAGATAAAAATTTGAAGGAACGCTCGAAAGAAATTACACACGTTAATGAAATTTTGACTGAAGCAATCTTTGAATTTCAGCAATTAAATCGTTTGAGAAAAGTTGAAATTGCGATGCGTGAAGTTCCAATGATGGTAAAAGACATCAAATCAACAGCGGTAAATCACGTTTTCAAAAATGAGTTGGAAGGCTTGAACGAAGATTCTCGTGAAGTTTTGGATAAAATCATTGCTTACATGGAGAAAAAATACATGAGCGTTCCGATGTTGATGGCAAAAGAAATTCTTTTGAAAAACTGAATTGAGTTATGAATTATGAGTTAGGAGTTATGAGTGAAATTTCGATAGGCTCAAGTTTCACAGTCTAATAATCCAAAAATCTAATTATCGAATAATCTAAAATATTGATGGAAAAAATTATTATCGGTTCAAGAGGGAGTGATTTGGCTTTGTGGCAAGCGAATCACGTTAAAAAACAACTTGAAAACTTAAATTGTGAGGTAGAAATAAAAATCATCATCACACAGGGAGATGCCATTCAGGATTTAAGCTTCGATAAATTAGAAGGAAAAGGATTTTTCACTAAAGAAATTGAAAACGAATTGTTGGCAAAAACAATTGATTTAGCGGTACATTCGCACAAAGATTTAGAGACAAATCCGCCAACAGGTTTGATGATTGCAGCAGTCTCTGAAAGAGAAGACGCATCTGAATTGTTGTTAATTTTAAAAGATAAAGTTGATACTTCCAAAAAATGGAATTTATCTCAAAATTCGGTCATCGGAACTTCATCAGCGAGAAGAAAATCCTTGGTTGTTGCGTATCGCTCTGATTTAGAAATCAAAGAATTGAGAGGAAATGTTCCAACTAGAATTCAGAAATTACGAGATGGAAATTACGACGCGATTCTACTAGCAAAAGCAGGAGTTGATCGTTTGAAATTGGATTTATCTGATTTTCACGTGGAAGTTTTAAATCCAACAGAATTTGTTCCTGCTCCAGCACAAGGAGTTTTGGGTTTACAAATTCGTGAAAACGATACACGCATGTTTGACATCATGCAAAAAATCAATCACAAAGCGGTTGCCAAACAAATTTCTATCGAGCGAAAAGTGTTGAATTTAATGGACGGTGGCTGTCAATTGCCATTGGGAGTTTATTGCGAAAATGAAAATTCTGTTTACCTTTCGTTTGCTAAATCATGGCAAGAAGGAGCAAAAATTCATCATTTCACAAATGAGAACTTTGATTTAACAGCTGAAAATATTGTTCAAGTCTTAAAAAAGTGAACATTTCATCACTTCTTATAACAAAAAACAAAAACGAAATAAAGCTTTTAGATGCCTTTTGTTCTGAAAATGACATAAAGCTTTATGCTCAATCTTTTATTTCCTTTAAAGCTTTAGAAAATGAAAAAGCTATTGAAACAGAAGTTGTTTTTTTCGGAAGTAAAAATGCCTTTGACTTTTATTTAGCCAATCAAAAACATAAGTCAGAAATTCAGATCGCTTGTATTGGTGAAGCGACGAAAAATTACATTCAACAGAAAGGATTTGAAGTCGCTTTTTTTGGTCAACACGCTGGTAATCCAGAAGAAGTTTCAAAAGAATTGAATCTTTGGTTAAACAAACGCTCCATTTGTTTCATTAAATCAACTGAAAGCAAGGGAACAATTGAAAAATACATTGAATCGGATTTCATTCAAACGCTTTTTTTATACGAAACCTGTTTGGAAGAAATTGACTTTCAAGAAAAAATCAATGTGCTTGTTTTTACCAGCCCGAGCAATGTAAATGCTTTTTTGAAATCCAATAAAGTGAGTGAAGAAACAAAAATCATCGCTTGGGGAAAAACGACCGAAAAAGAATTGTTAAAACATGAGATTATTCCTGAAATTGTAATGCAAGAAGCTCGATTAGAAGAACTTATTTTAATTCTAAAAAAAGCTTAATCAACAAGTAAAAGTCGAACGATTTCAATTCTTCTGTCTGAAACTTCTTCGATAATTAACTTGAAATTAGAAATTTCGATTTCCGTTCCAGCTTCTGGGATTGTTTCCAATTGATGGATTATAAAACCACCTAAAGTTTCATATTCTTCCGAATCATTGAAAGTAAAATTGTAATTTTCGTTCAAATAATCGATTTCAATTCGAGCAGAAAAACGGTATTCTGTGTCCGAAATTTTTTCTTCCAACCAATCTTCAGTATCGTGTTCGTCTTCAATTTCTCCGAAAATTTCTTCAATGATGTCTTCAATCGTTACAACTCCCGCTGTTCCTCCGTATTCATCAACAACTATAGCAATATTTGATTTCTTTTTGGCGAAAATTTCTAACAATTCTTTAGCAGGAATAGCTGCTGGAACAAAGGTTAAAAAACGCAAGACTTCAGAAATTGTTTTTGGTTTTTTGAATAATTCAAAACTATGAACGTAACCAATTACGTTGTCAATGTTGTCCCTATAAATTAAAATCTTGGAAATTCCCGTATCAATGAATAATTTGTGCAATTTTTCAATTTCGGAATCAACGCTAATTGAAATCAATTCTGGTCGTGGAACCATGCAATCACGTGCTTTAATTTTTGAAAAATCAAGTGCTTTTTGAAGAATCTGCATTTCATTTCCAAAATCTTCTTCTTCTTTGATACGTTTGTTTAAATCTTGAACGTAATGTTCTAAATCGACTTTTGAGAATACTTTTTCGTTGTTTTTCAGTTCAATCTTAAACAATTTTAAAAATTGCGTGCTGATGAACATAATTACTCCTGTTGGAAAATACAAGATCCAATAAATCAAAAACATTGGAATTGAAAATGTTTTCAAAAAACCATTCGGATTCAATTGAAAAATCGCTTTTGGAAGAAATTCAGCTAAGGTTAGAACCAAAATAGTTGAGAAAATCGTTTGAATTAAAAGCAATAAAAAAGTATTGCTAACTCCCCAAGATTCAATGATTGGATTTAAAATTTGAGCAAAATAAATACCAAACAAAACCAATGCTACGTTATTTGCAAGCAATAAAGTGGCAATAAAATGTCCTTCGTTGTTATAAAAATAAGCTGAAATTCGACCGTTTAAGGAGCCTTTGTTTTTGTCTAACTCAATTTTTAAACGGTTAGAAGTGATAAAAGAAATTTCAACACCTGAACAAAAAGCAGATAAAAGTAAGGATAATAAGATGACTATATGAGCAATATCCATTTTGTGATTTACAAGATATAAGGTGGGTTCTAAAAATTCAATTCATCAAAATTTTAAAAGCTTTTCAAAGATAATGAAAAATTATGAATCACTATCGGGATAATGAGAATAATTTTGAAGCAAGATTTTAAAAGCTTTTAAAACCCAAAGGGAACAAAACAATCAAACAACCTTCTTCGTTATATTTTTTTTTCAATAACATTGGCTATTTTAAAAAAAATATGCCTCGAATCTTATTTAATTATTTTTGTTTTTTGATAGAATTCAATTTTTAGAACCCACCTTTAATATTAATTTTTTGATAAAAGTACATCTTTTCCAATATCTTTTCTGAAAAATGCTTTTTCAAACTCGATGTTTGAAATACTTGCGTAAGATTTGTCTAAAGCCAACTCAAGTGTTTTTCCAAGTGAAGTTACAGCCAAAACTCTACCTCCGTTTGATAAAACGGTTGGTCCATCAGAACTTGTCCCTGCGTGAAAAACCATACTTGTTGTAATCGCATTTAGACCATAAATAACTTTTCCTTTTTCATAATCCTCTGGATAACCTCCAGAAACCATCATCACCGTTGCGGAACTCCTATCATCGAATTGTATATCTCTTTCAGACAAAGTATTTGATGCAACGCCTTCAAATAAATCCAGTAAATCAGATTTTAAACGCGGAATAATCACTTCTGTTTCAGGATCTCCCAAACGACAATTGTATTCAATCACATAAGGTTCGCCTTTCACCATGATTAATCCGAAAAAGATGAAACCTTTATAAACTAATCCATCGGCTTTCAAACCTTTGATTGTTGGTATAATGATTTGATTTTCAATTTTTTCTTTAACAGTTGAAGTTGCGAAAGGAACTGGAGAAACGGCTCCCATTCCACCTGTGTTCAAACCTGTGTCGCCTTCGCCAATGCGCTTGTAATCTTTGGCTTCAGGTAAAATTTTATATGATTCTCCGTCTGTTATTACAAACATCGATAATTCAATTCCTTTTAAAAATTGTTCGATAACAACTTGTTTTCCTGCTTTACCAAATTTTCCGTCTGTAAGCATGGATTTAAGCTCTTTTTTAGCTTCTTCCAAGTCGTTTAAAATCAAAACACCTTTTCCCGCAGCTAATCCGTCAGCTTTCAATACATACGGAGCTTTCATAGACTCCAAAAATTCGTAGCCTTTTTTCAAAGTATCCTTTGTGAAAGTTGCATATTTTGCTGTTGGAATTCCGTGTTTGAACATGAATTTTTTAGCAAAATCCTTGCTTCCTTCTAATTGAGCAGCTTTTTTTGATGGACCGATTACTGAGACAGCTTTTAGAGCTGGATCATTTACAAAATAATCGTAAATTCCTTCTACCAAAGGATCTTCAGGTCCAACAATTACAATATTTATCCCATTTTCTAAACAAAATTCTTTGATTGCTGGAAAATCCATTACATCAATGTTTACATTGATTCCGTGAGCTTTTGTACCAGCGTTTCCTGGAGCGATAAATAATTTGTCTAATTCTGAGCTTTGACTAATTTTCCATGCCAAAGCATGTTCTCGACCACCTGATCCAAGCAATAAAATGTTCATAAAATTGTATAGTATTTTTTAGGTTAACAAAATTTCAAAATCGATTCAAACAAAAGTTTTCCATCCTCATTATTCACTTCAGAATCAGAAGCTCTTTCTGGATGCGGCATCATACCAAAAACATTACGTCCTTTGTTACAGATTCCAGCAATGTTGTTGATTGAACCATTTGGATTAAACTCATCTGAAATAATTCCATCTTCAGAAGCATATCTGAAAAGTACTTGGTCGTTTTCTAAAATAGAATCGATGGTAGTTTGTGGAGCATAAAATCTTCCTTCACCGTGAGCGATTGGAATTTTGTACGTTCTTTCCGTATCCAAACCATTTGTCAAAGCACTTTTTTTACTAGAAGCTTTTAAAAAGACATTTTTACAGATGAATTTTTGTGTATCGTTGTGTAAAAGTGCTCCTTCAAGCAAACCAGATTCGGTAAGGATTTGAAAACCATTACAGATTCCCATCACATAACCACCTTTGTTAGCGTGTTTGATTACTTCTCCCATGATTGGGGATAATTTTGCGATTGCTCCAGAACGCAGGTAATCTCCGTAAGAAAATCCACCAGGCAAGACGATAAAATCACTACCTTTTAAATCTGCATCTTTGTGCCAAAGCTTTTCAACTTTTTGACCTAATTTTGTTTCCAAGACATAAATCATGTCTTCATCACAATTTGAACCGGGAAAGGTTACAACTCCAAATTTCATGTACTTAAACGTTTCAGTAATGCCTGCAAAAGTAAGTATAATATAAAGAGAAACCTTAAATTAAATAAAAAACTTAATAACAGAAAAGCCAAAAACGGTGTAAAAAAGAATGTCAGAGATAAATGTGTACTTGACGTTCAAATAAGAAAATGGTAGAAATAAGGCGATTGGTAAGGTGCTATAACAAAACCATTCGTATTGTTGATAAAAAATCCAATCTACCGTTCCAAGTCCGATGGAGAACCAAAGAAACAAATAAAGTACTTGGGTGTTTTTACGAAAACGAATCGAACTTTTTAATGTTTTATTTCGAATTCCAACCCAAGAAGTAATAAGTAAAAGAGCAAATAAAACGAGTGAAACTAAAAAAATCAATTCTTTTTGCGTGTATCTTTTTGTTGACTCAATAAAGTTAAAATTGATTTCTTTGTTCACATAAAAAGCCAAAATCAGCGAATAAAGAATTGGAACTGCCATTCCAAAGCAAACTAAAATCGCTTCTCGAAAAACAAAAGGACGAATTCGGGTCATCATTAACCAAACAAAAGGTAAAATAAAAATCAATGCTGGATGAAAAGTAATTGCTACACCAAAGAAAAAACCAAAATTAAAAGATAATTTACGTCCTTCTTGGTTGTATTCCAGTTGAAAAATCAACATGAAAGCAATTAAAATAAAGGTATGAGCTAAAAGTAAACCATCCGCATAATAAAATGACCTGTAATAACTCATCAAAATGACATACAACAAAGAAACGACGTAACTGTTTTTTTCGTGAAAGCCATTTCGGTTGAAGAAAAAATTCAGCAAATAAGCATTTAGACAAACCAAAATCCCACTCAACCAAGGAAGGTAATTTGCGATTTCTTTTACTTTCACAAGTCCCCACAAACCTAAATCCAAACTACTTGTGTATTCAAAATAGCCGATTGAATGATTACAAAACAAATATCCAAAGACAACTAAAGGTATTAAAAATAATACCGCAAGTTGATTTCCTAAGAATAAACGTAAAATCATGCTTTTGAAAGATTGTTGCGAAGTTACTAATTATTAGACAAAGTGTGAGTTTTTCAATTAAATCGTATAGATTTACTCGGATTAATGCGTGTAATGACATACGAAGGAATAATCATCGCCAAACTACAAACAATCAAAGTAACTACATTTATCAACAAAATAGAAGTTAAATTTAATTCGATTGGAACAGCATTGAGGTAATACACTTCTGGATTTAATTTGATGATTTTGAAATAATCTTGAAGTAAACACAAGCCAACACCGATTAAATTTCCCCAAAACATTCCTCTCAAAATCAAAAAAGAAACTTGGTACAAAAATATTTTCCGAATCGACCACGAATTTGCTCCAAGCGATTTCATCAAACCAATGAAAGGTGTTTTGAGTAAAATCATGACTAACAAAGCTGAACCCATGTTGATGATTCCGATGATGAGCATTAAAATGATTATAATCCAAACATTGATGTCGAGAAAGGCAAGCCAAACAAAAATTTCTTGCTGGTTTTCTTTGATGCTACTGACTTTCAAATCTTGCTTTTGATTCGAAAAATTGAAGTTAATTATTTTTTTTAGTTCATCAATTTGCGTGTCAAAGTTCTCCCAAGAATGGAAATTTATTTCAAATGATCCAATGTAATTTTGGTAACTTCCTTTACCGTTTATTTTTTCAAAATGAACTGTTTTATTATGTGTGTAAACATCAAATTTTGTGTCGCTGATGAATTTTCGCTTTACTGTTCCGTCAGCGTTTGTAATAAAAGGAAGGTTTAGTTTGGAATCAGTTTCACCTTTTTTTAATTCAATTGTTGCTTTCAAATAACTTGTATCTGGCAAGGTATTTTCTTCTCCTCGACCATCGATAAACATCCAATAATCGGAAGTTATCAATCTAAATATCGTGTCGTTTGTCGGATACCAAATGAAACCAGCGAAATTTTCGTAGCCTTTTCCCCAATCGTAGCGGTAGTTTCCATTTCCACCATTGATATCCGCTTTGATAACCAAATGTCCTTTTGTGAGTGTGTCTAAAACCTGAATTTCAGATTTTATTCCCCAATCATTTAACAGTTGAATTTGACGAATATCTGAAACAATCATTTTTTTATCGAAATCCTCCATGCCTGTTTCAAAAATTCCAACTAATTTGAAGAATTTTTTTATGGGTTGATTTTTCACAAAAAAAGCACTAACACGGTCGCCAACTTGATAATTTAAGTCATTTGCGATGCGTTTTGAAATGATAATTTCTTCTGAAGCTTCTTTTGATTTGTAATTTGGAAGTCTTCCAGCGATTAAATTTTCTTTGAAAAAATCAAAATTATAATCTTCGTCAACGCCTTTTACCAAAACACTCTGAATTTCTTGTCGTTTTGCTGTATTTTTACTAACCGAGCTTTTCGAAGTTTGCTTTTCTTGACGAGAAAGCTTACTTTTGTCGGATTGTAAAATCGCAGGTTTATAAGCAATTGCTTGAACGTTTTTTACAAAAGGAAGATTTTTAATTTGACTAAGAAAGACTTGTTTTTTTAAAATTGGTTCGTTTTCAAATAAGGATGCAGAGCTTGCAGAATTTACGAAAGCGTGTGAACCAAAGCCTAAAACTTTGTTGCTTACTTCATTTTGGAAACCAATTACAACGGCTATTGTAATAATATTAACCAACATAGCCAAACTGATACTAATAATAGATATTTTAACGATTGGTCGGGATACCTTTTTACCAGCTACTTCGTTTTTGAGATTTTTAAGGGCTATGAATAATTCAAATTTCAATTTATACCATTTTAAAGTGCGAAGGTACACAAAGCTTTTGTGCTTAAAAAGTATTTTATTGATTTTCATTTGTTCCTGTGGTTTAAAAGATAAAATTTTCAAAAAGAAGAAAGACAAACAAGTTGTTGAGAATCACGTTATCGAAAATCACGATCCAGAAATTTACACCGTTACTTTAGAAAAACCAACCAAACAACATCCAATTCAACTTGGAAATCAGCGTATGCATTTGTATTTGGATTCTTTAGTTGGAAAACGTGTTGCAATTGTTGGGAATCAAACTTCCACGATAGGAAACACTCACTTGGTGGACACTTTACTTAGTTTAGGAATAACGATTCAAAAGGTTTTTTCTCCTGAACATGGTTTTCGTGGAGATGCTGATGCTGGCGAAAAGGTTTATAGTGGAATAGATCCAGTTACGGGAATTCCATTGATTTCTTTGTACGGAAACAACAAAAAACCAAAACCTTCACAATTGGCTGATATTGATGTCGTTTTGTTTGATGTACAAGATGTTGGTGTTCGTTTTTACACCTATATTTCAACTTTGCATTACGTAATGGAAGCTTGTGCTGAAAATCAAAAGACTTTAATTTTATTGGATAGACCTAACCCAAACACACATTATGTTGATGGTCCAGTCAGAGAATTGCGTTTTCGCTCATTTATCGGAATGCACCCTGTTCCAATTGTTTATGGAATGACCATTGGCGAATATGCTTTGATGATTAATGGAGAATATTGGTTGAGTGAAGGTCTTTTATGTAATTTGAACGTGATTTCGTGTAAACATTATACGCGAAAAATGAAATACCCAATTACGATTCCACCAAGTCCAAATTTAAAATCTGACATTGCTGTTTCTTTGTACCCAAGTTTGTGTTTTTTTGAAGCTACAACGGTAAGTATTGGAAGGGGAACGGACAGACCTTTTGAAATGTTTGGACATCCATTATTCCCAGATTTGGGCTATACCTTTACACCTTTACCAAATGTTGGAGCAAAAAATCCACTTTGGGAAAATCGTGTTTGTAAAGGACATGATTTGAGCGAACATGCAAAAAAACGCATGTATGACATCAATCTAAATTGGCTTTTGGATGCCAAAAAACATTTAGGAGATACGGTTGAATTTATCAATCAACCTCACTTTTTCGATCGATTGGCTGGAACGTCCGAACTCAGAAGACAAGTTTATGAAGGCTGGAGTGCCAAAGATATTCGTCAATCTTGGCGACCAGGAATACAAGAATTTAGAAAAATTAGAGCAAAATATTTATTGTACGAATAAAATTATTAATTTTCAACTAAGTAATTGTGAAAAATGGTCGAAAAATCATCTTTAAATTCTGAAAATAACAAAAAAAAAATTGCGTATTCATTTTTTATAATAGTCGTACTATTTTTTTTCGTTTACATCGCTCAAAACATACTTTTTCCAATTATTTTAGGTTTTATTTTCGCAATTATTCTTTTCCCTATAGTTTCATTTTTAACAAAAAAATGGTTTTTCCCTGATGAATTAGCAGTATTATTAAGTTTACTTCTTGCAATTGGTTCTTTTGTTTTGTTGTTTTTCACATTAAGCAAACAAATAAGTTCACTTTTTGAAGATTTACCAGAAATTACTAAAAACCTTAATTTGCATTACAAGCATATTCAATCCTGGATTAATGAACAATTTCACATCAGTGCTGTCGATCAAAAACTATTTTTAGAGAAATCTGTCAGTTCAAATGAAATTAGTCCATCAAGTTCGTTTCAATCTTTAGGAAGTATCACCGATATTTTAATGAATACGATTTTAATTCCAATTTACACTTTTTTGATTTTAATTTACCGTAAAAATTTGATTCAATTTGTTAATTTATTGTTTTCAGATTCCAAAAAAGGTACGATTAAAATTGTAATAAACGAAATAAATCACGTAATCCGAAATTATATTTTAGGACTTTTAATTGAAATGTTAGTTGTTTCTCTTT
This sequence comes from Bacteroidota bacterium, assembly GCA_040386975.1. GTDB lineage: Bacteria > Bacteroidota > Bacteroidia > Flavobacteriales_D > Crocinitomicaceae > M2408. The sequence continues at coordinate 250,173 of JAZKEO010000006.1, read as the reverse complement.
TAACTGGTTTTGGTTTGTGGATTATCGGACTAAAATATTTTGTGTTTTTAGCAATCTTAACAGGTATTTTAAACTTAATTCCATATATAGGAATTTTAGTGGCTTGTGTGATTTCAATCCTGATGACTTTAGTTGGCTCAAGTGATTTAAGTTTAATAACAGGTGTCATTGTTGTGAATATTTTTGTTCAATTTATTGATAATAATATTTTAATTCCAAAAATTGTGGGTTCGAAAGTTAGAATTAATGCTTTAGCCTCTATGATTGGAGTAATTATCGGTGGAACAATTGCTGGAGTTGGAGGAATGTTTTTAGCTCTACCAATTTTGGCAATTTTAAAAGTACTTCTTGACAAAAGTGATAATTTAAGTGCTTATGCTTACCTAATTAGTGATAATCCTAAAAAGAAAATTTCGTTTTTATCAAAGCTTAAACTCGTAAAAAAAATTAAGACAGATGGCATTAATAAAAAAGTGTAGAGGATTTGAACCTCAATTTGGTAAAGATTGTTGGTTTGCAGAAAACGCAACACTTGTGGGTGATATCATCATGGGAGATGAATGTTCCGTTTGGTTTTCAGCAGTTGTTCGTGGAGATGTAAACTCCATCCGAATGGGAAATCGCGTGAACATTCAAGATGGAGCAGTGATTCATTGCACCTATGAAAACCTGCCTGCCGGACAGGCGGGAACAAAAACCATTTTAGGAAATAATGTTTCAATTGGTCATAATGCACTTGTTCACGGTTGTACCGTTGAAGATAATGTACTGATTGGAATGGGATCGATTGTGATGGATAATTGTTACATCGAATCAAATTGCATCATTGCAGCAGGAGCAGTTTTATTGGAAGGAACTCGTGTTGAATCGTGGAGTATTTACGCAGGAATACCAGCAAAAAAAGTAAAAACCTTGAGTCCTGAATTATTTGAGGGCGAAGTGCAGCGAATTGCAAATAATTACGTGAAATATACGAGTTGGTTTAAAGAGAGTGAAGAGTGAAACTTCGACAGGCTCAGTTTCCTTTAAAAAATTAAAGTGAAAAATTAAGAGTTAAGAATTGTCTTAATATCTTAAAATCTAACACCGCGAAGCAGCAACGAAGTTAATCCAAATTCTTAGCGCTTTCCAACACTTCGTTTTTTAATTGTTCCGCGTAATCAAGCATTTTTTGAAGTAATGCTGGATTGGATGAAGCGATTATTTTTGCGGCTAAAATTCCAGCATTTTTTGCACCGTTTAAAGCAACTGTTGCAACTGGAATTCCATTTGGCATTTGTAAGATTGATAAAATACTATCCCAACCATCAATTGAATTAGAAGATTTTATTGGAACACCAATAACAGGAAGTGGAGTCAATGAAGCTGTCATTCCAGGTAAATGTGCAGCACCTCCAGCTCCAGCAATGATAACTTTTATACCTTTTTTGTGAGCATTTTGAGCGTATTCTAACATTAATTCAGGCGTTCTGTGAGCAGAAACAACATTTATTTCATACGAAACATCAAATTGTTTTAAAATTTTTGCCGCTTCTTGCATGATTGGTAAATCTGATTTACTTCCCATAATAATTCCTACTTCAGCCATAATTCGTTTTTGAAGGCAAAGTTAAACATTTTTAAGTCCTTTTAGCAAATTTAAGAAACTGTTTTGAATTTATTAATGAAGAGATTACAATGTATTTTTAAGTGAATTGAGGCGGAAATTTCGGTAATAGTTTACGCTATTTCCGGAAATTCCAACGATAATTTTAGCTAAAAAGACTTGTAATATTAAAATTGGATAAAATCAAAACAGTTTCTAAGGTTTAACATATTTTATAATCCTGATTCTTAAATCAATAAAATAAATTTTTTTTCTAAAAAGCTGTTTTGTATCTTTGCATTTCTAAATTAAGAATTAATATAGCAATATGAATAACACACAAGAAAAATTGGCTTACAAAGTTAAAGACATCACTTTAGCAGATTGGGGTCGTAAAGAGATCACTTTAGCTGAAGCTGAAATGCCAGGTTTAATGTCATTAAGAGCTGAATATGGTGCTTCAAAACCATTATCTGGAGCTAGAATTGCAGGTTGTCTTCACATGACGATTCAAACTGCAGTTTTAATCGAAACATTAACTGCTTTAGGTGCGGAAGTTACTTGGTCATCTTGTAACATTTTCTCTACACAAGATCACGCTGCTGCTGCAATTGCTGCAACAGGAGTTCCAGTTTATGCTTGGAAAGGTATGAACGAAGAAGAATTTGACTGGTGTATTGAGCAAACAATTTTTGCATTCAAAAATGGTGAAGCATTGAACATGATTTTGGATGATGGTGGAGATTTAACGAACATGGTTTTTGACCGTTTTCCTGAATTAACTGCTGCAATCAAAGGTTTATCAGAAGAAACTACAACTGGTGTTCACCGTTTATACGAAAGAGTGAAAAACGGAACTTTAGTTATGCCAGCAATCAACGTAAATGATTCTGTTACTAAATCTAAATTTGATAACAAATACGGATGTAAAGAATCTTTAGTGGATTCTATTCGTCGTGCTACTGACGTAATGATGGCTGGAAAAGTTGCTGTTGTTTGTGGTTACGGAGATGTTGGTAAAGGTTCTGCAGCTTCTTTGAAAGGTGCTGGAGCAAGAGTTATCGTTACTGAAATCGATCCAATTTGTGCTTTACAAGCTGCAATGGACGGATTTGAAGTGAAAAAATTAGACACCGTTGTTGGTTTAGGTGACATCATCGTTACAACAACAGGAAACAAAAATATCGTTGTTGGTCGTCATTTCGAAAACATGAAAGACAAAGCAATCGTTTGTAACATTGGACATTTTGACAATGAAATCGACATGGCTTGGTTGAACGGAAACCACGGTAAATCTAAAATCGAGATTAAACCACAAGTTGACATGTACAATGTGAACGGAAAAGACATCATCATTTTAGCTGAAGGTCGTTTGGTAAATTTAGGTTGTGCTACTGGTCACCCATCTTTCGTAATGTCTAACTCATTTACAAACCAAACTTTAGCTCAATTAGAGTTATGGACAAATGCTGCTGCTTACGGAAACGATGTTTACATGTTACCAAAACATTTAGATGAAAAAGTTGCTCGTTTGCATTTAGCTAAAATCGGTGTTGAATTGGAAGTTCTTTCTAAAGACCAAGCTGATTATATCGGTGTTGCGGTTGAAGGACCATACAAAGCAGAACATTACAGATATTAGGCTTCGACAAGCTCAGCCTACTTAAATGAAAGGCTAAGTTTAGTTGAAACTTATAAACTATATTGGAAAAGGAACTCGAAAGGGTTCCTTTTTTTGTTTTTCCTCCCTTGAGAAGAGCAAATTATTTTTGCGAAGACAGAACGTTAGAGAAAGGAGGAATAAGGTGGGTGACCAAATGAATTTATAATATTAATTTTCAACCACAATAGAAAACATAGTTCACATAGTTTTTATAATACCCGATTTTTTTCTACTTACAATCCTTCACCTTTTTCCATTTCGGTCTATAAATTTCTACTTTTGTAGAATCCAAAGAAACTGCATTTCCGCCGTTTTGCTCAACAAAATCATAGATTCCTTGACGAAAGCTTTCCCAACATTCATCAGCACTTTTAAAAGGATTTCTCATCAAATTTTCGGCAACAATTGCCTGAGATTTTCGACTCATTCGGTCAATACCTTTTGTATAAAAAGTATATGATCCATCCTCATTTTTAATGAAGCCCATTTGTCGTAAACCAGTAACTGGATGTTTACCATCATTTCCTTGTCCAAAAAATCTCCATGGAGTTCGAATGGTTTGATAAATCCAATGATCCGAAGTGTTTTCTGTACAAACAACTGAGCCATCCCCGGCTGGAAAGGGAATATTTATGTGAATGACTGCACCAAGTGGATTATCGGAAAACCAAAGCTCTTTATTTTCTTTTCCTAAAAGTGGTGAAGTAGAAAATGAAGCATGTTTTTTATTTACAAAATGATTTGAATTTAAACGAAGGTGATTCAAAAACTCTTCTGCTGTAAATTGTTGTCCTGTTTTTGGATTTTTAGGTAAGACTTTAACAACAACAGGAAAGTAATCTAAATTGATGATTTTCCCACCTTTATCAGATAGATTTTGCAAGTCAAAACCCTTTTCATTGAGTAGTTTTAATCTTTCCTCCAAATTAGTTGGTACTTTGTGTTCCAACAAATTTTTCCACAAGGAAATTTCCTCACATGGATTTGATGAAAGAATTAGAAAAGTTAAAATAAATAATTTGAAAGTCATAACTTATGTTTCCTATTTGTTAGAAAGACTCAAATATAAGTTTTTTGTTTTAAAGCACAAAAAAAGTCGAACCTTTCGATTCGACTTAATATTAAATATGAATGTTGACTGAGAATGTTTATATTGAATCAGTCGAAATATCGAAATCTACAATCCCAATAATACTTGTAAAGGATCTTTTCCTCCAAATATCATTCTTTCAGGGTTTTCAAGCATTTCTTTCACTTTTACAAGGAAACCAACAGATTCCTTACCATCGATGATTCTGTGGTCGTAAGAAAGCGCCACATACATAATCGGACGAATCTCAACTTTACCGTTAATCGCAACTGGACGTTCAACAATGTTGTGCATTCCTAAAATTGCAGATTGAGGTGGATTGATAATTGGCGTTGATAACATCGAACCAAAAACACCTCCATTTGTAATTGTAAATGTTCCGTTAGTCATATCATCTGGAGTTATTTTTCCATCACGTGCTTTAACAGCCAAACGTTTGATCTCACGCTCAATTTCAGCTAAAGTCATTTGCTCTGCATTGCGAACAATTGGAACCATCAAACCTTTTGGCGAAGAAACAGCAATACCAATATCAGCATAATTGTGGTAAATAACTTCGTTACCATCAATTTGCGCATTCACCGCTGGAAACAAGTTCAAGGCTTCCGTAACAGCTTTTGTAAAGAAAGACATGAAACCAAGATTCACCTCGTGGAATTTAGCAAAACTATCTTTGTATTTTGCTCTTAAATCCATGATTGGTTGCATATCCACTTCGTTGAAAGTAGTTAACATGGCAGTGTCGTTTTTCACTGAAACCAAACGTTCAGCTATTTTTCGACGTAACATCGACATTTTTTCTCTTGATTGTTCTCTTGTTCCTCCCCAACCTTGAATTGCATCAGCAGAAACTCCTGCTGAAAGTGCCGCTAAAACATCTTGTTTTGTGATGCGACCATCTTTTCCGCTTGCTGGAATTTTAGATGCTTTTAAACCACTTTCAGCAATAATTTTACTTGCAGCAATAGATGGAGTTCCATTAGCATAAGAAGTTTTTTCATTTACTGGAGCTGGGTTTGGAGCAATAGTCTTTTCAGCAACTGGTGCAACTTTAACTTCTTCGACTACTTTTTCAACAACTTTTACAGGAGCTGAACCAGCAGGTTTTTCGGCAGAAGTATCAATCAAACAAACTACTTGTCCAACTTTAACAACATCACCTTCAGCGGCTTTCAAGGAAATAATTCCGCTTTCTTCAGCTGGAAGTTCCAAAGTTGCCTTATCTGAATCAACTTCAGCAATTGCTTGATCTTTCTCAACATAATCGCCATCAGAAACCAACCAAGAAGCAATTTCTACTTCTGAAATCGATTCTCCTGGACTTGGTACTTTCATTTCTAAAACTGCCATTTTTTTATATTTTAATTTTTTTAAGCTTTAACTTTTGCAAACTGAAAAACCTCTTGAAATAATAGTTTCAAACGTTTTTCATGTAATTTTTTTGACCCTTCAGCCGCTGCCGCAGATGATCTACGCATAACACCAATAAAAGGAATATGTCTTAAACTCATTGCGATATGCGTCCAAGCACCCATGTTTGCAGGTTCTTCTTGAGCCCAAACAATGTTTTTCGCATTTTTGTAACTTGCAATCACAGCCTCAATTTGTTTTTGAGGTAAAGGATATAATTGCTCAATACGAACGAAAGCCATGTTGTCAACTCCAAGTTCTTTCGCTTTTACTTTCATTTCGTAATAAAACTTACCTGAACAAAAAACAACTGTATCAATTGCATTTTTGTTTTCAATTTTATCATCTAAAATTTCTTGAAAACATCCTTTAGCCATTTCATCCAAAGTTGAAGTTGCATCTGGATAACGTAACAACATTTTAGGTGAAAAAACTACCAAAGGCTTTCTAAAATCACGCTTCAATTGTCTTCTCAACAAGTGAAAATGATTTGCTGGCGTAGAAGTATTCACAACTTGAATATTGTAGTCAGCGCATTGCTGTAAAAAACGTTCCATACGTCCACTTGAATGTTCAGCTCCTTGACCTTCATATCCGTGAGGTAACAACATGGTTAAACCACTTTGTGTTGTCCATTTGTCTTCACCAGCTGTAATGAATTGATCAATCATAATTTGAGCTCCATTAAAGAAATCACCAAATTGTGCTTCCCAAATTGTCAAACCGTTTGGTGTTGCTAAAGAATATCCGTATTCGTAACCCAAAACACCATATTCTGAAAGCAAGGAATTGTAAATCGAGAATTTTGCTTGTTTGTCAGAAAGTAAGTTTAATGTTTCAATTTCCTCTTCTGTATCTTCTGTTTTAACGACAGCATGACGGTGAGAAAAAGTTCCTCTTTCAACATCTTGACCAGAAACACGAACAGGAATTCCTTCATTTAAAAGTGTAGCGTACGCCAACATTTCAGCTGAACCCCAGTCTAATTTATCACCTTTAATAGCATTTAAACGATCGTCAAATATTTTAGAAATTTTACGGAAATATTTTTTTCCTTCAGGAAGGATAGATAATTTAATTCCTAGTTCCAATAAAATCTTTTTGTCAACACCTGTTTCTGGAGATTTGTCAAAATCCTCCGCTTTGCTATGTCTAAATCCTTCCCAAGTATTTTTTAGGAAATCAAATGTAATTGCTTTATCATTTTCTCGAGAAATGGTAAATTCATCCTCCAAAAAGGCATTAAATTCATCCTCGAATTTTTTTGCATCTTCTTTAGTTAAAACGCCTTCCGCTTCCAATTGTTTGAAATAAATATCTTTTGGATTTGGGTGTTTTTCGATAAGTTTATACAAATTGGGTTGCGTGAATTTTGGCTCATCACCTTCGTTGTGTCCGTATTTACGGTAGCACAATAAATCGATAAAAATATCTTTATTGAAATGTTGACGGTATTCCATCGCGATTTCCATTGCTTGAACCACCGCTTCAACATCATCTCCATTCACATGGAAAACTGGGGAAAGTGTCGTTTTTGCTACATCAGTACAATAAGTCGAAGAACGTGCATCTAAATAATTCGTTGTAAATCCAACTTGATTGTTAACCACAATATGAATTGTTCCTCCAGCACGGTAACCATCAAGTGTTTGCATTTGAATTACTTCATATACAATTCCTTGTCCAGCAATAGCCGCATCTCCGTGAATCATCACAGGACAAACTTTGTTTTCGTCTTTGTATATTTGATCAATTTTTGCTCTTGCAATTCCTTGGATAACTGGATCTACAGCTTCCAAATGCGATGGATTTGGAGAAAGTGTTAATCCAATCTCTTTACCATTTTTTAGTTTGATATGAGAAGTAAATCCTTGGTGGTATTTTACATCTCCATCGAATTCACCTCCGAAATCGAATTCTTTCCCTTCAAATTCTGAGAAAATGTCTTTTGGTCGTTTTTCAAAAATATTTGTAAGTGTATTTAAACGTCCACGGTGTGACATTCCCATTACAAAATATTCAACGCCTAAATCTGAACCTTTGTTTACCAAAACATCTAAGGCTGGAATCAAGGCTTCACCACCTTCAACAGAAAAACGTTTTTGTCCAACGAATTTTTTACCTAAAAAAGATTCAAAATTTGTTGCTTGATTTAATTTTTTGTAAATCTCTATTTTACGATTTTTGTCAAATTGAGGTCTATTTTTAAGCTCAATTTTATTTTTCATCCACTCGATACGATTTGGTTCACGCATGTAAACAAATTCGATTCCGATTGATTGACAATAAGTTTCCTCCAAATGAAAAATAATATCTTTCAAAGTTGATGGTCCCATTCCAATTTCTGCTCCAGAATGAAAAACTTCTAATAAATCAGCTTCAGTTAAACCGAAGTTCTCTATTGCTAAAGTTGGTTCGTGTTTTCTTCTTTCTCTAACAGGATTGGTTCTTGTGAAAAGGTGACCTCTAGTTCGGTAACCATTTATCAGGTTTAAAACCTTAAATTCTTTTTGAAAATTTTCTGGAATATCACCCCCATCTTCGAAATTTGTTTGAGCAAAATCAAATCCTTCAAAGAATTTTTGCCAACCCAAATCCACGCTTTGAGGATCTATTTTATACGATTTATACAAATGATCTATCGCCGATACATCTGCATTTCCAACATAAGTAACTTTGTCCATGCTTCTAATAGAGATTTTTGGAATAGCAAAATTACATATTTTATGTATATAAATGCGATTAAATCAGGATAATTTCAAAAAAAAACGTCCTTTAAATAAGTTAAAGGACGTTTCTTGAAAAAATTAAAAATTTTATTTGATAGTAATCTGTTTAATCAATTCATTTCCATCGATATAAACTTTAATTAAATAGCTTCCAGATGCAATATTTTGAGTAGGAATGAAAACTAAATTATTACCTGTAAGAGAATTGATAGTTTCATTTACAATGATTTTACCCATTACGTCAAGTAATTGAATGTTCGTTTTAGATGAATTTTTAACAAAATATTCAATTGAAAGTTCTTCATCTGCTGGGTTTGGATAAATACTTAAGCCATAATTTAAGGCTATTTCATCAAAACCAACATTTGTAAAATCTGCACCGCTACAATCTTCATCAACTCCATTGTTTGGTAAATCTATCGCACCAGGATGAATTGTAGGGTTGTTGTCATTACAGTCAACAGAAGCTATAAAACCATCACCATCTGTGTCTGGGATTTCTTGAACAAGACCATTTGTTGGTGCAGAAGGATAAATATTAATATTATCTAGGTATAAATTATTACCTCCATCTCCATCGAATTTGAATTTAAAACGTGTATTTTTATTCCAATAGATTGATGATATATTAGTTACATGAGTTGTTGTCCATTGAGTAGAATCTGTTGGAGTCCAAGCTGATGATTGCACCAAAGCAGATAAATTATTCCCTTGAAGTGTTTTTCTAACAGTCCATGTTTCACCACAATTTGATGACATCAAAACATGCAACTTTTCAGTATTTGTTGAAAGTCTCTTTTTATACGAAAAACGGAATGAAAGAGTAATATTTGCTGAAGAAGTAATTGTATCTAAATTTATTGGTTTTGATATAAGTTCATCAAAATTCACTCCGGATTGACCAAAATTAGCCAGCTTTACACATTTTGAACCAGTAAATCCAACACCAGTTTGCAAGGCAAATTTAGCATTGTTTTGTGGGTTATAAACTGTCCAAAAATCACTTGAATCTAAATGTACAAGATCTTCAAACCCTTCTAAAAATGGTATATTGTGACTCTCATTTGTATCTAGAACGATAATGTAAGAATTTAAAACTTTGGTTTGGGAAACGCTACCATCAGAAACTACCAAACTAACATCGTATGTTCCAGGCGTATCATAGGTAACCAAAGGATTTTGAGTTGTTGATGTTGCCGAACTAGAGCCTGGAAGACTCCAATTCCAAGAACTAACATTATTAAATGAAATATCTGAAAATTGAACTTGATCACCTGCACAAACTGTAGTTTTATTAGATGTGAAATCTGCTTCACATAAATAAAGATTCCCATCCGCTCCTGTTGCTGTTAAATTTGAAGGAATCCAAAGATTATTTCTTCCACCTACTGGAGATGTTAAAGCTGCTCTCATTCTGGTTTTTTGACCTGTTGAAAACATTTTTGAGCAATATGAATAATCCATGTAATTTTCAACATTTGCTCTTGGTCCACAAAAATTCTCATTTAAATTACAAGTTGTTACTCCTCTGGTAAGCGGTGTATCTGTAACATTATCAGACCCACAAGATACTCCTGGGTCATTTGTACCACCCCAAGTATGATCTAGATTTAACCAGTGTCCAACCTCGTGTGTTAAGGCTCTATCTCTTCCGATTGAACCGGTACCTATAGAGCCTACATAATCATGTAGAATCCAAATTCCATTTGTCATATCTGTCCAACCATTAGATGGGTTAAATGTATAGCCGGCAGCATCACCACAATCAGCAACAACAAAGACGTTTAAATATTTATTGCCATCCCAATCACCATTGAAAATATCATTCCCATTTTGTATAGCTGTAACCTGACCCCAACCGTTATCTCCATTCAATGTAGCTGGTGATAAAGTTCGAGTTATCCCATTAAAACAATCACCATTTGGAGCCTTTGTTGCTAAAACAAATTCAACTTCAACATCCGCTGGAGTACATGTTGCATTTGGATTTGATGCTTTAAAATCATTATGAACGTTAAGTGCATCTGCATTTTGCAAACGATAATCTCTATTTAAGATATTTACAGCATCAAAAACTTGTTCATTAGAAATATTTTCTACACCGCCATTATGTAATATATGAAAAACAATTGGAATCTTATAGATAACTCTTTTTGGATTCGCAATAATTTCTTGTTCGCGATCATGCAATATTTGTTGATCTAGAATGAATTGCTGCAAAAAAGCAGGATTGTTTTTTAATTCATTCATTTTTTTGTGAGTAGTACAATACTCAACTGATTCACCATCTCTTTTATTTGACAACTGGGAAAAAAGTGTTGAAGAAAAAAAGAAAATAGAAAATACAAAAGATGATTTAAATAAAATTGTTTTCATAAGTATTTTTAGTTTTTGTAGTTTATTAACGCACGAAGTTAAAAAAAAGTTGGCTAAATGTGAAATAAATAGTTTAAACGGTAATTTTTATTGATTTAAGTGAAAATTTATTCTAAACGACAACAAACTTCCGAGAACAAATTTTTCTCTAAAGCTTCTTTGATTTTACTAGCAACAAACTCTGAAGAAAGCAGTTTTTCATCATTTTTTAGATTTACAAAATTGTCATAAGATGAAAAATCAGCTGGTTTTGTATTGCGAATATTTTTTTGCATTTCTGTATCAATAACTCCCGGAGCTAAAGAAAATATTTTTGTTTTATATCCTTTTTCGATTTCTTCCAACTGAAAAGTTTCTGAAAATAAATCTAAGGCTGCTTTTGAGGCACAATAATTCGCCCAGGAAGGAATTGCCCTTCTTGCGGCACCAGAACTTATATTTACAATTGTTAACTTAGTTTTATTTTCACAAAAACGACTAAATTTCCGAATCAATTGAATCGGGGCAATAGTATTTATTTGAAAAATTTCTTTGGAGGAATCAACATCTTGATCTGAAATCCGCTTGATAGGTTCAATAATTCCAGCATTGTTTATCAATAACACTTCTGTTGATAAAGGAAAATTCATTTCAAGGTTTTCAACTTCTTCCCATGAACTTAAATCACACTTTATAAAGGAGAAATTCTTGTGTTTTATACTCGAACTTCTCCCAATACCGTAAACTAAAAAGCCTGAGTTTAAATATTCATTTGCCAAAGCAAAACCTAAGCCTCTAGAAACTCCAGTAATTACTACAATCAATTTTATTAAGCTAAAGCTTGTTCTAAATCTGCAATCAAATCTTCAACATCCTCAACACCAACACTCAAGCGAAGTAAGGAATCAACAACACCTACTTTTTCACGCTCTTCTTTTGGAATTGCGCCATGCGTCATTGTTGCAGGGTGATTAATCAAAGATTCAACTCCTCCTAAAGATTCAGCTAAAGAAAAAACTTTGAAAGAAGAAGCTACGCGGAATGTGTTTTCAATCGTTTTATCTTTTAATACAATAGAAATCATTCCACCAAAATCGCGCATTTGTTTTTTTGCAATATCGTGATTTTTATGTTCAGGAAAACCTGGCCAATAAATTTTGTCAATTTTTGGATGATTTTTCAAGTATTCAGCAATTTTTCTTCCGTTGTAACAATGTCTTTCCATTCTCAAATGCAAAGTTTTGATACCACGAATAACTAAAAAACTATCCATCGGACCAGGATTTGCACCTGTGCTATTTAAAATGAAATACAATTTTTCGTGTAAGTCATCGCTGTTTGTAATCAAAGCTCCCATGACAACATCACTGTGTCCGCCTAAATATTTTGTTACGGAATGCATTACGATATCGGCACCTAAATCTAATGGATTTTGTAAATAAGGTGACGCAAACGTATTATCAACAACTAAAGTCAAGTTATTTGCTTTTGAAATTTCCGCACAAGCAACAATATCAATGATTTGCATCGTAGGATTTGTTGGAGTTTCAGCCCAAATTAGTTTTGTATTTGAATTGATGTATTTTTTGATATTATCGGCATCAGTCAAATCGATGAAATGAAATTTAATTCCGTAACTTTCATAAATTTTAGTAAAAATACGATACGAACCACCGTACAAATCGTCTCCTGTGATAACTTCGTCGCCTGGTTTTAACATTCTGATAACGGCATCCGTTGCCCCCATTCCACTACTAAAACAAACACAGTGTTTTCCGTTTTCTAAAGCCGCAATATTATTTTGAAGAGCTTCTCTTGTTGGGTTTTTCCCACGAGCGTAACCAAACCCTTTGTTTACTCCTGGAGCTTCTTGAACGTAAGTTGAAGTTTGAAATATGGGAGTCATAATTGCTCCTGTTGTTGGGTCAGGGTGAACTCCTGCGTGAATTGCTTTTGTACCGAATTTCATTGTATTTTATTTAGAAATACAAATGTAGGAAAAATCCTTTTAAAATAACTATTTGAATACAGAAGTCTATTTTTTAATCGCAAAGAACAGCTAAGTTTTTAACTTCGTTGCTGCTTCGCGGTCGCAAAAAACGCAAAGGTTTTTACATATAAATTATAACTCTGCGAACTTTGCGTATTCTTATACTCACTTTGCGTTAAAACTAAAACTTAAAAGCATGTTTTTTGATTTCCATAATCAAATTATGTTTCGTGTCTTCTTTCGTGAAAATTGGAACATATCTACCATTTCCTTTTTTTGCAGCTTCACGCATATTTTGTTCATCTTTTGTTGCGTTTTTAACTCCAACAACTGAAAGATTGATAAAACTTTTCTGGTATTTTTCGATGACATTTAAATACGAATTTGATTTATCGCTTATTGCACCATCTGTAATTACGACAAGTAAATTTGTACCATCTTCAATAAATGATTTTTTAGCTTCTTTGAAGCCCAATTTTATTCCTGCGGTTCCAGCGGTACTTCCCAAAGCTTGTAATTCCAAGACTTTTTCTTTTATCGATTCTTTGTCACTTCCCGACATGGTTTCCAGAATAACCATTGATTCTGAAGCATAGGTTACAAGTGTAATTTTATCCTGAGGACGAAGTAAATCGACCAAATTGGCAACACTATTTTTCATCAAACTAAGCTTGTTATACGAGTTCATCGAATTGGAAATATCCAAGACAAAAACGAGGTTTACCGGCTTGAAATATTTTTCATCAAAATCATCAACTGCTATTTCATCAAAAGTTTTCCGGTCTAATTTCTCAACGCTAACAAAAACTTCATCACTTGCACTACAACCATTTTCATCCGTTCCAACTACAGTATAAGTTTGACTCGAATCGGCAATAAACGGAATTCCCTGTTTTACATTTTTGTTCCAGATATAGGTTCTTGCTCCAGTTCCGACCAAAATGATTTGTTCTCCTTTTGTCACTGAAATGTCATTTCCTGCGTCAACAAGAGGATTTGAAATTAAAGTAACATCAACTCGTGTGCTTTTTGTACTGTAACAACTGTGCTCTTGATCGTAAAATGCGGCAAAATAATTTCCTGTTTTGACATTACTCACATCGATGCGATTTGAATTCGACGCATTTGAACTCGAATGCCACGTTAAAATTGCATTACTTGGCTGATTTAAAGCTTTTGTGGACGTCAAATCAAAACTTAAATCGCCACATTTTCCTTTCATTTTTGTTGATGAAAAAGTAGGTGAAATATCAGCTACACAACACGCATTTTTCTTAAAATTAGAGCAAAAGGCAAAAAGTGTTCCATTTGCTCCTCCACTTCCTGAAATCGTAATTGAAGTGAAATTTTTATCACTTTTTACCAAAAAAACCCCACCACCACCTTCTGATGGAGAACCTAAACCACTAAAAACTTGATTTCCTTCTATTCTTGAAAAGCAGGAATTGCTTGTTGAAATTGTTGGAGTTCCAGCGTTTGTTGTGAAAATAAAATTTTCGTCTGTTGGACCACCAGTTGCAGACATCATCACGGTCAATTGATTAATTGGTGAACTGAAATCTATCGTGTAAGTGAAAGCTCCAGTTGAGCCAAGCCAAATAGCATTTGTGGGTGTCGTAATATTTCTACAAGAAGTGAATGAACTGGTATAAGCACTCACACTTCCAGTCGAACTTGAACGAATTGCTACACCATTGATATTTGTCGGCGGTAAAAAAAAGTCATCACAAATTTGTGCCGTTGAATAAGAGCAAAAGCTACAAAAAACCCAAAAAGTGAAAATTTTATACCGTTTTTGTTTTGTAATTACTGGAATAAAAATTCCAATAAACAAAACTACGACGAGTATTATACAGATTATTGTTGACAATAAAATCAAATCATTAATGGTATTAATCGAATGAATCATATTTTTTGATTTGTTTATCAAAAGACAAAGCCTAAAGATAAAAATTAAGTTTTTAGATGTACATTTTTTAAGAAAAAAAGTTCAAATTAAAAATTAATTTTAAAATAGTTAGACTAATGAATCAAAAAATAATTGTCTGGATTTATTACAGCAACTAAGAACTTCAGCGTAGCTGAGTTATGATTTGTTATTACCAATCTATATTTAAATGCCCATCAGAAAATTTCAAAGGATCATCACTTTTAATTTTCATTTTTTTTAAAATTTGTAATGCTTTAAATCTAATTTCTTCTATTTGGGGTGTTTTCTCCTTAAGCTTAATAAACCATTGTGATTCATAAAGATTTATCACATCGAATTTTAAATCTTCCAATTCAGACATCATCTCAGGACTAAAACCAAATTTTTTGTTTAAAGTAATTAGATAGTCTTTTTTAAACAATACTTCAATTGTACCTTCAATGTCTTCTGCAAAATTCAATAAATCATCTTCCTCATACATTGATAAATCGCTTGATAAAATAAAAAGAATGTAGACTATCTCTTCAAAATGATATTTTTCAATTTTATTTTTTTTATCTAGTTCCATAAATTTATCATTTAATAATTTGGAGAATCAGAACTTGGAGCGAAATTCATCTTTTACCACTCCCGGGATGTTTTGATTTTTAATTCTTTTGTTTTCAAAAATGATAACACATTTGCAAATTCAATATCTGAACAATAAAATGTCACCTTTTTCTCCTTTCCATTTCTTACATAACGAATGACATTCACATGAGTAGGTAAAAATCCTTCTTGATTTTTATAGATTCGACTAATTTCATTATACTGAATAACAACTTCATTACCTAAAAAGTAACTTGACACAATTTCGTTTTTGTAAAAGGTTGTTTTCTTTATGAACTTTAGTTTAATAATAAAATATGTTAAAATGAATATTACTAAAGCTATACCAATACCTAGCGGATTTAGCTTAAGAGTTAACGAAATACCATAAGTCAAAAATAAAGCAATACTACTTAAGGCTAAAGATTGACTATAGAGACTTTCTCCTTTAAACACAAAGACAACTTCTTTCATAGATTTATTTTTTTCGTACTTCTTCCTGTGATACTCTAGTTCCTACTGCTGCGTTTAATTAATCTACTCATGCTCACATAAATCTCAATCATTACCTACAAATCTAAACTATTTTTCAATAAAAATGATTCTACGAGGAAAAATAACAACATCAATCCAATTTTAAAACCACTCATATAAATAAATCGTGTTATTTTTGAACTTTTGTTTTTCTTTGCAAGACAGTTAGTTAACATTACACCAAATATTTATGAAACATTTATTTTTCCTTTCAACATTCATTTTTCTTAATTTTTCTTATTCACAAACTTATTGGCAACAAGAAGTGAATTATAAAATTGATGTTAAATTAAACGATGTTGAGCATACCATTTCTGCTTTTGAAACATTTGAATACATCAATCATTCGCCAAATTCCTTGGATTTTATTTATGTTCATTTGTGGGCAAATGCTTATAGAAATGGTGAAACTGCTTTGGGGAAACAACTTTACGCAGGAAAAGAAACCATGCTTCGTTTTGGTGAAGAAAAAGACAAAGGAGGAATTGATTCTCTTGATTTTAAGGTAAATGGTGAAAAAGTAAAGTGGGAATACGACCCAAAACACATCGATATTTGTAAAATTTATTTGAATAAAGCTTTACAATCGGGAGAAAGAATGACTGTTTCGACACCATTTAAAGTGAAACTTCCAAGTGGAAAAATTTCACGTTTGGGGCATATCGGACAATCCTATCAAATCACACAGTGGTACCCAAAACCAGCAGTTTACGATAAAAATGGCTGGAATCAAATGCCTTATTTGAATCAAGGAGAATTTTATTCAGAATATGGTTCCTATGATGTTTCAATCACGCTTCCGAAAAATTATGTTGTTGGTGCAACAGGAGATTTACAAACAGAAAGTGAGATTGATTTTTTAAATGAAAAGGTTAAAACGACAGAAAATTATTTAAAAACAAATTCTCTTCCTAGTGATTTTATGTTAACAACAGAAGATACAATTAAAAACAGTAAAAAAAATCCAGGGTACAAACCTTCATTTCCTGCTTCTTCAACAGATTGGAAAACAATTCGTTATACGCAATCAAAAGTGCATGATTTTGCTTGGTTTGCCGATAAACGTTATCATGTTTTGAAAGGAGAAGTTACTTTACCTCATTCTAAACGAAAAGTTACATCTTGGTCGATGTTCACAGCTGCAAATCACAAAGTTTGGGCAAATTCTATTGAATACATCAACGATGCCGTTTCGTATTATTCGAAATGGAATGGCGATTATCCTTACAATCAAGTTACTGCGGTTGATGGAACAATCAGTGCGGGCGGTGGAATGGAATATCCGAACGTAACCGTAATTGGGAATACAGATTCAGCAATGGGCTTGGAAGTTGTTATTGTACATGAAGTTGGTCACAATTGGTTTTACGGAATTTTGGGTTCAAACGAGCGTATTCACGGCTGGATGGACGAAGGTTTGAATACATTGAATGAAGTGCGATATGTGCAAACAAAATATCCAAATAATACAGAAATGTCAAACATGGTTTTGAATGGTCGTTTCCATTTGAATGATTTGGACCACCAAGACATGGGAGATATTTCTTACAGAATGATGGCGATTTTGGGTGAAGATCAACCCATTGAAACTGCTTCAGTTGATTTTACGTCAGGAAATTATGGTTTTATTATGTACCAAAAAACAGGTTTAGTTTTCCATTATTTGAAAGAATATTTGGGTGAAAAAGTTTTTGACACAGCGATGCAATCGTATTTTGAGACATGGAAATTTAAACATCCGCAACCAGAAGATCTCCGTTCGGTTTTTGAAGGAAGAACTTCAAAAAGACTAAATTGGCTTTTTGAAGATTTAATTCAAACAACGAATTACATTGATTATAAAATCAAAAATGTAAAAGTAAAAGATGGTAAAACGACAGTTAAAGTAAAAAATAAAGGACATGTAAATGGTCCAATTCCTGTTACTTTGAGTTTTGAAAATAAAATGGAAACAAAATGGACTTCTTCCGAGTTTTACAAAAAATCAAGTGTATTAGTTTTTGAAACGCAAAAACCTGATAGTGCAGTAATAGATTTGAATAAGCAAATTCCAGAACTTTTTAGAACAAATAACTCCTGGAATAAATCATGGTTGTTTAACAAAAAAGAACCTTTGAAATACGAATTTTTCTTGGGTGACAACGAACGAAATAAATCCAATAATTTCTGGTTGCCGCTTGTTGCTGGAAATCAAACCGACAAATTCATGCTTGGTTTAGGACTTCACAACATGGGAATTCCTTTCAAACGTTTTCAATATTTGATTGCTCCGATGTATTCTTTCGGCAGAAATAATGTAGCTGGAATTGGCGAATTTTCTTATACTTTTTTACCAAAAAGTGGAATTAAATTAACGCGAATTGGTGCTTCTGTAAAATCATTTTCTTACGAGAATAATAAATCGTATTATGTTGGAATCTCTCCTTATGTTTACTTTAAAATTGGAAATAGAGGAAAAGCGAGTCCAATTAGTGAAAGTATTTTACTTCAAGGAATTTATAAATACGATGAAAATTATTTCAATGGACCTGAACTTTTAGTTTTACCAGGAATTAAGCGTACCACGTACTCTGATTTTGCGGGAATATTTTTCAGATATAATTTCATGTTCAAAAAGCCTGATTTTCAAATTGATGCAACTTTAAGAACAGATTATTATGATAATTTGAATTCTGATGCTAGTTTTTTACGTTCCTCTTATGAATCAACTTTCAGGTATAAATATTTGAAAAACAAGAAACAATCTTGGATCGAATTGCGTACATTTTTTGGAAAATATTGGGATTTTACTAATTTCCCAACAAATTACGCGTCTGGAGCAAATAATTTCACTTATTCTCTAAGTGGAAATGCTGGAAATCAAGATTTATTTTTAGAAGATTATTATTTTGAAAGAGCTTACAGTTTCAATAACATGCAACGTGCAGAAAATGTGGGTGGATTTAAAAGCACTTCTTCTTTTGGCACAACAAATACGTGGTTGGCTTCTGCAAATCTGTATATGGATTTACCAATCAAACCGTTTGGAATTTTTGCTGATTTTGGTACCTTTAATTCAAACAATGAAAATACCTTTGTTTATAATGTAGGTGCAGCAATTCGCTTAGGAAAAGTATTTGGAGTATATTTCCCGATTTTGATGAGTAAAAACTTGAATGATTCGTATAACAATGAAGATTATCTTTCAAAAATTCGTTTGACTTTGAAACTGAACATTGTAAACAAACCTTTGAGCATTAGTGGCTTGTTTTGAGAAAAATTTGTTTTATATCGAATTTTTCTCTTCTTAATATCTGCGAATCAATTTGCGAAAATCAGCGGGAAAAAGCTATTTTTAATTCAAAAACAAAGCCAAAACTACCCCAAACAAAATACTTGTCAATTTCATCAAGTTGAATTTGTGATTTTCACTTGTTTCAAAAATAATGGTTGTCGAAATGTGTAAAAACATTCCCATCACAATGGCAAGCAAATAATTCATGTTTATGAAATCGATGTTTCCTTGTGTGAAATAACCTAAAATCAAGCCCATTGGCGTCATAATTCCGAACGCAAGTAGAATTAACCAAGCTTTCATTTTTGTGTATTCAGTTTGCTTCAAAAGTGTCATCAAAGCAATGGCAACTGGTACTTGGTGGAATAAAATCCCCATCAGCAAAGACAAACCTGAGCCATGGTCGTGTCCAACATGTTGCATTTCACTTGGTGAACTCAAAGGAATTCCTTCAATCAAAGAGTGTATTGACAGTGAAATAAACAAAACCCAGGGAAATTTATGTTTGCTGTGATGGTGAACGTGTCCGTGTTCAATTCCGCCAGAAAAGTATTCTAAAAAAAGCTGGATTAAAAAGCCAAGTAAAACGTAAATTCCAATTTTTTCTGAATAATCGTGATACAATTCAGGTAAAAAATGCACAAAAGCAATTGCTAATAAAAACCCACCACTAAAAGCCAAAAGAATTTTAATGATTTTTTTCTGGTTAAACGAACTCAGTAAATCAACGATTATTCCTCCCACAACTACAGCAGAAATCAATAAAGCTATTTGTAAAAGAATACTCATTTTTTTCTAGCGATTAAAATTAAACGAGGTGAATTTGTTTCATCAAAACTAGCTAAAGAAAAATCTCCAAAAGTATGTAACAGTTCAAATCCTGATTTCTCCAAAAGCATTTTAAAATCTGCTAATTTTAAGGCTTGAACGCGCTCAGTGAAATTGTATTCTTGGTTTTCGTCTTTGAAAGAAATATTTTTAAAAATATGTTTGCCGTCGTAATTTCTCTCAATATGAAAAGTCGTTTTTTCGCAACTTTTTTCTTCTTTTGCGACTAAATTAGTAATTATTTTGGTCGCATTCATGAAGTCAATCACCAACTTTCCATCTTCATTTAACATAGAATTAATGGACGACAAAACCTTTAAATTGTCTGTCTCATCGTCGAAGTAACCAAAACTTGTAAAAAGATTAAAAACCACATCGAATTTTGTATTTGGATAAATCTCACGCATGTCGTGAACATCAAAACTTAAATTTTCTGTCGTTAATTTTTGTGCTTCCAAAATACTGTTTTCAGCCAAATCTAAGCCTAAAACCTCTAGACCAAATTGACTCAAATAAAAAGCGTGTCGTCCTTTTCCACAAGCTAAATCTAAAACTTTTTGATTTTTTTGAAGCTGTAAAAAGTCCACTAAATTTTTAATAAAAAACTCCGCTTCCGAAAAATCTCTATTTTGATATAATTTGTGATAAAATGGTGAATCAAACCAAGTTTCAAACCAATTTTCAGTTTTTTTTTGTGTCATAATGAAATACAAATTTACAATTTCTACTTACATATTTCATGGATAAACTCTATTTTTAACTAAATTTTTGAAAAAAATGAAACTTTTTTTCTATTAAGTAGTATTATCTATCGACAATTAGTTATATTTGTCAGTCATCTAACGGAAAAATGGAACTAGGTAATATCTATAACATCTATAAAACAATGGAGCAAGAGAATATTTTGCTTTCATTTAAAGGAGTGGTCACATCTGATTTACTTACTTCTGTCTTGCAAATCATGGAGACGAAGATGGATTACATGGAAGAATCTCCAAAAACAAAGAAAAAGGTTTTTAATGTTTTGGTTGAATGTCTTCAAAATCTGTACCATCACATTGACGTAAACGATGAAAATGCAGCTGAACAGCGAAGAATTATCGAACAAAAATCTGCTTTATTTTTAATTGCTAAAGAAGATGATTATTTCCAAATTAGAACTGGAAATTATGTCGATAAAGATGCAGCTATTGAATTGACAGAAAAATTAGAGAAAATAAACGGAATGGATAAGGAAGAATTAAAGCTTTATTACCAAGAAGTTTTGAATAATGGAGCTTTATCTGATAAAGGTACTGCTGGTTTAGGGATGATAGATATCGCTCGAAAATCAGGTAATAAATTGGAATACCAATTGTTAGATGTAAACGAAACAACAAGTTTTTTCTGTTTGAATATCAAAATAGATTAATCGATTTAAAAATTAATAAAGAACAAATAATTATCATGGAAAATTTAATTTTAGAAGGATCAGCAAAAACGCCTACTGTAACTTTTAACGCAAATGAAGGAAAATTAGAACTTAAAGGACGTTCAATTCCTGAAAATTCGGTTGAGTTTTATAAACCATTAAATGATTGGATTGATAGTTACGGTGAAAGCCCAAAAACGGCTACAAGCGTTGATATTAAATTAGAATATTTTAATACTTCATCTTCTAAATGTATTTTGGATTTATTCAAAAAATTAGAAGGAATTAACGGAAAAGGTACCGATGTGAGCATCAATTGGTATTTTGAAGAAGATGATGAGGATATGGAAGAAGCGGGAGAAGATTATCAAGCGATTATTTCGTTGCCTTTTAAGATCATTGAAGTTGAGGAGATTTAATTTTAGTTAAGAGTTAAGAACGAAAAGTGAAGAGTTGTTTTCACTTTTAACTCTTCACTTTTAACTTTTCACTTTATTATTGTGAAAACGATCGGGATAACTGGAGGGATAGGATCAGGTAAAACAACTGTTTGCAAGATTCTTGAGACCTTGGGTTATCCCGTTTTTTATTCAGATATAGAGGCGAAAAAAAACATGTTTGAAAACTTGGACTTGATTTCAGGAATCACGCAAGCTTTCGGGAAAGAATCCTATACCGACAAACAGTTAAACCGCACTTTTCTAGCAAATCAAATTTTCAAAAATCCAAATTTGAAGGAAAAGCTCAATAAATTGGTTCACCCAACAGTTTTTCAAAGCTTTGAAAAGTGGAAATCAGAGCAAAAATCAGCTTTTGTTTTTAACGAATCAGCACTTTTGTTTGAAACAGGTTCTTACACACGTTTCGACAAAATTTGGCTTGTTGTTGCCGATGAAGAAACAAAAATCAAACGCGTCATGCAACGTGATTCTATTTCACGAGAAAAAGTCTTGGAACGCATCGAAAATCAAATGAAAGACGAAGAAAAAATGAAATTTCCCTGTGAAATTATTCGGAATGGGGAGAATGATTTGGTTTTGGAAAGGATTTTGGAGTTGCTAGGGAAATAGAAATATTATGAAAAGAAACTACTATAATATTATCAGTTCATTTTTAGTACTCTTGATTTTTTCATCTTGTTCTACTTATAAAATGCACAAAGGTGGCTACAAAGCAATTAAGCGATATAAGTATTCAGATTATTATTTTAACAAAAATGATGAGAAAGTAATCGAAGATCATGTGTCAGAAATTGAACATTCTGTTTTTTTAGATAATGACAAAAATTCAGACATTAGAAAACGACTAGGTTTTATAACACCAATTGATACATATGATTTAGAATATCAGTTAGAAAGACAAAGTGAAATTGAGTACTTACATTTCTACTTTAGTTATCCTTATTATAGCGGTGATTATAAAGACACGCAGATTACTATTAATCACGCTAGACAAGATACGTTAAATGAAATTAGCTACTCTATTAAAATTGACAAGAAAGACACTATTTTTACTTTAACAAAAGATTATCTGAATAGAAACAAGGATGAAGTTTTTCAACTAAGTCCTACCTTAATAAAAATGTACACAAATTATTGTATAAAACTAAAAGATTCTATTGATTTTCTTCCTGTATATGATTTTCCTGATATTAGTTCATGTACTCAAAAATTAAAATCTTACGAGGAATATACGCGTGATATTAATGGTCATAGACAGCTTTTAAAAATAAATGGACAATTAATAGAAAATGAATTCGTTTTTGATACTACATTTATTGATTATTATAAAACAACTATTCATTTAGATGATAGAACGGTTTTCCTCAGTAAAGAAATTGAAAAAAATATCGTAAAAATAGATAGTACCATTTTTTTTAAAAACGAAAACATAATAAAAAACGTATTTTATGTCGTTGACACAATAACAAACGATATCTTATTAAACCATTATTCAGTCTTGATGTGTACGGAAGGCGGGATTTATCAGCTTATAACACAAAAAGGTAACACAAAAATATTAGCTAACAGTTCAAAGTATATTGAAATTAAAGAAAAACAAATTGAAAGATTATATGATGAAGAAGGTAATATATTAACCGAAAAAATCAAAGTTGTTTCCTTACAAGACGTCGAAATAAATGAATTAACAAACTATACAAATAAAAAAGGATATAGAAAAAGTAACTCACAAACCCGATTAAAAGGCACAAAGAACGATCGAGTAAATTTCCCTTACTATGATGGACTTAGTCACATAAGCTACTATATTAATGAGAGAACAAACACAACGTTTGAGCCATACAACTATTACAACTACATTCATTTACTCGCAGAATTTAAAAAAGTCCCTTTTAAACCCTATAAAAAACCATTTTTTAGAAAAATTAAGATTAAATCTTATAAGCATATAGGATCTAGTGGCGGTGGTCTTACCAAATTAGTTTCAAGAAACAAAAAAACCAGAACTGAAAAAAGAATAGAACAAGTCCACAGTAGCGAAAGATATGAATATGAGATTCAGTTTAAATAAAATTAAAGTTTAATATCTTTCGTCTTCCAGTCTTAAGTCTAAACCTTCACGCCCATCACCAAAACATCATCCGTTTGTTCAAACTGCTGTTTCCAATTGTTGAACGCGTAATCTAAGTAACCTTCTTGTTCTTCCAAATTCAGGTTTTGCATATCCAACAATAAATTTCGGAAGGACTTTTTGTTGAATTTTTTTCCTCCTTCTTTTGTTGAATCGCCACCAAATTGATCGATGTAACCGTCAGAAAAAAGGTAAAAAGTGTCACCTTCAACAAGTGAAATTTGTGTTGTTTCAAAATTCTTTTCGATGTCGTTGTAGAAACCTATAGGGTAACGAGCACCTTTAAATTCAATAAATTCGTAATCTCGCACCAAAACTAAAGGTCGGAAAGCACCCGAAAACTCAAGGATATTTTTTTCAAAATCAAAGACACATAAAGAAATATCCATCCCGTCAGGTGTTTTATTTTCTGTGTTTAGATTCAATTCTTCAAACAAATATTCGTCTAGTTTTTTTAAGATTTGTCCGGGGTTTGTGATATCTTGACGAATGATGTTTTTTAGCAAGGAATTTGCTAAAATCGTCATCAAAGCACCAGGAACACCGTGTCCAGTACAGTCAATCGCAGCTAAAAACAATTTGTTATTTCGCTCAGCAAACCAGTAAAAATCGCCACTAACAATGTCTTTTGGATTATATAAAACGAAAGCTTCAGAGAATTTACTCTTCAATAAATCCACATTTGGTAAAATCGCTTGTTGGATGCGTTCCGAGTAGCGAATGCTGTCGATGACTTCTTTGTTTTTTTCTTTCAGGAGATTATTTCCCGAAATAAGCTTCTTTTCAGCTTCTTTTATTTCTGAAATATCTTGTCCAATTCCAACAATTGAGTTTTCTGGACTCAAAGATAAATTCCATAAAATCCATTTTTCTCGACCTTTTGAATCAAATACTTTTCGCTCTACAGAAAAACTATATTCTTGCGTTACTGCATCAATTTTTCGAGATTTCAGTAAGTCAATGGTGTTCTTTTTTATCTCTAAAATTTCATTTAAAGACTGAGAACTTGTTGTTAACCAAGTTTGTCCGATTAAACGTTGAGGTTCGTAACCCAACATTTTTTTCACAGATGGATTAACATATTGAATTTTCCCCGCTTGATTGATTACAATTACAAGGGTATCTAATTTTTCTAAAATGAAATTTGACAAAGTTGTCATTTTGGGATTGTTTTTTGAACCGCTTGGATTCGAATGAATTAATAAATATCAATAAGCTAAAAGCTCAATAAGGAAAGGTCTTCCTAGCAAGATTGCCAGCAATAAATCCTGCTGAACATTCGATGATATTTAATACTAAATCGCTTCATTTGTGTTGCAAAGATATATGAAATTTTTTAATCCAAGAAAAAAATCGATTTTTGATGATAATAACTTTAGTGTTTTTAGTTTATACTCTGACACCAATAACCAAAATATCATCCACTTGTTCGGTACCTGATTTCCAGTTTTCAATGAAGTCATCTAGGTATTTTTCTTGTTCTTCCATTGACTTATCTTGTATGCTCAACAAGACTTGTTTGAAAATCTTGGTTGTCATTTTTTTATTCGCATCACCACTAAAAGTATCAGCATATCCATCTGAAAAAACATAAAAAGTATCTCCTTTTCGTAATTTTATTTCATGACTTTCAAAATGCTGATCGTCTTCTGTAAAACCACCAATCGATTTTTTTGTTGCTTTAAACTCTTCTATTAGGGGTTTTCCTTTTCTAATCAACCAAAGAGGATTAAATGCTCCCGCATATTTTAAATATAAATTATCAAGGCTTAACGAACATAAGGCAATATCCATTCCATCACGCATGGATTCGTCATCATTTTTTTGACGAAGTGAAGCTTTAATTGCCTTATTTAAATTTTTGAGAATTTCTGAAATATCTGTACTATTTGATAAAGCATCATCTAGTTTTTCCATTGCCATCATACTCATCAAAGCTCCTGGAACACCATGTCCTGTGCAATCAGCCGCTGCAAGAAAAATAGATTTTTCATTCTTGTGAAAAAAATAAAAATCTCCACTGACAATATCTTTGGGTTTATATAAAATAAAAGATTGCTTCAAATGCGATTGAATCACATCAATGTTTGGAAGTTTAGCCGATTGGATACGTTTTGCATAGTTAATACTATCAGTAACTTCTTTATTTTTATGTTCTAATTCTTTGGTAATTTGGATACGTTCAAGCATTTCTATTTTTAGAGCTGAATTGGCTGACAATAACTCTTTTGTCCGCTTTTCTACCTTACGCTCGAGTTCCTCATTAAATTTTAATATTTTAGCTTCATGTTTTTTTCGTTGAGTAATATCACGTGCAATAGCAAACAACATTCCTCTATGTGGAACACCATTCCATTCCAGCCATTTATATTTCCCGTTCTTACAACGACAACGATTTGTAAAAGAAATTGTAGGATATCCTTTTTTTATTTTTTCAACCTCTTTAAGCGTTATTTTTATATCATCAGGATGAATAAACTCAATAAATTTATTAGAAATCAATTCGTCTTTTTTGTAACCCAATGTTTTTTCAAAAGCAGGATTTAGCGATGTTAGATGACTATCAACTCCAATGATGCATATCATGTCGAGTGATAAAGTAAAAACCAAATCTCGTTCTTCTTCAGCTTTAATTTTTTTTCGCTTTTCATCGGATTCTCTCAGTGCTTTAATAATTGCGGCTGGAAGTTCAGAAATATTATCTTTTAAAATAAAATCACTTGCTCCCATTTTAATTATTTTAACAGCAATTTCATCACCTAAGAAACCTGTAATAATAAAAAATGGAACAGAGGGAATAACTGATTTACAATGTAACAATGCCCTAAGTCCGTCATAACCATTTAATTTATAATCGCTCAAAACGATATCGGGATGAAATTCACCTAATAATTTTAAAAAGGATTTTTCAGAGCTAGCAGACCTTAAATCACAATCATAATCTACCATAGAAGCATAATACTTTATAAGTTCCAGATCTCCAATTTCATCCTCTAGTATAAGTATATTCAATCGCTCCATATTTTAAAACCGTTTTTCTAATTAAATTCTATTTGAACCACATATTTATAAACTAATTTTACTTTTTGGACTTTATAGGTGGTTGATTTATCAGTAACCAGTAAAACCCTATGTCTTTAACGCTTTTTGTGAACTGATCAAAATCAAGAGGCTTGACTATGTAAGAGTTGACACCTAAATCATAAGATGCAATAATGTCTTTTTCTTCCTTAGAAGATGTCATCACAACAACTGGAATTCGTTTTGTTCTTTCATCAGCTCGAATTCGTCTGAGCACTTCTATTCCCCCTACTTTTGGCATTTTAAGATCCAACAAAATAATTTTAGGTTGATTTTCTATTTCTCTGTCTGAGTATTTACCTTCAGCGAAAATGAACTCGAGTGCTTCTAAACCATCTTTCAACCAAACAATATTATTGGCGAAATTTTCCTCTTCCAGAGCAAATAAAGCAAGTTGTGCATCATTAGAACTATCTTCGACTAAAAGAATTTCTACAAATGATTGTTTCATATTTCTAGTTTTAAAGGGTAAATAATTTAATTAATTGTAAAATAAAATGTAGCACCTAAATCAGGACTTGCTGTAGCCCAAACTCTTCCACCGTGCTTGTGTACAATTCTTTGTACAATAGCAAGACCTACACCTGTACCAATAAATTCATCTTCTGAATGCAGGCGTTGAAAAACACCAAACAATTCAGAGGCATATCTCATGTCAAAACCAACTCCATTATCTTTCACATAAAAAACTTTTTTCCCGTTTTCTGTCGTAACATCAACTTCAATTTTGGAATGATCTATGTACTGCGTAAACTTGATTGCGTTAGAAATCAAGTTTGAAACTACATGTTTTAACATTTCTCGATCTGCATTAACATCTCCCAAGTCACCTAATATCAACTCAATATTTCTTTTCCCTTCTAAGGGTTTCAACTCATCAAAAACTTCCCTAAACAAATTTTTGAGACTAAAAGAAGTCACATTTTTATTGATTCTTCCCAAACGTGAGAAAGCCAATAAATCGTCAATCAAATTTCCCATTCTTGATATGCTGGAAGTAATAACACCTAAGTATTTTTTACCTTCATCTCCCAATTTAACCTCAAATTTTTTATTCAAAATTTTTGCAAACCCACCAACTGCTCTCAAAGGAGCTCTTAAATCGTGTGATACAGTATAAGTAAAACTTTCCAATTCTTTATTTATCTCTTGTAGTTCAACTGTTCGCTCATCTACCTTTTTTTCGAGCTCTTTATTGATTCCAGCAATAATTTTATTTTTTTCCTGAAAATACGCTTCAGCAATACCATACATAGCATAATCAGTCATAATACTCATTCCAATGCTTATATTCATAGCTTTTTCTATATCATTTGGAAAATCCTTCTTAATGTAAGGATTGAGGTAATCTTTATAAATTTTGATGATTTTATACCAATCCGAATATTTGACATTCAATGTCGCATAAACAACACCTTGCTCCATGAGGTTTTCCATATAGGCTTCCCATTTACCATCGTAAATAGCAGCACGCTGAATTTTTATGGATTGTTCATTTCGCTCTTTTTGCTGTTCAGGTGTTTGCATTTTGAGCAAAGGACCCCATAAAGGATGCTCATTCAAGTCGACTGAAAGATCTTCATTTATTTGTTTTTGATATTTCTCATTGAATTCAAAGTATTCTTTTATCTTTTCAATATCCTCCAATGAGAAATTAGGGTTAAGGTTTACTTGACTTGATACATGATTTCCCATTTTATAAGCTTATTAAATGAAGTTATCTTACTACCTTTGTTTGGTGAATGAAAAAATTAATTCTTCCATTCCGATTTTTGAACCAATAATCTTAAAAAAACAATCTTGTTTTCCAAATCTAAGAAAAATAGATGTAACAAACAAATTATTCTCAATGTTTTTTGGTGCAAACACGTATAAATACCTAGTCTTTTTAACTAAGGTTTTAAGACTTTTGTGAAGAAGGTATTTAATAAAAAAGAGAAAAATAAAAACAAAAAGTCCAACACGATGTGCTGGATTTTTGACAATACGGTATTTTTTTTATACCTTAGCTAAGTTTTTTTCGATATGCCATTCATGTTTAAGTGATAAAATTGAATTCACACGAATGAAGACTAAAACATCAGCATGATTCAAACGACGTTTAAGACATAGCAAATCGTAGTAGTTTAATGTATTAATTTATTAGTGATGAAATTTGCCCGATTGAAATACTTTTTTCTCCTTTATATTGCTTTTTTTACCTTTGATTCTCATGCTCAATTATCGGGAAGCTATACAATTGGAGGAGCATCACCTGACTACATAAACCTATCTTCAGCGGTTGCTGATTTACATGCTCAAGGTGTCGGAGGAACAGTTTTATTTAACATCAGGAACGGAACTTACTCAGAACAGATCACTTTTACCACTTGGGCTGGAATGTCTGCTGTAAATTCGGTTACTTTTCAATCGGAGAGCAGTGATTCAAGTTTGGTAATTCTTCACCACCCGGGAGGCATAAACAATACACCTTTGATCATCGATGGAGCGGATTACCTTGTTTTCAATAAAATTGGCTTCGAGGCTTATGCCTTGGGTCCCTATAACAGGTGTGCGATTCTGAAGAATGATGCAAATGATATTTCCTTTAAAAATTGTAATTTTTACGGTTCCTATGATGCCGACAACGAAGAAGAAAACCTCGTTAGCATCGAATACGGAATAGGTACTTTATTTGAGCATTGTAGATTTGAAAATGGTTACAGGGCCATAAGCCTTCTAGACAATTATTTTACTCGTAGTAACCATATGATAGTAAGAAATTGTGAATTTTACAATCCTAAAAATGTTGGTATATATGGCCAATTTATTGGAAGCATTACAGTTGAACACAATACATTGAGCAGTAATGATTATTATTCACCTTACGGGATTTATTTGGATGATGTGACCGGCTTGATTAAGATTATCGCTAACTTGATTGAATTCAATACAATGTCTCCAAATAGCTCAACGAAAGGAATATTCCTCACTGATTCAAACCCCCTGACAGGAAGTTTAATCGCCAACAATATGGTTTTCCTTGAAGGAAACAGTTATGTGGATGGTATCGGTAGCTATGGCACTGGAAATGGAATGATGAATATTGATATCGCATACAATACTGTACGTCTTCGAGGAGGATCGGGATTAAATTGTCGGGCGATTACAAGCCATGGCACTGGTTGTCGGATACTCAATAACATTTTTGTATCTGAAAATAGTTCATCGATCGCTGGTATTTCTGGTGATTCAATCGACTTTAATAATTTTTATACTGCAGATGGAGTGGATTGGAGCTCAACCTTGTCAAACATAGGATCAACAAATTTCTCAATGTCCCCATCGTTTTTATCCACATCAGATCTTCATGTAGCGCAATCATTGCTTTCGGATCAAGGCAGTCCAATGTCAACGGTTTTGATTGACATAGACGGTGAACCAAGAGATCCGCTAAATCCTGATATTGGTGCCGATGAAACACCGGTATTGCTTTTGGACGCAAGCCTTAGAAAAATGATTTCACCCTTAACTGATACAAGCTATTGTGGAAGTGTTGATAGCGTTCTTGTTGTTTTAACAAATTTTGGGTCTACGGTTCTAACGAGCACTAATGTCAGTTTGTATTTGAATGGTGTGTTGATAAATACCTTGAATTGGACCGGAAGTTTGGCAAGGAATGAATCAGATACACTCAATTTAGGTATAATTTCGTGCCAACCTGCGGTTTCTTATGAATTACTAATTGTGAGTTCTTCTCCAAATGGCGGAATCGATGAATATACGTTCAATGACTCTATAACAATTCATGATTTTCACGTGGGACTTTCAGGCACTTATACCTTAGGTGGCCTTAACCCCGATTTTGTTTCATTCCGAGCCCTCGAAACTGCTCTTTCAAAAGGCGGTTTGTGTGGTCCAGTGATTATCAATGTGAGAAATGGATCTTATCATGATTATCTCTATTTAAAAGATATTTCAGGTTGTTCCGCAGAGAATACCTTAACCATTCAGGGAGAATCTGGTGACAGTAGTTTGGTTACAATCTGGGACGAATACCCTTCTGGAGTAGAATTCACCTTACGACTTGAAAATGTAGCGTATATTACTTTTAAACACCTTACTATTCGAAATGAAGGTGGTATTCCTCATGATCTTGTAATTTTATTGCGAGTTCATGACATTACTTTTGAAAGCATTATTCTATATGGAAATTATTGTAATTGTAGCGGTGATACTAGGAAATTGATGTATGGAATACAAGTGGATTCCAATTTTATCATGAATAAAATCAGAGGCTTTAACGCAATAGAATCCATTGTTTTATTCGGAAATCCTACTCCTGGCATTGAATCTAGTAATTTTGTTTTGACAAATAGTCAATTGGGATACTTTTACATAAAATTATTCAGCAATATTCAAATGAAAAACAACACTATTGGTGGAGGATTTAGTCAATTTAACGGTTGTGGGAGGATGGAAATCGAAAAGAACAAATTTCGGGAAGCAGTTGCCTTCTGGACTTGTGGTGATTTCGAAAATCCGTCTTATTTCCGGAACAATACGGTGTGGGCCTGGGAAACTGGTGGTGCAAGCCATACTTGGGATTGGGGAATTTCCCTTTACGATGCCTACAACATTCAATTTTATCATAATACTGTCAAAACCAAACAATGGGCGGGAATTTTCCATCATCAGGGAAGTAACATTCAGGTACACAACAACCTTTTTCATCAGGAAAATGCGAATGTAAATCCCTATTACTGTTATAGTTGGTCAGCAGCTGGTTTAACAAGCGATCACAATGTGTTTTGGTCAGATAGCGGACAAGATCCACTCCAAAATATTCAAACTTTATTTGGCCAAGACATGAATTCCCTTGTAATAAATCCCATTTTTTCATCTCACTTGGACAGCCTCTATTGGCCTTCAAACCCATTGATTGATAACCTTGGAGTGACTAACTGGAGTGTAGTGGACGATTTATACGGAAGTCCAAGGGGTTCTCATGGTGATCCTGGTGCCATTGAAAAATATGTTGCACCCATCCTAAACTTAGGAGTAAATGACACAATCTGTTCCGGTGTATCCTTTGGCACAATTGATAAGGGCTATTCTTACCTTTGGAATACGGGCGCAACAACACCACAGATCATCCCAGATTCGAGCGGTATTTATATACTTAGCGCTTCGAACAGCCTTGGATCAGACACCGATACCATTACAATTGTGATAGTTCAAAGTCCTGCAGTTTCCTTGATTGATAGTATCTACCTTTGCATTGGTGATTCGGTCTCTTTATCGTATCAAGATTTCGGTTTAACTTATAGTTGGTCAAACGGTGATACCGATACACTTACAGTTTTTTCTGGAACTCAAACTGCCACACTTAGCGTCAGTAATTCAGCTGGATGTGTTGCTTCAGATTCAACCTCCATCTTGGAATACCCAGAAATCCAGATTAATCTCCTTCAAACTTTAGAAATATGTCAAGGAGACAGCGTTTTTGTTTTCAATCAGTATGAAAGCAACGAAGGGATCTATTATGATAGTTTACAAGCAGTAAATGGTTGCGATTCGATTGTCAGTATCGTGTTAAGTCATCATGCAGAACTGCCCATTCAGGTTTTAACAACTTTTGAGCTCTGTTTTGGTGATAGCGCACTCATTTTCAACAAATACCAAAGTACTCCAGGCACATATTATGACTCTTTGCAGACGATTTACGGTTGCGATTCGATTGTAAGTATCGTAGTAAACGATCATGCAGAATTACCCATTCAATTTTTATCAACTTTTGAGCTCTGTTTTAGTGATAGTGCACTCATTTTCAATCAATACCAAAGCACTCCAGGCACATATTATGACTCTTTACAGACGATTTACGGTTGCGATTCGATTGTAAGTATCGTGGTAAACGATCATGCAGAATTGCCCGTTCATGTTTTAACTACTGTTGAGCTCTGTTTTGGTGATAGCGCACTCATTTTTAACCAATACCAAAGTACTCCATGGATCTATTTTGACACTTTACAGACAATGTATGGATGTGATTCGATTGTCCGTCAAGAATTAATCATACATCCCATCCCAAACCTTGTGATTGATGATTTTGCTCAAGATACGGTTTGTTTGAACGATGGATTAATGATGCTTCCAAATGCAAGCCCGAATGGTGGTGTTTATTCCGGTACCGGACTTACAGGAAATCAATTTGATCCATTTATAGCCGGTATGGGTACACATTTCATCCATTATACCTACTCGAACATAAACGGGTGTAGTACAGAAGATTCCGTTAGCATAGTAGTCGATGGATGCCTTGGGATCGAAGATTTGAATCAACATTCAATAAACCTTAGTCCAAATCCTTTCGAAGACTTTGCTGTCCTTGATTTTGGCCATGCATTTCAAGGTGAACTCCAGATCAAAATATATAATTTATTAGGTCAAGTCATACACCTTCAAGCGGTCGTGAATGAATCAAAGGTCTTTATCGAAAGCCGTGAACTTGGAAAAGGTACTTTTATCTTAGTAGTCTATGATGCACGTGAAGCAACTGTATGCTCATTCAGACTGGTAGTAGAGTAAATCCTTTAGCACAATGTAGGACAAAAAAACCGAAAAAACAGGTGTCGTCCTTGACGAAGGTTCAGAAATGTTAGATTCACTAAATTATAAAGAACAAACTATAGAAATGTTGTTAAAGACTCTTAATCCATTTTATTTAAAAATCTAACTTTTACGAAAGTCATAACTCCTAATAAAAATAAAGGCTTACATGTTTCAATTAAAAAATATGCTGTTAAGCTTCTTACATAAAAAAAGCCTTACTTTCAGTAAAAGTAAGGCTTTAAAAGGTTTTGTGACCCCGAACGGGGAAATGTCGAACTTTTTGGTGGAGGATTTGGAGAAGATCTTGGATCAATTTGAGTAGCCGATCCTAATTTATAAGTCGTAAAATAAAGCTTTACCTGATTAACCGTTTTTTTCATACCTTTACACCACTATAAAACTCTTCTCATGAAATATTTATCCATTTTTATCTTTCTGGCAGGCGCATCATTTTCTTCGTTTGCACAAACGCCGTATCTATTCAAAGACATTAATGAAGGGCCTTTGGAATCTTTTCCCCGTTCATTTACAGAATATAACGGAGAATTAATCTTTGGGGCATTTGATGCTTTATGGAAAACAGACGGCACTCCCGAAGGAACCGTTCAGTTCAGCAATATTCAGCTCATGGGAATTGGCCAGCCCGATTTTTTCAGCTACAACAACGAATTGTATTTCATAGGCAGAGACGCAAACGAAGATCTTCAATTGTATAAAACTAACGGAACAACTTCCGGCACCCAGGCATTAACAAATTTCACTGATAATTATAACGCATCATCCCATCAACCTTATTTCTTAGAAATGAACGGGTTGCTTTATTTCAGGATGCAAACACCAGATGATGGGAATGAGCTCTTTGTTTCGGACGGCACAAGCAGCGGTACTGCTTTATTCAAAGAATTTATGAACGGTAATGCGGACGGCCTGCAGGAAATGTGGAAATTAAACGATACGCTGATTTTTCTAAAAGCCTATACAAGCCAGGGCGTAGAGCCTTGGATCAGCGATGGAACCTTAACCGGCACCCACCTGCTCAAAGACATCAATCCAGGTACCGCATACTCAAACCCGAAAAATCCGGTATTTTTGAACGGCCACATTTATTTTTCAGCTACGGAACCTGTTGCAGGAAGAGAACTTTGGAAATCAGACGGAACTGATCAGGGAACAGTTTTAGTAAAAGACATCAATCCCGGAACGGGAAATTCGGACCCTTATTTTTTTGCTGCAAACAACCAGCTTCAAATATGTGCCTCAGTTCCCGAAACAGGTTCAGAATGGTATATATCGGACGGAACAGAGCAGGGAACAAATTTATTTATGGACATAAACCCTGGCAGCTCAGGTTCTTCACCGCTATTTAATGTTTTTTTTTACGGTGGTAAAATGTATTTTACAGCAAATGACGGAACATATGGCAGCGAATTATGGGTGACAGATTATACAACACAGGGAACAAATTTATTTATGGACCTCAACCCCAATAACTCAATATTAGCTCCCCGTAATTTTCAACAATACGATAACCGGTTTTATTTCAGCGCCTATACAAGTGAGACCGGGTACGAATTATGGGTTACGGACCTGACTGAACAAGGCACATACATGCTTGATGACATTTTTCCCGGAACATCTGCCAGTGTCGGATTCCCGGTTTACATGCATGAAATAGGCGGGAAACTACTTTTCAAAGCCAATGATGGGGTACATGGTGAAGAACTTTGGGCTGTCGGCCTGAACGTCGGCCTAGAAGAAAATACTGTGAAAAACCTCATCCAAGCCTATCCTAATCCGGCTTCTTACGCTATCTGCCGATGCCATTATCAAACACAGTGAGATCATTGACATTCGCGGAAACCGGGTCATCGAACTGAAAGATCATTTCTCCGGAATTGATATCAGCCAACTGCAAAACGGGATGTACTACCTCAGCTGTGAAACGGAAAAAGGAACAGAAACGATCAAGTTTGTAAAGCACTAAATTAAGCTTTTCAGAAACAGGAATAAAAAATTCCGGCTTGGTCATCAAGCCGGAATTTTATTTTTATACTGTATATTTTATTGTTCTGCTTTTTTAGGCTGGATGGTATCGTACGTGACCTCGAAGGGAGATTTATCTAACTTTTTAAATGAAGATATTGAGTTGATTTTACGAACAAACTTCCTCTAAAAAATAAAAGCAGGTTTCACTAAAATAATTTGATTAATCTTTCAGGCTTCGCTAAGAGAAGGTTGAATTATTAATTATTTATAAGGTTAATTGTACCATTAACTCTTTATCATTTGGATCGCTTTGAGCTACTAATAATGCTAATGCAACTAATGCATTAGCATTGATTTTTAGTTCACCTGTTTTTTTGAGTCGATGTTTATTTTTTTCCAAAAACCATACGAACATAAAAGCACCAATTCGTTTGTTCCCATCACTGAACGGATGATTTTTTTATAATAAAATACAACAAATGAGAAGCTTGTTCTTCTACACTTGGATATAAAAATTGATTATCAAAACTTTGAATAATGTTGCCTAATATACCTTAAAAACTTTTATCTTTTTGATTTCCAAATAACTCTGTTGCCTCATTCGCTTTCATTAGTTGAATTTTTAACTCTTTGATTGCTTCATTAGCCTCAGTGTATTCAATTTCATAAGTAATATTGTCGGTAAGATGATTTGTTTTAAACTATGGCTATCATATTGGTTTAACAAAATAAAACTCTGCGTGTAATTTTTTATTATATCTAATAATCCTTTGGCTTCTTGGATTTGTAAATCATCTACATTCGTATTTTTACTAATCAATTGAATTGTCTGCTGTAATTGATCTAATCGCTTTTGATTAATTAAATGTCCTTTGACCAAATAGTCTTTTAATCGTCGAGTTGCCCATTGTCGAAATTGAGTACCTTGTTTTGATTTAACACGATAACCTATAGATATTATTACTTCTAAATTATAAAAAAACAACAGGTTTATCGGAATTAGCAATGTGCATTTTTTGCACATTGCTTTTTTCTTCCAATTCATACTCCTTAAATATATTATTTATATGTTTCGTAATGACAGTTCTATCACGTTGAAATAGCTCAGTAATTTGACTTTGAGAAAGCCAAACTGTACCATTATCAAATTGCACATTAATTTCAATTTGATTGTCTGTTGATTTATATATCTCTATCTATTATTTTTCTTTTTAGATCATCTAAATTAGTTACTTTTTAGGAGATTACATTCTGTAAAATTAGAAGAAATAGTAAAAAGAAAAACTAGCCATAAGGATTCAAACCAAAAAATGTGTATTTTAACCCTTTTCTAAGTGATTCTTTAAAATAAAGAACACGATCAGACTTTATTTGTTAGTTTTTAAACAAAAAAGACCGCATAAGCGATCTTTTTTGTTTCGTGACCTCGAAGGGATTCAAACCCCCAACCCTCAGAGCCGAAATCTGATGCGCTATTCAGTTGCGCCACGAGGCCAAAATTCAATTTCAAAATTACTCAATAATTTGCTTTCAAAATTATTTTACTGCTTTTTTTAAGAATTATTTATGAGAAATGAGATTTATTTAAAAAAAATCATTTACTTTGTGACAATAAAACAAGATATTATGATTTTAGGAGGTTCTTCAGATGTTTTTTTCGCACTTGACGATTTGTTTCAATGGTGTTTTTTATTCTACGATTGGGTACAAAATAAATTAAACTACCTTTTCTTAGCTCTAGGTTTCTTTGGATTTGCTTATTGGATGAATGTTCAACGCAAAGAAAACGCAAAAGCTGCAAACGATCCAAATCAAATTAAATAGATTTTAGATTCTTACAATATAGATTAGCTTGCCTTATGGCAGGCTTTTTTTCTTTAATAAAGTATTATTAAAATAAATTATGATTCAAAAAACTGTTATTATTACCGCTGGTGGACTTGGAAAGCGAATGAATTCCGAATTGCCAAAACAGTTTTTAAAAATTCATAATAAAACTATTTTAGAACATACTATTTCCTGTTTTTCAAATTACGATTCAGAAATTCAAATTGTTCTCACTTTACCGCAAGAATGGATTGAATTTTGGCAAAAATCGTGTTTGGAAACTGATTTTACAGTGAGTCATGAAATTATTTCTGGAGGGAAAGAACGCTATCATTCCATAAAAAATGCTTTGTCTTTCGCAAAAGGAGACTTAATCGCCATTCACGATGGAGTGCGGCCAATGGTTTCAAAAGAAACAATCCAAAAAGCCTTTGATTTAGCTCAAGAAAATGGGAATGCCATTCCGGTTTTTCCAGTTAAAGAATCGATTCGTTTTGTTGAAAATGAGGAGACAAAAGCTTTAGACAGAAAAAATCATTTTATTGTCCAAACTCCTCAAGTTTTTCAAAAAGAAATCATTTTGAAAGCTTACGAAAACGAATTTCACGATAAAATAACAGATGATGCATCCTTAGTGGAAGAAATGGGAGAAAAAATTCATGTTTTTGAAGGAAATGAGGAAAATATAAAAATAACCACTAAATTTGATTTGATTTTAATGAAAGAAGTT
This sequence comes from Bacteroidota bacterium, assembly GCA_040386975.1. GTDB lineage: Bacteria > Bacteroidota > Bacteroidia > Flavobacteriales_D > Crocinitomicaceae > M2408. The sequence goes on along the minus strand of JAZKEO010000006.1, from coordinate 211,976 downwards.
TTGAGTTATAAATTTTGAGTTATGAGTTTGGAATTCATCTTCTTCAAAATTAAATCAAAAGTCTTAATATCTTGACATCCTAAGATCTTAAAATCTAATACAAATGGCTGAAGAAAGACAAATTTTCACTTTAAAACAAGTTGCAACGTCAATTCAGCGTATTATTTCTGAGCGTTATCAACAAGCTTATTGGTTACAAACTGAAATACACAAATTAAATTACACTTCCAAAGGTCATTGTTATCCAGAACTAGTTCACAAAGAAAATGGACGTATTGTTGCTGAAATGCGTGGTACGATTTGGGCAACAAGCTTTGATAAAATCAGTAAAAACTTTGCTCAAGTTGTCAAAGAACCTTTACGTGATGGTATGTCATTGCTGATGTTGGTGAAAATTGTTTTTCATCCGCTTTATGGGATGTCGCTTGAAATTATTGATATCGATCCGACTTATTCCTTAGGAGAATTACAAAAAGAACGCGATGAAACATTGAAACGCTTGACTAAAGAAGGAGTTTTGAATAACAATCAAAAATTGATTTTTCCACTTTTACCAAAACGAATTGCTGTTATTTCAATGGATTCAAGCAAAGGTTTGATGGATTTTTACAGCGTTACACAAAATAATCCGTGGAATTACAATTTCTTTTTTATGCTTTTTCCAGCTCAATTGAATGGCGATTTGGCGGTTGATTCGATTGTAAATCAATTAAATAAAATTGAAAAAGTAAAACATCATTTCGACATTGTTTTAATTATTCGCGGTGGTGGTGGAGAAATTGGTTTATCGTGCTACAACAATTATTCTTTAGCAAAAAAAATTGCAACTTTCCCACTTCCAATCATGACAGGAATTGGTCATTCAACAAATATTACGGTTTCAGAAATGGTTGCTTTTCGTTCGGCGATAACACCAACAGAATTGGCAGATTTCTTAATTCAAGCTTTTCATGAATTTAGTGTTCCTTTGGAAAATGCAAAAAAATCGATTGGATTAAAAGTATTAAATTTACTTGATAACAAGCGAGTTGAGCTGAAAAATGAGATGCGTTTTTTGTCAAAAAATAGTACGATTTATTTAGTTTCGACTAAAAATCACTTAAAAAATGAAATGCGTTCCATTCAACATAAAACGGTTCAATACTTACAAAGTTTTTATTTGAAAACGACCCAACTTAATTTTGTAATTACACATTCAACAAAAAATATTTTTCACTTACACCGAAGCAAATTAGCAAGTACAAAAAGTGATTTACAAACGCATTTTTCAAATGAAATTTCTGAACACGAAAAAAAAATCAGTCGTTTTTCCGATTCAATTATAAAAGCTTCAAAAATACATTTAGAGAAAAATCAAAATCAACTCAAAAACATCGAAAACTCCTTACGTTTAGTTGATCCAGCCGAAGTTTTAAAACGAGGTTATTCGCTAACTTTGAAAGATGGTAAATTGATTTCTGCTAAAAACCCAATTAAAGTTGGTGATAAAATCGAAACGCAAACAAAAGATAAAATTATAACAAGTGAAGTATTAACAGAAAAAAGACTTTAAGACCCAAGAAACCACGAAGTAGCTCCGAAGGTAAAAGACTTGATTATTTTAAATATAAATATTTAGTACTTTTGAAGTTAAATATAACAAGCGAATTATGGGTAACTATATGAAACAGTTTTGTAGCCATTTCACTTTAACATTTTTGACCCTTGTTTGTGGGTTGACTGTATTTGGACAGAAAAACATATTGCAAAAAAGCATTTATTTTGAAACTTCAAAATTTGAGCTGTCAACTGATAGCAAGATCATTTTAGACAATCTTGTCGATAGTACAAAGACTTTTCAGTCATTCAGTTTTTTTATAAAAGGGAATACTGACAATATTGGGGACAGCACTTTCAACAAGAAATTATCAGAGCAACGTGTTTTAGCGGCACAACAATATTTTATTTCAAAGGGAATTAACCCAACAGTTTTTTCAACTTCTGCATTTGGAGAAGATAAACCAATCGGAGACAACTTAACAGAAAAAGGTAAACAAAAAAATCGAAGAGTTGATATTTCTATTTCGTTTACAAGACCAGTCCCAATTGACAGCTCTCAATTTCTTCCTTCAATTTTTGAATTATATAAACAAACAGAAAGGAAACCACAGGAATTTTGTATTGAGCCATCAAGAGACACAGTTCTACGTTGTGAAAAAGGAACATTAGTTTATGTAAAAGCAAATTCATTTAAAATTTCAAATTCTTGCAAATCTAATTGTGTTACAATCAAAATAAAAGAGGATTTTTTAAAATCCGATATGATTTTAGACAATCTTTCAACAACTTCAAATGGAAAGATTATTGAAACACAAGGAATGGTTTACACAGAAGCCAATGATTGTAAGGGTAATAAAATAAATTTAGTAAAAGGTAAAGATTTAATTATTTTTTTACCAACTGACACTGTAAGACAAGATGCACAAATATTTCAAGGAAATAGAACACCGCATGACAATATAATGAATTGGACTGTAAATAATAATTCAGTTCTTTCAAATTTCAAAATTGAAGAAATAAACGAATGTGCTAGATGGCTTTGTGGTGGGGTTCGTTTCGGTTGTGATAGATGTAAGTTCTTCTTTTGCCGAATAAAAAGAATTGATGATGGTTTCAAAGGACTTATCAATAAATCTCAACATAGGTATAATGTTGAATTTAGGCACTGTCAACGCCAATTAAGAAGAGAAAGACGTTATTTAAGAAAAAATGGTTCATCTAAACCATTGCCAAGCTCTACAGTCGTTAATAGTCGGCCAGAAATTTCAGATGACCTATTACCAAAATGCAAAAGATTAGAGGATCTTTATAAACAATATGGAGTTACAAATATAGTTGCACTTACAGAGGCAATAAATAAACCTCTACTTGATACATTCAACGTAAAAACTATTCAAGAACTTCAAGACACAATGCGAAAAGCTAATTTGAATAAAGTTGAACTTTCATACTTAAATAAGTCACTTTCGTACGATGATTTCAAATATTATGTTTATAATACTTCAAAACTTGGATGGAGCAATGTTGACTGTTTTGCAGACATTAAACCAGATCAAATGGTAACAATGAAAATAGATTTGAAAGTTGCAAAAAATATTGATTGCAAAATTGTATTTAAAAACAGACGGTTCGTAATTCCTGCAACAAAAGAAGAAAATAAATATGAATTTGAGAAAATCCCTAAAGGAGAGACTGTGTGGATTATTGCAATGAAATATGACGAAGGGAAACCTTATTTGTTCATGCAAGAAACAACTGTGGAGAATAAAACAATAGAGGTTGAATTTAAATCACTAACACTGGACGAATTAAAAGAAAAACTTAAAGTGTTAGACGAATAACTACAAATAACATTACCTAAATGGAAACAAATTATACAGAAGCATTCGAAGAACTACAGCAAATTGTGGAGGAAATCGAAACAGGAGAAATTAGTGTGGACGAATTATCCCTAAAAGTTAAACGTGCTGCCGCTTTGCTGAAAATCTGCAAAGAAAAACTGAGTTCGACGGAAGAAGATGTGAATCAAATATTAAAAGAATTAGACGAAGAATAAGTCGGACTTCTAATTCCTTAAGAGTTAAAATGTTTTAAAAATGTAATTTAACTCGTTTTAAATCATATATTTGTGTAAAATAATTAATAAAATTTAAAGTTATGATGTGTGCACCAATTTGTATGATTAGTCTTTTATTAGCCTTGTTGGTTTTATTAGGAGGTTTGTTTCTTTTAGCTTATGCAAAAAAGGAAGGTTTAGGAAAAATGACAAAAATCGCTTCTTATGTGGCTATTTTATTCTCTTCAGTAGTTTTTATTGGTGGAATTATCTGCTGTTGCATGATGTGCGGTAAATGTAATGATGGAAATTCTTGTGGAAAAGGCTCTATGAAATGTACGAAAGAAGTACGTATTATGGGAGATCACAAAGAAATGATGGAAATGCATCACGGTATGATGAACGCTACTCATTGTGAGAAAAATGCAACTGAACATTGTTGTAAAGTGATGAAATCAGAATGTAAAAAAGGAAAATGCGACAAAACAGATGAGAAATGTTGCAAAGGAGAAGCAATGAATAAAAAAGATTCCTTAAAATAAATTGACTGAATTTATTTGCAATTAAATTATTTTGTTAATTTTACAGCATTAATTCGTACATTTAAAAACAAAAGATATGAGTGGTTTAGGTTTAACAATATTCCTTTTAATTGGTGGGATGGCCTTTTGGTTATTATTTTTCTTATTAGGATTCATCGTTCCTTTTTGGATTTCCCTTGGAATTTTTGCAAAAATCCGTCCTAAAAAAATATTTGACGACGAGAAAAAGTAATTTTTTTCTAAATCTTATTAAAGCTTGTTGAATCTTTTAGACTCAACAAGCTTTTTTTTTGTTCAGACTTCTAAAAAAGACTTTTTCTTCGTTAAACGTCGATTTTTAAAAGTTCATTTACAAGAGTAAATTCACTTTCAAAAATCTCGTTCGCCTCGAAAAATCTCATTTTTAGAAATCCTCATAATAGATTAAAATATACCAAAATAACACTTTAATCAATTTTATACTTTTTCCAAGATTAAAGTTTTAATTTTACGCTAAATTTATCACATGAAATTGTTTTCTAAAATTTTCTGCTCTTTAATTTTAACTCTATTTTTATTCTCTTGTGGGGATGGAGAAAAAACAACACCAAAAAACTACAACTTGGACAGTTTGGTTAAAGTGTATCCAGATAGCGTTCCTTTGCTTGTTAAACAAGGAAATAGATTTTTAGATGAATATGACTATGAAGAAGCATTGAAAGTTGGAGCGAAAGCTTTTCGTTTGGACACAACAAATATAGATGCTTTGTTTCTTTATGCTAATGCGATGAATAACATTTCTACGCGAACGGTTACTGATGTTGCAAATGCACAAAAACATTTTATTCGAGTTTTGAGAAGTCAGCCACAAAATAAAAAAGCTTACATTGCTTTGGCCTCAACTTACACACAACAAGGCGAATTTGAAAAATCATTTCAATATATCAACGAAGTTCTTCGAATGGACAAGCGTTACCGCGATGCTTACATCATGAAAGGAACAAATTATTTGACTTTAGGAAAACGTGATTTAGCTATTTCTTCCTACGAAACAGCAGTGCAACAAGATCCAAAATTCTTTGAAGGTTACTTGCAACTTGCTTGGATTTTTACTGAAGATGAAAAATATCAGTTTGCCTTGGAATATTTCCGCACAGCTGCCGACTTAAAACCAAAATCAGTTGACGCTTTGTACGGAATTGCTTATTCCTTACAAATGCTTGAAAAATACAATGAATCATTAGCTGCTTATCGCCATTTGATTGAAACTGATAACAACTATTATTTAGCTTTGTTTAACCAAGCCTACATCAAACAATTTCATCAAAATCAAGTTGATAGTGCGATTTATTATTACCAAAGTGCTATTGATATTGAACCACAATTTGTTAAAGGATGGCACAATTTAGGTTTGTGCTACAAAACGAAAGGTGACAAAACGAAAGCTTTAGAATCTTTTGCAAAAGCATTAAAATACAATCCTGATTTTGAAATGTCGCGCATTGAAGCGAAAAAATTGAGATAAGAAAAGCGCTAGCTTTGATAAAACGAGCGTTAGCGAGTTATTGCAAACCAAAAACCTTTTAAACGAGAGTTAGCGAATTATTAACTAAATACTTTTGTTTGTTTTACAAAGAAATATTTCCATGCTTTTCTAAGGTAAAATTAGCGAATTAAATCACCCTCTTCTTCTCTCCAACAAAATCATCATCATCACACTCAGTATAATACGTTCTGTTTCGTCTTCATTGATTTCAGCTAATTTTTCTACTTTGAATTTTCTCCCCATCATGGAAGGTTCTTTTGTCAAACGAACAACTAGTGTCCCGTCTGGTCTAGAGACTTTATATTTTGGATGGAATAAATATCCCGTCAACAAACCCAAAACTGGAATTTCTCCAAGTAAGGTATCTCCAACTTTCGCCCAAGGATTTTCCTCTCGAATTTCAAAGTCTTGGACTTGATTTTTGTCAAATATTTCGTATTTTGCTTTCCACAAAGATGCCATTCCTTTTCGTCCAACTCGACCCATTTCAGCATCCAAATTATCAGAAAAAAGGTAGGAAGCAGAAAAATCAATCCATTTATTTGCCTTTATTCTGTAATTCAGTTCTTGTTTTGAATCATCACTATAAACACTTATATCATCAATAAATTTGAACATTTTTTGACGCACATAAGCAAGTGTCTGTTGATTGGCATCTGTAATAACAAAATCATTTGACAAAGTGCCAATTTTAAAGGTAATGTCTAAAGGGAAAGTAATATTTTTCATGTCGTTAAGTGTTTAGTTAGAATATAAATGAACTAAGCAATTCATCAGTAAACTAGCTAATTACAAAGGAATATTTCCGTGTTTTTTCTTAGGTAAGGTTTCCGCTTTATTCTCCAATGATTTGAAAGCAATAATCAATTTTGCCCTCGTTTCTTCAGGTAAAATCACATCGTCAACAAATCCTCTTTCGGCAGCTTTGTATGGATTAGCGAACATTTCAGCATATTCTGCTTCTTTTTCTTTCCATTTTGCTTCTGAATCTGTTGCTTCTGAAATTTCCTTTTTGAAAATAATTTCTGCTGCTCCCTTTGCTCCCATTACAGCAATTTCTGCAGTTGGCCAAGCAAAATTCAAATCAGCACCAATATTTTTTGAATTCATGACATCAAAAGCACCACCGTAAGCTTTACGTGTGATTACCGTAATTCTTGGCACACTCGCCTCAGAAAAAGCATACAATAATTTTGCTCCATGAGTTATAATTCCTCTCCATTCTTGATCTGTTCCTGGTAAAAAACCTGGTACGTCTTCAAAAACTAAAAGTGGAATATTAAATGCGTCACAGAAACGCACAAATCGACCACCTTTTCGTGAAGAATCGATATCTAAAACTCCTGCCATCGCATTTGGTTGATTACCTACAATTCCAATTGTTCTTCCTTCTAAACGTCCAAATCCTACAACGATGTTTTTCGCAAAATCTTCTTGAACTTCACGGAAAGAATTATCGTCAATCACACAGTCAATTACTTGACGAATGTCATAAGCCAAGGTTGAATTTGCTGGTAAAATATGTTTGATTGCTTCCGTTTTTGAATGCGTAAAACTAAATTTTGTCGTTGGTGCAAGTTCACCATAATTTTGCGGCATAAAAGTCATGAAATCACGTACTTTTTTCAAACATTCAACGTCGTTTGAAGCCGTAAAATGGTTTACACCTGATTTTTCAGCATGTGTTTTTGCTCCTCCCAAATCCTCTGATGTAACTTCCTCATGTGTAACAGTTTTCACAACATTTGGACCCGTAACAAACATGTAAGAAGTATCTTCGACCATGAAAATGAAATCTGTCAAAGCTGGAGAATAAACCGCTCCACCTGCACAAGGACCCATGATTACAGAAATTTGTGGAATAACTCCCGAAGCACGTGTGTTTCTGTAAAAAATATCAGCATAACCAGCCAAAGAAACAACTCCTTCTTGAATTCGTGCACCACCTGAATCATTTATACCAATAACTGGAGCTCCATTTTTTAGAGCCAAATCCATTATTTTACATATTTTTTCGGCATGCGTTTCAGAAAGTGAACCTCCTAAAACAGTGAAATCTTGTGAAAAAACATAGACAACTCTTCCGTGAATTGTACCATATCCTGTCACAACTCCATCTCCTGGAATAATTTGTTTATCTAGACCAAAAGATGTGGAACGATGCTGGATAAACATTCCCATTTCTTGAAATGAATTGTCATCTAAAAGTAAAGTAATCCTTTCTCTTGCAGTAAGTTTTCCTCCTTTATGTTGTTTATCAATTCGTGTTTGACCACCTCCCAATTGAGATTGTTTTCTTTTTTCAATCAATGCTTGACTTAAATCCATAAGTTTAAAATATCTAGGTAACAAAAGTAATTATTAAAATTCTTTTTCTGTCAACTAATATTCCTATTTTTGAGAAAAATAATTTGTAAAATCTTCATGTCGGAAAAAACCTTTAATTCAGCTTTTAGTTCTTGGAAAATTTGGTTGGCAGTTACTTTAGCTTTGGGTTTTGCAAGTTTTATGCTTTTTTCAAGTTTAAATGAAGTTCATTTTGTTGAAGCAAACAAAAAACAAGGAACACATGCTTGGAAAGATTTCAACAAAAACAAGAAAATTGATTTTTCTATCAAAGAGGAGTTTTATCCTCAAAAAAATGGAAGTTTTAGACAAAAAACGAACTCCGAATTTATAGCAGAAATTTCTTGGACAAAACAAACTTTTTTATTTATTGGTTTAGCCATTGTCTTTATGTTTGGACGAGATTTGGCTTATATGTGGCGCATAAAAATCCTCACAAAAGACAAACTTACTTGGAAATCCTCTTTTTACGTCATTATGATGTGGGAGTTTGCTTCTGCTTTAGCTCCCGGTGTTGCCAGTGGTTCGACAGTAGCAATGTTCATTCTCAACAAGGAAAAAATCCCTTTAGGAAAAGCAACCGCAATCGTTATTGTAACAACCATGATGGATAATTTATTTTATATTTTAATTATCCCACTTGTTTTTCTTTTTATTTCCTCAAGTGCTTTATTTCCAGCAGAAAATTTATTTTCAAGCAGCGTTGAATTTGCTTTTTGGATGGCTTATGGAATCTTTTTTCTCTTGTTTTTACTTCTTTTTATCAGCATTTTCTTCTACCCACATTTTGTTAAACATTTTTTAAGTTTCATATTCAGACTTCCTTTCTTAAAAAAATGGCGAAATGGAGCCATAAAAACGGGAGAAGAAGTTGAAATTGCAGCGGCAGAATTTAAACAAGAAAAAATATCCTTTTGGTTAAAAACCTTTTTAGCGACCTTTATTTCATGGACTTCCAGATACTTGGTTATCAATTGCATTTTAGCTGGATTTATAACTTTAACACTTAACAACCACATTTTTATTCTCGGAAAACAATTTGTTTTGTGGCTCTTGATGCGAGTAAGTCCAACACCTGGAGGAAGTGGTGTTGCAGAATATGCTTTTGGTGAATTAATGACCGATTTCAGCGATTCAACACTTTTGTTGGTGAGTTTGGCTATACTTTGGCGTTTGATTTCGTATTTCCCTTACCTCATCATTGGGGGAATTATTTTACCTAGATGGATAAAACGTACATAAGAAAAAATTTTATTCTTTGAATAAAATTCTCTTTTTCTCTTAATCTCCGTGGTGAAAAAATATTTAATTATTAGATTTTATCTTTTTATAAAACCCTTACTTTTTAAATCAAATACAAACTTATCTTCCGCATGTTCGATTTGGTTTTCATCCTCGTAAACTGAACTTTCATAACGGTAATTTAATCTTCCTTTTTTAGAAAATTTAGCTTCCTGAACAGTTTCCGATGACATGGGTGCATCGCCAGCACTTTCAGAACAAGCAATTTGCATACATTCAATCAATTCTCCATTTGAAATAAGCGTTGCTAAAAAATGTGTACCAGAATAAAAAGGACAAGCTTCATACGATGAAAAATCAATTTTCCAGATTAAAACAGCCAATGAATCGCCAAATTCAACTCTTCCCAAAGCATAACAGGAAGCATCTTTCATCATGCCGATATCTAAACGCTCTACAAAAGCAGCATACTTTCCCGTCTTTTTTGCCCTTTCAATTTTTATGTAATCATTTAGATAATAAGAGTTTGGCTCTGTGACATCATCGTCTTTCAATTTTGAACTTAAAAATTTAACTTCATTTATACTCAATTTATATTTCAAGTGATTTTTAATTGAATCTTGCATAAAAAGTGTGTCCAAAACAAAATCTTGTTCTAATAAAACAAAGTTTTTAAGGCGTTTTTTGATTTCTCTTGGATAAGAAACTTCTTTTTTTACTTCCAAAGGAACTTTTTTTTCCGTTTTAGAAGTACAAGAATTTATAACATAAGTTGCTACTAATAAAAAAGCAATATATAAAGTGAGTCTGTTTTTCATCATGCGTTTTTTAGCGAAGGTAAAAAAATATTTGAGAAAAATAATATTTATCCAACCTATTTTAAATTAATTCGTTTTATCTTTAGGGGTAATTCAATTTTTTATTGTCTTACTTAAAAAGCTTAAACCATTATACTATGAAAAAATTCCTATTTCTACTTCTATTTTTTTTAAGCTTTTCTCAAATATTTTCTCAAAACAATGTTTGGATAGCAAATTCAACAAGTGATGCAACTGCCGAATCCATGGACATTGTTTTAGATGATGCAGGAAATTCATACATTACAGGTTACATTTCAGGAGATACGGAATTTCAAAACATTCAAATTGATATTACAACAGGTTACAGCGAAGTAATTGTAGCTAAAATTGACCCTCAAGGAAATTACCTTTGGACAAAACGTTTTGGTGGAAATCAAGCAGATAGAGGAATGAAAATCGCTTTGACAAACACAAATGAAATCATTATTACTGGAACATTTTATGGGAATATTACTTTTGAATCGATAGAATTAACAGCTACAAATAACTCAAAAGATATTTTTATTGCTAAATTATCGAACGATGGAGATATTATTTGGGCAAGAAAAGATGGTGGAAATTTAGGCGATAATGTTTACGGTTTAACTGTTGACAGTCAAAATAACATCATCACAACTGGTCAATTTGAAGGAATTGCAACGTATGGAACACAAACTTTCACAAGTCAAACAAATCTTATAACTAATGAACCATCCTTTGATATTTTTGTTGCAAAATATGACAACAACGGAAATCCTTTGTGGTCAAAAGCAGCTTATGCCGAATTTGACGATCGTGGTTTAGCAGTAACAACTGATGCTTCCAATAATGTATACGTCGCAGGACAATTTTCTGACACAATAAACTTTTTTGGTCATCCAATCAATAATCAAATTAACAATGCAGGTTTTGTCACAAAATTTGATGCAAACGGAAATTTCCTTTGGTTTGATAAATTGGCTGCTGGACAAGTTTTGGCCTACGACATCGAAATTGACAATCAACAAAATGTAGTTGTTACAGGAGACTTTTTAGGTCAACTCGTTGTTTGGGCAAACGAATCTTTTAACATTGTAACAAATCCCTATTCTCGAAAAATATTTGTTCTCAAACTCAGTCCATCCGGAAATTACATCTGGGGAAAAGCAAATGGTTCTGAAAACGATGTTTCTTCAAGAGCCTTAACAATTGATGCTGCTGACAACATTTACATTGGTGGTTATTTCCGTTGTAATTTTGATGAATACCGAGATTCCACAGGAACAGCACATTTTCAAAGTGCCGGATTTAAAGACATTTTCGTTTCAAAATTTTCAAGTAATGGCAATCTTTTATGGAAAAGACAAGCTGGTGGACAAAGGGAAGAAATCTGCTGGGGAATTGATATAAAAGAAAGTGATAAACCCGTTATAACAGGAAGTTATGGAACTAATTTGTATTTCCCGTTTGAACAAAATCAAAATTTAAACTTAACAAATTTACCAAATCAAAATTATTTTAACAATAATGATTGTGATATAAGTAATATCATAAATTTTATAAGTGTTTTGGGTGATGAATCAATAAATTTTTTCACAGCTAAAATGATTTCAACTAATTCATCTCTTTATAATTATTATAATCATTTCACTCCTCAAAGTCAATTTTATGATTCAATACCAATGAATATATTTCCTGATGTAGACTCAATTGACTATTGCCCTAACCAGTATGCCAATCTTAAAATAAATACAGCTACATGTTTTGGTCCACTTTATGAGGGACAATGGAATAATGGGGTTTTATGGTATGAAAGTGTAAGCTATCAAAGTCTTGATGGTTTGTATATTGTCAATATTAATCGACTTGATGCATGTTATTCATTTATTGATTCAATTTATATAGATTATCATGAAAGACCAGCGTTACCAATTTTAACAGACGATCACGGAGTAAATACAAACACAAACAATTATCAATCCCTAACAAGGTGTTTTCCAGACACACTTAATTTCTATTTTAATAATATATGTGCAAACTGCACCGCCACAATAAATATTGAACAAATAAATTTATATGAAACTCTTATAAACAACCAAAATTATCAAACCCAAGTTTCATCTAACATTTATGTCAATGTAATTAATGAATTTGGGTGTTCTAATGGTGACGGTTTCAATTATTATTTAATTTACCCACAAACTTACGATTCAATTATTCCTTATTTAGTTCTAAACGATACTTTTGATGGAAATGATAGTATCATGATTTGTAAAAATCAACCTGTAGGAATTTTAATTGCAGATTCATTAACAAATTCTAATTCATCTTTAATTTCTCATACTGAATTAGTTTTTTCAGCTTCTGCAATAATTTCATTTAACGGAGTAAATTTTTCAGGAAGTACAAATGGACATTACACTTCTTTCCAAGCAAATCAAAGCGGTTGGTATAAAGTAACACAAAATTTAACTTTGGGATATGAAAATTTATGTGCTTTAGATACGACTATTTATAAGCCGTTTACTGATTCATTTTATGTTGATGTAAAAGAAAATCCAAGTTTTGAAATTTTAGGTGATGAATTGTTATGTCCAGATAGCTATAATTTTTTATATACAACTGAGAATATTTCAAATTTAACTTGGTATGGTTCAAGTATTCTATGGACAAGTGAGGATTCTGATAGTATAAAAGTAAATGAATCAGGTTATTATTCTTTATCAGGAGTTTATAATTACAGTGAAATTTCATGCCCGTTTAATAAATCAGTTCTTGTTTTAGAAAAACAACCTCCACTTGTTTTTATGGATCCAATCGATGGAATCATCTGTCCACAAGATTCTGTTTTACTGACACTTGACAAAGAAGGTTTATCTTACGAATGGCTTGGCCCAGAAGGTTTTGTGATTTCAACAAACGATTCTGTTTACGGTTATGAGCAAGGTTTTTATGCCTGTATTTTTACAGATTCAGCTGGTTGTCAATTACTCACCAATCAAGCAGAAATTAGAGAATACATTACGCCATTTTTAGAATTTTCTCCAACCAATATTGTTTGTAAAGACGAACCAATAACTCTAACTGCTATTCACGGTGGTTTGGCTGCTGTAAATTGGCATGCTCCAATAAATTCAAACTCAGATGAAATAACTGTAAACCAAGCAGGAACGTATGTATGTGATGTCACACAATGTGGCGTAACGGTAATTGATAGTGTCACTTTAATTAATGGAAGTTTTACTTTAGACATTCAACCTTTGAGCTCAAACATTTGTTTTGCTGATTCTGTCCATGTGCAAGCAACTCCTGGATTAAACTTTTATGAATGGTCAAACGGTATATACAATCAAAGTGATTTTTACACCAATGTTGCTGGATTCTATTCCGTTTTTGCAGTGAATAATTACGGTTGTACGATGCAAAGTGACACGATTGAAATTACAGTCATTGATGGTTCAAGCCCTCCGATAATTGATGATTTGGTAATTTGTACTGGAAGTGATGCAACAATTTCTCACCAAAGTAACTTCAATATCGTTTGGTATTCCGACCCAAATACTTCGCAAGAAATTGCAACAGGTTCAACTTTTACTTTTCAAAACTTGATTGAAGATACTTCAATTTATGTGGCTTATTCAAATACATTGTGTCCCTTAAGTTTTGCTGAAGTTAACGTTGACGTGCTTCAACCTTTATTACAACCAATCATTTTGGGTGATACAGTAGTTTGTACAAATGAAAATGTACTTTTATCAGTAAATCCCTTGGAACATGTTTCTTATACATGGACATACAATGGAAATGTTATTTCAACGACTGAACAAGCTCTTATTCAAAACATTACTTTCGGTGCAGATTCTGTGATAACGCTTTTGGCTCAAGATATTTGTACAAGTAACACAAATTCTGTCACACTAGAAATAAACAACAACACACCAATTGTCTTGAATACTTTTGATGATTCGCTCTGTCCTATGGAGCAACTAACAATTTCACATACTCAAAACGACAATCAATTCTATTTTTGGATAAATGGTTCTGACACCATTAATTCATTGAATTTAAGCATTAATTATTCAGATTTAGAAACGAATAACTTAAGTGTTTTTGCCACAAATTCGGATGGCTGTAAAAGTTCAAGTATAACTATTCCTTTAACGCTTTTGCCGATGTTTGATTTGAATATTCAAGCCAGTGATATATTTTGTCAAAACAATGAAATTACTTTATCGGCAGATTTATCAGCTGGAAATTTAACGTGGATTTTACCAGATAATTCTCAAATTCAAGACGTTGTTGTTTTTCTTGATTCACTCACTTTAAGTAACAATGGAATTTATATTGCTCAAGTAACAGATGTTTATGGCTGTTTTCACGATGATTCTATCTCCATTTCAACATTCGGTTTACCTCAATTTAATTTAGGAGAAGATACCATTTTATGTTTGGATTTTGCCTTTGATTTACATATCCCAAATGCTGAATATAGCTTTATTTGGAATGGTAATTCTACGGAAATCAACTTCACCCCAAATGGATTAGATCCAGTTTTCTTAACCGCCATTGATTCAAATGGTTGTCAATTTACAGATTCTATTTTAGTTCTTTTAGTTGACTGTTCGGGACACGCAGCAAATTTCTGTACACCAAATGGCGATGGAATAAATGATTATTTTACCGTATTTAATGCCGAATACATGAATGGAACGCTACTGCGAATTTTCAACCGTTGGGGAGTTTTAATTCACGAGCAAGAAAATTACCGCAATGATTTAGACGCTTCTAATTTGTCGGAAGATGTTTATTTCTATGAGTTTTTTCCAACTGGATTGAAGGGTAAAAAAGACATCGGGTTTTTCCATTTGATAAAGGATTAAGAAAAAGTTTAAAAAAAGCATTTATCAAATTCTTGATAAAATTGTATATTTGTTTCAAAATCTAACTTATGTTACAAATAAAAAAAATCGTTTTACTTTGGTTTTTTTCACAATCACTTATAGGGATCTCACAAATTAACTGGAATTCAATTAATTCTAATCTTTATAGTGATTTCCCTCCATCAAGTATGTGTAATGACAATGATGGAAATCTATATATGACTTGTACAATATATGATGATATTTTAGATTCGTTTATTCACAAAATATTAGTTTCCTCAAATTCAGGATTGACATGGAATGAGATAAATACAAGTGGAATAAGTCCAACTTGTACAATTACAAATATAGCATATTTTAATGGAAAATTTTTAATCAGTACAGTCAATTTTTCAGTTTGGCCTAGTGATGTTAAAATACTTGAAAGTACTGATAATGGACAATCTTGGACGATTTCAATGCAAGGGTATGATAATTTTTATGCTCCACAAGATATTGTATCTAACGAAACAGATATTTTCATAATTAGCTATAGTGTTGATAGTAATACCGAAAATAAATTATTTAAATCTTCTGATGGAGGTGAAAATTGGATAGAAAATAACATTCAAAATTTACCTGATTCAGTTTCTCTTCTAGAAATAGCTTTCTGCAACGGAAAAATGATAATAGGAACTAAACCCTACAATGCTAATTTCACTAATAATACTGGGGGAAAATTATTCATAAGTAATGATGAAGGATTAAATTGGATTGAATCGAATACTGGTTATGATACAACTTTTATTCCTTCCAATTTCTTGACTTTAGATAATGGAGAGATTTACCTAACTTCAAACAAACATGATATACAACAAGGAGGATGGATTTTCAAAATATTTAAGTCAACTGACCAAGGACAAAATTGGTTTGAATTAAATAATTCAGGATTAACAGATTTAATTTATACCACTTCACTAACTTATTCAGAAAATTATTTTTTTCTAACTGGGAGAGAAAATAATAGTTCAACTGGATTACTTTATCGAAGTGACCAGTATAGCTTGGGGATTGAAAAAATAAAAAAAATTGAATTTTCAGATGATAATATCTTAAAAACGTATGATTTATCTGGGAAATTATGTTCTCCTTCTGAAGAATTTCTTCATATTAATCTTTTCAAAAATGGAAAAACTAAATTTTCATTTTTGAAATAATATTTGTTTTTAAGTAAAACCCTCAATCCTGATTAATCTTCCTAACCATCGTTAAAATGGTAGCCAAAGCAACCGTTTCTCCTGTTTCGTCAAACACATCAACTAAAAATTTCACAATTCCTTTAGCGATGTCGTCTTCAGAGCGTTTTTCTTGATCTATTTTTTCTTTTACTGTAAAGCGAACACCTAAGGTTGCTCCTGGGTAAACTGGTTTTGTGAAACGTGCTTCGTCAATTCCATAGTTCAATAAAACGGGACCTTTCTTTGGGTCAACAAATAATCCTGCGGCTTTTGAAAGCACAAAATAACCGTGAGCTACACGTTTTTCAAAAATTGTTCCTTCCAAAGAAGTCGCATCCATGTGAGCATAAAAATTATCTCCCGAAACATTGGCGAAATTCACAATATCAGCATCAGAAACGGTGTGTTTGTGTGTGAAAACAGTTTCTCCCACTTCCATTTCCTCAAAATGTTTTCTAAAAACGTGTGGATTTGCTTCTGGCATTTCTGCACCAACCTGAAATTGCTGTGTAATTTTAGTAATCGTTGTTGGATGACCTTGAATAGCTGTTCTTTGTAAATAATGTAAAACACCGCGTTTTCCACCCATTTCCTCTCCTCCACCAGCTCTTCCTGGTCCACCGTGCGTTAAAAGTGGCATTGGCGAACCATGTCCTGTACTTTCCTTCGCACAATCTTTGTTTAAGACCAAAATTCTACCGTGCATACTTGCAGCTTCAACCACGTAATCTGTTGCTTCTTTGTCGTTAGGTGTAACGATAGACGAAACCAAAGAACCTTTACCCATACGAGCCAATTTCACTGCATCGTCAATATCTTTGTAAGGCATAATCGTTGAAACTGGTCCAAAAGCCTCAATTTCATGTACATCCGTTTTGTTAAATGGATCGTTGTTGTAAAACAAAATTGGTGAGAAAAATGCTCCTTTTTCTGAATCTCCTCCCGATATTTCAACTTCGTTTACATTTCCAAAAATGATTTCCTGTGTTTTAGCCAATTTATTCACATTTTCACGTACACGATCAACTTGTGTGCGTGTTGCTAATGAACCCATGCGAACACCCTCCATCGCTGGATCACCAATTTTTGTTGAAGCCAATCGAGCTGAAATCGCTTTTTGAACCTCATCCAGTAAATTTTCTGGAACGATGATTCTTCTAACAGCTGTACATTTTTGACCCGCTTTTATCGTGATTTCTTTTACTGTTTCTTTGATAAACAAATCAAACTCAGCCGTATCAGGAGTTGCATATTTTCCTAAAATCGTTGCATTCAACGAATCTGCTTCCAAGTTAAAAGCAACACTTTTATCTGCAATTTGTGGTAAAGCTTTCAATACTTTTCCTGTGTGTGCACTTCCAGTGAAAGTTACTGTATCTTCCATGTCAACAAAATCAAGGATTCCACGACCTAAACCGCACACAAGTTGCAAACTTCCTTCCGGTAAAATTTTAGAATCGATGATGTCTTTTACCATCAATTCCGTTAAAAAACAGGTAAATTCTGACGGTTTCACAATTGCAGGAACTCCCGCCATCAAATTCACCGCAATTTTTTCCAACATTCCCCAAATTGGGAAATTAAAAGCGTTTATGTGAATGGCAACTCCTCGTTTTGGAGTCATGATGTGATGTCCGATGAACGAACCATTTTTTGATAAAGGAGCAGCAACACCGTCCACGTAATAAGGTAAATCTGGGAATTGTTTTCTCAAACTTGCATTGGCAAAAACATTTCCAATTCCTCCTTCAATATCTATCCAAGAATCAACACGCGTTGCTCCAGTCAAAGCACTCAATTGATAATATGATTCTTTCTTTTCTTGTAAAAACAAAGCCAAAGCTTTCAACATGCGACCTCTTTCTTGGAAAGTCATTTTTCGCAATGCTGAACCACCGTGATTTCTTCCGTATTCTAAAATAGATTCATAATCAAGTCCTTTACTCGAAGTATTTCCGATTAAATCACCATTAAGCGCATTGTAAAGATTTGTTTCAATTCCTTCTCCAGCTTGCCATTTTCCTTGAACGTAGTTTTTTACCTGAATCATTTTTTAAATTTTTTGTTAAAGTTAAACAAGATTTCAAAAAAGAGAATCTATCTTTCAGAAAATTCATCGAAAAAGGTGAAATATCTTACTTTTTAGTCACTGGAACAGAAAATTCAATTTTTACTTCATTTGGAACCAAATTTGCAACACCATCCATTGTACCAATGCCGTAATCCATTCTGTTCACAGTAAAATTCCCCTTAAATGTATTTGAACTAAAGGTAAATGGAATTGTAATTTGTTTTTTTACTCCATGCAATTCTAAAGTTCCTTTTACCTGATAACCATTTGCTGTCTTAGAAAATTTACTCGAATTAAAAGTGATTTTGGGAAATTTCTTTGCATTCAACCATTTATCGCCCTTTGTGTGTTTGTCTTTAATTCCACTTCCTGTTTCAGCTGAACTAACTTCAATACTTGTTGAAAACTTAGAATTTTCTAAATCATTTTCATCAAACGAAATATTACCTGTGAAATTTTTAAATTCTCCTTTGACTTCTTTACATTTAAACTTGATCGAAAATTCATCTTTGATTTTCCAATCAATCGAATTATAAATTGTAAATGCAGAAAGCACAAGTACTACTCCAAGCAATATTGAAAAACTAATTTTTTTCATCATTTTTTATTCTTTTTTGTTTCTTCAATTATTTAGCTAGATCGTATTTCTCCCTTATGTACGAATAACTCAAAACGAAGTTAAAAAATTCACTATAATGAACATTTTAATTATTTTGTTAAAGTTAAACAAGATTTCACAAAAAGAGCATAAAAAATTTATAAATAAATTCACTAATTCAATGAAAAAATGTAATTTTAACGCATGTCAATTCAATTAAGTACATCATATTTATATTATCCAATTCAAATCAAGAACTGGTAATGTAGATGTATTTATAAAATTATACTATTTCCCGGTTCGATTGAATCGGGTTTTTTTTGCCCAAAATTTTAAAATAAACCACACAAATTATGAATCAGCAGTTTAAAAATTACAACGATGAAGACCTAAAAGTATGGTCAACACTATTTGAAAGACAAATTAATAACCTTAAAGACAAAGGAAGTATTCACTACCTTACTGCCTTAGATAAAATGAAATCTGTTTTAAATAAGGCAATTCTTCCCAACTTTGAAGAAATAAATGATTGGTTCAAAAAGACAAGTGGATGGGAAATTTACTGTGTACCAGGATTAATTCCTGTTGATGAATTTTTTATTTTACTTTCTCAAAAAAAGTTTCCCGCTTCAACTTGGTTACGCTCAATCGACAAACTTGATTATTTAGAAGAACCAGATATGTTTCACGATGTATTTGGACATATCCCCTTACTTTGTAATCCGATTTTTTCCAATTTTGTTCATGAATTTGGAAAATTAGGAGTATTAATGTTGGATAATGAACAAAATTTATTAAAATTACAGCGTTTATATTGGTTTACAATTGAATTTGGACTAATTCAAGAAGAAGATGAAATAAAAGTATTTGGAGCAGGAATAATTTCGTCATTTGGTGAAACAAATGCATCATTAGAAATTACAACATCAAGAGAAAAATACAAATTAGAAAGCATAATAGAACGTTCATTTATAACTTCGGAAATTCAAAGTACTTATTTTGTACTTCCAGATTTGAACGTATTACTCGAGTCAATTATTTACTTAACACAAAAATGGAAACAACATGAGCTGGT
Source organism: Bacteroidota bacterium (assembly GCA_040386975.1). GTDB lineage: Bacteria > Bacteroidota > Bacteroidia > Flavobacteriales_D > Crocinitomicaceae > M2408. Next base: position 192,067 of record JAZKEO010000006.1, on the reverse strand, counting down.
TAATTAAAAACAATAAATTACAACAAGAATTCAGGTTTGAGTCACAAACAGAATTAGCACTATTTATAACAAAAATTGCTGGATATGCTGACAAAGTTGGACATCATCCAGACATGCAAATTTATAAATGCTCGCGTTTGAATATTGAAATATTTACTCATGATGTGAATGCACTAACTGAAAAGGATTATTCACTTGCAGAATTTATCGATGGTATATCCATTGCTGATAAATAAATTTCATTTTTGTTATCCTCTAACTTTTAATTCAAAAGGCTTACCTTTGTAACTCAAAAGTTAATTAAAAAGTGAAAAAACAAGCAATATTTTTCTTTTATTTACTTGGTGCTTATGTCATTGTACAGTTCACTTGGTGGGCTTATCACATCATACAATTGACACAAGAAGTTGGTTATTCGGATGCCTCCGTTAGCAAACGCATAGGTATGATTGTGGGAGAAGGTTTGGTCTTTTTTATGATTCTGATTTTTGGTCTATGGCGAATTTTGAAATCCCTGAAAAAAGAACATGAATTAGCAAAAAGACAACACAATTTTTTACTTTCTGTAACACATGAACTTAAAACACCTTTAGCGTCAACAAAATTATACTTGCAAACCTTATTGAAACGCAATTTTGAAGCTGAAAAAAGAGAAGAATTGCTTCAGAAAGCCTTAATTGAAAATCAACGTTTGGAGGAAATTGTAGATGCCATTTTAATTTCTGCTAGAATTGAAAATAGAACCTTAGAAATTCACAAAGAGCATGTAAATTTAAAAGAAGAAATTCAAAAGGTCGTAAACCAATATGGTCAGAAATATCATGAAAAATTAATTTCTTGTGAATTAGAAAATATCACTGTGAATACGGACATTTTCATGTTTAAAACAATTGTTATCAACTTGATTGAAAACGCAATTAAATACGCTGGAAAGGAAAAAACCATTGAAATAAAATTATTCAAAAAAGAAGAACATATTGTTTTACGTTTATCTGATTTTGGACCTGGAATTCCTTTAGAACAAAGAGAAATTATTTTCCAAAAATTTGTTCGTTTAGAAAACGAGGAAACACGTTCAAAAAAAGGAACTGGTTTGGGCTTATTCATAGTAAAAGAATTTACCAATTTACTTGGTGGTGAAATAAAATATATTGACAATGTTCCGAATGGAGCTGTATTTGAGTTAACTTTTTAAGTTAGACATTAGACTTAAGACAATAGACTTAAGACTCGTTTCACTTTAAAATAAATAATAAATTTTGATGAAATCGAAAGTCTTTTGTCTTTCGTCTTTTGTCTCTTAGTCTTAAAAGAAAGAATGAAAAAAAACGTAGGATTAATAATTTTAGACGGTTGGGGAATAGGTGATAAATCTAAATCTGACGCCATTTTTAATGCACAAACACCGTATATGGATTCTTTATTGGAAAACTATCCAAATGCGACTTTAAAAACTTTTGGCGAAGAAGTTGGTCTTCCTGAAGGACAAATGGGAAATTCAGAAGTGGGTCATTTAAACATTGGTGCTGGAAGAATTGTTTACCAAGAATTGACACGTATAAATAAGTCCATTCGCGATGGAGAATTTTTTGAAAACGAGCAGTTAGTAAAAGCTTTTCAAACAGCAAAAAATAAAAACGTCCCTATTCATTTTATCGGTTTGGTTTCAAAAGGAGGTGTTCACAGTTCACAGGAACATTTGTATGCTTTATGCAAAATGGCTAAAGATTTTGAAATCAAAGATTCGTTTATTCATGCTTTTACAGATGGAAGAGATTGTGATCCAAAGAGTGGCTTAAATTTCATGAAAGAATTGCTTGAAGAGAAGCACATTCAAACAACAAAAGTAGCTTCCATTGTTGGTCGGTACTTCGCTATGGACAGAGATAATCGTTGGGAAAGGGTTAAAAAAGCTTACGATTTGATGGTAAATGGTATTGGAACAACTTGTTCTAATCCGATTGAAGCTTTTGAAAAATCGTATTCAACTAACATCACTGACGAATTTTTTGAACCTACTTTGATTTCTACAGAAGCAAATTCAAGAATCAAAAATGGCGATGTTGTCATTTGTTTCAATTTCAGAACAGATCGACCGAGAGAAATTTCCATTGCATTAACGCAAAAAGATTTCCACGAACAAAACATGCACAAACTTGATTTGGAGTATTACACGATGACAAATTACGATGCAAGTTTTGAAAATATTCACGTGATTTTTGATAAGGATAATTTAAAAAACACCTTAGGTGAAGTGTTATCTAAATTAGGAAAAACACAAGTTCGTATTGCTGAAACTGAGAAATATCCACATGTTACATTCTTTTTCAGTGGAGGAAGAGAAATCGAATTTGATGGAGAAAATCGACTTTTAGTTAATTCTCCAAAAGTGGCAACTTATGACTTACAACCAGAAATGAGTGCTTTTGAAGTAAAAGACAAAATCATTGCAGAAATTCAAGAAAAAACACCCAATTTCTTCTGTTTAAACTTTGCTAATCCAGATATGGTTGGTCACACAGGTGTTTACGAAGCTATTACAAAAGCAATTGAAACCATTGATTTTTGCTTAAAAGAAGTAACTGAAGCAGCAAAAAAATTGGATTATGAATTAATCATCATTGCCGACCATGGAAATGCTGATTATGCTTTAAATCCTGATGGAAGTCCAAATACAGCACATTCAATGAATCCAGTTCCTTTTATTTTGGTCACAAACGATCAAGTAAAATTGAACGATGGAATTTTAGCTGATGTTGCACCAACGATTTTAGACAGAATGAAACTTGCTTCTCCGATGGAAATGACTGGAAAAAGTTTGGTGGAGTTGATTTAATTTCATGACATAAATCATGTTTTTTACTAATTAATCTCATTTTTTACTCTTTGCTTCTTTCCGAACTTTGTTTTACATAAAAACTTAGAAAAAATGGAAGCAAAAACAGAATCAAACTACGTTAAAGTATCAGAATTTAACCGTTTTGGATTAATCAGTGTAATCATCCTTATTATTGGGTGTATGGGTGGAATTACAGTAGGAATGGGTGCAATAAATAACACTTTTACACTTACTTTAGTAATCGTACCAACTATGCTTAGTTTGAGTTTACTTTTGGGTGTTGCACCTATGAAATGGGTTATCAACTCAGCAATTATTGCAACAGTAATCGATGTGATTTTAATTACTTATTTCTTGTTAACTGAATTTAATTTTCAATAATTGAATCTGTTTTCTGACACAACTAAAACCCTATTCACACAATTATAAAAATCATTTCAGGATTCTTAAATCGAAGTTTGGAAATAAGCTTGATGTGAGAGTTCAGAAATGATTTTTAACTAAACAAGCCTATCAAATCCTCTTGGGATAATGACTTCAAGACATTTGCATCGGTTTTGATAATGTCCTCCGCCAATTCACGCTTATTTTCTTGCATTTGCATGATTTTCTCTTCAATGGTTTCTGGCGTAATTAATCGAACTGCTACTACGTTTTTCTTTTGCCCGATGCGGTAACACCTGTCAATCGCTTGATTTTCAACTGCTGGATTCCACCATGGATCAACTAAATAAACGTAATCTGCTTCAGTTAGATTTAACCCCGTTCCACCAGCTTTCAAACTGATTAAGAAAACACGTATTTCTGAATCATTTTGGAAAGCATGCACTTTTTCTTCTCTATCTTTGGTTTGTCCAGTTAAATATTCGTGGGAAATTTCAAGTTTATCCAATTCAACACGAATTAAATCCAACATGCCTACAAATTGCGAGAAAACCAATATTTTATGATTTTTTGAGCGCATTTCAATTTCCTCAATCAAAACACGCATTTTAGCAGAAGAAGAACCATAACTTTCTTCATCACTCAATAAAGCTGGAGAATTACAAATCTGTCTCAATTTCGTTAAACCTTGCAACACCAACATACTTTTATTTTCAGGAGAATCTGGATGTTTTCCCAATAGTTTTTCGCGAATATCATTTTTGTAAGTTTCGTAAACTTGTCGTTGTTCAGCGTCCATTTCACAAAAAAGAACCATCTCCGTTTTTTCAGGTAATTCCTTCGCTACTTGCTTTTTTGTTCGTCTTAAGATAAATGGATTGATTTTTTGCTGCAATTCTTTTGCTCTACCAATATCTTTGAAACGATCTATTGGAGTTGAGAATTCATCTTTAAAACGCTGTTGACTTCCAAACAAACCTGGACTGGCGAATGACATTTGGGCATACAAATCAAAGGTGTTATTTTCAATTGGTGTTCCAGTCAACACCACACGATTTCGAGCATCCAACAAACGAACAGCTTTATAGCGTTGCGATTCAGGATTTTTTATCGCTTGAGATTCATCCAAGAAAATGTAATTAAAACGAAAGGATTTTAATATTTTAATGTCCGAAAGCATCGTTCCGTAGGAAGTAAGAACGACATCGTATTTTGAAAATTCTTTGGTGTTTTTCACTCGACTTTGACCATAAATCGTCAGAATTTTTAAACTTGGCGCGAATTTTTCAATTTCACGCGTCCAGTTAAAAATCAAGGAAGTTGGTAAGATAATCAAATTAGTATTCGTTTTATCTTTTTCTTTTTGAGCAAGTATGAAAGCGATGATTTGAATGGTTTTTCCAAGTCCCATATCGTCAGCCAAACAACCTCCAAAATTAAACTCATCTAAAAAATTCAACCAATTTAAACCTTGTTTCTGATAATCACGCAAGGTTGCTTTTAAAGCTTTTGGAACTTTTACATCGTGAATCGTTTTGAAAGAGGCAATTTTACTATTCAAAAAAGCAATTTCTTCTTTTACATCAGCATTTAAAACTTCATCTTCGTACAATTCACTGATAACAGAAAAATTCATTTTTGACGTTCGGATAATTCCTTCATGGACATCTCCTGAACGGAAGTATTTGGAAAATTTCTCAATCCATTCTTCGGGCATCAAACCCAAACTTCCATCCCCAAGTGTAATAAAACGATTCGCATTTTTTATCGCTTTTTGTATTTGCTTTAAAGATATATCTTCGTTACCAAATTTCACTTTTAAGGAAGTATCAAACCAATCCAAACCACTGTTTACCGCCACAGCGACTTTTATTTTATTCATGCTGATTTTGGTATTCAACTTATTGAAACCTAAAATTTCAATATCGTGATTTTTCCAAGTTTCAAAAGCATCGATGAACCAACCAGAATCTAAAAACTTATTTTTGTGCAAGTATAAATATTCAAATTGTCCTAATTGTTCCTCAAATTCAGGATGTTGTCGAAGCAGTAAACCCGCAAATTTATGCTCTTCCAGTTTATCTCTTTCAACTGTAAACCATTGATTATCATCGTCTCGATCGTGAATTTGCTTTAAACTCAAAATCGGAATTTCTAAATTCCCGTAACGCATTGATGGAGTAATTAAAATGTAATTATCCGATTCCGTCAAATAAATCATTTTCTTTATTTCCTGCTCAAAACCTTTTGATTCGAGTTGTTTTTTTGTGGCTGGTTTAATGAAAGTATAATTTATCTCAACTTTATTTTCTAAATTATTCAGATACAATTCTTTGAATTCATCAAATTTACTTTCGTGAATGATAAGTTTAAAATTATGTTCCTTGAAAAATTGATAAATCTTCAGATAATAAGCATTGTCAATCAAATAAAATTTCGCTTCATGTAAAAAGATAAATTGATATCGCAATTTAACTGCTCGTAAGTTAATTTTCTGATTATTGATGTGAATGTAAGGCAAAATTTCATACATCGAATCGTTTTGCTTCACACCAAATGAAAGGTTTGAAAACTCTGGAATAATGATTTCAATCTGTTTGACTGAATTAGCCGTAATGTTATCCGAAATCTTAGTGTCATGATAATAAAACTTCATGTTTAGCGGATTTCGAGCAATGATTTTTAAAGCCTTAATTTTATCTGCATTGGAAATTTTATTTTCGTAATGATCCTTAAAAAACGAAAGAGAACTTAAAAAACGAATAGCATTTACATCCTCATATTTGTCTAATTCTATCACAGCACTTATTTCAGTCAAAGGATTCTTAATTTTTCCTTCTTTGGATAATTTTGCTTCAAAAAAATACAAGAAAAAATTATCTGTATAACGAGATTGACTAAAAATCAAACCTTGTTCTGTATCTAATTGAATTACAGCCTTAATTTCATCCTTCAAGGAAATCTCATCGGGTAATAATTTTTGACTCATCACACGATGTGAATCTGAATTCAAAGCAATTAATTCTTTCTTTTTAGGAACAACGTAAACGCTTCCGTACTTCTTTTCAATGGTGAAATAATCATCTAGATTTTCTTCATTTTCTAAACCATAATTCGTGGCAATCTCTTTAAACTTTACATTTCTAACATTCTTATCAAAATAAAAAGCAATTTCTTGATTGTTTTTTAAAATAAAAAGCATTGCTGTTTGATGCAAGCACATTTTCCTTTTGGTCAACTTGCATTCACAAATTAAATGAAGTTCTTTTGTTTCAGGAAGAAAATCGACATTTACCCGAGAATTATCCCAATGAGAAGTTACATTATAAAATTGTCCGTGATTAAGCGTCAAATCAAAATTATCGCAGGAATTTCGTTTCACAATATTTTGAGGCTCTATTGCTGAAAATTTCTCAATAAAAGCATTGTTTACTTCATCAAATGAAAAATTTTCAAAAACAAAAGTGCTTCTATGTGGAAATTCAAAATTCGGACTTGAAGCCAAAAACTTGGTCGAAACTTCTTTCTGAGTAAACTCTTCAAGTTCATGTATTGTTTCTGTAGAATTTTTAAATTTTAGACGTAAATCTGCTGATTGCAAGACCAAAATGATGTGTTTACAAATTCCAGCTTGATCAAAAGGACAGGAACATTTAGATGATTTTATTTTTTCATCGTTAAATTCAATTCGAATGGCATATTTTTTTGTTCCAAAAACAGTCGCCGAAATGATATTATCTTCAATTTTTAATTCCTGTAAAACAGATTCATGTACACGATTTCTTACATTCTGTGTAGAATAATTTTTAACATAAGTAAGAATTTCTCGATTTCGAAAGTGCATTTTGAAGTCCGAGGATTATTTCATCAACTCTTCAATGATTCTATCCATTGAATAACCTTCAGCTTCAGCACGGTAATTTCTTACAATTCTATGTCTTAAAATTGGTTTTGCAACAGCTTTCACGTCTTCTATATCTGGCGAAAAACGTCCATTAATTGCTGCATGACATTTAGCTCCAATAACCAAATATTGTGAGGCTCTTGGTCCTGCTCCCCAACTGATAAAATCTTTAGTAATTTGTGGTGCAAACTCACTTGTACTTCTCGTTTTTGCAACCAATTTCACAGCATATTCAAGTACATTGTCAGCAACTGGAATTTTACGAATCAATTCTTGGTATTTCATGATTTGTTCACCAGAAACGATTTGATTTAACTTAATTTCTTTATCTGTGGTGGTTGCTCTAACAATGGCTAATTCTTCGTCATACAAAGGATAATCCAACCAAATATTAAACATAAAACGATCTAATTGTGCTTCTGGAAGTGGATACGTTCCTTCTTGTTCAATTGGATTTTGCGTTGCTAAAACAAAAAATGGTGCAGGAAGTTTATAGGTTTGTCCAGCTGTAGTAACACATTTTTCTTGCATGGCTTCTAGTAAAGCCGATTGTGTTTTTGGTGGAGTTCTATTAATCTCATCCGCCAAAACGATGTTGTTAAAAAGTGGTCCTTTGATAAATTTGAATTGTCTTGATTCATCTAATATTTCTGAACCAATGATATCAGAAGGCATTAAATCCGGCGTAAATTGAATACGATTGAAACTCAAGCCAAGTGTTTGAGCAATCGTATTTACAAGCAAGGTTTTAGCCAAACCTGGAACACCAACTAAAAGTGCGTGTCCACGAGAAAAAATAGAAATCAACACTTGGTCAACAACTTCTTCCTGACCAACAATTACTTGATGAATTTCGTTTTTTAATGCTTTGTAATCTTTTACTAATTGATCTACAGCTTCAACATCTGACATATATTCTAAAAATTAAGGTGTTGTAATCCATTTGTTTTTGAAAACACATGAGAACTCTTTATCGATTCTAATGTAAGCATTGCTCACTTTTGAATCAATCCATTTATTTATTGTTGTCTCTTTTTTCTTATTTTCGGCAGCTTTTTGAATTAAGGCATAATCATCATTCAAATTAGCAATGTGAGGTTCTGTTCTGTTCATCAAACGAACAATTCGAATTCCTTGTTTACGTTCGTTCATGTCAAAATAAAACGATGGTTTTGAAATATCACCTTTACCCAAAGCATCTGTCAATAAGTAAATTTGTTGATCCACTTGATTCAAATCTTCCATGCTCCAAGTTTGTTCTCCTGTAATTGGATTTGTGATGATTCCACGATTTTGCTTCGTGTTTTCATCGTTGGAATATTTCACAACAGCGTTATCCCAAGTAATGGTATTTTCTTTCAAAGATTTGTACGCTTCTTCAATTTTTTCACTTGCCAGAGCTAAACTTTCACGGTTAAATTCAGGAGCTATTAAAATATGACGACAAGTGTAGTCATCTCCACGTCTTTCAATTAATTGAATAATGTGATAACCAAAATCAGTTTCAAAAACTTGACTGATATCACCTTCTTTGATACTGAAAACTGTTGCTTCAAATTGCGGAACCATCATTCCACGAGTTGCTTCTAATTTTCCTCCTTGAGCAGCACTTCCAGGATCTTGTGAGTGAATTCGAGCTTGCGTTTCAAAACTTTTACCTTTCAAAATATCATTTCGAATATCTTCTAATCTTTTCCATGCTAAATCTTTATCTGCCTTTGTGATTTCAGGGAATAAAACAATTTGCTGAAAACTTAATTTTGAACTAATAAGTGGAATACTATCTTTTGGTATCGTCGAAAAAAACTGTTCGATTTCTTTTGGTGTTGTTGAAATATTTGCTGTTATTGTTCGCTCCATATCTTCAGCAAGCAAACGCTTTTTGATTAAGGGACGAAATTCATTTTTGATATCCGTAATAGATTTTCCGTAAAAAGCTTCCATTTTTTCGCGACCGCCGATTTGATTTTCAATCACACGAATACGATTTTCCATTTCTGCATCCACTTGAGCATCGGAAACAACAAGGCTATCAATTTCAGCTTGATTTAACAATAAATTTTGAAACATCAATTGCTCTAAAATCGAACAATCTGTTTCAGGAGTTAAGCTTACACCTTCTTTGAGAGCTTGCATTTTTTGTGCTTCAATCTCTGATTTTAAGATTACATTATCTCCAATCTGTGCAACAATTTTATCAATCGTTTGTTTGGGTTTTCCCTGCGAAAAAATAAATACAGAAAGTGTAATATTTAGGATTAAAAATGTAAACTTCATTAAAATGTAATTAATTAAAAGGTAAACAATCTTGTTTTAAAAAAACCCTTTTTGATTTGTTGTGTAAAATTGGAAATAAAAAATGGTTAATCCGCATTTCCAAAGTCAAGTTTTGCAAATATTAACAAAAGCTGGTTTCGACAGGCTCAACCAGCTTTGTTATACTATTTTTCATTTAAGCTTATTGAGCCTGTCGAAATAAGCTTAAAAAATTGTCGAAACTGTCGAAGTTTAGTTTTGACCCAAAGAATAAAGAACAGTATCATTTACTTTGATCGGATGTTTTTTAGCTAAATCCTCTAACCAAATTTTCTCCAAATAATTCTGATAATCAGCTGTAATTGCTCCTTTTGCTTCGTCAAATGTCTTTGTTCCAGCTGGAATTAACTCTTCCACTTTAACAACATAAAACTTACCTTCGTATTCGTAAATAGGATTAATTCCTTTTTTCAAATCCTGTCCTTTTAAATAAGGTGTTTCACTAATTTCAAATTTATTTGTTCTCACTCTTAAATTCAACTCAGAATCAGCATTGATTTTATCCAAAACATCTTTTGAGTTAATCGTGTCATTTTTGATCATTTTTTCAACATTCTTAGCAATATCTTTTGTCAAACATTCATAAACTAAAGCATTTGTTCTAACTTTCCATTGGTATTTATTAGAATTGTTATTGTAGAAAACTTTCAAACCTGCAGTGTCTTTACTTGCTTTATTCCACACTTGATCTGTCATTACTTCGTACAATAAAATTCCGTCGTGGTATTCTTGCATCAAAGCTTTAAAATCTGGGTATTTTGTTTCCAACTGAGATTCTTCGTAAGCTAAAATTTCTGCTTTTTCCCAAGTTGCATACATCGTGTTCACAAAATCTTTCATATCCTTTTTTTGTTGAACCATGTTGTAATTTTTCGCTAAATAAGTTGCAAAATTTTGTTGGGTAAAGTTTTTTCCATTTAATACAAAAAGTGGTTTATCTGATTTTATTTTATTTACACTCCAAGTTCCAGCAAAGTATGTTGAATCAATTGTTGCATAAAAAGGCTTCATTGTTTTCTTTGTTTTATTGACATAAGAATATTCTTTTTTCAATTTTTGAACAAAATAATCTTGTGTTTTTTTAGAACGATCATCACGTTTTACTTTGTTTTGCAAATCTTTTTTCATTTTGTCGTAAGACGCAATGTCTTTCCATGAAATACGTTTGATAATATGATAACCGTATTGTGTTTTCACTGGTTCAGAAAAATCTCCATCATTTTTTAAAGCAAAAGCAGCTTCTTCAAATTCTGGTAACATACGTGTTGTAGTTCCTGAGCCAAATGGAGGTATCACACCACCTTTTTCATTAGAATTAAAATCATCTGAGAAGTTTGAAACTAATTTTTCAAAATCATCACCTTTTTTCAATTTTGCGTGAATTTCATTTGCTTTTTTACGCGCATCTTCCAATTGTTCTGGTGTATCTTCTTTCGCCGTTGCAATCATGATGTGAGCTACATTAATTGTACCTCTTGCCGGTCTTTCATCAACAACTTTCAGAATGTGATAACCAAAACGTGTTCTAACAGGGTAAGAAATTTTCCCAATTGGTGTTGTGTAAGCCGCCTCTTCGAAAGGGAAAACCATTTGAAATGCAGTAAAATAACCTAAATCTCCACCGTTTGAAGCAGCAGATGGATCATCTGAACCTCCTACTCCCCTAGCAACAGTTGCAAAATCTTCTCCATTTTCAATTCTTTTTCTCAATGCCATAATCTTGTTATAGGCAATTAAAGTATCAGCTGAAGAAGCATTTTCATCTAATTTAATCAAAATATGTGAAGCTCTAATCTCTTTTTTCAAGCGATCATATGCTTCTTTAATCATCTCTTCATTTTTTTCATTATCAACCAAATATGGTCCTGCTAATGATTTTCTATAACCTTCCAATTCTCTTTTTAATTTTGGAATGGTATCATAACCCAACAACTCTGCTTCCGCTACTTTAAGTTTGAATTTTTTAAACAATTCCATATACTCATCCAAAGATGTTTTATCATACTTAGGATCAGGGTTGTTTTTTAAATAAATCTGTAAAAACTCTGCTTTTGAAACTTGTTTACCGCCAATTTCCATAACAGATTGGTTGTCCTGAGCAATAGATATTCCAGCAAGAAAAACGCTGAAAATGGTAACTAAAATTGATTTCATTTATGTTTTATTTTAAGTAAAATTCACCCAAAAATAATCATTTTTTTAGACAAATCACAATTAACAAATTTTTAACAATGCTTTTATAGTTTATTTATGACTATAATTTGGTGCTTCACGCGTAATTGTAACATCGTGTGGATGCGATTCTCTCATTCCAGCATTTGTAATTCGAACAAATTTTGCTCCTTTCAGATTTTCAATGTTTTCGGCTCCGCAATATCCCATTCCGGCTCTTAAACCTCCAATAATTTGATAGACAACTTCCATTAAACTTCCTTTGTATGGAACTCTACCAGAAATCCCTTCTGGAACTAATTTTTTAACATCGTCTTCCGCATCTTGGAAATAACGATCTTTTGAACCTTTTTGCATCGCTTCAAGTGAACCCATTCCACGATACGATTTGAATTTTCTTCCTTCGTAAATGATTGTATCGCCTGGAGATTCTTCCACTCCAGCAAACATCGAACCAAGCATAACTGAATCAGCTCCTGCAGCAATTGCTTTGACAATATCTCCTGTATAACGAATTCCTCCATCGGCAATTACTGGAACACCAGTTCCTTGTAAAGCTTTCGCTACTTCATTAATCGCTGTCAATTGTGGCACACCAACACCAGCAATGATTCGTGTTGTACAAATGGATCCTGGTCCAATTCCAACTTTCACTGCATCAGCTCCAGCTTCAACCAAATACAAAGCCGCTTCCGCTGTGGCAATGTTTCCAACAACAACTTCCAATTTTGGATAAAGCGATTTCACTTCTTTTAATTTCTCCACAACACCTAAAGAATGTCCGTGAGCCGTATCGATAACAATTGCGTCAACTCCAGCTTCAACCAAAGCCTTCACACGTTCAATTGTGTCGTGAGTCACTCCAACTCCTGCCGCAACACGCAATCTTCCGAAAGAATCTTTACACGAATTTGGATGTTCTTTCACTTTGATGATATCTCTGTATGTTATCAAGCCAATTAATTTATAATTCGCATCGACAACAGGTAATTTTTCAATTTTATTTTCTTGCAAAATTCCTTCCGCTGTATTTAAATCGGTTCCATCTTTTGCCGTGATAATATTTTCACTTGTCATGATTTCCGTTACGGGACGTTTGAAATTTTTCTCAAAACGTAAATCTCTGTTTGTCAAAATCCCTTTTAACATCTGATTTTTGTCAACTACAGGAATTCCACCAATCTTATTCTCCTTCATGATTTTTAAAGCATCCTCAACCAAAGCATTCTCATTTAAGGTAATTGGATCTAAAATCATTCCACTTTCAGAACGTTTTACTTTACGTACTTCCAAAGCTTGTTCTTCAATTGACATACTTTTGTGAATCACTCCAATTCCACCTTGTTGTGCAATAGCAATAGCAAGACTTGATTCTGTAACGGTATCCATCGCTGCTGATACAACTGGAGTGTTAACAGCAATGTTTCGAGTCAACTTACTCTTTAAACTAACGTTTTTTGGTAAAACTTGTGAAAAGGCTGGAACTAACAAAACATCGTCAAATGTTAGACCTTCTTGAATTGTTTGGAGATTTGAGAGAGACATGAATTTATCGTTTACTAAATGGATTTTATAAATAAATTCTGGCAAAGTTAGTTATAATTTTTGAAACTCCTAAATGGCTTTATTTTCTATCTTCTAAAAATAATTGGAATAAATGTTAAAAAATTAAAAATTTGTTTATATTTGTTCAAGATGAACTTCATTCATATTGCTGAATAGCAGTTTTTATTAAATACTAGTACTAAAGAAGGGTCTTTTTTATGAACAACTTTTTAGATAAATTTGAGACTTATAAACTTAAACTAAGAACTTTAAGTGACAACAAAGAAAAAGTTGACCTATTGAACACCTATGCTTGGGAGTCAAGGCGTTTTGATACAAAATCTGCTTTTATATTAGCTCAACAAGCTCAAAGTTTATCGCAACAACTTTGGTATCAAAAAGGCTTTGCTGATAGTTTAAAAATTATCGGAACCTGTAATTGGTATTTTGCAGATTATTTAACTTCTTTAGAAAAATGTTTGGAGGCTTTAAAAATCTATCAAGAAATTGAGGATATTAAAGGTGAATCTGATTCTACAAATACAATTTCATACGTTTATGCTTCCTTAGGAGATTATGAAAACGCCTTAAAATACAGCAAGCATAACCTGAAATTGAAGCATGAAATGGCTGATAAAGCAGGTGAAGCAAGTGCATTGGTTACAATTGGAGTGAACAATATGCGTATGGGAAACCATCAAAATGCATTAAAATACCTGTTAGACGCATTCGCTATTGAAGAAGCTGATAGAGAAACCAAAGCTTTTATTTTGGCATACAAAGGCGAAGTTTATTTTCATTTAGGTGATTACGAAAATTCATTAAAACAACTAAAACTAGCTTTAACAGAGGTTGAAAGTATCATTTCAAAAAATATGATTGCCCATTGCTTAAATTTTTTGGGTAAAATTTATACACATCAAAATAGACCTGACAAAGCGATTCCTTTTTTGGAAAAAGGTTTGATGTATTCCATAGAAATTGACTCTAAACAAGAAATTTATGAGATTCATAAAACGCTTTCCTTTGCTTACGAACAAAAAGGTGATATAACAAAAGCTTTTGAGCATTTCAAATTGTACCACGTTATCAAAGAAGAGGTTTTTAATGCTGAAAATGCACAAAAAATTAAAACCATTCAGTTTCAAATTCAGACGCAAAACATTCAAAAAGAATCTGAAATGGAGCGACAAAAAAATGTTGAGTTGATAAAAGCTTACGATGAGATCGCCATGATTCAGAAAGAAATTTCTGAAAAAAATAAATCAATTACTGACAGCATCAATTACGCTAAGAAAATTCAACAAGCTATGTTACCTCATAGAAGTTCAATTTTGGCATCTTTTCCACATAGTTTTGTTTTATACAAGCCGAAAGACATTGTAAGTGGTGATTTTTATTGGTTCAATCAACAAGATGATACTTTATTAATTGCGGTTGCAGATTGTACGGGACACGGTGTTCCTGGAGCTTTTACAAGTTTGATTTGCTCTGAAAAACTACACGATGCAGCAAAACACAACCATATTCCTGGAGAAATTTTATCTATTGTAAATAAGGATGTTAAAATCTCCTTACGACAAGAAGAAACGAAAGATTCTACTAAAGATGGAATGGATATCGCCTTGTGTTTGGTTGATTTAAAAAACAATTTGGTACAATTCGCGGGAGCAAACAGACCGATATGGATTGTTCGAAAAGACAGTAATCATATTGAAGAAATTAAAGGGACTAAAAGTTCAATTGGGGGTTATACAGAAGATGAAAGTCTTTTTGAAACTCATACAATTGAATTTAACGAAGGCGATACATTTTACATTTCCTCAGATGGTTATGCCGATCAAGATGGAGGCGAAAACCACAAAAAATTAATGACAAAAACCTTCAAAGAGTTGATTTTAAGCATTCAAGATAAACCTTTAAAACAACAAGGAAAATTTTTAGAAGAATACATCACAAATTGGCGAGGAGAAGTGCAGCAACTCGATGACATTTTAGTTATCGGAATCAAACATTAAATTTTAAATAGTATGAAATCAATTTACGCTTTATTATTCTTAGGCTTTAGTATTTTAAGTCTAAACCTTCAAGCTCAAACCAAAAAGTGCGCTTCAATGGAAATCTACCAAAAACGAATTGTCCAAGATCCATCACTTCAAGAAAAACGTGATACAGAAGAAATTGAAACACAAAATTGGATTAACTCACATCCAAACACTTTATTGACACGAAATATCATTACGATTCCTGTGGTTGTTCATGTTGTCTATAATACGGATGAGGAAAACATTTCTGATGAGCAAATTGAATCTCAAATTATCACTTTAAATGAAGATTTTCGTTTGTTAAATGCTGATTCTTTACCCGACATTCATCCTTTTTGGCAGTTTACGGCAGATTCACAAATCGAGTTTTGCTTGGCCTCAAAAGACCCAAATGGAAATTCAACAAACGGAATTACACGTACTCAAACAAATATAACTGAATTTACTGGGGACGATGATCAGATTAAATTTACAAGTGAAGGCGGAATAGATAATTGGAATCCAACAAAATATTTGAATATTTGGGTTTGTAATTTAGGAAGTGGATTATTAGGTTACGCAACTTTTCCTTCCGATTTAGCAAATTTTCCAGACTTTGATGGTGTAGTGATTAGACATACTGCTTTTGGTTATGTTGGTACCGCTACAGCTCCAAATGATTACGGAAGAACTGGAACTCACGAAGTTGGCCACTGGTTGAATTTACATCATATTTGGGGAGATGCTGAATGTGGAAATGATTTAGTTTCTGATACAGAACCAGCATTCGAAAACAATTATCAATGTCCCGATTTTCCATATAACGCAAATAGTTCATGTGGAACTGGAGATGCTGGTGAAATGTACATGAATTACATGGATTATGTGGACGATGCATGCATGGTTATGTTTACCGCTGGACAAGCAACGAGAATGCGTGCGGCTTTAAATGGTCCTAGAGCTGGTTTGTTGACATCTACAGCTTGTCAAAGTGTTGGCTTGGATGAAAATTTCACTTCAAATTCATTTGAAATTTACCCAAACCCGAGTAATGATAAATTTACGATTGATACTCATTTTGACAACAAACAAGCTGTTTCAATCAGTTTATATAATTTATTAGGAGAAAAAATATGTGATTTAGGAAAAGTAAAGGCGTATCCTTTTGAAATTAATGTAAGAGATTTACCAACTGGAAGTTATTTTATGAATTTTACTTCAGCAGAAAATAGCGTAACTAAAAAAGTATTTATCTCCAAATAAAAGAAAATGAAAAGTATTATTTATATCTGTCTTCTATTTAGTCTTGTTTCTTGCAACACGCAAAAAAGACTCGCAAAAAAGAAAGCGAAAGAAGAACTTTTAACTGCCGACACCAATTACCGTTTTTCTGTTTCTTTTATCAGTATTGGTTCTGGAACAGATGGCAAAGCAAAAAAAGTATTTGAAGCTTTTATCGCTGATTATAACACTAAAAATAAATGTAAATTGGTTTACGAAACAACTCCTTGGGGTCGTGAAGGAGAAGTTGATTATTGCTTTAAACTAAAAGAACTAAAAGCAAAACAACAAGAAAGTTTTATCACAGATTTAAAGGAAGCTCTTAAGAGTTCGACTTTGGTAAGGTATCAGGAAAATAGTCCGTGTAAGAAGGCGAGGTAAGAATAGGTCAGAAACTCTGGACAAGAAATGAATTAATATTAGCTATAAATTTATATTGTAAACTTCCATTTGGAAGACTTCACAAATCAAATAAAGAAATTATAAATCTCGCGAATCTAATAGGAAGAACTCCAAGTTCAATCGCATACAAACTTGTTAATTTTGCAAGTCTTGACCCAAGTTTAAAAGCAAGAGGCATTAAAGGTGCTTCAAATACAAGTAAATTAGATATTTTAATTTGGGATGAATTTTTTAATAACTTGGATGAGTTAGCTTTTGAAAGCGAAAATCTTTTAGTGAAAACAGGATATTCTTCACTTGAAACATTGCATAATATTAATTTAAATGAGTTACCAAAAGACGGTACAACTAGACAACAATTAATCAAAGCAAGAGTAAATCAATCTTTTTTTAGAAGTTCTATACTAGCATCTTATAATAACACTTGCTGCATAACTGGAATAAATAATCCTGAATTTTTAATTGCAGGACATATTAAACCTTGGAGTATTGATGAAAAGAATAGATTAAATCCCCAAAATGGAATAGCAATAAACTCACTACATGATAAGGCATTTGAAACTGGTTTAATTACAATTACAACAGACTATAAAATCAAAATTTCACCCATTTTACATAAACAAAAAAAACAAAATCTATTGAGGATTATTTTCTAAAATATGACAATCAAGAAATTATTTTACCCTCTAGATTCCTTCCTGACAAAGACTTTTTAAAGTATCATAATGAGACTCGATTTAAAATTTAGATTTATAAATTCTAACTTCAAACAAAAATGCTCAATCTCTTGAGCGTTTTTTGTTTTATAAAGAGTTATTATTTTAAAACATCGTAACCGCTCCACCAGCCAACAAACCAATCGCACAAATCACTAACACAATAGCATATATTGGCTCTATTTTGTAAGGAACTGCTTCTTCGTTGCTCTCCGCCGAGGTGGAATCATCTTTTGTCATAGAAGAAGAAATCATTCTTAAATAGTAATAAATCGCAATTCCTGAGTTTGCTAAAGCGATGATTACCAAAGTTGGATATTCAGTAAAAACACTTGAGAAAACTAAGTATTTACCGAAGAATCCTGCTAAAGGTGGTACACCAGCCAAAGACAACAAAGACAAAATCAAAACAAAACCAGCGAATGGATTTTTACGAGCAAAACCTTTGTATGAAGCTAAATCGTCTTCTTCGTCATCTATAATTTTTGAAATCACAATTAAAGCAATGATTGAGAAACCGTAAGCTAAGAAGTAAACCCATAAATTAAACGCACTGTCGTAACTTTTAGAAATGATTGTCATTAAAGCATATCCTGCATGTGTGATACTTGAATAAGCAATTAAACGCTTGAATTTCGTTTGTCTGATTGCTGTTAAGTTTCCGACAAACATTGTTAAGATAGATAAAATCACCAAAGCTGGTGCCCAAAAATCGTGGATTCCGCCAAAAGCTGTTGTAAACAATTTTAAGAAAGCTCCGAAAGCTGCTAATTTCACAACAGAAGCCATGAATGCTGTTACTACGTTTGGACTTCCGCCATACACATCTGGACTCCAAAAATGAAAAGGTGCAGCACCAATTTTGAATAAAAACGAAGCCATGATAAGTAAAACTCCAATAAACAACAAAGAAGAATGTGTTGCTGGGTTTTCAATAGCTAAGGCAATTTCATCGATTTTAAACGTTCCAACTGCTCCATAAAGCCAAGCGATACCAAATAATAAAACTCCTGTTGCGAAAGCTCCTGTGAAGAAATATTTCATGGAAGCTTCACTTGATTTCAAATCTTTTTTTCTACTTCCCGCCATCACGTAAATTGGAATTGAAAGAATTTCTAAACCTAAGAAAAACATGAATAAGTCCGTAAATGAAAGCATACACAAAACTCCACAAAGCGAGAACAAAAGCAAAGAAATGTATTCTCCTGTATGTTCAGGTTCTTTTTTGAAATTTTGGTAACCCGCAAGGATAATAAGTAGACCAAAACTCAAAGCAACAATTCCATACATATTGGCATAAATATCGAATTTCAATCCGTCATAATGCAACCATTCGTAAGGAAAATTAACCTGATAAATCAAAGAGCTTAAGGCAGTTAACAAACCAAGCATTGCCGTAATTAAAACCAAGACTGGCTTTTTAGCCATGGCAATAAACATGGCAATCAATCCTGTGATAAAAATAATAATCAACGCTTCCATCTTATTCTACGATATTTTTTGATAATTCAACTGATTCCATAAGCTTATCGATACTTGGTCCAACAAAGTCAAAAATAACTTGTGGAAACAAACCGATTGCTAAAATTAAGATTCCCACAACGAAGAAAACGATCCATTCGTTCCAAGATAAATCTATAAATGCTTCTTGTTTTGGAGCTCCGAACATACTTAATTGATATGCTCTCAAAGTATAAACCGCACCGAAAACTAATGTTGTTCCAGCAAGTAAACCAACAATCCATTGGTAATCATATAATTCTTTTAGCAATAAAAATTCTCCAATAAATCCACTTGAAAATGGAACTGAAACAGAAGCAAAACCAATGATTGCGAACCAAAAACCAAATTTCGGAGCCAATTTTGCAATTCCACCTAATTCGTAAATGTTGCGTGTATTCATGCGTTGCTCCAAAATTCCAGCACAAAGGAATAAACCTAAAGCTACCAAACTGTGGTT
This sequence comes from Bacteroidota bacterium, assembly GCA_040386975.1. Taxonomy (GTDB): domain Bacteria; phylum Bacteroidota; class Bacteroidia; order Flavobacteriales_D; family Crocinitomicaceae; genus M2408. The sequence continues at coordinate 172,524 of JAZKEO010000006.1, read as the reverse complement.
AAACATTTGCAAGAAAGAGGCGTTTAAAGATTCTTTACTGAAAATCATGATACCTGCAGCAATCAATCCAACGTGGGAAATCGAAGCAAAAGCAAAAATGCGTTTGATGTCTGCTTGTTTAATTGCTAAAATTGCTGTGTAAACAATTCCGATTAAAGATAAAGTCACAACGATTGGCAACATACATTCCATCGCTTCAGGAGCAAGTGGAATCATCCAACGAACCATTCCGTAAAGTGCCATTTTCAACATCAAAGCTGAAAGTAACATTGTTCCTGCCATTGGCGAAACAGTGTAGGTATCTGGCTGCCATGTATGAAAAGGGAAAACTGGTGTTTTAATCGCAAAAGCTAAAAAGAAACCACCCATAATCCAAAAAGCAGTTTTTGATGTTAGTTGAACAGCCATTAAATCTTCGTGAGAAAAACTCAAAGCATTTGATTTAATAGCGATCAAAGAAAGTAACATTGCTAATGAACCTACAAAAGTGTAAATGAAGAATTTCATTAAGATTTTTTTACGTTCCTCAGCTCCAAACCATAAAGCGATTAAGAAAACAGGAATCAAAGTGATTTCCCAGAAAACGTAAAACATCATTCCGTCCATCGAAGTGAAAACACCAATCAAAGCAAATTGCATTAAAAACAACATAGAAACAAATTTCACGTTTGAAGCGATTTCATTTTTGATGTTACTTAATACGATTAATGGAATAATGGTGTTTGTCAAAATAACCATAAATAAACTCATTCCGTCGTAACCCATTTTAAAAGTCAGACCAAAATTTGTTACATTATTTGGATCAAAGATTGAAACATAATGAGATGAACCACAATATGAAATAGCATGTGCAGCAGCAACCACTAATGAGGTGATTGCTCCAGCGATGCTGAAATACTTAAGCATTTGTTTCGGCAAGAAACAAGAGATAAGTGCAAATACTAAGGGAATAATTAACAGTTCCAAATCCTTATTTTTTTATTAAATAATATACTACTAAACCAACAATACCGAAAACCATCCATAAAATGTAGCTGGAAACAACTCCAGATTGCCATTTACGAACGATTTCACCTGATTTTCCAACTAAATTGGCAAAACCATAAATAGATTTATTCAAGAAAGCTATTTCGAAGAATTTATGCCCTAAAGAAGAAAGTATTTCAATTGGTTTCACAAAAAGGAAATTATAAATTTCATCAAAATATAATTTGTTTGCTGAAGCTTTTACCCAACCAGAAATTTTATCGTCTGAAACGGGTACACTTTCTTTTTTCACATAAACGATGTAAGACACGATTAAAGCTATTAAGGTTAAAACCGAAGCGGAAGTCATCAACATGATTGTTTGTGCATTTGATAAATGTACTGGCTCAACCATGTTTAAACCTAAAGTCGTGTTTTCCAAGAAATGAGACATCCAATGAGCCATTCCTTCTCCAAATAAGCTTGGAATATTTAAAACTCCACCGATAACAGAAAGTACAGCTAAAACCATCAAAGGTAAAGTCATGTTTAATGGACTTTCATGCAAATGGTGTTTCACTTCCTCAGTTCCTCTGAATTTTCCATAGAAAACAACAAAATACAATCTGAACATATAAATCGCAGTCAACAAAGCACTGAAAGCTAACAAAATGTAGATAACGATATTGTGGTGTAAAGCATGAGCTAAAATTTCATCTTTGGAGAAAAATCCTGAAAGAAATGGGAAACCAGCAATGGCTAAAGTTCCAATTAAAAAAGTGATGTGTGTGATTGGAATGAATTTTTTCAAACCTCCCATTTGACGAATGTCTTGCTCGTCAGACATCGCGTGAATCACAGAACCTGAACCCAAGAATAAAAGTGCTTTAAAAAATGCGTGAGTTGTTACGTGGAAAATTGCAGCTGTATAACCACCCATTCCAAGTGAAACAAAAATGAATCCTAATTGTGAAACCGTTGAATAAGCCAATACTTTTTTGATATCGTTTTGACGCATCGCGATGAAAGCTGCAACCAAAGAAGTCGCTAAACCAACATACAACATAATATCTTGCGTCATTGGAGCTAATTCAAACAAGAAATTTGAACGAACAACCAAGAAAATACCTGCTGTTACCATCGTCGCAGCGTGGATCAAAGCTGAAACTGGTGTTGGTCCCGCCATCGCATCTGGCAACCAAGTGAACAATGGAATTTGTGCCGATTTACCCGTTGCACCAACAAATAAACAGAAAGTAATTCCAAACATCATCCAAGTTGTAGGATTGATTCCATCAACTAAAATCATTTGAGCTAATTCTCTGTATTCAAGTGTTCCGAATTGAGCTAAAATCAAAAACAAACCGATTAACAAACCTAAATCTCCAATACGGTTCATGATGAAAGCTTTTCTTGCAGCAACACTGTTTAAAAGACCTTTTTTCTCATCACTGAAGTGAAATCCGATTAATAAGTAAGAACAAATTCCAACACCTTCCCATCCAAAGAAAAGCATGAAATAATTACTTCCTAAAATCAAAATCAACATCGAGAAGATAAAGATGTTTAAGTAAGTAAAGAATTTGTAATATCCTTTATCGTGGCTCATGTATCCCATTGAGAACAAGTGAATCAAAGAACCAACTCCAGTAACAATCAAAGTCATCCACATAGAAAGTGCATCGACTTGCAAACTGAAATTTAATTTAAAGCTATCAAAATTTAAAAATTGATACAAATGAACAATTTTCATTTCATGCAAAGATGAAAAAGCAACTACTGCCAATCCAAACGATGCAAACATTACTAAAGTAGCGATTGAACCAACGATTTTTTTAGGAAGATTTTTTCCGAAAATACCGTTAATCAAGGCTCCAAGTAAAGGAAGTGCTAAAATGCTTAATATAAGTGTTTCTATTGTCATTTTTTATCCTTTTAATTTATTGAAAAGTCCAACGTCAACTGTACGAGCATTTCTGTAAGCCATCACTAAAATTGATAAACCAACAGTCGCTTCTGCAGCTGCTACAACCATGATGAAGAATACAAAGATTTGACCATCTGCTTTTCCGAAATATGATGAGAATGCAACCAAAAGTAAATTTGCTGCATTTAGCATTAACTCGATACACATCAGTAAAATGATTGAATTTCTGCGTGTTAAAACACCGATAGCTCCGATTACAAAAAGTACGGTTGCTAAAATTAAATAATATTGAATCGATACTCCAGATTCAAAAACTGTTGCTAAAATCATACCTATTCAATTATTTGTTTTTCACGTTTTGCTAACAATACTGCTCCAACCATAGCTGAAATAAATAGTATTGATGAAACTTCAAAAGGCAAAACATATTTTGTAAATAATAAATTTCCTAAGTTCTCAATCAAACCAGAATTGTTGTCCGTTACTTTTTCTGTTAATCCAAGAACAACGCTGTCTTTAACTCCTGCTATCAAAACTACGATTAAAGAACCACCAGCTAAGGCTGCAGATAATTTTATCAAAATGGATGATTTTGGCTCGTTTTCTTTGCTTAAATTCAGTAACATCAAAACGAAGAGGAACAAGACCATAATCGCTCCAGCATAGACAATGATGTTTACAATTGCTACAAACTGAGCATTAAGCATTATGTAATTTGCTGAAATTAAAAAGAAAGTCAAAATCAAATAAATGACACTTCTTACTGGATGTTTACTCAAAATTACCATCAAAGCTGAACCAATTGTCAAGCCTCCAAGTATGTATATGATTAATTCTATCGTATTCATATTTCTGTTCGTTTACCTGTGTGTTGTCTGTCAGTAATATCAATTCTATAATCCACTGATTCAACTAATTTATCTTTACCGTAGATGAAACTTTCTCTTTCATATTCTGTTGGTACAAGTCTATCTGTTAAGAAAATTGCTTCTTTTGGGCAAGCTTCTTCACATAAACCACAGAAAATACAACGCAACATATTGATTTCATATATTTCAGCGTATTTTTCTTCACGGTATAAATTTTCTTCTCCTTTTTTACGTTCAGCAGCAACCATTGTAATTGCCTCTGCTGGACAAGCAACAGCACACAAACCACAAGCTGTACAGTTTTCACGACCTTCTTCATCGCGTTTCAAAACGTGCATTCCTCTGTAAACTGGAGCAAAAACTTTCGTTTGTTCTGGATATTTTAAGGTATTGTGCTTACGAAATAAATGTTTAAACGTAATCCACATACCTGAGAAAATAGCTGGTAAATATAACTTTTCGACAAAAGTCATTGGTTTATCAGAAACTACTTTACTTTTATTGGATAAACTCTGCATACTAATCTTATTTATTGAACCAACCGCTCGTAAAAGCAATTACCAATCCTGTTACTAATAAATTTATCAATGAAATTGGAATCATGCTTTTCCATCCTAAGTGCATCAATTGATCAAAACGGAAACGCGGTAAAGTCCAACGAATCCACATGATGACAAAAATGAAGAAAAATATTTTTGCAAATAAAGTTAAAACACCTAAAATTGCTAAGGTATTTCCACTTACCAAATCCATTCCTGGGAAATTATATCCTCCGAAGAATAAAATAGCGATTACTGCGGAAGAAATAAACATTCCAATGTATTCAGCGAATAAATAGAATCCCATTTTCATAGAACCGTATTCCGTATGATAACCTCCAATTAATTCACTTTCACATTCTGCTAAGTCGAAAGGAGCTCTGTTTAATTCAGCTAACGAACAAACAAAAAAGATTAAAAAGGCAACTGGTTGACTAAAAACATTCCAAGTAAACCATCCATCATTCCAAAATCCATGTTGCGCATCGGTAATTTCTCTTAAACTTAAACTTCCCGTCATCATTACGATTGTGATAACTGAAATTCCCATTGCAAGTTCGTAAGAAATCATTTGCGAAGAAGCACGAATCGCTCCAAATAAAGAGAATTTATTGTTTGATGCCCATCCACCAATCATGATTCCGTAAACACCTATTGAAACAACTCCTAAAATGAATAAGATTCCGATATTAAAATCAGCAACTTGCAAAACAATATTTCCACCTGCAGTAACTAAATCTGGTCCCCAAGGAATGATTGTACTTGTCATAAGTGAAGTAAACATCGCAATTCCTGGCCCCATGATAAACAACCATTTATCGGCATGACGCGGAATAAAATCTTCCTTCATAAATAATTTTCCACCATCAGCAAGTGGCTGTAAAAGTCCCCATGGTCCTGCTCTATCTGGTCCAACACGGTCTTGAAACCAAGCGGCAACTTTTCTTTCAAAATAGGTAGCATACATTGCAATCCCTAATGAAATAGAAAAAATTATGAGAACTAAAATTAGCTTTTCTAACATCTCGATTAATTTAATTTTTTAGTATTTCTTGGACTTACATAATTTCCTTGAGAAATTACAGAATGTCTGTTGATTGTTCTTGGTCCAGCGATATTCCATTTGGCAACATCTTTTTTGTCAAAACGACATTCGTTGCAAATCCAAGCTGTTTTTCCATCTTTATCTTCCACTTCTCCGTATTGATCTTTACGAGCAGTAACACGGTAAATTTCATTTCCAAACATCCAAACAATAGCACTTCCAGAACATTTTGAACATTCGCAAGAAGCTTCCATTGGTTTTAAGAACCAAACACGGCTTTTGAAACGGAAAGTTTTATCAGTTAATGCTCCAACAGGACAAACATCAATCATATTTCCTGAGAAATCATTTTCGATTGCGTTTTCAATATAAGTACTAATTTCAGCATGTTCACCACGTCCTAAAACACCATGCATACGTTTTCCTGTCAATTGATTTGCAACTTCAACACATCTGTAACATAAAATACAGCGATTCATGTGCAATTTAATCTTGTTTCCTATATCAATTGGATCAAAAGTTCTTCTTTTTTCTTCGTAACGTGTTCCTTCACCACCATGTTCAAAACCTAAATCTTGCAAATGACATTCTCCCGCTTGATCACAAACTGGACAATCTAAAGGGTGATTAATCAATAAAAATTCAACAACTGCTCCACGTCCATCATGAACTTTTTCGCTCGTTTTATTTTTAACAACCATTCCGTCCATTACAGGAGTTGAACAAGATGCTACTAATTTTGGCATTGGTCGAGGATCTTTTTCAGAACCTTGAGAAACTTCAACCAAACACGTTCTACATTTACCACCAGTACCTGGTAATTTACTGTAAAAACACATCGCTGGTGGAACAACTTCTCCTCCAATTTGACGAGCAGCACTAAGAATGGTAGTTCCTGGTTCTACTTCAATTGTTTTATCGTCAATGGTTACTTTTACCATAATTTGTTTGTTTTTAACGCAAAGTTTGCAAAGATTTTTCGCAAAGAGCGCAAAGTAATTTATTTATATCTACTTAGCAAACGAAACTTCTTTCGCTAAACCAAAATTTCTTTTTTGTGATTCAATCGGCTCATTTACGTGCCATTCGAATTCTTCCTTAAAATGACGAATTGCAGCAGCAACTGGCCACGCAGCAGCATCACCCAAAGGACAAATTGTATTTCCTTCGATTTTTTTATTGATTTCTGCCAACAAATCGATGTCACGCAGATTTCCTTTTCCTGTTTCCAAACGGTGTAAAACTTTTTCCATCCAACCTGTTCCTTCACGACAAGGCGAACATTGTCCACACGATTCATGCGCATAAAAACGAGCAAAATTCCACGTATTTCTTACGATACATTGGTCTTCGTCAAAAACAATAAATCCACCAGAACCAAGCATTGATCCTGTTGCAAATCCTCCTTCTGATAAACCTTCGTAACTCATGATACGATCATCACCAGCAGCCGTTTTTGTCACTAAATAATGTGGTAAAATTGGAACTGAAGAACCTCCAGGAACAAAAGCTTTTAACTTCTTACCATTTGCGATTCCGCGACACCAATCGTCTCCGTAGATAAATTCTTCTACCGTCATTCCCATTTCAATCTCGTAAACTCCTGGACGAGCCAAGTTTCCACAAGCAGAAATTAATTTTGTACCCGTACTTTTTCCAACACCAACTTTTGCGTATTCTTCACCTCCATCGTTCACAATAGGAACAACTGCAGCTAAAGTTTCAACGTTATTTACAACCGTTGGACAACCCCAAAGTCCTACAACAGCAGGAAATGGTGGTTTGATTCTTGGATTTCCTCTTTTTCCTTCTAAAGATTCGATTAATGCCGTTTCTTCTCCACAAATATATGCACCTCCACCTGGAGCAACACGTAAATCTAAATCAAAACCTGAACCTAAAATGTTTTTTCCTAAAAATCCGTTTGCGTAAGCTTCAGCAATTGCTTTTTCTAGTATTTCCAAAATCCACATATATTCTCCACGAATATAAATGAATGATAAATTACATCCCAAAGCATAACTTGAAGTAATCATTCCTTCAATCAATAAATGAGGAATTTTTTCCATCAAATAACGATCTTTGAATGTACCTGGTTCAGATTCATCAGCGTTACACAATAAATACCTTGGAACACCTTCTGGTTTAGCCAAAAATGACCATTTCATTCCCGTAGGAAATCCAGCACCACCACGACCTCTTAAACCAGATTTTTGAACTTCTTCAACAATCTGTTGCGGAGACATCGTTTTCAAAGCTTTTTCAACTGAACGGTATCCTCCGTTTTTTCTGTAAACTTCAAATGTTTCAATTCCTGGAACAGCATCGTGTTCTAACAACAATCTTCTTCCCATTAGATTTCAATATTTGTATTACCAGCTCTGTAAGCATCAATTAATGTATCTACTTTTTCTTTTGTTAAATGTTCGTGGAATTTTTTCCCACATTGCAACATTGGTCCGTAACCACATGCGCCCAAACATTCAGCAGTTTTTAAAGTAAACATCTTATCTTTCGTTGTTTCACCAACTTTAATATCTAATTTATTCTCAATGTATTCGATGATGTTATCGCTACCAACCAACATACATGGTCCCGTACGACAAACTTCAAAAACATATTTCCCAGTCGGTTCAACATTAAACATCGTATAAAAAGTTGCTACTTCATATACTTCAATTGGTTGAATATTTAAAATTTCAGCAACATAATCCATTGTTTCAATGCTCAACCAGCCTCCAAATTCTTCTTCTGCAATATGCAAAATACGAATGACAGCACTTTTTGATTTCCCTTCAGGATATTCGTTGATAACACGTTGCACTTCAGCCATTTTTTCAGTACTGAAAACAGGCTTTTCGCTGTGTCTTTCGCTTATTGGTGTATGTGTGTGTGAACCCATTTAATTTTCAAATTTTCATTTCTTTTTTCTCGCAAAGACGCTAAGATGCAAAGTTAAATACTTTTAATTTTTCACTCTTCATTTTTCATTCTTAACTTTCTAAGCGTCTAATTCTCCAGCAATTACGTTCATACTACTTAAAGTCAATACTGCATCACTGATGGTTTGACCAGTAATCATTTCTGGATATGCTTGATAATAAATAAAACAAGGTCTTCTAAATTGAAGTCTGTAAGGTGTTCTTCCTCCGTCACTTACCAAATAAAATCCAAGTTCTCCGTTTCCTCCTTCAACACTGTGATACACTTCTCCTGCTGGAATTGGTGTTTCACCCATCACGATTTTAAAGTGATAAATCAAGGCTTCCATGTTGTTGTAAACTTGCTCTTTTGGAGGAAGGTAAAACTCAGGTAAATCTGCTTTGTAACTTCCTTCAGGAATATTTTTGTATGCTTGTTCAATAATTCTCAAACTTTGACGAATTTCTTCTTGACGTACCATAAAACGATCATACGTATCTCCGTTTACTCCAACAGGAATCGTGAAATCGAAATCTTGGTAAGATGAATAAGGATTCATTGCACGTACGTCGTAATCAATTCCTGCAGCACGAAGATTTGGTCCCACAAAACCGTATTCTAAAGCTCTTGCCCCAGAAATTGGTCCAGCTTTCATGGTACGATCCATAAAAATTCTGTTTCTAGCAAGTAAAGAATCAAACTCATTAAATGCTTTTGGGAAAGTTTTTAAGAAGTTTTTCAATTTGTAGTGAAAAGTTGGCGAGAAATCTCTTTCAAAACCACCAATTCGTCCAATATTTGTTGTTAAACGAGCACCACAAACTTCTTCGTATAACTCGTAAATTTTTTCTCTTTCTTGGAATACATAAGTAAATCCTGTCAAAGCACCTGTATCCACACCGATTACTGAGTTACAAACCAAATGGTCTGCAATACGAGCTAATTCCATGATAATCACACGCATGTAATCAACACGTTTTGGAATTTCAGCACCAATTAATTTTTCAACTGTCATTTCCCAACCCATGTTATTGATTGGAGAAGAACAATAATTTAATCGGTCTGTGATTGGTGTAATTTGATTGAATGGTCTTCTTTCCGATAATTTTTCAAAAGCTCGGTGAATGTATCCAACAGTTTGTTCTGATGATAAAATTTTCTCTCCATCAACTTTTAAGATATTTTGAAAAATACCGTGTGTTGCTGGGTGTGTTGGCCCTAAATTTAGGGTTGCAATATCTCCATCAATTGTTTCTTTTGACAATTGAGGTTTTAATGTATCGTGTAAATTCTCTTCCTTCCAGTTACTCATATACCTCAATTTATCTTCCGAAGAAGCGATCATCTTTATCTTCACGAGTAGCATCTTCCAAATGGTATTCTTTTCTCATTGGGAAATAATCCATATCGTCTTCATTTAATATGCGTGTCATATTTGGATGTCCTTTGAATTTTATTCCAAAGAAATCATACGTTTCTCTTTCTTGCCAGTTTGCACCAATATATAAATCAACAATTGAGTCAATTTCTGGATTTTCAATCGAAAAAAACGTTTTTAAACGAATTCTGTAATTGTGAATCAAACTGTGTAAATGATAAACAACTCCTAATTCTTTTCCTGTGTTTTCAGGATAATGAATTCCACCTAGTAAAGTTAAAAATGAAATATTTAACGCTTCATCTTCCTTTAAAAACTTGATTAAGTTGTGAATTTTTGAGGTCTCAACTTCCAAAGTAAGCATATCATAAGGAGTTTCACTCGAAAGAATTGCTTCACCGAAATGAGTTTTAATTCTTTCTAAAACAGTTTCGTTGTTTAGTTTAAAATCACTCATTTGTTTCAATATTTAAGTCGTTCAACAAATGTTTGTATTCTGAAGAATATCTTCTTCTTAATGGTTCGTTTTTCACTAATTCGTGAATACGCATTACACCATCAATAATTTGCTCTGGACGTGGTGGACAACCTGGCACATAAACATCTACAGGAATAATTCTGTCAATTCCTTGTAAAACTGAATACGTATCAAAAATTCCTCCTGAACAAGCACAAGCACCAACTGAAAGAACCCATTTTGGTTCAGCCATTTGTTCATAAACTTGTTTAAGAATTGGTCCTAATTTTTTTGAAATTGTTCCAGCAACGATTAATAAATCTGCCTGACGTGGAGAAAAAGACATTCGCTCCATACCAAAACGAGACATATCGTAGTTACTTCCCATTGTCGCCATGTACTCAATTCCACAACAAGAAGTCGCAAAAGGTAATGGCCACACAGAATTAGCACGAGCAGCACCCAACACTTTTTCAAGTCTTGTTAGCTGATATCCTTCACCGTTTATCGTTTGTAAATCTTCTATTTTTCCCATTCTAATGCTCCTTTTTTAAGTACATATAAAAAGCCAATTAAGAAAAAGGCTACAAAAAGTATTACTGCTAACAATCCTTCAAGTTCTAATGCTTTGAAATTCACCGCATAAGGATAGAAAAATATGACCTCAACATCAAATAAAACAAATAAGATTGCTGTCATGAAATAACGAACAGAAACTGGAAAACGAGCATCACCATCAGATTCGATACCACACTCCCAGTTTTCATTTTTCTTTTTAGACTTGATGTTTGGCCCTAAAAAGTGTGTCACGACAAGTGTTGTAACAACAAAACCTAAGGCTACAAGTGCCTGAATAACAAGAGGAAAGTAATCCCCGTAATTTGAATTTGCCATAAAAACGCCAAAAAATAGAAAGCAAAAATACTATAAATTCTTTTAAAGGCAATATTATCAAAAAAAATATGTTTTATTTTGAATTATTAAAAACAAGGCGATTTTTAAATTTTATTTAATTTCGGAAATTTCATTATTTTTACGAAATTATATGAAAAAAGCACTAAAATTTCTTTTTCCAATTTATTTGATGGCAGTAATCGGCCTATTGGTTATGAATACATCTGATTCTGGAATTGATTTGGATTTCAAAATTTTAGGAATTAATTCAGATCATTGGATTCACGCAATCATGTTTTTGCCATTTATGGTTTTTTGCCGTTTACTTTTTGTGAAAGAAAAATTCTTGATTTACCTATTTTTAGGAATCGCTTTTTGCTCGTTTTGTGAGACTTTGCATTATTTTATTCCCTACCGAACGTTTAGTATTTTCGATTTTTATGCAAACTTGACAGGATTGTTTGTAGGAAGTTTATCTTTTTTGTTTTCAAAAAAAATTACAAATTAATTTGTCAATCGCCTGCTGACTAAAATCGTATAAAAAAGCGTCCCAAATAAAACACAAGCAAAAAGTAAATGTGCTGTTTGCACCAAACCTGGCATTTCGGCATAAGCCAATAAAACTCCTGAAAGCAATTCTACGACCAAAACGATAAATGAAAGGTAAATTAATTTTGCTTTCCCATTTTTGTAGTTTAAATAAGTTAAAATTACCAAAATCACTAAAACCAGCCAAGAAAAGGTACGGTGAACAAAAAAGGTCATTCCTAATTTTTCTGTCCACGACTCACGTCCAAAACCTTGAATCGTTAATTGATCAATGTATTCACGTACTTGCGTTCCCAAAAACATTTGCACAAAAGTGATGATGAATGAAACCCAAACAATGGTTTTCATGCTTACGTTTAAAGTCAATTTGGTCGATTTTTCTTTCGTAATTTTATAAATCAGCAAAATCTGAATGAGAATAATCACCAATGCCAAAAGCATGTGAACGGTAATTGTCCAAGGAACCAAGTTTGTTGCAACTACAATCGAGCCAAACCAAGCTTGAATAGTTAGAATTATTAGGTTAGCTAAACTCCATAAAATCAAATCTCTCTTTCGGTATTTCAATAAAATCCAAAGAAAAACGAATAAAACTCCTAATCCAGCTAACATTCCAAACAAGCGATTGACGTATTCTGTCCATGTTTTTCGTCCGTTAAAATCTTGTTCAACTAAAAGTGATTTATCGTTTCTAAGTTGATTTGCTTCTTTTTCAAAACCAATTTTTTCTAAAAAATTAGCAAACTTGATGATTTTTTTCTCTCGTTTTTCAGAATAAATATCTTTGTAATCCGCAGGTAAATCTTCATCCGTTGTTGGTGGAACCCACTGTCCAAAACACTTTGGCCAATCTGGACAACCCATTCCACTTCCTGTAATTCTCACAAAACTTCCAGCAATGACAACCAAATAAATAAAAACTAAAGTTATCCAATTGAGGTGAATAAAATTTTTATTGAAAGTAAGTGTTTTCATGAAATGAGAATTTGAATTGAGAGTAAAATTAGTTATAAATTAACAACCACATTCACCATAAAAGTTTCTATCAGTGGTTTTTCCATTTTTTGGTTTTATTTTTATTTTTCCAGTTTTGAACATACTTTCATCTCCACTTTCTAAGCCATCAAAAACTTCAATTACAACTTCATATTTATCACTTTTAGCTCTTGCAATTGTTTTATTCTCATTAACTTCCTTGAAATCTATTTGTTTAAATTCTGTCAATATTCCATTTATTTTCAAAAACCAAGTTTCAGCGAAATCATTTACATAAATATATTGACCTTTTTGAAATTCAGTCGAATCATTAGAAAAGTAACATGAACAACCTTCTATTTCCGTTGATGAAAATGAAAAAGTATCAATAGAAACAATTTTATCTGAAATTGCTTTTTTGCTATCTTTTGATTTATTTTTCTTCGAAAATGAATTTCCACAGGAAAATAAAAAAACAAGTAGTGGTAACAGCAAATATATTTTCATATTCTTCATTATAAAACAGTATAATTAATCATCACAAATATACAGTTTTTACTAAAATTGAAAATTCAGCCTCAAAGTTTAAGTCACAAAAAACCAAAAGTAAGTTAAAAATTAAACTAAATCGAATCCTTTTTTGTTGTTTTATTCAAAAGTTGTACATTTGTATCAAATCTTTTTTATACCGATATGGTATTCGTAATAGTCCAAAAAAAATGAACTAAACGACTATCCTATCGGCATTATACAAATATATTTTAAAACAAAATATAAATCAATTGGTATTAAGATATGGAAGAAGCAAATATAGCTGAGTTAGAACGAAAGTTTCAAGAGAAAATAGACAAGGAAATCAAAATTGAACCAAACGATTGGATGCCTGAAAATTACCGTAAAACCTTAATTCGTCAAATTTCTCAACATGCACATTCTGAGATAGTTGGAATGTTACCTGAAGGAAATTGGATTACAAGAGCTCCAAATTTACGTCGTAAGGCGGTTTTATTGGCAAAAGTTCAAGACGAAGCTGGACACGGTTTGTATTTGTATTCGGCAGCTGAAACCTTGGGTGCGGATCGTGAAGCAACAATTGACGATTTACATTCTGGAAAAGCAAAATATTCATCTATTTTCAATTATCCAACCTTAACTTGGGCCGATATGGGAACAATCGGTTGGCTGGTTGACGGTGCAGCGATTATGAATCAAGTGCCTCTTTGCAGATGTTCGTATGGTCCATATGCACGTGCAATGGTTCGTGTTTGTAAAGAAGAATCTTTTCACCAACGTCAAGGTTTTGAAATCGTAGCGAAATTAGCAAATGGAACACCCGAACAAAAAGCGATGGCTCAAGATTCGTTGAATCGTTTTTGGTGGCCAGCGTTAATGATGTTTGGTCCTAACGATGATGCTTCACCAAATTCAGCTTTATCCATGAAATGGAAAATCAAACGTTCAACAAACGATGAGTTGCGTCAAACATTTGTCGATGTTACAGTTAAACAAGCTGAAATGGTTGGCTTAACACTTCCTGATAAAGATTTAAAATGGAACGAAGAACGTCAATCTTATGATTTTGGAACAATCAATTGGGATGAATTTTACGAAGTGGTAAAAGGAAATGGCCCTTGTAACAAAGACCGTGTTGACGCTCGAAGAAAAGCCAAAGAAAATGGTGCTTGGGTAAGAGAAGCTGCTATGGCACATGCTGAAAAAAGAAAAAATAGACTTGTGGAATCACACTAAAATACATTAAAATGAGCAACAAAGAATGGCCTCTTTTTGAGGTTTTTATCAGAAGTAAACAAGGATTAAATCACAAACATGTTGGTAGTTTACGTGCTGCAGATGCCGAAATGGCAATCGAAAATGCACGTGACGTTTATACAAGAAGAAGCGAAGGAATCAGTATTTGGGTGATTGAGTCGAAGTTGATTACTGCTTCAGATTCTTCAGACGCGGATTCACTTTTCGAACCAGCAGATTCTAAAGTTTATCGTCATCCGACTTTTTATGATGTTCCGGATGGTATTTCACACATGTAATTAAAAAGACATAAGACTGTTTGACATAAGACGTAAGACTTGTTCTTTCTTTGATAAAATTTTACGTCTTACTTTTAATTTTTCGTATTATAATTATTATGCAACATAATTTTCGTGAATTAAATATTTGGAAGAGCTCTATTGAACTTGTAAAAATGGTTTACTTGCTTACAAAAGAGTTGCCTTCTGAAGAAAAATTTGGTCTTATTTCTCAAATTAACAGATGTTCAGTTTCTATTCCATCAAACATTGCTGAAGGAACTGGAAAAAGTTCAGAAAAAGAATTAATGCATTTTCTGAATATTGCTATTTCATCTTCTTACGAACTTGAAACCCAATTAATATTAGTCAAAGATATTTTTAATATTAAAATTGATGAATTAATTGAAAAAATAAACACATTACAAAAAATGATAAACGGATTTAAAAAAAAGTTAAATAAAATTTAAAAAATAATTAAAAGTCTTACGTCTTATGTCAAACAGTCTTACGTCTAATATACAAG
Source organism: Bacteroidota bacterium (assembly GCA_040386975.1). Lineage (GTDB taxonomy): Bacteria > Bacteroidota > Bacteroidia > Flavobacteriales_D > Crocinitomicaceae > M2408. The sequence continues at coordinate 157,450 of JAZKEO010000006.1, read as the reverse complement.
AATATACTTTAAGAATCGCTGACGACAGTCTCATCTTAGGACATCGCCTTTCAGAATGGTGTGGACACGGCCCAATTTTGGAAGAAGATATCGCTTTAACAAATATCGCTTTAGATTTAGTTGGTCAAGCCACAAATTTGTTAGAATATGCTTCAACAATTGACGATAAAAAACGCTCAGCGGATGATTTTGCTTTTTTGCGTTACGAACGCGAATACCGAAATATATTATTGGTTGAACAAAAAAATGGCGATTTCGGTGTAACAATTACCCGTCAATTTTTCTTTGATGTTTACCGAAAACTATTTTTTGAAGCTTTGTTATCAAGTAAAGATGAAAATCTTGCTGGAATTGCTGAAAAATCATTAAAAGAAACAAAATACCATTTGAAACATTCGTCTGAATGGATGATTCGTTTGGGCGATGGAACAGAAGAATCTCACGAACGGGTGCAAGAAGCTGTGAATGATTTGTGGAGATTTACCGATGAACTTTTTTTCAAAGACGAAGTTGATGAAATCTTGATTTCTGAAGGAATTGCGGTTGACAATGCAAATTTAATCGCTACTTGGAAAACATACGTTTCAGAAATTTTCGCAGAAGCAAAATTGGAAATTCCGACACAAAATTGGCAACAAAAAGGAGGAAGAACGGGAATGCATTCTGAACATTTAGGATTTTTACTAGCCGAAATGCAATACATGCAACGGGCTTATCCAAAAATGGAATGGTGATTTCTGAAAAAGAGATTTGGACTTTATTAGAACAGGTTACAGATCCTGAAGTTCCTGTTTTAACCGTCATTGATTTAGGCGTAGTCAGAAAAGTTGAAATCATTGAAGAGAAATGTTTCATTACGATTACTCCTACTTACAGCGGTTGTCCTGCCATGCAAGTAATTGAAGATGACATCAAAGCACTTCTAAAAGACATTATTCCATGTGAAATAAAACAGACTTTATCTCCAGCCTGGACAACAGATTGGATTTCTGAAAACGGTAGAAATAAACTCAGAGAATACGGGATTGCTCCACCAGAAAATGAACCTGATAAAAGTGTTTTATTCTCCGAACCAATTAAAGTTGCTTGCCCACAATGCAAATCCAAAAACACACGCATGGTAAGTTTGTTTGGAAGCACAGCCTGCAAAGCGCAGTATCAATGTAATGATTGTTTAGAACCGTTTGATTACTTCAAATGTTTGAAATAGCTTGTTGGATTGTTAGATTATTCGATTTTTAGACAGTTTAATTTAACTACAAACTCCTAACTAATTCAAAGTCTCACCTTAGAAAAAAGCCAATCATACATTTCATCTGTTCTGAAAACGCGTTCTAAATCTCCGTGGTTTGCTCCTTTGATTATCGTATAAATTAAGTTTTCTTCGCTGTATTTTTTAATCGCAGCAACAATTTTATCGGATTGAGAAATTGGAACGGCATAATCCGCATCTCCATGTTGAATCCAAAGTGGAATAGTCGATAAATTGTAAGCATCTTTTTCATTTCCACCACCACATAAAGCAACAGCAGCGGTAATTTTATCGGCATATTTTCCTGCGAAATGTAAGGTTCCGTAGCCTCCCAAACTCATGCCACAAACATAAATTCTACTAGAATCTGTGTTGTAGTTCTTTTGAACATATTCCAACACTGAAAGTACTTTTTCTGGCACCCAATGTCCGCTTGCAACTTGTGGAGCAACAACAATTGCAGGAATTTTTCTTCCTTTATCCATTTCGTGAATAACTCCGTATTTTCTAACTTTTGCCAAATCTGTTCCTGACAAACTTTTACCATGTAAAAAAATCAAAATAGGCGGTTTGGATTTCAAAATACTGTCTGCCGGTAAATTGATCCAAAAATTATAATCTGCTTTTCCGTAAACCGCTGAAAGTTGGGCTGAAAAATTGAATTTTAACACCAAGAACAAAACAATTACACTATATTTAAACATGATTTTAAAATTTATGTTTGCAAAAGTACGCATTTAATATGCTATTAATCAAATATTTCACTCCACTAAATCGATTTTACAATTTTAATTTTCTAATTTTAAGACATTTTTTACTTATATTCGCATAAAAAATACTTGATGGAAATAATTCGCAAAATTGAAAATGGTGTTTGTTATTTAATTTTAAATCGACCAGAAGTTTATAATTCTTTTAACCAGAAAATGGCACTTTTGTTACAAGAAGAATTAATTTTTGCCTCAAAAAATCACGATATTAGAGCAATTGTTTTGACTGGGGAAGGAAAAGCGTTTTGTGCTGGACAAGATTTAGCAGAAGCAACTGATCCAAATGGACCAAAATTGCAAGATATTGTCAAAAAACATTACAACCCAATTATTGAATTAATTCGCTCAGTTGAAAAACCAATTATTTGTGCTGTAAACGGTGTTGCTGCTGGTGCTGGCGCAAACATTGCTTTGTGTTGCGATATCACGATTGCTAAAAATTCGGCTTCATTCATTCAAGCATTTTCAAAAATTGCCTTAATTCCAGATTCGGGAGGAACATACTTTTTACCAAGAATCATTGGTTCACAAAAAGCTTTGGCTTTGATGATGACTGGAGAAAAAATTTCTGCTCAAGAGGCAGATAACATGAACATGATTTACAAAGCTGTAGCGGATGAAGAATTTGACGCTTTTGTAAAATCATTTGCTGAAAATACAGCGAAAATGCCAACAAAAGCTTTGGCTTTAACTAAAAAAGCAATTAATCAAACCTTCTCAAATACCTTGACAGAACAATTGGCTTTGGAAGAAAAACTTCAAACAGAAGCTGGTTCAACGCATGATTTCAAAGAAGGTGTTCAAGCCTTTTTAGAAAAAAGAAAACCAGAATTTAAAGGCAATTGATAAAATTCTTAATTTGCTAAAACAATCACATATCATTTTTAGTGTTTTAAAAAGAAGTTTATTCGTATTCTTTTTTTTAAGTTCTTTTTTTGCCTATAATCAAGTAAAATTAGACAAAAAAAGTGATGGAATTAGTCATTCCAATCAACTAAAAATTGCGAAATTACATCAGTTAATTGTTACTGATATTGATTTAGCAGAAAATGAAATTACTGATTTCAAAGGTGAAATTCAGCAAAGTAAAAACTCAAACCTAATCATTGAAATTTCTATTTTAGAAGCCGAAATGTATCGTTCTCGTGGCGATTATATACACATGAAATTAGCCTATTACGAAGCTTTATCATGGAAAACAAATCAAACACATCTGTATCAAAAAACCTTATTGAAATATTTAGGTGCTATAAATGAAGGAATTAAGGGGAATAAGATCAAACAAGAAAAATTATTACTTGAGGTAAATCAACTAGCAAAAAAAAATAATTACAAATTCATTGAGGCAAAAGCCAATTACAGTTTGGGGAAATTTTATTCCAATGAATTAAACTTTAAAAAAGCAAAATTGCATTTGGACAACGCCTACAATTCTTTTAATTCACTCAACTACATTGATTTAAGTTTTGAAGCACAAGTCAACAAAGGAATTAATCATTTCTGGGAAGGAAATTACGATTCTGCTTTGTATTATTTCCACATCACAAAAAAATATGCTTTTGATAATGGACTTAAAAAATCATATACCAATGCCATTTTAAATTTGGGTGAAGCACACTTATTTATTGAAGGAAATAGTGATAGTGCAAAATATTATTTCGACATCTTTTTAAAATATAAAAACGAAGCCGATATTAGAGATATTTATCATTGTTATGCCAATTTAGAAGAATATTACAACTTAAAAAACAACCGTGAATTAGCTTATCAATACTCTAAAATGATGATTCAAGTGGATTATCAAATCAAAGATAAGATGCTTTTTCAAACTAATTCAGAAATTGATCGCGTTTACAAAAGACTTCAAAATGAAAAGAAACTGACAGAAGATCGAAATCATGAAAATAAGTTAAAGATTATTTTTGGTTTATGTGGTATATTTTTATTGCTTGTTCTCATTATCATTTTGTTTGTTCTTAAACAGAAAAGCAAAACAAATCGGGTGCTTCACATGTTTAATGATGAAATCGTGAAGCAAAAAAATGTCATCAACAATACCTTAAAAGAAAAGGAACTTTTGTTGAAAGAAATTCACCATCGTGTAAAAAATAATTTACAGATAATCTCCAGTTTATTAAGCCTTCAATCCAATAACATCGACAACGAAAAGGCAGAACTTGCTATCAAACAGAGTAAAGAACGCATTCAAGCCATTGCTTTAATTCATCAGAAATTGTATTTAGATACTTCTTTTGCTTCCATTGAAATGAATGATTATTTAACTGACCTCATCAAGCAATTAAATGACTCATACAACGAAAAGCAAGATAAAATAAAAATCACTTTAAAAACGAATCAAATCGTTTTAAATATTGACACGGTTGTTCCTTTGGGACTCATTATTTGTGAATTGGTAACAAACGCTTTTAAATATGCTTTCACAAATAAAAGTGATGGTACAATAAAACTTGAAATCTGTAAATTAGAACAAGATTTTTATCAATTGAAAATCAAAGACAATGGAGAAGGAATGAACAGCGACTTTTCCTTTTTGGAATCTCATACCTTAGGTGTCGAAATCATTACCGCCTTGACAGAACAATTGGATGGCGATATTTCTTATAAATCTGATGAAAACGGAACGAGCATTAAGATTAAGTTTAAAGAGGTGAATGCTTGATAGTAACACGAAATATGAGTTTCGCAAATACACCACCTGTTTGTTGGATAAGCGATATAAACATGCTGATATTATCGCATATAAGTAAGTTATATGACATTTTATGGAAAAACGACAAATAAGATACCTAGCATTTCTTGACATATTAGGTTTTAAAGACTTAATAGAAAATAATAATCTATCTGAAATAGTCAAGCTTTACGAAAAATTCGAACCCAGCTTATTGTATAGTATGGCTGTATCAAACATTGGATATAGGCTCGAAAATTTATCCGAACATTCATTACCTTCAGCAGAACAAACACATTTAAATTCCTTATTTATATCTGATAGTATTATTATCTGGACAGATGATGATAGTCCTAATAGATTTGTAGATTTAGTATCTGTTGTAAAGCAACACATGAAATTAGCAATTGAATTTGGCTTCCCACTTCGAGGAGCAATTACCTGTGGTGAATTAGAAATAAAAACAGGTAATCATGGAATGACAAAAAAACAAAACTCTTTTAATACTATATTAGGTTTACCACTTACAAAAGCATATTTATTAGAGAATACCGCTGAATGGTCAGGATGTGTAATCGATGATGAAGCAATTAAACATTATAATTTAACTGTAAATTTTATTAAATCAACTCAACCTAAAACTTTAGATTTAGATGGACTTATGCGCATGGATTTTATTAGGCCTTATAAAGTGCCAATGAAGACTGGCCAAATAAAAGAATTTTACACTGTAAATTGGACACACTTTATGGGACCTAGAATCAAAGAAAAATTAATACGTAAGTCTTTTAGTCAACATAATAAAAAGACAAATGATTGGAGTGTTGAAAATAAAATCAAAAACACATTAAATTACTATAAAGCGACAAAAAAAGATTATGATTTCCTAATAAAAATGATTGAAAAGAAAAACGTCATATAACAGCCGTTTGGCAAGATTGCGAATTTTGTGGTAAGTTCACGTTTGCGTTCCGCAAGAAATATTATCTTAGTGGAAAATAAACGGTTACGAAGTTCGCAACCTCGCCAAGCGGCGGAACGTTACCTCAAAAACTTCGCCACTTGATTTTCTTCTGAATTTGAAACTTGGAACACATACATACCTGAGCTAAATTTAGAAGCTGGAATTTCGATTTTATTCAAACCTTTATTTGTGTTTACAGTTTCTTGATGAACAATTTTTCCTGATACATCAAACATCGTTAACAAATGATTCTCCTCTTTTACAGCATTAAATTCTACTTCAATTGTTGCAAAAGAGTTTTCAAAAACACTTTCTATAGACAAAGAATTTGATTTGTTGTTACAGTTGGAAGAAATAACATCAAACGTTTTATTTACACCATTCAAATCTGTTTGAGACAAGCGATAATAAACAGTTTTTGATTTGATATCTTCATCTAAAAGTTCATATTCTTTTGTTCCTGTTTTTAAATTATTTGCTTGTACAATTTCAAAAACTTCAAAATGAATTCCATCTAAGGATTTTTCAATTGTAAAAAAGGCGTTGTTATTTTCACTTGCTGTTGACCAATAAATTTTACGGTAATTTTCATAACAGTACGCATTAAAACTCATCAACTCAACAGGCAGTAAAATCGAAGGATTACAAAACATTTGTGAGTTATTTAATCCTCCAGTTGAAGCGGTAAAACCAAAGTACGGTGTATTCGTTCCAAAAACTGTTAATGGGTTAAATGTTGCTGAAATCGTTCCGTAAGTTGTAGATAAAGCAGTATTTAAAACTGTAGCTGTTAAAGTAGTCGATCCAGAATTCCAAGCAATTCTCAAAATGTGATTACTTCCATTCTCAATATTGTAATTGGAGCCTCCATTTCTTAATCTTACAGCCGTTGTTGTAGCTGGTCTTTCGCCTGCACCCGTTGCATCACAATTTCCATCAGTACTTGGATTTATATTTCCATTATACCAAATATCTAAATGATCAGGGTCTTCCGAACCACCACAACCAATAAATGAAGAATTAAAATCATCTCTATCTTCGTAATTCAAATAGGTGTCAATTTCTATAACAACAGAATTTGTAATCCCTCCTGAACCCAAAGAGCCTCCAGTTGTTCCACATTTACATCTTGCTTGTGGGTCATTTTGCATCGTAAATGCCATTCCGTCTGCACCAGCGTCAGAAGCACCCAAATTTACTGTAAAATCATACGAGAAATTTGCTGTAAAGTTTAATGTTGAATTCATATCCCAAGCACATCCTCGTTGATCGTTTGTGGTGGTTGTTAAATTAACACAATTATACGGTGAAGGAGATGTTGCATCATCAACCATCGTGTATTGTGGGTTTCCACCGGCTGCAGAAGTAAAGGAACGAATTGTACAGCCAGCAGCTGACCCAGATGAATTTTTTGGTCTAATTTGCCAATAATATACAGTTGAAGCAGCTCCAGTAATTGGAAAAGTCGTTGACGTTGTATTAGCATAAAATGGGGGTGGATTTGTTGTTCCATAATAAACATCGTAACTATCAACAGAAGAACAACCAGATGTTGCTGGAGCAGTCCAAGATAAACTAGAACAAGAAGCAACACCTGTAGCAGCATTTGCTGGACTGTTTAAAGTGGCACAACTAGGAACACCAGGTGTACAACAAGTAATTTCTAAAGAAAAAGCTCCTGTTGCTGAACTATAACCATTTACCAAAATATAATAATTTGTTCCAGCTACTGTACTAAATGTGATCGTTGATTGTGTTGAACAACCATCATCATTACTGGCAACACAGCTTGCAATTGTTCCGCAAGCACCCGTTCCGGAATAAGCATTAATTTTCGTATCGTAAGCAGTACCTGAACACAAACTTGCTGTTATAGTAGAACCATCTCCAGTAAAAACATACCAAACACCCCCAGCTCCCGGTGAAGTTCCACAAGCTGGCAATGCTGTTTCACCCGTTGTTGTTGAACCAACAGTTGTTCCTGAATACGTTCCACCACAAGCTACAACAATTGCTCCAGAACACAAATCGTTTCCGCCACCGCCAGAAGCAGTAGAAACAGCACAAATATTCCCGCTTAAATCATCATTTGCAGCCCCTGATCTTCTTTGAATTTGAATATAATAAAGAGTCAAATTGGTTGTAGCGAAAGAAATTGAATTACTTGAACTTGCACCAGCTGAAACCATTTGACACGTAACTTCACCAGAGGCACAACTTGTAAAAGCAGCTAAGCATGCATCAAAATTTGTTGAACTGATAGTAATACTCATCGTATTTCCATTTCCGACAACAGAGTACCATCCATCAGAATAATCTGTTCCAGTAGCACAACTTGCATTTACTTCTTCGTTCGTTGTTCCATTTTGTCCAACGCTAAAAGCACTCGTCGAACAACTTGTATTCACAGTCAAAACAGTAGGAGTAGCACAACCATTTGTTTGTGAAAATGAATAAGAAAAAGAAATTAGTAGGCTTAAAATAATAACGATTGATTTCATTTGAGAGTTTTATATTTTAGTACAGGCAAAATTATACTAAATGCATTTAGTAAAAAATATTCGTAAGACAAATTTTTTGTACTCTTGTAAGTAAATTTGAAAATAAACAAATAAAAATCAAGAAACTAAAAGGATTTACTAAATTGATTTAGTAGTTATTCTTGGATTCCTAATAAAAAAATAAGCTTAAAAAAAACTTACTAATGTTATGTTTCATACATTTGTCAAAGATTATGAAGCGAATTATCATCCTTTTAATAATAGCAATTGTTGGTATAATAGTGAGTTATAACTATTTAAAACCAAGTGAGAAACATCAATTAAAAATCATTAATCCAATTGATTTGAATCCAGAAATGGTTGATTCATTGATGCAGCGAAAAGGTTATGGACATAAAATTGGTAATTTTTCTTTTTTAAATCAAGAAGGAAAGACAATTAGCTTGAAAGATGTTAAAGGAAAAATTTTTGTCGCTGAATATTTCTTTACGACATGTGGCACAATTTGTCCGAAAATGAACATGCAAATGCAACGTGTTCAAAAAGCTTTCATTGAAAATAAAGATGTAAGTATTTTAAGTTTTACGGTAAATCCTGAAGTTGACTCTGTTTCGCAAATGAAAATGTATGCTGATGCACACGGAGCAATACCAACAAAATGGCATTTCCTAACAGGAGAAAAATCAAAATTATACGAATTAGCTAGAAAATCATTTTTTGTTCTAAAACCTGCTGAAGCACAAAATTTAGGTGATGCAGGAAGTGATTTCATACACACTAACAATTTTGTTTTAGTCGATAAGCAACAACGAATCAGAGGCTATTACGACGGAACAAATGAAAAAGAAGTCACACATTTAATCGAAGACATTAATCAATTAGCAAATGAGTAAATTAGCAAATGAAGTAATGCCTTAATATCTTATAGTCCTAACATCTTAACATATAAAAAAATGGAAAAAACAAACTACGGAGCTTTATCAACATTAATCACAGTATTTTTCTTTTGGGGTTTTATCGCCGCTGGAAACAGTATTTTTATACCTTTTTGTAAAACATATTTTCATTTAGATCAATTTCAAAGTTTACTCATCGATTTTGCATTTTACTTTGCTTACTATGTTGGAGCATTGATTTTATTTATCATTGGAACACAAAAAGGTACAGATCCAGTAGGAAAATGGGGATATAAAAATTCCATCGTTTATGGGCTTGTATTTTCTGCCCTTGGAGCTGCTGCCATGATTATTTCTGTTTACTTAGATGTTTTTGTCGGAATGTTATTTGGTTTATTTATAGTTGCACTTGGATTTTCTTTACAACAAACTGCCGCAAATCCATTTGCAATTGCTCTTGGAGATGAGAAAACTGGTTCAAACAGAATTAGTTTGGGTGGAGCAATCAATAGTTTAGGAACTTCCATTGCACCATTGATTATTGGTTTTCTATTGTTTGGCTCTGTTGTCGTTACAGATGAAATGAAGAAAGATTTATCCACTGATAAAGTTTCGATTTTATACATTTGTGTTGGTTTGCTTTTCCTTGGAATTGCTGCTTTATTTTATTTCTCGAAAAAAGTTCCATCGGGAAAAATCGTTGAAACAGATAAAATTGAAAAAGCTAATAAAGCTTTAGCTTCTTTATTAATCATGACTGGCTTACTAATCGCTTGCTTTTCACCCGTTTTTAGTAGTTACAGAAGTGAAGAAGCCAAACAAATTGAAAAAACTGAAAAGCAATTGGAAAGTGTAATGAAAATTACTTCCAATGAATCAACAGTATCTGTTTTACAAGAAGAAATTGACACCTTAAAAAAACCACTCGAACACGAACGTATGCTTTGGCTTTCAGGTGGTTTACTTGTTGTTGTGGGAGGAATTTTGTCTTCGTTTGCTATGTCAAGAAAAAATAAAGAAGGTTGGGGGGCAATGCAATATCCACAATTGGTTTTGGGAATGTTAGCCATTTTTGTTTATGTTGGTGTGGAAGTTGCTATTGGAAGTAACCTAAGCGCTCTACTTTCTCAAGAAGATTTTGGAGGATATTCTTCAATCGAAACCGCACCTTTTATTGGACTTTTTTGGGGCAGTTTGATGATTGGTCGTTGGGCTAGTGCAGTTCACGCATTTGAATTAAGCAAACAAACAAAAACGATCTTAACGACAATTATTCCAATTCTTGCTTTTGGAATTGTACTTGGATTTTCAGCCATCATGGGACACGAAATCAAAGATTTATACTTGTATATCGTTTGTGTCGCAGTATTGATAATTGGATTTTATTTCACACAAAACAAACCAGCAAAAACCTTGTTAGTTTTTAGTGTATTGGGTGTAATTGCAACAATTATTGGAATATGCACAAGCGGAATGATTTCCGTTTACTCTTTTCTTTCGGCTGGATTATTTTGTTCCATCATGTGGCCATGCATCTTTTCACTTTCACTTGCTGGACTTGGGAAATACAAAGCTCAAGGTTCTGCTTTTTTAATCATGATGATTCTTGGAGGAGCAATTATTCCACTTATTCAAGGGAAATTAGTCGATATCACTGGAATCCAACAATCTTTTTGGGTAGGAACAATTTGTTTTATCTACCTAGCATTTTTTGCATTTTGGGTAAATAAAATCTTGAAAAAACAAGGAGTTTCTTTGGATTGAAAAATAGATTTTAAGACTTTAAGATTCAAAAGTCAGGACAGTCTTGACTTCTGAATCTTAAAGTCTTTTGTCTAATGTCTTAAGTCTTCTATCTTACTTTCGCGTGTATTGCGTTAAAATAACAATCGTTTGACCATCAACTTTACCTTCAATGTGTTCTGGATTGTCCATCACTAATTTGATATTTCTTACAGCAGTTCCACGTTTTGCGGTAAAACCTCCACCTTTTACATTCAAATCTTTGATTAAAGTGACTGTATCACCCGATTCCAAACGAACACCGTTGCTATCTTTATGAAAATCAATACCTTCAAAATCTTCTCCATCACCTGAAGCTTTTGCCCAAGAAAGAGTTTCTTCGTCTAAATAAAGCATTTCCAATAAATCCTGTGGCCAAGATTCATTTTTGATACGATTTAACATTCTCCAAGCAACAACTTGTACTGCAGGAATTTCGCTCCACATACTGTCATTCAAACATCTCCAATGATTTGCTTCTATTAAATCCGAGTTCTCAATTTGACTTTTACATGTCTCGCAAACGAAAATAAAATCGTCGATTCTTCCTCCGTTTTGTCTTGGTGTAACTTCAAAACTACTCAATTCATTTGCAGACGAACACAATTCACATACTGATCCACTTCTGATACTTAATTCTTTTTCGAAAGCCATGGTTAAAATGTTAAATTTTTCACGAAGCTACGAAATATTTAAGTAAGAATAAAAAATTAAGATGCTAATCTTGGTTTAATTAAGCTTCATTAAATTGAAAGTATAAAATGGAACGCCAAGTATCTAAGCCTAAATTTTCTTTCCAAGTATCTTTTAATTTAAGTAAAGATTCAAAAAGCGACTCTAATGTTTCATCATTCAAATGAAATAATTTTTCAGGTTGAATCCCAAATTTCTCGAGATTTGCAACATCTTCACCTATCCATTCAGAATCTTGTCTTTCAAACTCATTTGTTCGCTCTAATCCTGGACCATCAAGGTATTGTCCTTCTTTATTCTGATACAAAGCATAAATTTCACCATTTTCTAAAAGAATATGCTCCGCCTCAATTTCGTCTAAGAAAAGTTTTGTTTTTTCAACTTCTGATACAAAATCAGTATGATCTTTCATCTCTTTTGTGGCAACTAAAAAATCCAAAAGACTATATAAAGCCTTTTTACCCAAATTGAAGTTAGCTTTGATACCCACTTTTTTATCAAATAATTCTGAATCAATGACAGAGTTTTCGTAAGCTGCTAAAACTTGATATGCATAAGGAATTTTATACGGAGATTCACCAATGCTGATGTGTTTGTTGTCCTTAATTCCATAAATATAACTTCTGTTTGCCATACTATTCTAATTTTAAGATTACAATAAACAAAACTAAGATTTTTTTTATTTCGAAACTAATTTTTCATATCTTTTGATGTCAACTTCTTTATCCAATTCAGCTTTTCCGAGTAAATAACTCACAAATTCTTTCGATAAAAGGGGCGTTATTAAATAACCTTTTGCTCCCAAACCGTTGTAAATAAAAACGTTTTTATGTGTTGGGTGTTCTCCCAAAAGCGGGCGACGATCCAAAACGGTTGGTCGAATTCCGGCTTCATGGTTCACAACTTCATAGTTGGAAGAAACTAAATTTTCTAAATGAGAACACAATTCATCTTTTGCTTGTTCTGTTAAATCTGTATCTGGCGAATCCCATTTATAAGTTGAACCAACTTTAAATAAATGATTTCCAATTGGTAAAACAAAACATTTTCTGTTTAAGGATTCGTCTTCTGGAATTCCGTCGCTTTGTACAGTCAACAATTCCCCTTTTGTTGCTTGAAGCGGTAAATAGGAAAAATACGGATTGTAAATCCCATGAAATCCCTCACAAAAAATGATTTTAGCAAATTCTTCTCCTTTATAAGTGAGTTTTGTTTCGTCAAAATCGGTATATAAAAATGCCTCTTGAACAAGTTTTTGCTCTTTGATTAATTTCTCTTGAATTTTGTCTATGAGTTTAACTGTTGAAATCCAAAATGATTTTTTTACAAGTCCCGTTCCACACAAATTATTCAATTTTGAATAGCTTAAATCTTCCTCATCCAAAGTTTTGATTAAATCCACGTATTCGGTTTCCGTTTCTTTTTTGAGCCACAAATCTTTTTCTTGCTCGTGAGCAAAACCACGTCGAATAGGAATTTTATTCAAAAAAACGTCATCAAATTCTTTCTCCAAATTCTGATAAAAATCAATCGCTTCGGGAAGTAAATCATGAATTCTCCAACTCAATGCCATTCTACGAAAAACAACAGGATTGATGATTCCAGCAGCCACTTTCGAACTGAAATTTTCCCCTTTATCAATGATTTTATACGGAATATGCTCTTCCTCCAAGCGAATCGCTACACTCAATCCTGAAATCCCCGCTCCTACAATTAATGTTTTATTTTTCATTTCTTCTATTCTATCTACTCCTTTATATCTGCGAATTAATTTGCGGGAAATTATTTTGTAACCGCCAAAGAAAACACACTTATCTTCATCTGCGGATATTTTTCCAATATCATTTTCATACACGATTCTAATGTTGAACCTGTTGTAATTACATCGTCAATGATAGCAATGTGTTTTAAATCCGAATGATTTTCGTTCACAAAAAAAGCTTCCTCGATGTTGTCCCAACGCATAAATCGACTCTTTCTAGTCTGACTTTCAGCATGTTTCACACGGGTTAAAAAATCCAATTTTGTAGGAATATTCAACACAACCGAAAGTCCATTCGAAATCACTTCGCTTTGATTGTAACCTCGTGTATGTTGTTTTTTTAAATGCAGAGGAACTGGAATCAACACATCAATTCCGTGAAGTTTACTTGGGTTTTCCAGCAATCTTTTCGCCATCAATTCCCCCATTTTTTCGCCTAATTCTTGTTTTCCTTTGTATTTGATTTGATGTAAAATCTTCTGCGTTTGGTTTCCTTTCTCAAAATAGAGTAAGGAAAATGTATGTTCTAATTGAACTCTTCCCCAAAACAATTTATCTAAAGTACTTTCATCTTCGTATTTCTCAAAAGCCGTGTATTTTAAATTTTCTACACAAAAGGAACAAACGTCACTTTCAAATTTTGATAATTCTTTTTCACAAACCAAACATACATTTGGATAAATTAAATGCAAGATATTTTCTTTCCATTCAACGAAGTTTTTAAGTAAAAAACGTGTAACCTTTTGCATCTAGTGACTTATATTTAAAACTAACATTTAATTGTTCAAAAGTATGAAATTTTTATTCGCTTTTAACATCTATTTTGTCATAAATTTATGAAAAAATTAGATAAATAGCTTTATTATCAAATGATTGACCAACAATATAATTTTAAAGATAAAAGTTAAAAAAATAACTGTGTATATCTTTTTTATCTTGTTAATAAAACTGCTAAATGTTGAGTGTAAAGGACTTTAAGTTTTGAATGTTGATAACGTTAAGAAATTGTGAATTTCTTTAGCTTGCATAACGGAAGAAAAATGACAAAATTTGTACTCCTCTTAAACGAAGAAAATTACACTTCAAAAATTCTCCTACTAACAAGGAAAGAGGACACAAAAAAACAAGCTAAGCAATTAACTGATAGGGTTTTATACTCTTAATGAAATTGTATTGACTTAAAAATTTAAATAAATAATTAAAAAGAAAAATGGCAAACATTGAACCAATTTTAGAATCTAACAACAGTCGCTTTGTGTTGTTTCCAATTCAGCACGATGATATTTGGAGTTTTTACAAAAGAGCACAAGCGAGTATTTGGACAGCTGAAGAAATTGATTTGGGTTCAGATTTATTTGATTGGGAAAACAAATTAAATGATAACGAACGTCATTTTATCAAACATATTTTAGCGTTTTTTGCTGCTTCTGACGGAATCGTAAACGAAAATTTAGCAGAAAACTTCCTTTCAGATGTACAATATACGGAAGCGAAATTTTTCTACGGTTTTCAAATTGCCATGGAAAATATCCACTCAGAAACATATTCTTTATTGATTGATACTTACATCAAAGATACTGCTGAGAAAACACATTTATTCAACGCCATTGATACACTTGAATGCGTGAAGAAAAAAGCTGATTGGGCTTTGAGATGGATTGATAAAGGTACTTTCGCTGAGCGTTTGGTTGCTTTTGCTGCAGTAGAAGGAATTTTCTTCTCAGGTTCTTTTTGCTCAATTTTCTGGCTTAAAAAACGTGGTTTGATGCCAGGACTTGCATTTTCTAACGAATTAATTTCTCGTGATGAAGGTTTGCATTGTGATTTCGCTTGTTTGCTTTACAACAATCACGTGATTGAAAAAATGTCGAAAGAACAAGTTGAAACAATCATCCGTGATGCTGTTGAAATTGAAAAAGAATTCGTTACTGACGCACTTCCAGTGAAGTTAATCGGGATGAACAGCGACTTGATGTCACAATACATCGAATTTGTTGCTGACCGTTTGTTGAGCGAATTAGGAAACAATAAAATTTACAATGTTTCAAATCCTTTTGATTTCATGGATATGATTTCAATTCAAGGGAAAACAAATTTCTTCGAAAAACGCGTTGGCGAATACCAAAAAGCTGGCGTATTGGACGGGAAAAACAACCAAAGCTTTACTACCGGAGAAGATTTTTAGATAAATAAGATAGATTTAAGCTAATAGATACTACGGGCTGAAGATTTTCAGCCCATAAAACAAATATAAAAAACCAAAAACCGATAAATAAGATGTACGTAGTTAAAAGAGATGGACGAAAAGAAGCTGTAAAATTCGATAAAATAACAGCTCGAATTATCAAAATGTGTTACGGATTGGATCCTTTAGTTTCGCCAGAAGCTGTAGCAATGAAGGTAATTGAAGGGATTTACGATGGTGTAACAACAAGTGATTTGGATAATTTGGCTGCGGAAACTGCTGCTTCTAAAACAATCGATCATCCAGACTATGCTTTGTTGGCTTCGCGCATTGCAGTTTCTAACTTACATAAAGATACCAAAAAATCTTTCTCAGAAGTGATGGACGATTTGTATAATTATGTTGATCCAATTACAGGTCAAAACGCTTCTCTTTTAGCAGAAGATGTTTACCAAGTGGTTCAAGAAAACAGAGATGCCTTGGATTCAAGCATCATCTACGATCGTGATTTCCGTTATGATTATTTTGGTTTCAAAACCTTATCACGTTCTTATTTATTGAAATTAAACGGAAACATTGCTGAACGTCCACAGCAAATGTTGATGCGTGTTTCTTTAGGAATTCACAAAAATGATATTCAATCAGCTATTAAAACGTACAATTTAATGTCTGAAGGTTGGTTCACACATGCTACGCCAACATTATTTAACGCTGGAACACCAAAACCACAAATGTCTTCTTGTTTCTTGTTAACAATGAAAGAAGATAGCATCGCTGGAATTTACAATACGTTAACTTCTTGTGCTCAGATTTCACAATCTGCTGGTGGAATTGGTTTAGCTTTACACGATATTCGTGCAAAAGGTTCATACATCAAAGGAACAAACGGAACTTCTAACGGAATTGTACCAATGTTGCGTGTTTTTAACGACACAGCACGTTACGTGGATCAAGGTGGAGGAAAACGTAAAGGTTCTTTCGCGATGTACATCGAGCCTTGGCATGCAGATGTTTTTGATTTCTTAGACTTGAAGAAAAATCACGGAAAAGAAGAATCAAGAGCAAGAGATTTATTCTACGCTTTATGGATTCCTGATTTGTTCATGAAACGTGTGGAAGAAAATGGAGATTGGACTTTGATGTGTCCTCATGAGTGTCCAGGACTTTCTGATTCTCACAGTGAAGCATTTGAAGCTTTGTACACGAAATATGAAAAAGAAGGAAAAGGAAGAAAAACTATCAAAGCGCAAGATTTATGGTTCAAAATTTTGGAATCACAAATTGAAACGGGTACTCCATACATGTTGTACAAAGATGCTGCGAATGCAAAATCTAACCAACAAAATTTAGGTACAATCAAGTCTTCAAACTTATGTACAGAAATTATCGAATACACAGCACCAGACGAAATAGCGGTTTGTAATTTAGCTTCTTTAGCTTTACCAAAATACGTTACAGAAGATGGTAAATTTGACCACAACAAATTGTTTGAGGTTACATACCAGGCAACAATTAACTTAAATCGTATCATCGACGGAAATTACTATCCTGTTGAGGAAGCACGTAAATCAAACATGCGTCACCGTCCAATTGGTTTAGGAGTTCAAGGTTTGGCTGATACCTTCATCATGATGCGTTTTCCTTTCGAATCAGAAGAAGCACGTCAGTTAAACCGTGAGATTTTTGAAACAATCTATTACGCTGCTATGACTGCTTCAAAAGATTTGGCGAAAGTAGAAGGTGCTTACGAAACATTTGCTGGTTCGCCAGTATCAAAAGGAATTTTCCAATACGATATGTGGGGTGTTACTCCAAGTTCTCGTTGGGAATGGGATGTATTGAAAGAAGAAGTGAAAGAATTTGGCGTAAGAAACTCTTTGTTAGTTGCTCCAATGCCAACAGCTTCTACAGCTCAAATCTTAGGAAATAACGAATGTTTTGAGCCTTACACATCAAATATCTATACAAGACGTGTACTTTCTGGTGAATTCATCATCGTAAACAAACATTTATTGAAAGATTTAGTAAAAGAAGGTTTGTGGAACAAAGAAATGCGTCAAAAATTGATGGTTTCTAACGGTTCTGTTCAAAGTATTCCAGAAATTCCAACTCACCTGAAAGAATTATACAAAACAGCTTGGGAAATCTCTCAAAAAGCAATTATTGAATTAGCATCAGATCGTGGAGCATACATCTGTCAATCGCAATCGTTGAATATTTTCATGGAAAATGCAAACTTCGGGAAATTGACTTCTATGCATTTCTACGGTTGGAAAAAAGGTTTGAAAACAGGAATGTACTACTTGAGAACAAAAGCCGCAACAGACGCAATTAAATTCACAGTAGATAAAAACATCAACGCCGCCCCCCTAGAAAACGCGACGGTAAATGATTCTATCGTTCGCTCTATCGAAGAAGAACAAGCTGCAATAGCATGCTCATTGGATAATCCAGATGCGTGTGAAATGTGTAGCGGGTAGGACTTGACGAAAATCTCATTTCCCCCTTTGGAGGGGGATAAAAGGGGGAGGACACAATAATGTTCAACTCCAATATAGAAATTAAAAACCCCTTTTTGTGAAAAACAAGAAGGGGTTTTTGTTTTGTAAACAATCGATTAAATCAATCATTTATTCATTTACTAAATGGATTTTAGAATTGATGAATTATTTTAATTAGATTTGGAGAAAAAATTAGTATGAAAATTAAACTTTACTGCTTAATATATTTTGTTTTTAGCTTGTTAAATGTATTTGGACAGCCTGGTAGTAGAGATTACTCTTTTATATTTTCAGACACCTCTGTTGGAAATTATTTGACATATTATTCAATTCAAAAACAATTTGATAACAAAATTTTGTGTATTGTTAAAAACGGTATAAATTTCGAGGTTTGTCTTAAAAGGTTTTATGAAAATGGTATTCAAGATTATACTTTTAATTCAATAGTACTTTGTAATCCAGGTGGTAATGTAATTTATTGGCCTGAATTACTTTATAACGATTTAGAAATAATTAGATATAAAGTTTTATCCAATAATAAAATTATTGTTTCAACTTTAAATATTTCTGATAATTCAAAAAAAATAATCAGATTAAACGAAAATGGGGATATTGATACAACTTTTAATGAAAGACTAGTTTCAACTTTCATTCAAAATGAAGAAAATGTTGAAAATATAGAAATTGATAGTCATGAAAATTTATATTATTTCTCCGACTTCGGTTTTGGCACCTCACCTATTGTTAAATTGCTACCAAATGGAGAAGAGGACACAATTTTTAGTGAAAATTTTTTTTATTTTACGACTTTTCTTCTAGATAATTCATTAAATCTTAGTGATATAAAAATTTGTAGCGATAATAACTTATATATTGGTTCTAAAAATACTACGGGTAATAGTAATTTTAGTTTGTTTAAAATGGATACTCTTGGCAATTTGCTCAACTCTTATGATATAGCAATAGAAGGCTTAAACTATATTGAAATTCAGGATATAGCTTTACAATCAGATGGTAAAATATTGCTTGGTGGAAGTTTTAGAGATACAGCTCAAGGAACAAATTATTTTGGAATGTTGAGACTTAATTTAGATGGCTCATGGGATCAAAGTTTTCAAAGATATAGCAGAAGTGATGTTTCTTATTTTGACAATGTAAATATTGCTGTTCAAGAAGATAATAAAATAATTTTCAACTATCAAAGATATGATGATACATTGAATGTTTTAAGATTTAATTCGAATGGATATTTAGATACAACAACAAGTTTTAGTGAAAAATGTTCTAGAGTATCTACTATTTCTATAATTGATTTCAAATTATATATTACAACACATCTTGGTACAATTAATGAACCGTCAATTTACCGATTAAAATTAAAAGAGTATGCAAAAGGAAAGGTATTTAATGATTATAATCAAAACTGCTATGTAAACACAAATGATTTTGACGTTACAAATGTTTCACTAAAAATTCAACCTGGTGATTATATTGTTCAAACGTATCCTAATGGAAATTGGTACTATGACTCGCTTCAAGCAGGCGATTATACCATAACTATTGACACAACAAACACGAATTGGACTTTTACCTGCCCAATAACTCAATCTTTTACAGTTGTTCATCCAGATTCTGTAACAATTGCACCAAGTTTTGGTCTGATTTCGAATAATCCATGTCCTGAACCTACAATTTCAATTTACATGCCCTTCATGCGTCCTTGTTTTACAAATCAACAAATTTATATCGAAGCATGTAATGAAAATAATGCAACAGATTTTTTGCCAGATGCTTATTCTATAGTTGAACTCGATTCAAATCTCATTTTTGAAAACGCGAGTATTCCGTTTACCTCATTAGGAGATAATCATTATCGCTTTGATCATGATACCTTATTTCCTGGAGAATGTGTAAACTATACAATTTCTGCACAAGTTGCATGCGATGCCATTTTAGGACAAACATTTTGTATGGAAGCTAACTTATATCCAGTTGCAGATTGTGTTTTAGATAGTATTCCAACGCCACCAACAGGAGAAGTTTCGCCTTGTACTTTGCCTTGGGATAAATCCAGCTTAAGAGTAGGTGGTTGGTGTGCTAATGATTCGATTTATTTTACAATTACAAATACAGGAGAATTTGACGAAGGAGATATGGAATGTTATTCCCCAGTCCGTATTTTTGTAGATGGTTTATTAATTCAATTGGATTCTATTCTTTTACAAGGAGGAGAAACTTTCACTTATGTTTTTCTTGGAACTGGTCAAACCTGGATTTTACAAGCTGACCAACATCCATTGCATCCTGGAAACTCACACCCAAATGCACATGTTGAGAATTGCAATCCAGGATTTTGGACACCCGATTTAGTAAATAATTTACCTTTAGATGATGCTGATCCCGTTGTGGATATTTATTGTGGAGTTGTTACTGGAAGTTATGACCCAAATGATAAACGTGGTTTTCCAAACGGAATTTCGGACGACCATTTCATCGCAAAAAATCAAGATTTAGAATATATCATTCGTTTTCAAAATACAGGGACAGATACAGCATTTACGGTAGTTGTTAGAGATACATTAGACGAAAATTTTAACATTTTTACAGTAACTCCTGGTGTTTCGAGTCATCCTTATTCATTCAGAATGTATGGACCAAGAATTTTGGAATGGTCATTTTACAACATTCTTTTGCCAGATAGTACGACAAATGAACCTTTGAGTAATGGTTTTTTAACTTTCAGTGTTAAACAAAATCCAGATTTAGTCGAGGGAACGATTTTAAGAAACAACGCTGATATTTATTTTGATTTTAATAGTCCAATTATTACAAATGAAACGGAACATAAAATCTCCTATCAAATTAATAATTTAGCTTCATTAGAGAAATTAAAAAGTCAAAAAAATTCTTTAAAACTGTATCCAAACCCTTCCAATAGTTCTATTACAATTGATTTGAAAACTTTTTCAAAAAATGTAAATTACAAAATCTATGCTTTATCAGGAAAATTACTTCAGGAAAAGAATAACTCTTATGGACATAAGATTTCTATTGATATTAAAAATTTGGAGAATGGCATCTATTTTATTGAATTGGAATATGATAGCAAAATTGAAGTTTTGAATTTTGTGAAGAATTAAAATTCTTTTATAGATTTCCTATACAAACAAAACTAACCTCCATTCTTCCCGTTTGGAGGTTTTTTTTATGTAAAAAGTATCAATTACTTACATAAAAAGTGTTAACTAAAACCCAAGTATTTCACACTTAAACCTATCAAAATAAAGCCTTTATCTGTTAAAAAACTGTGAATAGACAACAAAAGTGTTAATTCTCAAATAAAAATTTTGCTAAATGCATTTAGTTGTCATAACTTTGCAAAAAAACTTCAATGAAAAATAGACTCATATATTTGATTTTAACTTGTACGACCTGCCTTATATTTTCTTCCAAAGCTTTTGCTCAATGTTCTGGAAATGAACCGGTGGTATTTTTAGGAAACGATACTATTTTGTGTCAAGGGCAAAGTTTAAATTTGACTGCTCCAAACGGTTATGATGTATATTCGTGGTCAACAGGAGCAACAAACACAGGTATTAATGTAAATTCTGCAGGAACGTATAGTGTTGAAACAATTCTTTTTTCAGGCAACGATAATTTGGTTGTTAACGGAAATTTTGAAGCAGGAAATACTGGTTTTACTTCCAGTTATGATTTTGTTGCAAATCCTGATCCACAGGCATTGTGGGATCCAAGTACGTATGCAGTTGGTCAAAGTCCAAACGATTTCCATTCAAACTTCAGTTTTTGCATAGACAAAACTACGGGAACAGGTATGATGTATATCGCAAATGGAGCTTCAAGCCCGAATACCATTATTTGGACGCAAACAATTGCCGTTGACCCAAACACAAACTACAATTTTTCGGCTTGGGCATCAAGTGTAGAAAATACAAGTGATCCTGCGGTTTTACAGTTTTTTGTGAATGGAACTCAAATTGGAAATGTATTTTCTCCCTCAACAACAGGATGTACATGGGGAGAATTTTTTAACCTTTGGAACTCTGGCACCAGTACTTCGGCGGTCATTTCAATTGTAAATCAAAATACCGAACCATCAGGAAACGATTTTGCATTGGACGATATTTCATTTGTACCTTATTGCACAAATACAGACGCAATCCAAGTGACTTATGAAACAATTTCGGTTGATGCTGGACAAGATTTATCCTTTTGTTCGGATTTTCCTGAAAGTTTAAGTGCAAGTTCAAATGTGGCGAATGCAACTTTTCTGTGGAATACAAATGAAACAACAAACACAATTGTTCCAACACTTTCAACTAACTATTCCGTAACGGCTACTTCAACAAATGGTTGTTCAGCTAGTGATAACGTGAATGTACAAATCAAACAATCACTCGACGCTGAGTTTTCAAGTTCATCGACAGCTGTTTTAGTACCATTTACAACAAATTTTGAAAATTCAAGTTCACAAAATGCAACATATTCTTGGTATATCAACGATAGTTTGATGTTAACTACAGTAAATTACGCTGATTTCATACATACGTTTACATCGGCTGGAGATTATTCAATTAAATTACTTGTTTCGAGTATAAATGGTTGTTCTGATAGTATGAACTTAACTATTACAGCAAATGATGTAGAATTTTTAGAAACGGCAAATGTGTTTACGCCAGATGCTGATGGAATCAATGATTTCTATCAATTTAACATGGAAAACATAAAAACACTTTCCTTGACAATTTTTAATCGTTGGGGACAAGAAATTAAGCAAATTAGCACAATTTCAGAAAACTGGGATGGAACAGATGTCAAAGGTGACAATGTAAGTCCTGGAATTTATTTCTATACTTTTCAAGCAACAAGTGCAACAGAAAACGAGCTAAAAGGACAAGGATTTATTCATTTGATACGTTAAACTTCAAAAATCCTTATTCTAGAATAAACAAACTCTCGAACTCAGGTAAATAAATAATTTAAATCCAAATATATTTTTCAATCGTAATATATTAAAACAATTATTATGAAGAAAAATATATTTAATTTAAAAAATGCAAAAAAACTCCTTGCACTCGGTGTTTTTGGAGTAATAATTTCTTGCAACAACCTTTCAAAAGCACAAACAATTTGGCTAAGATCGGGGAATATGGTTTCATCAGTTGAAGCAGATGATTTAAGTACAATCACTAATTCTGGAAACATAAGCGGTATAACATTTGGACATCAATTAATAGGCATGGATTTCAGACCTACAACTGGTCAATTATACCTGATGAGTTACGAGTCAATGAGTGGAAACGCTCAACTCTACACCTTAAACCTTACAGACTTTTCAGCAAGTATGGTTGGTGGAGTTTTCCAAATTGCAACGAATCAAAGTAATTTTGGATTTGACTTTAATCCAACAGTTGACCGCATTCGAATTACAACAAGAGAAGGAATGAACTATAGAGTTCATCCAAACACAGGAGTTCTTCTTGCAACAGATGGAAATTTGAGTTACGCAGTTGGCGATGCAAATGAAATGGCAACACCAATGATTGGAAGTGTTGCTTACACAAACAGTTATATTGGTTCTACAAGTACAACATTATATACGTATGATGATGTTTTAATGAATCTAAATACTCAAATTCCACCAAATAATGGAACTCAAAACACTATTGGTGCTTTAAGTACAGGCGGAATTGGAAATGGTGAATTAGATATTTATTACAATGCTACTTCAAACCAAAATATGGCTTATTTCATTCAAGACATTTCAGCTTTGGATATGAATAAGTTACACTCTGTAAATTTGACAACTGGTGCAGCAAGTCTTTTGGGAAACATAAACATCGCTGGAACTGCAGAAGATATCGCTATTCAAATAGATTTAAATTTACCAAGTGAAATAAATGGAGAACTTGTTTATGCTTTAACGTCAAATTCCTACTTGATTTCCTTTGATTCAAATATGCCGAGCACAGTTAGAGAACATAAATCTTTATCAGGTTTAACAGCAGGACAAGCATTAGTTGGTTTGGATAGCAGACCTTTAAATGGAGTTTTATATTCTCTTGGATACAATACAACTTCAGGTGAAACGCAATTATACACTTTAAATCCAATGAATGGATCACTTAGTATTGTTGGAAGTTCATTTATCTTAGGAACTGGTTTAACACATTTCAGTTTCGATTTTAACCCAACTGTTGACAGAATTAGAGTAACAACGATGCAAGGAAATAATCTTCGTTTAAACCCAAATTCAGGAGCACTTGCTTTCACTGATGGGAATTTAACTTACAACGTAGTTGATGTTAATGCAGCTGAAATGAGTTCAGTAATTGCTGGAGCTTACACGAATAGTTATATCGGTGGAACAGCAACACAATTGTTTGGCTACGATGCAATGTTAAACACACTAACTTTACAAAACCCTCCAAATAATGGCACACTAAACACAATCGGCTCTTCAGGTATTACGATAAATCCACTTGATCCAACTTTGGATATGGATTTTTATTTTAATTCAATGAGTCATTTGAATTCATATTATATGAATGCCAATGTTGGAACATCAAATTTTGATGATTTTTATACAGTTGATGTAGCTACTGGTACAACAAATATGATTGGGAAAATTGGAAATGGAATTGCAATAACTGATATTTCTGTTAAGATTGAATCAAATATTCCAGCAATGCTTACAGGTCAATTGATTTATGCAATAACATCAAATAATTATTTAATCAGTTTTGATAGCGAAACTCCTGAAATTATTAGAACCCATATTCCAATAACGGGTGTATCAGCAGGACAAACAATCGCTGGAATGGATGTAAGACCTTCAAACGGAATGTTTTATGTACTTGGATACAATTCAACTACAGGTGAATCACAACTTTATACTTTGAATAACTCAAATGGAACTTTGACATCCATCGGTGCAATTTTCACTTTAGGTACAGGTTTAGGTCGTATTTCTTTCGATTTTAATCCATCTGTAGATAGAATCAGAATAATCAGTTCAAGTGGAATGAATTATAGAGTTCATCCTGATACAGGCGTCTTGGTGGCTACTGACGGAAACTTAGCTTTTGTTGCAGGTGATATAAATGAATCTATTTCCCCTCAAGTTGGTGCAGCAGCATATACCAATAGTTTTGGAGGAACAAACAATACAAAATTATTCGTTTTTGATGAAGTTTTAAACACTTTAGCTCTACAAAGCCCTCCAAATAATGGCGTTCTAAATACTATCGGATCAACAGGATTGATGCAATCTCAAATGGATTTAAGTAGTGATATGGATGTTTATTACAATCATACGAACCATACAAATACAGCGTTTATTGTGGCAAACATGGCAAACTTTGACATGTTTTATGAAATAAATACAAGTGATGCAACAACAAATGAAATCGGAATGATTGGAAATGGAATTGGGATAATTGATATCGCAGTATTGATTGACAGTATTACAACAGTTTCAAGTACAAGTTCTACTCAAACAATTACTTCTTGTGGTTCATATTTTGACATGAATAACATGGAATTAATGAATTCTGGTGTTTACACTTATATTATTCCAAACATGAACGGATATGACAGTTTAATCACATTAAACTTGACTATCAATCAAGCTACAATGAGTACAATTAATGTATCTTCTTGTGAATCTTATTTAGCAGCTGATAATCAAACTTACAATACAACTGGAGTTTACACAGCGACTATTCCAAATTCGATGAACTGCGATAGTGTAATCACTATTAATCTTACAATCAATGAAGTTGTGGCTACTACTTTTGTAGAAAACAATGAAACTACAATTACAGCTCTACCTTCAGGAATGACTTATCAGTGGATTAATTGTGAAACCAATGAAGCTATAAGTTCTGCTACAAACGAAATTCTTCAACCTTTAAGTGGAACTTATGCTGTAATCATAACTAATTCAAGCAATTGTACAGACACTTCTGCTTGCGTAACAGTATCTAACACAGCTGATATTGATAAACTTAGTAAAGTTAGGTTTTCAACTTATCCTAATCCGACAAGTAGTTATTTAAATATTGATTTTGTTGATAAATCTTCTCACGAAATAGTATTAGAAGATGCTTTAGGAAAAATAATTTTCAGATTAACATTAACAGAAAAAAATAATGTAATCAATTTGAGTGAATTAAATAAAGGAATATACTTTGTCAAATTTCAAAATCAAACAAATAAAATAATTATAGAATAAAATCTTAAGTATAAAACTACTTAATAAAAAAACAAAATTAAAACCTCCATTCTCTCGTTTGGAGGTTTTTTGTTTTATGAAATTTCATGGGATTTACATTTTTCTTATTAAATTTGAGTTCAATAAAATTCCATGCAAAAAAAAATTTTGTTTAGTATCCTACTTTTGATTTCTATAAAGCTACAAGCCCAAACTAACACAGGTTCATTTTTGCTCTTTCGTTCTTATGGTACAAAAACCTTTAGTTTGATACTTGAAAGTGAAATTTACTTGAGACATCAAAAGGAAATCAAAATTGATTCCACAAAACTCCTTGATTTTGGGAAGTATGAAGTTCTAATCATGAGTAATAGAAACAAAACGATTCAGAAATATGCTTTTGATGACAGCTCCGCTTTAAAATTAGGAAAACTAAAGGATTCACTAACCGAAGTTGATTTTCGTTATGGCATGGGAGCTGATTTACATTTTTCGCTAAAAATGGCTGATAGTTTGCTCAAAAACGGCGTTTATTTTTATACTGTTCCAGAACTTGATGTAAAAGAAACATTTGAATTAAATTTTTCAGCTCAGTTTAAGCCAAAAGCAAACGAATACTCTTATAATGACGAAGATGAAGATCCTTTGTACCTGAATTTTATTCGTGCTTTTCACAAAGATTACGCTCATTTAGGCAAAAAAAACATTCACGGATATAAAGACAAAAAAGGTGAAGATCATGTTTTACTTTATTTGAAAAATCCAGATTTTGACTTAAAGAAATTAGATAAATATAAACTAAACTATACAAAAAAACCAAAAATACGACCACGATTTTACGAAATCATTATTTTAGAATAATCAAATCCAAAGACATGAAATTTATCCTATTCCTTCTAGTAATCTGCATTTTTTCTTGCTCAACTGAGAAAAAAGAAACCAAGCAAAAAACTGAAAACAAATCCATTGATTTGAATTTGGAGCAAGCTAATCGTTTGGTTTTACTTCCATTCAAGTGCATCGAACAAGAATTTCCGAACAAACTGGGACAGGTTTTAAATAACAAAGAAGAAATTCGTTCTCCAAAAGATTTACATCCGATATTTTATGGCTGTTTCGACTGGCATTCTTCTGTTCATGGACATTGGTTGATGATTTCTTTGTTAAAGCGTTTTCCAAACCTCGATAAAGCAAATGAAATTAGAGCACTTTTGAATCAACAATTTACGGAAGAAAAAATCAAACAAGAAATTGCCTTTTTTGAAACGAAATTCAATGATTCTTTTGAAAGAACCTACGGTTGGGCTTGGATTTTGAAATTACAAGAAGAATTAGATACTTGGGAAGATAAAGACGCCAAAAATTGGGCTAAAATTTTAAAACCAATGAGCGAAATGTTAGTTGAAAAATACATTACATTTCTTCCAAAAATGATTTACCCAATCCGTTCTGGAGAACACATAAACACAGCTTTTGGACTTTCCTTTGCTTATGACTATGCAAAAACAAGTTCACATGATTCCTTGAAATTAATCATAGAAAAACGAGCAAAAGACTTTTATCTGAAAGATCAAAATTATCCATTAAGCTTTGAACCTAGCGGTTACGATTTTCTTTCCCCAACTTTTCAAGAAATTGATTTAATGCGAAAAGTATTGTCTAAAAGTGAATTTAATGTGTGGCTCGATAAGTTTTTGCCTAGTTTAAAAAACAAAAAATTCTCCCTAGAAGTTGGAAAAGTAGGAGATCGAAGCGATGGGAAATTAGTTCACTTAGACGGTTTAAATTTCAGCAGAGCTTGGTGTATGTATGAATTAGCTGATTACAATCCTAAATACAAACATCTTAGAAAAATTGCTGACAAACATTTAGACTATTCCATAAAATCTATTGTTGATGGCGATTATATGGGCGAACATTGGCTTGCAAGTTTTGCCGTTTATGCGTTGTTAAAAAAATAAAACCTTTAAAACAAAAAATTCCGAAAATACATTCCTGCATTTTCGGAATTCATAATGAATAAGCTTAAAGATTTTTTAATTAAACTGTTAGGAAGCTTAAGGTAGAATCCACCTTCATCAAAGTCTCAGCATTGATACAAAGTACTGGAATGTGGTTTTTGTTTATGATTAAGTTTTGTACAAATTTTTCAAACATCGGCAACAAAGAATCAGAATAAAAAGTAGTTGCGATTAACTCTGAATCAATTTTTTCACAATATTCCAATACTTTTTCCTGAAATTCACCTTTTGAAACATCCAAAATTTCAAAATGAAAAGCAACACCTTCTTGTTTCATGAATTTACTTGCCATTAAAATATTTGTATTTTCACTATGTCTAAAATATTCATCAGATTGTACTCTACCAATCAAGTGTATTTCAGCATCATATAATTTTGAAAGTTTAGAAGCAAAACGCAATACTTGCATACTTTTCGTTTCAATAGAAAAAGGTAAAACAATTTTATTTAATTTCTTGAATTTATATCCTTCTTGGAAAATAAAAAATGGGACTATCGAATTTCTAATGATTTTCATAGAATTACTTCCAAAAATCTTTTGCATCGCATCAACCCCATGTGTTCCCATCATTACCAAATCAATTCCATGATATTCAGCAATTTTACCAATATCCATCAAATTATTTCCAACAACAACATGACCTGAAATGATGATATTCTCATGTTTTCCAAGTGATTCGATATATTGCTTAAGTTGCAAATCTTTTCTTCGGTACAATTCTTTGTCGTTTACAACATGCAGAATGGAAATTTCACCTCCAGTAAATTCAACAAATTTAATCGCTTGATCAACAGCGTTTTGACTTACAGGTGAAAAATCGAAGGGAATTAAGTATTTCATGACGCTTAAATAATTAGTTTTAAACAAATATAAACTTTTTTATTGACAAATATGATTATTTACGATAAAATAATTTCTAAAAATGAGTTTGAAATAAAAAAATGAAATCTTCATAAAAATTAAGCATATAAATCGAACTAAATTGGTTTTTTAAGCTTAATTTTGCAAACTCATTCACAACAACAATTCAACAAATGGAGATTTTAAACGGAAAAGAAACAGCAAAAACCATTAAAGAAGAAATTGCTTTAGCGGTAAAAAAACGAAAATCCGAAGGGAAAAAAATTCCTCATTTGGCAGCTATATTGATTGGTTCTGATGGTGGTTCAATGACTTACATCAACAATAAATTGAAATCTTGCGAAGAATGTGGTTTTGAAAGCACTTTAATGCGTTACGATGATTCCATCTCAGAAGAAACGCTTTTAAATAAAATCAACTCTTTAAACGAAGATAAAAGCATTGACGGTTTTATTGTTCAACTTCCACTGCCTCCTCACATTGACGAGATGAAAGTGACTTTGGCAATCGACCCAATGAAAGATGTCGATGGTTTTCACCCTATGAACTTAGGAAAAATGGCTTTAAATCTTCCCTGTTTTATTTCTGCAACTCCTTCTGGAATCATTGAATTATTGATTCGAAACAACATTAAAACTGCAGGAAAAAAATGTGTGATTATTGGTCGTTCAAACATTGTTGGAATGCCTTTGAGTATATTACTTTCTCAAAATTCAAATCCTGGAAACTGCACCGTAACATTGGCACACAGTCAAACACAAAATTTAAAAGAAATTTGTTTAACAGCAGATATTTTGATTGCTGCAATTGGTCAACCAGAATTTGTTACAGCAGACATGGTGAAAGAAGGTGCAATTGTTGTTGACGTTGGCACAACACGTGTTGACGATGCTTCAAAAGCAAATGGCTGGAGACTTTCTGGCGACGTCAAATTTGATGAAGTAGCTCCAAAATGTTCTTATATTTCACCTGTTCCAGGTGGTGTTGGTCCAATGACAGTTGCTTCATTGATGATGAATACCTTGAAAGCGATGGAATTAAAAAACAAATAAAGGTTTTGACAAATATAAAAATTCGTATCATTCAAGTTCTAATGGAAGCAGCACTTCCTCTTGTAGGATTTATATTTTGGAAATGGTCGTTTTTTTTTATACTATTTTTTAGATTTTCTTGCCGCTTCAGTTTTAACAGGTTTTAAAATCAAAAAAGTTAACGAATTCAAAAATAATAAAGAAAAAATAGCTTTATTATCGCTTTTAAATGCTTTTTTAATCAATATTGGAATCTTTGTTTTAGCTTATTTTATATTGCTAAACCTTCATCCAAATTTTGATATTTTTAAAGAAACTATCAATTTTGTCATGTTAGAAGATATGGGAATGCCTCAAGGAATTCTTTTAATTCCACTCGTTTTTTATGCTTCTTACTTGAATTACAAAACGCAGTTTTTACTATCAAAAAAGTATGAATTTTTAACAGTTAAAACAATTTCAAGACATTACTTAAAAGGAATTATCTTTGCTTTAGTCGGTTTTATACTAGCTTTTGTTTTGACAAAATTTATCACAATTCCAGAGATATTTTGTGTTATTCTTTTAGTTCTCTCTTTTGCTTTTTATTCGTTTTTTGAAAAAAACAAAGTGTGATTTTTCTATCAAAAAATTATCTTTTTAACATTTTATATGATTTTTGAACTGGTTTTTGTAAACAAATTTTATTAGCTTTACACCGTGAAAATTCTAATTCAACGATCTGTTTTAATTTTACTTTTATTTGCTTTCTCTGCAACAATACTGAGATTGAACACTTTTGTGTTTTCTGATTTGAATGAGGAATTACTAGAAGAAATTATTGATTTTGAAGAAAAAGATAATTTAGATAAATACTCAACTTATGAGTTTGATACTGCTTTTTATTTCTCCAAAGTTTCAAACTCAAATTTCTTTTATTTTAACGACAGTTTATTAAACAAAGTTTTCACTCAAAAATACTGTGAACCTACTTTAGATAATCTTTTTTCACCTCCTGAATTAATTAGTTAAAACTATTTATTAAGTTTATTTATTGTGGACTTAAATTCTTGTTTATAAATCAATTACAAGATTGTTTTATTAATTAATTTAAAATTTTAAATGTCAAAATTTATTAAAAATTGGCGCGTTGACCTACCTGCCAGTTTAGTTGTTTTTTTGGTCGCTTTACCCTTATGCTTGGGAATTGCTTTAGCTTCAACAGGAAATGAACCAAGACTTTTTTCTGGAATCATTGCTGGAGTAATCGGTGGTGTCGTAGTTGGCTTTTTAAGCGGATCACGGATAGGGGTTTCTGGTCCTGCAGCTGGTTTAATTACAATTGTAATTTCTGCTATAGCAACACTTGGAAGCTTTGAAGCATTTTTATTAGCCGTTGTTTTAGCTGGAGTAATTCAAGTGTTTGCAGGCTTCATGAAAGCTGGTGTCATTGGGAATTACTTTCCTTCATCTGTAATTAAAGGAATGTTAGCAGCCATTGGTTTAACATTAATCTTGAAAGAAATTCCTCATGCATTCGGTTATGATGCAGATTTCATGGGAGATGAGTCCTTTTTCCAAGTTGATGGACATAATACATTTTCAGAAATTTTAATCGCACTAAATAAAATTAGTGTTGGAGCAATAATTATAACTATTTGTTCAATCGCTACGCTTATTTTATTTGAAACAAAAGCAATCAAACGTTTCGCTGTTTTCAAAATTTTACCTGGAGCTTTGTTTGTAGTACTTCTAGGAATTGGTTTAAATCTCTTGTTTAAATTCAATTTCCCAGATTTATACATGGATTCAAAACATTTAGTTACACTTCCACAAGCAACAAATTGGACTGAATTTACTGCATTTTTTACTTTCCCAGATTTTTCAGCTTTCAAAAATGTAAACGTATATGTTGTCGCATTAACAATCGCCTTAGTTGGAAGTATAGAAACTCTATTAAGTGTTGAAGCAACTGACAAATTAGATCCAGAAAAACACCACACTTCACGTAACCGTGAATTAAAAGCACAAGGAGTTGGAAACATTCTGTCTGGAATGTTAGGAGGATTACCAATAACACAAGTTGTTGTGAGAAGTTCCGCAAATATAAATGCTGGCGGAAAGTCAAAGATGTCTGCTATTTTACACGGCGTCTTGCTTTTTGCTTGCGTACTTTTAATTCCAAATTTATTAAACCTAATCCCACTAGCTTCCCTAGCTTCTATTCTACTTATTTTAGGTTACAAACTAGCTAAAATAAGCTTATTTAAGAAAATGTATGCTCAAGGTTTAGATCAATTTTTACCATTTGTTGCTACAATTATCGCAATTCTTTTCACAGATTTGTTAAAAGGAATTGGAATCGGAATCTTATTTGCCATCATAACGGCCATCTACAACAAAGCTCAAAAATTTGACAGCTATAAAGATGCAATTTTGCATTATATTCTGTTTTTTATAAAGCGTGATTATAAAAACAATATTCGTATTCATCACCATGAAAAAGAAGCAATTACAATCCATTTTACTGGTAAAATAACTTTTATCAATAAAGCAAAATTTATTAAAACCTTGGATAATTTGCCACATAAAATTGAATTAACATTTGACGGAAGTAAAAGTTCAAAAATTGATTTTGAAATTTTAGAAGTCATTCAAGATTATAAACATCACGGAAGAAAATCAAAAGAAATTGAAGTAAAAACCATCGATATCGATGAAGTTGAAGTTTCAAATCATTAATAAAATATATTATGCAAAATTTTTATAAAGGACTATTAGATAAAAACCAAGATTGGGTTAACAATAAATTAAAAATTGACAAAAATTATTTCAAAAAAATGGCTGATGGTCAACAACCTCCAATTTTATGGATTGGTTGTTCGGATAGTCGCGTTCCAGCAAATGAATTAATTGGTGCTGAACCAGGAGAAGTTTTTGTTCACCGAAACATTGCAAACATGGTAATTCATACAGACATGAGTATGTTAAGTGTTTTGGATTATGCTGTAAACGCCTTAAAAGTGAAACATGTTATTGTTTGTGGACATTACGGTTGTGGTGGTGTAAAAGCCGCTATGGGAAATGATTCAATCGGTTTGATTGACAATTGGATTCGTCACATTAAAGATGTTTACCGTTTTCATCACAAGGAATTGGATTTAATTCAAAATGAAACAGAGCGTTTTAATCGTTTTGTTGAACTAAATATAGTTGAACAAGTTTATGACTTAGCAAAAACATCAATCGTTCAACAAGCCTGGGAAAATGGGCAAGAATTAATGATTCACGGTTGGGTTTATGGTGTTCACAATGGTTTAATCAAAGATTTGAATTTGACGATGAAGGATAATAATTCTTTAGCAGACGTTTATCAATTAGATTTCTAAAGCATCAACTCTTTGTTGAAACAAAAATTTAACTTCCTCATTTCCAAAAGGAAACTGCGGAGTAAAATTTTCATTTCGCCTCAATTTGATACTTTAGATAAATCAAATTTTATTAGGAGTATTTAATTCGATAATACACTTTCTGAATTTCACGATTCAAAATTTCAAAAGCCAGGTTTTTAGCAAAATCTGGCTTTTGTGTTAATGATAAAAAGCGATTTTCAGAAATATCTATGGTATAAAGAACTTGTAGTGTTTTTCTTTCTCCAAGTTCCACTAGTGAAACAACACTTTCTTCTAAA
Source organism: Bacteroidota bacterium (assembly GCA_040386975.1). Lineage (GTDB taxonomy): Bacteria > Bacteroidota > Bacteroidia > Flavobacteriales_D > Crocinitomicaceae > M2408. Next base: position 123,635 of record JAZKEO010000006.1, on the reverse strand, counting down.
ATTTGAATTATTGCGTCTTTTGAATAAATCTCTGTATCAAAATCAAGTGGAAAATTTAACTCAAAAGAAGCAAAATCTTTTTTGATTTGTTTTTGAACAAGTAAAGTGTTTTTACTAAAAACAGATTCGATTTCTGATTCTTTCAAAACACTTAATTTTCAGAAATGTGATTAACCTTTTTAGTTCTCAATTTCTTGTAGATTTTTACAGCTATCATCAAAACAACTGCCACTAAAAAGAAGCCCAGCAAACCTTTAATCCAATCAAAAGAAGTTTTTAGTGTAACTATAAAAACAATTGAAACTAAAAACACAGTAGCCAATTCATTCCATAATCGCAGCTGAATAGAAGACCATTTGATGTTGTCAATATTAAAATCTAACATGATTTTTTGACAAATAAAATGATAAACTAAAAGTAAAAAAACGAAACAAATTTTAATTTGCATCCACGTTTGAGTCAATAATCCTGGATTCAAATAAAACATACATGTTCCAAAAATTACAGTCAAAATCATGGCTGGAGTTGTAATAATCCACCACAATTTTTTTTGCATGATTTTAAATTGATTTCCTAAAATCGTATATTCTTCTGGCGATTTATCTTGTGCTTCAGCATGATAAATGAACAAGCGAACGATGTAAAACAAACCTGCAAACCAACTGACAACAAAAATGATGTGTAAAGCTTTAATCATTGAATAATCCATGTTACAAAGATAGTTTATTTAAAATAAATGCTAAGAATTCAATTGATTAAAATCTATTAGAGGTTTATTTATAACATCAAAAGAAAAATTCAACAGTTCATCCATACTCATTTGTTCAATTTGTTCAACTGAAATAACTTCATGAATAAAAACCTTGCTAATTCCTGGCCTTGCCTCACCTAACAGATTCGTTGGATCAGAAAAAAGTTTGTGATTATTTACGAATGTAATGGGAACAATAGGAACTTTAAAATCTTTCGCCAACTTAAAGGCTCCTTCTTTAAATTCAATCATTTTTGGATTATCAAAATCCGGAATTCCTCCTTCAGGAAAAATCACCAAAGACCAAGAATTCTTCAAGGCATTTTTTGCTTCAACAAAGGATTTCGCTGCTTTAATTCGATTATTGCGAAAAACAGGAATATTTAAGCCTTTAAAAAAGCTTTTCATTAAAGGATAAGATAAAATTTCAGATTTCCCTAAAAATAAAAATTCGTTTTGAGGAATGATCGAATACATCAAAAAAATGTCCAGATAAGAGGCGTGATTTGAAATAATAATACACGGTTTTTTTGGAATTTGAGCCTTTTGAATAAAACGAATATGTATAAAAGTTAAAATCCTGAATGTCCATGACCAAATTTTAAATACCTTAAACGTTCCTTTTTTCGTTTTAGGATTGCTTTTCAGGATAATAATCGGAAGATAAAAAACCAATAAGCAAGATGAAAAAACCACAGCAATGTAGAGTTTAAAAATCAATCCAAGTATTCCTTTTAATAAGCTCATCTTCAAAATCAAAAATAGTGAATTTATGATTATAAATAGTTCTTTTACTTTTAAAAAGAAATATTCCGTTTCATTCCTTTCAATTTAGTACGTTTAATAGGGCTATTTTTTGCTAAAACAGAAAATGTATTTTCTTCCATTTCAAGCCATTCCGCTTTTGATAAATTAATTAAGTCAGAAGAAAGTTTAAACTCTTTTACTTCATTTGCTTGTGAAAAGCGATTCCAAGGACAAACATCTTGACAAATATCACAACCAAAAACCCAAGAATTCATTTTAGAAGTAAATTCTTTTGGAATCAGTTCGTCTTTTAATTCTATCGTTAAATAGGAAATACACTTCGAACCATCAACAATATATGGAGTATTTAAAGCATCTGTCGGACAAGCATCCATACATTTTGTACACGTTCCGCAATAATCTTTGATTTGATTGTCAAATTCTAAGTCTAAATCCAGAATCAATTCGGCAATAAAGAAAAAAGAACCATTTCTGGGATGAATTAAATTTCCATTTTTCCCAATCCAGCCCAAACCGGCTTTTTTTGCCCAGACTTTATCCATAACGGGAGCAGAATCAACAAAAACTCGCCCGTGAACTTCACCTATTTGCTCTTGAATTTGACTTAAAAAATCTTTTAACTTACTTTTTATCACCTCATGGTAATCATTTCCATAAGCGTATTTAGAAATTTGAGGAACATTTTTATCCTGAAATTCACTCGGATAATAATTCAACAACAAAGAAATAACTGATTTGGAGTCTTCAACAAGCAAAGTTGTGTCCAAACGCTTGTCAAAATGATTTTCCATGTAGGACATCTTGCCTTGAAATCCATTTTGGAGCCATTTTTCTAAACGTGGTGCTTCTTCTTCCAAAAAACCACTCTTAGATATACCACAATACAAAAAACCTAAATCAGAAGCGATTTTTTTTACAATTGAGGTATGCTTTTCTCTATTTAACACAAAGATAATTTTTACAAAGATAAGTCGCAAAAATCAAATTTACAGAGAATGCTTCACTAAGTTAGTAAATTACATGAAGTAGATTCACAAAAAAAAGCGACACAATTAATTGTGTCGCTTTTTTTGTGAATTTAATACTAAGTACTAAAATGACAATTTATTCAGTTGCAGTTCCACAAATAACTTCAGTTACTTCACCTGAACAACTTACATAAACAGTTGCAATAGGATAAATTACTTGAGGACATAATGTATTTGGAGCACATTTTTGCTTACCATTAACATTAACTACATATCCAAAATAATTTGGATTTGGTGTTGTATAATCACAAATTTGATATACGGTTGCAGATGAAACAAATTCTAATCCGTTTGGAAAATCCAATTCATTCACACATTTTTTAGCTGCTGCCTCAGCTTTGTTAATTGCTCTTTGTTCTTGATTTTGTGCGTTACTTGCAAACGAAAAACCAACTAATGCAATGATTACTAATAATACTCTTTTCATGGTTAAAATTTACTAATTCGACGACAAAAATAAGGCTTTTATATTTAAATACAAGTGTTTTTATTATTTTTTCTAAATATTTATGAAAAAAATAAAACACCTTCTCATGTCATTGATTATTACGAGTATTTAAACACTCTTACAAAGTTAAACACCACCTGTATCAAAAAAATAAAGCGTTTAGAAAATTTATAAACTGTTTATTTTCTTCAATAAATCAACAGTTGATTGGTATTCATCTTCAGAAACACCTGTCTTTTTAGCTAATTCAATTGCATCTTCAGCGGCTTTTTTTGCATCTCTCTTATTTTTAGATTTATACAACAAAGATGCATACGTATCCAAATACATCCAATTTTTACCTGTTTCAGTTTTTGTAAGTTCCGACATTAATTTAACTGCTGAATCAATATGCTCTTTTTTATCTGACTTTTCGAAAATGTCCCATGAAATACTATTCATTTGTGCTTCATCCATGTATTTCCCATTTTTTAAAGCAAAATCAAAAATATCGTTAGTGTTTTCTTTTTTATACAACAAACTTAATTTCATATTAAATATAACCACCTCTTTTCCAGAAAATTGAATAGCCTCAACTTCTTTAGTAAATTCTTCGTAAGTTGATTCTTTAAAATCTTTTGAGTAAAGAATTTTTTCTGCTGACTGCATGAAGGTATTTTTTATTTTCATAGACACAGAATCTGAACCATATAATTCTTCAAACTCATGCTGAGTCGCTAAAAACTTTTTAAAGTTACTATTTGTATAATCATTCATGTAAGAAAAAAATATTTTCCAGGTTCTTGTATTGAAAAATTCTTCCTCTGAATTACCAATACTCATAAAATATTCATCAACAACTTGATCAAAAGGTAAACATGTCATTGCAATTGCATCAATATACTTAGATAAAAACTCACTATTTCGATTGTTTTTTACTTTGTATTCATTTTCTAAAGAAGCAAAATTAATAGTGGTATTTTTAGCTGTTTCACCCAAAGTAATATAAGAATCAATTTCTTGACTTGCACCAGCAGAACGATGAACCATCTTACCGTCTCCATCTATAAATAATAAATTAGGATAACAATGAACCTCGTATTTTTTTGCAATATCAACACCTTCCCCTTTTTCCATATCGATTTTTGCACAAATAAAATTTGAGTTATAATATGCTGCCACTTTATCGTTGGTGAAAATGTTTTTAGCCATCCATTTACAAGGTCCACACCAAGTTGTATAGGCATCTATAAAGATGATTTTATTTTCTTTTTTTGCTTTCGCTAAAATTTCTGAAAAACTACCTTTTTCAAATTGAATGGATTGGTTTTGTGCAAATATAAAAAGTGACAAAACGCAAAATATTACTGTAAATTTTAATCTCATAAAAATTATTTAGTGTAAATATAAACTTTTAAGATAATCTGGCAAATCATTTAGCTTATAAATTGATTTAAAACAAACCTCCTTGCGTGAACCCTAAATTAAAGCCCAAATGCTTATATGCTTTTTCAGTGGCTTTTCTTCCTCTTTGGGTACGCATCAAAAATCCTTCTTGGATCAAAAATGGCTCATACACTTCTTCCATTGTTCCAGCATTTTCTCCAATTGCTGTTGCAATAGTTGTTAAACCAACTGGTCCACCTGAAAACTTTTCGATGATGGTTCTTAAAATACGGTTATCCATTTCGTCCAAACCATACGTATCCACATTTAAAGCTTCCAAACCAAAATTAGTTATAGCGATATCAATGTTTCCATCACCTTTTATTTGAGCAAAATCTCTAACTCTTCTCAAAAGTGAATTCGCAATTCGTGGCGTACCTCTACTTCTACTCGCAATCGAATAAGCCGCTTCATCATCAATTGGAATGTCCATTAATTCAGCTGAACGTTGAACAATTAAAGTTAAGGTTTTTGAATCGTAATATTGCAAACGCGAATTAATCCCAAAACGAGCTCTTAATGGCGAAGTCAACATACCTGAACGCGTAGTTGCTCCAATTAGAGTAAAAGGATTAAGTGCGATTTGAATCGTACGTGCATTTGGTCCACTATCAATTAAAATGTCAATCACGTAATCTTCCATTGCTGAATACAAATATTCTTCAATGACAGGACTCAAACGATGAATTTCATCAATAAATAAAACGTCTCCTTTTTCAAGATTTGTCAACAAACCTGCTAAATCACCTGGTTTATCTAGAACAGGTCCTGAAGTGATTTTAATACCAACTCCCAATTCATTTGCAATGATATTCGCTAAAGTTGTTTTTCCTAAACCTGGAGGTCCATGAAGTAAAACGTGATCCAAAGGTTCACCTCTTTGTTTGGCTGCTTGAACAAAAATTTGAAGGTTTTCAACCACTTTTTCTTGTCCAGCAAAATCCAATAGCATCTTAGGACGAAGAACCTTATCGTATTCTTTGTCTGAATTTTCTGCTACCTCTTTCCTGTAATCAAATGATTCTTCCTCCACTGGATCAATTTTAGTTCTCAAAGATACAAAAAAATAAAGGGCTGAATAATTCCAGCCCTTTATTTAATATCTTAATTAGTAATTACTACTAATGTCCTTCCTCTTCACCATCTTTTAAAGGAACAATTTGAGAAACAAAATCCTCATCGTGTCCAGGCTTAGAATAGTCATAAGGCCAACGGTGAACTTCTGGAATTGCTCCAGGCCAGTTTCCGTGCATATGCTCAACAGGAGTTGTCCACTCTAATGTTGTAGATCTCCATGGATTTTGAACAGATTTTGGACCTCTAAAAATACTATAGAATAAATTGAATAAGAAGAAACCTTGACCAATTGCTGCAATGATTGCAAAAACTGTTACGATAACATTCAAATCCATAATCATTTCGTATGAATTTGTGTCAAACTCACCGTAAACTGAATAATCATAATAACGTCTTGGAGCTCCAGCTAATCCAACAAAGTGCATTGGGAAGAATACTCCGTAAGATCCAACTAAAGTTACCCAAAAGTGAGCATATCCTAAACGTGTGTTTAACATTTTACCAAACATTTTAGGGAACCAGTGGTAAACACCAGCAAACATTCCGAATACTGCCGACATACCCATCACAATGTGGAAGTGGGCAACAACGAAATATGTATCGTGAACTGCAATATCCAAAGCAGAATCCGCAAGGATAATACCCGTTACACCACCTGTAATAAATGTAGAAACCAATCCAATAGCAAACAACATTGCTGGAGTTAAAATTAAACTTCCTCTCCAAAGCGTTGTCAAGTAGTTAAATACTTTTACAGCTGAAGGAATCGCAATCAACAAGGTTGTAAATACGAATACACTACCGATAAATGGATTCATCCCTGTAATAAACATGTGATGTCCCCAAACAATAAAGGATAAGAATCCAATTGCTAAGATAGAACCAATCATCGCTCTATAACCAAAGATTGGTTTACGAGAGTTTGTTGCAATAATTTCAGAAGATAAACCTAAAGCAGGTAATAATACGATGTAAACCTCAGGGTGACCTAAGAACCAAAATAAATGTTGGTATAACAATGGAGAACCACCGTGATTTTCAAGCATTTCACCACCAACAATGATATCAGATAAGTAAAAACTTGTTCCTGCTGATCTATCCATCAACAATAAAAGTGCTGCTGACAATAAAACTGGGAAAGATAATACACCTAAGATTGCTGTTACAAAGAACGCCCAAACTGTTAACGGTAAACGCGTCATTTTCATTCCTACTGTTCTTAAATTTAAAATAGTAACAATGTAATTCAATGAACCTAATAAAGATGAAGCAATGAATATAGACATAGAAGTCAACCACAAAGTCATCCCTAAACCTGAACCTTCAATTGCTTGAGGTAAAGCTGATAAAGGCGGATAAATCGTCCAACCTGCCATTGCTGGTCCTGTTTCGATGAACAATGAAACCAACATGATAGTTGAAGACAAGAAAAACAACCAGTATGAAATCATATTCAAGAACCCTGAAGCCATATCACGTGCTCCAATTTGCAAAGGAATTAGGATATTAGAGAATGTACCTGAAAGTCCACCAGTCAATAAGAAGAATACCATGATTGTTCCGTGGATTGTAACCAAACCTAAGTACATGTTTTCTTTCAATACTCCACCTGGTGCCCAAGTTTCACCTAAAAACATAGATAAAAAATCTGAACTTTCTCCTGGCCAAGCCAATTGAATTCTAAATAAGATTGATAAAAGCATCGCCACAACACCCATGAAAACAGCAGTCAAAAGATACTGTTTACCAATCATTTTGTGGTCCATACTGAAAATGTACTTCGATACAAAACCTTCATCATGATGTTCGTGATGATCATGTGCTCCGTGATGTCCGTGTGCTTCGTGTGCTAAAGCTCCCATTTATATTTGTTTTATTATAAGATTAATAATTACTTGATAGCAAGTTTAACTGTATCTGCAGGCATTGCTCCTCCTTCAACTGGAGTTGCTGGTGTAGCAGCTGGTTTAGCTAAAAATACATCTTTAAAAGTCATTTTTGATTTCATCCAAGCTTTGTATTGTTTTGGAGTATCAACAACAACAATCATTTTCATTTTGTAATGAGCTCCACCACAAATTTTATTACACATTAAAATGTAGTTAAATTTAGGGTTATTCATTTTCTTACGCATTTCTGCTGTAGTAATTGTAGGAATCATTTTCAAACGCGTTACCAAACCTGGAACCGTGTTCATTTGAGCTCTAAAATGTGGAAAATAAGCAGAGTGAATAACGTCTTTCGCTCTGAAGCTCATTTCATATTCTTTATCAACACATAAATGTAAAGTATCTTTTTGTATGATGTCATCATACGCTTGAGCGTTTAACTTTTTGTTATGACGAAATTGCATTTGAACTAATAAACGCAACAAACGTGTTTTCCTGTCCAAATCATCTTCCATTTTAACTCTATCTTCTGGAATAAAAATGTTTTTAGGATTGTTTAATTTCTCTTCTAACAATTGAATACCTAAAACTGTTCCGTCAAGTTTACCAATTTCCATCAAACGAATTGCAGAATCTAAGGTTTCAGTTGTAATTATACCTAACTCGTTTTCTTGAGTAGTCAATTTGTAATCAGAAAGACCTAAAGTATTATCTTGTCCAGAATATCTTGCTGTCCAATCAAATTGTTTTGAAAACAATTCAATTTTAATTGCTTCTTTACCTGATTCACCAGTTACATCATTCCACGTTTTCAAACCTAAAATAATGATTACTGCCAATACAATAGCTGGAATAACTGTCCAGATTAACTCTAATTTATTATCGTGTGTAAAGTAATATGCTTTTACTCCTGGTTTTCTAACATATTTAAATGTGTAGTAAAACAATAAAGTATTTGTTACAAAAAATACTGCGATGATAATAATGAAGTTCAAATTTAAAAGCCAGTCAGTTTCCTCACCATGAGCAGAAGCAGAAACTCCTCTTCCAGTCCAACCGTAAGTACACATCAACCAAATGAAACCGATGTATAAAAACAACATGAAACCAATCATTAAATTTCCATTCAAACGATTGTCTCTATTTGTAATATCCTCTTCACGTCTGTTTCTCAACTTAGATGAAAGCTCGTAAACTCTTACCAGCTGTGCGATAGCTAATATACCTAATACGATTACTATTAATGTTATCAATTTAAAACTCATTTTAATTTAATCTAAGAATGAATAATTATTATTAAATTTCGTGATGAATACTCTCATCTAAGAAAGGGTGATTTTTTACTGTAAGCGGTGCTTTTGTTAAGTTTCTCAATACCATTCTGATAAAAAAACCTAAAGCCATAAGCATCATTCCAATTTCCATAAAGCCTATGAAAGCGTTTTGTCCCATTGAACCAGCCATAACCATCAAGTAAACATCAATCCAGTGACCAAACAAAACGATTAAACCAACAAATGTTAAGATTCCTGCATGACGTTTAGCATCTCTTGACATCAACAATACCATTGGGAAAGAGAAGTTAATGATGAACATTCCGAAATAAAGGAATTTAAAATTTTCAATTCTCATTAAATGGTAAGTTGTTTCTTCAGGAATATTTGCATACCAAATCAACATAAATTGTGAGAACCAAAGGTAAGACCACAAGAAAGAAGTAGCAAAGGTCCATTTTCCTATATCGTGAATATGGCTTTCATTTACATTTGGTAAATATCCTTGTTTTTTAAGGTAAAGTGTTAAAGTAACCAAAACAATCATTGTTGAACACCACATTCCTGCGAAGATGTACCAACCGAATAAAGTTGAGAACCAGTGAACATCAATTGACATAATCCAATCCCAAGCAGAAGTTGAACTAAATACAGCAAAGAATACTAAGAAGATAGCCGCTTTTTTGTAGTTCAAAAAGTGAATTTGAGTTCCTCCAACTTCATCTTCTAACATAGAACGTTTTTTGAAACCTCTCCAGAAAATGAAATATGTTCCCAAATAAACAATTGTTCTAATCCAGAAAAAAGGTTTATTTAAAAATGCAGATTTTCCGTCAATGATTGCATCATAATGATGAGAAGCAGGATCTGTATAAGCTGGATCCATCCAAATATAAATATGAGCTCCATCCATCAAAGTAATGATTAACAAAGTTGTAACCATCATTAAGATTCCGATTGGCAAATAACCCGTTAAAGCTTCAATAATTCTTTTTACAGATGCATACCAACCTGTTTCAGTTGCATATTGCAGTGCTAAAAAGAAAAGAGCTCCTAAACCAATTGCAAAAAAGAAAAAACTGTCAATTAACATATTTCCTAAAAGACGTTGACCTAAATGATGACCGTGATCGTGTCCCATTTCACAAGCAATACCGATACCAGTAAAGAGCAAACCAACTACCATAACAACGATAGTGAATAAATTTGCTTTTTTTGTAATTTTAAATTCCATTGTTCTCTAAGTTTCTTGTTTATTTTTTAGGTAAAGCTACTTCCGCAGTAACAGTTTTAGTTGTATCGCTTGCAACAACCGTTGCAACACCATCAGCACTAAATGTACCGTAATCAGCATTTTGAAATTTACGAATGTAATGAACCAAAGTCCAAATTTCTTTCTTGTTCACAAGTGAAGCATGAGAACCCATCATTCCTTTTCCATAATAAATAGAATAGAACATTTGTCCTTCTGCAATTGTAAGTCCAACTAAATTTGCAGCACCTGTGTAGGCTCCACTAACAACCATTGGTCCGTTTCCATCACCTTTTTCACCATGACAATGCATACAATTTGCAGCGAATAAATCTTTTCCTTTTTTGAATATTTCTTCTGAATTTTCAGCAGTTAATTTCAAAGGATTAACATCCATTGCAGCTTGCTTATAATCATAATCTAATTCAGTATTTTTAGAAAAATCCCATCCGAATAAACCATGACTCGCAGCAAAAGAAGGAGCTGGTAAACGGTGATATGGCAACATCATCATTACTTCTTCTTTGTTTGTTCCAAAAAATGGAATTGTATTGCTCGGAGGAGTAAGAGCTGAAAGATTCATTGATAATTTCTCATTTTGTCTTCCTCTCACTTCACCATAATCAACATAAGGTTCAATCGCGGGAGATCTGTACATATCAGGCATGTACTCAAGTCCAGAACTATCAGGATTAGAAGTACAAGATCCAATAACAAAACCTGCTACGACAATCATTGATACTTTTCCTATTGTTTTAACTATTTTATTCATCTTTTAGATAAATTATTGTTTTTCGTTAGAAACGAATTATTTAACTTCTTTTTGGTCAATTTCACTAACTCCTGTTGATTTGATTAAATCAAGCATCTCTTCCGAAGTGAATTTAGAGTTTTCAGACATTCTGAATTCCATAACAAATTTATCATCTGTTGTTCTTGGATCAGGGTTTGAAGCAATCATTCCTGGAATGGTTTTATTTCTTAACAAATATGTAATCGCCATACCGTGAGCTGCGCATAAAACTGTAAACTCAAATGTTACTGGAATAAAAGCTAAGATATTGTCTAAGTAGGTAAAGTTTGGTTTACCACCAATATTCATCGGCCAATCCACAATCATAAAATAACGCATTCCTAAAGTAGCTATGATTGTACCTGTGATACCATACAAAAAAGCCATAATTCCTAAACGTGTATTTTGAATTCCAATAATTGGATCAATACCGTGAATTGGGAATGGAGAAAATACTTCCGATACCTTAATTCCTTTTGCAACCAACTTCTTTGCGCCATCTTTTAGCACATCGTCATCGTCGTACATTGCATATATAATCTGTTCTGCCATGATATTTATTAATGATTATGAGAATTATCGTGATGAGTGTCAGGCTGATTTTTTTGGTATTCACCTGAAGATTTTAAGATTGTTTTCAACTCAGCAATTGGTAATACTGGGAAGAAACGTGCAAATAATAAGAAGAATACAAAGAAAATTCCAATTGTTCCAATATATACACCGATATCGATGTGACTTGGGAAATGCATACTCCAAGAAGAAGGTAAGTAATCTCTGTGTATAGAAGATACGATAATTACGTAACGCTCAAACCACATTCCAATATTTACTACGATTGAGATGAAGAATGTGAAGTATAAACTTCTTCTCAAAGCAGGAATCCACATCAACTGAGGAGAAATTACATTACATGTCATCATCGAAGCATAAGCCCACCAATATGGTCCAGTTGCACGGTTGATGAAAGCATACGCTTCATATTCAACTCCTGAATACCAAGAAACAAATAACTCTGTCAAATAGGCAACACCTACGATAGAACCTGTAACCATGATTACAATATTCATATATTCTACGTGACGTGTGTGAATGTATGCCTCTAAACGCATTGCTTTACGCATCACAAGCATCAATGTTTGTACCATTGCAAAACCTGAGAATACCGCTCCAGCAACGAAGTATGGAGGGAAAATTGTTGTATGCCAACCTGGAATAACCGATGTCGCGAAATCGAAAGATACAATTGAGTGAACTGAGAATACAAGTGGTGTAGCAACTCCAGCTAAAACTAAAGAAACTAATTCAAAACGATTCCAGTTTTTTGCTCTTCCTGACCAACCAAAAGATAGTATTGAATACATCTTTTTTGGTATTGGTCTTTTTACTCTATCTCTTAATGTTGCAAAATCAGGAACTAAACCAATGTACCAGAAAATTAACGATACGGAAAGGTAAGTAGAAATTGCAAATACATCCCAAAGTAATGGTGAGTTAAAATTCACCCATAAAGAACCAAATTGATTTGGCAAAGGGAAAACCCAATATCCTAACCATAAACGTCCCATGTGAATTAAAGGGAAAGTACCCGCCATAAATACGGCAAAAATTGTCATGGCTTCTGCTGAACGGTTAATCGCCATTCTCCATTTTTGTCTGAAAAGTAAAAGTACTGCAGAAATTAACGTTCCTGCGTGACCAATACCTACCCACCAAACGAAGTTAGTGATATCCCAAGCCCATCCGATTGTTTTATTTAAACCCCAAACACCGATTCCAGTTCCAAGTAAGTACATGATACAACCTACTCCGTAAATACCGATAATCAATGCGATTGCAAATAAAACATACCATGTTTTTGGTGCTTTGTCTTCAATTGGTTTACAAACATCCTCCGTAATTTGGTGGTACGTTTTGTGACCTAATATCAGAGGTTCTCTTATTGCTGATTCCTTATGCATTTCGACCTATTTATTTCAATTAATGATGAGCTTTTTTATCTTTTTTCTCAGAACCGTGATGAGCTGAATGTTCTGCAACTTGTAATTTGCTTAACACCTCATTTTTCTCATTACGAACCTTCACTTTGTACCAAACGTTTGGTTTCACACCAACTTCTTCTAAAGCTTGGTAAGCTCTCTTATCGTCTGAGCTTTTTCTAACCATAGATTTGATGTCATTCCAATCTCCTACAGTAATTGCATTTGTTGGACAAACATCAGAACAAGCTGTAGTTACATCTCCGTCAATAACTGGTCTAGCTTCTTTTTTAGCAACTAATTTACCAGCTTGGATTTTTTGAACACAGAATGAACATTTTTCCATAACCCCTCTCGTTCTAACCGTAACGTCTGGATTTAATACCATACGTCCTAAATCATCTTGAGCTGGATTAACTTGTGTGAATTTTTTATATGAAGGGTAGTTAAACCAGTTGAAACGTCTTACTTTATAAGGACAGTTGTTAGCACAGTAACGTGTACCAATACATCTGTTGTAAGCCATTTGGTTTAATCCTTCATTACTATGTGTTGTAGCCGCAACTGGACAAACTGTTTCACATGGAGCGTGATTACAGTGGTGACACATCATTGGCATGTGTATAACTTTTGGATTTTGAGCAGCTTTTTCTGCTTCTGCAAAACTGAAAGTATCTTTATCTTTTCTTAAACCGATTGTAGCTTCTTCATCAGATGCATAATAACGGTCAATTCTTAACCAGTGCATTTCACGACCTCTTCTTACTTCGTCTTTACCAACAACTGGAACGTTGTTTTCTGATTGACAAGCAACAAGACATGAACCACAACCAATACAAGAAGAAAGGTCAATTGTCATTCCCCAACGGTGACCAATTTTCTCTACAGGATGTGCATCCCATAAATCGAATTCTTCCATTGGTTTAGAAACGTGCTCCCCTTTTTCGTTCATTGTTTGAAGCGTGTAAGCTGGATTGTAAGCTTCTTTATCTTCTTTGTTGTAAATATCTAAAGTTGTTTCACGTACAATTGAACGTCTCGCCATCACCGTGTGGTGAATTTGAGTTGCAGCAATTGGGTAAACTTCACCTTCTACTTTCGCGATTGAACCTTCAGCGAAATAAGACATTGTTCCATTTACAGTTGAAACGAAGCAGAAAGCATTTTTACCAATTGGTAATTTATTTCCTTTTTCGTCTTCTGAATGTCCTCCGTACTCTTTCGTTTGGAAAGCTGCATTTCCGATATTTTCGTTGTTTGCACCACGACCATAACCAAGAGCGATACCAACAGTACCAGGAGCTTGACCAGGAGATGGATAAACAGGTAATTTCATTTCAACACCACCAACTTTCACTGTAGCAACGTTTAATCCACTTTCTTGATCAAAAGTTGTTGCGTATGTACCGTCCATTTCTGTTGGGTTCATTGTGATGTAGTTGTCCCAAGTAACTTTAGAAACTGGATCTGGCAACTCTTGTAACCAAGGATTGTTTGCTTGAACACCAATTCCAATACCTGCTTTTAGGTAAAGTTCAATTTCTAAACCTTTTCCAGCTTTAACTGAAAGTCCAGATAAAGAAGCCTCATTAAAAGTTGGATTTGTATTTGGAGCGATTGGATCATCAGAACAGCTGTTATGAATCATCATGTTCCAAAAAGTATCCGCATCTGCATATTCAGTTTGCATTGGAAACCCGTAAGTTGTCCAGTTACTTTTAATTAAATCGTAAATTACTTTTGAATCTTTTCCTCCACGAGAAGCTTTACCTGCCCAAACTAAGAAACTTTCTTGTGCTTGAGATGTATTGTGTAAAGGTCTGATTGTTGGTTGAGCAATTGAGTAATGACTTAATTTTGGATTAAAATCATTCCAAGCTTCTAAAGCGTGGTGATCTGGAGCAACAAATTTACATAAACTTGCTGTTTCGTCAGCGTAAGCAGCTAAAGAAACTGTTAAAGAAATGTTTTTAAGTGCTTTTCCAAATTTATCTCCATTTGCTAAAGTATAAACAGGATTTACTCCGTAGAATAAAACTGCATCTGCACCTTTTCCTGAAATAACATCAGAAACAAATTTGTTCATCTTAGCATCTTGCGAAGCATAAAGAAAAACTGGATTATTAAGATTAATTGTTTTAGTATAAGATCCTAAAACAGAATTTAATTTATTTGCTAAAATTTGAACTGCTTTGTTGTTTGAACCAGCAACAACTAAAGATTCAGATTTTGAAGCTTTCAAAGAAGCAACTGCTAAATCAGCAATTTTTGTTGTTTCAGCACTTAATGTAGAAGAAACACTTGTTTTTACACCAAATTTACCTAAAATGTAAGCTAAAACATTTGCTTGCTCAGAAGGTTTAATCATCCCTCTGTAATCAGCGTTTGATCCAGAGATTGACAAATTAGATTCAAATTGGAAGTGTTTAGACATCCATTCCCCATCAGGATTTCTTTTTGAAGCATATTGTGTCTGGTATTCAGAAGCTAATAACCAAGAGCTTAAGAAATCAGCACCAACAGAAACAATTGTTTTCGCTTTCGAGAAATCGTAATCAGGAATAATTCCGTCATTTTCTGGAAGATTGTTAACAGTCAATCCAAAAGATTCTTTGTTAGCTGCTCTCATTCCTGCGTAAGAAACAGCGTCATATTGAATATGCTCAAAAGAAGTTCCTGCAACATCACCACTGTTAACGTGTCCTTTTAACATGTCGATTGTAGTTTGCGTCGAAGGAGAAATAATTGTGTTAGAAACTAAAACAACTTTTCCTTTTTTAGCAATAATATCGTTTAATTTAGATTTGATATCACCATCAACATCTGACCAAGTCTTAACTTTTCCATTCATTGTTGGAGAAGACAAACGTGCAGAATCATATAATGGTAAAACTGAAGCTATAATTTGTGGATTAGTCGCTCCTTTTGTGAAACCAAAATCTTTGTTTCCTTTAATAAAAATAGGACGACCTTCACGTGTTTTAACTAAAATACTTGCGTAAGAAACTCCATCATAATAAGTTGAAGCATACCAAGTTGGCATACCTGGAGTTACGTTTTCTGGTTTGTTAACGTAAGGGATTACTTTCGTAACAGGAGCTTCACATGCAGCAAGGGTTGCTGCTGCTACACTAAATCCTAAAAATTTTAAGAAATCTCTTCTTGCTGTAGAAGATTCTTTCAGATTTTCATCTGATAAAAATTCATCAACAGACATAGATTGAGGAAATTCTTGGCCTTTTTGTTGTAAAAACTCTGGAGTTTCATTTAACTCTTCAAGACCTTTCCAATATTTTCTATTCATTTCCATATGCTTTTAAGCCTTCTCTGTAAATATTAATAATGACGATTTAATAGTGACATTTAGCACATTCCCAACCACCTAATTCTTTCACGGTAACTTTTCCGTCTTCTAAGTATTGGCTATACAACTTTTTATCGTTGTTCATCAAACGTCTGTGAATTTCGTCGTAATAACCATCTTTTTTCGTGTCAAGTGGACCAGCAGCAATTTCTTTCTCTTGGTGACACTCAATACACCAACCCATTGTTAAAGTAGGTTTCGTTAAAGCGATATTTCCTTCGATTTTATTTAATTCTGAAACTGGTTGTACTTTAACCGTTTCTTTTTGTTTAGTCATATCACCGTGACATTGTTTACAATCGATACCACCAACTACAACGTGTTGTGAGTGATTGAAATAAACGTGGTCAGGTAATACGTGAACTTTATTCCATTTGATCGGAGTAGATTTTCCTGTGTAAGAACCAGCACCTTCTGTTGACCAACCAGCAGCAGAATAAATTTTCTTAATTTGCTCTTGTTGCTCTGGAGTTCTACCGCTTACTTGTTTGTGACAGTTCATACATACATTCACTGTTGGTACACCAGCAGATTTTGATTTTGTAACTGAATTATGACAGTATTTACAATCAATTCCGTTAACACCTGTGTGAATATCGTGTGGGAAAGCAATTGGTTGCGATGGTTGATAAGCTTCAACTACACCAATATTACCAAGATTTTGGAAACCAATTACAACTAAAGCCATAACAGAAGCAACGATCAAAATACCCAATGGTTTTTTGTTTTTCCAGTGCCACTCTTTAAATTCTTCAAAATAAGATCTTGAATCATCACTTGTATCACTTTCGTTTAAAGCTGATTTCAACTGACGACGAACGCCTGAAACTGCAGCAATAATGATTGCGAAAATAATACCAAATGTAATCCAAAGCCAAGTTGAACCACCTTCTTCTGTTTCTTCTCCAGCAACAGAACCCTCAGCACCACCTTCTTCAGGTGTAGCTAAAGCTGGATCAGCCTGAGCATCAACGTAATCGAAAATTGAATTGATTTCTTCCTCTTTTAATTCAGGAAAAACGTTCATGGCAGATGGAGCCCAAGTTGATACCGTTTGAGCATAAGGATCTGACGAAGCAGCAGCTTGCCAGTTATTTACCCATTTGATAATCGAACCGTCTTTCGCTCCGCCTTCAGCCCATTTTTTACGAACTTCAAACAATTTTGGACCAGTACCATTTTTGTGTGGCTGGTGACATGTAGCACATTTAGCTTTGAAAAGTGCTTCACCTTGTGCATTTGCATTAAACGTTCCAGCTAAAAACAACATCGTTGTAGCTCCGAAACACCAAGTTTTAATACTCCTAAACATCTGATTTATAGATATCTTCATTTAAAATCTTTTTTGTCTTATGTCCTAAAAACACTTTATGACGTTGGCAAATTTAGTATAATCAATAAATGTAATGACATTTTTATGACAATTTTATTCAATTTTTTATTAATTTAGAATTAATCTAAATAAACAAAGCTAAAAATTAAGGAGTTAATAATTTTAACATAAGTTCACAATTGAAATTTAATTAGTACAACTTAAAAATTAGCTTATTTTATCACTTTTAATTTCGACAAGATGAACTAACAAAAAAACACGACAAATGAATTACGCCTAAAAATTTAAGATGTAATTTGTTTGTTTTTCAACACCAATAGTTGTACTTGAACCATGACCAGAATAAACACGTGTGTCATCAGGCAAAGTGAAAATTCTCTCAAACATTGTTTTTTTGAGAACTTCAATACTCCCACCTGGTAAATCAACGCGACCGAAACTTCCTTTAAAAAGAATGTCTCCTCCTATAAGGGTTTTATTTTCTTCATTATAAAAGGCAACATGACCTGGAGCGTGACCTGGACCAAAAATTACTTTGAAAGAAATGTTTCCAAAATTTAGAAGTTCATTGTCTTGAACAAAAAAATCAGGTTCAGGAGATTCTTCATAAGCTTCAAATCCATAAACATGGGCGTAACTAGGAACTGCTCTTAGAGTTGGTAGATCCAATTCATGCATATAAAAAGGAACATCAAAGGTTTTTTTCACAAAGGAGTTTCCTAAAATGTGGTCTATATGACAATGCGTATTTAACAAAGCCAAGACTTTCAACTTATTGTCAGAAATAAAATCCGTCAATTCAGTTTTTTCTTCTCTTGAATAACACCCTGGATCTATGATGACAGCATTCTTATTTTCATCACTGATAATATAGGTGTTTTCCTGAATTGGATTAAAGGTGAAAATTTTGACTTGAAGTGGCATGTTATTTGTTAAATTAAATTTTAGGAAAAGACCATTTTAATTATGGTCTGAGAATATTTTAAGTAACAAAAGTAAAATTTTAAATGATAAAACAAGAATGAAATTTAGTTTTTAATTTTAGAAACGATTTGATTTTATTGAATTTTAAAATTACAAGTCTTTTTTGCTGAAATTTTCGTTAGAATATTTCGAAATAGCATGAACTATTCCGATAAATTCTGCCTAAATTCGCTAAAAAATACTTTGTAACTTCTTTATCAATAAATTCAAAACAGTTTCTTACTTTTGTCAAAAAATTACAAAAAAAAAGATAATATGAAAATAGTTGCCATTTTAAGTTTGATTTTAATAGTTACAAGCTGCGGAATGAAAGTTCCTTATACAGATGAAATTAAAAAACAATACAATCTTGACGAATCTAATATGCGAAAAGTACAGTTTTTCACTTCTTCAACGATCATCATTGAAAGAAAAAACTCACTAGAAAATCAAGGAACAACAGAAAGTGGAACTTTGGTTACCAACGAAAACAGTGTTGAAAATAGAATCATTATTCCAGTAAATACAAAATGTGTTTTTGAGAAATTTGAGGCAAACGGAGATATTCATGTTCGCTTTGAAGTTGGTCAAAATAAAACATTAAGATATGCTGTAAGAAAAGGGAATAACAATGGTCGTTATTACTTACAAGCAACTTGGGATCAAAATAAAGGTGGTCAATTGGACTACGGAAACCTTACTTATTATGCAACTTCTGAGTCTGGAAATGCTTTTCTTTTAGTAGTTACGAAAAAACTTAGAAAAGTAAAACGTAAGGATAGAATTGTTAAGGGAATGTCTGTATAGTTAGGAGTTTTTAGTTAGAAGTTAGTAGTGAAAAACTAAAAGTGAAGAGTTAAAAGTTAAAAAACACTCATACTTCTAACTGATAACTAATTTAAGAAAGCAGTAATTCGATGTAATTAAGTAGTTTTTCTTGACCGAATTTTGATTCAGAAGATGTTATAAAAACTGGTGGAAGTTCTTCCCAATGTTTCAACATTTCTTTTTTATACTTTGCGAGGTTTTTCTGCAATTGTGTTGATGAAAGTTTATCAACTTTGGTGAAAACCATTGAAAATGGTATTCCTTGTTGTCCACACCAATTCATGAATTCTAAGTCGATTTTTTGTAATTCCAAGCGACTATCAAGTAAAACAAAGGTATTTACCAATGATTTTCTTTCCAAGAGATATTCTGAAATAAACTTCTCGAATTTCAAACGAGCAACTTTTGAAACTTTTGCATAACCAAAACCTGGTAAATCCACTAAGTACCATTTTTCATTGATCTCAAAATGGTTTATCAACTGTGTTTTTCCTGGCGTAGAAGACGTTTTAGCGAGTTTTTTATGATTCGTAATCATATTAATCAATGACGATTTTCCAACGTTTGATCTACCTATAAATGCAAACTCCGGTTTTCCATCTGTTGGACAAAGTTTGTGGTCGGTGTTGCTTACAAGAAAAGTTGCTGTTTTAATTAACATAATGTGATATTTTTTTGCAAAGATACAACATCTTCTGACTAATAATTTTATCAGAACGTTTTTGTCATGGTTTTTAAACAAAAACACATGCCAAAAACAAATTTATTTACCCCCACACGACTGATGATACCGATAGCTATCAGTATCATCAGTCGTTAAGATATTCAACTCTTTCAGAGTTGTTGTTGAACATCTATAAAGCAAAAAACCATCCGCTAATGCGGATGGTTTTTCTGTAATTTAAATATAGAGATTTGTGTGATCCTTTATTTGGCTAATTCTTCTTTTACAAGTGTTGAAATAATTTTCCCGTCGGCTTTACCTGCTAATTTTGCTGATAAAACTCCCATTACTTTACCCATTTCTTGCGGTCCAGAAGCTCCCGTTTGTGCAATAGCAGCTTTTACCTCAATTCTAATCTCGTCTTCTGAAAGCATTTTTGGTAAATATGCTTCTAAAATTTGAGCTTCAAAAAGTTCAACCGAAGCTAAATCTTCTCTATTTTGTTCTTTATATAAAGTGTACGTTTCCATTCGTTGCTTGTGCAATTTCATGATAATTTTTAATACACTTGTGTCATTTACTTCCCCAGATCCAGAAGTTGCTTCTAACATGATTTTAGACTTAATATCACGTAAAGCCGTCAACTTTTCTTTCTCTTTGGCGAGCATTGCAGTTTTGATGTCTGCATTTATTTGTTCACTTAAGTTCATTCTTTCTTATCTTATTAAATCAATCTACATTGTCATGTAAGAACGAATTGTTGCTTTTTAATGAAGTTCCGTTTTCATCAGAAGAAATATTGAATCTTGAAACAGAAGAACTTGAACTTAAAGAAGAATTATCAATATTGATATTTCTTCTTACGTAAGCTGGTTCTTTTTCTAAGTCATGGATTCCATCAACTTTTTTCAAACGAGAAGTATATTGTTGAATACGATCCATTCTTTCTTGTGTCAAACGTTGTTGCTCTTCAGGAGACACTGTCGATCTTGAATTTGATGAGTCTAATTCAAATTTTGTTTCTGTTTCGTCTTCTAAAGTATGAACAACTTTTTCAACTTTACTATCTGATGATTCAGAAACATGATCCTGAGTAATTTCTTTCTTAATATCCCAATTGAAAGCAGTCGATAAATCTACTTTTTCTTCCACTTTTTCCTCTTCTTCAAAAAGATTTAATTTAATCTCTTGCGTTGGAGTTTCAATTTTTGAAGTAATTTCAGTTACTTCAACAACATTTTTTAAAAACGGCTCTTCAACTTTTGGAGTTTCAACAGCTGTTTTATGCATTGGGTTATTCAAAGGATTAACAACCTCATTCTTTACTTCATCCTCTAAAACAGTTACCTTTTTCTCTGGAGCTTTTTCAAATCCCGTAATTGGAGAAGAATTGAATCCTGTTGCAATTAAAGTAACACACAATTTATCACCTAAAGTAGCATCAAATCCATGTCCCCAAATAACATCTGCAGTTGAACCTGCTTCATCTTGAATGTAGTCTGTAATTTCCGTAATTTCGTCCATCAAAACTTCTTTATCACCGTAAGTAATGTTTAATAAAACATATTTCGCACCCGTGATATTGTTATCGTTCAATAATGGAGAATTCATAGCATCTTGTACACAACGAATAGCTCTGTTTTCACCTTCAGCAGAAGCAGAACCCATAATTGCAACACCTGAATCTTTCATTACTGTGTTTACATCTTTGAAATCAACGTTCATAACTCCAGTAACGGAAATTACATCAGCAATTCCTTTTGCTGCCGTTGCAACAACATCATCCGCTTGAGCGAAAGCATTTCCGATAGATAAGTTTCCACTCATTTCACGTAAACGTTCGTTGTTGATTACAAGTAACGTATCAACGTTTGCACGCATATTTTCCATTCCTTCTTCTGCTTGTTGACGGCGTTTTCTACCTTCAAAAGAGAAAGGAACAGTAACGATTCCTACTGTTAAAATTCCTAATTCACGAGCAACTTGAGCGATAACTGGAGCAGCACCTGTTCCTGTTCCACCACCCATTCCAGCTGTAACAAAAACCATTTTTGTTCCTTTAGAAAGTAATTCGCGAATATCATCTATATTTTCAACCGCAGCATTTTTTCCAATTTCTGGAATAGAACCCGCACCAAGACCTTCAGTTAAACTTGGTCCTAATTGAATTTTAATTGGCACTGGAGAAATATCCAATGCTTGACGATCTGTATTACAAACGATGAAGTCAACGCTTTTAATTCCTTGATTGTACATGTGATTGACAGCGTTACTTCCACCGCCTCCAACTCCAATTACTTTAATAATTGAATTTGTCTCTTTTGGCATATCGAATTCCATGTTCATTATATTTTATGTTAAATTGATTCTTTTTAATTTATTAATCTTCTTCTGAGAAAAATCCACCTGCTTTTTCAAATAATGTTTTAAAAAATGGACTTTTTTTATTCGCATCATCGTGATCCTTCACTTTGATTTTTTTACTGTTAAGTGTTACTTTGTCATCAACAACATTTTCGTTTTTCTTTCTGCTTTCAAACCCTTGAATAACAAGACCAATTCCTGTAGAATAGATTGGACTCGTTAAGTTTTCAACTGTACTTGAATTTCCTAAATGTTCTGTTGGATAACCAATTCGTGTGTCCATTCCTGAAATAAATTCAAAAAGTTGCGTAATGTGCTTCAATTGGGCTCCACCACCTGTAACAACGATTCCAGCGATTAATTTTTTCTCGTAACCAGAATTGCGTATTTCGTAATAAACATGCTCAATAATTTCTTCCATTCTCGCTTGAATGATGCTAGCTAAATTACGAACAGAAATTTCTTTTGGTTCACGCCCCCTCAAACCTGGGATACAAACAACTTCTGTATCTTGGCTTTCACTCGCTAAAGCTGAACCGAATTTCATTTTCAATTTCTCAGCCTGGTTTTTCATGATTGAACAACCTTCTTTGATGTCGTCAGTAATCACATTTCCTCCAAAAGGAATAACGTGCGTATGACGAATAATTCCTTCATGGAAAATCGCTACGTCGGTCGTTCCACCACCGATATCAACTAAAACTACACCAGCGTCTTTTTCTTCTTCAGATAAAACAGCTTCAGCAGAAGCCAAAGGCTCTAAAATCATTTCTTTCACTTCCAAACCAGCACGTTGAACACATTTACTGATGTTCATCGCTGCATTTACTTGACCAGTAATGATGTGAAAATTTGCTTCCAGACGCACACCAGACATTCCGATTGGATCCTTAATTCCTTGTTCGCTGTCAACAATGTATTCTTGAGGTAAAACATGGATAATTTCTTCACCAGGTTGCATCACCAAACGGTGCATGTCTTCGATTAAAGCATTAATATCTTTTTGAGAAATTTCGTTTTCAGTTTGGTAACGTGTATAAATTCCTCTGTGTTGTAAGCTTTTTATGTGTTGACCTGCGATTCCAACAATCACACTTCTGATTGTTAAATCTCCGCTCAAACGTGATTTTGCTTCTTCAACAGCACGTTTAATTGATTCAACAGTATTGTTAATATTTGACACTACACCACGAGAAACTCCAAGGGATTCACTTTTTCCCATTGAAATAATTTCTATTTTTCCGTGTTCGTTTTTTGTACCAATAAAACAAGCAATTTTTGTTGTTCCGATGTCTAATCCAACTATTACAGGTTTTCCGTTTGTTTCTGGTGTCATACTTTATTTATTTTGGGCCGATTAAACCATGCGAATACAATTCGCCCTTACTTTAATTTCACCCTTACTATTATTTTTATTCAACTTTTTTACAAACAATCTGTTTTTCGAACTTCAAATTGATAACATCATATTTATTCCAGCCCTCAAAAGGCAAACCTTCCTTGTAAAAAAGCACTAATTTTTTAAATTTCTTTGCAACTTCCTCGTCAGAATTTGCGGATCCAAAAATGATTTTTTGCCCGCCAACCTGGGGTATTAGGACAAAATCTCCATGATTATCACGATGAATTTGCCCTATTTGAGCATTCAAAAAGGGATCGTTACAAACATAATTAGAAATTCGATAGATATCATCTAAATATTTAATAGTTTTCAAGGTATCATTGTTAATAATTTCTTCCACCGATTTTGAGTGCGATCTATCAGGAATATTTCCTGTAACTACAACAACACGAGCGGTATATAAAGGCGAAGTTGTCATCGTAAATCCGAGATCATCTAAATAAAAAGTTTCTCCTGAATTATTAAAAATACGAGCAATTGGTTTACGCAATTGAATATCAATGTTCCATGTTCCACCAAGATTTGCATAAACCTTGCATGTTTTAATTTCTGACATGGATTCTAGGTAATCTTCAATGGCTTTTACAGGCAATTTTTCAATCTTTTGAGCTGGATAAACCAAGCCTTTACGAGTCAATCGGGTGTAAACTTCATCTTCTGTCAAAAAAGCATTTTCGCCATCCACATGAATAAAAATTTTCGGCTTGTTTGAGACTGTATCAACTTGCTTTGATTTGGACATACTCAAACCAATAACAACAGCAATGCTGAAAATTACCCAAAAACCTATTTTAAGCCATTTTTTCATTAGTAACTAGAAATTTAGATTTTTAGACAATTCTAATTTAAGTTCTGGAACAATTCTATCAATATCACCTGCTCCGATAGTTAAAATCACACCTTCTACTCTATTTTTAAGAACTTCAAGTGCTTCTTTTGGGAATAACACTTTTTTGTTTGTATTGGTACATTTTGATAAAAGAAATTCACTCGTAATTCCTTCCATTGGAAGTTCACGAGCTGGATAAATTGGCAACAAGATTAATTCATCCAATTGTGATAGTTCATGAGCAAAACCATCAATAAAGTCTCTTGTTCTTGAGAATAAATGCGGTTGGAAAACCCCAGTAATCTTCTTATCTGGATAAATTAATTTTACTGAATCAACTAAAGCTTTAATTTCTGTTGGATGGTGTGCATAATCGTCGATGTAAACTATTTTTTCAGTTCTTATTTTATATTCAAAGCGACGTTTTACACCTTTAAATGTTTTTAAACCGTGGCGAATTTCTGTTTCATTTAGGCCTAAAAAAGTGCACAAAGCAATACAAGCTAGGGCATTTTCAGCATTGTGAATTCCAGGCAAACCTAGTTCAATGTTTTCCCAAGAAAAATTTGGAGAAGTAATATCCATGAAAAATTTACCGTCTTCAATCCGAAGATTTTTTCCTTCAAAATCGGCTTTTTGATTGATTGCATACGTTTGGATATTTGTTTCTGAATTAAGCTCCAAGCCTTTTTTCATAACAATCAAACCGTTATTATCAATTTGATTTGCATAAAGCTGAAATCCTTCTAAAAAGGTTTTTGCATCTCCGTAAATATCCAAATGATCCGCATCTGTTGACGTTATAATCGTTGCATAAGGATGTAATTGTAAAAAAGAACGATCAAATTCATCTGCTTCGATTACTGTAAGCTCTGAATTTTCATCAGAAACAAAGTTCGAAGAAAAATTGGAGGAAATTCCACCCAAAAAAGCATTACATTTTAAACGAGATTCATTCAAAAGATGGGTCAACATCGTACTTGTCGTCGTTTTTCCGTGCGTTCCTGCAACTCCCAATCCTTTTGAATTTTGGGTAATTAATCCTAAAACTTGCGCTCTTTTTAAAAGTGTAAATTCATTGTGTTTCAAATGCAAGTATTCTCCTAAATTTTGCGGAATAGCAGGCGTATAAATAACTAATGTTTCTTCTTTATTTGAATACGGAGCTGGAATTGAAGTTCCAAAATCCTCAAAATGAATGTCAATTCCTTCTTTTTGGAGTTCTTCCGTTAAAGGCGAAGGTGTTTTGTCGTAACCAGCAACATTGAATCCTATTAAGTTAAAATAACGAGCAAGAGCTGACATTCCGATCCCACCGATTCCGAGGAAATATATGTTTTTGTATTTTTCTAAGTTTATCATTTTTTATTTTTTGACACGAAGGCACAAAGAAACACTAAGAGCACTAACTTTTTTACTACCTAATTCTAACTATTTACTTCTAACTAATTCAATTTCATTTTTTTAACACGAAGGCACAAAGGAAACACTAAGAGCACTAACTTTTTGACTACTTACTTCTAACTATTTACTAATAACTAATTCAATTTCATTTACTATTTCTTCTGTTGCTTTTGGAAAACCTAAGTCTTTGATGTTTTGTATCAATTCTTTTTGTTGCTCTTCGTTATTTAATATCTCGATTGCTTTTGAAAATAAATTCTCTTTAGCTTCTGAATCTTTTACTAAAACAGCAGCATGTTTATTCACCAAAGCCATAGCATTTTTCGTTTGATGATCTTCTGCTACATTTGGCGATGGAACAAGAATGGTAGGTTTTTCAACCAAAGACAATTCTGAAACCGAAATTGCTCCAGCACGGGAAATGATGATATCTGCAATAGCATAAGCCAAATCCATGCGGAAAATAAACTCATTTAAGTGAACATCAGGATTATTTTCTCTTGAAAAAGTCTGATTCAAACCTGAAAAATAGAATTTACCGCATTGCCATAAAACCTGCACATCGTTTTCTTTTATTAAATCCAAAGAAGATAAAATACTTTCGTTTAAGGTTCTTGCACCCAAACTTCCTCCAATCACTAAAATTGTCTTTTTGGCTGGATTCAAACCAAAAAAAGTCAAGGCTTCTTCTCGTTTTCCTTTAATTTGAACTACTTCCAATCGCACTGGGTTTCCAGTTAATACAATCTTCTCTTTAGGGAAAAAACGATCTAAACCTTGATAAGCGGTACAAATGCGTTTCACATCTTTAGCTAAAATCTTATTTGTCTTTCCTGGAAAAGAATTTTGTTCCTGAATTAAAGTTTTAATATTCAAAAAAATTGCTGCTCTTAAGGTTGGTCCGCTTGCATAACCTCCAACCCCAATAACGATTTCTGGTTTAAATTTTTTAATGATTTTATATGCTTGAAATAAACTGTTGACGATTTTAAAAGGTAATATAAAATTAGACGTTGTAAATTTTCTTTGGAAACCTGCAATTGGCAAACCAATGATTTTATATCCTACTTGAGGAACTTTTTCCATTTCCATTTTTCCCAATGCGCCAACAAAAAGGATATCACAATCAGGATTTCTTCTTTTTATTTCATTCGCAATTGCAACCGCAGGAAAAATATGTCCTCCAGTTCCACCACCAGATATGATTACACGGTTAATCTTCATTTTCTAAACTCTTTTTCTTTTTGACGCGAGGGCACTAAGTTTACACAAAGTCCACAAGGTGTTTTTTTTTAATTATTATAAACTAATCCTCTGTTGTTAGGACGTTTTCATTTATTTCAGCTTTTTCATTTTTCTTTTGTTGGCTGTAAGCTACAGATTGTACAATTCCAAGTGCCAAGCAAGTCATTATTAAACCAGATCCTCCCATTGCTAGAAGTGGCATGTTTTGTCCTGTAACAGGAAAAACTCCAGTACAAACTAACATATTTACAGATGCTTGAGAAAGGATTAAAATTCCAATTCCGAGCAACATATACGTTTCAAAAAGTTTATCTGATTTTAGAGCGATGCGAATAATTCTATAGAGTAAAATGAGGTAAGCTAGAATTAAAACCAAAGAGGAAATCATTCCAAATTCTTCCACAAAACTGGCGTAATAAAAATCAGCATAGGCCTCAGGAATGTATTCTTTTAATTTTCCATCACCAACTCCTTGTCCGAAAAAACCACCATTGTAAATCGCTAATTCAGCATTTAAAGATTGTGCATTTTCAACGATATCTTTCGTTGCATCCATTCGGTTCATGATACGATTTTCCCATGTTTCGTAACGCGGCAAAATGTTTAAACTCGGTACAGCTAAATGGAAAGCTACAACAAGTGATAATAAAAGTACGCCACCTCCAATCAGTGAAAATAATTTTCCGAAAGGAACTTTCCCGATGAACAAAAGTGTAAAACTAATAGCAAAAACGATCGCAGCCGTAGATAAGTTATCCTTGACAATCAATCCACAAATAACAATTATAGGAAACATTATCGGCCAAAACCCATCTTTCCATGAGTTTAAAACATCTTTTTTCTTTGCTAATAATTTTGAAACATAAACGATTAAAGCCAATTTGGCAAAATCCGATGATTGGAAAGTCAACCCAACAAAAGGAATTTTTATCCAACGCCCAGCATCATTTACTTTTGTCCCGAAAAAGAAAGTGAAAATCAGCAACCCAATAGCGACATAAAAGCCAAAACGAGCAAATTTTGAAAACAAAATCGGATCTTTTTTATGTACCCAAACCATTGTAAGTAAGGCTAAAAGCACATATACTAAATGTTTGAAAAGGTATTTGAATGGTGTTCCTCCTTCAATTTTGACCAAAATAGGTACAAAACTGTAAACAGTCAGCAAAGATAAACTCAACAAAATGAGTGTAATCACCCAAATTACTGTGTCGCCTTTGAAATATTTATGAAGGAAAATTTTCACTTAATCTAAATTATTTTTGATGAATCTCTAAAAAGGATTCAAATTTATCTTTTGCAACATGCCAATCTGGACCAGAACTTGTAAATAATAAAATTCCTTGCGGTTTTTTTAATACTTTCAAAAGCTCTAGTGCGTCTTCAATTTTTGCTGTTCCAAGAACTGTTTTTACTCCGTCCAAAATTTCATTTGGCAATTTGAAACCGGCTTTATCATGTGAACAAATCAAATTCACATTATTCAACCAATATGTTTCTTCTTTCAACAATTTTAAAATATCTTGTTCGTTTGCAAACCAAAAAATTGGAGCAGGGAAACTTGATAGGGTATTTTCCAATTCATACAAACTTGGTTTGTACCATGTAAAAACATCCATTCCCCACAATTTTCCATGCGAACGCAAAGCACCAACAACTTGATTTTCTAATTGTTGCTGACGAGCTTGTAAAAGTTGCTCCGAGAGATTAAGTTTATTTTTTATTGAATCCATACATTAGACTTTTAGACATAAGATAAAAGACATAAGACTTTTTTAAAGAGATCTTACAGCGTTTTTAAACTGATTTCCTCTGTCTTCATAGTTCTCGAATAAATCAAAACTTGCACAGGCAGGAGAAAGTAGAACTGTTTCGTCTTTTTTAGCCAAACGGTAACCGTAAGCTACAGCTTCTAAAGCAGATTTTGCTTCAACAATTGTTTCTACATCAGCTGAAAAGAAATCGATGATTTTTTGATTATCAGTTCCCAAACAAATGATTGCTTTTACTTTGTCTTTAACTAAAGCTTGAAGTTCGGAATAATCGTTTCCTTTATCAACTCCACCAACGATCCAAACGGTTGGTTTTTCCATGCTTTCTAAGGCAAACCAAGCTGAATTGATGTTTGTTGCTTTTGAATCGTTAATGAATTCGATTCCGTTAACTTTCGCTACGAATTCCAAGCGGTGTTCAACGTTTACGAAGTCAGAAAAACTTTCTCTAACAAGTTCGTTACGAATGTCAAGAACTCGAGCTGCTAAACCAGAAGCGAGTGTGTTTTGGGTGTTGTGTTTACCCTTTAGTGCTAAATCGTGGATTGACATAATGAATTGTTCTTTTATATTAATTGTTATTTGTTTATCATCTGCAAAAGCACCATGCTCTTGTTTTGTTTTTATTGAAAAAGGTAATTTTTGTACCTTCGTCATCTTCTTATTTATTTCTTTTACAATTACCTCATCATCAGCGTTGTATATGAAATAATCGTTTTCTGTTTGATTTTGAATAATGCGCATCTTCGAATCAACGTAATTTTGCATTTCGTAATTGTAGCGGTCTAAATGGTCTGGACTAATGTTTAAAAGCATAGAAATATCTGCTTTAAAATCAAACATATCGTCCAATTGGAAACTACTTAATTCCAACACATACCAATCAAAATCTTCTGTTGCAACTTGTTTGGCGAAACTTTTACCAACATTTCCAGCCAAACCAACTTTAAATCCTGCTTTTTTTAAAACATGGTAAGTTAACATGGTTGTTGTCGTTTTTCCATTACTTCCTGTGATACAAATTGTCTTAGCCTTATTGTATTTTCCTGCAAATTCAATTTCAGAAACAATTTTGATTCCCTTAGCTTTAGCTTGTTTGATGATTTCTGTTTTAGGAGAAATTCCTGGAGATTTTACGATTAAATCAACATTTAAAATGCGTTCAAAATCGTGTTTTCCTTCTTCCCAATCAATCTTTAAGCTTTCAAGTTCTTCTTTGTATTCCTTTTTAATATTTCCAAAATCCGAAACAAAAACATTCCAACCTTGTTGCACAGCCAAATAAGCAGTACCAACACCACTTTCACCTGCTCCTAAAATTGCTATTTTTTTGTTTTCTTGCATTTATTATTATTTACTTATCTATTTGGGTAAAATATTATCTTAATTTCAATGTTACAATTGTTATTACCGCTAATAAAACTGCAACAATCCAAAAGCGAGAAACGATTTTAGCTTCGTGAATTCCCTTTTTTTGGTAATGGTGATGCAATGGAGCCATGAGGAAAATTCTTCGTCCTTCTCCGTATCGTTTTTTGGTGAATTTGAAGTATCCAACTTGCATGATTACAGATAAATTTTCGATTAAGAAAACACCACATAAAACTGGAATCAATAATTCTTTACGGATTGAAATGGCAAAAACAGCAATGATTCCACCTAAAGCCAAACTTCCTGTATCTCCCATGAAAACTTGGGCAGGATAAGAATTGTACCACATAAAACCAACACAAGCTCCAACAAAGGCTGCTATAAAAATTACCATTTCTTCCGCCATCGGAATATACATCACGTCTAGATAGTCTGAAAAACGAATATTTGAAGAAACGTAAGCAAAAACAGCCAAAGCAATTCCAATAATGGCAGATGTTCCAGAAGCCAAACCGTCCAAACCATCCGTCATATTTGCTCCATTTGAGACGGCAATCACAATAAAAATTACCAAAGGAATAAACAACAACCAGCCGTAAGATTTATCGATATCTCCAATCATCCAGTTGTAATTAAATTCATTTCCTTTAATGAAAGGAATCGTGGTTGTCATATCGCGCGTTTCAATCCATTTTGTAGTCGAATCTTTATTGAAATCGGCGTGTTTGTGTGTTACTAAAGTTTCATCAGCTGTTAGCTTATGACTAATTGGAACACGTTTGTGAACTTTCACATCAGAGCTAAAATATAAAATACAACCAACAATAATTCCAACTCCAATTTGACCTACAACTTTAAACTTACCTTTTAAACCCTCTTTATTTTTTTTGAAAACTTTGATGTAATCATCTATGAATCCAATTGCTCCAAGCCAAACTGTTGCAACCAACATGGTAATTACATACACGTTATGTAATTTTGCAAACAATAAAGTTGGAATGATAATCGCACTCAAAATGATTAAACCACCCATTGTTGGTGTACCTGATTTTTCAATTTGTCCAGCCAAACCTAAATCACGAACCGTTTCACCGATTTGTTGTCTGCGAAGTAAATTGATTAAACGTTTTCCAAATAAGATTGAAATAATCAAAGAAGTAATCAAAGCAAAAGATGCTCTGAACGAAATAAATTGAAATAATCCCGCTCCTGGGAAATTCAAAGATTCTAAATAATCGAATAAGTAATATAACATTTATTTTTAAGTTAAGAGTTAAGAGTTAAGAGTTAAGAGTGCGTTTTTCACTTTTCGTTCTTCACTTTTCACTATTGTTTATTTTTCCAGTTTTTCAAATAATTCTTTTACAATTTTTAAATCATCAAAGTCGTGCTTTACTCCTTTAATTTCTTGGTATGTTTCGTGACCTTTCCCTGCAATTAAAATAATGTCTTTTGCATCAGCCATGGAAACAGCTGTTTTGATTGCTTGTTCTCTATCTTGAATTGAAAGTGTTTTCTTGTAATATTGTCCTTCAACTCCAGTTAACATTTCTTCGATAATCGTTGCAGGATCTTCCGAACGCGGATTATCTGATGTAATGATCACTTTATCGCTCAATTCACATGCTATTCCTGCCATTTTTGGACGTTTACTTTTATCTCTATCTCCGCCACAACCGATTACCGTATAAACTGTTTCATTTTTGGTGCGAATGTTTGAAACTGTTTTTAACACATTTTCCAAAGCATCAGGAGTATGAGCATAATCAACAATCGCAATAATTCCTGTTTTTGATTGAAAATATTGAAATCTTCCAGCAACCGATTCCAATTTTGAAATGATGGTTAAAACTTCAATCTTGTCTTCCTCTAAAAGCATAGCGACTCCATAAACAGCCAATAAATTATAAGCGTTGAAATCTCCAATCAAACGTGTCCAAAGTTCTGTTCCATTGATACTTAAAACCAAACCAGAAAATTGGTTTTCAATCACTTTTGCTTTGAAGTCAGAAGGTGTTTTTAAAGCATAGGAATATTTTTTTGCTTTTGTGTTTTGCAACATCACCATTCCATTTTTGTCATCAATGTTTGTCAAAGCAAAAGCATCGTTTCCTAAAACATCAAAAAAGCGTTTTTTCGCTTTGATGTATTCTTGAAAGGTTCCGTGATAATCCAAATGATCGTGCGTGATGTTAGTGAAAACTCCACCTTTAAATTTCAAACCAGCAATTCTACCTTGTATGATAGCGTGTGAACTCACTTCCATAAAACAATGCGAACAACCTTCAGCCAACATTTCTGAAAGCAAACGATTCAAGTCGATTGGATTTGGAGTTGTATGTGTTGAAACAATGTCTTTATTCCCAATTTTGTTTACTACAGTCGATAACAGACCAACTTTGTAACCCAAGTTCATAAACAATTGGTGTAACAAAGTTGTTGTTGTTGTTTTTCCATTTGTTCCCGTAACTCCTACTAAAGTTAAATCGTGAGATGGATTATCATAAAAATTGGAAGCCATTAAACCCAAAGCTTCGGCTGAATCTTTAACAACAATTTGAGTAATTTTTGTGTTCTGAATTGCTTTTTCACAAACAATTATTTCACAGCCCTTTTCAACAACTTGAGAAATGAAGTTGTGTCCATCAACCGTTGTTCCGTTAATCGCAAAAAATACAGAAGACGCTTTCGCTTTGCGGGAATCAAAGTTTAATTCCGCAACATCATTTTCCAATGAACCAGAAACTAATTCATAAGAAACGCCAACTAATATGTCTTTTAAACTTTTCATTTATTCTAATGTTAACTCTATCAAACCGCCTTTAAAA
This sequence comes from Bacteroidota bacterium, assembly GCA_040386975.1. GTDB lineage: Bacteria > Bacteroidota > Bacteroidia > Flavobacteriales_D > Crocinitomicaceae > M2408. The sequence goes on along the minus strand of JAZKEO010000006.1, from coordinate 90,584 downwards.
ATCATTGAACCAGCTGGAACGGTTTGTTTTACTACTTTCCCAAAGCCATTTAATCGCGCATTCATTCCTGTGTTTTCAATTAAATAGACCGCATCTTTTGCCGACATTCCAAGAACATTTGGAACCGTATTTTTCCCAACATAGCGTTTTGAAAATTCCACTTGCTTGTCATTTGCTACTGTTGAAACCCATTCTTCGTGAGAAGCATCAGCAATTGGATTTTGAATGTATTTTACACCCAAATAATTTAATATTTTTTGAAGATCATATCGATTTCCATCTTTTGAATACGGAGCAGTATAAATGCGTTTATTCGTTTCATTTATAGCTCTGTGGTATTTTAAACTTGTTGCGTAAACCTTGTTTGCAATAGCTGAAAACACAGTTCCCGAAACAGTTGCACCATAAATATTTTCTCCTGAAGCTGAAATAGAAACAATGCACGAATACATTGGATCTTGAACAGGAAAATAACCAACAAAAGATGCTAAATATTTTTTCTCACCTTTCGCTCCGTATTGATTGTTGTCGTTCAAAATCTCTGCAGTACCCGTTTTCCCAGCAATATCAAAGTAAGAAGAAGTTAATCTTTTCCCTGTTCCGGTTTTCATTACACCTTCTAAGCAAGATTGCAAAAGACCCAAGGTTCTATCAGAACAAATTTTTTGCTTTAAAACGATTGGTCTGAAATATTTTACAACTTCTGAACCTCTCGTAATTTCTTTTACAAATTGTGGTTTAACCATTTTACCATTATTTGCAACGGCATTGTAAAAAGCCAAGGTTTGCATTGGTGTTTGTTGCACTTCATAACCAACAGACATCCAAGCTAAAGAAATTCCCGACCAATTTGGAGAACCTGGAGCATAAAGTGTTGGTGTTGGCTCACCTACTAAATCCAAACCTAAAGGTTCGCCCAAACCAAAAGATTTTAAGCGGTCAACAAAAGTAGTCGGCTCGTTTTTGTAAGCATTAAAAATGACGCGGGAAATTACATTTGAAGAAAGTTCAAAAGCACGCTTTATTGTTACTCTTCCATAATAATTATTATGTGCTTCATTTAAGGTATTGTCTCCGTAATACGTATATTTTGTTGCTGTTTCAACAGTGTCATTTAGATCAATTTTATTGTCTTCCAAAGCTGCCATCAAAGCCGCTAACTTGAATGTTGAACCTGGAACTTCTTTTGTTCCAATTGCTTGATTATACAATTCGTAATAATCTCCATCAGGTGCTAAAGTCAAGTTTACAATAGCTTTTACATAACCTGTTTTCACGTCCATCACAATAACAGAGCCGCTTTTTGCACCTTGTTCTTTCAATTGTTTCATCAATTCTGAGTGAGCAACTTCTTGAATTCCCTTATCAATTGTTGTTACAACATTTGCCCCTTCAACGGCATCTTTTACAATTTGTCCTGTTTTTTTCCAACCAGTCGAGATTTTTTGCTCGATTTCTAAACCTGGTTCACCCACCAAATATTCATGAAAAGCACCTTCGATACCGACACGTAATTCTTCTTGATTTGTTTTTTTATAATAACCTAAAGTTCTTTTCAATAATTCTCCGTGTGGCCGTTTACGGATAATCGTTTCCTCTAAATCAATTAAACCACCTTTGTTTCTTCCCAAATTAAAAATTGGGAAAGAACGCAACATATTACGTTGGTAATTAGTTGCTTTACGTTTTATCAATAAATAACGGTTTCCTCTTTGTCTTCCACGACGAATGTGTGTTTCATATTCTCTAGCCGACATTTCTGGAAAAAGTTCGCTTAATTTTTGACTCAACTCCATGATATTGTTGTCAAAATCTTCTTGCTTACAAACTGTTGGATCCATGTGGATTTCAAAAAATGAAACGGAAGTAATCAAAGGAGTGTGGTTGATATCTAAGACTTCTCCACGACGTGGAATACGTTTTACTGTTCTTGTTGGAATTTTCTCATCGCTTGTACTTCCAATCAAAACGGATTTCACACCTTCAGCCTGAATAGAAAAAGTTTTACCGATAACGATACACATAATGATGACAAACCCGAAATAAATCAGGTAAACTCTCCATAATATGTCTTTTTTTTCTTTCATTTCTTTTAGTCAGTGGTGATTAGTTGTTAGTGCTTAGTGTATTTCTAAGCACTAACAACTAATCACTAAATACTTTTTATTCTTTTCCTGTTTTAATTCTAATAACCTTTGCAGGCTTCGTTGTCTCTTTTAATCCTCTTGGTTCTAATTTTCTTACTAATTCGAAGCGTTTTGTCTTTTCCTCCAATTTTGCTTTCGATTCCACGTATTCTGCTGTTGTGGCATCTAATCTTTTTAAAGAAGTATCAATATCTTTGGTCAATTGTTTTCCGTAATATCCTTTTGCTACTAACAAAATCAATAGCAAAACACAGAAAAAAACGAAACCCAAATTGTTTAAAACCAAGTCTTTGGTCAAAATTTCACCGTTTAAGATCTGAACCAAAATACTCGCTTTACCACGTGGTTTTTTTTCCTTTGGTGGTTTCTGCTTTTTTGCGTTTTGTTCTTCTTGCGCAGCTAATTCGTCTTTGTCGATGTATTGATTATCCATTACTTCTTTCAGCCACTCTTAATTTTGCACTTCTCGCACGTGAATTCACTTCAATCTCTTCCTCGTTTGGTGAAATTGGTTTTCTATATATTTCTGAAAATGGTTTTAAGACATTTCCGTAAAAATCTTTTTCTATTGTTCCATCCAAATTTCCTCGTTTCATGAAGTTTTTCACCAAACGATCTTCTAAAGAATGGTATGACATCACAACCAATCTTCCTCCAGGTTTTAAAACTTCTGCTGTTTGCAACAAGAATTTCTCGAGTACATCAATTTCTTGATTTACTTCCATTCTTATTGCCTGGAAAATTTGAGCGTAATATTTATGTTCTTTGAATTTTGGAGCAATTGTTTCAAGAATAGCTATTAAATCTCCTGTTGTATTGATTTTACCTTTGATTCTGGCACGACAAATTGTTCCTGCAATTTTCCCTGGGAAATCAAGTTCACCGTATTTTCTTAAAATTCTGATTAATTCGTTTTCAGCGTAGGTGTTGACGATTACTTTTGCCGTTAAATCACCATGCTGATTCATACGCATGTCTAAATCATCGTTGCTACGAATTGAAAAACCACGCGTTCCAGCATCAAATTGATGTGAAGAAACTCCTAAATCGGCTAAAATTCCGTCAACTTGCGGAATTCCTAAAACACGTAAATGATTTTTTAAAAAAGAAAAGTTTGAAGCAACAAAGATGAAATTCGGTGCGTCCCACGCATTTTTTTGAGCATCAGGATCTTGATCAAAAACAATTAATTTCCCTTCCGGATTTAATTTTTTGAAAATTTCACGGGAATGTCCGCCACCACCAAAGGTTACGTCAACATAAACACCTGAAGGATTAATGTTTAATCCGTCCAAACAAGCGTCAAGCATTACTGGTATGTGATATATATCTTTATTCGTCGTCATTTCCCAAATCACCCATTACTTCATCCGCCAAATCAGCGAAGTCAGTTATGTTCTCTTCAATCAAATTGAAGTATTTGGTTTTGTCCCAAATTTCTATGCGATCGTTGTATGCAATAAGCATCACGTCTTTGTCTAAACCTACACGTTCCATCAAGGTAACGGGAACTAAGATTCTACCAGCTCCATCCAAGGCAAGTGCTTTCGCACCTTGGTGAAATAATCGGTAGAACATTCTGTTTTTAGGTTTAAACAGGTTCATTTTTGAAAGTTTAGCACTCAATTTCTCCCATTCATTCATTGGGTAAAGTGACAAACAATCTTCAAAACCTTTGTTAAGCATAAAATTTTCTTGGGCAGTAGGAGAAAGTTGCTTCCTCAATGCTGATGGAAACATGAAGCGACCTTTATTGTCCAAACGTACTTCGTATTCACCTACTAAACCTGCCATAACTGTAATAATGGGTAAAATTAAGAGAAAATCTCCACTTTTTACCACTCGATAACACAATGTTAATAAGTTATAACGTATCAAACAAACAAAAGGTTTCACAATTTTTTAAAAAACATTGATTTTATTGGATTTAGGTAAAAATTAATTTGGTGGTAAAAAGTGGTAGTTAAATGTTAAATTGTGGAAAACTTATTTTTGAGTGTTAATAAGTCAAAAAAATTAATTTTGATATTTCAAATAAAAATTATAACTTGTACTCGCTTTAAAAACTGGATTATTGTTAATTTTCAAAAGTGAACAACAGCATAGATTTCAAAATTTTGGCATGTTTGTTGCGATAATTTTATTAACAATAAAGCAATTTTAAAAGTTCATTTAAAACCATTTTGCTATGAAAAAATTAGTATTCTTCTCTTCAATGATTCTCTTAATTAGTTCTTGTGTTAAAACAAAAGGAGAAATCTCTATGACGTACGATAAAGCGACTGCCGTTTATGGAAATTTAGATTCCATTCGTAACTTACCTTTGCTGATTCAAAAACAAGATTTAATTAAACCTAAAAGTTTTTTTATCGGAAGCGACTATGTGCTTGTAAGTGAGAGCAATAAAGGAATTCACATTTATGATAATACGGATATGAATAATCCTCAAAGATTATCATTTATTCAGTTGCCTTTCTTGAGAGAGTTTTATGTAAAAGACAATTTTTTATATGCTGCAAATGTGTATGATGTTGTAAAAATCAACATTTCAAATGTTTACAATCCAATCTTTGTTAGTAGGGCAGAAAATGTATTTTGGAAACCACTTGAAAACGATAAAGGTCAGCAATTGTTGGGGTTTACCTACGCAACTGCTACGGATGAATTTGAAGTTAATAGTGCTGAAGCAAAAGAAATTAAGAAAGCTGGTAAACTTCACTTAGATTTCTTAAAAAATGTGATCCCAACTTCTGCAATTCCATCCACTTTTACTGGAAGTAATAGCAATTCAAAAGGTACCTTAAATAGAATCGCTGTAGAATTTGGGCATGTTTACATTATTGAAGATTCAAAGATGCACATCATTTCAAATATGAGTGACTTTAGTAAAGTTTCAACTCTTAGTATTGATAGAAATACTGAGACAATTTACGGAACGAATGATAGATTATATCTTGGTTCAATGACTTCCATGACGATTTACAATGCAAATAATCCTGGTTGTCCTGTTGAAATTTCATCAGTTGAACATACAGAATCGTGTGACCCAGTTTTACCTAAAGGAGAAGTTGCTTATTACACTTTGCGTTCATCGGAAAATGAAGGCTGTAATGGAGAAGGAGAAAACACCTTAAATTTGGTTGATATCTCAAATGAGAATAAACCTAAAGAATTGGAAAGTATCGAATTAGATAGTCCTTACGGCTTATGTATTGCAAATAATTATTTGTTTATAGGTCAAGGCACAAATGGATTAACAATTTATGACGCTAGCGACCCGAAAGAGCTTAAAAATAAAATGAAAATTTCAAATGTTGTTGCTTATGATATCATGATTCACCCAAATAATCCTAATATCATTATTTTGACAAATGGAAATGGTATTCATGAATATCAAATTGACTGGAATACAAGAACTTTAAATTCTATAGGGAAATTATCCTATTAGATTATCTGTGTAAATGAATTTATTCACTAAGATTTTTCTAATCTGTGTTTTTCTAAATCCGTTTTCTTTTTTTGGGAACGACGATTTTCTTCCAAAGAAAAAACCCGTTTCAAATCCCTTATTCCGTGAATACATGACTAGCACATTCAATGTTCGCTTGTATCAAGGATTTGGATTTAGAAACGTTTCTTGGGATTTAGATGTAAGTTTTCAATTTAGGCAAGTTTTTTCTGTCGGTATAGGAAATGGTTTTCACAGAAACAAATACCCCATTTTTTCAACTTCTGATAAACACAAACTCAAAATGTGGTCTTATCCACTTTATCTAACTGGAAGTTTTTATCTTTTTGGAAATTCAGATCGGGCATGTTATGTTTATGGAAAATATGGTCGTTCTTTTGGTTTACATACAAAAGGAGTTGAACCAAACAAAGATTTTAAAGCAATCATCGCCGAAGGAGGAATTGGTTATCAAATTATAAATGGAAAAAGCAGTATCTATTTTGAACTGGGACAATATTACACCACAGCAAATGGAGTTTTTTCTTCAACTTACAATTCTGTTATAAATTACAATTTACAGATTTATTCGATTGTTGGGAGGGTTGGGTTTAGGTTTTGATTTTGATTCAGCAAATAATTTTTTCACAAGATTTGCAAAGTCAATCATTATTTTTGTGTAGAAATTTGGACTACTTAAATAAAGATTTACGCTCTGATGAATTTAATTACCGAAAAAGATCATAAAAAAAGAATAGAAAGGGTATTAGATTTCATCTTAAAAAATTTGAACAGCAATATTTCCTTGGATAAACTTTCAGAAGTAGCAAATTATTCGCCATTTCATTTTCAGAAATTATTCAAAGAAGCCATGGGTGAAACTCCCAAACAATACATCATCAAACTTCGTCTTGAAACAGCTTTACATAAAATGATTATTCATTCCGACAAAGCCATTCAAGAAATAGCTATGGATTGTGGATTTTCATCTCCAGCAGTTTTTTCAAGGTCTGTTAAGAATTTATATGGCATGAGTCCTGAAGAGTTCCGAACACTTTCACACACAAATCGTTTAAATTTCTTTAACAATCATCAAAAAGAAATTAATTCATCCGAATTAGTTGAAATTCACGTAAAAAAAATTGAAGCTCGAAAAGGAGTTTATCTATTAGCCCCATTTAATGATTCACTGGCAATTAAAAAATCATTTCAAGAACTTTTCAAGCAATTAACAATTCATGAATTGGAGTTTAATCTAAGCAAAGTTCATGGAATTATCAGTCCGCATCAAGGAAATATTTACAAAACATTTATTGAATTAGATCTAACTAAAAAAATTCCAAAAAAGTTTATTCATACTGAAATAAAAGGAGGAAAATACGCTTGTTTTGAAGTAAAGGGAGATAACGACTAAACCTTAAAAACGATACATTCCTTTTACCATGAGTGGTTACCAAAAAGTGGCTATAAAATAGCTGACATTATTGGTTTTGAATCTTTTACATCTTGCCCAAGTCAATTCAATTACGATGAAATAATCAGAACATTATATGTTCCAATTGAAACAAATTAAAAATCAAAATCCCAAGATTTGCAAAGTGACTCCTTGTTTTTGCAAAGTATTTCAGTTGAATGAAATTTACTTTTGTTACAGAATAATTATTAACGTTTAAAAGTAAAGAAATGAAAACAAAAATCATCGTTATTGTAACAGCTTCCTTGCTGGTTGCAGCAGGAATTACGCATCATCAAAAACCAAAAAATTGTCTATTACAATCCGTATTCGGTAAAGAAGTGGCAAAGTAAATTTTAAATTAGGGTAGGAATTATTCTGCCCTAATTTGATTTCACAAAACGATAATCAAATGAACCTTTTCTTAAGTTAATTCCAAATTCCAAATAAGCTTTCAGACAGCATAAAAAATTCGCCCAACCTTCGGTATTGCCTTTAAGCCATTTTATTCCGATTTCGTCGTTTTCCATACTTTTTTCGCTCACTCTGACAACTGTTGAATTGTTTTCAAAAGTTTCAAGTGAAATTTCAACAAAAAGTTCGCGATTTTCTTCTCCGTCCCAATAAAAAGAAATGTATTTGTCTTCTTCAATTTTTCCAACACGAACAGGACAATCCAAGTCAAATTCAGGGAAATTCCAAATCAGATTTTTTCCTTCTTCCATTCTTCCTGTACTCTTGGAAATGAAATAATTTACCATCTTTTCAGGGTTTACAATTCCTTCAAAAACCTCGCTTAGTGTTTTTTGAATCTGGATAGATGCTTTGATTTCTAATGAGTTATTTTCCATATTTAAAACTGTTTACTCCTTAATAACTTTCATTACTTCTTTTTTACCCTCCATTTCCACTTCAAGTAAATACATTCCTTTTGCTTGTGAACTCAAATCAATTTTAATTTCTTTTCCTGATAAGTTTGATTCTTGTAAAACGATTTGTCCAGAAAGTGTCATTAATTTTATGGAAATATTTTCTTCGCTATTTTCAAAAATGATGTTCAAAAAATCTGTTGTTGGATTTGGGAAAAGTGAAAAGTTTGCGGTATTAAATTCTTTCAAATCATTCAAAACAATATCTGAAATCACCAAACATCCTGAAGTATCAGAACACGAATTTTGTGAAACGATTACAGCGTATTCTCCATTTTGAGGAGCCGTAAAACTCTGATTTGTTTCGCCAATTAGCGCTTGATTTCCATTCAAACAATCCACCCATTGATAAGAACCAGAAGTAGCGGTTGCAATTAAATTCGGGCTGTTATTTGTAATCTCAGCACTTACATTGTTAACGGTTAAATTAATCGTAATAATAGAATCACAAGCCTGTGAATTGGCAATAATTACTTCATAAGTTCCTGATTGTGTGTAAATTTGATTATCTGGTGCTGCATAAGAAAAACAAGCGGTTTCATTAATAATAGAACTTGATGAATTATTTATTGCTAAGTTAATTGTTATTATACTATCACAACCATTGGAGTTTGGAATAATTGCCATATAGGTTCCTGTTTGTGAATAAATTTGGTTATCGGGAGATGTATATTGATATGGTCCACAAAACGACTCAGAAATAGTGGAATACGAATTTTTTATTTTGATGTTTAATTGTAATAATGTATCAATATTCGGATATCCTGATATTATTTGAAAGTATGTTCCCGAATTATTATAGCTTTTTGAATTATAGGTAATTAATTCACAAGATTGTAAATCTATAATTTTATTATTTCTTGGATAAGCATTACAAAATCCTCTACCGACTTTATGTAAAGTGGTATTAGTTATAATAGGATCATTGAAATCAAAAAATATTCCAACATTGTTTGTTATCTCTGTACTATCGGCTAAATTTGGGTTTTGGTTTACTCTAAACATTACAAAACCATGACTTTCTGTTTCATTAGTTGTACTGTCTGGTAACAAAATATTATTAAATGTCCATTCCAAAACTCTAGAATCATGCATTCTAAAAGTATATGGATGACTAGAAACTCCAGAATTTACAGTAAAAATATTTAAATCAAAATCCAAAGTGTCTCTAATAACAACAGTAAATGCGGTATCAGTTCCTGTATTTTGAAAACGAATTAAATAATCTAACTGCCCATTAGGTTGTATTAAATGAGAGGATCCAACTCCCAATGGATATCCCGTTTTATCATTAGGATCATAACTACCTGTTACTGGTCCACAAAAAATATCCAAAAAGGTATTGGTGTCATCAGGAGGTAAAATCGAAATCAAATTTGGTGTCCAATTATTAGTATTTCCATGTGAATCGCCTGGATGTCTAGGGTGTTGGTCTGCTTCTAATCGCCATGTTCTTCCATCTGCACTAAAAATAAACATTTTAGATTCTCCACCATTTAACATCAAGGAATCAAGGGACAAATACTGTCCATCCAAAAAAATTCTCACTGGAGAAAAACAAGACATATCTCCATCACCAGGTTGTCCGCTATTGGTTACATTAAAATAAATTGAATCATTTTGACACCACCCTTCAACAATCAGGCTAGAATTATCCCATGGTAAAGAACAAGGTGTAAAATCAATAGGACTTGATGATGGAATAGTATCATAAACACAAGACTCAACTGGAAATAAATTTCCCTTAACGCAAATAGTTTCAAATAAAGCTGCATCACAGCTCACTGTTACATCAATTTCAAAATCAACACACTCATTCGGATACAGATTGCTATGGTTAAACCTAAATCTATTATTCCCCAAATCTGAATAACTAAGAGTAGAAGATTCAAAAATCAGCATTGAATCTAGCTCAACAATAGAATATGGATTCTCCAACAAACTAGTTGATTGTATATCATTGCAAGACTGAATATAAATTTTCTGATGTTCAAAACATCTCCTGATAAAGGGCATGCTGATTGAAAGATTAGGACTGCTGCATTGTATTTCATTTGACAATCCAATCTCTGTTATGAAAGTAGCTTCGTCTGAATTTGAAATAGTAAAATGAACTGTATCTTCACAATTGTTTTTCCATGAGCTTAAACTATCACATACTAAAATATACTCACCAATATCCAAAGAATCCAAGTACCAATATCCAAATGCATTGGATTGAACCACCTTTCCACCCGGAAAAATGACACCTCGAAAATCATTCAATCCCATTTCTAAATCATCTTTGGTACAATTTTCATTAACATCTTTAAAAAATCTACCTGTAACTTTATTCCCTTTATATTTTAATAAAAAGAATTTACTTTCATACAAGTATGTTCCATATCCTGTTAAATAAAAATCACCTTCTTTAGTTAGGTAAATATCAGAAAGTACATCATTGTTGTAATCTTGATTATCATACTTATTTCCATCAAAAACATGCCCTAAAGAATCCATTTTTAAAATAAAAATGTCACTTTGACCATACAACTCCAAATTTAGTGAATCAAAAATAGAGAAAACATTAAGATCATTTCCAAATCTACCAGCAACGATTATATTATCAAGTTCATCAATTTCAAGTGCTTTTGCACTTAAAGCACCGCTACCTAGACCTCTTCCCCAAAGTAAAGTACCGTTTTTATCATATTTAATAACATAAGCATTATTTACGTTATTTCCTGATATAACATGAGTGCCAATACCCGAATCAATATCTATATCAATGTTAAATTCGCCCGCAATAATTACATTTTGCTTTGAGTCTATTTTTAAATCCAGACCTGCTTCTGAGTTTTCACTTCCAAAAGTGTTTGCCCATAAAAAGTTACCTGAAGGATCTAATTTTAATACAAAGGGATCTCCTGCATCACCAAGAGCACTAAGGTTATAAACTGCTGATCCTGAATCAAAATCAGTCGTTTGAGAATGGCTTCCTACACAATAAACATTTAAAAGAGAATCAATTCTTATAGCACTCCCTAAACCATTTCCCTCTGATTCAAAACTTTTAGCCCAAGTAAAATTACCATCAATATCCAGTTTTAAAATAAATATATTTGCATTTGTCAAGGATGTAAGATTAAACACAGCAATTCCAGGATCAAAATCTACAGTTGATGCAAATGAGCCTGTAGAATAAATAGCTCCATATTGATCTATATTTATATCATTAAAGGTGATATTCCCCAAGTTTTTTGCCCAAATAAAATTGCCGTTACTATCTAATTTTATAAATAAACTGCATGTGCTTGCACTTTGTAAATTAGTAACCCCTGCATTAGGATCAACATCAATTGTACCTGAATTAAATAGAGCAGTTAAAAGTATATTTTCACTGGAATCAATAGTTATAGTCGGATTCATAACTGACGAGGAGGAAGTAAACTTTTTTACCCAAATTAAATTATTATACTTGTCATACTTGGAAATAAAAAGCTGATCATTTCCATTACCGGATGATACGTTATAAACAGATTGAGAAAAATCAAAATCAATGATAGCTGTGTTATCAATTGTTCCAGCCATGTAAACATTTCCGTTATTGTCTGAAACAATTTTTGTTCTATTAGCTCCAAGTTCATGCAAATTGTACTCATTTGCCCAATCCAACTCAAAACCTTGTGAAAACAAATTGTTTATAAAAAATATAAAAACAATTAATAATATTTTTTTCATAATTTAATTTTGATGAATTTGAGATGCAAGATAAGATTTAAATTTGAAATAGAATAAAAAAAAAACTCTCTTCCTAATTCCTCTTATCAACTCCCCAAGACATTTTGTTTCGAATCGTATCTAAGAAATTGTTGTCGTCGAATTTGACAACGTTTATTAAAAATTCTGCTTTTTTGACCAAAACCTCTTCGCCTTGTTGGATGCTTTTTGAATTGGAGTCCAAACTAATTAAATATTTTCGGTCGCGACCTTCGATACTTAATTTGATTGGGAAATTATCTGGAACAACCATTGGTCGCACGTTTAGGTTATGTGGTGCAATTGGTGTAAGAATATGAACTTGACAACCTGGAGTAATGATTGGTCCGCCACAACTTAAATTGTAAGCCGTTGAACCCGTTGGCGTTGCAACAATCAAACCATCAGCCCAATAAGAATTGAGGTAATTATCGTTTAAACTGGCGTGAACCGTTATCATGGAAGAAGTATCTTTTTTGTGTAAAGTAACTTCGTTTAATGCAATGTTATCTTCTCCAAAAAGGTTTTCGCTGGTGTGAATACGAAGTAAAGACCGTTTTTGAAACTCAAAGCGCTTTTGTTTGACCATTTCCATTGTCATTTCAAAATTTTCTGGATTCACGTTCGCCAAAAAACCAAGTCTTCCCATGTTTACACCCGTAATCGGAACTTCGCTATCGCGCACGTATTTCACCATTTGAATGAACGTTCCATCTCCACCAACACTCACAGCTAAGTCGATTCCTTTTTTTAAGTCGTGAAATGTTTCAAAGCTTTGATATTTTTCGCCAATTCCGACTTTTTTACCTAATTGCTCTTTCAAGTCTTTCTCTAAGATTGCATTCCAGCCCAATGAATCAAGAACATTAAAAATGTTTTCAAAATAAGAAGCATTTTGTTTGCTAATTTTTCTACCGTAGATTGCTATATTCATTATTCTTGGACTTTAAGATTCAAAGATATTAGGATATTAAGACTTTGACAAAGTAAGGCTAAAACTTATTTTATTAAAACGTAAAACTAACAAAAAAAAGACTAAGTCCACTTTCTACCGACTTTTCTCCACCATTCACCTATTTCTTGTTTTGTAGCCCAAATCTTGCCCTTACTTTTGCTTCATAATAACAAATATAAAAATTTAAGTCATGAAAAGAAATAAATGTAAAGTAGAAAGAACTCCACAAATGGAACAAAGTCATTTCAGAGCAAAATTGTTGGGTGGACTTTTTGTAATCGGTTTTGGGGTAATTATTTTGATGAAACAAATTGGTTTTCCCATTCCTCATGTTTTTACTTCTTGGGAAATTGTTTTAATCTTGATTGGTTTGGTTTCTTTGGTGAAACATAATTTCAAGAAAACCTTTGCTTATGTTTTAATCGTTGTCGGTGGATTATTTATGGTAAACGATTTATATCCTTACACGATTCAAACGCGTTTTATCTGGCCTGTTTTGATTATCATTTTTGGTATTTCAATTTTTATCAAAGCATTAACTCGAAAAGGTAAAAAAGACGAAACATTTACCATTTTAACGGAAGAGAATACGCAAACTCCAGACGGAAATGATTATGTTGAATCTAAAGCACTTTTTGCTGGAGTAACAAAAAACATTGTTTCCAAAAACTTCAAAGGAGCAAAAATTACCTGTGTTTTTGGTGGAACGGAATTCAATTTAACGCACGCCGATTTTGAAAATCAAGCAATCATTGATTTAACAACCGTTTTTGGTGGTGTAAACTTAATTATTCCTTCAAACTGGAAAGTGCAAACCGAAATCACAACAGCTTTTGGTGGAGTTGACGACAAAAGACAGTTATCAATGATACAAGAAGATGAAAATAAATTACTAATATTGAGAGGAAATTGTGTTTTTGGTGGAGTAGAAATCTCTTCTTACGCTTAAAAGCAATTAAATTTCATAAATTTTTAAGGTTGATGAAAAAATTTGAAGCAATATCGGGATATTGTAAAAAGTTTTGATGAAAAATTAAAAAGTTATACATGTTTGAACTAAAGTATTTTTTAATTAAAAGGCGATTAAGCATAATCTTAGTCGTCTTTTGCTTGCTTACAGCACTTTACGCTTTGAGCTTAAACATGTATTCTTTTTCAAATGAAATCATCGTTTTTGAATGCCTGACATTTTTATTCCTTCACCTTTTATTTGTCTTCATTCTCAACCGCATACACAAATTTTATCACTCAAAATCAGCCATTTCAATTGTACATTTGAGCACCGTTTTTGCTTTCGTAGCTTTTTATCTTTTCGTGACATTTGAATATTCAAACTTGCTGTTTGTTTACGATAAAAAATACGCGTTTTTTGTACAAAATGGGTATGTTTTGAAAGCTTTGATTTCCTTTTTACTGCTTTTAGCGGTTATCAATCAATTTTGGATTGACAAACATTTGTTGGAACTCGAAAAGAAAAATCAACAATTTTTGGAAAACGAAAAACGTTTGATTCAAGTTGAATTGATGAATCTAAAACAACAATTTCAACCCCATTTTTTGTTTAATTCTTTGAATTCAATATCCGCTTTAGTTGGGTCAGAACCGAAAGAAGCGCGAAGAATGATTTTGCTATTATCTGATTTTTTAAGGCAATCGATTCGAACAAAAGAAAGTGATTTCGAAAAATTAAATGACGAATTAGACTTTTTGAAATTATACCTTGAGATTGAAAAAGTACGTTTTGGTCATCGTTTGAATATTGATTTTCAACTAGATGAAAACACGATTGATTTTAAAATGCCGAGTCAAATTTTACAACCTTTGGTTGAAAACGCCATTAAATATGGACTTTACGGAAATATTGGCGAACTTTCAATTCAAATAAAAATTTACTCAGAAAATCAGGATTTACTCATTGAGATTACAAATCCCTTTGATACTTCCCAAAAAAGTCAAACAAAAGGAACTGGTTTTGGTTTAAATTCAGTCAAACAAAAATTGAACTTTTTGTACAAAAGAAACGATTTGATAAAAATCACACAAGGAGATACATTTTTTGTAAAACTCACAATACCGCAGTTAAATGATTAAAAAAATAGTAATTATTGACGATGAACCTTTGGCAAGAATGCTTGTGAAGGAATATTTGTCGGAAGTAGCATCTTCTGATTTTAAATTTGAAATCGTTGGAGAATGTAACGATGGTTTTGAAGGTGTGAAAACAATTAATGAATTAAAACCTGATTTGATTTTCCTCGATATTCAAATGCCGAAAATTAACGGTTTTGAAATGTTGGAAATCATCGCTCACGAGCCAAAGGTGATTTTCACTACCGCTTTCGACGAATATGCTTTAAAAGCTTTTGAAACAAACGCGATTGATTATTTACTCAAACCATTTTCGAAAGAACGTTTTGACATGGCGATCGATAAATTTCAGTCTGCAACACAAACTTTTTCAAATGAAATTCAAGTAATCAATAATATTCCAAATAAACACTTGGAAGAAGCAAATCGCATAGTGGTAAAAGATGGTTCAGAAATTCAAATAATTCCAACACAAGACGTTGATTTCATAGAAGCATACGACGATTACGTAAAAATTTACACCAAAGAAAAATACCATTTAAAAAAGAAAACACTTTCGTATTACGAAACAAATTTAGATGCCAAAAACTTCATTCGCATTCATCGTTCCTTTATTTTAAATATCTCAAAACTCACAAAAATTGAAAGCTTTGAGAAAAACTCCTACATCGCTATTTTGAGTTCTGGAAAACGCATTCCAATTAGCAGAACGATGTATCCGATTTTGAAAGAAAAATTGGGAATTTGAGTTTATTTGCTTATGTTTGTTAAGCAAACGCACCAAAAGTGTACTAAGCAAAAGTATATTAGGGTGCTAAATACAACTTTAGTTAATATTTAATTAAGTTTATGTAATAACCAGAACCCATGAGATTCATAAGACCCAAAATAATAGGAACCCTTAAAATCCAAAAAATGATGGCTGGAAATTGGGCGGTAATTAATGATATTAAAAATGCTCCGAATAAAATAATTATCCCGTGCTCAACAATCGAGAACGGTGAAGAAATAATTAATGAGATTAAAAAAGCAAAATTTAATGATGTTCTACATTTTTAATCCTGAACAAAAATGACTCGACGACTAACCATTTCCATATTGTTATCTTTTATTTATTGGTTCCCAGCCACAATTGTTTTACATGACATAATAACAGATGATGGGATAGTGTTTTCAAATTGGATTGACACATTTTTGATGCCAGGATATATATTGGGTTTGATTTTGGGTTTAGTAGGTGGAAATTTTGCTGCCATAATAGGTCAGGTCATTACATTAGCTATAATATCAGCAATAATATTTGGGCTACTATCCCGGTATAAAAGAGATAAGAAATAAAATAGAAATGCATATAACACACCTCAATTAATCAAAATATAGACTACTAAAAACCCAACTATGAAAAAGGTAATTGGAGCAATCAACATGACACTTGACGGTTTTTGCGATCATACAGCAATAAGTCCAGATGATGAAATACATCAACATTACGCTGAGCTTTTAAGTGAGGCTGGAAGCATTTTATATGGGAGAATTACCTTTCAACTTATGGAGTTTTGGAAAACCTTGGTAGAAAAGCCTAGTGGAAACAAATCACTAGACGAATTTGCTTTGATTATGGACAAGGTTTCAAAAATTGTTTTTTCCAAGAGTTTAAATACGATCGAGCCGATAGCTATCGGCTGGGAAAGTGCACGCTTGACAAAACGAAGTCTTGAAGAAGAAGTTTTAGAACTCAAAAGACAAGCAGACAAGGATATTTTTGTTGGTAGTCGGAGTTTGATTATACAGTTAATGAAACTTAATTTACTTGATGAACTGCAACTGTGTATTCACCCTGTTATCGTAGGAAGCGGTTTGCCCTTATTTGAAAAATTACACGACAGAACGATTCTTAAACTCACGAAAACTAAAACCTTTAGCAGTGGTGCGGTAATTCTTTACTATGAAATGACAGACGAAAATAGAATCGACTTCTAAGAAATTATTTCAACATCCTTTACATCCTTTACAAATTGGAATTAATTCATGTTTATCAAAACGATGTCCTTCACGATAATTTTTGAAAGTCTCATTTTGCCATATTTCAAGCATTGAATGATTTAAAATATTACCCGCAATAAGTTTTTTTGCAGGATTCAAAGCACTTCCAGAAATTTGACAAATAGGAATATCCCCATTACTTCTAATTTGAATGTTACGAAAAGGCAGTGAACATTTTGGAAAAGCATCAAGAGACATCTGTTTTGGCAAAAATACATCTGAAATTGTATCTACTCCTTCCGTCTTAAGAACATATTGTGGCATGATACTATCACCATAAGCTTTCCAAAAATCAAAGCTTTCTTTTTCAATTTTTCCTCGTTGCGATGGACGAACCATTAATCGTAAATTGATATGAGATTTGGACTTCAATTCCTTACGCAACTTTTTTAGTAGAAGTAAGTTTTTGATAAGTAAATCATAGCTTCCTCCAACTCGCATTTGCTCATAATCTTCTTTGCTTCCTGCTTCAACGGAAACTTCTATAAAATCGATTGGGGCAATTAATAAGGTTTTAATAATTGATTCATCTTTCCATTGTCCATTACTAACAATTGTTAAAATACGGGAATGTTTAGCCAATTCCAGAGTGAATTCTTTAAATTTAGGATGAATCGTTGCTTCTCCTCCACCGATACAAATTCTATCAATACTAGATTTTTTGAGATGATCAACCATTTGCTTAAAAACCTCATCGCTCATTATATTTCTAGGATGTTCAAAATGAGGATTATTGCAATAAACACATTTTAAATTACACGAATTAGTAAATTCAATATGTAAACTCGGAGGCACTAAACTATCCTTAAATCGAAAAGGAAAACGCGTAATTAACAAATTCCTTAATGACGCCCTTTTTTTTACTGCTTTAACAAACAAGATACCATGAGAATTCCATCGATACAAGATTTTAGCTAAAAGATCTGTGTTGTCCCAAAATGGATTTGACGGGTTTTTTTTATTTTCAGTATCGGGAGTTAATTTCATAAACTTAATTTTAGTAGGATATCATTTTCAAAGCTCATACTCAATCATCCAATCCCTACTTTCCATGACTTCTTGAAAGGTTTTTAAATCTTCTGAGTTGGAAAGAAATGTATGAACTTCTTTTATTTTCAAATTTTTAGCTTCAATTTGTGGTTTTAAGTCATAAGGAAAAACGAATTCTTTTATACTTTTATTGTCTTGACTCTCTATATTCTGCAAATAGTTTCTCAATAAATTGATAGATTCGTTTGTTGAAAGTTCAAAGTCACTCGACAAGACAGAACTAAAAAAATCAATTTTTTCTTTGGCGCGTGTAAATAAAACATTCAATCGCTTCGAACCATTTTCTTGATTTAAAGGTCCAAAACGCAAGTGAAATTTACCAGCCAAATCTCTTCCATAAGCCAAACTGATAATTAAATGGTCACATTCTTCTCCTTGCACTTGTTCTAAGGATTTAAAGAATATTTGATTTGTTTTGATTTTTTCTTCAAGAAGGGCGTAATACTTTACGTTTATCTTTTTCCAAATACAAGAAAGCTGTTGTTCAGAAAATGCTACTACACCAATTGTCCTAGTTGAACTGATGTTTTTCTCAATAAAAGTGACCACTTGCTGAGCTTCAAGTTCATTTTCTCGATTTTCAAAAATTCCATTTTCTACATAATGAAATTCAAGCGGAAACTCATTTTTATTTGGGGAAGGATACACAATCAATTCGTTTTTGTAAAAGTGCTTGTTAGAAAATTGAATCAATTCAGCATGAACACTTCTGTAATGATGTTTCAAGCTCACATTTGGCAAATAATATGAAGCTTGATGCAATAAATCAACAGAGGAGATTTTACCAGCAAAAAAACTACTTGGCGACATTTGCTGTGAATCTCCAGCAATCAACAAACGTTTCCCACGTTGAACACAGGAAATCGCTTTTGGTAGAACCAATTGGGAAGCTTCATCAAAAATCACAAATTCAAATAAATTTTGAGTCAACGGATAATTTTTTGAAACAACAATCGGCGTACTCAAATGAAGTGGGCACAACAAGTCAATCCAAATTTTAGCTTCTGTTTCTAGTAATTCACGAATCGATTTGTGCTGTTTGCTTTTAGAAAATTCTTTGACTAAAATTGCTTTTCCAAGTTTTAAATTCTTTTTTAAATTTTTCTTTTCTTCCGATAATTTTGCCGCTGGCACAGACAGTAAATCTTGAAACTCCTTAAATTTTTCTTGCCTTTTGAAACAAATTTCACGTGCAAAACTCTTTTGTTCTTCCTTCTCTAAAGCAATTATTTTCTGTAACTGGCTCTTTAATTTTTCTCCCGTAAAACTTGCCAACTCAGGAAAATTAGACGAAAATTTAATCCAAGATGATTTTAAAACGAGTAATTCAAAATCTTCAAGAGAATTTCCATGTTGCAATTTTGATAAAATTGCATTTGGAAGCGAAAGTAAGCTTTCTTTCAATTCAATCATTTTTGGAAGTTCAACCTTTAAAGCTTCCAAACTTTCTAAAATAAGAGTTTCTTCAGAAAAAGTAAAATATGATTTTAAGCTTCGATTTGTTGTTTGAATTAATTCAATGTTTTCTGAAAAAAGTTGTTTTTCTTTAGCTGATAATTTAGAAATTTCATTCAACTCATTAACTGAAATAGCTGACAATTGACTCACAACGTAATCAATTACGTTTAACTCAATTTCTGGCTTTTCAATACCTAAAGCTAAAAGTTCAATTTCTGTATTTGTTCGCTCTTGTAAGTGTTCTAAATATGTTTTTAAGTTTTTTAGAGCAAAAGTTAAATCGATATTTTTTTGTGTCAATTGCTCTTGAATCTGAGCTTTTAGTCTTCTTTTCTTAAACCAAGATCCTTCTTCCAAAATTTTAGTCCAAGATTCAAGTTCAGTTAAACTCGGAACAATTTTCCAAATTAATATTTCTCTTAAAGAAAGTTCCAACAGAATTGTTTGTGCCTGATATTTCTCTTTTAATTTCTTAAATTTTTGAAGTGCTGATTTTGAGTTTACAAGAGAAAGGTATTTTTTATTGGATTCATTTTCCAGTAACTGAAAACGAATTGTTTTTTTATTTAAAATTTCTAAATCACTTATTGTTTGAATCTCAAATTGCTTTGATAATTTTGAAAAATTAGTAATTACCTCATCTAAAATCTTGTCAAAATTTTCAATGTTTTGATAAATCCCTGAATTCACAAAACTGATTACCCTTATGTTTTTTAAGTTCTCGTAAAGTTTTGCAAGATCGTTTTTACATCCTTCAAATTCATTCAAATCTGGAAGCGAAGAAATATAAGGTAAATCCAAGACTTCTTTGTGACTCATCAAGCTTTGTAATTCAAACAAACTTCTATTTCCAAAATAAGATGTTTGATTTAACTTATCAAAAATGAGCTGAATTTGTTGTTTATATTGAGAAGACAGTAATAGATTACGTTCTTCTTTAAGTTCTGTATTTTCTAAGAAATTCCAAGAGTTTTTTAGCTGTTTGATAAAATCTCCCGCTTTGGTTTGCGAGTGAAATACAAAAGCAAAGTGTTGTAGATCAAATTTTTCTAACTTTTTTATTAAAACTTCTAACGCTGTTTTTTTCTCCGAAACTAATAAATGATTTTCGTCACCAAGCAATAATTTTGAAAGCAAATTTGCTAAGACTTGACTTTTACCTGTTCCTGGTGGACCTTGAACAACTAAATTTGAACTTTCTAAAAGTTTAAAAACTTCAGCTTGATTGGTATCTGTTTCAAAGCAATTTTTAGGACTTAAATTTATCTTTGATAAGACTTTTGATTCTGAATTTCCTAAAAGTATTTTAACTAAATCATTCTCATTTTTTGAAGCCAAAATCTCCTCTAAATCCTTTACAATTTCATAACGATGATGATGAAAATTTCCCAAAGCAGAAAAATCGATAAATTCACAGAGAAACTCTTTTTCATTTACTGTTTTTTTAATAAAATCAAGCGATTCAAAAAGCTCATTTTCAGAACTTAAATTTAAGTCAATATCAAACTCTTTTTTTAAAGTATTCTGCAAAAAAGGATTCAAAAAAACTTGACTTTCATCATAGGTAAATTCAAAAATTTGCTTTATTTTATTGACTTTACAATGAAGTGGAATCAAAAACAAAGGTGTTTTCAAATCTCGATTTTTGTAGCTCCATGAAAACAGATGAGAAACCAAACACAAAGATTGCACATCAGAGTTCTTTTTATACTGAGATGCAATTTTATAAATTTGGTTGATTTTACTTGAAAACGGAAGCTCGAATTTTTCTTCAACTGAATCTAAGCTCAAAACCGTGCGACTTTCCTCATTTACGTTAACCAAAATATCAGAAAAAGTAACAGTTGTTAATTCTGAAATAAAATCTTCGATACGGTATAAATGATTTTCGGACACGTTTTAAACTCAAAAGAAAGTAGAAACAAAGTTAGCATTTTTTATAATCACAAAAGATAATATTCGGTTTTTGTTAACTTACTCAATGAAAGCTTTAAAAATTGATTAAAAAAAATTAATATTTGGATTTATTTAAATAAAATTTAATACTTTTAATCACAATTATAAAATTTCTAATTAACCACTATGAAAAAACTTCTATTTATCTTAAGCATTTGCACTTCATTAGTTGTAAATGCTCAAATCCCAACAAATAATTTAGTTGGACACTATAAATTTGATAACGATTTAACTGATTTTTCAGGAAATGGTAATGACATCACAACAGGTTCAGGAACTTTTGTTAATGGTCGTTTAGGAAACCCAAACGGTGCACTTTTGATGAATGGAACTTCAGATTCTTTGGTGTTACCAATTGCCGAATTTGCTCCTATTACGGGTGATTTTACAATCTCTTTTTGGTATAAAACAAGTTCTCCTAAAGTGATGAATTTATTTTCATCAAAGCAATTCGCAAGTGATACAACATCTAATTTTGAAATACAATTGAGCAGTAATAGCAGCAATTCACTTGAGTTTTTACCTCAAAGCTTTTTTACAACTTATGCTTATTGGAACGGTACGGGTGCAAATCAAAATGGAATTGCCGAAGGTACTCCAGGAGCATATAATAAAGGAGAATGGTGTCATTTTGCTATTACCAGAGAAGCAGATACTTTAAAAATATATCGAAATCATTCGTTATCGTACATGAGTCTTAACAATTTTTTTGGCGGTTCACTTGGTGATGTAGTTGATTTAGTATTTAGTGCAAATCCATATTTATTTAAAGGAACTATTGACGATATGCGTCTCTACAACAGAAATTTAGATCAAGCAGAAATTGATTTGCTATGGTTTGAAAACAGACCCTTTACATTTTATCAATTGAAATCAACTGATGCTTATGTTAAAGGTTCAAATTTATTAGTTGCTTGGGAGTATGATATGACTCAAATAAGTGATTCTATTTTAGTTGAAAAAAGTGTAAATGGTGGTCCTTTCTCACCAATTATTCACTCAAATAATCATTGGGAAAGTTTTACTAATTTGGATCTGAATCTTCCAGCAGGAAGTCGAATTGAGTTGCGTGTTTCAGATTTTACAAATCCACTTTTAACGAATTCAACTGGAGAAATCACTGTCAGTCCATACGATTGGGTTGAGGTGCAAGATACATTACCTTTTCATGCTATGGATGGTTCTGGTTTAGTTGTTTTTCAGGATAAAATGTGGCTTTTGGGAGGTTGGGATCCACCATATCACGATCCTACAAGCACACATAGTAATGTATGGAGTTCGACAGATGGAGCAAATTGGGACTCAATCACTACTGCTCCATGGCCAGCAAGACATGCTGCGGCTTGGTTAGTGGGAAATGGTGCAATGTGGGTTATTTGTGGAGATCCACAATCAGGATGTTTAACTGATGTTTGGAAGAGTGAAGATGGAACTAATTGGACTCAAACTTGTTCTGCAATTCCTGGATTTGTTCCTCGAAGTAATGTAAATTATGCATTTTTAAATGGTAAATTAACACTTTATGGAGGAGAACAATGCAGTGGTTTACCTCTTAATGATGTTTGGACAAGTGTTGATGGGATAACATGGTCACAAGAACAAAATGCCCCTTGGGAAGGACGTGGAATGCAAATTAACAGCGTAATTGACGGTTCAGGACAAATGTGGATGTTAGGCGGATCAAGTGAAGGGACAAGAAGGTCTTACAATGAAGTCTGGAAAACTGCTGATGGAATCAATTGGACATTGGTAAATGAATCAGCACCTTGGACAGGAAGATATTGGCACACGGTTTCTTATTTTGACAATAAAATATGGTTGTTTGCAGGAATGGCTACAGGAACAGAAATGAATGATGTTTGGTATTCGGAAGACGGAATTAGTTGGAAAGAGTTAAAAACCACAACTGGAAACTGGCCGGCAGCAACAAGGCATGCCCAATCTGGGACAACTTATGATAATGCTGTTTGGTATATGTGCGGAATTAGTACAAACAATGCTTGGAAAATAGTAAACACAACAACTCATGCTGGGATTGAAGAAAAAACCAATTCAAGATCTGATATTAGTGTTTTTCCAAATCCAACTAATGGAAATTTCACTATTGAATCTAAAAACAAGTTTGATAATGAAAGTCTTACTGTTTTAGATTTTTATGGACGAACTATTCATTCTCAAAAACTAACAAATGGCTTGAATAAGGAAAAAATCACACTTTCAAATCTTTCAAAGGGAGTTTATTTTATCCATGTAAGCGATCAAGAAAATAATGTTTTTGTAAAAAAGATTGTAATACAGTAATTATGAAATATTTCTTCTCACTTATTATTTCCTTGATTTCTGTCAATTATTCATTTTCTCAAAATGTTTTTCATGTTGATGATAGTAATTTAAGTGGAACAGAAGATGGAAGTTCTTCAAAACCTTTTAATTCAATAATTGAAGCAGTCAATTTTGCTATTTCTGGTGATACTATCAAAGTTGCAACAGGATCATATTCTCCAATTTCAATAAGTGAAAAAAAAATCCATCTTTTAGGTGGTTTTTTAGGAGGAAGTATAGCAAATTATGACGCAACTATTTCGGGTGATTTTAATTCCAGAGATTTTGAATCTAACCTTACAACTATCCAAGGTGATGGGACTCAATCTTGTATCTATTTTTCGATTGAACAGCAAGAAATTTCAGGAAATGCAACAATAAGTGGATTTGAAATAAAGGGCGGAGAAAGAGGAATTACACTTTTTGGTGAATATTCTGGTTTTCTTTCAAATGTAATAATTGAAGACAATCATTTTCAAAGTAATGGGACTATGAATACAGGTCAACTTGGTGGAGCAATAGGTTTTGAAGGAATAAATATTATTATTCGCAGAAATTTATTCAACAATAATTTTGCTGGTCGTGGCGGAGCGATAAGTCGAACAGCGGGGAGTCCTGAAAATTTTCTAATTACGGAAAATGTAATTGACAATAATCAAGGAGTTGATGATCATGCAGGTGCAGTTTATCTGAATGGTTCTGGAACTTTTTCATTCAATAAAGTGAGAAATAATTCAGCAGCTATCGGTTTCAATTACGGCTGGGGTGGTGGATTAATGCTTTTCAACTACGACACAACGAAATTGATGGTTGTTGCAAATAACATCTTTTACAATAACGTCGCTCCTTCTCGTGGAGGAGCAATTTTTGTGGATGAAGCGGCAAAAGTTTTAATAGATCATAATTTAATTTATGGGAATTCAAATTTAAACGCAGAAGGTGGAGCCGCAATTTATGTTGACTCTGATTTTGATAATAATCCTTCCGTTGTTGAAATCAGAAGTTGTACAATTGCAAATAACACTCCTGGACTTGCAGAAGGCGGTGCCTTATATGTTCAAGCAAGTATTGTGAAAGTAGAAAATTGTATTTTTTGGGGTAATAGCGCGGACGATTTTCATCTTTCACAAGACGGACAAAATGCAGCAAGCTTAGAAGTGAATTATACTTTATCAACTGAAAATTTTAGCGGAACAGGAAATATTTCTTCAGATCCGCTTTTTGTTGTTGCTCAAGGACACGACTTTCATCTTCAATCAACTTTTGGTCATTATTTTGATAGTGAGGATTTTATTTTTGATAATCAAAACAGTCCTGCTATTGATGCTGGAAATCCAAATTCTGATTTTAGTAATGAACCTCAGGAAAACGGAAATCGAATTAATTTAGGTGTTTATGGAAACACAGCAGAAGCTAGTAAAAGCGGAGGTATTAATTTAATCGAAAATCTAGTTAAAGATGAAAACAATTTTTCGATTTACCCTAATCCAGCTAAGAACGAAATTACAATTTCAGATTTAAAGCAAAAATCAACTTACTTTTTATCAAACCCAGAAGGGAAAGTTGTTCAACTAGGAAAAACAGAAGAGAAAATAAACATCTCAAATCTAAGTTGTGGAATTTATTTTATTGAAATTGAAGGGAAAACAGAAAAAATAATCATTGAATAAATCCTTTTTCAGCGAAAAATCAAAACATGGAATTAAACGACATCATCGAGTTCAAATCTTCACCAAAAATTATTGAAAAATTAGCAAATATTGGTTTTTCAAAAACATTTCAGGAAGAAGATATTATTCTCAATGAACAAGCTTATATCAAAGCAATTCCAATCGTTACAAAAGGAAGTATTCGCGTTATGCGAACCGATGATGAAGGCAGAGAAATTTTGCTTTATTACATTCGAGCAGGCGAAAGTTGTATCATGTCATTTTTGGGTGGAATTCACCAAGATACAAGTAAAGTGAAAGCTATTGCAGAGGAAGAAACGGAAATTTTATTTATTCCAATTGAAAAAGTGAGTTTACTCATTAAGGAATTCCCAGAATGGCTAGATTATATTTTTCGCTTGTATCACAAACGTTTTGAAGAGTTATTGGAAGTTGTAAATGCAATTGCTTTCAAAAAATTAGATGAACGGCTTTTAAATTTTCTAAAAATGAAGTCTGAGGTCACAAAAAGTAAAACAATCTTTTTAACACATGAACAAATAGCAAATGAACTTGGATCTGTTCGCGTTGTTATTTCCAGACTTCTAAAACAATTGGAAGACGAAAATTTAGTTGTCTTGGGAAGAAATAAAATTTCCCTTGTGTAACATTAGTAGCTGAATCCAAGTTTTTATTTTTTGACATTTGTAGAAAATTAATATTCACTTTAACTTTTTACAATGAAAAAAAACATGGGATTATCAGACAAAGTAATTAGAATTATTTTGGCTGTCACAGTTATTGCTTTGTATTTTACAGAAATTATTTCAGGAACAACAGCCATCATTCTTTTAGTTTTGGCAGGAGTATTTATTCTAACAAGTTTTATAAGTTTTTGTCCGCTTTACTTACCTTTTGGAATTTCTACTAGAAAAAGAAGAAAGTAAGATGGAATTCCAAAATGCCCTTTTAATAGCATTAATTGGTGTTGTCGCTGGAGTTTTTGGTGGAATTTTTGGTTTAGGAGGAGCGATTATTATCATTCCAGCTTTGGTTATGTTACTTGGTTTTTCGCAACAAATGGCTCAAGGAACAGCTTTAATCATGATGGTTTTACCTGTTGGAGCATTAGCAGCATTTCAATATTACCAAAAAGGATTTGTAGACATCAAAGCGGCACTCATATTGTCTGCGTTCTTTTTTATAGGAGGATATTTTGGAGCAAAATTCGCCACTCAAATTCCGCAAGATATTCTTAAAAAAATCTTTGCGTTCATGTTAGTTGGAATAGCTTTCAAAATGTGGTTTGAAAAATAAATTCACTTGTGTAACAAAAGTTACCTTCTAATGCA
The DNA here is from genome assembly GCA_040386975.1 of Bacteroidota bacterium. Taxonomy (GTDB): domain Bacteria; phylum Bacteroidota; class Bacteroidia; order Flavobacteriales_D; family Crocinitomicaceae; genus M2408. Next base: position 63,996 of record JAZKEO010000006.1, on the reverse strand, counting down.
ATTAAAATAGAGAACTTTGCCTCATGAATTTTATATTAAAATACAAATTAACACTTATAGGAATGGTTTTAGGAGCAATTGCAGGTTACTCTTATTATCATTTTGTTGGTTGTGCAAACGGAACTTGTGCAATCACGTCAAAACCTTTAAACAGCACCTTATATGTTACACTCATGGGTGCTTTAGTTTTTAATCTCTTTAAAAAGGAAAAATGAACGTAGAAAATATCATCAAAGAACAAAAAGGCACTATTATAGATGTGCGAACAAAGGAGGAATTTATGGGAGGACATGTTGTTGGAAGTATCAACATTCCACTGCAAGAAATTCAACAAAGATTAAGTGAAATAAAAAACTTAAACCAACCTTTAGTTTTATGTTGTGCTTCTGGCGCAAGAAGTGGACAAGCAACTCAATTCCTCTCTCAACAAGGAATTGAATGTTATAACGCTGGTTCTTGGTTGGATGTGAATTATTATCAATCTCAAATAAAATAAACATGTTGAATACAATAAAACAAATTTTTGGTCTTGGACCAAAAGTAAACTATCAAGAATTAATTAAACAAGGTGCTATCATACTCGATGTGAGAAGTAAAGGTGAATTTCAAGGCGGGCATATCAAAGGTTCGATTAATATTTCTGTTGAAACATTGAGAAATAATCTGAACAAACTTACAGACAAAAATAAACCAATTATTACTTGCTGTGCTAGTGGAATGAGAAGTGCTTCAGCAAAAAATATCCTAAAATCAAATGGTTTTACGCAAGTTTACAACGGTGGTGGTTGGTATGGCTTGCAAAATAAATTGCGATAAAAGCACAATCTTATGTTAAAAGACATACTTTACTCAACTTTTAAGAATAAATGTCCTAAATGCCACAAATCAAACGTTTTTCAAACAAATAACGCTTATGATTTAAAAAGTTTTGATAAAATGAATACTTCTTGTTCATCATGTGGGGAGGTTTATGAAAAAGAACTTGGATTTTTCACTGGAGCAATGTATGTGAGTTATGCTTTGATGGTTGCTTGGTTTGTTACAACATGGGTCTTAGATTCCTTATTATTCCATTTAGAAATTTGGTTATATTTCACTTTTTTTATTAGTTCAGTAATTCTTTTAATTCCAGTAACTTTTAGATTATCACGCTTAATTTGGTTAAATTTTTTCATTAAATTTGACAAAGAAAAAAATATCATTAAAACAATTAAAAACTAACATCATGAAAGCATTTTATTTAATTTTTCTCGTTTTCTTTTTTGTGTCTTGCTCAAATAGTCAAGTCTCAAAAAACGTACTTTCTGCAAAAGAATTTTCAGAAAAAATAAAATCAACTGAAAAAGCACAACTTATTGATGTGCGAACAGCTGAAGAATATTCAGAAGGACATTTGCTTGATTCAAAAAACTACAATTGGAATGGAGATATTTTTGACAAACAAAGTGCAACACTTGATAAAGAAAAAGCTGTTTTTGTTTACTGTAAAAGTGGAAGAAGAAGTGCCGCAGCAGCAGAACATTTGCGTTCAAAGGGGTTTAAAACTGTCTATGAACTAGAAGGTGGAATTACAAATTGGAGGGAAAATAAACTTCCAGAATCGAAATAATTACTTCAAAAAATCGGTGTAATTGGAACTTGTTACGCCAACAATTTTTAATTTATTAAGTTCATCCTGTAATTTTGGAGTGATTTGCTTCTTCAAAAACTCAATTTGCAAGTCAAAATTACCAAAATACATTAATTCCTGACTATCTTGCTGTTTGTTCATTTGTTTCGCCAATTCTGAATATTCAGCTTTGATATCTTTTAAGTCTTCTTCATCTAAAATGATTTTTTTTGTGGAAACTGTTTTCCCATTTACTTTCGAAGTCTTTATTTCATAAATATCTTCCGCTTCCATACCAGCCATTTCTAAAAAACGAATTAAATCATCATCTGAACCGCTAAAATCAAGATTAAACAATTCATTTACTTCCACATTATCTGCATTTTCAAGAAATTTTGCGTCAATTTTTTGCCCCAATCTTTCATATTTATCTTGAATGAGTGAATAAACGACTTTTAGATGCTTGTTTTTATGAAAATCTGCATACATATTTTGATGCTTTTCTTTCGCATAAGTCAAATAAGTAGCGATAAAAAACTGAAACTCATAATAAGCAACCAAATCACTTTTCGCCTCGTCGTAATACGAAGCCCAAGAATCTTTATCTGATTTTGGAAATTTTGCCAAATAATAATCATACAATTCGTAAGCTGCTAAATCTCCAAAATAATATGCTGAAAATTCTTCCAACAAACCATAAATCCCTAATTGAATTGACATTACTTCGTTTTTTTTGCTGTCATTAATTCCTTTGACATGACCTAAACCTGGCAAATCGCTTTTTCCACCAACATAAAGTCCGTAACGAAAAATACTGTCTTGCAGACTTTTACGTACAACTTTGTTTAATTCTTTAGAGTTGTAAACGTCCGTAAATGGAACATGGATTCGGATTCCATTTTCAATAAAATAAGTATGACCATCATTTTCTGTCTGGTTATATCCGTGCAGTAACTCGTGAATAACAGTACTATAATCCTTAATTAAATCTTTTTCAGCCTTCCCATCAACATATTCGTCAAAAGTAAATTTTGTGTCTGATTTCCAAATTTCTTGAATGCTTTTTGAATTGTATTTTGTCGCCAATTGAGAATAAAATTGTTTCCGACTTTCTTTTGAAGGGTAGGTTTTATCAGCTTGCGAATAAGCAATAATAGAATTGAAAATTAAAACCAAATATAATATTGAAAAATTTTTACTCATGAAGTTAATTTTAGATTTTTCATTTTAACTCTTAAATTTAATAGACAAGACTAGAAATTCTGAAAAAATAAAGTTCTTTTGTTTTTGAACCACGGAGAGTCGGAGATCAAGAGAAATACGTTAAAAATAACAATGTTATTTTCGGTATATTATTTTTTAAAATCTCTATTTCTCTTACTCTCCGTGGTGAAAATTATGTCATTGTTTTATTATCAATTCAAATTTTATTGTTTCTCCAAAGTCGAAAAGGAAGCCAAACGTGTTTTATTATCACGCAAGCAAACGAAAGTAATCAACTTTTCACTCACTTTGTTAATCATGATGTAGCCATCAGACATGCAAGATCCAGCATCCAACTTTTCAATGAAAATTGCTTGATTTTTAGTTGCACTTTCTAATACCAAATATCCTTTGCAATTCAATTCTGGATAAGAAACAGTAAATGTTTTGGATTTCGTATCGATCGTAAGTTCCGTTTTCCAAGCTTTTTGCATATTCACTTGGTATTTTTCTCCTTTCCAGTTTCCATCGAGCCAAGAAGTTTTTGAACTGGAAGATTTAAAACTTGATAATGCAATTACGAGCATTAAACTTGCGAAAATTAAGATTGATTTCTTCATATAATTTTATTTTAAACAAAAATACGCTTCTTATTCTTTAAATAAAATACGGCAAAAGCCTTAAAATAAATACTTTTTAAAGGAGTTTAAAATAACTTACTTTGAAACGCTCGTCTTTGATTTCTCCTTGTACCTCAGCTTTTCGAATAGCATTACAAAAACCATCTTTTGCATGTGCATCACCGTGTTCGTCGATACTTGTTCCATCAATGAAATATGTTTTTCCACTACCCAATTTTAATGCTAAATCACAGGAATTCCCTTTCATTTTAAACATACATTCACCGCAAGCAACTTCTACAAGGTAAATTTCTTTCTTTTTATCAATTGAATCTGATACCGTTTTTGTGTTTTGAGAAAAACCATAAACCGAACTAAAACAAATAAAAATTAAACCAAATACTTTCATAATTTATCCATGAATTGTTTCTTCTTTTCCGTAGTTTTTGATGACTTCTGATTCAAATTTAAGCCATTCGTTCCAACGCTTATTTACATCAATATTTCCACCATATTTGCGAGCAAAGCCAATAAATGTGGTGTAATGTCCTGCCTCACTGACCATTAAATCATAATAAAACTTAGACAATTCTGAATCTGTAATTTTTTCTGACAACAATTTAAATCGTTCACAACTTCTTGCTTCAATCATAGCTGAAAAAAGAAGCCTATCGACCAAACGTTGCTGTTTGCTTCCACCAGTTAACATGAATTTAAACAGTTCATTTACGTAAGAATCTTTGCGTTCTGGTCCGAGTGAAAAACCACGTTTTTTAATTAATTCGTGAACCAATTGGAAATGCTCAATTTCTTCTTTTGCCAAAGCCAATAAATCAGTCACTAAATCTTCGTGTTCCGAATTATTTGCGATAATTGTAATGGCATTAGTAGCCGCTTTTTGTTCACACCAAGCATGATCAGTTAAGATCTCCTCGATGTTTGTTTCGACAATATTGACCCATCTCGGGTCGGTTGCAAGTTTTAAACCCAGCATTTTTTAAATTTTATGTAAAAGTAATACAATCAGATTAGTTTTTAAGTACAAAAGATTCAACTTTTTAGGATTCAAGACTACAAGATCCAAAAGTCAAGACTTTCCTGACTTTTAGATCTTGTAGTCTTTTTTCTTACTTTCTATTTCTTACAAACGAGTTTACTTAAGCACAAGTTTCATCATAATATCTGTTTGAGCATCATCTCCTAGTTGAAAAATATGTTTATCAAATTCTACCAAACCATTCTTTTTATAAAAACGCAAAGCATCTAAATTTTCCTCCCAAACTCCCAACCATAAATAGTTTACTTTCTTGAGTTTTGCAATTTCAATTGCTTTATCAAATAGTTTTTGACCAATTTTTTGTCCTTTAAACTCTTTTAAAACATAAATCCGTTCTATTTCTATACTTTCTACAGTTTGCTTTTCGGTTTGAGAATTTCCCCAATTCAGTTTCAGGTAGCCGAGTATATTTTCTGCTTGTCTTGCAAAAAAGCAGATTGAATTTGAGTTCATCAACTCACCTTTTAACTTTTCTAAATTGAAATTTTCATTTAAAAACAAAACCATATTCGCCTCACTATTTTTGTCAAAATAGCTTTCGTTGAAGGTTTGAATACAAATTTCTTGAAGTTTTTCAACATCTTCAAGTTCCACTTTTATTAATTCGAGCAAAATTTCACTGATTTAAAACAAAAAAACGTTTAGCTCATTTGCTAAACGTTTTTACAAAATTATTCCTAAGGATTTCTAAAAATTAGATTTTTTGAGGCGAACAAGATTAACTTCGTTGCTGCTCCGCGGTTTAAAAGCGGAGTTTACATTTGTAAATGAGCATTTTTAAAATTAAAGTTCAACGAAGAAAAAGCATTTTTTAGAAGTCCGTAATTATTTACTTACGTTCAAGCAAGACATCTCTTCTGGTGCATCAGCTCCCCAAGTTGGAACTGTTGCATAAGTTCCACCACCTTTATAAGTGTAACTTGCGTAAACAGCTGTCATATAACACTTTCCATCAGCACCTTTGTAAGAAACCCAAATTTCGTGATATTGATATTTTGGTAAGTCAAAATCATTTTTTACAACGATTTGTTCTTTTGTCAATGTTACAGCTTTCACAGTTGAAGCTACAGCTCCATCACCACGACCTTTAAGGTAATCTGCAAATTCAGTACCTTTAATGTAAGCTTTTGCTCCCTCTTCCAATTTTGCATTTACAGTAACTGCTTTTGGTAAAAATACTTTTGCAATTTTGTCTGCATGGATTTTTGCCTCATACTTTTTAAAAGCTCCACTGCTGATATATGTTTCTAAATCTGTTTTTGTTTTAGTAACATTTTTAATTCCTTCAGTCAACGCTGTTTTAGCTTCCGCACTTAAATCTAAACTTTTATCAGCTTCGATATTTCTCAACCCAGCGATATATTTTTCACATCTTGTAATCACTTTACTTGGTTCAGAAGCACCACTTTTTGTATTGTATTCTGTAATTTCTTTAGTTAAATTTTCTTTAGAAGCCCAAATTGCATATTTATTACCGTTTTTTAAACACGTTTCTAAATTATTCATTACAGTTTGTGTTTCACTGTCTTTATAACCGATTAGTTGAGCTGTTAATTTTTCATATTCTGCTTTTGAAGTCAAATAATCAGCATGTGATTTCGTTGATGAATTATTGTATCTACAATAACATTTAACACCACTATAATTATCTGTTCCATAACTTTCTACTGATGGCGCTTTGTAGTCTAAAGAAGTTTTAAAATCATTTCTTAGTTGATCTTCAGATTTCAAAACTTGATCATAAACAGCCAAATCTTTATCCGATTTTTCTTTAATTGGTGTATAACGCTCGTAATATTTTTCAGATTTTGCTTTTGGCTCCAATTGTTTCACATAACCTAATTCTCTTTCCGTTTCTTTAATTAATTTAGAAATTACTTCGTAATTGACAGATGCATTTTTGTATTCCGTCTCCAACTTTTCTAAATTTTCAACTGCAATTCTTCTATGCGAAACCGCACTTGGATCATCTGAAACCATTGTAAATAAACCACTTGGGTCTTTTCCAAAGTTTATTTCTTGTGTTCCACTTCCAGTATTGATTTTTAAACTTGGCTTTTGAATTTTAATTTGAGCATTTAAGCTAAAAAAGGACAGAGAAAAAAGTCCAATTAAGGTAATTTTAGAGATATTCATTTGTTTTATATTGGTTTGAAATTATTTTTAGGGCTTCAAAGATACGAAATTTAGTTAATCATTCGCTTTTTTGCTTCGATACACCAAAAAAGTTCGTTTAAGAAATTTAAGGCTCTTTTTTCACTTGTGGTTTTGTCGCTAGGATTCCCGTTTTCATCAAAGCTCTTTTCAATTTCTGGCACAGGAAATAATGCTGGAACTGTCCAAGCACGTATTTTCCAAAGTGTAAATTGAATTGCCCCAAGAACTTGTGAACCTGCAAAAATTCCTGAAGAAACGGTTGAAATGGCAATAGGTTTTCCTTTCCAATCATCTGTCAATAAATCAATCACATTTTTTAGACTTGCAGGAATGGAACCATTGTATTCTGGACTAACGATAATTACACCATCAGACTTTCTAATTTTTTCAGCAAAATCGAGTGTGTTTGCACTTGGATTTTCCTGAAATTTTAATCTTTCATCAAATAAAGGAAAAGCATACTCTTTCAAATCTAAAAGATCGACTTGAGCCAAATTATTTTCCTCTAAATAATATTTAAAAAAGAGGGCTACTCGGTTGCTTTTTCTATCCTTTCTAATGCTGGAAGAAATTATTGCAATTTGGATCATATTTTGTCCTAGGATTATTTAGTAAAAACCTTTTTTAGTAAATCTGTAACTCGTGCTGCTGGATTTTTACGAATTTCTAATTCTTCTTTAGCAATTTGAATAAATAAACCGTCAATCGCTTTATTAGTAGCATATTCCACTAAATCTGGATTTACTTTTTTCACCAATGGAATCGCATTGTAAGCAGTAAAAACAGTTGTCCAATGTTTAGTTGCTCCGACTTTATCAAGTGAAACTTTGATTACTGGTTTAAATTTTTCAAACAATTGCGAACGTGTATTTGTGCTTAAAAATTGAGTTGCTGCATCATCAGCACCATTCAAAATGTTCATTACATCTTTTAAACTTAAGTTTTTAATCGCTTCCACAAACAAATCTTTTGCTCCATTTGCAGCATCTTCAGCTGCACGATTCATGGATTCAATCGCCTCATCAACTTTTGCTCCTTGACCCATTTTTCTTAACTTGTCCTCAACTCCTTTCGCTTCGTCAGGCATAAGTAATTTGATTTGTGGATCTTTGAAATAGCCATCCGCTTTTGAAAGTTGACTTACGCCTTTTTCAATTCCTCGATTTAAAGCTTCCTTCAAAGCCCTTCCTACCTCATCTTCTGAAAGAGAACTTGTTTTTGTTACACCAACTTTTTCGCCAACTTTCTTTAAATTTGGGATTTGAGCAATAGAAAAACTTGAGCTTCCTGCCAAGAGTAATGCTGATAAATAGATTGATTTTTTACTCATTATTTTTAAATTAAAAGTAAGGTATTCGTGAGACTTCGTGTTCATGTTAAATCTTATAATATTGTTTTTAATTAGTAAAAATTGTGCCAAAAGTTAAATTCATTTTAAAACTTTACATCTTTTTCTCAATTCGTTTTTTGTGATTAATAAATTTAACTGTGGAACGATATCTGTAAACGTATTTCTATTTCCGCAATCACACAATTTTACCAACGGATCACTATCGACAATCAGAGAGAATAATTCGTTTGCATTTGGTATAGAATCAAGTTCTGAATATTCCTTATAGGTATATTTCAAAAACGCAACATTTAATCCAATTCCACGATTATCGAGGTAATAATTCGTGTTTAAAGCCGTTGGAACACTTAATTGAGCTCCTTTTTTTAAATCACTTTGATGTGGAAAGGAAACGATTTTTGTTTTGTCGTCAGATAAAATTACAGGAACCAATTTGCTGTAGTCTTTTTTTGTTTTATAAATTAAAGTTGGAGGGCCAGAGGTAAACAAAGGTTCAACCAATTCAACTTTCATCTGTTTTCTTAACTTACAGCCAACTAAAATTCCGAGTAATAAAATACAAATTATTCTCATTTTTTAACGATTATTTTCTTAGTTAAAATTCCTTCCTTTGAATTAAATCGAATGAAATAAACTCCTTCAGCATAATTTCGCAAACTTAAATTCAAGATTTTTTCTTTCTCTAAAAGAATCTTTGTATCAACTTTAATACCTTGAATATTAAACAAATCAATGGATTCAACTTCTCCTTGGAATTCACTCAATTCGATTGTCACAAATTCCTTCGCTGGATTAGGAAACACTTTGATTAAATCAGCAAGTTCCTTATTTTCTGATATTGAAGTTGTTATCGTTCTATCTAAAGTCATATCCAACAAATACGTTCCTGTCTCACCAGAAAAATATGGCGCCACATGAAAATAAAGTGTTCCTCCATTATTCATTACAATGTTATTGGTCAATAAATCATCAAATGCATCAGACCAATTTACTCCATCGCCTGAATAAGAAAATAAAGCATCAACAGAATAAATATTTCCATTTCCACTATTGTATGAATCGTGAAGCCTTGCGTCTATTGAATAGTCAAAACCTGCTGCTAAAACAAGTTTAAAATAATCATTATCACTTTCAATGTGAATATTCGTTCCGTTCGTATTTTGAGTGGCTGAATTTCCACTAAAAGTGAGTGGGAGATTGTAGGCCTGTGAAACATCATTATTCACTTCAAAGATATCAGCTTGTAAACCTGGTGCAACAACCGTTACTTTAATCGGGTTTTGGTAATAACTTGAACCTGTTAATTCCCAGCCTTCTCCATCTTGATAATGCTGTACAGCTAGTAAATAGGTTCCTGGTGCAACATTAATCGATGAAGTACTAAACGTTAAATAGGGATCATTATATGTATAAGTTGGAGGAAGTCCGTCCGTTTCTGAAATGATTTCTATAGATTGCATAAAAGCACCATCTAAATCATACAAACTAACAGAATAATCTCCAATAAAATCAGATGTACCATCATTAATAATATTTAGATTTACTGAAGCTGGCTGTCCTTGCATCAAAGTTGATCCGGGAAAAACAGTCATTGCAGAATTAAGCTCAATATCATTTGGGTTAGCAATTGTAATTGGAACCCAATTTGAATAAGAACCTGTTGGATTAACTTGAGTCCAATTTCCTCCTGAAGGACGATAATACAAGCCTATGTAATAATTTCCGGGTAACATACTCAATAAACCAGCATTTGAAAACACTAAATTATTAGTATAATGATTTCCTGCCGCTAAATTGAATGCCAATTTTATTTCCACGTAATCAATAAAATTGGAAGCATCATCAAAAATGGCTATCGAATAATCTCCTGAAAAATTTGCACCACCTATATTGCTGACATTAGTACTTACTGAAAAGGCAGCTCCATAATCGATAATTGTCGCTGAAGGTGTTAAGAAATCATACAGTTCTAAATCGTATGTTAAGGGTGCTGCTGAAGGAGGTTCGATTCCGATTACAGCCTGATGTCCACTATTGAAACCACCTGTTCCACCACCCGTTCCTGTTCCTGTTGGATTTAAAGCAGTAATTAAAAAGTATCCATCATAATAACCTCCCCATCCCCAATTCATGTGAAAATAATCACTATTGTCAAAGCCGTCGGCAACAAAACAATGTCCGCCACCGGAACCAAAACCTGCGTACAAAATTGGTCGTCCAGCAGTCAATTCTGCTTTTAATAAATTTACCCAATCTGATTGTGTATAACTCGATTTTTTAATCCCTTGTAAGGTTGTTTTATAACCAAAATAAGTTTCAAGTGCATATTCAGAACAATTTGTAACAGGACTAGCTGATGAAATTACGTAAGCTCCACTCGATTGAGGGCTGTAATCCATATCTACACTTATTCCAACATCAGACATTAATTTGGCTACAGCAGAATTTGCACTGTTTACATCATTTGGCATGGAACTCCAATTGTAAGTTGAAGCAGCAAAATTAGCTGATAAGGTACCATAAGTTGCATGATTATAGGAGTGAAACCCTGAACCGGTTGCTGGGTAATTCCAATATTTCATGATTTGAGCCATTGCAGTTGCAACGCAACCAGTTACAGAACCGCCAGGACACATTGCATTAACATAAGGTGATTGATCCCAAGTTGTTTGCATCAAAGGAGCAACAGCAGATTTTTCAATACTTTCGCTTTGAGTTTTATTTAATAAATTTTCCCATTTAGCTTTAGTTTCCTCATCGGCTTCAACATTATTCTCGATCACATAACGGATTTGATTTTTATATTCTTCAAGCCATTTTTGAACATTTTGTGGAATGTTTTGCAAATCAAACGTTTTATTATTTGAATAGGCTAAAACAGGACTTACATGATCGTCTCCTGAAACAATGATAAATCCATGATTTATGTTAAAAACATAAAAATAAGTAGCTTCATTTGAATTTGACTTGTAAATCAGTTGCAAATTTGAGACATCTATAGTAAGTTGTTTGCTTTTTAAAAAAGCTTGACCAACTTCTCTTGCTTGATTTTCATCAACATGTTTTGCGAAAATTAAGGTACTAAAAAGACTAAAAAATCCTGAAAGTAGAATTATTTTTTTCATAGGAATTGGATGTTGAAACGATAAAATAAATGTATTTGACTCAGATTTTAAAAAAAAATCAAAAGAGCTAAGCTACACAAATATAATAAAATTTTTGAAAGTCAACTAAAAGACAAAATTTATTAAGTGAATTTTAAACTCAATACGTCAATCCACCAGTAATTTTCCCATAATCATTATCATATGGTTCCCAAAGTTCTACTCTATTTCCCTCTAGGTCTAAAATGTGAAGAAACTTACCATATTCCACTGTTTCAACAGAATCAACCATAACAATACCCTCTTTTTTAAATTCTTTGACAAGGTAATCCATATCGGCAACGCGGTAATTTATCATGAATTTTTGCTCTGGATTACCAAAATAAGTTGTTTTCTCTGAAAAAGGGCTCCATTGTGTATATCCTTTTTTTGTTGAATCCGCTCCTTGATACCACTGAAAATTTGTTCCATACTGGTCTGTATTTAAACCCAAATTTTTCTTGTACCATTCTTTTAATTTTTTTGGATCTTTACATTTAAAAAAGACTCCACCAATTCCAGTTACTTTTTTGATTTCTTTCGTTTCCTCGGAAATAAATGAATTTAAACCAAAGCCAAAACTGAAAGACACTAAAATTGCCAAGAAGATATAAATGCTTTTTTTCATAATTTAAAAAGTTAGATTTTTTGAAATCATTAAGTTAACAAAATCATACTTAGAGAAAGTAAACTAATCATGATCCAAAGTAAAACTCCTTGTATCAAAGGTTTTGCTCCAACAGATTTAATTGTGCTTAGTGAAAGTCCAGCTCCGATTAAAAACAAAGTAAGCGTCATTCCTTTTTTTGCGATTAATACAGCAACGGTGTAAGCACTTTTAAATTCAGGAAAATAGGTTGCGATACACATTGCAGCTATAAAAAAAGCAATAAAATAAGGGATTTTCACTTTTTTACTTTCCGTTTTCATTACAAATACAGTTAAAATAGAAAGTGGGATAATCCAAAGTGCACGTTCTAATTTTACTGTTGTTGCAATCTGCAAAGCTTCTTGACCGTATTTTGCCGCCGCACCAACAACCGAGCTAGTATCGTGAATCGCCACAGCACACCAAAGTCCAAATTCATATTGTGATAAGTTTAACCAATGGCCAATAGCTGGAAAAATTAATAAGGCGATTGAATTTAAGATGAAAATTGTACCCAAAGCAACACTCATTTGTTTTTCGTTTGCTTTGATAATTGCAGAAACTGCAGCAATCGCACTTCCTCCACAAATTGCTGTTCCGCTTGAAATCAAATAAGAAGTGTTTTTTTCTACTTTCAGCCATTTACCCAAAAGCCAACCTGCAAAAAGTGTAATTGCGATTGAAAAAATGGTGAAAACTAGACCTTCTTTTCCCGCTTCTAATGCATGATGTAAATTCATTCCAAAACCCAGACCAATAACTGAAACTTTTAATAAACCGCCCGTTGCTTTTTGATTGAGTTGAATAAAGGGATGTCCGATAGTTTGAGAAATTACCAATCCCATTAAAAGAGCAAAAGGAGGATCAATAAACCCTGATAAACAAGTAGCCAAAGCTAAAAGGAAAATTACTTGTTTGCTTGTTTGACTTAATTTCACAAAAGATACTTTAATTTTCGGTAAATGTAATGTTTTAATTTAATTCGATTATCGATTTAAGAATCCTATTTTTGACTTAGACTTGGGTTCTTAAAAGTCTTTTTTTGTTTGCAATTATCAAAATTAATTTAAATTCACTATATTTGTTTGAACACAAACAATGTTAACTTCTTAAAGCACAACTTAAATGAAAACAATTATTAATTTATCATTTTTTTTATGTTTTGCTTTTAGTCTTTATGGTCAAACCTACAAAAAAGCACCAAAAACAAAAAGAGTAGCTGGAGTTGAAATTGACAGCGTTCAGACTTTATCGGGCTTAAATTTAGGAGATACTCAACATGGCTTTCTTTATGATTCACTTATTATTTATAAAGGCAATTTGTACACTGGAATTATTAAGGTCAACAACAAAAAGAGGATTTGCCAAATCTATAATTTTAAGGAAGGTAAAATAGACGGTAAACAAATTCAGTTTGATGAAAGTGGTTATTATTTTGATGAAAATTATTATGAAAATGGATTGTACACAAAAAAAATATCATATTTTAGTAATGGTCAAATAAATTGTATTGAGAAATATAAAAATGGTTTAATTGATGGAGAAATTATAAATTATGATAGAAAAGGTAGATTAGTTTATAAAAGAAATTATGATATGGGAAGGTCAGTTGGAGAATTTAAATCATACTTTTCAAATGGGGAACTGTGTTGCATTGGCAGTTATAAAAATTACTTAAAATCTGGCAAATGGTTGTTTTATGGCTTACCAAGAGGTTCAATTAGATATCTTAGACAAGAAGAAAATTATGTCAATGGCTTAAAAGAAGGAAAATGGCTCACTTATCACTCAAACGGAAACATTGCAACTGAAATAAATTATTTAAATGATTCATTATCAGGGAATAGTTTTTCGTTCAAAGAAAATGGTCAAAAGATAGAAGAAAGTTTCTACAAGAATGGTTTTTTAGAGGGAAAATACACTTCTTATTATTCAAATGGAAAACTTAAGAAAATCGGTCAATTTGTTAAAGGATATTATTCAGGAGATTGGAATTTTTATCACGAAAATGGAGAATTTCACATGACTCTGACATACAATCAAAAAGGACATATAATAGACTGTAAAGGAGATTGTGATAGAGCTATGTTTTTACAAATACAAAGCAACCTCAATAGAGAAGACTAACCTTTAAATCCTCCTCTTTACTTCACGAATATTCCATGTTGAAAATTAAAATAAAACCATACATTAACTGGTTTTTTATTTAAATACTCAGAATTCTATCCCTTTTAGATAAAAATTTAGTAATTTCGCAAAAAATTCAAATTTTGGTACACATACACGATAAATCATTTGATATTTTTATTTCTGCTGAGGAAATTCAATCTCAAATACAAATTCTTGCCAATCAAATTAATGAAGAATATCTTGGAAAAGAGTTAATTTTCATCTCTGTTTTAAATGGCTCGTTTATGTTTGCAAGTGATTTAATGAAAAAAATTTCCATCCCTTGTGCCATCTCTTTTGTGAAAGTAAGTTCTTATAAAGGCACAGGTTCGACAGGTCGTGTGGACGAATTAATTGGTTTAAATACCGATATCGAAGGTAAACACGTTGTTATTTTGGAAGACATTGTCGATACTGGCATTACAATGAATAAAATCTATTCCTATTTGAGTGCTTTTAATCCTGCTTCTTTAAAGATAGGATCTTTGTTATACAAACCAAATGCTTTTCAAGGAAAACACAAACCAGATTTAATTGGTTTTTCCATACCTAATGATTTTGTAGTAGGTTACGGCTTAGACTACAACGAACATGGTAGAAATTTAGATGCAATTTATAAATTAATTGAAGAATAAGATGTTAAATATCGTTTTATTTGGCCCTCCAGGAGCTGGAAAAGGAACTCAATCTGAGCGTTTGATTCAAAAATATGGTCTAACTCACTTGTCAACAGGTGATATTTTTAGAGCAAATATTAAAGGTGAAACCGAATTAGGTGTTTTAGCTAAAAGTTTCATGGATAAAGGTTCTTTAGTGCCTGATGATGTAACAATTAACATGTTAAAAAACGAAGTTATCAAACAAGAAAATCCGAAAGGATTTATTTTTGATGGCTTTCCGAGAACAAATGCACAAGCACTTGCTTTAGATGAATTTCTTAAAACTCAAAACACTGAAATTGCTTTGATGTTAGCTTTAGATGTTGAGGAAAATGAATTGAAAGAGCGTTTGCTGAAAAGAGCTGAATTTAGTGGAAGACCTGATGATGCAAATCCTGAAATTATTCAGCATCGTATTGATGTTTACATCAAAGAAACGATGCCGGTAAAATCATTTTATCAAGCTCAAAATAAATTTATTTCTATTGATGGTCACGGTACAATTGACGAAATTTCGGATAGATTGTATCTGGCTTTGGATACGGTAAATTCCTAAATCAGACGAAAGACTTCAAGACTTTAGACCGCTTCGCTTAAAGACTTTGATTTTAAATAAAAAAGCGATTAATATTTAACTTTTGTAAACTGAGTTTATTGGAGTTACTATTAATTTGACTTTTTATTCGTACTTTTGTGCTTATTAATTTTATTCTTTTTGAGATAAGTTAAAAACTTTTCACTTTTAACTCTTCATTCTTAACTCCTCATTACAAAATGGCTTCCGATAACTTTGTTGATTACGTTAAAATTCATGGAACTTCTGGAAACGGAGGTGGTGGATCGACACATTATAGACGTGAAAAATACATTCCAATGGGAGGGCCTGATGGTGGTGATGGTGGTCGTGGTGGTCATGTTATTCTTAAAGGTAACGCCCAATTGTGGACACTTTTACATTTGAAATTTCAAAAACATGTAAAAGCTGGACATGGAGCTCACGGTTCGGGAAACATGAAAACAGGTTCTGAAGGTCACGACAAATACATCGAAGTTCCAATTGGTACTCTAGCTCGTGATGCTGAAACAAATGAAATTTTATTTGAAATTACTGCCGACGGCGAAGAAAAAATATTAATTCCTGGAGGTCGAGGAGGAAAAGGAAACAACCATTTTAAATCTTCTATCAATCGTTCTCCTGCTTATTCTCAACCTGGTGAAGAAGGAAAAGAAGGTTGGAAAATTTTAGAGTTAAAGGTTTTAGCTGATGTTGGTTTAGTTGGTTTCCCAAATGCGGGGAAAAGTACACTTCTTTCGGTTTTATCTGATGCAAAACCTGAAATCGGAAATTACGCATTTACTACTTTACGACCAAATCTTGGGATTGTAAAATACAGAGATTTCCGTTCTTTTGTGATGGCAGATATTCCTGGAATCATTGAAGGAGCATCTGAAGGAAAAGGAATTGGTTTGCGTTTTTTACGTCACATCGAACGAAATTCTTTGCTACTCTTTATGATTGCAGCTGATTCTGATGATATTCACAACGAATACAAGATTTTAATAAATGAATTAAAACAGTATAATCCTGAATTATTGCACAAAGACAAAATTCTTGCTATCACAAAATCTGATATGTTGGATGATATTTTAAAAGAGCAAATTGCTGAAGATTTACCTGATATTCCACATTTATTCATTTCATCGCTTGCAAAACAAGGATTAACTGAATTAAAAGATTTAATTTGGAAAGAGCTGAATGGTTAAATTTCTTGAATCATTAGATCAAGCCATTGTTTTAAGCGTAAACTCATGGAACTCTCCTTTTTTGGATGAATTCATGTGGTGGGTTTCAGCGAAAATTACTTGGATTCCACTTTATTTAATTCTCATTTATTTAGCTTATCGTAAAATTGGTTTAAAATCTGCGGTTATATTTTTGATCTTCGTTGTTTTAACCTTGGTTCTCGCTGATGCGATTTCAGTTTACGCTTTAAAAGAAGTAGTTCAACGTTATCGTCCGTCACACAACTTACTCATTAAAGATAGTTTACATCTTTATCAAATCTCTAAAAACGACTTTTATTCAGGTGGATTGTACGGTTTTGTTTCCTCACATGCGACAAATTTTGCTGTTATTGTAAGTTGTTTTTGTTTTGTTTTATATAAAGAATATAAAACCTTCTGTTACTTTTTATTTGGAATCGTTTTACTCGTTTGCTATTCTCGACTTTATCTTGGTGTACATTATTTATCTGATATATTAGGTGGAATCATTTTAGGAATTCTATGTTCTTATTTATCTTTCAAATTCATCTGGAAAAAATTAAATTAATTCATTCTGAATTTCCAGAAAATAAATAATAGCCTATAAATATTCATTTAATATCGACAAATATACATTTTGCGTCAATAAATGTAAAAATAAATTTAGTTTTGCTTTACAGGATTAGAAATTAGTATCAGTAATTAGTATTTTCTTAAAACTTGAAATTGATGTGTGAGGTTTTTATAAGTATTTTACATCGTTTTTGTAGTTTTAAACGTTTTTAGTTTCAAGAAAAAAGAAAATACTAATCTGATTTTACAGTAATTTTCTAAACTTACTACTATTAGAAAGAGGCTATTTCAAAAGGATAGCCTCTTTTTTTTGAAAAAAAATTAAATTTTTGTGCTTTTTTATTTTTCATTTCAACTTTTAATATATTTTTGTGCTAAATATCGAATATGGAAGAGTTAGAATACAAAATTATTGAAAAAGAAAAAATTGCTAGTTTACATTTTCCACACGAAGATATATTAAAAAGTGAGAGTGCTCAAAAAGAGCGTAAATCAACCATTGAGAGAGCTATAACTTTAGGTAATCTAGAACATCAAAAAGTGAAAATTTATTTCTCTGATGATGCTGGCAAAAAAAGAGTAGATACAACTATTTGGGCAGTAACAGATTCAGCAATTGTCTTGAAGCAAAATGTTATTTTACCAATAAATAGAATTCATAAATTAGAAATTTAATAAATATGTCAAAAAAACGAGCAATAGTAAGTTACGACAAATTGTCGATTGATCAAAAAAAACTACTTTTACTTGCTTTTCCAGATGGATTTAGCGAAGGAATGACTCAGATAAAAACACCAACTGGTGAAACTTTAGATGCTTTATTGTGGGAAACTGAAGAGATTATCTATTTAGTGAAAATCAACAAACCAACTTTGAAAGCAAAAAGTGTTGATGATGAGGATGATGATTTTGATGAAGACGATGACTTGGTAAAAGCTGACGAGGTAAAAGTTGACGACGAAGATGAATTCGCTGACGACGATGTTGAAGACGAATACGATGTTGCCGACAAAGATGATGGCGAAGAAGACGATGTTGAATAGTATATTAAAACTGCTTTAGGGCAGTTTTTTTATTTTACGGGTTTCCTAAAATTACCTTCGGTGCTACTTCGTGGTGCTTTTTCATCGTTGAGCTTCAATTTAATAAAGCTCATTTACACGAGTAAACTCACTTTATTAAATATTACTCGCCTCGAAAAATCTAATTTTAAAGAAACCCTCTTAAAAAATTAAAGCACTTTTGAATTTCTAAAATTTTAAGATTAATAATTCAAAACAGTTTCAGATTAAAGAAAATAAATAACTTTGCAGAAAAAAAGCGTGGAAAAAAATTTACAAGAAAGCTCTCCTTCTAAACTTAAGGCTTACGTTTCTTTCACGAAATTGAGACTTTCAGCACTGGTAATTGTTTCAGCATTATCTGGTTACCTTTTTGCTGGAGGAAAAGATTTACTTCAAATAACGTATTTGGTTTTAGGTGGATTTTTAGTTACTGCCGCTTCAAATGGTTCAAATCAAATTTGGGAAAAAGATTTGGACAAATTGATGAAACGGACACAAAATCGACCTTTACCGCAGAATAACATGACTTTAAGCGAAAGCTACATTGTAGTTATTGTAAGTTTACTAGTGGGTTTAGTTTTATTATATCAATTAAACTTCACAACAGCAATTCTTGGTTTACTTTCTTACGTTTTATATGTATTTATCTACACACCGATGAAACGTATTTCTCCATGGGCAGTTTTTGTTGGCGCTTTTCCTGGTGCAATGCCTCCAATGTTAGGTGCAATTGCTTATACAAATGAATTCGGTTTGATGCCAGGAGTATTATTTTTCGTGCAATTTATTTGGCAATTTCCACATTTTTGGGCAATTGCATGGGTAGTTTACGACGATTACAAAGCTGGTGGATTTTCCTTATTACCATCAAAAGGTGGGAAAGACAAAGCTTCTGCTTTTCAAATTGTGACTTATGCTTTTTTATTAATTCCTTTCAGTTTGTTACCTTGGGTTTTGGGTTGGACTGGAATTACAACATTAATCATCGGAACAATTGCAAGCGCTTGGTTTTTTTGGTACGCTTACAAACTTTTTCTTACTTGTGATGATAAAGACGCTAAAAAACTGATGTTTGCCTCTTTTCTCTACCTACCAGTTATTCAGTTTTTATATGTTTTTGATAAAGTTTAAAAAATAGTATGCAAAAAAAATACAGTGATGAGTTGAGCCCAGAGGTTAAACTCAAAATGAAAAAAAATCTGGTTTACGTTTCCATTTTTAGTATAGTCATGATTTTTGCTGGATTTACTTCAGCATACATCGTTTCCATGGGAGATACATTTTGGGTTAAATATCCGCTTCCAAGTGGTTTTTGGTTCAGTACTGCAGCTATCATTTTTAGTAGTATAACTTACATTCTTGCGATTCACTTTTCTAAAAAAGGAAATTTTCCGTTTTTGAAAATTTTCATGAGTTTTACCTTGATTTTTGGACTTCTATTTGTCTATTTTCAATGGAAAGGTTACGGTCAATTAGTTGACAAAGGAGCAAACTTGAGAAATTCGATTTTAGTTTCTGAAGGTCGTTATGGCGATTATTTTGAAATCAAATATTTAGATAAATTCATTGAAGTCAACGCAAATGATTATTTGGTTGATGGAAAAGTTTTAAACGAAAAACAAGATAAGGAATTGAAGAACTTTGTTGAAGTTTTTGAAAAAACAGCAAATCCATCTGGTTATTCAATTTCATCTTTGTCACCAAAATTCACTTTGTATTACCAAGGAGAACCAGTTAGTTTACAAAAAAACAAATTGGTAACTACAAGCGGTAAGGAATTGAAATATACCGAAATGAGAAGATTGCAATTTCTTTCTTGGAACATTCGCGACAATCGTGGAGATTTTTTCTACAAAGGAAAATTAGGGAAAGATTTTAATATTTATTATAAAGGAAAAGAATTGAAATACAAAAATCGCGACTTGTATTTTGGAAATAAAAAATTGTCTGCTCCTTTGCAATTAAAAATCAATCAATCACGCGATACGGCAACTTCTTACTTATACATTATTACAATTTTACACCTTTTACATATTCTTGGAGCAATCATTTACTTATTTAGAATGGTTCTAATTACTTTTAAACCAACATTAAGTCCTGATAATCAATTAAGTATAAAGCTTGGTTCAATTTTCTGGCATTTTTTAGGCATATTATGGCTTTATTTGTTGGTATTTTTACTTTTTATTCATTAAACTTGCAAAAAATTTATTAAAATGGCAGATCACGCTTCAGCTCAAATTGATAATGCTACCTTATGGGGTGGTAAAATTTCTCCGTTTAGCACTAGCTACGGTAAATTAATGATGTGGTTTTTCCTTGTTTCAGATGCATTGACATTTGGAGGATTACTTATTGCTTACGGTTTCACAAGACATACAGCTCAAGAAGCTTGGCCAATTGGTGAGGAAACGTTTAACTCTTTACCTTTCTTAGGTCACGGTTATCCTTTGATTTATGTTGCCTTGATGACATTTATCTTGATTGTTTCTTCTGTAACAATGGTTTTAGCTGTTGAGGCTGGACATAGAATGGACAAAAAAGGAGTTATGAAATGGATGATTGCTACAATCATTGGTGGTTTCTTCTTCGTTGGTTCTCAAGCTTGGGAGTGGTATCACTTCATTCACGGTTCTGAATTCGGAAAAGTTGAATTAGCTGATGGTTCAAGAGCAATTGTAAAAGGACATTTTGGAGAAATCAAAAACTTCACAGTTGTTACTGCTGGTCACCATCACAAAAAAGGTGAAATTATCACTGAAGATTTGATGCATACATTCCAACATGCAGTTGTTGCTGGTCACGTTGAAGATGGAATGATTCATTTACATGATGGAACTGTTGCCAAAATCAACAAAGCGAAAGATGAGCACATGAAATTAATCATCAAAGAATCTGGAGCAAAATATCAAATTAAAGGTAAAAAACAAACTGTTATAGAAGGTGCAGAAGCAGAAAAAATGTACTGGGAAGCCGTAAATAGTGGTACGCCAAATCGTATTACTTACGGTGCAAACTTACAAGCTAACGAATACGGTCCAGTTCAATACGGTCAATTCTTTTTCTTCATTACAGGATTCCATGGATTCCACGTATTTTCAGGTGTAATGTTTAACATCATTATTTTCTTAGGTGTTGCTCGCGGAACAAACGAGAAAAGAGGGCATTACGAAATGATTGAAAAAACTGGTTTATACTGGCACTTTGTCGATTTAGTTTGGGTATTTGTATTTACCTTCTTCTACTTAGTTTAATTAAAAAGTAACTTATTTATTCCTACAAATTATGGAAAGAGACGATATTATAGAGTATTCTTTAGATGTTCACCACAGCGAAGAACACGGAAAGAAATTAAGAGCAAAAATTTGGAAAGTAACTGCATTATTGACAATCATCACTGCTGTTGAGGTTGCTTGTGGAGCTTACATCAAACAAAGTTCAGATTATTGGGAACTTACAAAATGGTTTTTCATCGTTTTAACTTTAGTAAAAGCAGGTTACATCGTATTAATCTTTATGCACTTAGGTGATGAGAAGAAATCATTGAAATACATGATTCTTATTCCTTACTTCATTTTCATTTTATATTTAATATTTATACTCATAGTCGAAGCAACTGCTATTGATGATGCGATTAAATTATACATGGGTTTATAAGAAATTAAATGGCTGAAAAAAAAGCTTCTGCCGGTCTAAAAAAAGGAACAATTTTAGCGTTTCTTTTATTTGGCCCGGCTTTTTTGTTGATATTCATGTCCTCTCGAGGATGTGAGCACAAATTCAAAGAATTGGACGATATGGGAGAAATTCCAGCTTATTCGTTTAAAGGAATTGACGGAAAAAAATACAACAATAAATCATTCAAAAATCAAGTTGTTTTGTTTACAACAATTCAACAAACTTGTCCTGACTCCTGTGCAATTTCTCTTTGGCATTTTGACCAATTGATTTACCAGCACTTAAGAAAAAATCAGAAGAAATTAAATCACTTAAAAATTGTTTCTTTTGTTACCGATGGAAATGGAAATCCAGTTAAAAATTTAAAATTAACGGAATCCATTTTGAAAGAGCAATTCGAGGAATACGATCCAAAAATCTGGCTTTTAGCAAGTGGAGATTCCAAAAAGTTGTTTAACATTTCCCGAAACGGCGAAAATTTGTTGAAAGACGGAAAAGATTCTTACCAAAAATTACTTTTGTTGGTTGATAAAAAAAATCATTTGAGAATGGTTTTGAAAGGCGACAGCGAAGGAATGATCAGAAGAATGAAACAACACATGGCTTTGCTTGATAAACAATACGACAAGCAGGCTGACGCTAAAAAAGTAAAGAATTAAGAGTTCGTAGTTAGAAATTAGTAGTTATGAGTGTTAGCTTATCAAAATTTAGTTTATTCGTTTTATCTTTTCTTCTTTTTGTTTCTTGTACAGAAGATAAAAAAGTTCGTGTTTTACCGATTGTTGGAAATTACGATGTCGAATATTCTACAGTGGATGGAAAAGAAGTAACAGACACTATTTATCCTAAAATTCCAGCATTTTCATACTTGAATCAAGATTCTGTGATGATTACGTCAAAATCCATGAAAGGAAAAGTGTGGATTGCAGATTTCTTCTTTACTTCTTGTCCAACGATTTGTCCAAAGATGACATCACAAATGAAACGTTTGTCTTTTCTAACAAAAGACTTAGAACAATACGTGCAATTCATGTCATTTAGCATCAATCCTGACAACGACAAACCAAGCGTTTTAAGACGTTATATCAAACTACACGGAATTACGGCTAAAAATTGGCATTTTTTCACAGGAGACGAAGAAAAAACACATGCTTTAGGTATAAATTACTTCAATGTATTTGCAAACAAAGATATTGAATCAGAAGGTGGTTATGCACATTCCCCTGCTTTTGTTTTGATTGACACGGAAGGTTACGTTCGTGGAGTTTATGTTGGGACAGATACCAAACAAGTTGATTTACTACACAAAGACTTAAGAAAATTATTAAAATATGAATACGAGTATGAAATCAGCGAGTAAAATCAAGCGTTTTAAACTGCTAACAACAATTGCTTCTATCGCAATTCCTTTGGTTGTTGCTTTATTGTTTAAAGTTAAAATCGAAATTCCAAATTTTGATTCGAGTATTTTACCTCCAATTTACGCCACAATCAATGGTGTTACAGCTTTATTTTTAGTTTTAGCGTTAGTTGCTATAAAACGTAAAAACCGCTCTGTTCATGAAATGATCATGAAATTTTGTATCGTTTTATCATTAGTGTTTTTGGCTTTGTATGTTGTGTACCACATGACTTCAGACTCAACAGCTTTTGGTGGAAGCGGAGCTTCAAAATACATTTACTACTTCATCTTAATTTCACACATTTTGTTAAGCGTTTTGGTCATTCCAATGGTTTTATTTGCTTATTTCCATGCATGGAAAGGCGATTTCGAAAAACATAAAAAACTTACACGTTATACGTGGCCGATTTGGTTTTACGTAGCAGTAACTGGCGTTGTGGTTTATGTTATGATTGCTCCCTATTACAAATAATACTCTTTTTTTAACTTAAGAGGGTTTCTAAAAATTAGATTTTTTGAGACGAACAAGATTTTAAAAAATGAGTTTACTCGTGTAAATGAGCTTTTTAAAATTAAAGTTCAACGAAGAAAAAGCAATTTTTAGAAATCCCGTTAGAAATTCCAGAAATACGATTCAACTTTCTTCAAAGTAATAGAATTCACGCAAAGCACCGGAATGTGATTTTTGTTTACTATTAAATTTTGAACAAACTTCTCAAAAACTGGTAAGATTGAATCAGAATAAAATGTTGTAGCAATTAAATCTGCATCAATGGATGAAGCGTAATCCAAGACTTTGTCTTGAAAATCAGCTTTTGAAACATGAATGATTTCAAAATGATGTTTGATATCAACTTCTTTCAAAAACTTATTTGCCATAATAACAGTTGCATTCTCTTTGTGTTTATAAAACTCATCCGTATGAGACCTTCCAACTAAATGAATCTCTGCGTTATACAATTTAGATATTTTTGCTGCAAATTTTAGAACGTGCATACTTTTTGTGTCAATTGAAAAAGGCATGACAATTTTCTTGATTCTTTTATACTCGTAATGTTCTTGAAAAACAATAAATGGAACAATCGAATTTTTAATAATCTTAACCGCATTACTTCCAAATATTTTTTGCATTGAATCAACACCGTGTGTACCCATAATTACTAAATCAATGCCATGGTATTCGGCTAATTTTCCAATATCTAAAAGCGCATCTCCAACAACAACATGACTGGAGACAACTACATTATCTTCAAACTTAAGACTTGATGCGTAAGCTTTTAAATTTTGTTCTTTTTGCCAAAACAACTCTTTATCATGAACAACATGTATTATTGAAATTTCTCCACCTGTAAATTCAGCAAAATTTAAAGCTTGATTAACAGCGTTTTTACTTATCGGTGAAAAATCAAAGGGAATTAGATATTTCATAACATATGTAATTAGTTTATACACAAATATAAGTTTTTTTATTAGAAATTACTATTAATTTTACATAAATCTTGCATTATTTTCATGAGACTTATATTCCTTTTTTTATTACAAAGTGTAATTTTGATTTCCTATTCACAAGAGAAAACAAACATCTATTTTTTCCCAGGACAAGGATCGGATAAACGCATTTTCGACTCACTTACTTTCATTAGAGATTTAGATTCTAACTTTACACTTACTTTTTTCGAATATGAAACACTTGAAAAACGAACTTCACTCAATGATTTTGCTAACACCTTTGTCTCAAAAATTGACACCAATCAGAAGGTCATTTTAATTGGAGTTTCATTGGGTGGAATGATTTGTGCTGAATTAAATGAACTCATTAAAACAGAAAAAACAATTCTCATTTCAAGTGCTAAATTCAGAAAAGAGCTTCCTTTTCGTTACAAGTTTCAAAAATACATTCCAATATATAAAATCATTCCTGCAAGAATGTTGTTAGGAGGAGCAAAATTTCTTCAGCCAATAGTTGAACCAGACAGAAAGAAAAATAAGCAAACATTCAAAAGTATGCTTAAAGCTAAAAAACCCAAATACATCAAACGAAGTATTGAAATGATTATTAAATGGGACAAGGAAAAAACGCCAAATTCAGATAAAATCATTCATATTCACGGAACAAAAGATCATACTTTGCCTCATAGAAAAGTCAAAGCTACTTATACAGTCAAAAAAGGTTCACACATGATGACTTTAACA
The DNA here is from genome assembly GCA_040386975.1 of Bacteroidota bacterium. Classification (GTDB taxonomy): domain Bacteria; phylum Bacteroidota; class Bacteroidia; order Flavobacteriales_D; family Crocinitomicaceae; genus M2408. The sequence goes on along the minus strand of JAZKEO010000006.1, from coordinate 38,705 downwards.
AGGGCGAGTGAAATAAATGAGATTCTGAAGGAAAAAATAATTCCTTAATTTTTTGTATCGCAAAGCTACGCTGAGTTTTCGCTAAGAACGCCAAGAATTGAATACAAAACTTTGTGAACTTTGCGATTTTCTTTGCCGAACTTTGCATTTCAAAATATCACAATTCCTTATAATACTTATAAATCTGTGTTAAAAATGCATCACAACGTTGGTGTTCGAAGCTTTTATCAGTTTTAGAATATGAATCTTCTAAATATTGTTTCATCTGCATCTGGTAAGTCAAAAATCCTTTTGGAGAAACCCAACCGTAACCACGAATAATAGTGTGAAAAGCAAACGGAACCATTTTAGGATTCATCAAATCACGACTCCAAACATACTCTTTAGAGCTAATTCCCATTTGATACAATAATGTTGCAGGAATATCAGTTTGTGAACCTAAAATGTCATTTTTCACACCCTTATACTCCTTTTTTATACTTGGACCCCAAAATAAAAGTGGAATTCTATAAAAATTATGTTCCATCGGCGTAGCAACATTTGGTGTTGTGTGACTGTGATCAGCAACAAAAACAAACAAGGTGTTTTTATACCATTTCTGCTTTTTAACTTTAGCAATAAATTCACCCATACATTGATCTGCATACACCATTGAATTCATGAAATCAGCTTCATTTCCTGTCCAGGTTTGACCTTTCGAATTTGGAACATCAAAAGGAGAATGCGTACTTCCAGTAAAAGCACAATTCATAAAGGGAGCTTTAGCCTGATTGATTTCCTCTAAAAACTTAGTGTATAAATCTCTGTCATAGAAATTTAATTTTCCACGTTCTAAATTCGAGTTAAAATCGTTTTCATCTTTCACCACATCAAACCCATGATCCATAAAAAAACCTCCAATATTACCGTATTTCAAATCACCACCAAACAAATAGGAACTTGTGTACCCAAGTGGTTTTAAACTTTGATTTAAGGCTTTTAATTTTCTACTTTTCTCAGGTTGCATCGAGATAGAAACTTCAGGAATACCAGGGAATCCACTAAAAATACTCGCATTTCCGATTTCAGAAGTGTGACTTGTTCCGTAAATATTTGTAAACAATAAACCTTCTGAAGCCAATTTGTCAAAATTTGGTGTGGCACTTTTATTGTTAACTCCTCTGGTGTTACTCATACAACCAATTGCATCTGCAGCCCAACTTTCAAGAACTACAAAAACTATGTTTGGCTTTTTGTTATCGAGAAAATAATTCTCATGTTTTTTAGGGAAATTATACAAATTTTCAACAATGTCCTCGGCCACTTTTGGGTTGATCTTCGGCATAAATTCATCAATCTCACTTCTGTTATAAAGCATGTAACTTTTGATGAAAAAATAGAGCGAATTGATAGATAAATCGTTTGAAACAGAGTTGTTTGTATAAATCGCCGCATTGATGTTTATCGGGATTTGTTGGACTCCACCACGTAAAAGTATCATAGACAAACCACTAAAAAATAAAAGCGAAATAAAATAAAGTGGAAAGACTAAAAAACGTTTGATTTTATATGCAAGTTCGTTTATTTCCAAGGTTTTTCCAAACAAACGTTTCATCATTTTCCAAGAAAAGGCCATTTCCAAAATCAGGAATATAAAAAACCAAACGGTCATTCCATAATCCGCTGAACGCACAACCTCATCGGGATTTGCTAAGTGCATAAAAACACGTGATGTCAATTTGTGATTCCATTCGCCGTAAGCATTAATTTCACCACAATGAATCATTGCGACAAACAAAAATTCAAGAAAAATAACGACTAAAAACGTGTATTTGATGAACTTTTTGGGAATGAAAAAATACAAAAACAAAAATAATACGGGCAAAAAGTTTAAAGCACTTGCCGTTGCAATGTCTAATTTTAAGGAATAGAAAAAAGCTAAAATCCAGTCTGAAAAGGAAACATTATGGAATTTCCCCCAATTGTGAATTAAGAATAAAATACGTTGGAAATCAAAAATCAATATCCAAAGAAGATATAATTTAAGGTAATTTAGAATTAATTTTTTTATCATACTTTTTTCTTAGTTATGAGTTATGAATTAGTAGTTATGAGTTAAGTTTTTTAACTTAAAAATCTAAAAAATCATCGATATCTCTTCGGTCTTTTTTACTCGGTTTTCCAGAACCATTTTCTCTGTAAACACTTTGAGCAAGTTGATATTGCTTGAGTTTTTCAATTTCTTCTGGTTTTGTAATGTCCAATAAATATCCTTCAACAAGTTTTGCACCAAGACGTTTGTCAATCAAATTTACAATTTTATATTCAAAAATGGCCGCATTTTTATTGATGGAAATGATGTCGTTAATCTTTGCTTCGCGTGATGATTTAACTTGCTGCTGATTCAATTTAATTTTACCTTTTGAAATCAATTCAGAAGCTTGTGAACGAGTTTTAGCCAAACGCACACACCAAATATATTTATCAAAACGGAAAGCCAAGTTTTTTTGTTTCTACAAATTAACGAAAGAATTTCGGATTTATAGAACTCAAACGAAAAGATTCTTTAATTATTTAAATGACAAACAACCTTGAACTTTTAGAAAGAAACAAGGTTGTTGAACCAAAAAAATAATTTATTAGTAGTAAAGGTTTACTTTGGTTTTTTTAAAAGGTAAAATTGTAATCTAAAAGTTCATACTCAAACCAAAAGTTAAAGGATATGCTTCACTCGTTTTGTCAGTATCAAAAAGTGGTAAAAGAGCATAATTTGCAAAAACGCCCCAATCTCCATAACCCATTTTAAATGTTGCGTCAAGTTTAAAAGGATTTAAGCCATAGGTTCCTTTTAATTTTTGTTTGTTATCAAAATCATCACGTTCGATTTTTTGAATAAGAGCTGAACCAACTCTAACGCCACCAATGACACCTGCTGCAACATAAAATGATTTGTCTTCATCTTCGTTGGTGTTAAATTCTAACAATAAAGGAATTTGTAAATACGTTGCTCTTAATTTATTTTTAGAATAATGATTTATCGTGTCTTGAACTGTCCAAAGAGAATCCACATTATCTAACAATAAATTGTCATTTTTAATCCCAATTTGAGTAAAATTAACTCCAAATCCCGTTGTTATACCAACATAATGCTTATAAATATTAAATTTATGATCCATCACATTCAAATTCCAATAAAAGGATTTTGCAGGATCGTTTTCTAAAAACTTATCATTTGGAAAACTTGCTTTCATTGCTGAATTTAAAAGCATTGTTGCTCCAAAATCAATCCCTCCCCAATGTCCTTCGTTTTTATCATTGTCGTCTTCATCATCTTTGTCAGAAGCATCAATAGTATCTAGAGCTGTTGTTTTATCCAAATCTGACTTCCCTTTTTTATTGATAATTAAAAGTTCGGTTTCACCTAAATTGATTCTTGTTGTGTCCTGCTCTTCTGTTTTATGTTCTTGAGCATTTAGACTTGAACTTAGCAAAAAACTAATTAATGCTAATCCTGTGTAGAGTGTTTTTTTCATTTTATTTAAGTTTTAAATTTTATTAAATGCAATTTAAACGAGCTTGTTTGAAGGTAAGACCAACAAGTCATAAAAAAGTTACAGGAAGAATGAAAAAAATGAAAATTTTTTCGGCTTCCTCTCTTGAGAAGATCAAATGTATTTGCGAAGACCGAACGTGAGTGATGGGATTGAGATGGGTGACAATTAATTACATTAGGTCACCTCCCTTAATCTCCTTTCGCTATCGCTCAGTCTTCAAAAAGGAGGGAAACGAATTCTAAGCGAAATATTAAGCAAGAATCTCCAAAACCTTATCCACTTCAATTTTTTGGATACAGGAACAGTGTTTTCCTTTATGACAGATTTCGCAGTTTGAATCAAATTCAAGAGGAAAAACATTTGTACCCAAAGCTTTCCATCTTCCTGGGTGAATTGGTTTTCTGGAAGAAAATAAACCTATCGTTTTGATTCCTAAAATTCCTGCTAAATGTAAAGGTCCTGTGCTACAAGCAACTAAACTCTCACTTTGAGAAATAAAAACAATTAATTCCTCCAAAGTCATTTTTCCAGTTAAATCATGACAATTTTCTTGTGTAGGAATAAAATCACGAAACAATTTACCTTCATTTTCTGTTCCAGTGAAAACAACCGTTTTACCTTTTTCAAGAAGTTTTTCAGCCAAGAGCTTGTATTTTTCTAAAGGCCATTCCAAAGCACTTCCTTGCGATTTTGGATGTAGAATAACAGCATTTTTTAGTTCAGAAAATTCAGGATTCAAATTAATCTGTGGTTTTTTGAAAGCCTTTGAAAGCATCTCTGAAATCTCGTTCAAACTTGGAATTTCATTTAAACCAATAGGTTTTAACAATTCAAAATTAAGTTGTGCTTCGTGTAAATCGGATTTTTTGCGACTAAAATTTAACCTATGGTTACACGTCAATAAATGAAAAGCGCGATGCGAAGTACCAATTCGATCCTTGATTTTTGCTTTTTTCATTAAAGAAGCGACTTCCTTTTTAGGGAAAATGTGCAAACAAACGTCAATTTTTTCGTTGCTGATTTTTTGAATTTTCTCGATTGTAGGCAAATTTTCAAAATCTTTCCAGCAGAGAATTTTATCAATTGCTGAAACACATGAAATAACTGGTTTTGTGTAGGTGTTTCCTAAAAAAATCAATTTACATGATGGAAACTGTTGTTTAATCCAAACGCAAGTAGGCAAAGTCAAAACCACATCGCCAATACTATCTGTTCTACTGATAAGAACCGTTTTGTTTGTTAAATCAATCGTTTTACTCATTTTCCAACGCGAATTAAAGCTCTCAATTTTTTGTATTTCGTGTAGGTCGCAAAAGCAGAAATTTTACAAATGATAAAACCTTCTTTTCCATCTAAAATTCCCAAATTAAAAAAATAATCTTTTAAAAACTTCACGATTGGACTAAAAATCAAGGTTAAAAAAGGTGCTTTTTTCCCTTTTTCAAATTGTGCTTTAGCTAAAACCGTTGTAAAATATTCCACTTGTTTGTAGTGATCTTGCAAAGAATAATAGCTGTAATGCAAAATATCACCTTTTAATTTTTGCGTGTTTTTATCTCCTTCGAAAAGTTCGTATTTATCGTGTGGATTATCTCCGCCCCAAGTTCCTTTTGTTGAATCCCACAAACGTAATTTTGTATCGGGATACCAACCACAATGTTTTATCCATTTTCCACAATAATTGGTCAAACGATTCATGTAATAACCATCAGCTTGCCAATTATTTTTGACTTCTAAAATGGATTTCTTTAATGTTTCGTTCAAAGCTTCATCGGCATCTAAAGAAAGAACATGTTGGTATTTTGCTTGCGTAATTGCCCAATTTTTCTGTTCAATGTGTCCATCAAAAGCGTGAGAAATAAAATTTACGCCAAAATTCCGACAAATTTCCTCTGTTTTATCTTTTGAAAAAGAATCCACCACCACAATTTCGTCCACAACTCCTTGCAAAGACTCTAAACAACGCAAAATATTACGTTCTTCGTTGAAAGTGATTATTACTGCGGAAATTTTTACAGTCATGCTTTTAATTGCGTTTACTTGGACAAAGGTAAGAAAATTAGAGAATTTGATTGTTAGATAATTGGATTATTAGATAGTTGGATTTTCAAACTCATAACTCCTTACTCATAACTATCTTTCCCTTCACAAAATTTAACGTATTACTAAAATGATTTTCTTATCTTTGCGTTTTTATTTACCGCTTAAGAACTTTTTTAGTAAAAATGAAAGTAATCGAACACTTAAATTCTTCAAAATCAACGCTTTTTTCTTTTGAAATTTTACCTCCATTAAAAGGTAAAAGCATTCAATCAATTTATGATGGTATTGATCCTTTAATGGAGTTTAAACCTAAGTTCATCAATGTTACTTATCACCGCGAGGAATATATTTACAAGGAAAGAGAAAAAGGTTTATTAGAAAAAATCGCCATTCGTAAACGTCCAGGAACAGTTGGAATCTGTGCGGCGATTATGAATAAATATCAAGTTGATGCTGTTCCACATTTGATTTGTGGAGGTTTTAGTCAAGAAGAAACGGAAAACGCTTTGATTGACTTACAATTTTTAGGTATTGATAATGTTTTGGCTTTGAGAGGAGATTCTATCAAAACAGAATCTAATTTTAAGGCACATCCTGAAGGACACGCTTATGCAAAAGACTTGATTAATCAGGTTGTTCAGATGAACAAGGGAAATTACATGACGGAAGATTATCAACTTGAACCAACAGATTTTTGTATTGGTGCTGCAGGTTATCCTGAAAAACACTTCGAAGCGATGAATCTTTCAATGGATTTGATTCATTTAAAAGAAAAAGTGGACGCGGGAGCTTCGTATATTGTGACACAAATGTTTTTTGACAATCAAAAATACTTTGATTTTGTTGATGCATGTAGAAATGCGGGAATTACAGTTCCGATTATTCCAGGATTAAAACCAATCAAAACTTTACAACACGCTTCATTTTTACCTAAGTTTTTCCATGTAGATTTTCCTGAAGCTTTATCAAAGGAAATTATCAAATGCAAAGACAATGCGGCAATTGCTCAAGTTGGAATTGAATGGGGAATTCAACAATCTAAAGAATTAAAGGCGAAAAATGTACCTTGTATTCATTATTACACAATGTCAACTTCGAGTTCAGTAAAAGCAATTGCTAAAGAAATTTTTTAAAAATAAATCCATGAATAAGATACTTTTTGTTCTTTTTACACTTTTAAATACGGTACTTTTTTCTCAATTAGAAACATTGGATTTAAAAAACGTAATTGTTGTTTCTCAGCTTGATAAAGCAGAAGATCGTTTTACTTTAGAGATAAATTTGGCTGAAATTTTGGCCAACCATGAAATCAAAACGATGGCTTCCTTGAATGCTCAAAAACAAGGAGCTAACATCTTGTCTTTAGGAATGGATAGTATCCAGTTGAACATAAAAAACAAAGGATTTGATACTTATATGTTAGTTTGTGTTCGTGGTTATGATAGTAAATTCAAAGCTGCAACGATTCACAACGATATGAGAACAGAACTTGGAATTGGTCACCTTTTTCCACTTTACAGAGATGAAATCACTTCAATTACCTTGGAATTTTCATTTTACAGAAACGGACAATTTGTTGCCTACGACATCTTAAAATTAGGTGGAATTTCTTCTCGTGAAGATGTCATAAAAAAATTAAGAAAAAAACTTCCAAAAAGAATCGAAAAGTACTGGAAATAGTGCTTTTTTTAACAGCGTGAATGCTTTCGTTTGTTTCCAACTTTACCGCTAGTAATAACTTTGTTGATGTATTCTGTAGCAAAAGGAACTTTACACGCTGTATTTCCCATAAAAACCTCCACTTTTCCTATTCTATTGGAAATTTCCAAAGCTTTTTGTGTTAAATCTTTGATGTAAGAACCGATTGCAATCACAAAAGCGTTCATACAATGTTTTTCTCTGTTTTGAGCTTGATGAATATTTTTTTCAACACGATCCAATAACTTGCTGTAAGTAGGAATATCTAGGTTTTCGTCTTCATTAACTGCTGCGAAAGAAGATAAAGCTTGCCAACCAGCTGAAGCTATCAATTCGTCTTTCGATTCAATCCATTCCAAACCAAGTTCCACACCAAAAGGAGTTTCAGCAGCCACCCAAGGAACAGCAAATTCATTCAAATAAGACCAATATGCTTTTCCAACCCAGTCTTGAAGTTGGGCCTTTGTGATTTTCTTTTCATCCGCCATCAATCCTGCTAAATACATCGCATCTGAATTTCCTGTGTTGAAAAGTTCCAAAGAAAGTTCGTGATTTTTCTTGGTTTTTTTCAATATTTTCTTCAAATCAGCAACTTTTACACCAAATAAAGGTTCTTTGGCTCCATGACGGAGCAAAGTTTTTTTTGTTTGCTCATCGCTGTATGATTCAAGTTCGGATAATACTTCGTTTAATGTCATGAGTCTATGGTTTTAAAGTCTAATGTCTTTCAGTCTAACTTCTTAATTCAATCCAGTCGCCATTTTCTTTAATTAAATCAATCAAAGCGTCAACTGCCTGACTTTCATCAACATTTTTGCGGACAACGGTTTTTTCTTTGTATAAATTAATTTTCCCAGGACCTGTTCCAACATAACCGTAATCTGCATCGGCCATTTCTCCCGGACCGTTTACGATGCAACCCATAATTCCGATTTTCAAGCCTTTTAAGTGGGAAGTGCGTTGACGGATTTTTTGTGTTGTTTCTTGCAAGTCAAACAATGTTCTACCACATGATGGACAAGAAATGTATTCTGTTTTAGAAATTCGAGTTCGAGTTGCTTGCAGAATTCCAAAAGAAAGTGAATTTGTATCAATTAAACTGTGCTTTCCTTCAATCCAAATTCCGTCGCCAAAACCATCAATAAATTGTACTCCATAATCCGAAGAAGCGTGTAATTGAAAGCTTTCTAAGTCTGTTGTTTCGTAAGCTAACTTTATGATTATCGGGTTTTTAATTTGTCTTTCATCAAGTAAACATCTAAATGCTCTCAAAGCCTGTGTTTTGTTGTCGTAAAAAGTAGTTACAACTAAAATCGCTTTAGGATTATTTTGAATTAATTCCCAATTTTCATCTTCTAAATCAAGTTCTAAGAAATACACGTTTAAATTTGAAAGATCGTATTTTTGAATATTTGTTTTATTAAAAATTGGATGACAATGTTGTTGATTTTGGTATTTTTCAAACCAAAGATCTGAATTAAATACTGCTCCTAATGTTCCTGGAATTTCAAAAGTTAGTTCTTTATTTCCTAAATAAACGTAATCGGCAGCTAAGTCTTGCAAATTCCATTTGTCTAAAGGAACAGAATAATTGTAGCCAAAACCAAAGAAATTTGCGGGAATTATTGTTTCTTTTTGAGATAAATCAGCAAAAACAATTGGGTGATTTTTCCCTCCAATATTTGAAATTTGATTTGTTTCTCTTTTATTGTATTCAAAAGGATTATATGATAAACTGTTTTTAGTTGAAACTATTTTTAATTTTGATTGTAAATTGTATTTTTCAACTAATTTTTTAGCAACTGGAATTTCAAACTCTGGATCTTCTGTTAGTGAAACACGAATCGTATCACCCAAACCATCTTCTAACAAAGCTCCAATTCCAACGGCAGATTTGATTCTACCATCTTCACCATCTCCTGCTTCTGTTACTCCAAGGTGCAAAGGAAAATGCATTCCTTCTTTTTTCATCGTGCTCACAAGTAAACGATAAGCTTGCACCATCACCAAGGTATTACTTGCTTTCATGGAGATTACCAAGTCGTGGAAATCATTTTTGACGCAAATCCTTAAAAATTCCATTGCCGATTCTACCATTCCTTCTGGAGTATCACCAAAACGTGATAAAATTCGATCGGAAAGTGAACCGTGATTGGTGCCGATACGCATGGCGGTTCCATTCTCTTTACAAATCTTAATTAAAGGTGTAAATTTTTGCTCGATACGAATTAATTCTTTTTCGTAGCTTTCATTGGTGTAATCTATTTCCTCAAATTTCTTCTTGTCGGCATAATTACCCGGATTCACTCGCACTTTTTCAATCAGTTTTGCCGCAATTTCAGCTGCATTTGGCGTAAAATGAATATCCGCAACCAAAGGAGCAAAAAATCCTTTTTCATTTAAAATCCTTTTTATCTCACCCAAATTTACAGCTTCATTTTTACTTGGAGCTGTTAAACGCACCAATTCACAGCCAGCTTCAATCATACGAATTGATTGTTCGATAGAACCTTTCGTGTTCATCGTATCGGTTGTTGTCATGGATTGCACACGAATTGGATTGTCGCCACCAAGCTTCAAATTCCCAATGGTTACTTCAAGAGTTGGATTTTTTATACGAGAAAAATAATTTTCGCAATAAGGAAATTCATTCAAACTATTCATGTGCTATTTTTAAAAACAAAATTAAGATTTATATGGTTAGATTAAATCACTAATCACATATATTGTTAAAATTAGTCGAAATTTTTTTTCTGTACGAAAAATAATTTCTAACTTTGTTAATTAATTATTAAAAAAATGAGTTTAAAAAACATCACTTTTTCTAAATCACACAATGCTGATTTCTATAAAACATTGCAATCACGTGTAAGAGATTACTTTAAAGAGAAGAATATTTCTCGTTTTGCAAATACAGACATGGTATTAAAAACAATCTTCATGGTTGCCTTGTATGTTGTTCCGTTTACCTTAATAGTAACTTATTTTGAAAACACTTGGATGATTGTCCTGATGTGGGTTTTGATGGGTTTTGGTATGGCTGGAGTAGGTTTATCCATTATGCACGATGCAAATCATGGAGCATATTCTAAAAATAAACATGTAAATCACGTGTTAGGTTTGTTAATAAATTTAGCTGGCGGTAGTGCAATTAATTGGAGAATTCAACACAATGTTTTACACCATACTTACACAAACATTTCTGGCATGGATGACGATATCAATCCAGGAAAAGTAATGCGTTTTTCTCCAAATGAAGAACGTTTGAAAATGCACAGATTTCAACATGTTTATGCTTGGTTTTTCTATGGTTTGATGACTTTAATGTGGTGTACCGTAAAAGATTATCGTCAAGCATTTAAATATAACAAACAAGGTTTGATGAAAACTCAAAATACAACTCTTGGTAAGTTATTATTTCAAGTTACTTTTGGAAAAATATTATATTATGCAGTAATTTTCACTTTACCATTAATGTTTTCACCCCTTTCTTGGTGGGCAACAATATTGTGTTTCTTGATGATGCATTTTATTGCAGGATTGATTTTAGGAATGATTTTTCAACCAGCTCACGTTGTTCCAACATCCAACTATCCTGTTCCAGATGATAGCGGTGTTGTTGATGCTGATTGGGCTGTAAGTCAATTGTTTAATACGGCAAATTTTGCTCCAAAAGCACGTTTATTATCTTGGTATGTTGGAGGATTAAACTTCCAAATTGAACACCATTTATTCCCAAATATTTGTCACGTGCACTACAAAAAACTAGCTAAAATTGTTAGAGAAACTGCTGAAGAGTATAATTTACCATATATTTCTCAAACAACATTTGCTGACGCTTTAAGAGAGCATACAAAAATGTTACGTGATTTAGGAACAAAAGATTTTGCCCCTGCAATTCACTAAAATAGACTTAAGACATTAAAAAAAAAGACATTAGTAGTTAAAACTAATGTCTTTTTTTTGTCCAATTTTTTTAAACATTTGATTTTGAATATAGAAGTTTACACAAATTATTGTCAAAGTCTAAAAGGAGTTACAGAAAGTTTTCCTTTTGACGCTAAAACCTTGGTTTTTAAGGTTTGTGGGAAAATGTTTGCTTTATGCGATGTAGAAGATTTTGATGGAGTGAACTTAAAATGTGATCCTGAAAAAGCGATTGAATTAAGAGAGCAATTTGAAGGAATAAATCCTGGTTATCATATGAACAAGAAACATTGGAATACCGTTTCAACAAATGCCGACGTAAGTGATTCTATGGTTTTTGAGTTGACAAAAGATTCGTATGATTTGGTTTTTTCTTCTTTACCAAAGAAAGTGAGGGAAAATTTGTGAGATTTGTCAAAAATTTTCACTAAATTTGAGTTAGATAATATTAAAATGGACAAATTAAATCATTATTCGTCAGATATAATAAAACTTTGTAAAACCTACAATGTAAAAAGTCTTTATGCTTTTGGTTCAGTTTTGACAGATAAGTTTAAATCAGAAAGTGATATAGATTTAATTGTAGACTTTTCTCCTGTTAAATTAGAAGATTATGCTGATAATTACTTCGATTTCAAATTTTCTCTTCAAGAAATTTTTAAGCGACCAATAGGTTTATTAGAGGAAAAAGCCTTAAAAAACCCTTACTTTATCAAAGCAATAAATAGCAGCAAACAATTGGTTTATGAACAATAACATAAAAACATGTTTGTATGATATTTTGAATGGCATCATTGAAATTGAAAGTTATTTTGATGAAGGTTTTACAAAAGAGTTTAATTTGTATCAAAATGATTTAAAGACAAAACGAGCTATTGAACGCAATATCGAAATTATTGGGGAAGCAATGAACATAATTTTGCAAAGTGGTGAAGAAATTTCAATTTCTAATTCAAGAAAAATCGTGGATGCAAGGAATAGAATCATTCAAGGGTATGATACTGTTTCAGATGATTTAATTTGGGGTATCCTTGTAAAACATTTACCAATACTGAAGAGTGAAATTGAAAAATTATTGAATGATTAAATTCAAAATTCGCAACAATTAATCAAAAAGAAACCCATTATTTAATTGGACTTTTTATCTTTGCAAAATGCAAAAGATATGGTACGGTGACAATTTCCGCTTAGGCGTTTTAGGAGGTGGACAACTTGGAAGAATGCTAATCCAAGAAGCTCTTAATTTTAACGTGAAAATTCATTGTTTAGATCCTGACAAAAATGCCCCATGTGCTGAAATTGCTTCTACTTTTATACAGGGCTCACTGAATGATTTCGATACCGTTCTTGCCTTTGGAAAAGATAAAGATGTGTTGACTGTTGAAATAGAGAATGTGAACATTGAAGCTCTGGAAGAACTCGAAAAAGCAGGAAAAAAGGTTTATCCCCAGCCTAGAGTCTTGAAAATCATCAAGGACAAAGGTTTACAAAAACAATTTTATATTGATAATAATATTCCAACGTCAGATTTTAGATTAGTAGAAAAACCATCAGATTTAGCTAATAACACTGATTTTTTACCTTTCGTAGAGAAAATGCGAACAGGAGGTTACGACGGAAAAGGTGTAACGACAATTAAAAGTGAAGCTGATTTTCCAAAAGCATTTGAAGTTCCATCTATCATTGAAAAATTTGTAGATTTTGAAAAAGAATTAGCGGTCATTGTTGCTCGAAATGAAAAGGGTGAAATAACTGTCTTTCCATCTGTGGAATGTGAATTTAGTCCAACAGCAAATTTGGTTGAATTTCTTTTCGCTCCAGCAAATATTTCTCAAGAAATTGAACAAAAAGCACAAGAAATTGCCAAAGATATCATTTCAAAATTGGATATGGTTGGACTTTTGGCAGTTGAATTTTTCCTGACTAAAAATGGCGAATTATTAGTAAACGAAATTGCTCCAAGACCTCATAATAGTGGACATCACACGATTGAATGTAACATCACTTCTCAATACGAACAACATTTACGAAGTATTTTAAATTTGCCTTTGGGTGATACGGAAATTGTTCAAGCAGGAGTAATGATTAATTTACTTGGAGAAGAAGGATTTGAAGGAAATGCTGTTTACGAAGGTTTAGAAGAAGTTCTTGTTATTTCAGGTGTGAAAGTTCACATTTATGGTAAAGAAAAAACCAAATCTAATCGAAAAATGGGACATGTAACAATCGTCAATTCAGATCTAGAAAAAGCAAAAAATATAGGACGAAAAGTTCAAAATACGCTGAAAGTTAAAGCTTAAAAGCGCTCATTCAATTATTTTTTGTACATTCATCGCACAAATTAATTTTAATTGAAAAAATTACTGCTCATATTTTTCATTCTGTTAAGCTTTTTATCTGAAGCTCAGCTACTTTCATTTAAAAATTTCACGCATAAAAACGGACTGAATCAACTTTCTGTTCTTTCTCTTGCTCAAGATAAGCATGGTTTTATTTGGATTGGACTTGATGGTGCTGGTTTACAGCGTTATGATGGAAAGATTTTTCAAACAATTAAAGATGGAGATAACAGCGAGCATCATGTTTCAAGTATCGAACCTTCTGATGAGGGAATTTATTTTTCTTCAAAATACTATGGCTTTTTCCTTTATCAAAAGCAAAAAATCAAAAAAGTAACTGAAATTATTGGTTTTGGTGAGCACTTAGAAATCAAAAAGCTAAACAAAACATTATGTTTGGTTGGACAGCGAAAAATTGTCTTAAAATATGGAAATAAAACCGTACAAGAATTTAACATTGATTACAAAGATTGGAATCATAATCTTATTCAGTGTCTAGAAATTAATCAGAATTCAGATAAAGCACTTTTGTTACTTGGTACAGTAAGCTCCTATTATGTTACTGAAAATAAAATTATAAAACTTGACACATGGTTAAATCTAGATAAATCATTTTCACCAAGTTGTGTTAAATATACAACGAACAAACTGGAATTATATGATCTTAAAAATCAAGAAAAGTTAACTCTTTCTTTATCGGATAAAAACACAATTATTTCTTTAAAGAGAGAGAATTTTCAATTAAGTTTTCCTACTCAAATAAAAAGGGCTTATGGTAAGAATGGAAAATTAATTTTAACTGATACGGCAAATAATTTATACAATTTAGATAAAAGTCTAAGGTATATCCCCAAAAACTATTCATTTCAAGATTTTTCTAGTGAAAATTTATTTATCGATAAAAATTATGATTACTGGATTTGCACTTCAAATAATGGCTTATTTAAACTTTCAAAAGAGCCATTCACAAAGATTGAGATTAATTCGAGTTTTAAAAACCCTCTGATTTCATACATTTATAAAACGCAGGACAAAAAATTCATCTTAAGTGATTACAAAGGAAATACGTTCATAAATTCTAATTCGTGGCACAAATACACAAAAATAGAGTTACGGATTTTTGGTCAAACAAATTTTCAAGGAAAAGATGTTTTTGCTACAAATAAAGGGATTTTGGTTTACGAAAATGGGAAATTTGTTCCTTTTAAAACTTTAAAAATCTCTTCAAAAGTTATTTTTATTTATAGTACAAATCAGCACTTGTTTTATTGTGAAGAAGGTCATGGATTAACACTTTTTAATTCTGAAACGAAAAAAATTAGCAATGTGATTCATAAAAACCAAGTAAGTCACATTTACACGGCTCAAATGAACAAGTTTAACACAAAAATAATTTTTGGAACCAACATCGGATTATTTGAATATAAATTTTCAACTAAAGAAATCAAGAATATCAATCAGCGTTTTGATTATGATTTATTAGGTGCATATTCTGGTGTTTCAACAGTTGATTCTTACGGCAATCTATGGTTTGCAGTAGATAAAGTTTTACTTGGAATCACTCCTAGTGAAGAATATATCAAAATTACAGATAAAAAACACTTTGTTTCAACTTTGTTTTACAACTTAAATTCAGATAAATACGGGAATTTAATTCTAGGAACAAATTTGGGTATTACCAAACTTAAAATTGATTATTTGGGTAATGTCATCAATAGTTTTCATTATTCAAACATCAATGGATTTGAAGGCTATGAAACTCACATGAGATCCAATTTTAAGCTTAACAACAACATTTATATCGGTACAATTGAAGGACTTTTTAAAATAAATACTGAAAGTTTAGAAAAACTTCCAATACCTCCTGCACCTTTGGTTTTTCAGCAAAAAGAAAAAAGCAATTTTAAACTAAATTCTGACGAAGAGTTAATTAAAATTAATTTTTTAGCTATCAATCCAAAATTAAATGGAATTCAATATGCCTATCGTTTAAAAGGAAAAACACTTATCTGGAGCGACTTAACAAATAAAAACGAAGCGTATTTTTCAAATTTGTCGGATCAAGATTATACCTTTCAAGTAAAATCTACTTATGATGGCTTACATTTTAGTACAATTTCAAATTATAAAATCATTAAAGAAACTCCTTTTTGGAAATCTAAGTGGTTTATTCTTTTCTTGGTTTTATCAATAACCTTAGCAAATATAGTTGTTTTAGATCGCTCAAAAAGTTTTGAATTAGGTCAAATTATCGATAATCAAGCATTCGAAATCAGTGGTAAAATAAAGAGTATTCTCTTAGCTTTTGGCTTTGTTTCTATTTCGTGCTCGCATTTTTTTGCCGTTTACGTGGAGAATAATTTACCTAATTTTGTTTGGCTAAATGCTATTATTTCAACGATTTTATTTCTCTTGTTTTTAACCTCAATTGTTAAGAATAAATTCAAAAAAATTAAAAAATACAGTTTACAAATTGCTTTATTTTCGATTTTAATTCACAGTTATTTAGGTGCTTTTTTATCAAGTATCCACCCGATTTATGTGATTGTAATTTCACTATTAACCGCCATAACACCTTTCGTTTTATATCGAATAAAGGATGTTATTTTATTTTCTGTATTTCAATTGATTTCAGTTGTTTCGATTATGTTTTTACTCGAAAACACTATTTATAATGAGGTTTTGTTTTTAATAGCTGTACTTGTTTCAATTTCAATGTCCATTTTTATTACTTATATTCGAAATGAAACCTTACAAAAATTGATTTTCATTTCAGGCATTATAAACAAAGGAAATATGTTGGCGATTGGTTTCAATCAGGACAATAAAATTACTTATGTTAGTGAAAACAGTGATTCAATTTTAGACATCACCCCTAATTTATGTCTTGGTAAAAGCCTTATAGAATTAAACAAACATGTTTTTCTAGATTTAACAGAAGAAATTATCAATTTTGAAACTTTATTTCAGGATGAAGAAAAACACATTATTCCAATGATTCGACCAAACGGTTCTGAAATCTGGATTGAATGGTCGTGTAAAGTATTTTCCAAATCCATCAAAATTATTTTTGGTCAAGATATTTCTGAGCGTGTTCGAATAGCAAATAATTATGATTCTTTAATAGAAAATGCAGAAGATTTGATTTACACAGTTGATGTAAATGGGAAATTTTTATTTACTAATATCAAGTTTCAAAAACAATTGGCCTATACAGAGGAGGAACTTATAGGTAGAAATAGTTTGTTTTTAGTTGGAAGCAATCAGGAAGCACAAATAAAAGCATTTTACGAAAATCAATTTCAAAAACGCTTATTAAATACCTATACTGAATTTCCAATTCGCAAAAAAGACGGTTCAGAAATTTGGGTAGGTCAAAGAACAACTATTTTATATGCTGTGGGCTCTAGCACAATTGTAAAAGGGTTTTTGTCCATTGCAAGAGACATAACAGAACGAAGAGAGCAACAAAAATTAATTGAAGATCAAAAAGCAACTATTGATTCAAATTTTAATTACGCAAAAAAAATTCAGAGCAATTTACTACCTACAGAAGAGAAGTTTAAGCACTGTTTTTCTGAATCTGAAATCTTTTTTCAAGCAAAAGATACTGTAAGTGGCGATTTTTATTGGCTTGAAGAAATTTCAGGAACTGTGTTTTTTGTTCTCGCAGATTGTACCGGACACGGAGTTCCAGGTTCCTTCATGACTGTTTTAGCTTCTAATTTATTAAATCAACTAATTTTAAAAGACAACAATTTAAATCCTGGAGAAATTCTCTCAAAAATGGATGAAAGTTTAATCCGAATTTTATCAAAAGAAGCAAATTCAAAAGTAAAAGATAGAATTGAATTAACTTTAATCGCTTTTGAAAAAGATAAAAAGAAACTAAGTTACGCTTGTGCTGGGGGGAAATTCGCTACACTCGAAAACGGTGAAATAGTAATCCAGCGCGGTGAATCAAAACACCTTGGCGATTTGGCAGAAGCAAACTTCTCGCAATACAATACTTACAATTTAGACCCAAAGATGATTAGTAATTTCTACTTTTTCACTGATGGAATCCAAGATCAACTTGGTGAACAAATGAATGGTAAATTCACTCTCAAAAGAATTTTGGAAGAATTGACAAAAAATCGAGAAGAATCTCTTGAAATGAATGTTCAAAAAATCAAAACAAAAGTCAATCTTTGGAAAAATAAAATCGAACAAACTGATGATATGACTTTTATTGGTTTGAAGTTGTAAGTCCTAAATCTCAACCGCCTTGGAATAGAGAGCGTAAAGAAAATACAAATTTTGACGCTAAAAAGAAAACAGTGTTTGAACGCAGTGAGTTTGTTTTCTTTTAAGTTAAAAAGCAGTATTTTTAATGAAGTATTCCCAGCGGAGATTTTTTTGTTACTTTTTTTATGGTTGAAAAAAAGTAAAAATCAGAACTTTAAAAAATTAATTAAACTATCATAACGGAATTTCAAATCATCATCGGAATTACTTTTCTGGAAAGAAGCACTGATAACATAATCGTAACGTTCAAAGGTGCGAATAATACTATCCAATTCGATTTTATTTATTTTTAAGGTAACTTCCAATTTTGTTGAATCTGGTGAACTAAAAATATAGGAACTTAAAATTTTCGCTCCGTTACTTTCAACAATTTGTGCAATTTGAGCAAGTGAATAATCGATTTCGTTTACTTCAAGCACAATAATTCCTCCTGTTTCTTTGATACTCCCCGTATTGGCAATCATGTTGATTAAATCATGAACACTCACACAACCAGCATACGATTCGTCTTCATGTAAAATCGGGATAACAGAAATTTTTAACTCAGCAATTTTGTATAAAACTTCATAAATATGAGCATTTTCCATAACATAAGGTCTTGGCAAATGGTCAAAAAGCTTGTCTAAACTTTCAGAAATGTCTTGACGGTCTAAAATATCACTTTCAGAAATTAAACCAACAAAGTTGTCATTTTTTAAAACGGGTAAATGTGAAACTTTAAATTCATCCATCCACAGTAAAGCCGTTTCACCAGTGTCGGTGTGCTTTAAAGGAGGAATTTCGTCTGTTATTAGGTCTTTTGCTATCATTGTAAGTGCCAAATTAATAAAATTCTATTAGTATAAACGAAAAAGAAGTAAAAAAAGTTTATTATTTAAAAGTGTTGAGTTTTGAGTTATGAATTATGAGTTGCATAATCTGTTAATTAAATTTAAAAACAGAGCTATTTTTCAGTTACATATCGCATCTTTCTTAATTTTAAACTAACTTTGTTTCATGGATTATGACATTGAACTTCGTTTTCAGGAATTAGTAAAAAAAATTGAGGTCGATTTTGGCGGAGGTTTGGATACACAATCAATTTTATTTTTGATTGGCGTTCAAGAATTGGGCTTGGGTTATCAAAAATTCAAAAAACACGAGAAAACCGATTTGATGCACATAGCAATTTGTACTTTGCTTGAACCTCACGGACATTACGAGTTCATTGGACGCGACGAAGAAAATTGGCCCCATTTTAAATTAGTTGAAAACCTTCCACCATTAAATGAGCGTGAACAACAACATTTGATGAAAGAAGCGATTTTGGATTATTTTGCTCAAAACGAAATATATAAAGTTTAAAAAATCCTATTTTAATCACAAAACCTTATCTTTACACCATTAAATAGTAAACATGGATTTTTTAATCAAAGCAGCACAATTAATTTTATCACTTTCAATACTTGTTATTTTACACGAACTTGGGCATTATATTCCCGCAAAATTATTCAAAACACGTGTAGAAAAATTCTATTTATTTTTTGATCCTTGGTTTTCGATTTTCAAAAAGAAAATTGGCGATACAGAATGGGGAATTGGTTGGTTGCCACTTGGTGGATATGTGAAAATATCTGGAATGGTGGACGAATCCATGGATAAAGAGCAATTAGCTTTGCCACCTCAACCGTGGGAATTTCGCTCAAAACCAGCTTGGCAACGTTTGATTATCATGATTGGTGGAGTAACGGTGAATTTAATCTTAGGAGTTTTAATTTATGTTTTAGTTGTTTTCGCTTATGGAGAAGATAAATTAGCGCCAACAGATTTAAAAGCAGGATTATCTGTTCATCCTTATTTAAAAAAATACGGCGTTGAATCTGGGGATAATGTTTTGAAAATCAACAATGTTAAATTAGAAGATATCAATGAGTTAAATGCAGAAGTAATTTTACGAGGTGGAAGAAAATTGACGCTTGAAAAAGCTGATGGTTCAACAAAAATCGTAAAACTTCCAGAAAATATCGACTACGAATTATTTGAAAAAGGAGCATTTCCAGCTTTTACGCCGAGAGTTTTAGGCGTTGAAATTGGAGAAATTCCAGAAAAATCTCCAGCTTTAAAAGCAGATTTGAAAGTAGGTGATAAAATTATTTCAATCAACTCAAAAGACATTGTTTATTACGATGATTTCCAAGATGTTGTTTACAATTCAAAAGGAGATTTAGTTACTTTTCAAGTATTGAGAAAAGGCGATACTTTAGATAAAAAATTAACGATTCCATCAACTGGAACGTATGAAGGAAAATTTGGTTTTACTTCTGCAGCAAAAAATATAATTGACTCAAAATCTATCAAACACCAAGAATATTCTTTCGGAGAAAGTATCTCTTATGGTATTCGTAGAGGTTCAAACACGCTTGGAGATTATGCTTCTCAATTGAAGTTTTTGTTTACCAAAAAAGGTGCAAGTTCAATTGGTGGCTTTGGTTCAATCGGCAAAATGTTTCCATCAACATGGGATTGGGAAAAATTCTGGTTAAACACAGCCTTTATTTCAATCGTTTTGGCGTTTATGAACATTCTGCCAATTCCTGCTTTAGATGGTGGTCACGTAGTTTTCTTACTGTATGAAATCATCACAGGGAAAGAAGCTCCACAAAAAGTATTGGAATATGCACAATATGCAGGTTTTGTACTTTTATTAGGTTTATTGCTTTATGCCAACGGAAACGATATTTACGGATATTTTTTTAAATAATATTTAATTAGCTAATTAGCACATTTGCTAATTAGCTAATTTTTTAGTTTGTTCTCAATTTCAAAAACTTCACAGTTTCATTTCCTGATTTTTTCTGAATGTAAATTTGGTAATTTCCTAAAGGTAAATCTTTTGTTTCGAAAAGAATTTCGTGTTTATTTGGTTCCAATTTTTTATCAACTAAAGTCGTTATTAATTTTCCTGTTAAGTCATAAATTTCAGCTTTTACCCATTCATCTTTGCAGAGAAATTGCAAATGAGCCTCGTTTACACATGGATTTGGAAATACCAGGGCATCAAAACTAATTTTTGATAAATCGTTGATTCCTAAATTACACGCACGAAGCAAAGGCATAAAATTTACAGGATAATCAAAAAGGGATTGAATTTGTGTTTCATCCACTTCAAACCAATCTCTCAAAATGGAAGCGTAAACATCTCTAAAATCAATTTGCATTGGAATACCTGCTTGGTCTTCAATTATGTTTGAAATCGTTGGGTTTGGACCAATAATCGTCCCACTCAAACAAGAACCAAATAAAAATAAAGGTGCAGCATCTCCGTGATCTGTTCCATCACTTGCATTATCAGCAATTTGGCGACCAAATTCTGAGAAAGTCATCCCTGCAACTCTCTGAGATAAACCCAAAAGATTAATATCATCTTGAAAAGCAGTAATAGCATCTGAAAGCGTTTTCATTAAATCTGTATGAACTCCTAAAAGTGAATTTCCAGCTTCAATTTGAGCTGAATGTGTATCAAAACCATTCAAATTAACAATGTAAACTTTTGTTTTTAAACCCCCGGAAATCATTTTTGCAACATTCTGAAGATGTAAAGCTAAAGGATTATTTGGGTCATATAATGTGGAAAGTGAACTTCCAGCATTTGCTGCAGCATTTACAGTTACACCATAAGCATTTGTTTGAGAAATAATTGTACTCAAATACTCCATGTGACTTCCATAATATGTACCATCATTTAACGCAGAACCATTTCCAACGTTTACAGCATCAGTTGGGTTGATTACTGTGTGAGAAAAATTCCCCACTAAACCTTGACACGTAGATGAAACTTCATAACCCATACTAATTGCAAACGGATCTGGATAATCTTCGTTTGGATAATCCTCAGGAAAATTTGGGTAATTTTGATCAAAGTTTCTTCCAAGCCAACCTGTATTTGTTGCTTGATCTAAACTTCCATACGACCAAATATCGGTTGATCTAAAATGCGAACGGTTTGTTTCTGGGTAACCCACATTTTGAATAATTGCCAAATTATTGTTTGCAAACATACTTGCCATTCCAGTCATTACAGGATGAAAACCATTTGTTGCATCAATAGGAATGATTGTATTTTCTGGTAAAATAACACGTGGGCGTTGAATTACTAAATTGTCATATTGATCTAATGGAATTAAGGTGTTTAAGCCGTCGTTTCCTCCGTTTAAACGAACAAGTACTAAGACTCGGTCTTCAGCTGCTCGTGAAAAATCAAATAATTTCTTGGAAACAGCCTCAAACTTTAAATCCTTAAATATAAAAGGAACTGCAACAGATGACAGACTTAAATTTTTTACAAAATCTCTTCTTCTCATAATCAAAGTTTAAATTGTTTGAAATTCTGGTAATTTAAACAAACTGTCTAAAGTTAGAGCAATTCTTTGTCTTACTGGTGTTGCAACAAGAGGATTTGTGGGGTCTGAAGCGTACTCACCATATTGAACTGTCCATTCAAAATCAGGCAATCCATTTGTTAAAATAGTTTTCAACGTAGCTTTTTCAAGAACTGTTAATCCTTTTGGACAAAAAACAATTGTTAAATCTTCAATTACTTGAACCGGATCACTTGGAACTGATAACCCATCAAGAAAAATGAGATGATTAACAGCTAATTTATTCCCATTTACATCAATTCCACCCCAAATCGTTAAATAAGATGAAGCATCAAAACGTAACTTTATGTAACTTGAATTTATCCATAATTTAGAATAATTTGGAGCTTGATAATAGGCATACCAACCTCCCACATTTGGCGGTTGATGATAACTCATACCCAAAGAACCACACAACCAATAAGTCTGTAAATACATTTGATAATTAGTTGATATATCAAATAATGGTTTGGAATGCGTGCTATTTAAAAACGAAAATAAGTATTCAATAGGGTTTTTTATGATAGAACCACGCACACTTATATCGTAAAAATGTTCGCTTTTTAATAATTCTTCGATGACTAATGAAATTTCATAATTGTTAGAAATTAAAGTTGTTGCCATATCGTTGATAATCGTCGTTTCAACATCGGGAGTTAAATCGTAATTTACAAACCAACGGTATAATTTTCTGCAAATAAATTTAGCACATTCCTCTTGTTGAAAAATAATATCTATGTAATTTGAATATTCATTTTCATTCGCATTTGAAACAACTGCATTTCCAAAATGAGCTGAAAGCGTTTTGTCAGTTGTATCGTGAAGAATTGGTTCAAAATAAGAACTAGCATCCGTAACGGTGTCACTCAAGAAGTTTTGAATTGTCCAACCTGTAAGAATTTTAGCTCCCGCTTGTACATCTTGTTCGGTGTAATTGGTGTAATCTCCTTCACCAATTTGTGGTCCTTTTCCAATGGTATATAATTCCAACAATTCTCTTGCATAATTTTCATTTGGACTAAAAACGTTGTTTTGAGCTCCATTTAAAAAAACTAAAATCGAAGGATTAATGGTAATATCTTTAACCAATTGCTTAAAATTTCCTAAAGATTGAGAATAAATCAACATGTGATAATCATAAGTTGCTCTCGAATCAAAAGTTGACTCAGCGGCGAAATGGTTTTGCCAAAAAAGACACATTTTTTGATGAATACTTAATCCTTGTTTGTTTATTAATTCAAATTGCCAGGCTCCTAAAGAATCACGGCGTGCATTTTCTGTATTTTGTCTTTGTATTAAATCCGTTGGATAAACGGAATCAACCCAGGTAGTTCCAAAAGGTGAAACAGATTCATTCACAGAAACAGTCAAGGGAGGATTGTAAATTGGAATTGTTAAAAGTTGAGCAACAGTTTCATTCATTCCATTTGTAACAGCTTCATTTATTTGCTGAAATGTTGGGCCAAAAAGTGTTCTTCTGAGCAAATGAGCAGCTTCAGCCCCTGTCCAAACACCTGTATATGGTGTTAAACTTAAAGAAATAGGAATCTCAATTTCTTGATCTGGAATCATAAAATGAAGTTTTAGTAGTGCAAGATAAAATATATTATTTAAATAATATCAGAATTTGCTATTAAATCAACATTAAAAAAATTATTTTTCTTAAAAATCCTCTCAAAATTTCTTTGTATTTTTGCGAGTTGTTATAAAAATGAAAAGTTACAAACCCCTTCACGTATCTTTATTTATTCTTGCAGTATTTGTTTTACTGTCGAGCATTTCTTTTTTTGTACCCAAAGAAGGTTGGAATGTGGGCAACTTAAATGTGCGTTTTCTTTCTTGGAATAAAGCACTTCATCCAAAACCTAAAAAAGCAAAAGACATTACAAAATTCATTCAAAAGGTTGATACTTTAATTATTGAAGAACAAGAAGTTGATTCACTTTTACAGCACAAAAACGCAAAAGGTTCAATGGGAAAACCTTCAGGAGGGAAACTTGTTACCGAAAGTTCTACAAAAATTCATTTGTCAGAAAGTGGTTTAGCTAAATTGCATGAACTTTTTGAGAAATTAGAAAACGCCACAAACAAAAAGATTCGAATTTTGCATTACGGAGATTCTCAAATTGAAGGAGATAGAATGACAGCTTTTATCCGTCAACGTATTCAAGAACGATTTGGTGGAAATGGACCAGGTTTGGTTCCAACAGTTAACGTTTACAATACAAATAGTTTCAAGCAAACTTATTCTCCAAATTTTACAAGATATACCGTTTTTGGTGGGGCGAAATTGAAATCCAGACGTTATGGAGCAATGGGAAGTGCTGGACGTTTTACACCTGAATTTATGGATTCAGCTGAAAGAGCTTCTCGCACAACAATTCAAGAAGGTTGGATAGAAATTGAACCTTCACGTTCCGCTTTTTCCCGTTCACGGAATTACAACAATGTCAATTTATTTTACACTTCTTGTTACACGCCTTGTTCTATTAAAATTTTCCAAAATGGCAATATCATTCACGAAGACAGTCTAGAACAAGATGGAAAATACCATGTTTTACCCATGAGTTTTGATGCTTCTGCGGGGAAATTGAAATATGTTTTTTCAAGTACAGTTAGTCCAACCATTTTAGGCTTCTCTTTGGAGGGGGATATTGGTGTACAAGTTGATAACATTGCTATGCGTGGTTCAAGTGGTACGTTTTTTGGTAATTTAGATCAGCAATTATTAGGTAAAATGTACAGTGATTTGAATGTGGAACTTGTCATCATGCAATTTGGAGGAAATTCTGTCCCTTATCTAAGAGATAGTTCTGCAGCTCGAAATTATGCTCGCCAATTTAAAGGTCAATTACAAGCGATTAAACGCATTCGTCCATCAGCCACAATTTTAGTTATCGGACCAAGCGATATGTCGCGTTTTTACGAAGGAGCTTACGAAACCTATCCTTATTTGCCAGCTTTAGTTCGCGCAATGAAAAAAGCAACAATGGATATTGGTGGAGGATATTGGGATTTGTTTGAAGCCATGGGGGGAGTAAACTCAATGCCATCTTGGGTTGAAAAAGGTTTAGCAGGAAAAGATTACATTCATTTTAGTCCTAGAGGTTCAAGTATTGCATCGCAATTGTTTTACGAAGCATTTGCCGCTGAATATGCAAAATGGAAAGCACCATGATAAAATTAATTATGCATATACTTGGAATTTTACTAATCATTGTAACATTTATTTCGTGTAATACACACGGACAAGATTCGCTACGCAAAAGCGATTCTTTGAATAATTACAAAAATCGCGTGTTTTTCGGAATTGTCGATTCAACATTAACTAAAAAATATCCTTTTATTCATTTTGAACGTAATCATTATCAATTTTTTACGGAAAACAGTGCCAATTTTGAGAAATTGTTCTACAATTTTCAGCAAATGATTGAGTTTAAGGATAGAAAACTTAATTTTTATCACATTGGTGGTTCACATTTACAAGCTGATATTTATACACATGAAATGCGAACAGCCTTACAAACAAATTGGGAAGGACTAGAAGGTGAAAGAGGTTTGGTTTTCCCTTTTGATTTGGCTGGAACAAATAATCCTTGGAATTACGTGTTTAAATCGCCGAATAAATGGGCAAATTATCGAAGTACGACTGACAGACCAGATTCTGTTGATTATGGTTTAATGGGAATAATTGTTGAGTGTCCAGATTCAGCTGTAGAAATTCATTTTTCTTACGATAAGACAGAAGTAAAACCTGGTTTTGACCGTTTAAGAATTTACCACAACAAAGGAGATTTTCCTTATGAGTTAAATTTTGGTGAAGATGAAATTTTTGTCTTGAAAAAACAAAATAATCCACTTATTGGTTACACGGATGTGTTTTTTACTGATAAAATGGAACGTTTTGATTTGTTTTTTGCCCGTGACACAGTCATGAAATATGATTTACGTATTTTAGGTTTCCAGCTTTCAAACAAAGAACCAGGAATTTCTTACTCAACAATTGGGGTAAATGGAGCATCTTTATCTACTTATTTGAAAAACAAATATTTTGAAGAACAATTGAAAGAATTCCCACCTGATTTCTTTGCTTTTTCTGTAGGTACGAATGATGCTAATGTTCCTTATTCGAGTTTTAGACCTGAAATTTTTAGAGCAAATTTAGATTCAGTGTTGCAAATGGTTATGCGAGCAAATCCAAACTGTGCAATTTTACTTACCGTTCCAAACGATGCTTATTTCAAAAAGCGTTATTTGAATAAAAATGTGGCTCGAGAACGCGAAATGATTATTCAATTGGCAAAAAAATACGAAGCAGCAGTTTGGGATTTTTATGGAATTATGGGTGAATTGGGTGCTTCAAAAACGTGGAGTCGCAATGGTTTGATGCGTGGAGATTTAGTTCATTTCACAGCTTCTGGATATCGACTAAAAGGTGAAATGTTTTTTGAATCATTCCTCAAATGGCTCGAACAGATGCAACTTCGTCAAAACAATTCTTTTCTAAAAGAACAAAATTAGAATATGGAGCGGATTTATCAAATTTTTAATATCAATTTAGAGACAATGAAGCCACTCACTTTTACGGTGTTGGATTTTTGGTTGTTTTTTATTTTGATGATGTTTGTTTTTTCTTTCTTACATCAAAAAAAACTTGTAAGAAGTATTTTTATTACCATTGTTTCCTTATTTTTCTATTACAAAACGGCAAAATTGTTTGTCCTTTTTTTAATAGGAAGTATGTTTTGGAATTTCGCAATTGGAAATTGGATTTCAAAAGCGAAAGATGATAAAAAGCGAAAAAAAGGATTAATTATTGGTATTTCATTGAATATTTTAGTTCTAATCTATTTCAAATACGGTTTCTTTTTCACGGAATCATTTAATGCCTTATTTCACACAGATTTTGAAATATTAAATCAATTTGCTTTGTGGGGGAATGGCTTTTTTGGAGAAGGTTCATTTGACACAAAATTATTCGCCGCTGGAGGAGTTTCTTTCATCACCTTTCAAAGTATTTCTTACGTTGTAGACGTTTACAGAAAAGAAGTTGAGCCCGTAAAAAATGTGTTTGATTATACTTTTTATGCCACATTTTTCCCACAATTAGTTTTAGGACCAATTGCTAAAGCAAAAGATTTTATTCCTCAAATTTACAAGCCTTATCATTTAGATAAAATTGATTTTTCGTGGGCAAGTATTCAGATTGTAAAGGGTTTAATCAAAAAATTAATTTTTGCCGATTACATTGCGGTTCATTTTATTGACAAAGTGATGGATGCACCTGAAACGTATCCTGGATTTGTTGGAATTGTTGCCATGTGGGCGTATTCACTTTATATTTATGGTGATTTTTCGGGTTACACAGACATCGCAACTGGAATTGCTCGTTTGATGGGCTTTAGTTTAACTAAAAACTTTGATTCTCCTTATAAAGCAATCAATGTGGGAGAGTTTTGGCGTCGTTGGCATCGATCTTTAGGATCATTCTTTAGAGAATATTTATACATTCCTCTAGGTGGAAATAAAACAGGTGGATTGGGTTCCTACATCATGATTTTTGTGATTTTGATTTTCTTAATTTTCATCACACAATGGTATGAATTGATTTATATTTATTTAGGAATCACCGCATTGTATTTAGCTTTACTATACTTTATTCCAAATTTTAAAAAATACGTTCACCGGGATTTAAATTTACTTATAACTATGATTGTAGGTGGTTTGTGGCATGGACCAAGTGAAAGTTTTGTTATTTGGGGAACAATGAATGGTGTTGCTTTGGTGGTTTACAATTATTGGAAAAAAATTAGTCCTTATGAAAATTCACAAGCCTTAATAACGCGCTTTTGGAAAATATTTATCACCTTTAACTTCATTACGTTCACACGAATTTGGTTTGTGATGCAGGAAAAAAATGCTCCAGGAAAATTTTTAGAACATATTTATAGCAATTTTCAATTTTCATCAGAAATATTCGGAAATTTCGTTTCTTCGTTTTATCAAATATTAATTGTTGTCTTGATTGGATTTATTTTGCATTGGTTACCAGCTTCATGGAAAGCAAAAGCGGAAGAAAAATATACGAGAATGTCGGTTTACAAACAAGTTTTTGTAGTTGTTTTTCTTGTCATTTTGATTTATCAATTGGTTTCAGATGTATCTAAACCTTTTGCTTATTTGGTTTTCTAACATGAAATTAAGATTTGCCAGACACACGAACGATTTAAAACGAATAATAGAGTTTTATACAAAAACTCTGAATTTTGAGATTTTGGGTGAATTCAAAAATCACAGCAATTACGACGGTGTATTTTTAGGAAAACAAGATTTAGATTGGCATTTAGAGTTTACAACTTCAACTAAAAATATAATTCACAGCTTCGTTGAAGACGATTTAATCGCCTTATATTCAGATTCAAAGGCAGAATATGACGCTATTTTAAAATCTCTTACTTTAAATAATATTTCTTTTATAAAAGCAGAAAATCCTTATTGGAACTTGAATGGAAAGATGTTTTTGGATCCTGATGGGTTTAGAATTGTATTGGTAAATTTGAATTAATCCTCAAAACAATTCCTTTTTATCATAAAAAATAATATTTTTGTTTAATATGAAAAAAGGTAAAATTCTTAATCAAATAAAACTTTTATTACTTTTCTCAGCACTAGTTTTGTTAAACTTCAAGTGCTTTTCTCAAAATTTCGCTGATACAAACCTGATTAAATCTCATTTAACCAATATTACAAAAACCAAGACTTTTAGAACGTATAATAATTTAGCTTTACTCAACAAAACAGCTGATTATATCAGAGATGAATTTTTGCTCTATGCTGATTCAGTTTCCTTTCAAGAGTTTGAAGTTGATGGTAGAATTTATAAAAATGTGCTTTGTTCCTTTGGGATTGAAAATAAAAAACGAATTGTCGTTGGAGCTCATTACGATGTCTGTGATAATCAAGAAGGTGCAGACGACAATGCAAGTGGCGTGGTAGGTTTACTAGAATTAGCTCGTTTGTTGAAAGGTCAAAAGCTAAAAAACCGCATTGATTTGGTCGCTTACAGTTTGGAAGAACCACCGTTTTTTAGAACTGAATCCATGGGAAGTTATATTCATGCAAAATCACTTTCGGATTCAAAAGCTATAGTTTATGGAATGATTTCACTTGAAATGATTGGTTTTTTCAAAGACGAAAAACACACACAAGAGTATCCACTCAAAATACTTTCTTTGATTTACGGAAACCGAGGAAACTACATTACTTTGGTGAAAAAATTTGGAGCAGGAAAGTTCGTTCACAAATTTTGTCGCGGATTCAAAAACACGAAATCAATTCGAACAAAAAAATTTAGTGGTCCAAAAGCTTTGCCGGGAATCGATTTTTCTGATCATTTGAATTATTGGAAATTTGGTTTTTCAGCTTTAATGATTACCGATACAGCTTTTTATAGAAATAAAAATTATCATCAAGATACGGACACCATGGAAACACTTGATTTAAAACGTATGGCTCAAGTAATTGATGGAGTTTTTAAAATTTTGATGAAATAATTCGAAAATTTTCTATATTTGGCTTAAATTATAAAAACTATAAACATGTACATTCTAATCACAGTTCTCGTTATCATTTTTGGCTTAATTGCTTTACTACTTTTAATTGGCCTATTTTCTAAAAGTGGATATGAAATTCATCGTGAAATTGTCATCAATAAAGGAAACAAAGAAGTTTTTGACTACATCAAACACATAAAAAATCAAGATTTATTCAGCAAATGGGTGATGACAGATCCAGGAATGAAAAAAACTTATACAGGAAATGACGGTGAAGTAGGTTTTATTTATGCTTGGGATAGTTTAATGAAAGAAGCTGGAAAAGGCGAGCAAGAAATCAAAAACATCATTGAAGGCGAAATACTTGACCTTGAAGTGCGATTTGAAAAACCATTTAAGGCAGTTGCCAAAACTCCTTTTTGGTGTGAATCACTTTCTGAAAATCAAACAAAAGTAAAATGGGGAATGCAAAGTAAAATGCCTTATCCAATGAACGTGATCTTGCTTTTTATGAATATGGAGAAAATCTTGGGTAAAGATTTGGATATTAGTTTGAATAATTTAAAAAGAATTTTAGAAAAGAACTAAAAAATGGAAAAAATTCAATATAAAGATGTTGATGATTACATTTCTAGATTTAAAGAATCACAACGAGAAATATTAACAAATATTCGCTTTCTAATTCAAGAAGAAGCACCAAATGCAGAAGAATGTATTAGCTATCAAATGCCTGCCTACAAATTGAATGGAGCGTTGCTTTATTTTGCCATGTATGAAAAACATCTTGGAATTTACCCAACAGGAAGTGCGATTCCATTTTTTGAGGAAGAATTAAAATCTTATAAAACGTCCAAAGGAGCAATTCAATTTCAATTAAAAGAAGAAATTCCATACGATTTAATTCGCAAAATTGTTGCTTTTCGCGTGAAACAAAATTTAGCAAAAACAAAAAAATAAGATGCTATAAATTGCTTTAAAAACCTCAATTAGAACCCTTTTGTCCCTTTTTGTTGTGAAAAACTGAAAATGAAATTGGAAATCGTAAATAATTGAATTAGCTGAAAGCTCAATGAAAATTATCGATTTGCAATGAATGAAAGTTTTGAATAACAAATAGGACTAGACCTTTTGCTTACTTTTGGGGCAATGCCAAAAGTAAGAAATAATAACTCAATTCAAATTCATCTCTTTCAAATACAAATCGTAAATCATACCATCTGAAAGTCCGATTTTTGGTACAAAAAAGTCTTTTGTTTTAATTTTTTTAAGAATAAATGTAAATATATCAATTGCAGGAATAATTACATCCGCTCGATCGGGTTTTAATTGAAATTTATCAATGCGTTCTTCCAGACTCAGAGCAGCTAATTCCTCTCTTAATTTGGTCATTTTTCTCAAGGAAATTTGTTCGTTTTGTTGTGCTCCCAATATTTTATGCACTTTATTGATGTTTCCACCTGTGGCATAAACTTGATGAATAGTTGCCAAATCAACATTTTCTTCAATCCAAGTGTTTAATTCCTTCCAGATTTTTTTGTCTGTTTTTTCTTTTAAAAGACGAATTGTTCCAAGTTCAAATGATTTTGCAGCAACTTTTTTTCCTCCTTCAAAAACGCTGATTTCTGTACTTCCACCACCAACATCAATAACCAAAAAAGAGGCTGTTTTATCAAAATCTTGTAAGAAAAATGTTCCAAAAATCAATCGGGCTTCTTCATCTCCAGAAATGATTTCAATTTCAACGCCAGTTTTATCTTCAATTTTTTCAAGTACGTGTTTTTTATTGGAAGCTTCACGCATGGCAGAAGTTGCACAAGCACGTAATTCTTTTACATCAAAAATTTCTGAAATTAATTTGAAAGCTTCAATTGTTTTCACAAAATCACTTAATTTTTTATCCGAAATATGACCTTTATCGAATACATCTTCTCCCAAACGTAAAGGAATTCGCGTATATGAAATTTTTTTCACGAAAGAGTGGTCGCCTTCTTTGGTAACTTCACCAACTAAAAGTCGAGCAGCATTTGTTCCTATATCGATTGCACCAAATTTCATATTTTCCTTGAAGAGATGCGAAAGTACTAAAAATTACTGTTTTACAAAGGTATTTTCTTTTCCAAAAATTATACTTTGATCCAGTTTTTCCCATTCTTCCTGAGATGGATTCAATAAAAAATGGTCAATTTCCCAAACTTTTGAAGTTTTACTTTCCTTTATATTCGAAAAAATTGCCGTTTCAGAAGGATAATCAAAATGTTTGATAATTAAGTTTTTACCAATAAAAGTGAGTAAACTCGGAGTATAATTGTTTCCTTCTTTGAAATTAATGATGTATTTATTTTCACTGATTTTTTTCAAGACAGCTCCATTTTTAGAATCATTTAAAACAATTTTATGTTTAATCCCAAAATAGTATTTGTCGTCTTCTTGAATATACAAAACGGAATCGTTTTCAACGACCCCAAACAAATAGCCATTTCTAAAGGAATATTTAGAACTTTCACGCACTTGTTCTTGCGTAATAAATGAATGAATGGTTGAAATCATTGTCAATCCAAAATCATTTACCAAAAAAACGGTTCCAGTTTCTTGATTTTCATACGAAGCAAAATAAATTGGACTAACAGTTTTTACTGTTTCAGCATTTGGTGGTAAAGGATTCTGAAATTCGTAGGATTTTTGTGAAAAAACAACAAAGTTTAGAACTAAAAACAAACTTAAAAGGCGCATATTCATAGCGTGAAAATAAAAAATATATCCTTGCTTACAACAAAAATTAAATTTCGTTCAAATTTTGAATTTTCTTCTCTTACTTTTTCTTGATAAAAAGTAAGCAAAAATCAAGACTTGATAAATTGCATTTAAAAATGACGAAACACTTCGTTGTCTGCACCCAAACTCATCACGCCATTAGCGAAAATTTGCAATTTTCGATGGCTGAGATTCAAACATGGGTTCGACTTTACTTCGTTTTTTCTTATTTTCTACATTTAATTTATCTATGTCAATTCAGTTAGACTTTAAAAAACTAATTTTCGCTCTTTAGCTTTGAAATTATAATTTATTGTTTATCTTTAATATGAAATTACAATTAAACCCAATTATAGATGGAAAAACGTTGGCGAGTAAAAGAACTACCAAATCAAGAGAAAATTCAAGAATTAAGCTCAAGTTTAAAAGTTGAACCTGTTTTAGCTACTTTGTTACTTCAGCGAGGTTTGGAAAGTTTTGATGACGCACAAAAGTTTTTCAGACCAACTTTAGCCGAACTCCACGATCCATTTTTAATGAAAAACATGGATTTGGCCGTTAATCGTCTTGAAAAAGCAATCGAAAATCAAGAAAAAGTATTGCTTTTTGGAGATTATGACGTGGATGGAACAACTGCCGTTTCACTCATGTGGAACGTTTTGAAAAATCATTTAACAAATTTGGAATTTTACATCCCTGATCGCTATGCTGAAGGTTACGGGATCAGTTTTCAAGGAATTGATTATGCTAAAAGTCAAGAAATTCCACTTATAATTGCTTTGGATTGTGGAATTAAAGCCCATGAAAAAATAGATTACGCAAAAAATTTAGGTATTGAATTCATTATTTGTGATCATCATGAACCAGGCGAAACGGTTCCAAATGCCATTGTTTTAGACCAAAAACAAGAAGATTGTTCTTATCCTTACAAAGAACTTTCTGGTTGTGGTGTAGGTTTTAAATTACTCGAAGCTTTGTATCAAAAAAATGGCTGGGACAAAACAATTCTCTATCAAAATTTAGATTTATTAGCATTGAGCATTGCAGCCGATTTGGTTCCAATTACCGGAGAAAATCGTGTTTTGGCTTATTTTGGTTTGCAATTAATCAACAAAAAGCCGAGTTTGGGAATTCAACAATTATTGATTGAAGCAAAAAAAGAATTGCCTTTGACTTTAACCAACGTCGTTTTTATTCTTGCTCCGAGAATCAATGCCGCAGGTAGAATTCACGAAGGAAAAAAAGCTGTTCAACTTCTAATTTCTGAAGATTTGGAAGAATTAAAATTTTTAGCCAAAAGCATCGAACAAGATAATTTGGAAAGACGCGATTTAGACTCCAAAATTACCGAAGAAGCTTTAGAAATGTTACAAAATGACGACAGTTTTGAAAGCAAAAAATCCACCGTGGTTTTTGATAAAAATTGGCACAAAGGAGTTATTGGAATTGTCGCTTCTCGTTTGATTGAAAATTATTACAAACCAACGATTGTTTTTACCGAATCAAATGGAAAAATTACTGGTTCCGCACGAAGTATCAAAGGCTTGAACATTCACGATGCTTTGGAATCGTGTAAAGAACATTTGGAACAATTTGGAGGACACGCTTTTGCCGCTGGAATGACTTTAGAAATCAATCAATTGGAAAATTTCAGGACAAAATTTGAAGAAGTGGTACAAAATTCGCTTTCCAACGCTGAAATGGTTCCAGAGCAAAGTATCGATTACGACTTAGCTTTTGATGAGATTTTTATTAAAAATGAAAATATTTACGAAATCCCAAAAATCAAACGCATTTTAAATCAACTTGAGCCTCATGGACCAGGAAATATGAAACCGATTTTCAAATCTACCAATGTTTTTGTTGAAGAAATACGCGTTTTAAAGGATGTCCATTTGAAACTCGTTCTAACTCAAGCAAATTCAGGTGTTGAAATTCAAGCAATTGGTTTTAATTTAGTAGATAAAATTGATTTAATTAACTCTGGTAAACCTTTGGACATCTTGTATACCTTGGAAACAAACACATGGAATGGAAAAGATACGTTACAACTGAATGTGAAAGATATTCGAGGAATGTTCTAATCTTAAATTTTTAGTTTAAACTTTCCAAAGCTTCTTCTATATCGACCAAATAGAACTCTTTAGCACTATTTTCATTAAAAAGTATTTTAATTGTTTTAGATTGGGTGCTTTTTAATTTATAGCTATTCAACAGATAATTTTCGTAATTATCATCTGTGAAACAAAAATGATGTTTGTAATCTTTAGAAAATGAAGCATCGTTTTTAAAGTGGATGTTTCCTAAATTACTTCCTGGAATGAATAAAAAGTGCTGATTCTCTTTTGCTGAAAATTTAATTTCTTCCTCCGATAAAAGGACATGCGAATAAACTATTGAATTAGTTTTATTTTCAAAAACAAGAATTATAACTTGATAAGACGATTCATTTTTGAAATACATCTTTTTATCGCCTTTTAGCTCATTTACACTTTCAAAAGCAGGAAAATTTAGCTTTTTAAGTTCATTTTCTGAATAAATCTCGCAAGAATCTGTTTCACCAGATAAAACTAAATTTTGAGCTTTTAGATTATCTTGGACAAAAGCTTCCACTTGTTCATTTTTTAAAGGTTCTCTCTTTTTTATATCAATATAAACAGGAGAAAGATGCAAATAAGCGTTTCCTTGATCAAAAACAGGCTCATTGGATTTTTCTTTCCCTTCCATACTTTGAATCAAAGAATCGAGTAAAATGCGTTCCTTCTTGCTGAAATTTTTAAACGAAGAACTTTGCTCAGCAATTTCAGTTGAATCGGAAAAATTCAGGATGTAATAAATCAGGAAAATTAATCCACCAGCCAAGAGACCAAACAAACTCGTTCTGATGATATTCCAAGACGTTTTTAAACTTGCTTTTTGCTTAAAATAGCTGTTTTCTCCATTTTTTACAGATTCGCGTATTTCGTTTAATTTGTCTTTGTGCTCTGAGTTTAATTCCAATAAATTCAATTGATTTATCAACCAAAACACCAAACGATTACTCGCAAATTTATGTTGAAATAAACTTGTTCCTTGTTCAATTAATTCAACTTTCGAACGATAAAAATCTTTGTTGAAATTATTTAAAGTCTGGATTTTTTGTTCAGAAAAATAACTCCCAACCAAACGAATCAATTCTTTTTCGTTTTTAACTTCAATTAATTCTAATTCAATCTTTTTCCAAGCTGTTTTAAAATTTGAATTCAGTTTATCTTGAAGAATCAAAGCAGAATCAGCGTCTAAAACACACAAATAAGAACTCAATGTTTGTTGAATTTCCAAACTTGAATTTTCAGAAAAATGCATTAATTTTCCAAGTAAAAAAAATGAAACGAACTTCTTAAAAGGCTTTAATAAAAAGTGCTCTTTGTACTGCTTGATTAAAAAATCATTGTTTGAAAGATGAGAAACTTCATCCGAAACAAGAATTTCTTTCAGTTTGGGTGAGTTTTCAATCCATTGAAAAAAAACAATCGTTTCTTCTCCCTCAATTTTATTGATAAAAGTTAAAATATCGGTATATTCAAAAAGCTTATTTCCAATTTTTAACTTTTTACCTTCTGAATATTTTACAGAGATCAAGTCCGCCAATTCATTTTTTTGACTAATAAGTTCGTTGAGAGAATTTAACTCTAAAAAGCTTTGCAATAAATCTAATGGAAAGTACGAATTAGTCATAAATTCAATGAAATAAAACTTATTTTCGATCCAAATACTTCAATGCTCTCAGGATTTCTTTGTCGTAGCTTGAAACAATAGAATAATAGCCTTGTTCTGTCCACAATTGTCTTGCAATTTCTGCTTTAATCGTTTGTTTGATTAAATCTTTACTCGTCTTTAAACCATCAGAATTTAAGCTTATTTTAAAGTTTTTATCTGCATACTTCACAAAATTTTGCAAAAGTGCTTCATCAACTTTAAAGTTAGTTCTAAAATCTGACAAGGTCTTCCAATTATTTCTTTTATGGTTTAAAAAATCGAAGGCAAAGTTTTGAAAAACGGGACTGTAACGCAATTCTGTGAAGTACCAACTTGAACCATTTGTATCTAAAGGAATGAAAACATCAGGTAAAATTCCACCACCACCGTAAACAATTTTGCCTTTTGGAGTTTTGAATTTTAAAGAATCAACCAATAAAGTACTATCAATTTCATATAATTCGCCATTTTCGTAACGCTCTAATTGGTCTGAATAATATTCTTCAAAACTTTCATTGTAAGGTTTTTGAATACAACGTCCTGTTGGCGTGTAATAGCGAGCAATTGTCAAACGCAGGTTACTTCCGTCTTTCAACAAAATATCTTCTTGCACCAAACCTTTTCCGAATGAACGTCTGCCCATGATTGTTGCACGATCATTATCCTGTAAAGCTCCAGCAACAATTTCACTCGCAGAAGCAGAATTACTATTGATTAAAACAACAACTTCTGTGCGTTCTAAAATCCCTTTTGTTGTTGCGGTGTAAGTAATTTCTTTGGAATGTGAACCTTTTGTTTTTACAATTGGGGCATTATTACCTAAAAATTCATCTACAATTTCTGTTGCTGTCTGTAAAACGCCACCGCCATTATTTCTAAGGTCAAAAATCAATTTTTTCATTCCTTTTGCCTTCAAATTTGCCGCAGCACGAGAAAATTCATAAGCTGAAGCGACAGAAAATTGATCTAATTTAATGTAACCAATATCTTTTGAAAGCATTGTTGTACAAACGATTGATTCAATTGGAATACTTCCACGAATAATGGTTTTAGTAATTTTTTTCTTATTTCTAAGTAATTCAACTTTTACAGGAGTATTTTCTTGACCTTTTAAAAGTCTCATGACTTTTTCATTC
Organism: Bacteroidota bacterium; assembly: GCA_040386975.1. Lineage (GTDB taxonomy): Bacteria > Bacteroidota > Bacteroidia > Flavobacteriales_D > Crocinitomicaceae > M2408. Next base: position 1,303 of record JAZKEO010000006.1, on the reverse strand, counting down.
GTGATTTTTTTCTTAGCAACTGATTTTCCATTAATTGCAAGAAATTTATCTCCAGCTTGAACTCCGACTTCATACGATGGCGAACCAAAAATTACATTTGTTACGCAAATTGTATCGCGAATGATGCTAAAACGAACTCCAACACCACCAAATTTTCCCTCAATCATTTCATTCATCGCCTTCAAGTCACTTGCTGGAATGTAATTACTGTGAGGATCTAGTTTGTGAAGCATATCCGAAATAGCATCTTCAAAAATCTTATCGCTGTTTAACGTATCAACGTATTTATTGTTCAAAACATCAATAATATCTTTGAACTTGGCGTACTTTTCTTCGCCTGAATTTATGTCAAAACCTTTGGAATTTGGCGACAAAATATGCCCCATCCACAAGCCAAGAGCTAAAGTTAACGATATCGTTAAAGGGAGTAAATAATTTTTGGGCTTATCTTTCATCAAATGGGTTTTCAATTTGTGTAATAGCGAGTCCAGCTTCTTTCAAAAAATCAACTCCAGTTGAGTCTTTGTAAATATTCATGAAAACCAAACGACTTATTCCTGCTTGTAAAATTAATTTACTGCAATCCTTACAAGGAGATAAAGTTAAATATAAAGTTGAATCTTTGCAATCATTTGCAGATTTTGCCACTTTTAAAATTGCGTTTGCTTCTGCATGTAAGACAAACCAATGCGTTTCACCTTCATTTGTTTCACAACAATTATCAAATCCTGCTGGTGTACCATTGTATCCATCTGAGATAATCATCCCATCTTTGACAATTATTGCACCCACTTTTTTGCGTTCGCAATGAGATAATTCAGCCCAAGTTGAAGCCATTCGCAGATATGCTTTGTCGTAGCGAACTTGTTTGTTTTGGCTTATTATATCCATTTTATCCATTCATTTTTTGGTGAAGATACAAAAATAAAAAAAGCTTTGAGTTAATCAATAGTTAATTGTGGCAGATTTTGTTAAAAATACTAAAATGAAGATTAAATTGAAGAATTAGATTTTTTTAATCTAAAATCCTTGATTATAAAATCTAATAACAAAACAATAAACAGCAATTGAAAAATTAATCCAAATTCCTTTTTAATTATATGTAAAGAAATCAAATTCATCAATATTACAAACGTTGTTAAACATGAAAATTTAAGAACATCAGTATATTTTTTTTCATTTTTGTTATAAAATCTAAAAAAATATACAATAAAAATACCGATTAAAGATGATATGAAAAAGATATTACCTCCTGTCCAATGCATAATTTTAAAAAGTATAGATAAAATAAATACTCCAATTA
>JAZKEO010000005.1:48236-52983 GCA_040386975.1 Bacteroidota bacterium | reverse complement strand
CAACAAAATTAAAGGTATCATCTTCTTTAATTTTATCGTAATCAGCTTCCGTTGCGAAAGTCAAACCTAACATTCCTTGTTTTTTTAAGTTTGTTTCATGAATACGAGCGAATGATTTAACAATAACAGCACGAACACCTAAATGACGTGGCTCCATAGCAGCATGCTCTCGAGAAGAACCTTCACCGTAGTTGTGATCTCCAACAACAATCGAAGGAATTCCTGCAGCTTTATAAGCTCTTTGTACAGCTGGAACTTCACCATTTGCACCAGTTAATTGATTTTTTACTTCGTTTGCTTTACCATTAAAAGCGTTTTCAGCACCAATCAACATGTTGTTTGAAATATTATCTAAATGTCCACGGTAACGCAACCATGGTCCAGCCATAGAAATGTGATCTGTCGTACATTTCCCTTTCGCTTTAATCAATAATTTCGCTCCCAAAATGTTTTTTCCGTCCCAAAGAGGGAAATTATCCAACAATTGTAAACGAGAAGAATCAGCAGCAACGTTGATAACAACTCCAGTTCCATCTTCAACAGGAGCTTGGTAACCATTATCTTCTACATCAAAGCCTTTAGTTGGTAACTCATCCCCTTTTGGTGGATTTAATTTGAATTGTTCCCCTTTGTCATTCGTTAACATATCAGTTAAAGGATTAAATCCTAAATTTCCTGAAATCGCAATTGCAGCAACCATTTCTGGAGAAGTTACAAAAGCGTGTGTATTTGGATTTCCATCAGCTCTTTTAGAGAAATTTCTGTTAAAAGAGTGAATGATTGTATTTTTCTCTTGTTTTTCTGCACCTTCGCGATCCCATTGTCCGATACAAGGTCCACAAGCATTTGTAAATACTTTTGTTCCCATTTTCTCGAAAGTAGCAATAATTCCATCTCTTTCGATTGTGTAACGTACTTGCTCTGAACCTGGATTGATTCCAAATTCAGCTTTAGGCGTAATTCCATGAGCTACAGCTTGTTCTACAATTGATGCAGCACGAGCCATATCTTCGTAAGATGAATTTGTACAAGAACCAATTAGTCCCCATTCAACTTTCAAAGGCCATCCATTTGCTTCTGCTTCAGCTTTCATTTTAGAAACTGGCGTACCTCTATCTGGCGTGAAAGGTCCATTAATATGTGGCTCTAATTCAGAAAGATTAATTTCAATTACTTGGTCAAAATATGCAGAAGGATTTGCATACACTTCAGCATCTCCAGTTAAATGTTCAGCAATTTTATCTGCAGCTTCAACAACATCTTTACGACCTGTAGCAGCTAAATATCTTCTCATTGAATCATCATAACCGAAAGTTGAAGTTGTAGCTCCAATTTCAGCCCCCATGTTACAGATTGTTCCTTTTCCAGTACAAGAAAGTGAGATTGCTCCGTCTCCAAAATATTCAACAATTGCTCCCGTTCCACCTTTTACAGTTAAAATATCAGCAACTTTTAAAATAACGTCTTTTGCAGAAGTCCATCCGTTTAATCTTCCTGTTAATTTGATTCCGATTAATTTTGGAAACTTTAATTCCCAAGCCATTCCTGCCATTACGTCAACCGCATCAGCACCACCAACTCCAATTGCAACCATTCCTAAACCACCAGCATTTACTGTGTGAGAATCTGTTCCAATCATCATTCCACCTGGGAAAGCGTAGTTTTCTAAAACAACTTGATGAATAATTCCTGCTCCTGGTTTCCAGAAACCAATTCCATATTTATTTGAAATCGAAGAAAGGAAATTAAAAACTTCGTTGTTTTGATTTAATGATTCTTGTAAATCTTTTGTTGCACCAACTTTCGCCTGAATCAAGTGATCTGCGTGAACCGTTGAAGGAACAGCAACTTTTTTCTTTCCAGCTTGCATAAATTGTAACAAAGCCATTTGTGCTGTTGCATCTTGCATTGCAACTCTATCTGGAGCAAAATCCACATAAGAATTCCCTCTTTCGAAAGCTGTGTTTGCATTTCCATCCCAAAGATGTGCGTAAAGAATTTTTTCAGAAAGTGTTAATGGTTTACCAACAACCTTACGAGCAGCTTCTATTCGCTCAGGAAATTTGGCATATACTTTCTTAATCATGTCTAAATCAAAAACCATATTTTTTCTATTTATTTTAACTTTTTAAAACTTGCCGTAAATTTAGTAATTTTGAATGAAAAGCAAGAACAATTTCTATTTTTTTCAAGTAAAAATACTATTTAGAATTAAAATAGATCTAAAAAGGTTATATTTGAATTAAATATTTAAAACTTCATATTTATTTTTAAATCAATTATCAATTTGAGAACAATTTATATAATTCTATTTTTTGGACTTTTTTCTTGTAAAAAAGACAAGGTAGACGATATCTACAAAACTATTGAGCCTTTAGAATATTTCCCTGCCTATCCAGGTTCATATTGGGTATACTCAAATGGAGACACTTTAAAAGTAACTGATAAGTATGAACAATGTATTTTTAACTCGGAAGGCTATTCAGCAGTGCCTGATTATGATACTTTAATTTTACCAAAATTGATTTTAAATAAAATTTATAATCCAAATGATATCTCAGCTTTTGTTAATGGATATTCGATTTCGAAACAAACAACAAGTTTTTATAAAGATGCAGCTTTTAAAGGGATACTAAGTTTAGTTGAAGGAGACGAATTCATCAAGAGCTATCATGACGAAGGACATCAAACAATTGGGAAAACTATAAAAACTGATACAACTATTTTGATTGGAAACACAATATATCAAGATGTCATTGTAACAATTGAATTTGACAAAGCTTGCCCAAGTAATACTAATTATTCAGCAGAGGAATGTGCAGATTTAAAAGAATATTATTCAAAAAATATTGGCTTAATAAAACGCGAAAGCAGATATAACTTCCCAACCGGAACTGCACCTTACATAACTGATTTTGAACTAATCAAGTGTGAAATAAAAAAATAAAATTCAACTAGAATTTCGTTTATAAACTCTCAAAACAAAAAATGATGATACGGATAACGTATCTGAAAAATACGTTTCACTTCTTCGTAAATAACACTTTTTAATTCTTCAATATTTTCTTTGTCGGTTGCAGAAATAAAGATACATTTCGTGCCATTTAATTTCGACATCCAAGTTTTTTTCAACGCTTCTAAACTTGTTTTTGATTCTTCAAAATGCTCAGAATCTAAATCTTCGTTAACATCAACAAAAGCATCAATTTTATTAAAAACGATGATTGTCGGTTTTTCGGTGTTATCGATTTCTGCTAAGGTTTCATTCACTACGCGGTATTGATCTTCAAATTTGTCGTGAGAAATATCAACAATGTGAATCAATAAATCAGCTTCGCGCACTTCATCAAGAGTAGATTTAAACGATTCCACTAATTGATGAGGCAATTTTCTGATAAAACCAACGGTATCTGTCAACAAAAATGGTAAATTCTCGATGACAACTTTACGAACCGTTGTATCTAAGGTTGCAAACAATTTATTTTCTGCAAAAACTTCTGATTTACTCAACAAATTCATCAAGGTACTTTTACCAACATTGGTATAACCAACCAAAGCAACTCGAACCAATTGTCCACGATTTCCACGTTGAATAGACATTTGTTTATCGATTTCAATCAATTTTTCCTTCATCAAGGAAATTCGCATTTGAATGATTCGTCTATCAGTTTCAATTTGCGATTCCCCAGGTCCACGCATTCCAATTCCACCTTTTTGACGTTCAAGGTGCGTCCAAAGATGAGTCAAACGTGGCAACATGTATTGCAATTGTGCCAATTCAACCTGAGTTTTTGCGTGTGAAGTTCTCGCTCTGGAAGCAAAAATATCTAAAATCAAAATATTGCGATCCAATACTTTACATTCCAAAACACGTTCAACATTTCTAAGCTGAGAAGGAGAAAGTTCATCATCAAAAATCACTAATTCTACATCGTTTTCTTTGATATAATCTCTGATTTCCTCTAATTTCCCTTTTCCAACAAATGTTTTGGGATTAGGAAAAGGCAGTTTTTGCAAGAACTTTTTTTGAGTAATACCTCCAGCAGTTAAAGCCAAAAACTCTAATTCATCCAGGTATTCTGAAGCAATTCTTTCATTGATGTCGGAAGTGATAACTCCTACCAGAACGCATGATTCTTCGACAGCATCAACCGTTACGTGTCCTTCTTCCATCATTTCCTTAAGGTTTTAACGTATTCCATCAAAGAATTTCGTTCATTTTTTGAAGAAATAAGCTCTTTATAAGGCATCATTCCTTTATCGTTTCCGTTTTCAATCACATGCAAAATTTCTTTATCCGAAAAAGTACTTTTTGATAAATCCGCAGCACCAGAAGTTCCTCTTTTTCCGTCCAAACCATGACAAGATTCACAGTGTAACACATAAAGTGATTTTGCATCCACTTCAATGTTTTCATCTGAATTTTCGTCAATAGACTCAGTTTTACTGGAAGTACAAGAAACTAACGATAAACTCATTACGAGAAAAACTAAAACAGAATATTTCATATAAAACTTAATTTCCGATTATAACTTTAAGTTTGAAAATAATGTTTGAGTTCAAGGTGCTTTTACAAGTGGAAAATTTTGAGTTGATATCAAGTAAATGATAAATTTACCACTAAAAGCAACGAAGAAATCGAATATTATTACAGACTTTACATCCATGTAGTTATTCCTAAAGCTTGTCTAAAAGGCCAAGGAATAGCTAAGAAAATGATTATCAAACAGATTGTGTACCACAAAAA
>JAZKEO010000005.1:0-48226 GCA_040386975.1 Bacteroidota bacterium | reverse complement strand
ATTTTTCTGTGCTTGTTATTTGGATTTGATTCTTTTTCAGCTTTTTTGCGTCCAATAGTCAACAAAACAGCAGCTAAAATCATCATTGCAATGTGCTCCATTCCGAAAAAACGCAATTGAGCAGATTTCATCCAACCTTCAACAAAATTAACTCTTGGACTCATGAAATACATGATTAAACCTAAAGTTACTTGAACATGAATAAAAACCATCGCAAAAAGATTAATCATCTTATCTTTTTTAACATAAATCCCTTTTGTTCTTCCACTTAAAGCGTTAACAATAGCAACAAGAAGAAGAATTAAAACAATCCAACGTAAACCAGAATGTGAGCGAACTAATATATCGTACATAATTTTTATTTTTCCACAAAAATAAGGAATCAAATCCAATTTATACCTTTTTATTTAAAAAATTCTTTAGTTTTACAGATTCAAACTTTGCAAATGAAATTCGTCTATTTTCTCTTAATAACACTCAGTTTTACGTCCTTTTCACAGGAAATTAATCCTTTAAATGGTGTAAAAAAATCAAAACCAAATTTTATTGCCTTAAAAAATGCTACCATAATTGTTTCGCCAGATAAAACAATTGAAAAAGGAACAATTTTAATTCAAGACGATAAAATTATCAATGTCGGCATGCTTGTTTTGGTTCCAGATGATGCTTTAATTATTGATGTACAAGGAAAAACGATTGTTCCAGCTTTCATTGAAACACATTCTTCTCTTGGTTTACCGAAAATTTCAGGTCGCCATTCTTTTTTCCCACAAATTGAAACGTCAAAAGAAGGAGCCTATTATTGGAACGAATCCATTCACCCAGAAGTTAAAGCTTCTGAAATCTATACTTTTGACCAAAAAGCGATTGAAGATTACATCAACATGGGGTACGGAGTTGTTTCAACACATCAAATAGATGGAATTTGTCAAGGAATTTCAGCTGTTTTTTCACTTGGAACAGAAAATTATAGCAAACAATTAATTTCTGCAGAAGGAAATCCATTTTTCTCATTTAAAAAAGGTATTTCAGATCAAACCTATCCTTCTTCTCAAATGGGAAGTATCGCTTTGTTGAGACAAACGTTATACGATTTAAAATGGTATCAAAATGATGTTAAAAAAGATAAAAACCTTTCACTTGAAGCACTTTCGAGTCAAATCAAAAAAAACATCATCTTTCAAAGTGAAGATAAATATGAAATTTTAAGAGCACAAAAAATCGCCAATGAATTTGGTTTAAAATTCACTTTTTTAGGCTCTGGAAATGAATATGAGATTTTGGACGAATTGGCTAAACTAAAGCCAAATGTTATTTTGCCAATAAATTTCCCTTTAGCTTATAATGTAAAAGATCCATACATTTCAAAAGAAATTTCTTTGAGCGACCTAAAACATTGGGAAAACGCTCAAATGAATCCAAATTTATTATTCCAAAATAAAATTCCAGTTTCTTTCACAAGTTACGGTTTGACCTCACAAAATTTTTGGAAGAACATTAAAATTGCTATTAAAAATGGTTTAAAAGAAAATGAAGCATTAGAAGCTTTAACAATTAATCCAGCTAAAATTCTTGGAATTGAAGCAGATTTTGGAACGCTTGAAGATGGGAAAAAAGCTTCTTTTTCAGTTTATAATTCAAATCCATTTACGGAAGAAGCTATTTTACTAGAGTCTTGGATTTTAGGTGAACAAAAAGTTTTAGCCACAACAAAAAAAATTGATATCCGAGGGAAATACAATTTAATCGTTGATAACGAATATTTAACTTTAGAAATCACGGGAACGAAAGAAAAGCCAAGTGCTAAAATCAAAAAGAGAAACGTCGTTGAAAATATTGAGAAAAAACCTTTCAAAAAGCTTAAAAAATCAAAAACTACCGAGATAAAAAAAGATACTTTAGAAGTTCCGTGTTACATCAATTTAACAGGAAACGATATCACTTTACAATTTTCTTCCGAAGACTTGAAATGGGAAGGAAATGTAAGTTTACACGCCAAAGCCAACATGAAATTTGGAATTTTTGAGGGTGATGGAACAATTTCTGACGGAACATGGGTAAAATGGAGTGCAATTCGCAATGAAACGGCTGAAAAGGATAAATCTTCGACAAGCTCAGATGACAAAAATGATGAAAAAGATAAAATTTCTGTTTGGTATCCCAATTTAGCTTTTGGTTTTGAAGCCAAACCACAAAAAGAAACAATCGTTTTTCAGCATGCAACTTTGTGGACCAATGAAAAAGAAGGAATCATTGATGATGCAACACTTATCATTGAAAATGGAAAAATAAAATTCGCAGGAAAAGGTTCACCAACAATTCCAAATAACGCAAAAGTAATTGACGCTAAAGGAAAGCATGTGACATCAGGAATCATTGATGAACATTCACACATTGCAATTAGTCGTGGTGTAAACGAAGGTGGCCAAGCTGTTTCTGCAGAAGTAAACATTGGAGAAGTTGTAAAAGCTGATGATATTGATATTTACCGCCAACTTTCAGGCGGTGTAACTGCTTCACAATTATTGCATGGCTCAGCTAACCCTATTGGCGGACAATCCGCTTTAATCAAATTAAAATGGGGACATACTCCAGAAGAAATGTTGATTCCAAATGCTCCAAAATTCATAAAATTTGCTTTAGGTGAAAATGTAAAACAAGCAAATTGGGGAGAATTTAACACGGTTCGTTTTCCACAAACACGAATGGGAGTTGAACAAATTATGTATGATGCTTTTGAAAGAGCTAAAAAATATGAAAAAGAAAAAACTGCCAATCCAAATACGTACAGAAAAGATTTGGAATTAGACGTTATTCTTGAAATCTTAAAAAAAGAGCGCAACATTACATGTCATTCTTACGTGCAATCTGAAATCAATATGTTGATGCACGTAGCTGATTCTTTGGGTTTCAAAATCAATACTTTTACACATATTTTAGAAGGTTATAAAGTTGCGGATAAAATGAAACAACACGGTGCTGGAGCTTCAACTTTCGCAGATTGGTGGGCATATAAATTTGAAGTAAACGACGCAATTCCTTATAACGGAGCAATTTTATCAAAAACTGGAGTTCTTACAGCAATCAATTCTGATGATGCTGAAATGGGAAGAAGATTAAACCAAGAAGCCGCAAAAACAGTAAAATATGGTGGGGTTAGCGAAGAAGAAGCTTGGAAAATGGTTACTTTGAATCCTGCAAAATTATTGCACCTTGACGAAAGAATGGGAAGTTTGAAAGTTGGAAAAGATGCCGATGTGGTACTTTGGTCAACAAATCCTTTAAGCGTTGAAGCAAAAGTTGAAACGACCATCGTTGACGGTGAAGTTTTATTTGATGCTAAAAAAGACTTGGAATTAAGAAAACGAAATCAAGCTGAAAAAGCACGAATCATTACTAAAATGTTGGAAGATGCTGAAAAAGGAAACGAAACAAAAGCATTCAACAAGAAAAAAGCAAAACATTTTCATTGTAATACCTTTGGTGAAGAAGGAAGTGAAGGACAGAATGAACACTAAAATATCAGTGAAGAGTTAAAAGTGAAAAACTAAAAGTTAAGAATTGATTTATGAGATTTAGAATAAATATTTTATTGTTATTTTGTTGTTTTTCGAGCTTATTTGCTCAGGAAAATGAACGAATTTTATTGACGAATGGATTTTTACATGTTGGTAATGGTGAAATTGTAAATAATGCCGTTATTGGCATAAAAGATGAAAAAATCTTGTTTGTAAAAAATGCTTTGGCTTATACCATAAATAAAAAAGATTGGGACACGATTATTGATTTGCAAAATCAACACGTTTATCCAGGTTTTGTTGCTCCAAATTCAACTTTAGGTTTGACGGAAATTGACGCTGTTCGAGCAACGAATGATTTTAGCGAAGTGGGAGATTTGAATCCACATATTCGTTCATTAATTGCTTACAATGTGGAGTCAAAAGTTATTTCAACAGTTAGAACAAATGGTGTTTTAATAACTCAAGCAACACCAAGAAATGGAAGTATTTCTGGAAGTTCTAGTGTTTTACATTTAGCGGGCTGGAATTGGGAAGATGCTGTGATTAAAGCTGATGACGGAATTCATTTAAATTGGCCAAATAGCTTTCAAAGCACTGAAACAAATCGTTTTGATAAAAAAACACACGAAAAATACGAAGAAAATAAAACTCAAATTCTTCATTTTTTTGAAGCAGCAAAAATTTACGCTAAAAATCCTGAAAAACATGAAATGGATTTACGTTTCAATGCTATGAAAGGACTTTTCACTGATTCAAAACGTTTATACATTCATGCAAATGATATTCAACAACTTTTAGATATTATAGATTTTAGTAAGCAAATGGAAATCAAATTCCCTGTAATTATAGGTGGCTATGATTCTTATTTGATTACTGACAGATTACGCGATGCAAAAATCCCAGTTATGTTACCTAGATTACACAGTTTACCTGAAAATGAAGACGACGCTGTGGATTTAGTGTACCGCCTTCCCTACTTGCTTTTTCAAGGAGGAGTGAAATTTTGTTTGCAAAACGAAGGTGATATGGAAGCAATGAACACCAGAAACATTCCATTTTTAGCTGGAACTTCAATTGCATATGGTTTACCGAGTGAAGAAGCTTTAAAAAGTATTTCGCTAAATTCATGTGAAATCATGGGAATTGAAAAAGAATATGGTTCAATCGAAATCGGCAAAAAAGCAACTTTATTTGTTTCAAAAGGAAACGCCTTGGATATGCGAACAAATGATGTAACTTTAATTTTAATTGACGGACAATTACTTGATGTAACAAACTCGCAAACAGATTTGTACACTAAATATAAGAAAAAATTAAAACTTTGATTAGCTATTTATATGAAATTTTTTGTTTAATATTATGAACTTTAAGACTTTTACTATGAAACTAATTTTATCAATTTTTACAGTTTTATTGTTTCAAAATCTTTATTCCCAAAAATATATAAAGGGATTTTCTATTAATTCATTTCAGATTTATACTGGGTTCAATAATATCAGTGATTTAAGAGATTTTAATGTCAATAATATTAAAAAAATAGATAAAGAGTCAATCCCATTTACAAGTGAAAAACTTATTCTTCCTGAAATTTATTCTGAAGATTATGATTTTTTGGATGAAGTGCCCTATTTTAATTATTATTTTACCGCAAGTGCTGATCATCAAATAAAAACATCTCCTTTATATTGGAGTTTTGGAATAAATAGTACCAGAAGTGCAAGAATCATTTACAGAACTGAAAAACATGGTGCTCAATCATACGATTTTATGTATGATGATTCCATAAATTTAATTGGATATAAAGATTCTTCACATTATATAAGCAAAAATTTGGATATTTTTTGGAATAAAATTTCCATTGAAAATGCACTCATTTATAGAACAAATCAAGAAAAAAGAAGAACACTTTTTATTGGAATTTCAAACCACTTAGGTTTTGCATCAACTAAATTCAATTACAGCTATAACAATGAATTGATTGTTACACAATACACAGATGGCGTAAGCGAAGAACTTTCATCCGATGTTAGTGCTTACAGTAGAGTGTATAAAGGAAAACCAAATTTCTATTTTTCAATTAATGCTGTATTTGGATTTGATGTTAGAATGTCGAAAAAAGAAGAACGTTTTTTACAAAAAGTACGATTATTCACTGAATTTAGACCTGGAGTTTGTTTTATGAGAATTCCTGAATTGAAAGAAACGTATAGAACATATAATGGATTCTTTAGTTTGATTGGATTTAGAATTAAACTATGAGTGAAGAGTGAAAAATTAAAAGTGAAAAGCAAGATTATATTTCTTAAAAATTTATTCGATCTAATTATCCAATAATCTAATCTCTCAACATCTCCACATGAGGAATATCGTCTTCTAAATATTCTTTTCCTGTTGAAATAAATCCAAAGGATTCGTAAAACTTTAGTAAATATTTTTGAGCAGAAATTCGAATCGGAACATTCCCAAATTCATGTTGGATAAATTCAATGCTTTTTCTCATGATTTCTTGCCCAATTCCACTTCCACGTTTGCTCGTATCAGAAGCAACACGACCAATTGAAATTTCTTTGTAAGAAATGTTTGGAGGCAAAATACGAGTTACTCCAACGACCTTTCCTTCTTCATCTTGAGTGAACAAATGAAAGCTTTTCTCATCCTTACCATCAATTTCCTCATAAGGACAATTTTGTTCTACGATAAATACATGAATTCTCAATTGCAAAATATCGTGAAATTCTTTTGCAGAAAGCTGAGAAAAATGTTTTATTTGGGTTGTGAGCATTTTTTAGGATTTTAAGACTATAAGATTCAGAAGTCAAGATTTTTTTTCATATAACTATTCTCAACTAGAAGATGTGGACTTATCAGTATGGTTTCAGCCTGTGCTTTTAGTTGATTTTAGTAGTATTATTCGTCCATTTAATAAATTCATTCATTACCAATTTCCATTTTCCAACAGAATGATTAGGTCTACCATTTTGATCAACATGGAAGAAATTATGTTCAAGATTCGGATATCGCTTAATCAAATAGTTAGTCTTCTTATTTTCTATAAAAAAGAATGGAAGCAAATCGCAATAATCTGCTACAATGTCTTCACTTCCGTATGCAATATATACTGGTATTTTTAATTGAACGAGTTCGTTCAGGGTTGGTTTTGAAAATGATTTCCAAGATCTTAAACTTGGGTGAATTTCTACCGAATCTGGATCTTGAATCAATTTATAGAAATCATATTGTTCTTGTTGGAGAGAATCAGCTTTTTCCCAAGAAATTTTTCCTTCTTCCGCATTTTTTCTTATTTGTCTAATTGACTGATCTATTCTTCCATTTGGGTTATAGCCAAACAGACCCAAAAGAGTCACATTTTTATTAGAGGATGCAATTCCAACGGCAACTCTCGCCCCTTGAGAATGACCGGCAACAACAATTGTGTTAGGATTTACCCACTTATGTTTACTTAAATGATTTAGAACTTGATTCGCTCTATGTACATAATTTTCCGAATAATCCGCCTTTAGATAGTCTAAAGCATAGCTCCTTTGGTTAGTTGTATCAGTCACATAATTGTATTCTTGATTCAAATGGTCTGCACCAGATTTTAGAGGAGTTTTAGGCATTGAAATTATTGCAACATGATAATATTTATTTAATTCATTAATATCGAAATTACTTAGTGCAGATGGATAAATTCCATGTTCATTAAAATCAAAAAATAATGGAACAGGTTGAGATCCTTGGCAAAATAAAAACAAAGGTTTGGTTACATTCAAATTCGTATCAGCTATTACAAAATCAATCGTATCTTTTTTCGATATTATCTGAAAATGACTGTAACTTGTTCCAACAACATTCTTTTGAGAAAAACTAATTGAAGTTAATGTTAAGAAAATGGTAATTAATAATTTTTGTGTCATCTTTTTCTATTCTCTAATTTCACACCTGTATCACACCAACATTATACGCTTTTTCAGCTTTCTTGTGGTTTGCCATTTCAATTCCCATTGAAATAATTTTACGTGTTTCTTTTGGGTCAATGATTGCGTCAACCCACAAACGAGAAGCAGCATAATAAGGAGAAATTTGTGAATCGTAACGATCTTTGATTTTATTGTACAATTCGTTTTCTCTTTCTTTAGTGATTGTTTCACCTTTAGCTTGCAAAGAAGCAACTTCGATTTGCAACAATGTTTTTGCTGCTGCTGCACCACTCATCACAGCAATTTCTGCTGTTGGCCAAGCAACAATTAATCTTGGATCGTAGGCTTTTCCACACATAGCGTAATTTCCTGCACCGTAAGAATTTCCTGTTATGATAGAAAATTTCGGAACAACAGAATTCGCCATCGCGTTTACCATTTTTGCTCCGTCTTTGATGATTCCAGCATGTTCAGATTTAGATCCAACCATAAAACCTGTCACATCTGTCAAAAACAACAAGGGAATATTTTTTTGATTGCAATTCATAATAAAACGAGCTGATTTATCAGCTGAATCATTGTAAATCACGCCCCCAATTTGCATTTCGTTTTTAGCATTTTTGACAACTTCACGCTGATTTGCAACGATTCCTACACTCCAACCATCGATTCTGGCGTAAGCACAGATCATTGTTTTTCCGTAATCAGCTTTGTATTCCGTGATTTTTGATTCATCGACAATACAATTGATTATTTCTTTCACGTCATACGGTTTTGCTCTATTTGAAGGCAATAAACCGTAAAGATCTTTAATTTCTCTCAATGGCTTTTCAGATTTAATTCTGTCAAATCCTGCTTCTTCTGATTTTCCAATTTTACTAACCAAATCACGAATTGTTTCCAAGCATTCTTGATCGTTTTCAGTTTTGTAATCGCAAACACCTGAAATTTCAGTATGCGTAAAAGCTCCTCCCAAGGTTTCATTATCAATTGTTTCACCAACGGCAGCTTTTACTAAATAGGAACCAGCTAAAAAGATTGTTCCCGTTTTATTCACGATCAAAGATTCATCTGACATGATTGGCAAATATGCTCCTCCAGCAACGCATGAACCCATCACTGCAGCAATTTGTACAATTCCTTGCGAACTCATGATGGCATTATTTCTAAAAATACGACCAAAATGTTCTTTATCAGGGAAAATTTCATCTTGCATTGGTAAATAAACCCCCGCAGAATCAACCAAATAAATGATTGGCAAACGATTCTCCATCGCAATTTCTTGTGCTCTTAAATTCTTTTTTGCTGTAATTGGAAACCAAGCTCCAGCTTTCACTGTGGCGTCATTGGCAACAACAATACATTGTTTTCCAGATATATAACCAATCACAACAACAACTCCACCAGATGGGCAACCGCCGTGTTCTTCGTACATTCCCAAACCTGCAAAAGCAGCAATTTCAATGCGTTCAGCATCAACATCTAACAATAAATCTATTCGTTCACGAGCTGTTAACTTTCCTTTTTCGTGGAGTTTTTCGATTCGTTTTTTTCCACCACCTTCGTAAATTTTCGCTAATTCACTGTCAAGTTTTGAGATTTTAAGACGCATTTGGTCTTCATTCATGTTAAATTCAAGTTCTTTTGCTGAAATTGCCATTAAAATCGATTTTTTTGATGTCAAATATAGCTAATTAAAAGAAAAATCATAACTTTGGTATTAAATTTGATTATAAATTTATTATGAAAAAATCACTTAAAATAATGCTCATTCTTTCTTTAGTACTTCATATTTCTTGTGGGACAAAAAAAGAGTCTCAAACACCTGTTGTTAACGGTGATCGAAAAGAACAATATCCACAAGCAATCATTGGTGAATTTTCAAAATCAAATGATCCATACAAAATCAAAAGCATCAAATTAGAGCGAAATTATGTTATCATTGAAGTTACTTATTCTGGTGGCTGTGAAGTGCATGATTTTCAGTTAATTGGAAGTAAATTCTTGTCAAAATCAATTCCAGCAATTCGAAACGTGCAATTGGTTCACAACAAAAAGAACGATTCTTGTAAAAAATTGGTGACAGAAAAACTAAAATTCAGTATTTCAGTTTTGGCTCAAAATTATGAGCCAGGAAATAAAGTTGAACTTTTATTTGATAATTACCCAGACAAGATTCCATATTCGTATGAGTAAAATTAGCTTCTGCTTCTTTTTATTTTTTCTAAATTTTTCTTTCTCCCAAGGACAAAATACGCCCCCAACATGGCAAAATAGTAAACATTATGTCGTTGACGACACGGTGAAATATACCTATTCCATGATTTTGGAAGATTTGACTTACCTCTATGTCAATTTTTCAGAATGGGTTCATCCAGTTTCTGTTGGGAAATCTGAATTTGGCTTAGAATTAGCAACTGTTAGACTTGGTTCTGAAATTCCAAAAAAATCAGCTGTCTTTTTAGTTGGAAACATTCATGCTCGAGAAGATTTCAGCTCAAAAATGGTTATGAAATTTTTCAATATTTACTTATTAAACCTTGTGAATCAAGATTATACTTATCCAAAAGCAAAACGACTTTTAGATTCGGTGGATATTTACATCATGCCCGTTGCAAATCCTGACGGTTTGAAAATTGCTCATTTAGATTTTGAAGGAATCCAAGATTCATTTGATTTATATAAAGATAAAATCTTATTGATTGATTCCTATCAAGAATGGAAAGCCAACGGCAAAGGTATTGATTTAAACGCCACTTTTGACGATGGAAATCATCACTTAAAGCATGGAAAAAACTTTCATTCGATTCCATGTTCGGAAGGATATAAAGGACTTTTACCCGCTGAACCAAAAGAAACACAAGCGATTCAAAATTTCATTACAAAAACAAAACCGCTTGTTACCGTTTCCTTTCACACCAAGGGAAATGTACTTTACTGGGCGGATAAAGGAACACACAAACGCTTCAAGGAAATTGACACAAAAATCAATAAAAAAATTAGCGTGGCTTCTAAATTTGGACTTACAACAATTTCAAAATCTCCCATCATTTATGGTTGCGGTTTGGAAAATTACATTCGTGCCAAACACAATCGTATCGCAACCTGTGTTGAATTGGATTCTCCAAAAGGTGGCCGCGTGCAATCACCTGACAATGAATTCAATAAACGCATCTGGAACAAAGCTTGGATGATTCCCTATTTATACATTGAAAATGCGGTTTTGTATAAAAAGGAAATTCTGAAAGTTGGCTTGTAGTTTTTGTTTTAAATTGAGTATGTTTGTTGGAAGTTTATTTTGGTTATACAAAAAGAACTAAGATGGATAAGCGAAATAATAGTGCGAATATGAATGAGTTATGTGGCATATAAAACGACAGATGAAACCAATTGAAGTAAGAGATAATTTCAATTTCCCCAACATAGATGATTTAGATAAAGTCTGGAAGGGTATAAAATTTACACTTGTTGATAAAGAATTCGAATTCATTTCATTGTTGAAGGAAAATCTTGATGGGGATATTTTCTTTAAAGGTTTTAAATTTAAAGAGAATGACACATTTGACTGGTATTGTTCAAGAGGTAGATTGGATGAAATAAAATTTAATGATTATTTTCTTCTTTCTAAATCTGTATTAAGCCAATTTGATGTCTTAGTATACAATTCCAATGGGACTGAGGAAGTAGTGGCAGCTTGGGAGATTGAAAAGAAACCAGAGTTCGAGTGGGTCAACGAGTTTTCTATAGATGGAGAACTTGCTTCATTACTTTATCATGGGGGCGCTTATGGTTCAAGATTTAATAAACCAGTTCAAGAAATTAAAAGACTTGCTCAAAAATTTTGTGATGGACTCTTTGAAGAAGAATATCGGTATGAGTTTGTCAGATGCTACAAATCAAACTCAGCTTGGAATTCTTGGTTTATTGATGTTATTGATAATACATTTATAATTATTTGCATGAAGACAAGAACTATATGGATTTTAGCTCACACCGACCAAAACTAACTAATAAATACACTACTCAATGCTAAGTTGAAGTTCCTTCTGCTACTTTAACCAATCTATTCATGCCCGCTGATACTTGCAAAAAAATACGCTGATATTAGAAGATTTAATTTTAGGTATTAATCTGCGGAAATCTGCGTTTAAATTAACTTAAAATCTGCGGGAATAATAAATAGTGTAAATCAAATTCTACTCTGATACGTAAACAAATCAAAATACCTTCCTTTTTTTGCAATTAATTCATCGTGTTTTCCACTTTCAACAATGTGTCCTTCTTCAATAACCAAAATTTGGTCAGCTTGCTGAATTGTACTCAAACGGTGAGCAATTACAAAAGTTGTTCTATTTTCCATCAAAACAGACAAACTTTTTTGTATAAACGATTCACTTTCAGTATCTAAATTTGATGTTGCTTCATCTAAAATGATAATTTTTGGGTCAGCTAACAAAGCACGAGCAATTGAAATTCGCTGGCGTTGTCCACCAGAAAGCTTCACTCCTCTTTCTCCAATCAACGTATCCAAACCATCCTCAAAACGATCTGTAAATTCATTTACGTAAGCACCTTTTACCGCTGCAAGTACTTGTTCTTCCGTTGCATTTGGTCTTGGAAACATAATATTTTCACGAATTGTTCCTTCGTATAAAAAATCATCTTGCAAAACAACACCTAAATTACTTCTAAATGAACTTAAATTCACCGTCGCTAAATCAATTCCATCCAAAGTAACTTTTCCAGCTGTTGGATTTAAAAATGTTGCCGCTAAACCTGCAATTGTTGACTTTCCTGAACCAGAAGAGCCAACTAAAGCAGTTACACTTCCTAATGGTGCTTTGAATGAAATATTGTGTAAAACATCCTTACTTTTCTCATAAGAAAAAGAAACATTATCAAAAACCATGTCGCCAACAATGTTGTTCAATTTTACTGGTCGAGCAAGAGGATTATCTTCCTCAGTCATTTCCATCAATTCCTGCGTACGATCTAATCCTGCCATCGCTTCTGTCAACTGACTTCCGATATTACTCATCTGAACAATTGGAGCAATCATGAAACCTAAAAAGAGCGTAAAGGAAATGAAATCTCCATAAGTCATTGTATTATCCATGATGAAATAACCACCAATCCCCATGATTCCAGCTGAAGCCAAACCTAAAAGGAAAGTTGAAGAACTTGTAATTAAAGCCGTTGCTGTCAAGGATTTTTTAACATTTTGGAACAATTTATCTACTCCTTTTTCGAAAATTTTATTTTCTTGATCTTCAGCGTTAAAACCTTTGATGACACGAACACCGTTTAAGGTTTCTGTCAAACGTCCTGTAACTTCTGCATTCAACTGACCACGAACTCTAAAAATTGGTCGAATGTAAGCAAATGCTTTTAAGGCAACAAAAGCAAAAATCCCAACTGGAACTAAGACAAAAACGGTCATCATCCAATTGATTTTTATCAAAATAACTAAAGAAATTACTGCTGTAATTGTACCTCCAATTAATTGTACCAAACCAGTTCCTACTAGGTTTCTTACACCTTCCACGTCATTCATGACACGAGAAACCAAAGCTCCAGATTTGTTGTTGTCAAAAAAACTGACAGGTAAGGTCAACAATTTTCTTTGCACTTTAGCTCTTAATTCAGAAATTAATTGTTGTGCCTCAACACTTAATAAACGCGTCAAAGCAAAAGAGGTAACAGCCTGTAAAAGAATCGATAAACCAACAAAAATCAATAAAATCGACAAGGAATCCATGTCTTTTGAAGGAATCACTTCGTCAATTAAATTTTTACTGGCATAAGGAAGAACAAGTCCTGCCAAACTTCTGACGATAATTAAAAGTAAACCAATAAAAATGATTTTTTTTCGTGGCCAAATAAATTCTTTAAATGCCCAAGCAAAAGAAACTTTACGTTTTACTTTCGCTTTTTTATCTTTATTTTCTGTTTTATTTTCACTCATAGTTTGTGTTTTTACGAATATCACGCCAAAACAAAAATAATGACATTTCGTCAGAAATAAATTTTAAAAGAAAATATTTTATAAAAACACTTAAAACAACAAATCATTTGATAATTTACCACTTAGAAACTTAGAAAACATAGAACTAAGTTTTCTAAGCTTCTAAGTGGTAAAAATATTTTTAATATTATTTTTGAATATTGAAAACTACCTAATTTGTTCAAAATCAATACTCAAAGCTCTTTCAAAGTATTTCAACATTTTCTTTTCTTTCGCTGTAACAAGACTAAGTGAAGTTCCCGTTTTCCCAGCACGAGCAGTTCTTCCACTTCGGTGCGTGTAATATTCTTCTTTGTCAGGAAGTTGATAGTGAACCACATACGAAAGTCCTTCGATGTCAATTCCACGTGCAGCAATGTCAGTGGCAACAAGAATCTGTAAACTTTCATTTTTAAACGCTCGCATGACTTTGTCTCGTTCTTTTTGCAATAAATCTCCATGCAAGGCATCAGCGAGAATGTTTTTTGCAATTAATTGTTTAGCAAGATTTTGTGCAGCAATTTTCGTTTTACAGAAGATCATTCCACGGTTTTTATGTTGAGATTTTAGGAATTGAAGGAGCAAATAAAATTTCTCTGTTTCCTCACAAACTGTAAATTGATGTGAAATGTTTTTATTTACGACATTTTTACTGTTTATGACAATGTTTGGAGCATCTTTAGAGATATGTTTGGCGATAATCGTTTTTAAAGCCTCAGGAATTGTTGCTGAAAAAAGCCATTTATTTTCAACTGTTGTCAAAAAGCCAAGTATTTCTTCCAATTCTTTCTGAAAACCCATGCTCAACATTTCATCAGCTTCATCTAAAACAACCGTTTTCACTTTCGATAAATCGATTACGTTTTTATTTACCAAATCAATTAATCTTCCAGGGGTTGCAACGATGATGTGTGTTGGACGACTTAAAGCCGAAATTTGTTTATCAATCGGCGAACCACCATAAACTGCTTCCGTGAATATTTTTTCAGAATATTTTGTGAATTTGAATAATTGCTTTGCTATTTGTTGACCTAATTCTCTTGTTGGACAAAGAATTAAAGCTTGAATTTCATTTCGATTTGAGTCAACTTGTTGCAAAATCGGCAAACCATAAGCTGCAGTTTTCCCTGTTCCAGTTTGTGCTTGACCGATTAAATCCGTTTTAGAATTAACCAATAATGGAATCACTGCTGTTTGAATTTCAGATGGAATTGTGATATTCAAATCCTCTAATCCTTTTACAAACTCTTTTTTTATGCCTAGTTGCTCGAAATTTTTCAATTTATTTAATTTAAGCTACAAAGGTACTTTATTTAAAACTAATCTAGTAAAATTAAAATCTCGTTACAAAAAAAATAATACTTTTTTATTTTTTACCACTGAGAAACTGAGAAAACTTAGAGCTTATGCTTTCTCAGTTTCTCAGTGGTGAAATTATTGAATAAAAGATGTACATTTGTAATAAATCTATTTAAAATTAATTCATGAAAATCCTTGATTTCAGAAGTGATACCGTAACAAAACCAAGTAAAGAAATGCTTCACTCTATGTTTTCGTGTGAAGTGGGCGACGATGTATTTAATGAAGATCCAACGATAAATTTACTTCAGGAAAAAGCGGCAAGTATGTTTGGAATGGAAGCGGCACTATTTTGCTCTTCTGGCACACAAACGAATCAAATTGCGATTAATGTTCATGTTCAACCTGGTGGAGAAGTAATTTGCAACCAAGAAAGTCATATTTACAAATACGAAGGCGGTGGAATTGCAAAAAACTCTGGTGCTTCGGTGCGTTTGATTGAAGGAAATCGTGGTAGAATTAACGCTAAAACAATTGAAGAATGGCTAAATCCTGACGACGTTCATTATCCTGTTACACAATTAGTTAGTCTTGAGGATACATCAAATCGTGGTGGTGGAGCAATTTACGATTTTGAGGAAATAAAACGCATCAAAACACTTTGCGAAAAAAATAATTTGCCTTTACATTTAGACGGAGCACGAATTTTTAACGCATTGATTGAAAATGGAATTGATAACAAAACCTACGCTTCACAATTTGATTCTATTTCCATTTGTTTGTCAAAAGGTTTGGGAACGCCAGTTGGTTCTTTGTTACTTGGAAAAACTGATTTTATCAAAAAAGCACGCCGTGTGAGAAAAGTATTGGGTGGCGGAATGCGCCAAGCTGGTTTTTTAGCTGCGGCAGGAATTTACGCTCTTGACAACAACGTTTCACGACTAAAAACAGACCACGAACATGCAAAAAGATTAGAAACGTGTTTACTAAATCTTTCTTGGGTAAAAGAAACTATTCCCGTTGAAACAAATATTGTTGTTCCAATTATTCATGATTTTACAAAAAGAGATGCAATTATTCAACTTTTAGCTGAAAATGGAGTAAAATGTATGGCTTTTGGTCCAGGAATGATTCGTTTTGTTACACATTTAGACATTTCTTCTGATGACATTGACCAAACAATTAATATCTTAACTAAATTAAAGGTATAAATGAAAAATTTGCTTTTTATTTCTTTAGTTCTTTCGATTTTTTCTTGTAATACAAAGAAAGAAGAAGTTGTTGATTTTGATGATTTGACACAAGGTTCTAAAAAAAATTACGACAAAGATTCGTCAGATAGAGATGAGAAAATCACTTTTTACTACGATTCTTTGAGTGACTTTTCTAAAAATTTAATCGACAGCTTGGAATTTGATAAAAAAGGTATTTTCAAACTCGACACACTTTTTTTTCCAGATCGCTTTGGTGCAAAAAAAGCTGAAAAATGGTATTTAAAAACGGAAAAAGATTCGCTCGTTTATTTTCACTGGGAATTTAAAGATTCTGTAAAAACCTACAATTGTTTCTACAATTGGTTGGATTGTTTCGGGAAAAATTGTAAATCTATTCACGTTGGAGATTTAGTTTCATTCTCTAAACGAGCAACGGTTTTTTTAATTCGCGACAAAGATTTTTTCTATATTGAATCGAACTTCCCAATTGATTACGAAAAAGTAATTGCTCCTTTCGACACAAAACTTGTAAAAGCAAAATGGAAATTTATTGTGAATCAATTACCAAGAAAAAAGGCAGAGTGGATTACGCGTGAGGATTGAAATTAGACGTAAGACATTAGACAAAAGACTTTTAACTTTTAACTCTTCACTCCTAACTGCAAACTCCTAACTACAGAACTATTTCTTCTGTCCTCTCGTTTTTGGTTTTCCGTATTTATCCATTTTGGCTTTCTTCCAGTCTTTTCGCTTGTTAACTTTCTTATTCTTGTCTTTTTTCTCATGAAAAGAAGCACCAACATTTTCTCTTTTTGGAAGTTTTAAAGTGATGATTTTCATATCATCTTTTGGAAGTTCTTCGGCGATCAATGTTGTTGAAACTGGGAAATCTTCTGAAATTTTTTCTGTTTTGATGGGCATTTTAATGTATTCCAAAACTGCTTCCCAATGTTTTTCTTCAAAAGGAGAAATAAAACTAATTGCTTTTCCTTCCGCTTCTGCCCTACCAGTTCGACCAGTTCGGTGAATGTAATTTTCTGGTTCGTCAGGAATATCAACATTAATGACATGACTAACTCCAGTCACATCAATTCCACGTGAAATTAAATCCGTTGCAATTAAAAACTTGATATTTCCATTTTTAAAATCAGTAACGGTATTAAAACGTAAATTTTGAGATTTATTTGAGTGAATGACACCAACTGCTAAATTTGGATTTTGTGTCAATTCTTCGAAAACTAAATCTGCTTTCTTTTTGGAATCAACGAAAATCAAGACTTTTGTAAAATCATTACTTTCCTCAATTAATTTACTCAAATAAGCAATTTTTGTATGGAAATTTGGAATTTCGATTGCTGATTGCTCAATTTTTTCAATCGGCGTTCCTGCAGGAGCAGCTTCAATTTTTATTGGATCAACGAAGAAATCGTGAATAAAATATTCTATATCGTCCGACAAAGTTGCTGAAAACATCAAACTTTGCTTTTTTGGAGGCAAAATTTCTAAAATCTGATTTAATTGAGATCTAAAACCTAAATCAAGCATTTCATCTACCTCATCAATAATCAAACGTTTTACATCTTTAAAAATCAAATCACCATTTAAAGCTAAATCCAAAATTCTACCTGGAGTTGCTACAATAATATCGATTCCATTAGCAATTGTTTCAGCTTGAGTTTTGATGTTTACACCACCAAAAACACCAACTGTTACAACATTCATGTAAGCAGTTAACTTTTCAATTTCCTCAACAATCTGAGCAACTAATTCTCTCGTTGGAACTAAAATCACAATACTTGGATTTCTTTTCTTTGAAAAAGTCCACAATCTCAACGTAGGCAGTAAATAAGCTAAAGTCTTTCCTGTTCCTGTTTGAGCAATTCCAATTACATCTTTTCCAGACATAATCGTCGAAAAAGATTTTTCTTGAATACTTGTTGGATTGACAAAATTCAAATCGTCTAATGCGTTTAATAATTATTTAGCTCGCTGAAAGTTGTCATTTATAAAAAATTTATTGAGATTTTATTGAGATTTTTGTTTCTAATACTCGAAATCTTTTGCAAAATTAAGCTTTTAAGATGAAAAGTATGCCATTTAAAGTTAAAATTAAAATTTTAGATAGTTTTTTCATTGTTTTTTTTACATTTGTTAAAATTTAAGAATTATGATTGAAAATCAAGATTACGTAATGTATGACGCTGGAATGGTTATGAACTCAAAGCAACCAATGAAGCAAGTTGATGTTTGTGTTGTTGGAACAAAAAATTATGTTTTTTATGTCCCTAAAAAAACAGTTGGACTATACTATCTTTTTAATTCGATAAAAACACATCAGTTTTTTGATGGAGTAAGTATTGAAGATGGGATTAAAAAATTGATTGCACAATCGGAAACAGCTGAAGATTTAGAAAAATCGATGATTGCTTTAGTGGAAGATGATGAAAAATGTGTTCATGAAATTAAATTACAAAAATCATTTAAGTTTAGAGGATTTCTTGGAAAACATACCTTAAGAATGAGTACGGGTGGTTTAAATTGGTCTTCCGTTTCTCCAATGGGTAAAGGAAAAAGTAAAGCAATGAGAACTTTTTACGGTCAATAAAATGATTTCTTGGGCAACAAAAATTGATTTTATTGGAAAATTAGACGATACACTTGTTGAAACATGCAAAGTTTGTGGACAAGAAAACAAACCTATTTACAACGTTGAACAAGTCTATTTTTTACTTTATTGGCTGCCTATTTTTCCAACAAATCGTTTAATTTACAAAATTTGTCCCTCTTGCTCTTTCAAAAGTAAATTAAGAAACAAGCAATCAAATTTAATTGACGATAATTCAAACTCAAATTTAGCAAATATCAATTTTCATTTTCCGAAAAAAAATAAACTCAAATACTTTTGGGGTTGGATTGTTTATGCTTTGATTTTTGCTTTAATTGGATTATTTATTTTCAATTTTATGCTTTAATTGTTTTCCAAATATTCTGCCATAGGCTCCCAATAAAATTCGTTCCAACCACTTCTCAAACTTTCAACTTTGTGAGCTGGAATTCCAGTTTGAGTAAAAATCACTTTGCATTTATTTTCAAAGGCTTCAAAGATAAAAGTACAAATCGAAAAATGATCTTCTTGCCAGCCATCTTCTTCAAAATGCCAAGCTTGAACAATTTTTTCTCCTTCAATTAATTCGATGTTGTAACCGTGAACATATCCATCAAAAATTTCAAATTTCCCATCAATTTCTTGACTCATAACAACATTTGAAGCTGTCAATTCTGAATGTTTATCTTCATTCATAAGGATTTCATATACATCTTTTGACATTGCATCAAAAAAAATCGTTTCGCTAATCGTTCCAGTTTCCATATCTTAATTTTAATCAAATTTAGTAATTATTTTCATTAAATTTAGATTGTAAAAATTAAAAACTTAGATTAATCTAACTTTTATTATTAGTTAATTAAAATAAATCGTAACTTTGCATTTTAGAACGACATTTAAACGTGAATTTAATGAAAACAAATAAAATGCTTTTTGGAATCTTGATTGGAATTTCCATTTTGATTTCTTGTAAAAAGATTTTTCCTGCTGCAGCTTTAGAAGAAGACGTATTAGACGGAACAATCGAAGGTTTAAGTGAAATGGAAAATCAACAATTCTTGAGAGGTGACGTTGCTTTTAACGAAGTTTTCACGCGAGAAACTGGACTTGGTTCAACTTTCGTTTCCACAAGTTGTATTAGCTGTCATGCTGGTGATGGAAAAGGTCATCCTTCAACAACTTTAACTCGCTTTGGTCAAGCTGATGAATTTGGGAATACATTCTTAGATCAAGGTGGACCACAATTACAAAATAGAGCTTTACCTGGGTTTTCTCCCGAACAAATTCCAAGTGGAGCGACCTCATCTAAATTTACTCCTCCAGCAAATACAGGTTTAGGCTTTTTAGATTATGTAAGCGATGCGACAATTTTAGCAATGTCAGATCCAAATGATGTGGATGGTGATGGAATTTCTGGTGTTCCAAATTGGATAAACATTCCAGCATATATAACTGTTAGACCAGATGCAATTTCGCAAAATGGTAAACACATCTGTCGTTTTGGGAAAAAAGCTGGAGCTTATGATTTATTAAATCAAACTGCAAATGCTTACAACCAAGATATGGGAATTACCTCTACTTACAATCCAATTGATGTTTATTCACACCAAGAAATAGATCCAGAAATTTCAAATCAAAAAATGTTAGACGTAGTGTTCTATTTGAGAACCCTAAAAGCACCAGTTCAAAGAAATAAAACGGATTCAGAAGTTATAAAAGGAAGAGAAATTTTCTCACAAATTAATTGTGCTGGTTGTCACAAACCAACTTTAATGACTGGTTACTCTCCAATAAGCGGTTTATCAAACAAAGAGTTTCATCCTTTTACAGATATGTTACTTCATGACATGGGTTCAGCTTTAGACGACAAATACACCGAAGGAAGTGCTAAAACGTATGAATGGCGTACACCACCACTTTGGGGCTTAGGATTATCTAAAGATGCTCAAGGTGGAAGTTATTTTTTAATGCACGACGGAAGAGCAAAAAGTATTGAAGAAGCAATTTTACTTCATGGCGGTGAATCATCAGGAAGTAAAAGTTTGTATCAAGCACTTTCCTCTGGTGACAAAGACGCTTTATTGAAATTCTTAGAATCATTATAATGAATCGCAACGAGTTTATAAAATCATGTGCATACGCTTGTTTGAGTGGTGTTGCAATCACTACCCTACTGCAAAGTTGTGATGTATCAAAAATCATTTCTGTTCCACTTTCAGGCTCTTTTCTTATTTTAGATTTAAAAGAATTTGAAACTGTAAAAAAAGAAAAAACGACTTACAAAGAGTATATCGTAGTTAGAAACGAACAGTTAAAATTTCCAATTTGCGTTTACCGAATCAATTCTACTGAATTTACAGCATTAAATTTAGAATGTACTCATCAAGGAGCAGAATTACAAGTATTTGGAGACAAATTGGTTTGTCCAGCTCACGGAAGCGAATTCAATGATCATGGACAAGTCCAAAATGGTCCTGCAAGTTCAAATTTGAGAACATTTCCAGTAACAATTGAAAACTATCAACTAAAAATTAGTTTATCATGATATTAAAAAATTACATTTTAGGAATAATTTCCACCTTATTTATATCTTCAATCGCTTTCTCTCAGATTGATAGTACCTTACTCAAACGAATTCCAACAGATACAAGTAAACAAGTTTTAAACATGGATGCGATTTACAATCGTCCGTTTTTGAGTCTTGGCAAAACTCCCGTTGCAGTTGGTGGATATTTAGAAGCAAATTACCAATATGCAAACACTGATGGAGTCTCTGAAGGACATCAATTTCAAGCAAGAAGAATGACTTTGTTTGTTTCTTCAACGATTTATTCTCGCATCAAATTTTTAAGTGAAATTGAATTTGAAGACGGTGGAAAAGAAATTGCAATTGAGTTTGCTTCTCTGGATTTAGAAATCCGTCCCTTATTGAATTTTCGTGGTGGAATTATCATGAATCCAATTGGAGCATTTAACCAAAATCACGATGGACCAAAATGGGAATTTATTGACCGTCCAATCTCTGCTACACAAATGTTACCTGCAACTTGGAGTAATTCAGGTTTTGGTTTATTTGGTAAAAAGTATGCTAAAAATTGGATGTTTGGATATGAAGTCTATTTATCTGGAAGTTTTGATAATACCATCATTGAAAATACGGAAAACAAAACATTTTTAGCTGCGTCAAAAAACAATCCAGAGCGTTTTGAAGAAATAAATAGCGGTTTACCCCTACTTACGGGGAAAATTGCTTTAAGAAACAGCAAAGCTGGAGAATTAGGTATTTCCTATATGGGAGGAATTTACAATAAGTTTCAAGATGACGGTTTTGTAATAGACGAAAAAAGACGTTTGGACGTAGTTGCTCTGGATTACAATGTGAGTTTCCCAAAAATCAAAACACGTATTGTTGCTGAATGGGCTTGGATTTTTGTCGATGTTCCAACAACTTATGGTCAGCAGTTTGGCAATAAACAACAAGGTGGATTTGTAGACATCATTCAACCAATCCTAACAAAAACAATGCTTGGTTGGCAGAAAGCTACATTAAATTTAGCTTGCCGTTTGGAATATGTAGATTGGAATGTTGGAAAATTCGTTGAAACTCAAGGAAATATTTCAGAACACATTTGGTGTATTTCTCCTGCAATTAGCTTGAGACCAAATGCACAAACTGTTTTCAGATTGAATTACCGTTATCACAATCAACGTGATATTTTAGGAAATCCAGCAGCACTTGCCGGAATTGTACAACTTGGTTTTTCTACTTATTTTTAATAAACCTCGCTAAAATTTTACACTTATCATTTCAATTTTATTTTCAAAAAATTTTAAATAATGATAACAAAATATTATTTTTGAAAATTGAATGCTATTGAAGGTAAGACATATCATTATTTTTTCATTTTTGAGTTTGAATTTACATGCTCAAATTAGAACTTTTCCTAAAAGATATATTCAAAAAATAATCAACGACACAACGGATATTTCTAAGCCACAATTCATGTCTTACCCTGTTGTTGCTTACTCTCCAGAAACAAGTGTTGAATTAGGTTTAAGTGGTTTGTATGTTCGCTATGCAAAAGGCGACACAACAAATAGATTGAGCGAAATAAATGCGTTCACTTTTTATACTTTACATAAACAATTTGGTGGATTTTTCGAACATGCGATTTATAGTGATAAAAATGAATGGTTCTTTTTAGGGAAATTGAAATTTCAAAGTTTTCCTTTGTCATATTACGGTGTTGGCCCCGAAACTATTGACAAAAAAATTGCTAGAGTCAATGCCTTTCAAGTTCAAATAAAAGAAAGAATTTTAAAGAAAGTTTATAAGTCAATATACGCAGGAGTTGAATTTGATTTACAACATCTTGGTAATGTTGATTTTGTTGATTATGACAAGAATCATATTTACGAAAAACCTTTAGGTCATCTTGGCTCAACAAATTTTGGTTTTGGATCAGGAATACTTTTTGACAACCGACATAACGTCTTAAACGTTAGAAAAGGCTTGTTTGCTGAACTCGCCTTTATTCATTATGATCAAAAATTTGGAAGTCAATTTACATTTACTTCAATTTTTTCAGATTTTAGGTGTTTTATACCAATAAAAAAAAGAAATGTACTTGCTTTTCAATATTTGGGTCAGTTCAGTCTTGGTAAT
Source organism: Bacteroidota bacterium (assembly GCA_040386975.1). Lineage (GTDB taxonomy): Bacteria > Bacteroidota > Bacteroidia > Flavobacteriales_D > Crocinitomicaceae > M2408. Next base: position 24,997 of record JAZKEO010000005.1, on the reverse strand, counting down.
CCTCCGTTCAATCAAATGGCATTAATGGGTGGAGAAATGATTATGCGAGGATATTACACAGGTAGATATAGAGATGAAAATCTTTTAAGTTTTCAAGCTGAGTACCGTATGTTACCATTTAAATTTGCTAAACGTTTTGGTGCTTCTATTTTTACAAGTACGGGAGTTGTTGCACCTTCATTATCAACAATAAATAGTAAAAATTTCGTTTTAGCTGGTGGAGCTGGTTTGCGTTTTTTACTTTTCCCAAAAAAAGATATTTGGACACGACTAGATTTCGCTCTAACAAAAGAAGGTTATGGCTTCTATTTATTCATTGGAGAAGCTTTTTAAATTAGTTTATAATTTTCAGTAATATATTTTTGTGCCTCATCTTGAGTCAAAACTGAAAAAGTGCGATAACGGTGATGCACATCAATTATTTCTTCCAAAGCATCAGAAACTAAGGTTTTATTTTCCCAGGTTTTTAAATCCTCAATAACGGTTTCCAAGCAGCCATTTTTGTAGGCAATTTGACCTAAAACATGTACCAAAGTGTTTCTCACACGAGCAGTTTTATCGTGTTGCAATTCTTTTAATAAAGGCAAAATATCTTGAGGGAATTTTCGACCACGAAGTTCAATTCCATGACAAATTTCCCTGCGAATTTCTTTGTTTTGATGATGTAAGTATTTTTTAGCCCAAGATAAAACTGGCTTTGGGTTTACTTCACCCATTTTTTTTATTGAACCAATAACAGCATTTCGAGGTGAATGGTGCGAATCAAACAATCCTTTATCAAAGAAATGTTGAACCACTTCAAAATTCTTTTTTCCAATTTCTCCAGCGGAATTAATAACTGTTTGACGAACCTTAAAATCTGAATGCAGAAAAAGTTGCTCTAGAAAATGAATGATTTTTTCTTGTAAATCTTGATTCGAAAAATAAATTCTCCCCAAAGATAAATAAGCTGATTTACGAATGTAAGTATCTTTATTTTCAAAATGTTGAATAATTTTACTTAATCTATTACTTTCAAGTTCGTTTAAAATTTCATTGCTAATTTCAATGACAAGTTTTGCTCGTTCTTCTTTTGGTAAATCATAAAATGCCATTTCTTATAAACTAAATTTATTGCCAATTTACTTTTTCAACACGATAAATGTAAACATCTTCGTCATCATGGTATTTTATTTCTTTTTCGATTTTCAAACCATTTTTTTCTGCTACGCGTTGTGATTTTACATTTCCAAAATCGATCACAGAAATAACTGAATCCGCCAGCTTATTTTCAAAAGCGTAATCAATGAATAATTTTGCGGCTTCTGGAGCATAACCTTTTCCCCAATGCTTTTTTAAGATATGATAGCCAACTTCTATTTCAATAATTCCATCAACTTCCTGAGTTAAAAGTCCACAAAGCCCAATGAATTCGTTTGATTTCTTATCTATTAAAGCTTGATGTCCGAATCGATTTTCTGAATATCGATCAAATTGTTTCCCAATCATGTGTTTTGCTCGCTCAAAAGTTGATTCTAAGCCAAAACTCATTAAAAATTCTGTTGCTTCTTTATTTTCAAAAAATTCAGCCCAAATTTTTATGTCGTTTTCGTTTAAAAAACGTGTTCTAAGTCGTTCTGATTCTAAATTTTCTTGATAACTATATGAATTCATAAACTTACTTCACCAAGTTCATATTAAAAGCTCCAGATTGCGTTGCTCCATAAACACGTGTCCAAATCAAAAGTGTACTTTCTGTTCCGCGAGCATTGGTGATATCACCTAAATCCAAGATATTTTCATTTTTCCAGCCAAATTCATTCAAAAGTATTTTTACTTGCTCTTTTGCTTCAGAATCGTTTCCACAGATATAATTGATGTGATTTCCATCGTTAATCATTGTTGGATTTACCATCAAACCACACCACATCGTATTTAAAGTTTTGACAACTTTCGCATTTGCTAAAACTTTTTGAACTTCTTCGCCTAAAGAATTTGTATTGTTCAATCCTTCAATCAAAAATGGTGGAAAACCTTTACTAAAGTCCAAAGGATTTGAAATATCAATCACAATTTTATTATCAAAATCGGCTGAATTACAACTTTTCAAAACTGAAAGTGTGATTCCACCTTGCAAAGCATTGATAATCAGTTCTCCTTGTGAAACTGTTTCACTGAAGCTTTTAAGTTCAACTTTTGGGTTATTTTTGTGCCATTCAGCAAATTTTCCCCTCATCGAGGTATCTAAAACATTGCGTGTTCCAATTACAACTTTATGTCCCAAATTTGTTAACTTCTCAGCAAACGTTTGACCTACAGTTCCTGTTCCTAAAATTGCTATTTTCATAGTGAATGATTTTGTTTAGACAAATATAAAATTTTTAAGTAATAATTTATTCTTTTCTTTCTACTATAACTAAACTGCTCAAACGTTTGTTTCTATCATTAGCTTAGGCTAATTCTTCTTTTTTAAAAAATCTCCATCCATGATAAAAAGTTTTACTCCACCTACTGAACTTGTTCGATGTGAACTCAAATCGTCTGAAACTTCGTAAGTCATTCCTTTTGATAATTTAAAAATACTTCCATCAGCAAGTTCTGTATCCATTTCTCCTTCAATGCAATAAATGATATGACCTTTTTCGCACCAATGATCAGCTTTGTAGTTTTTTGAATATTCTACCATTCGGATTCTTAAACCATCAAATTGGAGTGTTTTCCAAGATGCTACTCCAGTTTCACCAGCGTGTTCTGTAGCGGAAATCTTATCCCAATCTGTGATTTGGAAAGGTATGTTTTTGTTCATTTTTTGCTTTTTTAATGATTTTAAAACTATTAACAACTATACCAATTAATGAAACAACATTAGGCCAAACTGGAATAAACCACTCTTCTGGTTCTTCCATTGTTATAATCCATTTCCAAGCATATAAACCTCCTTCAAAAGAAGTAAAAATTACAAATCCTATTAATCCTAACAATAATAAAATCAAATTTAGAATTGTTTTATTATTAAATATCAGTGAAGTTAAAAGCCCAACATAACCTACAATTCCAAGAATCATTGACGTGAAAACAATAAATTCTTTAAAACGAATTTCGTGAAAAGAAAAAATATTACTGATTCCAATTATTGTGAGAAGTAAAAGTATAGTTGCAGGTATAAGACCCGAAATTATGGTTAATTTATAAATTATATCTTTATTCATTTTCATCAAAGAAATGTTTTCAACCATTTTCTTGCGTCTTCAACTGTTGTAAACATTTTTGTTTCTCTTTGAGGTTTATTGCAAAGCAAATAAAAATTAGAAATAAGTTTCATTGCAAGGGAATCAACAATAAAAGCCTCAGCACTTGTATAAGGACAAGAATCTTTTTTTGCCCAAAAATCACGGTTTTCTTTTGGTGGTAAGGCAAATTCGTCAAATTTAGAAAGTAAAGGTACTTTTTTATAGTTAACCATTTCTCCAATCGTTTCAACCAATTTCATTGATCTTTCAACTGTCTCATCTTCCTCAGATGTAACACGAACATACAACAAACCATCGTCGCAAAAAGAAACAACATAAGGTGCTACCGTTTTTGAAGATAAAACTTTTATGTCGTCAGGAATCATTCTATTTTCAGCTTGAAGTTCATTATTCTTTCAAATATAAAAAAGAATTTCCTAAATCCAAATTTTACTTACAAAAAAAACCGACATCCACCACGGCGGATATCGGCTTTCAATATAGTTCTTAAGAAGTTCTAAAATTTGGAATTTTCGAGGCGGATAAGATTTTTTTCTTTGAGTTTACATCAAGTAAATGAAAAGAAAAAAATTGAAGTCCAACGAAGAAAAAATAAATTTTCGAATTTCTTAAACTAGACCTTGGTCAATCATAGAATCTGCAACTTTCACAAATCCTGCAATGTTCGCTCCTTTCACGTAATCAACATGACCATCAGAATCAGCACCATATTTCACACAAGCTTCGTGGATAGAAACCATAATTCCGTGTAATTTAGCGTCAACTTCTTCAGCTGGCCAAGACAAACGTAAAGAGTTTTGTGACATTTCCAAACCAGAAGTTGCAACTCCACCAGCGTTAGACGCTTTTCCTGGAGAGAACAATACTTTAGCCGCTTGGAAAGCAGTAATTCCTTCTGGAGTTGTTGGCATGTTTGCTCCTTCAGCAACACATTTCACTCCGTTAGCAACTAACATTTTTGCTTCGTCACCGTTCAATTCGTTTTGTGTAGCACATGGCAAAGCGATATCCGCTTTAACTTCCCATGGACGTTTTCCAGCAACAAATTTCGCAGATGGATATTTCGCAACGTACTCTTCAATACGACCTCTTTTTACATTTTTGATTTCCATAACGAAAGCCAATTTCTCAGCGTTAATTCCGTCAGCATCGTGAATGTAACCAGAAGAATCAGACATTGTAACCACTTTACCACCTAATTGTGTAGCTTTTTCAGTAGCATATTGAGCAACGTTTCCAGAACCTGAAACAACAACTGTTTTTCCTTGGAAAGAATCACCTTTTGTTGCCAACATTTCTTTAGCGAAATATACTGTTCCGTATCCTGTAGCTTCTGGACGAATCAAAGATCCACCCCAGTTACGCGCTTTACCTGTTAATACACCTGTAAACTCGTTACGGATTCTTTTGTATTGTCCAAACATGTAACCGATTTCACGACCTCCAACACCGATATCACCAGCTGGAACGTCTGTATCAGCACCAATATGACGACATAATTCAGTCATAAATGATTGACAAAATTTCATTACTTCATTGTCAGATTTTCCTTTTGGATCAAAATCAGAACCTCCTTTTCCTCCACCCATTGGTAAAGTTGTCAAAGAGTTTTTGAAAATTTGCTCGAAACCTAAGAATTTTAAGATAGACAAGTTTACTGAAGGATGGAAACGTAAACCACCTTTGTATGGTCCTATTGCAGAGTTAAACTCAACACGGTAACCTCTGTTTACTTGGATTTCTCCTTTGTCATCCAACCAAGGAACTCTGAACAAAATTGTTCTTTCAGGTTCAATGATTCTTTCCAAAATTTTGTGTTCTTTGTATTTTGGATGATTTTCCATAAATGGAATTACAGCTTCAGCAACTTCGTGAACTGCTTGTAAAAATTCTGCTTCGTGACCATTAGTAGCTTTTACTTTTGCCATGAAAGCGTCAATTTCTCCTTGGTATTTGCTAGACATATTTAATGTAATTTTTTATAACATGGCAAATGTAATATAAAATAAAATTAACTTGTGTTTTTTTTGATAAAAAAAGATAAATTTGTGAAAAAACATTAAAAAGTCAAAAATAAAAAGTTAAAAGTGAAGAGTTAAAAGTTGTACTTTTTTATTAAAATAATATTTGTCTTGACTTCTGAGTCTTAATATCTTAAAATCCTAATATCCTAAAGTCTAAATGTCTAAAAATCCAACAATCCACATATCTAACACCGTCGAAGGCAGCCACGAAGTGAATCTATACCTCGGTCTTGGAACAAATCTTTTAGACAAAAAGAAAAACATTGAATTGGCTTTGGAATTAATTTCACAAGAAATTGGAAAAATCGTAAAAAAATCAAGTATTTATAAATCTAAAGCATTCGGTTTTGAAAGTGAAAACGAATTTTTTAATTTAGCAATTCTTGTTCAAACAGATTTAGATACTTACGAAGTTTTAAAACGCATCGAATCCATTGAAAAAACACTTGGAAGAGGTCAAAAATCAGTAAAAAAAGCTTACCAAGACAGAATCATTGATATTGATATCCTTTATTATAATGACATAGTATTAGATGATGAAAAATTAAAAATTCCTCATCCAGAAATAAAAAATCGCGTTTTTGTTTTAGAACCGATGTTTGAAATTGCAAAAAAACTTCTTGACCCAAGAGAAAAGAAAACGATTGAGGAGCTTTTGAAGGCATTATCAGATTAAACAGCCAAGCTCTTTGTTTAGTTCCTACTGATACCAATTAAATTTACTCAAACTTTAGGTCAAAACTAAAAATAATGTCTACATTTAATCATGATCTAAAATAAAAACTAAACATTAAAGCAGATAAATTTTATTTCTTAACTACGACATCTGTAAATTAGATTGATTTTATTAGTCAAAAAAAACATCAAATGTTGTCATTTGATGTTTTAAAAATAGTGTCAAAAATAAAAAGGGTTGCTTGTTATAACTTATTTGATTATAAATCTTGAACTAATTTTTATCAAAATTTAGATAATCCATTTTACCATCATTTTCAAGAAAACTTAATTTTAGACTTACATCAGTTTTCTCTATTACTTTCCAATCTTTAGAGATATTCAAAAATTCAGATGGATTTTTCATATCTAAACTAAAAATTGTATTACCGTCTGATTTTGAACATTCCCAAGTACCTTCAAAACTTGTTGAAGAATGTGTTGCATTTACCACTTGATCATTTTTAAATGTAAAAACATCACCTAAATAAGTCTCAGACTTAATTGTTCCTTTTTCATCGAAATAAGTGATTTTCCAATTGCCTTCTTCCAACATCTTTTCTACTTTTCGAGGACTGTCTTTTTTACAGGAAGCAAATAAGATAGAGATAAGTGCTAATACAAAAATTATTTTTTTCATTTTAATGATTTTAAATTCAAATAATACATGTGACAATTTCCGTGCCATGTATTATGTAATCAATCCTTCTAACAATAAAATTGAAATTTAGCTTAAGAACCTAAACACTTATTCATGTTAAATTATTAATTATCAGTACATTGAACTGGATTTTAAACTTTTAAGAATCTTTAATTACTCACCTTAATGATATTCTCAACAATCATCTAAAATCATTATGCCTTTCAGCCTTAGCTTTTAAAGAAATTATGAGCAAAAATAATGTTGTATTCCTAACAAATCTTTATATTTTTTGGAATTTTACTTGTTTATTTGATTTTTTATATATTTTTGTTCGGATTTTAAAATAAGAAAACTAATTTAAAACAAAAATAAAAACCAATAAACATGAAAAGAAATACGTTGAAAGGTCTTTTTCTTGTTGCATCAGCAAGTTCTTTACTTGGTAGCTGTGATTTGATGAAAGATGTAAAATACACAGTCACGCCTAACCCATTAGAAATGCATGCGGACAGTGTAAAAATAAATGTTTCAGTTGAATTACCGGCAAAAGGTATCAAGAAAAAAGCTTCTGCTGAAATCACTCCAATGTTAGGAAGCACTGCTTTAAAAACAATCACTGTTCAAGGTGAAAAAGTTACTGGAAACGGAAATGTTATTCAATACAAACCTGGAGGGAAAATCTCATATTCTGATGTTGTTGCTTACAAACCAGACATGGAAAATGCTGATTTAACTGTTTCTGGAGTTATCAAAAAAGGTACGAAAGAAAAAGATAAAATTCCTACAACAAAAATCGCTGATGCAACTGTTATCACACCGTTATTGGTTCAAAAAGATTTCAAATGTATCACTGAAGGAGATAATTTTCAACGTGTAACAGAGAAAACATTTAAAGCACAAATCAATTTTGACAAAAGTAAATCTGATTTACGTAAAAACGAAATGAAAGACAAGGATATCTTTGAATTTCAAAATTGGTTAGCTGCAGCTGAAACAAACCCAAAAATCAATATCAAAACTATCAATGTTGTTGGTTATGCTTCACCAGAAGGGGAACAAGGTAAAAACGAATCTTTATCAATGGATCGTGCTACAACTGGAAAGAAAGCAACAGTTGATCTTGCTAAAAAATTCAAAAACACGAAAGCACAAGATTCTACAATTTACTCTTTATCAGGTAGAGGTGAAGATTATGATGGTTTCAAAGTTGAATTAGAGAAATCTATGATGGCTCAAGACGAAAAACAATTGGTTATTCGTGTATTGGAAATGTACAAAGATCCAGTTCAAAGAGAAAACGAGATGAGAAACATGGCTAAAACCTTTGTTTATCTTGACAAAAACGTTTTTCCATTGTTACGTCGTTCTGAAATCATCGTTACTTATGATTTAACAGGATATACAGATGAAGAATTAGTTGCTATTTCTAAAACTAATCCAGATAAATTAACTGCTGAAGAAATCATGTTTACAGCTACTTTAACGGACGATGTTTCTGAAAAATTAAGATTATACAACGAAGGATGTTTGTTGTATCCAACAGACATTCGTTTCCACAATAATGCTGGAGCAATGTTATTCTTACAAAGTAACTGGGCTGATGCAGGTTTCAAATTTGAAGCAGCAAACAGTTTACAAGACAATGCAATCTCTAAAAACAACTTAGGTGCTATCGCTGGTATGAAAGGTGAATGGGCAAAAGCGAAAAAATTATTCAACGAAGCAAAAGGTGCTGGTTCAGAAGTTAACTACAACTTAGGATACTGGTCAATCAAAGAAGGTAAATATGCTGATGCGATTGCTAAATATGGTTCAGAAAATTGTTTCAACAAAGCACTTGCTCAATTGTTAAATTTAACTCCAGATGCTGCTGTTAAAACAATCGATGCTTCAAAAGATAAAGAAACAGGAATGGGTTACTATTTGAAAGCAATCGCTGCTGCAAGAATGGACAAAGTTGATTTAGTAATCAGCAATTTAAAAAGTGCATTCGCTAAAGATGCTTCTTTGAAAGCTAAAGCTGGAAAAGATAGAGAATTCTTAAAATTTAAAGACAATCCAAACTTTACAGGATCTGTTCAATAAGAATCGAAAATAAAGGTTTAAAAAAGTCTCGGTGAATTTTCATCGGGACTTTTTTTGTACAATTAATTTCATTTCTAACTAATTCAATAAGAAATAAAAATTTTAAAGTGTTATCTGCCGTTTTTTTCAGTGTTCAATAAGTAAAAACGATAAACTTTAAAATAGCATCCAAAAATCATATAGATGATTTTTTATAATTTAATAAATTTAGTCTTTAGTTCACTATTCTTCGTTTTTAAATCTAATAAATAGATTCCATTTGAAATTACTCCTAAATCAATTAATTCATTACTAGAAACTGTTGATTCTAGTAAAATTTTACCACTCAAATCACTAATTTTCAGTTGTCCATAATTCTCTTCTTTGGGTAAAACTATTACAAAATCATTTATTACAGGATTTGGATAAATTTTGACTCCTTCTAAATTTAAATTTTGTTCAACTAAACCTACATTTGAAAAAATATCATTTTTAATTTTACCCACTAAAATACTTAATGCAGAGTTTGTCGCTAAAGTTGTTCCCCCATCTATTGATGAAAAATCAAAATTATAAAACTCACCTGTAAATAAAATAACTCCTTTTTCATTAACATTTAGATCTGAAATAAGTCCAAGACATCCAATAATTGATTTCCCCCAAATTAGATTTCCATTTGAATCAAAACTTTGTATTACAGCTGCATCCGCACCAAAATTACAATTCAAACCGTTATCATAAACCATATCCACATTAATTCCGGGATCTAAATCAAAACTATCTAAATAATTTATTACATTATACAAATTCCCCATTGTGTCTATAGTGATCCCATATCGATCACCTGAATTCATATATGTATTGTTATTATGTTTATTCCACAAAACAGTACCATATTTATTCAATTTAAAAATAACATTATGATTATTTAAATTAGCAGATCCAAAAACATTTCCATTTTTATCGCAAGCTAAATCATATATTTCGCTGAAATCGCCTTCAAAATCAATAAAAAGGGAATCTTTATTTTTTGCCCACATAAAATTTCCCAATGAATCTAATTTTAAGCAAAAAGCTGATGGATAATTAACATCTGTCAATTCAAATATTTCTGGTCCTGGATCAAAATCTGCACTTGAAGCAAAAAAGCCTCCAACAACAACATTATTTTCTACATCAGTTTCCACACTCATAACTCGTTCATGAGATACACCTCCAACCTGCTTACACCAACTGTATTCTCCATTTGGATTAATTTTGAGAATGAAAATATCGTGATAACCAAAACTTGAAAAAGTTACGTCAACTTGATCAATAGTCAATTCTAAATATTCTGCTTGAATTGCCCAAAGAACATTATCACTTTTATCCACATCAACCGACAAACCTAATACATCACAATTTGTATCAAAATATTTCGCCCACACTAAATCACCGTTTTGGTCGTATTTTTGAAGGAAGGGAAAATGATTATTCCAACTGTTTACATTTGTAATTATATCTTGGTCTCCTGGGTCAAGATCAACGTCACCTTTTAAAAAACCTGTTAGATAAATATTATCTTGACTATCAATTGATATTTGACTTCCCTCATCATCGTCATAATTGCCTGTTCTTTTTGCCCAAATAAAATTTCCTAAAGAATCAAGTTTAACTATAAATACATCATCATAACTACCACTATAGAGGACTTCTATTGAATCACTTAGATCAAAATCAACATCCCCCATAAATCTGCCACAAATAATTATGTTATTTTGAGAATCATAACTAATTGAATTTCCTCTAGATCTAGTTGTACTTTCAAAGTACTTAACCCATTCTAATTCTTGAGAATAATAGAACTGGTAACAAAATAGGAAAAAAATATAAGACAATTTTTCATATATTTTATTAAATCAAATTAAACAATAAATATTGTCCTTTTACTTCAATAAATAATTATTCTTAAATGGACAAAAAATTCATTCTCAATGTAACTTCGCTTGTATCAAATTAATAAACTCTTTCCTAGTTGTTGGATTTGTTAAGAAAATACCTGTAAAAGCACTTGAAGTCGTCACAGAGTTTTGTTTTTGTACACCACGCATTTGCATACACATGTGAGAACATTCAATCACGACAGCAACTCCTCTTGGATTTAAAGTTTCTTGAATACAATCACGGATTTCAATGGTTAAACGCTCTTGCACTTGCAATCTTCTTGAAAAAGCATCTACAACACGTGGAATTTTACTTAAACCAACTATTGTTCCATCTGGAATGTAAGCAATGTGAGCTTTTCCAAAGAATGGTAACATATGGTGTTCACACATCGAATACACTTCGATATCTTTCACGATAACCATTTCCGAATATTCCTCTTGAAACAAAGCAGATCTTAAAATTTCCGCTGGATTCAAATCATAACCGTGTGTCAAATATTGTAAAGATTTTGCAACACGTTCAGGTGTTTTTAATAGGCCTTCACGATTTGGGTCTTCACCAATATCTTTTAAAATATCGTGATAAACTTCTGCAATTTTGTTGGTCGTTTCTTCTTTATAATAATCTTTGCTCATATTTAATCCTTGTATTCTTTGAATGATTCGTTTACAAACCTACGAGTGAAAACTCAAAATGGTTTATTATCTCCAAAATATTCAACAAAATTGTTTTCTGTTTCAACTAATTTTATTTTAGCTAGTTCACCGCCTAAATCTTTTACTTTTAAATCTAAACGTTCCCAAATTTTAATAATCACATTCTCAGTAGAAGCCATTACTCCTTTTAAAAAAGGCACATCTAGATTTAAATTTTTATGGTCTAAATGATTGATTACTTCAACTTTAATTAATTGACCTAAGGTTTTTAAATCAATCACAAAACCTGTTTCTTCGTTTGGAACTCCTTTAACAGTTACATACAAATCAAAGTTGTGACCGTGCCAATTTTTGTTGCTACATCGTCCAAAAACTTCTTCATTTTTTTCTTCCGACCACTCTTCTCTCCATAATTTATGGGCAGCATTAAATCGCTCTCTTCTTGTAATGTAAACTGTACTCACTTAAATTAATTTAAAGCACAAAGGTAATTATTAATTTAGAATTTTTTAGTGAATTACAATACATCTTTATAAGTGCAAATTACCGCATGCACAAAAACGGTATTGTTTTTTTCGTTTAACTCATAGTGAATGAGATAAGGAAATTTAGCAACTTTCAAACATCTAAAATTATCGTATTTAATTTGATAGAGGAATGCATCTTTTTTAAGCGATTTAAGTTTCGCTTTGAGGTTATCATAAAAACGTATTCCTAAATCTTTCTGCTTTTCGTTATAATACTGAATAGCTTCTTTCACATCATCAGCAAAAGAATCACTTAATTCAATTTTAAAATTGTGCTTTTTCAAAAAATATTAAAGCTTAATTTTCTTGTCTAAATCTTCTAAAGCGAAGAAATTTTCAGGTTTTGAAGTTTTTTTTCGCTCTCTAACAATTTCTTTATGCCATTCAGGTATTTCAAAATCTTCAACTTCAGTTACATTAACTGAACCGAAATTCTTAGTCAAAAACTCAAGAAGCTGATTGAATTTACTATCTGATACGTTTATTGTAAGATTTACTTGCTTCATATTATAAAATGATATTTCTACAAATTTAAAATTTATTCTTCAAATAAAAAAATTAAGGCTTACAAATTAAGGTATCAAAAATAGGTGAAAATCCTGCCCAAACTCCCAAAGCTCCGCCTTTAATGTTTGATGGAATGTTAGATGGTGAAGCAAATGGACTTCCACCGCTACTTAGCTGAACATATTTTTTTTCATAAAATTCAAAAACTGCTTGATCCATTTTTGAAAATTTAATGACGACTGTATCACCTAATTTGTAATAACCTTGATATTTTTCTTCAACAGTTTCATCGTCATAACTCATTGGGTTTTCATACCAAAAATCAAAAGTCAAACCGTTAATAAATTCATCGTTGAAAATCGGTTGAAAAGTTTTGGTAAAAGTTGCATCAATTGTTTCTCCCTGAGCATTTTTATTAATTCGTTTGACTTCCCATTTGTAAGCATCTTTTGTCTCTCCTGGCTCGCTCAATGTAACATAAGAATAACCATAGTCATTTAAACCTTCCGCTGGTTTCCAATAAGTTGAATCAAAAGCTGTTGGACTCACAATTTCGGTTGAAGAAGTGTAGGTTTTTCCTTCGTAAACAACTGTCAAATCGTATGTTTTTCCAATTTGTCCAAAAATTGCTGGATTAAAGGAAGTGTAGGCACACAAATGGTAATTTGCCAATTCATCTTCCGAAATACCAAACAATTGTGCCGCCATTTCTTCTGTTCCAGGAGGTAAATCATCCGAACAAATTTCGTCTAACTGAACACTTGTTGTTCCATCACTTACAGTAACAATTGCCCCAGAAACAAAACCATTTAAATAAGAATTTAAGTCTGTGGAAGAATATATATCTTTTGAAGTGGAAAGTAAAATAAATGGTGGTTGATTTGTTTCAATAACTCCATCAATTACCAATTGTTTTTCGTATCCTGGAATATCAATAACCACCTCTTTTTCACACGAAAAAAGAAGAAAAACTCCAAAAATCAAAAAAAAGAATTTAATTCCCATAACTGATGTAAAGATACAAAATTTGTTTTTGTAAATCACTTCAAAGTAAGCTTTTACGAATTCCAATTAAAATAAAAACAAAAAAAGTATAACAAATAAAAAACGGAATGATGAAATCAATTAGATTTAAAGACAACATAAGAGTAATTATCAAAAGTTGAAAGCCTAAACCATAAATCGAGACAAAAGTCATGAACCATTTTGGAAAACTTGAACTTGAAAAAGCTTTTTGATCCAAAAATTGAATTATTTTATCAAAAACACCATAAAAGACAAGATATAAAACGAATAAGACATTGACTATTTTTTGACTCTCATCTCCAATCGCTTTTGGCGTTTTCCTTTCAATGATTTTACTTGTTTTGTCGCCTCCAAGAGATCTATTCCTCAGAATAACGTAATAAAAATTATATACAGTTCCTTGAAGTTGACAACAAAAAAATGCTAATAATGTTAAGATTAAATTTGAATCAGTTTTATAAGAAATTGCTAAAAAAATCAATAAATTTAAAAGGATATCAAAAATACTATCTAAATAACGACCAATGTACGATGGATTATTTTTCAATCGTGCTAATTCGCCGTCAGCAGCATCAATAATTGATTTTAACACCAAAGCTATCCCTGCAAAAATAAAGCTTTCATTCAAAATAAAATAAATTGCAATCAAGCCAACTATTCCAAACAAAAATGTAACATGAATCGCGGTAAAACGTGTGTTTTTAAGTGAATTTGCAAAAACTTTGGCTAGAGGTCTTCCGTAATCTGATAAATCAAGAAATTTATCTTTTTCAGAAAGTTTTGACATGAATGAATTCGATTTTATTTGTAAGCGACAAAATAGTCTTGAGCTTGTAAAGTTAATAAAACTAAGCTAAAATTAGCTTAAGAATTGTTTTTTCAAATCTTCCTTTCAGCTTTATCAATTAACGTGTGTTGAAAAATAATTTTGTTCATCCTTTGGGGAATGCTTAATTTTGTTTAAATTTAGGTTTAGAACTAATTTGTTGAAATGTATGTTTGAGGACGAGAACGAGGAATATGACGGGAATTTCAACGAAGATTTAGAAAGATTTGAAAAATCGTTGACGGGAGAGTTTGTGGGTTTTATGGATAGCGACCAATTGGAGTTCATAATTGACCATTATTTAATAAACGGAAACTACTCCAAAGCCATTGTTGCTGCTGAATTGGGAATAAGTCAATTTGCTTTTAATCCGCTATTTTATTTGAGGAAAGCACAAGCTATTTCTGCTATTGGACAATTAAAAGAAGCAATGGATTTATTGGCTCATGTTGAGAAAATGGAAATTCCATCGTGTGAATTTTTCTTAACAAAAGCTGCTATTTTCAGTCAATTAAGAGATTCGAAAAGATCAATCAAGTATTTTAAAGAAGCTCTTAAACTTTCTGAAAAAGAAGATCGCGATGAAATTTATTTAGATTTGGCTCTAGAATATGAGGCTGCTGGTGATTTTCAAGAAGCAATTGGTGTTTTACTAGAAGCAATTAAATTAAATCCGCACAACGAAGGAGCAATATACGAATTGGCTTTCTGTTACGATCAAACAAATGATTTAGAAAGAGCGATTAAATGTTATTCTGATTTCATTGACGAAAATCCATATTCCTTCACAGCTTGGTATAATTTAGGAAATGCTTATTCAAAGCAAGAAAATCTTGAAAAAGCAGTTTGGGCTTACGATTATTGTCTTTTGATAAATGACGAATTTTCTCCAGCATATTTCAATATGGGAAATGCTTATCTTTCCTTGGATAAATATCAACTTTCGATTGAGAATTTTGAAAAATGTATGGAAATTGATGGCGAAGATGGCTTAGCACTTTGCTACATCGGAGAATGTTATGAACAATTGGAAAATTACGAATTGGCCAAACATTATTACCACCGTAGCATCGATTTTATTCCAGATTTACCAGAAGCTTGGCTTGGTTTAGGAATCGTTGCAGATTTGGAAGGAAATACAATCGAAGGAATCAAATTGATCTTGAAAGCGATTGAATTAGATCCTCAAAATGGTAGTTTTTACCATGTCATTGCAGGAGCTTACGAAAAAATTGAAGACTTCGAACAAGCAAAAACTTCTTATTTACTTTCTCTAGAATTAGAAAATTTCAACGAAGAAGCTTTAACCGATTTCATCGAGTTTTTGATTGAAACAAATGAAGTCAAAGAAGCAATAGATTTCTTGGAAGAATACGAAATTGGGAGTAAATTAGTTATGACAAAAGAGTTGTTGCTTGTAAATTTACTTTACCTTTCTGATAGAATTGATGAAGCAGTTTTGATCTTGATTTCATGCATTGCAGTAGATGAAAATGAAGCTAAAAAGTTATTTTCTTTTTATCCAACGCTTGAAAGTGAAACTAAATTCGTAAATTTGTTCTCTTAATCACGTCGATATTATGAATTTTGAATTATCTTATATACCACAAAGAGAAGTAAAACCAAGACAAAAAGGTTTGAACATGATGATGGATAAAGGTTTAGGCTTAAGAGAAGCTGAACACTTTATCGAAGCAAACGAACATTTAACAGACATCGTTAAATTTGGTTTCGGAACATCATATGTAACAAGAAATTTTGAAGAAAAAATTAAATTATATAAGGAAAATAATATTCGTCCATATTTAGGAGGAACTTTATTTGAAGCATTTTATGCACGAGGGAAATTTGAAGATTACTTACGTGTTTTAGATAAATACGATTTAGATTTAGCTGAAATTTCTGACGGTTCAATCATCATCAATCACGATGAAAAATGTGAATTGATTCAACGTATTGCAAAAGACAGAACAGTTTTATCAGAAGTTGGTTCAAAAGATTCTGGGATATTAATTAGTCCAAATCGTTGGATTAAAATGATGACAAATGAGCTTTCAGCTGGTTCTTGGAAAGTGATTGCTGAAGGTCGTGAAGCTGGAAATGTTGGTGTTTTCAGACCAAACGGAACAGCTCACACCCTACTTATCAATAAAATTATTGCTAAAGTTAAACCTGAAGATATTTTGTGGGAAGCTCCGCAAAAAAATCAACAAGTTTGGTTTATCAAATTGTTTGGCGCTAATGTAAACCTTGGAAATATCGCTCCAAATGAAATCATTCCTTTAGAATGTTTGCGTTTAGGTTTAAGAGGTGATACTTTCTTTGACTTTTTACCGAAAGATTACGCTGAACGCTTAAAACAAGTTGATAGCGATGTAGAAGTTGAGGTTGAAGAGGGAAATTGATTTAGACGTAAGACTGTTAGACAAAAGACGTAAGACTTTTTTAACTCATAACTTCTAACTCATAACTAACAATATGGTTCTTGAAAAAAGAGTTGAATTTAAAGCTCATTCCGCTTCAATTTACACAATCGATGGTTTTGATGATTACATTTTTACTGGTTCAGGAGATAATTTTGTTGCAAAATGGAATCTAAAATCTGGAATTCAAGAAAAATTTTCAATTAAAGTAAATTCGGCTGTTTATAAAATCAAACTTGTTAGAAACAAGGATATTTTAATAATCGGAACAAACGATGGTTCACTTCATGTGATTGATTTACTTGAAAAAAAAGAAATTCGTCATTTTGTACAGCACAAAACAGCCATTTTTGAAATCCAAGAAAACACCTTAAAAAGTCAATTATACACAACTGATTTTGAAGGAAATTTAGCAGTTTGGGGTACGCAAAATTTTGATCTACTTCTTTTTTTACCACTTCAAAATGGCAAAATTAGACAAGTTTTAGTTGATGAAAGCGGAGAATTCATTTATATTGCTTGTCAAAATGGTGAAATTAAAAAGTTTGACACACAATTTTTTAATGAAATTGCAAGTTTTGAAGCACATGCACTTGGAGTAAATTGCTTGAATTTTCATCCAACAAAAAACAATATCCTGATTAGTTGTGGGAAAGATGGTTTGATTAAATTTTGGGATTTAGAGCAAGAAAACAAACTCATTTTAGAAATTCCAGCTCATAATTTCGGAATTTATCAACTTGATTTTTTTAATCAAAATGAGAATTTTATTACCATAAGTCGCGATAAATCGATTAAACTTTGGGACACAAAAAATTTGAAAGTAATCCAAAAAATCGAACTCAAACAAGGTGGACATTCACATTCTGTAAATGCTTTTTGGAAAAAATCGGAAACTGAATTTGTGACCGTAGGAGACGACAAACGTATTATTTATTGGGAATTAAAGAATTAAACTTACAATGAAAAAAACTTTACACGAAGATAAAACGTTTAAAAATCAACCCTTTTCTCCATCTGAAATGAATCATGCTGAATACGAAAATTGTGCTTTCTTAAATTGTGATTTTTCAAATGAAATCTATTCCTCAACAAAATTTATTTCCTGCACTTTTGAGAATTGTAATTTATCGATGACAAAATTGAATAATTGTCATTTAATCAACATTTCATTTGATAATTGTAAAGTTTTAGGCGTGAATTTCAATGATTGTATGGATTTTCTCTTCGAATTGAATTTCGATTCTTGTATTTTAGATTACAGCTCTTTTTCTCGTAAAAAAATGTCTAAAACTGTTTTTAAAGATTCAAGTCTCAAGCATGTTGACTTTATGGAAACAGATTTATCAAAAGCCACTTTTATGAATTGTGATTTAATGCATGCGAACTTTTTCAAAACCAATCTCAAAGAAGCTGATTTTTACTCAGCGATAAATTACAGCATTGATCCTGAGTTAAATATGATTAAAAAAGCAAAGTTTTCTCTTAATGGTATTCAAGGTTTACTAAATAAATACGATATTTCTATTAAAAATTGAAATCAAGTTTCACTTCCAAAAACATTCTTTCCTGCAATCCAACCCGTTGTCCAAGCAGATTGAAAGTTAAATCCACCCGTAATTCCATCAATATCAATCACTTCTCCTGCAAAAAACAAACCTGAAACGATTTTACTTTCCATCGTTTTGACGTTAATTTGGCTCAAAGAAACTCCACCAGCAGTGACAAATTCTTCTTTGAAAGTTGTTTTTCCTTTTACGGGATAACGGTCGTTAATCAAATTATTCACCAATTTATTTAAAGATTTTTTACCCAATTCTTTCCAGCGAGCTTCCTCACTAATTTCTGATTTTTGAAGTAAAAAAGTCCACAAACGTTTCGATAAGTTGAATGGATTAAAGGTTACTACTTTTTTCTCAAAATTTTCTTTAATAAACTTATCCAACAGCTGATTTACATCGTTGTCTTTCAAATCATTGAGCCAATTTACCAAGACAGCAAAATCATAATTTTTCTCTTCTAAAATACGTGCACCCCAAGCTGAAAGTTTTAAAATTGCTGGGCCACTCATTCCCCAATGCGTAATCAAAAGTGGACCTTGAGCAATTAATTTGGTGCTTTCCACTTTTACACTTGCGTTTTCAACAACAATTCCCATCAACTCACAAATTGGGTTTTTGGGCATGTTGAAGGTAAACAAAGATGGAACTGGACTAACAATTTCATGTCCCAAACGAGCAATCCAATCCAAATTAGATATTTTTGGTTGACCTCCAGTTGTAATGATAATTTTATTTGCAAAAAAAATATTTTCCAATGATTTTAACTCAAATCCTTGTTCTGTTTGTGTAATTCTAGAGATAGGAGTTTGAATTAAAACTTCAATTTTTAATCTTCTTGCCTCATTTTCAAAGCAATCGATAATTGTTTGCGATGAATTTGATTTCGGAAAAATGCAATTATCGTTTAAAGCTTCAAGTTCAACTCCTCGTTTTTTAAACCAATCAATCGTCGATTTTGTATTGAATTGTTCAAAGGATTTTTTGAGGTAATTCTCGCCTCTCGGATAAAATTTGGATAATTCTTTGTTATCAAAACAAGCGTGAGTCACGTTACATCTTCCTCCACCCGAAATTTTAACTTTTGCTAAAACTTTATTCGACTTCTCAAAAATCGTCACTTTAGCATTTGGAAAATGTTCTTTAACACTTAAAGCCGCAAAAAATCCCGCTGCTCCACCACCAATAATTACTACATGATTATTTTGATTCATACAACAAAGTTAGCTGAAAATTCAATTAAATCTTAAAATCCTAATATCCTGACATCTTAATGTCTAAATTTATTCCACAAAATCCAAATCCTTGTCGTGTGTTTCAGGAATGGTCAAAGTTGAATAAAATCCAATCGCAAAAGCAATAAATCCAACCAAGGAACCAGCCAAGATAACACCCAAACTCATTTTTGAACCGTTGAATAAAAAAGTCATCAAAACAACCGTTCCACGAACCATATTCGGAATTGTTGTCGCTGCTGTTGAACGAATATTTGTACCAAATTGTTCTGCCCCAACGGTTACGAACATCGCCCAATATCCTGTTCCAAGTCCAAGCCAAACGCAGTAAAAATAATAAGTTGAAGCACTTTTGTATGGATAAAACAACATCAACAAAACCCCAATGAGTGTAAAAAACATCATCCAAAAAATTGCTTTTTTTCTCGATTTCAACCAATGACTGATAAATCCGCTAGCTAAATCTCCTACAGAAATTCCAATATATGCCCACATGATGGCGTTTCCTGGTTTTATTTCTTCCGATAAATGAAGAACCTCTCCAAATTGATTTCCAAGCATCGCTAAAATTCCGATGCAAAACCAAGTCGGCAAACCAATTCCGATGCATTTCATGTAACGAACAAAACGATCCCAATTGTTGAAAAACATGATAAAACTTCCTTTTTTAATAGATTTATCCTTGACGATTTCTTTGTAAATTCCTGATTCAATTACGCCAACTCTTAGCAATAACAAACAAAGTCCCATTCCACCTCCAATCCAATAAGCGATTGTCCAATCTCCAGCTAATTCAACAGTGAAATTAGCTACAACAGCTCCAAAAAGTCCAAATCCAGCTACGATAGAAGTTCCAATAGCTCGCAATTCTTTTGGCAGAGATTCTGAAACTAAAGTAATTCCAGCGCCAAGTTCTCCAGCTAAACCAACTCCAGCAATAAAACGCAACAAAATATAAGCGTTTCCTTTATCCATGAAATTAATCTGTGGCAAAAATCCACAAGCAATGTTTGCAAATGAATATAAAATGATGGAACCAAAAAGAACGGATAATCTTCCCTTTTTATCTCCCAAAACTCCCCAAAGTATTCCTCCCAAAAGTAAACCAATCATTTGCCAATTGAGGATTGAAACACCAATTGTATCTGGATTTAAACCTAAATCTTTCAAACTTGGAACACGAACAATCCCAAATAAAAGTAAATCATAGATATCCACAAAATAACCTAAGGCAGCAATAATTACTGGTAAACTAAACAGTTTTAGTAAGTTTTCTTTCTTTCTTAACATATAAATAACGAGTTCTCTTTGATTATTTTTTTATATTTGTCTTATGAAAAAAATAATCGTAGTATTTACAATCTTGCTTACAAATGTAATCGGATTTTCCCAAACTTATAATGTTGGTTTTTATAATTTTGAAAATTTATTCGACACCATTGACGATCCAAAAAAAGATGATGCTGAATTTCTTCCAAATGGAGCTTATTCTTGGAATTCAAAACGTTTTGAGGAAAAATTAAATCACATTAACAAAGTAATGGACGAAATGGGACCTTTACTTGTTTTGGGAATGTGCGAAATTGAGAACAAACAAGTCGTTTATAATGTTTTAAATTATTCAAATAAATACAAAAAAACACACGGAGTTGTTCACTACGATTCTCCTGACGAAAGAGGAATTGACGTTGGAATGATTTACGACAGTACCAAATTAAAATTATTGAAATCTGGAAATATTCGTTTTACGCTTCCTGGAAAAGAAAAACCTTCTTCTCGTGACATCGTTTGGGGAAAATTTTTGAGCAAAAAAGATACACTTTTTGTTATGGTAAATCACTGGCCAAGTCGTCGTGGTGGTGCTGATGATTCAGAGAAAAACCGCATTGAAGCAGCAAAAAACGCTAGACATTTCATTGATTCTGTGGAACAAAAAAATCCTAAATACAAATTGATTTTGATGGGAGATTTAAACGATTATGCTGACAATGTTGCACCAATGATGGTTGCTGAAAAATTAACTGAAATGATTTGCAAAGAATCGGGAGAATTTGGAGGTTCTTACCTTCACGACGGAGAATGGAATGTGTTAGATCACATCATGGCTTCTCCAGGTTTAAGAGGAAAAAAAGGTATGAAAGCAACTGTTGGTTCAGGAAAAATTTTATCTCCAGCTTTTTTAATTGAAGAATACAAAGGGAAAAAACAACCATTTAGAACCTATGTTGGTCCAAAAAAATATTTGGGAGGTTATTCAGATCATTTACCAGTTTTGATTCAAGTAAAACTTTAAATAGTTAAAAGTGAAGAATGAAAAGTGAAAAGTTAACTGAAAAGTTTTCGACATTATTTTATTCAAAAACAAATTCTTTTTTAAAGATAGGAATAGTTATTGCTACTATTTTTGTCAAACATTTAATTTAGTATGATAAAAACGATTTTAACATTTGGAGTTTTAGCAATTTTGGTTCAAGCTTGTGCTCAAAATAATACGGAAGAAAAAATAGTTGAAAAGAAAAAAATCGAGATTCCTGAGATAAAACAAGAGTTTCAGTTAACAGATTTTTTAAGTGAGAACAAAAATTTGGATCAAGCAGTTGACAAATTGTTCAAAAGTATGGACGACACAGCAATTGTTGCTCAATTGATTATGCCAGCAGTTGGACGTTTGGGACAAACGGAAGCAACGATTAAAAGTCATATCAAAAATAGAATTATCGGTGGAGTTTTGATGTTGAATGGAACGAAAGTGGAAATGACAAATTGGATTTCTACTTTCAATAAGATGAATGACACCATCGGAAATCTTGCTTTTTTATATTCTGCTGATGCTGAACCAAGTTTGGTAAACAGAAAAATTATTGGTTCTCGACCAGTAAAAAAAGCAAATGAAATGAAAACGATTGACGAAGTGAGAGCTTATACAGACACCATTTCAAAAGATTTAAATGAAATCGGAATCAATTATAACTTTTCGCCAGTTGTGGATATGTCTCCAAATAAAACGGTTGGTTTCAGAAGTTTTGGTGCAGTTCCTGCGAACATTATTCCTTGGTCAAACACTTTTATTCAGCAAACACAAAAAAGTGGAATCATTGCTACAGCTAAACATTTCCCGGGTCATGGTTTGGTTACTGGCGACACGCATAAATCTCTACAAGTACTTGATGGAGAATTGAAAGAAATTGGAAACTACCCAAAATTAATTCAAGATGGCGTTTTATCCATCATGGTTGCTCACATTGCTGTTCAAAACAATCCAAAATACGATACAAAAGGATTGCCTTCAACAACTTCTTCAACAATTGTTACCGATTTATTACGTAAAGAATTCGCTTTCAAAGGTTTGATTGTTACGGACGCCATGAACATGGGTGGTGTTGCTTCCATACCAAATTGTGAAGTTAAAGCAGTTGAAGCTGGTTGCGACATTGTTTTGATGCCTGTTGACAGCAAAAAAGCTCATTCTGATATCTTGAAAAAATACCGTTCTGACTCAAAATTCAAAGCACAAGTGGATGAATCTGCAAAAAGAATCATTCGCATGAAATTGTGTGTGAAAGCGGTTAAATAGTTATGAGTTAGAAGTAATGAGTTATGAGTTATGAGTTTAGTCTTATTTAGAAATGAAATTTTTAACTACTCTTTTAAAATATCTGAGTTATTTATCTCCCATTTTGATAAAAAAATACTCGTATAATGTTCATTCTAATGAGTTTGTCAATTTTTTGAGGATAAATACTTTATCGCCTTATGGAGATAAAAAAAACAAATTGAGAGATTTAAGAATTGGCAGAAAAAATAAATCCGATTCACTTTACATGTCAGAATACGACAATTTGTTTTACATAAGAAATAGTTATTCAGCCAGAATTAATCCATATACACTTATTTGGTTTACTGATAAAACTAAATTAAAATTTACAAAAATAAGTTTTCCTTGTTTCTATTCAGGCTTTATGATTCTTTCGTTATTATTTTTAGCAATTTGTTCATTTTTTAGTAGTTATGCCAGTTACTATCATATTATTGGATTTATTTTAGGTTATTTATTTTTTATTTTAACTTTACAAACTGACTATGAGAATCATAGTAAATTTATAGAAAAAGCATTGTTTTATAATCGTGAATCTTTCAAAAATAGAGAAAGTTATGAGTGACGAAACTTTTTCTTACAAATCCGAAATTTTTCTTCTTGAGAAATTAAAATTGAATTACGTTGAAGTTCCGTATGAGATTTTAGTTCAAACAAAAAGTGAGACTGACAAAACGATTTACAACCAACGTTTCATTATTAAAGTCAACGACTCAGAAGAATGGCAAGCTGGAGTTGTTTCCTTGGGAAATAAAAAAGGATACATTACTGTCAAAACAGCCATTTTAAAGAAAAATCATTTGCGTTTGGGCGATGAAGTTTCCGTTACTTTAGAAAAAGACGATAGTGAATTCGGAATGATTGTATCGGAAGAACTTCAAGAAGTGTTGAACCAAGATTTTGAAGGAAAACAACGCTTTGATTTATTACCACTTGGAAAAAAACGCTACATTATTTATTATGTCAATCAAGTTAAAAGTAGTGATAAACGCATAGAACGTGCAGTAATGCTCATCACAAACCTAAAGAAAACGGCAATCGGAAAAGAGGAGTTTAGGATTTTGTTGGGTAAGGAATAGCCGTTTGTAACTTGATAAGATGGGTTTTTCTTAGTACCAATCTAACAAACTGTCCTAATGTTTACTAAGATTTGAAAAGTTTAAACAACCACTAATGAACAGTTTTTGGTATTGTCTATTAGTTTTTCTTAATCACACTGTCATACTGTTCTTTAAGTCTTATCACTTCTATTGTCGGAATGTTCTCGCCTTTATTCCGAAAAATGTTGTCTTCCTTAACCTCTTTGTCAATGGATTTAATAATAATCCATTCATCGTCAACCCATAGTTGCTTAAACCATATACTTTTTATAGCACAAAGAGATAGCCATTCTTCTGTCCAAGATTCATTAAACCATATGTCACCAAGTGCATTGATCCGGTTAATAAGCGTTATTATTCTTGTTTTTAAAATTTCTGTCATTTCTTTATCTAAGTCACCATTTCGTTCATCAGTAATAATTTCTAATGCAGTCATTTTAATTGTTGTTATCCAATTCAATGATAGTTTTTTTTGCCAGTCGAGATATTTGTCCAGGCCAACCATCACTGCTATAACTTATTTTATATTTGTCAGTAAGAAGTTGTTTTAATAGCTGCGTAAAGTCACACTCTTGTTTAGTCCCCAACTCGTAACCGTTAATAAAACTTACTACATTTTTCTCATCTACAGGATTAATAAACATACCTGTTCGTGTAATGAAATGTAAGAAATTTGTCTTGTCATCTTTTGTCATCGTTAATCTGTTCAATTTGGTTTATCAGAATGACAAATAACTAAAAACTCACCGTATAATTAAACACAATTCCGTTTCTAAAAGAATTTACAACTGTCAAACTTTCTGGAAAAGCATAATAATGAAAATTGCGATGTTCAACTTTTAGAGCTAAATCAATTGAATTATTTTTCCACTTAAATCCAAGACCGCCAGAGAAAATTTGTGTTCCTTTTGTCGGGTTTAAATCTTGATTATATCCTGATGG
>JAZKEO010000004.1:57821-76512 GCA_040386975.1 Bacteroidota bacterium | reverse complement strand
TAAAATGGGACTTGAAACTAGAATCTTGGAAATCAAGAAGAAAGTTAAAAAAAATAAAAAATTCACATGAAGGAAAAAAGGCTATTATTATTTGTAATGGACCATCATTGAAAAATATTGATTTCGATTCATTCATTGATAGTGACATTTATTTTATCGGATTAAATAAAATAAATTTGCTTTTTGATCAGACAAAATTTAGACCAAATGCAATCTTAGCTTCAAATTATTTTGTTATTGAACAAAATTTGGATTTTTTTAATGAAACTGATATACCTTTATTTTTGAATGCGGATAAATATAAATTATTAAAGAAAAGAAGGAATGTTAGTTTTTTAAACTTTGCTTCAACACCACGTAGATTTGCATTAGATTGTTCTTTGTCTATGTTTCAAGGTCATACAGTTACTTACGCTGCAATGCAGCTGGCGTATCACATGGGGTTTACTAATGTTGCTTTAATAGGCTGTGATCATAATTTTGCGACAAAAGGGACATCCAATAAAACAGTAATTGCTGAAAAAGAGGATTTAAATCATTTTCACCCTAAATATTTTGCTGATGGAGTGAAGTGGGATTTGCCAGACTTATTAGGCTCAGAGCATCATTATGAATTAGCAGATCAAGTTTATCAAGAACACGGTAGAAAAATATTTAATTGTACTGAAGGAGGAAAATTAGAAATTTTTGAAAGAGTAAGTTTGGATAATTTTTTAAAATTATAACAATGTCTTTATCACTCGTTAATTTTTTGTATGTCTTTAATTTTTTATTGATTTTATTTAATTTTCAAAATTTTAGCGAAAATTTTTTGTTTAAAATATCTATTCCTCTAGTCTTATTCATTTCAGCAATTATTTCACTAAGTTATAACGAAAGATCCAAATTTAATTTTAGTTTAAAAAAGAATTTTTTGTATTTTGTTGTCATAATGATTTTTTTGATTGGTTTATTGAGGGATAATCATCCAGAGTCATCACTAAATTACTCTTTTATATTAATAATATCATATTCGTCATTTATTGTTCTGACTTTTAATACTTTGATTGAAAACTGTTTAAATGGTGTAATGATTAATGAAATTGTGATCAAACTTTTGTTGACACCATTTGTAATTTTTGGTGTAGTAAACGTATTATTCTTTTTTTTAGGAATCCGATTTTCTGAAGGACACGAAGTTTCAATTGGGGATGCAGTTTTGTTGGCTAACTTTGGAATTTATTCTCCTCGTATTAAATTTCCATTTGCCGATGGGATTAATAGTTTCGCCATGGGAAATTCATTGATGTTTTACGTTTCAATTTTATCAGCGGCCTTTTTTTCATATAAACGCTTTTTTTCAATTTTTGCAGCCTTTATTTTTTTTATTATTCTTCTTTATACAGATTCAAGATCATCATTATTTTATCCAGTTTTATTATTTATTTTGATTTTGATTTTAAATTATTTTAAAAAATATCAATCCATTTTTTATTGTGTACCATTTTTATATCTTTTAGCCCCATTTTTATTAGTAATAATTGTTGGTCTAATTACTGATCTTGGCATAGGAGGTGATATTTCTAGAAGTGATACGGAAGCAGAAACTGGAAACGGGCGATTTATAATGTGGGCAATTTCGTTGTATGAGTTTATTAGTTTTAAATCCGCTCATATTTTTGGTTACGGATTATATGGCCATTATAAATCTGGAGCATCCACAAATTGGGCATTAATTTTCCCTAGTTATAAAAACCCAGACATTATTCACCCACACAATTCAATGATTTCAATGTTATTTGATTATGGTTATTTTGGTGTAATAATTTATTTTACATTTATATTGAATTTAATAAAAAAATTAATTAAATTTTCAAAAAAATATTTTGTTCAAGCAGTTTTTTTATTAGGATTTTTATTTTTAGTTGTTATTCTGGGTATGTCAGAAACTATTTTTAGTACATATTATTCAAATATAATGTATATTTTATTTTTTATTTACACTTTAATTTACATTATAGATAATTTAAAAAGCAATGAATATATTTAATAACGTCAAAAGATTCCATCCGAATAGACTTATTCCGGCCATCAAAAGAAGGTTGAATGAAAAAAAATTTTTAAGAGATTGGGATAATTCAATAAGAGGGAAGGAGGAGAAATCTTATCTTAAATCAATTAAAGATAAATATAAGGATGAGAGGCTATTTTTGATAGCTAATGGACCAAGTATAAAGGACATGGATTTAACTGTTTTAAGAAATAGATACACAATGTGTATGAATCGTTTTTATATCTATTTTGAAAAAATTGGGTTTATTCCAAATTTTTTAGTTTGTGTAGAAGATACTGTACTAGATCAATTTTCAAAGGATTTTAATGAACTTGATGTCGAAAATAAATTTATCAATTGGCGTCAACATAAAAAAATTCCAAATAGTCATTATTTAAAGGAATCTTATAATTTCAGCCCGTTTTTTCAAACCGATTTAACTAAGCCAACTCATTTTGGAGGCACTGTTACTTTCGCATGTCTACAATTAGCTTATCATCTAGGCTTCAAAGAAGTTGTTATTATTGGAATGGATCATAATTTTAAAGAAACGGGTAGAGCTGCTACTGTTGAAGTTAGAACTTATGAAAAAGACGAAAGTCATTTTGACCCGAATTATTTCCCTAAAGGCATGAAATGGGTTTTGCCAGATCTTGAAAAATCCGAAATTGGCTATAATATTGCAAATGAATTTTATAATCAACAAGGTAGAAAAATTTATGACGCAACTATAAACGGAAAATGTGATATTTTTTCAAAAAAACCTTTTGAATCTTTTTTCTTTGAAAATGAAAACAAATAAAATTTTAAATATTGAGATACTTTCTGTTTCAAAGAATTTTCTTTTAGAAAATATGCTTGAAGGTGTTTTATTTACACCTAATGTTGATCATCTAGTTAGACTTCAGAAAGATAAATTATTTTATGAAGCCTACAAGAAAGCGGATTGGATTATTTGTGATAGTAAAATAGTAAACTTAGCGGCTAAATTCATGTCGAAACCTTTCGTAGAGGTTATTCCAGGATCTTCTTTTTTTACTGATTTTTATGAATTTCATAAGAACTCAAGTAGTCAAATATTTTTATTAGGAGCAAAAGAAGGTGTAGCAAAATTGGCAATGGAAAACATTAATCTTAAAACAAATTCAACTATTATTTGTGATTTTTATTCACCAAGTTTTGGTTTTGAAAATGATGAAATTGAATGTGAATTAATTATTGATAAAATAAATGAATCGGAGGCTAATGTTTTAGTTGTTGGTTTAGGTGCACCGAAACAAGAATTTTGGATAATAAAAAACAAAGATAAATTAAAAAAAGTTAAATTAATTATGGCCTTAGGTGCAACAATTGATTTTGAAGCTGGAACTTTAAAAAGAGCACCTAAATTTTTTCAAAAATTAAGTTTAGAATGGTTTTATAGATTTTTAATGGAACCTAGACGTTTATGGAAAAGGTATTTTAGTAATTTATCTTTTTTTTATTATATTTTTAAGCAAAAGATTAAGGTGTATAAAAATCCTTTTTTAGATTAATCGAAATTAAGATTTAATTTAAAATTGTAAAGTCCGATTAATTAATTTTTGAAAGAAAAATGATATAATAAAAGTAATAAGAATTGAAATTACTAGAATAAAGGAAATATTTAAAAAATAAAAAACCTTAAGACTAATGTTTAATATTAAAACATGAAGTAGATATAAAGGATAGGAGATGTTTCCTGAAAAAATAAAAAACTTGCGTATAAAATTTATTTTTAAAACATTTTTTGTAAACGAGTAAATAAAAACAGCTATGGCTGTATATCCTGCTAAGGCAGGGATGTCATTAAAAAGTTTCCCCATAGTTCCACCTTTAACAGCCATTAAACCATATATTATAAAACCTGTAATTCCTATGGAAATATTTAACTTATTGTTTTCAATAATCGAATTAAATCTTTCAAAATTAGATGAATTTAGATATTCAGCAATTAAAAAACCCAAACAAAATTCCCATAAGTAAGTAAGAAAACAACTATTCCAAGTTCTTAATTCTCCTTTTTCAAATATAAATAATAAAATTGCCCATAAAAGACTTATAAATAAAGTTATTAAAAAGAAAAATTTGTCATTCTTCAATATTTTTTTTAGATAAGTTAGGAGATGAAAAGAAAAATAAAATTGGAAAATCATCGAAACAAACCACAATTGATAACCATAAGATCCAATTATTGAATTGTCAAACATTTTGTAAAGAAACAGATGTCCACCAAACGTGTATAACGAGAAAGTATATATAGGTAGAAATAAACTAATAATTAGGGCTAAAGAGACTATGAAAATGTACGGTAAATATATTTTACTAAATCTTTTTTTTATAAATTTAAAAAAACTTAAAGGCTTTTTTAAATGAGAGTAATACAAACCAAAACCAGAAATTAAAACAAAAAGGTGTACACCAGTTCCCCCTAAATAAATTATTTTTTCAATACTTCCCCCAAATTTATATTCTAATAAATAATGAAAGATAATAATTGTAAATATAGAATAACCTTTTAAAAAGTCAATAATTTCAATTTTTTTCATAAGCTCATTAATCTTTAAGGTACCACTCAATAGTCTTTTTTATTCCTGAATCAAAATTTTCTTCAGCTTTCCACTGTAAATTATTCTCAATTTTACTTGCGTCAATTGCATAACGTTTATCGTGACCAAGTCTATCGGTGACAAACGTAATTAATTCAGTATAAGATTTATTATCTTTTCTTGGAGTTGTTTCATCTAGAATAGCTAATATTTTAAAGCTTAAGTCAATGTTCCGAAGTTCATTTCTTCCACCAATATTATATGTCTCCCCACTTTTTCCAGAATGAAAAGCTAAATCAATTCCTTTGCAATGATCTAAAACGTACAACCAATCCCTTACATTTTCACCAGTCCCATAAATTGGGATATTTTCTAGACTTAGAGCCTTTCTAATTATTGTAGGAATTAATTTTTCAGAATGTTGTTTTGGTCCGTAATTATTAGAACAATTGGTTGTTACAACATTTAAATCGAAAGTATGAAAATAACTTCTTACAAGCATGTCACTACTTGCTTTTGAAGCACTATAAGGACTATTAGGAGCGTAAGGTGTTTCTTCTGTAAAGAGTCCTATTTCACCCAGTGTGCCATAAACTTCGTCCGTAGAGACATGTAAAAAACGAGCTTTTAGAAAATGTTCATTTTTCTTATTGTCACTATTTAGCCATACTTTTTTTGCTGCTTCTAATAGTATATGGGTGCCAACAATGTTGGTTTGTATGAATGAAGAAGAATCTTTTATTGAATTGTCAACATGCGACTCTGCGGCAAAATGAAAAACTCCTTCGAATTGATATTTTGAAAATAAATCATTTACTAATTTCGAATCACAAATATCCCCATGGACAAACGTGTAGCGATTTTCTGAGGATTGAATTTCTTTTAAATTATTTAGATTACCAGCATAAGTTAATAAATCCAAGTTTATAATATTATAATTTGGATACTTATTAAGTAAATGTAATATGAAGTTTGATCCAATAAAACCTGCTCCACCTGTGACCAAAAAATTAACCATATATTTTTGTATAATCGTTCAAACTTAATAGATTTTTATCTTTTTCAGATAGAATAATATCCTTATGATTGATTTTCCAATCGATATTCAATTTGTCATCATCCCATATCAAACCAAGTTCATGTTCGGGTGAATACAAATTATCTACTTTATATGAAAAAATAACGGATTGACTTAAAACAACAAACCCGTGAGCAAAACCCTTTGGGATAAATAGCTGGGTTTTATTAGTTTCATTCAAGAGGATAGAAAATGATTCGCCAAATGTTTCAGAATTTTTTCTTAGATCCACCACAACATCCAAAACTTCACCCTCAATTACTCTGATAAGTTTACTTTGCTCGTACGGTGCTTTTTGTAGGTGTAATCCACGTAGTACCCCAAAACTTGATTTTGATTCATTGTCTTGAATAAAATTAACGCCTGGAATAAGCTTTTCAAAGTCATTTTTATTAAAAGTTTCAGAAAAATAACCTCGTTGATCAGGAAACAGCTTGGCTTGAATTTCAAATAGACCTTTAATTCTGGTTTCTTTTGCGTTCATTACTTCGTGTTTAGCTTGTTTAATAAATAATTGCCATATCCAGTTTTTGATAGAGGGACAATTAATTCCCGTAGTTTTATTTCATCAATAAATTTCATATCATAAGCAATCTCTTCGATACAGGCAATTTTTAATCCTTGTCGTTTTTCAATTGTTTGAATAAAAGAACTTGCCTCTAATAAAGAGTCATGTGTGCCGGTATCTAACCAAGCAAAACCACGACTAAAGAGTTGGACGTTTAAGGTTTTATTTTTTAAATAGTATTCATTTACAGTCGTTATTTCTAATTCACCCCTGTTTGAGGGTTTTATGTTTTTTGCGATTTCTATTACGTCATTAGAATAAAAATACAAACCTGTTACAGCATAATTTGATTTTGGCCTCAAGGGCTTTTCTTCAATTGAAACTACTTTTCCAGCATCATTGAATTCTGCTACTCCATATCTTTCGGGGTCTGAAACATTATAACAAAAAATTGTAGATTCATTATTTAATTCTGCTTTTTTTCTTGCGTTTTGTAACTTTTCAATTAAACCTTGACCATAAAAAATATTATCACCGAGAATTAAGCAAACCGATTCTTTTCCAATGAAATCTTCTCCGATTAAAAAGGCTTGTGCAATTCCTTCAGGTTTTTCTTGTATTAAATAGCTTAATTTTATTCCAAAATCACTTCCGTCCCCTAAAAGTTTTTTAAATGATTCATTATCTTCAGCTGTTGTAATGATTAATATGTCACTTATATTTGCAAGCATCAAAACGGATAAGGGATAATAAATCATGGGCTTATCATAAACTGGTAAAAGCTGTTTTGAAACCCCTCTTGTGATTGGGTATAATCTTGTCCCTGAACCTCCTGCTAAAATAATTCCTTTCATAATTATGACAAAAATATAAAAAAGAATTGAAAAAATAATTTTATAATTTATTTGGAGAAATGAAATTAATATTTAACTTTGTCCCGTAATTTAAAAAAAAGTATATGAAAAAGATTTTATTTATTGGAAGTTTAGCGGTGAGTTCTATGTTCATCTCTCAAACAAACTTCAACAAAGTGGCTTTAGATTTTGATCTAGGAGCTAATAAAGCTATTAGACGTCAAGGGGAAGTGTTAAAAGGAGGTTTTCCTCACATTGGTTTAGGAGCAAGATATAATGTAACAAATTTGTTTGGTTTTAAAGCTGGATTGTCTTATGATGGTTTTAAAAACGGAAAAACAGATTCATTGAAAATCACTTCTAACTACATTAAGCTTGATTTACAAGGAACTATGAATTTTGGTAACTTGTTTAATATAACTCAGTGGAATAAAGTAGGTAAAAAGATAACTTTTTTAGGACACATGGGGCCTGGTATTGCTTTTATGACTTCACCTCAAAGAGATGGTGTTTTGGATAAAACTTTGACCTTGCAAACAGGTATGATGTTTATGTATAAAGTGAATAGCAAATTAGCTATTTGGGGAGATGCAGTAAATGTTTTGAATATTCAAGGGGATTGGGGGTATGACATGAAATTGTCAACTCTTAAAGATAGAGGTATTGATAAAGCTCACATGAATGTTGGTGTTGGTGTTTCTTATTATTTAGGGGATATGGCTGAGCATGCAGATTGGACTCCAAATCAAACTGGTGATGCTGAAGCTATGGCTGCTTTGAAAGCTAAAGTTGAGGCTGCTGAAAAAGCAATGATGGATGATGATAAAGATGGTGTTCCAAATTATTTGGATCAAGAGCCTGGAACTGCTGCTAGTGCAAATGTTGATACTAAAGGTAGAACGGTAAAAGTTGAAAAAGTTGTTGATATGGATGGTGATGGAGTATTAGATGTTAATGACTTCTGTCCAACAATCAAAGGTTCTGCTTCAGCAAACGGTTGTCCTGATAAAGATGGTGATAACATCTATGATTTCGTTGATAAATGTCCAAATGCTGCAGGTTTAGCTGCTGACGGTGGATGTCCAGTTGTTACTCAAAAAGCTAAAGAAACAATGACTAAAGCGATGGCTGGTGTTCAATTTGATAATGGTAAAGCTACTTTAATCAAAAAATCAACTCCAATCTTAGACGAAGTTGCTAAAGTAATGTTAGCTAATCCTTCTTATAACTTAGCAGTAAACGGACACACTGATAATGCAGGTGACCCAGCTAAAAACTTACAATTGTCAGAAGACAGAGCGAAAGCGGTTAAGGCATATTTGATGAGTAAAGGAGTTGCTGAAGGTAGATTGGTTGCTAAAGGTTTTGGTGATACTCAACCAAAAGCTTCTAACGCTACTGCTAAAGGTAAAGCTGCAAACAGAAGAGTTGAGTTCTTAGTTTCTTTTGAACAATAAGAATTAAAAAATACATTTAAATTATAAGAAAGAGTCTCGAGAAATCGGGACTCTTTTTTATTTTAGACTATCCCAAATCCAATTCTATTTTATAACTTTGTCAAAAAAATCATCATGTCAGATATTCGTTACAATCTAAGAGGCGTTTCAGCAGGAAAAGAAGATGTACATAAAGCAATAAAGAATGTAGATAAAGGTTTGTTTCCTCAAGCTTTTTGTAAAATTGTTCCAGACTATTTGACGAATGATGAAAATTATTGTATTGTGATGCATGCCGACGGTGCTGGTACAAAATCATCTTTAGCTTACACATATTGGAAAGAAACAGGTGATATTTCTGTTTGGAAAGGTATCGCTCAAGATGCTCTTATAATGAATATTGATGATTTATTATGTGTCGGTGCAACGGATAATATTTTACTTTCATCAACGATAGGAAGAAATAAAAACTTGATTACAGGCGAAGTTATTTCAACCTTAATAAATGGAACTGAAGAATTATTAGAAGAATTAAGAAATCAAGGAATTGGAATTCAATCGACAGGTGGTGAAACTGCCGATGTGGGAGATTTGGTTCGTACCATAATTGTCGATTCAACTGTAGTATGTCGAATGAAACGATCAGATGTGATTTCTAATCAAACGATTGAAGATGGAAACGTAATTGTTGGTTTAGCTTCTTTTGGTCAGGCAACTTACGAAAAGGAATACAACGGTGGAATGGGGAGCAATGGCTTAACTTCTGCTCGTCACGATGTATTTAATAAATCATTAGCCACAAAATATCCTGAGAGTTTTGATGCAAATGTACCTGATGAATTGGTTTATATCGGTTCGAAAAAACTAAGTGATGAAGTTGAAAATTCGCCTTTAAATGCAGGTAAATTAGTTTTATCTCCTACTAGAACATACGCTCCAATTATCAAGGCTATGTTGGATAGACATAGAAAAGACATCAAAGGGATGGTTCATTGTAGTGGTGGTGCGCAAACCAAAGTGCTTCATTTTGTGAACGATTTGCACATCATAAAAGATAATTTATTTCCACTTCCTCCCTTGTTTAAAATGATTCAAGAAGAATCTAAAACAGATTGGAAGGAAATGTATAAAGTGTTCAATATGGGGCACAGAATGGAATTGTATGTTCCAGAAGAAATTGCACAATCACTTATCGAAATTTCAAAATCATTTGATGTTGACGCAAGAATCATTGGTAGAGTGGAAGCTTTTGAAGGAAAACAAGTTACGATTTCGTCAGAATACGGCAATTTTACTTATAATTAATTAGAAGAATTAAAATACTTAATGGAAGATTTACTTAAAAAAATAGAAGCAATTTCATACCGTTTTATTGAAGTTGGAACTTTAATCGTCGATCCAGATATTATTTCTGACATGGATAGGTATGTTAAATTAAGTAAAGAATACCGCGAATTAGAAGAGATTGTTGTTGTTTACAAAAAATACAAAGATGTAATCGATAACATAAAAAACACAAGAGAACTATTGACTGTCGAAAAAGATCCAGAAATGCGTGAAATGGCAAAAATGGAATTGGACGACTTAGAACACAAAAGACCAGATTTGGAAGAACAAATTAAATATTTGTTGATACCTAAAGATCCTGAAGATGATAAAAATGCCATCATGGAAATCCGTGCTGGAACAGGTGGTGATGAAGCGTGTATTTTTGTGGAAGACATTTTCAGAATGTACACCTTGTTTTTCAAGGAAATTGGTTGGAAATATGAGATTTTAAATTCTCAAGAAAGTAGTCCAAAAGGATACAAGGAAATTTCAATTGAAATTGAGGGAGTTGGGATTTATGGAATGTTGAAATTTGAATCCGGTGTACACCGTGTGCAACGTGTTCCAGAAACAGAATCTCAAGGGAGAGTTCATACTTCGGCGATTACTGTTGCCGTTTTACCTGAAGCGGAAGAAGTAGATTTTGAGTTAGATATGAATGATGTCAGAAAAGATACCTTTAGAGCATCTGGAGCTGGTGGACAGCATATCAATAAAACGGAATCTGCTATTCGATTGACACATATTCCAACAGGAACAGTTGTTGAATGTCAAGATGGACGTTCACAGCACAAAAACTTAGCGATGGCAATCTCCGTTTTGCGTTCTCGTTTGTATCAAAAGGAAGTTGATCGTTTACACGAAGAACGTTCTGCACATCGTAAAACCTTGGTTTCAACAGGAGATAGATCGGCAAAAATCAGAACATACAATTATCCTCAAGGAAGAATTACTGATCATCGTATTAATAAGACGATGTACAATTTGAGTGCTTTTATGAATGGTGATTGCCAAGAAATGATTGATTCCCTTAAAATGGCTGAAAATGCTGAAAAGATGAAAGGGGAGGTGAATTGAGGATTGAAAATGTAGAATTGAGAATGAGTTTACTCCTATTAATTTAAATTTAGAAAGTGGAATCTATTTTGTAACTCTATTCGATAAGGATATAAGTTTTAATCAGAAAATTGTGATTGAGAAATAACTTCTAACTTCTAATTACGAACTACTAACTTTTTTATTTTTTTAACATCTCTAAGAAACAAATTATGCTTTACTTTGTGGGCTCAAAAATGTATGTATGAAGTCACTTTTTTTAGCTTTTATATTTAGTTTAACAAGTTTCACTTTTTTTAGTCAATCAAAATTTACTATTAGCGGTTCGATAAAAGACGACGCTAAAGGCGAAGAGTTGATTGGAGCAATTGTAAAAGTTAAAGGTCAAAACCTTGGAACGAGAACCAATGAGTATGGATTTTATTCTCTAACACTTCCTCAAGGGAAATATACCTTGGTGATTACTGCCATGGGTTTTGTTTCGCAAGAAAAGGATATTGATTTGAATCAAAATATTCGTTTAGACTTTCAGGTTTTAAGTCCAGAAAACGACAAAACGCAAGATTTAGAAGAAGTAAAAGTTTCAGGAATCAAACAAGATTTGAATGTGAAAGATCCTTTGATGGGAGTTGAGCGTTTGGATCCAAAAGAATTGGCTAAAATTCCTGTTTTAATGGGAGAAAAAGATATCATCAAAACGATGCAATTGTTGCCTGGCGTGAAAAGTGCTGGAGAAGGAAACTCAGGTTATTTTGTTCGTGGTGGTGGTGCAGATCAAAATTTAATTTTATTGGATGAGGCACCAGTTTACAATGCTTCTCACTTACTTGGTTTTTTCTCGACCTTTAATTCTGATGCAATCAAAGATGCTGTTTTGTATAAAGGAAATCAACCAGCTAATTTTGGTGGAAGATTAGCTTCTGTTTTAGATATTAAGATGAACGAAGGAAATAACAAACGCTACAATGTGAGTGGAGGTTTGGGTTTGATTTCATCTCGTTTGAATGTCGAAGGACCAATCATCAAAGACAAAGCGTCATTTCTTGTAACAGCAAGAAGAACGTATGTCGATTTATTTTTAAAAGCTTCAGAAAAATACAAAGAAAACACCTTGTATTTCTATGATATGAATGCCAAATTAAATTACCGTTTGAGTAAAAAAGATAGACTTTATTTGTCGGGATATTTTGGTAGGGATGTTTTGGGTGTAGGAAAAACCTTTGGAATTGATTGGGGAAACAAAACAGGAACTGTTCGTTGGAATCGCATTGTAAATGATAAACTGTTTTCAAATACCTCTTTTATATTTAGTGCTTACGATTACAACATTTCAATCAAAAGTGGCAATGTGGATTTTGACATTTTATCAAAAATCCAGGATTTTAACTTAAAACAAGAGTTTCAATATTTTGCCAATACGCGCAATAAAATCAAATTTGGAGCAAATGCAATTCATCATACGATAACGCCTGGACAAATTAAGGCAAATTCTGATGCAGGAATAAATGTTGCAACGGTTGAACCTACAAAATCAATCGAAAGTGCATTTTTCATAAATAACGACTGGTCATTGACAGAAAACTTCACTGTAAATTACGGTGTGCGTTTGAGTGGTTTTTCTTTACTTGGAAATGGTTCAAACGTTTATACTTATGATGTTGACGGAAAAGTACTGGATACAATGGTTTACTCAAAAAATGAGATTTATAAAACTTATTGGAATATTGAGCCTCGAGTTTCTTTTAGTTATATGTATTCGAAAACGGCTTCTATAAAGGCGGCCTATGCTAGAAATGCACAAAATATTCATTTGGTTTCAAATTCAACATCTTCTTCACCAACAGATGTTTGGTTGTCAACTTCTTTGAACACAAAACCAGAATTATCTGATCAAGTTTCTTTAGGATGGTTCAAAAATTTTCAGGAAAATAAGTATGAATTTAATGTGGAAACTTATTACAAAAGCATGTACAACCAAATCGATTACAGAAATGGGGCGAATACGCAGGCAAATGATTTATTAGAGGGGGAATTGCTTTATGGAATTGGACGTGCTTACGGAATGGAGTTTATTTTGAAGAAAAAACAAGGGAAATTTACAGGTTGGTTGAGTTATACGCTTTCTAAAACGGAACGTAAAATTGATGGAATTAACAATAACGATTGGTATTTTGCTAAACAAGATAGAACACACGATATTTCTTTGGTGACGATTTATGACATCAATAAAAAATTATCCGTTTCTGCTTTGTTTGTTTTTTATACTGGAAATGCCGTAACTTTTCCTTCCGGGAAATATGAAATAAACGGACAAACACAATTCTCCTTTACAGAAAGAAATGCTTCACGTATGCCGGATTATCATCGTCTGGATTTGGGTTTAACGTGGTATAGGAAAAACACTGAGAAATTTGAGAGTTCATGGAATTTTTCTATTTATAATACCTATGCTCGTGAAAATGCGTATTCTATTTCATTTAGAGAAAATGAAAATGATCCAAGTAAAACGGAAGCAGTTCAAATAGCTTTGTTTAAGATTATTCCAGCTATTACTTACAATTTTAAATTCAAATAAGATGAGCAGATATTTTACCATCCTTATACTTTTATCACTACTTGTTTTTGTGAATACTTCGTGCGAAAAAGTCATTGATTTGGATTTGAATTCTGAAAATCCGAAATACGTTATTGAGGGAATTGTGAACAAAGATTCATTGGTTCATTATGTAAAGATTACTAGAACACTTAATTTTGATGAAAACACGGCTTTTCCGACCGTTGACAATGCGATTGTAACGATTAGCGACAATTTGGGTAACACAACAACTTTAAGCTTGGATTCACCGGGAATTTACAAAACAACAAATTATTTAGGAGTTGAAGGAAGAACGTATACCATTACTGTTTCAGTTGACGGAAAAACCTTTACTTCTTCAAGCACGATGCCAACACATGTTCCAATTGATTCCTTGACTTTAGAAACATTCGCTTTTGGAGGACCAGAGCCAACATCATTTTTGATTGCCAATCGTATTGATCCAGCCGGAGTGAAAAATTATTACAGTTTCAATTTGTATGATGGTAATTTACCAGTAGGCGGAATTTATTTACAAACCGATCAATTTGCTGACGGAGTTGAAGTTTTAGAGCCAATTTTTGGTGGAGAATATCTTTCTGGCGATACAGCAACACTAGAAATGATGTGCATTGATGAAAATGTGTTCAAGTATTTTTACACTTTAAGTGTTAATGCAGGCGGAACGGGTGGAGCTGTACCAGCAAATCCTGAATCGAATTTTGGTTCTGATTGCTTAGGTTATTTTTCTGCTCAAACTTTTCAGAAAAAAATGATTATTATTCCTTAAAAAGTTTAATTATTAATCTTAAGTTATCTTTTTAGCTACCGCGGGATTTTATCTCGTGGTTGTCTGATTCTTTATCTATTTACAAACTACAACATTATCCAATTTCCCTTTTTTCCTGAATAATCGACTGCACTGCTGTGACAAGTTAAATAAAATTAATTAGACTGATGTAGATTTTCTTCATCAGTTTTTTTATTTCCTCATTCTTCTTGATTTTCAACAGAACCGTAGATTATGTAATTTATCCATAAACTTATGTAACACATATTGATTACATAAAAAGGAACTTTGTAGAAATAAATTAAAATCTAGAAATATGAAAAAATTAATTTTAATGTCAGGAGTCTTTTTAGCTTTAGCATCTATGACATCTTGTAAAAAAGAATTCAGATGTGAATGTGATAAAACCTACACTGATGCAGGAGGAAGTACAACACAAAATTACTCTAATTATACGTATAAAGATAATCGTGTTGATGCAGAAGGCAAATGTAGTGCGAATGAAAAAACAGGTAGTGACTTAGGTGGACCCTATACTATCAACTGTAGTATCGATTAATTTTAGTAAATAAGCGACATTCATTTAATGTCGCTTATTATTTTGTTAGATGATTTAAGCTGCTTAAATATTTTATTCTTCAAATTCTGAATTATTTCACTTGCTTGAAATTAATCATGTCATTCACAATAATTTTTGGATTGATGGAAGAATTTAAGACTCTCAATTTGTTTTTATTATTTGTCATTGTTGCATCTGAAACAGCTGCTTGAAATTTTGCTACTTCATCAGCTACGTTGTTTAATTCCTTAAGCATTTCAGTTGATTTTTCATCTGTATCAGTCCAAGAATCTGTATTTGATTCAAAGGATGGATTCAATTTTTTATAAGCATCTAACTTTGTATTAAAATTGATTTTCAAATAGTCCATACAAAGGGTATAATTGTTGGCATACGTTTTCTTTTTGTTTTTCAAAGGTGTTAAAAGCAAACTTGTTTGAGCAAAAGCTGCTGTCGAAGTCGTATTCATTTTGTCGTACAACTCTTTTTTCATTTCATGTTTGGCAGTTATGTCGTGCATTTCTTTCTGACAAGATAAAATTTTCATACTTACGTCTTCAGAATATTGTAAAGTATTTGCCTCGGTGTAAATTTCTATTGCTTCTCTATACTTTTTCTGCTCCATTAATTTATCACCTGAAAGAATAGTGTTTGAAATGTTTTCTAAACGAATACGCTCCATCTCTTTTTCTTTTTCAATACGA
This sequence comes from Bacteroidota bacterium, assembly GCA_040386975.1. GTDB lineage: Bacteria > Bacteroidota > Bacteroidia > Flavobacteriales_D > Crocinitomicaceae > M2408. Next base: position 61,024 of record JAZKEO010000004.1, on the reverse strand, counting down.
GCTAATTCCTCTTTTTCAAGATTTTCTAAACGTAATTTTTCGCTTAATGCATATTGTTCTTGCAAGACGCGATCTAATTCTTCATTTTTCATTCGCATGTATTTTGCATAACAATCTGTATTGTCTGCACAAGCAATGATTTTAACTTCGTAAGCGTGAGGTTTTGTTTGACCTTTTTTGTAATAATAAAGAGGATTGATAATGGTACTAAATTTCTCCACAATAAATTGGTCTGAACTCCAAAGCGAAATGGCTTCATTTTGAACTTCAATGGTATCCAAAAAGTAAATTTGCTCATTCATTTGAGCCATTTTTGTCGCTGGATTATAAGCTTGCCAGAATTGTTCTTGGAAAAGTGAACTATCATAATAGATGATTTTTTCACCAGTTGTAATATCCTTTACCAATTTTGAGTAAATCAAACCATTTTTATATTTGATTTCCTCAATCAATTTTGGACTTTTAACCGACCAAACTCCATCTGCAAAACCACCTTCATTGAATTGGCCGCTGATAACCGTTTTTGTTAAAAATGTTTTATCATAAGAGAATTTCCCTGTAAAATGATTATCTTTAAAAGAAGCAATAGCAACGACTTTTTCTGCTTTCGGATTTGCTTTTTTAGTTTTTGGATTGAAGGTTTTTGTTGTGTTTGAAAACGTCCAAATTCCATCCATACTTCCTGCTAAATAAGATCCAGAAATCAAGGTATTTAAAGATATTTTACCTTTTTCGTTAGTAAAAACTTTATTTACAGCCGAAACTTTCCATTTCCCTGTACGCTTATTCTCTTTAAATTGACCTATAACACTATACAATTTACTTACATAAGAAAATGTTCCTTCGTAAATACGATCCGATTTTTCATTTTCGTAATATTGATAAACAGCTTTACCATTTTCAAAAACACCATTGTAGGTTTGAAGCGTTTGTGCATTTGAATTTACTAAAAATAAGCTTAAAGTAATAAGAGTAATGATTTTTTTCATTTTATTTATTTGTGAATGTTGGTTAAATATACGACTTTCTTTTTGATTTTTAAATAAGTCAAAAAGTATTCCAAATTTGAGTTGATTATGATTTTACTTTTATAAACTTAGCGATTGCCTCTACATGACTCGTATGAGGAAATTGATCGGCTAAAGTGATTTTGTCTAATTCGTAACCTGATTTGATTAATAATTCGGCATCACGGGCTTGTGTCGCTGGATTACAAGAAATATATACAATTCTATCAGAACCTAAATCAATTACTTTTTGCAAGGTTTTTGGGGCAATTCCTGCCCTAGGTGGATCTAAAATGATTGTTCCAATTTTCCCAACATAATGTGGAAATTCTTTTAAAAACTTTCCGACATCAGCAGCAAAAAACTTAACTCCTTCAATGTTATTTCTTAAAGCATTTTTTTTGGCATCTTCGATTGCTTCTTCAACAATATCAACACCAATGATTTCTGTGTTTTTAGAACGTTTTGATAAAATTTGTCCAATTGTACCTGTTCCACAAAATAAATCCATCACAACCTTGTTTTCAAGTTGATTGTCTTCAAAAACATAATCTAAGGCTTTGTTGTAAAGTAATTCTGCACAAGATGGGTTAGTTTGAAAAAAACTTTCCATACTGATTTCGAACTTCAAATCGAGTAGGTTTTCAATGATTTTTTCTTTTCCGAAAATCATGTTGTTTTCCCCGTTTTCAATTTTTGCTCTATCGGCAACATTGTCGTTTATAGTATGTTGAAATCCAGCTAAACGTTCGCCTAAAATGCCTTGTAAAAACGATGAAAAAGCCTGAACATCAAACTGTTTTATTCCTTCAGAAGAAGTGACAAGATTAATTAAAAGTTTATTTTCAAAAAAAGATTTTCTTACAACAATGTGTCTAAAAAATCCTGTTTTTTTCGGCGGATGCCAAGCAGGCAAATTTGTTTTTTCTAAAAATTGTCTGATGTGAATCAATTCATTTTCCCATTGTTGGTCAAACAAACCACTTTCTTTGTTTAAACTTTCAACTTTCCACCATGTTCCACGGCGTTTAAATCCAAGTGCAAAAGCGTCATCTTTTTCTTCGTTTGTTTCAATATCGTGTTCAATGGAAGAAAAGCTGTATTCCATTTTATTTCTATAGTTGAAATGCAAAGGAGAAGATATAAACTCGTCAAATTTGCTTTTAATATCTTGAATATTAGCTAATTTTCGGTATAAATCTAAGCTTGTATCTTTTTTATAAGATTCTTGAATTTCAATTGGAACAAAAATGTATGGTGCTCCAGAAATTTCTTGGTAATTTAATTTTATTTCTTCTGGAGAACGTTCTAAAACTTCAATCAACTTGCACTCAGCATGTCTTTTTCTTTTGGTGTCAACTTTAGCAAGTACTTTTTGTCCAGGGAAAGCATTTTCTACAAAAACAACGTAATCACCTTGTTCACTTGCTATTTTAGCGATTCCTTTTCCTCCAAAAGCGTAATCGGTAATTTGTAATTCGATAATATCTCCTCTATTCATGGATTCTATAAAATGCTGTAAATGATTGTAGTTAGGCGAAAATTAAATTAATCCTCGAATGATTCCTTTATCCGAAGATTCTATGAAAGAGAGAATTTGTTTTCTTATTGTTGTATCTGCCATCGATTCTTTGATTGCAATTAATCCTTTTGAAATATTACTATTCAAAACATATAAAATGCGGTAGATATCTTCAATCTCACGAACTTCTTCATCTGAATAACCTCTTCTGCGGATTCCAACTGAATTTACTCCAGCAAAAGTTAGTGGTTCACGAGCAGCTTTTACGTAAGGAGGAATGTCTTTTCGAACCAAAGAAGCTCCACCAACGAAGGCGTGAGCTCCGATTTTTACAAATTGTTGGGCAACAACTGTTCCTTCCAAAATTGCGTGGTCTTCAATTGTTACGTGCCCAGATAAACCAACATAAGAAGCTAAAATAACATTATTTCCAATTTGACAATCGTGAGCAACGTGTACATACGTCATTAACAGACAGTTATTTCCGATTTTGGTGCATAAACGGTCGCTAGTGCCTCGGTGAATGGTTACACATTCTCTAATCTTAGTATTGTTACCAATTTCAACTGTTGTATATTCTCCATTAAACTTTAAATCTTGTGGTATAACGCCAATAACTGCACCTGGAAAAATTTCACAATTTATACTTTTATCCAATATCAATTCCCGTCGGA
>JAZKEO010000004.1:22200-57811 GCA_040386975.1 Bacteroidota bacterium | reverse complement strand
ATTCGTGTTCCTGGATAAATCGTAACGTTTGGATGAATACGCGTTCCAGCTCCAATGATAACATCTTCAAAAATGGTTGAAAATGAATCTACGATAACATCTTGACCTAATTGTGCGTCTGGTGAAACATTTGAAAATTTACTTATCATTAATCTGCTATTATATTCGCTAATTTTTCAACTTTATCTTTAATAACTTGTGCCAACATTTCAGCTTCCATAACTGGTTTTCCGTTTACATAAGCAATTCCTCCCATGTGAACAAGTCCACGTCTCATTGGTGAAAGTAATTTCAAGTCAAAAACAATTGTATCTCCTGGAACAACTTTTTGTTTGAATTTTACATTATCAATTTTCATGAAATAAGTCGAATACAAATGTGGATCTTCAACTTTACTTAAAGAGAAAATTCCACCAACTTGAGCCATCGCTTCAATTTGTAAAACTCCTGGAAAAACTGGATTTCCTGGGAAATGTCCTGTAAACTGAGGTTCATTCATCGTAATGTTTTTCACTCCGATGATGTTATCTTCATTGATTTCCATGATTTTATCCACCATCAAAAATGGATAACGGTGAGGAAGCATTTTTTCAATGTCGTTGATATTGTAAAGCGGTTCTTTTGTTAAATCAAACTGTTTACCTTGTTTTTCTTGCTTTTTGATTTGTTCTTTCAGCACTTTTGCAAAACGTACATTTCCAGAATGTCCTGGTCTTGCACCTAAAATATGTGCTTTAATTGGTTTTCCAATCAAGGCTAAATCACCAACAATGTCTAATAATTTATGTCTTGCAGGTTCGTTTTCGTACTGTAATTTGATTGAATTTAAAACTCCAAGTCCTTCAACTTGAATCTTTAATTCTTCTTTTCCTAATAGTTTAGCCAAACGGGACAGTTCTTCTTGACTCACATCTGTTCTATCAACTAAAACAATTGCGTTGTCTAAATCTCCACCTTTGATTAAATTATTTGTAGCTAAAAATTCAAGTTCACGCAAAAACACGAATGTTCTGCATTTTGAAATCTCACTTTTAAATTCATTAATGTTATAAATGTGAGCATGTTGCGTACCCAAAACTGGCGAATTATAATCTACCATTACGGTAATTCTATAATTTTTGTCTGGTATAGCTAAAAATTCAATTCCTTTTTCTAAATCTTCCCAGGGAATGTTTTCTGTCAATTCAAAATATTCTCTGTCGGCACTTTGTTCTTCATATCCAACAGCCTCAAAAGCTTGTACGTATAACCAAGAACTACCATCTAAAATTGGAATTTCAGGAGCATCAATTTTTATTAGAGCATTATCCACTTGCATTCCGTAAAGTGCTGCCAAAACGTGCTCAGTTGTATAAACTCGTGCTCCATTTTGCTCTAAAGTTGTTCCTCTATCTGTTGAGATTACCAAATCGCAATCAGCTTTTATGATTGGTTGTCCTTCTAAATCAACACGTTGAAATTTATATCCGTGATTTTCTGGTGCAGGACAAATTTCGATATTTACCTTTTCACCTGTGTGTAAACCAACTCCTGTTAATTTTACAGCTTCTTTAAGGGTGCGTTGCTTTTCAGCCATTTTTTTAATCAGATTAAAGACTTAAGACATTAGACAAAAGACTTTTGAAAGTTTTAGTCAAAACTTAAGTTTAAAGTTAATTATTCTTGATATTTTTTTGTTAGTTCTTTAAATTTTTGTTCAAACTCTTGAATTTTATTCAGGATAAAAGGTAATTTTCTGAATCCAGAATACGATTTTTTAAAATCATCCAATGGAATTGCTGGAGAACCCATAAAAGTATCTGCTTTTTTGATTGTATTTGGAACACCAGATTGAGCAACGATTTTTGTTTCGTTTGCAATGTGTAAATGTCCTGCAATTCCAACTTGGCCACCAATCATCACGCTTTCGCCAATTTTTGCAGAACCGGCGATTCCAACTTGTGCTGCCATAGCAGTATTTTTTCCAACTTCCACGTTGTGAGCAATTTGACATAAATTGTCAATTTTTACACCACGACGAATAATTGTTGAGCCTAAAGTAGCTCTATCGATTGTTGAATTTGAGCCAACTTCAACGTAATCTTCTAAAATAACATTCCCAATTTGTGGAACTTTCTGGTATTCTCCTTTTTCGTCAGGTACAAAACCAAAGCCATCTGCTCCAATGATTACGCCTGAGTGAATGATACAATGTTCTCCGATTACACAATCAGCATACACATTTGCTCCAGGGTAAAGGATTGAATTATCGCCAATAGTTACATTTTCTCCAATAAACACATTTGGATAAATTTTTACGTTTTTTCCAATTTTTGCTCCGTCAGAAATGTATGCAAAAGCACCTAAATATAAATCTTCACCAATTTTAGCTGATTCAGAAATAAAAGATGGTTGCTCAATTTTTGGAGCTTTTTGACGCATTTGATTGTAAAAATCCAACAATTTGGCAAAACAAGCATACGCATCGTCCACTTTCACTAAAGTCAATGTTTTTGGCAATTCTTTCAGTGGAACAAATGTTTTATTAACAATGCAAATCGATGCTCCCGTTGAATAAAGATATTCATCGTATTTTGGATTCGAAAGAAAAGATAAAGTTCCTTCTGTTCCTTCTTCTATTTTTGATAATGCTGTTACTTTCACTTCGGGATTTCCCGAAATTTCTCCATTAAGTATTCCAGCAATTTGTTCGGCAGAAAATTCCATTGTTCAAAATTAAAAATAAAATTGATAATTAACAATTATTTGATGTTCGTAATTGCTTTTTCAAACGATTTAATCGTAATTTTATTTTTGTACCAATATGTTTTAGACGAAATAGGAAAGCCTTTTGTGTCTTTGTAAGTCAAATAAACAATTGGTCTTGGCTTTTTGAAATAAAATGTTTTGGAAAAATCAATTTGTCCGCTCTTTTTTAAAGATTTTAAAATCAATTTTTGATTGATAAAACCTAATTCCTCTTGTTGTTGTGAAAGAACTTTTGCAGAATCAACGTAAATCAAATCTTTATCGTTCGGGAAATGGATTAAATCTCCCATTCCAGTTGTCGAATTCAAGATTTTACTCACTGACTTATTGGCATATTTCACCTCTGAAATATAATTGTTTTCTGGAAGCGTGAAATAGATTTTGATTTTATCATTTGAAAGAAAATAAATTTTTGTTTTTCCTTCTTTTACGCTTTTTTCGTAATCGATTTCACCGGAATTTAAAAGTTCGATTACTTCTTCATTTTTAATTCCTTTTGATTTTAATGTTGCTTTTTCATCATCTGAAATAACAATAACGCGTTCTAAAATGGAATTTTTAACACGGTTTTCAGGAAGCCAACTACAACCTCTGTTTTGAAAAAACATGAAAACGAAAAGTAAGCCGATTCCAAAACCAACTCCGTAATATTTTAATCTATTGATAAATTTATCCATTTTAAAATTTAAATTTCTGCAAAGATACTAAAACTGTGAAAAAGGGCGTTGAAATGCAAGGAAATAAAAAACGCCAAGTGAAATACTCGGCGTTTAAATCTTGTGAAAAAAGAATTTACTTATTCAAAAGTATTCTTTCCGTATTTAAAGTATTATTTTCTTTATCATAAATACTTAGATGATAAATTCCATTTGCAAGTGAACTTAAATCAATTGAATTTGAACTTAGATTTTTGTATTCACAAACCAATTTTCCGTATATGTCAAATACTTGAAAATCTACTTTTTGAGATAAATTTTTGAGATAAATTTTTCCTGATGTTGGATTTGGAGATATTGAAACTTCATTTTCAAGATCTTCTAAATTAGCAGTTCCATTAGAAAGTTTAACAACCCAAACATCGTAACTACCTCTATTTGGAGTTGTTATGTCACCATTGGAAGACTGTGTAATACCTGTTAAAATATAACCGCCATTATTTGTCTCTGAGACTGAATTTGCCCTGTCATAGGAAGTTCCTCCAAGTGTCTTTTCCCATAAAAAAGTACCTATAGAGTCTAATTTAACAGCCCAAAAATCTTCAGAACCATTATTCGATGAGATATCCCCATCAGTTGAATTCGTCCAACCTGTGACAATGAATCCTTTATCAGAGCTTTGACTAATTGAATTAGCTTCATCTCGACCAGTACCACCTAAGGCTTTTTGCCATTCAATCGTCCCTAAATCATTCAATTTAACAATCCAGAAATCTGAGTTTGCTGGCTGTGTGCCAAGGTGATATCCAGTTACATCACCATCAGTTGATGATGTGGAACCAGCTAAAATATAACCATTATCTATTGTTTGTTGAATTGATTTGGCATAATCTCCCCCTGTTCCCCCTAGGCACTTTTGCCATTCAACGACTCCAATGTTACTTAATTTTAGTAGTAATACATCATTTGCAGTATATGTACTACCTCCTCCTATTGGCGGATTATGATTACCACTTATATCCCCTTCATTAGATCGAGTTAATCCAGTTAAAATAAACCCCCCATCAAAAGTTTGTTGAACGGCATATACTTCATCCCAATGACTACCTCCTAATGATTTTTTCCATTCTAAATTTCCTATATTGTCAAGTTTTAAAACCCATAAATCTTCTTCGCCTTGATTACCAGTAACATCTCCGTTATTTGATTTTGAAGAACCAGCAACGATATAACCTCCATCATTGGTTTCTTTGATAGAATTTGCAAAATCTTGTGAAGAACCCCCATAAGATTTTTGCCAAATTTTATTCCCGGTATTGTCAATTTTCATAACCCAAAAGTCATTTAATCCTTGATTCGTTGATCCATCACCATCAGTTGAAGAACCATATCCACCTAAAATAAAACCACCATCTGATGTCTCTTCAATAGAAGTCGCTGATTCATTTGCTATTCCTCCCAAGCATTTCTGCCATTCAATATTACCAACTGCATCCATCTTAACAATCCAAAAATCCCCATAATTATAGAATGAGTATGTTGTATCATCGAATTCATCGATAAACATTGTAGTATCTATTCCTGCGTGCCATCCAGTTACATCACCATCATTATTGGTTGAAGTATAGCCAGCTATAATGTAACCTTGATCACTTGTTCGAATTATTGTTGAAGCATAATCAGAATTTGAGCCCCCCAGTGATTTTTGCCATTCAATTGTTGGTGTTTGACCAACAGAATAATTTAACGCAGATCCAATTGTAAACGCTAATAGTGTAAGTTTTAGTTTTTTCATTCGATTTTAGTTTTATAGATTTTATATTAATTAGTTACACTATAGACAATAAAAAAATGATTTACCCCCAAAAAACAAATTACTAAAAATATAACATACTGATTTACAGTGTTTATGTTTTCGGTTTGATTGCTGTTTTTTATTTTTAATAAATTATAACATTTATGAAGTCTCATCTTAAATAGTTGTTACATGTACTTTAAAATGAGACAAAATGATCATTATTTATTCAAGAGAATTTTTTCAGTGTTTAAAGTATTATTTTCTTTATCATAAATACTTAGATGATAAATTCCATTTGCTAGTGAGCTTAAATCAATTGAATTTGAGCTTAGATTTTTGTATTCACAAACCAATTTCCCGTAAATATCAAATACTTGAAAATCTACTTTTTGAGATAAATTTTTGAAATTAATTTTTCCAGTTGTTGGGTTAGGGAAGATTTCAAATTTTGAGGAACTTAAATCTTTTGTGCCAACGATATCTTTTTGGTTGTAGTAAAAAATGTTTTTACCCCAGTAATTTGTACTTAAAGTATCGCCATACTCGTAAAGAGAATCTAATTTATTTGTGTGTGAACCAATTAAATCTTCAGGCATAATTTGAAAAATATCAACCCAAAGTAGTCCTGTTGGTAGTATTAAATCATTTTTTGTAAAATTTAAATCATAATATTTTAGTATACTTCCATCATCGACCATAATTTGATTTGGTGTGTCAAATCTTTGTCTTTTTGTTTTTGAACTGTTATTTCCAACGTATTCAAAGTCGTAAATTCTTTGATTGTTGTAAATGTCATTGATTGGGTCATAAAATTTTAAAAATTCTCTTTTAATTTTTCCATTAACGTAAACGAAAGTAAGTCTTTGATTATTGTAAGAAGGATTTCCAAAATCACCTGTAATGTAAATTAAATCAATGTTCCCGGCATAAGTGAAGGTTAAATCAATATATAATTCAAACTCATCTAATGCTACATTAAATGTGCTGTCAATTTCTTGAATTAACAATCCTTCTAAGTTGTATGAGAAATCTTTTTTAGTGTCAAAATGCCAATCACCGATTTCGAGATTTTCATCTAGTTTTGAATATGAAATCGATGAAATTAATTGGTTTGCTTGGTTGAAAGTGTTAATTGTTTTGCCTAAAGTGTCATTTGTAAAGTCATAAATCCAAGTGTATTGACTTGTATTTAAACCAGCTGGTGAATAATAGTAATGATGTTTGTATAAAGTTGTATGTCCTGGATCAATAAATTCTTCATAGACGCTACTATCCAAAACTTGTTTCAAGCTTTTGTTGTAATTATGGTTTTGAGATTGAATTGCAACTTGATAAGCAGATTTTAAAGTTCTTTCTGCTCTAATTTGTTGCTTTTCTTCAACACTTAGATTAGAGTTTTGTGCCATTCCTAAAACTGGAATTAGACTTAAAATAAGAAGAATTTTTTTCACGTGTTTGATTTTAAAGTTTGTCAAATATAACAAAGAAAAAATAATTTAAACAAAAAACGCCGAGTGAATTACTCGGCGTTAGTATTAAATAAATTGTGAAGTCCGTTAAATCAAAGCGTCTAATTTAGCTACTAATTGAGCTTTTGGAACTGCTCCAACTGATTTGTCAGCAACCTCACCACCTTTTACAAATAAAATTGTAGGGATGTTTCTAACTCCAAATTGAGCTGAAACACCTGGGTTTTCGTCAACGTTTACTTTTCCAATAATTGCTTTTCCTTCATATTCTTTAGCCATTTCTTCAATTACTGGTCCAATCATACGACAAGGTCCACACCATTCTGCCCAAAAATCAACTACTACTGGTTTGTCTGCTTTCAATACTAACTCCTCAAAGTTTGCATCTGTAATTTCTATTGCCATTTTTTTTGTAAATTTTAAAATTTATCGTCTATATCTTGTGAAGTGCAAAATTACACTTACATTTTGATACAGTCAAATAATTTGCCATTATTTTTCAACTGACAGAATGACATTTTTTGTTATTCTTGGATTGTTAAAAAATAAGTAGCTTTGTATCATGATTTCTTTTGACCAGCAAACATTAAATGATTTAGAATTTCCGATTATTCAATCGTGGTTAAAAAATTATGCTTTGCAAAAAACGGCTCACGATCGTTTGGAGGTCTTGGTTCCAACGAGTGATTTTGTGAAAGTGAAACTTGAATTGGAGAAATTAAATGAATTTGTCACTATAAAACGTGATGGAGAATCTTTTCCAGCACTTGATTTTGAGGAAATTGATAAAGAAATTCGTTTGTTGGCAATTCAAAATTCGGTTTTAGAGTTGGAAGGTTTTGTGAGGATAAAAATTGCTTCAGAAAGAGTAAATTCTATGCTTACTTTTTTTGAGAAACGAGAAGAAGAATTTCCAACATTAGTTTCGCTTTTTTCTGATGTACATTTTACGACAGAAATTTGTGAGGCAATAGATGCTATTTTCACTCCAAAAGGTTTGATAAAAGACGATGCTTCGGAATATTTATTAGAAATTAGAACTAAAATTACTGCTTTAAAAAGTCAAATTAATCGTAATTTCGATAAAGAGAAGCGAAAACTATTGAAAGAAGGTTTGTTGGCTGACACACACGAAACTTTTTTGAATGAAAGACGTGTTTTGACACTTTTATCAACACACAAACGCAAAATTTCAGGTTCCATTTTAGGTTCATCAAAAACAGGAAGTTTGACTTACATCGAACCACAAGTAAATGTTCCACTAAACAATGAATTGGAACTTTTACAGGATGATGAACGAAAAGAAATTTTTAGAATTTTACGTGAATTAACGAAAGTTTTAGCTGTATTTTTAGATTTAATCAAAGCCTATCAAGTTGTTTTAACAGAATTCGATTTCATTCAAGCAAAATCAAAATTAGCTTTGGAATTAAATGCTTGTCTGCCAGGAATTGAAGAAGAAACGCAAGTAGAATTTATTCAAGCTTTTCACCCAATTTTATGGAAAAATAATCGAATTCAGCAGAAAATTACACTTCCACAAAATATTAAGTTGGATAAATTTTCCAGAATGCTGGTTATTTCTGGTCCAAATGCTGGTGGAAAAAGTATCACTTTGAAAACCATTGGTTTGTTGCAATTGATGCTTCAAGCTGGTTTGCTTGTTCCTGTTCACCAAAACAGTAAAATGTGCTTTTTTCAAAATGTATTGACGGATATTGGTGACAATCAATCAATTGAAAATGAATTGAGTACTTATTCGTATCGTTTAAAACGCATGAAGTATTTTTTGGATGTTGTAAACAAAAAAACCTTGGTTTTATTAGATGAATTTGGAACGGGTTCAGACCCAATTTTGGGTGGTGCCTTGGCGGAAGTTTTCTTCGAAGAATTGTACAATAAAAAATGTTTTGGAGTCATCACAACACATTACGGAAACATCAAATTGAAAGCGGATAGACTCCGAAATGCAATTAACGGTTGTATGCTTTTTAATACAGAAACACTGGAACCTTTGTATCGTTTTTCTATTGGTCAGCCAGGAAGTTCATTTACCTTTGAAGTGGCACAAATGAATGGGATTCCACTTGAATTGATTGAGGAAGCAAAAACAAAAGTGGATTCGCACGAAGTGAATATGGATCAACTTTTAAGTGAACTGCAAAGAGAAAAAACATATTTGGAGCAATTAAATAAAGAGCATATTGAAGCTCAAGAAATTGCAGAAAAAGCGCGTAGAGAATTTTTAGAAAAGAAAAAAGCACTTGAACTAAAATTACTCCAGCATGCTGATTTTATGGAGAAAAATAGTCTTTTCATTAATAATGGGAAGAAATTAAAAAGTTTCATCGACCGTTATCAGACAAAAAATCGAAAGAAAGATGCTAATCAGCCTTTGTTGGATGAAATCAAAAAATATTTGACAATCGAAAAATCGAAAATTGAGAATAAAAATTTAACAGAAAAGTTAAAACAAGACATCAAAAAGCCTAAAAAAGTTAAAGCTGGAGTTCCACAAATTGACCAACATCAGCAAAGTAAAATCAAAATTGGTTCGACAGTGAAATTAATTGAAACCAAACAAACAGGAACGGTGGAAGAAATTAATGGAAATCAATTGACTGTTGCTTTTGGCTTTTTAAGGATGAAAGTGGAACTGGAAAGATTGAGTTTTGTGAAGTGAATTAATGATTCAATTTCCAATTCACTTCAAGCAAATATTCCAAAGTTTCCAAATGGCGTTTTGCCTCAAATAAATTTTCTCCCCAAGCATACGTTCCATGATTTTTGATGATGAAACAGTGATTTGAAAATAAGTCTTTTTTTGCCCTCATGAGTTCAGAAAAAACAAGCATATCTTGTGAATTTTCTAAAATTGGAATCGAAAGTTGATTCTCATGAGTCGTTTGACCTTTAAATCCTTTTTGAATTTCGTAGCCTTCAAATAAAATTTCGTCCGAATATTTTTGAGAATTTAAAACGGAATAAACCGAATGACTGTGTAAAATCACTTGTGTTTGAGGAAATAAATCATACAGAACACAGTGAATTAAAGTTTCTGCCGATGGTTTTTGATTATAGAATTCACTTGTTGGATTTCCTTCAAAGTCAACATTGATGAAATCTTCGGCTGAAAATTCTGATTTGTCAATTCCTGAACGAGAAATATGAATGAATTTATCCCAATTATCTTTGCGAAACGAATAATTTGTTGAAGTTGCAGGCGACCAACCTTTATGATGATAATTGCGAATTGTTTCAGCAATTTTTTCTTTCAAAACTTGAATTTCTTCCATGATTTTAGTTTAAATGAAGTTTTTAGAGATTAAAATTGAGGCCATTTCTTCTTGAATTTTTCGAGCTTCTATTTTCGCTTTTTCAGCAAAATCTAAACCGTCAGAGGCATAAATGATTCCACGAGAAGAATTAACTAAAAGTCCACAATCTTTATTCCAACCAAAATTTGAAACATCTTCCAAACTGCCACCTTGAGCGCCAACTCCTGGAACTAAAAAGAAATGTTCGGGAACAATTTTTCTAACTTCCCCAATTCCTTCAGCTCTGGTTGCACCAACAACAAACATGGTGTTCTCTGGATTTCCCCAAGAGGAAACTTTTTGAAGTACGTTTTTGTATAATTCGTTTCCGTCTTTATCTTCTAAGAATTGAAAGTCATTTGCTCCTTGATTAGATGTTAAAGCCAAAACAATTGCCCATTTATTTTCAAATTCTAAAAAAGGTTTGACGCTATCTTCTCCCATGTAAGGTGCGATTGTAACAGAATCGCAATTCAAATAGTCAAAAAATGTTTTGGCGTAATAAGTGGATGTATTTCCAATGTCGCCACGTTTTGCGTCAGCAATAGTGAAAATGTTTTTCGGAATGTAATCAAGTGTTTTTTTTAGTGATTCCCAACCTTTTGGTCCATAACATTCGTAAAACGCAATGTTTGGTTTGTAGGCAACACAAAAATCTTTTGTGGCATCAATAATTGCTTTATTGAATTCAAAAATTGGGTCGTCAAGTTCCAATAAATGTTTTGGTATTTTATTCAAATCAGTATCTAAGCCGACACATAAAAATGATTTTTTCTCCTTAATTTGTTGGATTAATTCTTGACGATTCATGTTTTTTATTTGTCTCACAAAAGTACAAATTTATTCAAACAAAAAGGCTGTCTAATTTTCTTTAGACAGCCTTTATAAAAATATAAAATGATTTTATTTAATTACTTGTACACGTTCGATTTTTTCAAAATTATCACCTTTCAGAACTAAATTGTAAAGTCCATCAGCCAATTCAGATAAATCAATAGAGTTTCCAATGTTTAATTCTTGGATTTTAACTAGTCTTCCAAGCTCATCCTGAATTTCGATTGTTTTGATTTCGTTCACAAAATCTCCTTTGATGAAAATTGTCGAATTTGTTGGGTTTGGATAAAGAACAAAATCATAGCTAAGATTTTCCTCAATCTCAACACAATTGTTTACATTGATACTTCCCGTAGCTGAGCCTGTACAACCGTTTTCATCGATGATATCGTAAGTAATTGTGTTAATTCCAAGATTTGCGAAAAATGGATCAAAAGTTGTCGTTGAAACTGTATTTACAGTATAATTACCTCCAGAAGGAATTCCATTTGTTAAAGCAAAAGGTTCAGCAATATTACAAACATCATTGTATGGGGCAATACTCACAACTGGATTAGCATGCTCTGTAACCACAACTGGTGCAGATGTAGCGTTACATCCGGTTTGAACAACACTTACAGTAAACGTCCCAGAATTTGATACACTTATTGATTGTGTCGTTTCACCTGTTGACCAAGTAATTCCATTTGCTACAGTTGATGTTAGAATAACATTTCCACCCGTACAAAAAGTGGTTGAACCACTTAGCATAATTAATGGTGATGAAGGTGTTAAATTAACAGTTACTTGAACAGGATTTGAACTAGCTGAACAACCTAAAGTTGTAACTGTAACTGAAAATAAACCTGAACTTGTTACGCTTATAGTTTGACTATTAGAACCAGTTGTCCAATTATTATCAACTAAAGATGATGAAGTTAAATTTAAGGTTCCACCAGAACAAATAGTTAAGGGTCCATTTGCTGTAATAATTGGAGTTGCTGGAATTGGATTTACAGTAATTGTTTCAGGTGCTGAAGTAGAAATACATCCTAAAATGTTTACACTTACATCATAATTATTACCTGTTGAAACAGTAATACTTTGTGTCGTCTCACCTGTTGACCAAGTATTATTTGTAGCAGATGATGAAGTTAAAGTAACTGTGCCACCATCACAAAATGTTGTTGCCCCACCTACTGTGATTGTTGGGGTAGGAGTAGGTGTTGAATTTACATTCACTATTGTATTTGAAGAACTAGCTGAACAGAATCCATTTGATACTGTTACTGAATATGAACCAGCAGTACTTACAGTGATGAAATCAGTTGTTTCACCAGTTGACCAGGTATTGTTTCCAATTGAAGATGATGTAAGGACAACATTATTTCCTAAACAAATATCCGTTGAACCTGATGAACTAATTGTTGGTACAGCAGGAACTGGGTTTGCTGTTACATTTTCATCTAAAGAAACTGAACTACAACCATTTGTAATTATTGAAACTGAAATTAAATCTGAATTTATAACAGTAATCGATTGAGTTGTTTCACCAGTCGACCAAACATTATCCACCGCTGATGAAGATGTTAAAGTAACACTTCCACCATCACAGAAAGTTGTTGAACCACTTGCCGTAATTGTTGGAACTGCTGGTAATGGTGTCACATTTACAACTGTATTACTTGATGTTTCTGTACACATTCCGTTTGTAACACTAACAGTATATGTACCGCTAGTGCTTACAACAATACTTTGTGCTGTTTCCCCAGTTGACCATAAATTGTTAACTGCTGACGAAGAAGTTAAAGTTACAGTTCCACCATCACAAAAAGTTGTTACACCACTTGCCGAGATTGTTGGAACAGCTGGAGCTAAATCTTGAATCAGTGTTACTGAAATTGTGTTTGATGAACAAGCATCATTGAATGTAATGTCATACGTTCCTCCTGCTAATCCAGTTAAACTGAATGGTAAGGTAATACCTGTTGCTGATCCTGTGAAAGTACCAGTATATGATAAATCTCCAGTTGCTGTTCCAATGACTTCAATTGAACCATCATTCAAGCCACATTGACTTGGATCTGAAATGATTCCAGTTGATATTGTTTCGACTGGATTAACTGTTACTGATTCAACAAGTGAAGTCGCAGAACATAAAAAGTTAGAAACTGTAACATCATAATTCCCTGATGTAGTGACAGTAATACTTTGGGTTGTTTCTCCTGTTGACCATAAATTATCTGTTGGTGAAGAAGATGTTAAAATTACATTCCCACCATCACAAAAAGTTGTTGCTCCACTTGCGGAAATTGTTGGTGTTGCAGGGATTGGAACTTCAGTTATGTTTTCAACTGCCGCTGCAGAACTACATCCAGCAATGTTTAATATTAAAGTAACAACGCTTGTTGAAGAAACGGTAATGATGTTTGTTGTTTCTCCGGTTGACCAAACATTATCTGTTGGAGAGGATGATTCTAAGATAACAGAACCACCATCACAGAAAGTTGTTCCACCACCTACAATAATTGTTGGTGCTGCAGGTGCTCCTGGATCAGTTAAACTAATACTTAATGTGTTTGATGTACATCCATTTTCAGTAAAAGTAAAATTATATGTTCCAGCCGTTAAGCCTGAGAATGGATAAGGTAAAGAAATCCCCATATTTGAACCTGACATTGTTCCTGTCCAAGATAAATCACCGGTTCCAGTACCAGTAATATCTAAACTTCCATCTGAATTACCACAAGATGAAGGATTTATAATATTAGCACTTGCAATAGCAGGTAATGAATTTACTACTACGATTTCACTTGAAGAAGCAGAGTTACATCCAGCTGTTGAAACAAAAACAGAGTAAGTTCCAGATGCAGTAATCGTAATTGATTGTGTTGTTTCTCCTGTTGACCAAACATTGTCTGTTGCAGATGAAGAAGTTAAGACAACATTATCTCCAGCGCAGAAAGTTAAAGAACCGCTAGCAGAAATTGTAGGTGTTGCTGCTGAACCTGGGTCTGCTAATGTAATTGTAGCTGTATTCGAGTTACAACCATCATTAAATGTGAAATTATATGTTCCCGCTGAAAGTGATGTTGTTGTAAAAGGTAAAGTTATACCAATATTTGTTCCAGAAGAAGTTCCATTATAAGATAAATCTCCAGTTCCAGTTCCTGTAATTTGGATACTTCCATTTGCTCCTCCACATGTTGAAGGATTTGAAGTTATTCCTTGAGCAATTGTAGTTCCGTTCAATACAGTGACAATTTCCATTATTGATGTTGCTGAACACATTCCATTTGTCTCTGTAACAGTATAGTTTCCACCAATCATTGCAGTGATTATCTGTGTTGTTTCACCTGTTGACCAAGTAATATTTGTTCCAGTTGACGCATGTAAATTTACACTTCCACCAACACAGAAAGTTGTTGGTCCAGCTGCAAAAATTGTTGGTGTTGACGGTACAGGGTTAACGGTAACAATTTCAGTAATTGTATTTGAGTTACATCCTGCTACAGATAGCATTAATGAGTAAGTTCCACCCAAACTCACAGTAATTGATTGTGTCGTTTCTCCTGTTGACCAAACATTATCGCTTGCAGATGAAGACATCAAAGTTACTGCACCTCCATCACAAAATGTTGTAGCGGATTGAGGTATAATTGTTGGGTCAGCTGGTGCACCTGGATCTGTTAAAGTAACAGTAATAGTATTTGAAGTACAGCCATTATTAAATGTGAAGTCGTAAGAACCTGAACCTAAATTGAAAAGAGTATATGGTAAAGTAATTCCACCATCTGTTCCTGTTGCGGCTCCTGTGTAAGTTAAATCACCTACCCCAGAACCTAAAATCTCGATACTTCCATCAGTAGCAGCACAAACTGAAGGGTCGAATATTAGTCCTTGCGAGATAGTAGGATTTGGATCATTTAATGTAACAGTGATTGTATTTGAAACACATCCATTGTTAAAAGTGAAATCGTAAGTTCCTGATGAAAATAAACTTGAAGTAAATGGTAAAGTTACTCCAAATTCAGTTCCTGAAGTTGTTCCTGTATAAGATAAGTCTCCAGTTCCAGTACCCGTAATTTCGATACTTCCGTCAGAAGCTAGGCAAACACTTGGATCTGAAGTTGTTCCTTGAGCGATCGTCAATGCTGGATCTGTTAATGTAACTGAAACTGTATTTGAATTACAGCCATCATTAAATGTGAAATCAAATGTCCCGGCAGTAAAAGTTGAAATTGTATGAGGTAAAGAAATCCCCAAAACTGTTCCAGTCGTAGTTCCAGTATAAGATAAATCTCCTGTGCCAACACCTGTGATTTCAATGCTTCCATCTGCGCTCAAACAAGCACTTGGGTTTAAAGTTGTTCCTTGGGAAATAACAATTCCAGAAGGATCTGTTAAAGTAACAGAAACTGTATTTGAATTACAACCATCATTAAATGTGAAATCATATGTTCCAGCAGAAAATAAACTTGAAGTAAATGGTAAGCTTACACCAAAGTCTGTTCCAGTCATTGTTCCTGTATAAGACAAATCTCCAGTTCCAGCTCCTGTAATTTCAATACTTCCATCGCTAGATAAACATGCTGTTGGATTTGTCGTGGTTCCTTGAGCTATTGCTGCTCCAAAATTAACCGTAATAACTTCATTTATTGCATTGTTTGTACATGTTCCATTAGTAATAGCAACGCTATAGCTTCCTGCAGTTGTTACAGTAATTGTTTGTGTTGTTTCACCTGTTGTCCAAACATTTCCAACGGCATAGGATGAGGTCAAATCAACACTTCCTCCATTACAAAAAGTTGTTGGTCCACTTGCAGAAATAGTTGGTAAAACAGGCATTGCATCTTCTGTAACAACTTCACTTGTTGTGCCTGAATTACATCCAGCAGTTGATACAAAAACAGAAAATGTTCCTGAAATTGCTGCAACAATAGATTGTGTTGTTTCACCAGTTGACCAAACGTTGTCAGTCGCTGATGAGGATGTTAAAGTAACACTTCCGCCATCGCAAAAAGTTGTTGGACCACTTGTACTAATTGTTGGTGTTACAGGTGAACCTGGGTCTGTTAAGGTAACGGAAATTGTATTTGAAATACATCCATCATTAAATGTGAAATCGTATGTTCCTGCTGAAAATATTGAAATTGAATATGGTAAAGTTACTCCCACATCTGTACCAGTCAATGTTCCCGTATATGATAAATCCCCTGTTCCAGCACCTGTGATTTCAATACTTCCGTCTGTTGCTAAACAAGCTGTAGGATTTGATGTAGCTCCTTGAGCAATTACAGGGTTGGGATCAGTTAAGGTAACAGTGATTGTATTTGAATTACAGCCATCATTAAATGTGAAATCGTAGGTTCCAGCAGTAAAGGTATTTGTAGCAAAAGGTAGAATAACTCCAATATCTGTACCAGTCATTGTTCCTGTATAGGATAAATCACCTGTCCCAGTACCTGTTATTTCAATTGAGCCATCAGATCCCAAGCATGCCGTTGGATTTGAAGTTGCACCTTGAGCTATTGTTGCACTATTTACAGTTAATGTTGCAGAATTTGAAGTTGCAGTTCCACATCCATTTGTTACTTCGCATCTATAGATATAAGTATTCATTGAAGCTGTAGCTCCTGTTAATGTCAAAGTTCCAGTTGCTGTTCCTGAATAAATCCCTCCATCACTTAAACTTACAAAACCTCCACCATTATCTTCAAACCATTGGAAGTTTAATGTTGCATCTCCCGATGCAGTTGAAGAAAAGCTTGTATTATCATTTGTACAAATTGTTGAATTTGAAGGATCAGCAGTTATACTTGGGGCAACACATGCACTTGTAATTAATACACCATAATCCTCAATGTCACCAACATCGTAATTTGTGCTACAAGTTCTTTTTCCAGCAGTAATTCCAAATGTTTCACCAATAACCCTCATTCGAAGAATAGTATTTTGAATAGCAGTACCCGGTATAACAACATTTCCTGAAATTGTATTTGTAGAACTTGCAGGAGTAGTTCCTGTTAAAACTTGTTCTCCTGCATCAGCAAAATCACCATCATTATTGTAATCAATGTAAGCTTCGAAATCTTCAGCACCAGATCCTCCAGCACGAATGGTTACAGATAAGTTATAAGTTTGACCTTCTTCTACAATTGTATTTTGTGAACAAGAAAAATCAGTATAAGCAACATTTGTTGATGATGAGGTCGAATTATTTATAGTATTAAAAGTAACATTATTCACTGTTTGTGTAAAATTACCTTCATTATCTGAAAGAGGTATACATGCCGCTGTTGCCGCAGAACTCACAACTATAAAATCATTTTTTGTTAATGTAGCTGTTCCTATTGGGGTTGTAATTGTTAAAGTCGCATCAAAACTACCTGTATTTGCAAAATTGATTGTAGGATTTTGGTCAGTTGAAGTGTAGGTATCAGTTCCGTTTGTTATACTCCAAGAGAAACTAGTGCCAGTCCAAGCTGTTTCAGCCATAAATGTATTTGGAGAGCAAGAACTTAAATCATAAAATATTACATCTTGACCTGTACCACATAAAATTGTTTTTGAAGATTTAAAATCTACAGTTGATGGAGAAACAGGGACTAATGACATATTTCCATTGCTTTCTAGAAAAGTAGCTCTTGTTACAGAAACTGCAGTCTGCATTCGAGTTCTTTGATCAGCTGTAAGCATGTTTTGGCATGCGTCAGAAGAATAATCCATGTAGTTGTGAATGAAAAGTTCAGAAGAACTTCCGCCGTCACACGTATTTGGTGCTACAACGCAATCACTACTACTTTGTAAATGTGGGGGGGTATCACCACAGCAATCACCAATTCCTGAGCCACATCCATTACCTACTGGACAAGTTAAAAAATCAGGATCATCGCCCTCAAAAGTGTGGAATAAATTCAAAGAATGCCCTAATTCATGGATTAATGTGGTGCCTGAAGGGTTTTTCATAGCATTAACTAACATTACCGTTCCGTCGTTTGCGAATCCGTGACTACTTGCAAAAAACGCATATCCTTGAGTTCCAGATCCACCATTATTATCGTCAATTTCTGAGATTAACCAAATATTATAATAAAGATTTTGATTCCAAGAAATTTGTGCTTTTAGAGTTGCGTCAGAAATACCTAAACCACTTGAACGATCAACCCCTTCACTCATATAGGATGCATTACCTGTCATATCAAAGCGATTGATTCCATTTGTGCAATTTCCTGAAGGGTCACGAACTGCTAGAGCATATTCTATTTCTGTGTCAACACCATTTCCATCACCTAGACTTCCTGCGACTTTTCTCAGACGTTGATTTAAATTCAAAATAGCATCTTTGATTTGTTGGTCGGTAATAGCAGTCAACGCTGTTCCTGTTTCCATAACGTGTACAACAACTGGAATTTTATAAGTTGCAACTGATTTATTTGGAACAAAGTTTTTCACAGCTTTTTCAAAAGCGATTGTGTTTTGAAGATAAACTGGATCATTTTGTAGTTTTTCCTTGTGTATAGCGTCAAAACCACAGATGTTTTTATTGGTTTTTGTAATCACTTTAGGAATAGTTGATTGACTTAAAGCATTTTTTGAGAACAAAAATGACATTGAAAAAATCAAAACTAATTTTGTGAAAAATAAGATTTTTTTCATACAGTTGAAAATTTAATTTTTTTTGTAAAAGTTTTAGGGTTGTGAAGATACTAAAAAAAATTAAAAAACGATTTCCAAATCAAATTAAATTACCAATTAGGACTTCTCTTCGATTATTTGTAAACAAAAAAGGGCTATTCGTCGTGAATAGCCCCTTAGATTTGAGTTTGAAAATATTATTTCAAGATTTGAACTTTTTGAATCTCTTCAAAATCTAATCCTTTTAAAGTTAAGGTGTAGATTCCATCTGAAAAAGGACTTAAATCAATTGTAATAGAAGATTTATTTCCTTTAAACGTTTGAACTAATCGCCCTAATTCGTCTCTTAGTTCAAGTGAATTTACTTCAAGTAATTTATCTCCTTCAAGAACAATGTTTGAATTTGTTGGGTTTGGATATACATTGAATAACAATTTACTTCCTTCACTAATAGCCGAACAGTCATTAACGACAACGGTTTGTGTGTCTGATGAAGAACAAGAGTTTAAATCTGTAAATGTGTAAACAATTGTATTTGAACCGGTATTTATTGAAGGATTAAACACAGTTTGCGTACTTCCATCGACTGTATAAACTCCATTTGTTGGCAAACCGTTATTTAAAGTAAAAGGTGCAACAGTGTTACACATGTCTGCTATTGGAGATAAACTTACTATCGGATTTGTATTTACTACAACATCAATAGTACTTGAAGTTGCTGTACAGTTTCCTGTTCCTGAAGTAACCGAATAGGAACCAGATGTAGAGACAATAATACTTTGTGTCGATTCTGAAGTTGTTGACCAAAGGTTATTTAGAGTTGCAGAAGATGTTAATGTTACAGATTGTCCTTCACAAATTGTAGTTGAACCACTTGTCGAAATTGTTGGAACAGTTGGTGTTGAGTTAACAACAACGTCTATTGAGTTTGAAGTTGCTGATGAACATGTATTTGCAACTTCAGTAACCGTATAAGTTCCAGCAGTGTTTACTGTAATTGATGGTGTCGTTTCACCTGTTGACCAGACATTACCACTTGAAGCTGTAGATGTCAATACAACGTTTTCACCTGTACACAAAGTTACAGAACCACTTGCAGAAATTGTTGGCGTTGCAGGAATTGGATTAACAGTTACAATTTCTGATGCAGACCCTGAAAGACAACCATTTAACGCTGTGGATACTGAATATGTTCCTCCAGAAGTAACAGTAATTGATTGTGAAGTTTCACCTGCATCCCAAAGATTTCCACTTGGATTTGATGAAGTTAAAACAATACTACCACCTTCACAAAAAGTTGTTGCTCCACTTACTGAAATGGTAGGGGTAGAAGGTGTTGAGTTAGCAATAACGTTAATTGAGTTTGAAGTTAATGATAAACATGCATTTGCAACTTCAGTAACAGAATAAGTTCCAGTAGTATTAACTGTAATTGATTGTGTTGTTTCACCTGTTGACCATATATTACCACTAGAAGATGTAGATGTTAATACGACGTTTTCACCTGTACATAAATTTATTGAGCCACCAGCAGAAATTGTTGGCGTTGCAGGTATTGGGTTAACAGTTATAATTTCTGATGCTGAGCCTGAAAGACAACCATTTAACGATGTTGAAACAGAATATGTCCCTCCAGAAGTAACTGTAATTGATTGTGAAGTTTCACCTGCACCCCAAAGATTTCCACTTGGATTTGATGAGGTTAAAACAATACTTTCACCTTCACAAAAAGTTGTTGAACCACTTGATGAAATTGTAGGCGTTGCTGGAATTGGATTTACAGTAACAGAAATAGTGTTACTCGTAACCCAGTTTGTACAGGAACCTAAATCTCCTGTTACATAATAATCTCCGGTTTGCGCAGCTGTTAATGCAGCAGTAGTTTCGCCAATAATTTCATTTCCATTGTGGAACCATCTATAATTCCCTAAACTTGTTGAAGTTGATAAATCAACATTATCCCCATCACAAAAAGTTGTTGGCTGACCATTTTCTGTAATTGATAAGCCAATTCCGCTAGGATCTTCCATTTGAGCATCTAAACCATTAGAAATACTGTTTGATATACATCCATTTGAAACAAAAGTATATGTGATTGAACTACTTGCAGAAGCAAAAGGTACAAAATGATCATATGGTAATGTTACATTAGTGAAAACAACAGGAGTTGAATTTGAAGCGGTTACATAACTCAAATCACCGGTTCCACTTCCGTTAATAACAATTCTTGCATCTGTAGATTGACAAATAAAAGGAGGTGTAATTGAACCAAAAGAAATTACTGGTGCACCTGGATTGATTAAAGTTGACGAAATTGTATTTGAAACACATCCATTATCAAAACTAATTGAATAAGTTCCACTTCCCAAAGATGAAATTGTAGTTGGTAAGGTAACCCCCATCATTGAACCTGAGGCAGTTCCTGACCATGATAAATTTCCTGTTCCAGAACCTGTAATTTGAATAGAGCCATCATTTACTAGACAAGCACTTGGGTTTGTTAGTGTTCCTTCTGCAATTACTGGATTAGGATTTACCGTAACGTCTGTACTTGAAGATGAAGCAGATGAACAACCTCCTGTTGTTACTGCAACTGTGTTTGAACTTGTAGTAGAAACAGTAATTGATTGTGAAGTTGCTCCTGTTGACCAAAGATTTCCACTTGCAGAAGATGATGTTAAAACAACACTTCCACCTTGACAGAAAGTTGTAGCACCACTTGCTGATATTGTTGGAGTTGCAGGAGTTGCAGTTAAAGTTGTTGAAATTACATTTGATTCCGTATAACAAACATTGTTAGAAGCTCTTGCTGTAAAATTTCCTGCTGTATTAACATTTATGTTCATTGTATTAAGACTACCTTCACTCCAAGAATATATCGATACTCCGTCAGGATTTGTAATCGATATATTCACACTGTTTCCTGAGCATAAACTTGTGGAGCCACTTGCACTAATAAAAGGTCCTCCGGGATTTTGAACGACATTAGCGGTATGGGTATTACTTGTTAAAACTGCTGAACTTGGACAAGCATCATTTGATGTAACGATACAAACAAGATTTGAAGTAGACAATAATCCGTTTAAAGTAATTGAATTTGAATTTGTCCCAACATTCACACCTCCAATTTGCCATTGATAAGTAGGTGCAATTGTGTAACCTGAAACTGAAGCGGTAACATTTTGAGTGTTTGAACTCATATCACTTCTTAGTCCTGTACATAAGAAAGCATCTCCGCCAGTTTGAGAAATAGAAACTGTAGGGTTTGTTGTGGTATTAACAGTCAATGTAGCAGAATTTGAAGTGGCAGAACCACATCCGTTTGCGATTACACATTTGTATAAATAAGCATTCATTGAAGCTTGTACAGAAGTTAAATTCAAAGTAGCCGATGTTGCACCAGAATAAGTTGCATCGTTTGTAATATTTGTGAATCCAGCGCCTGTATTAACTTGCCATTGATAAGTTCCACCATTTGTATTTGCAACAGTAAAACTTGTATTTGTTGAAGAACAATTAGTTGAATTTGAAGGTTGAGTTGTTACAACAGGTGCAGAACAGGAACTTACAATTAATACTCCATAATCTTCCACATCACCAACACTATATTCCGCACTACAAGTTCTTTCAGATGCAATAATTGTTCCCAACTCACCTATCACTCTTAATCTTAATATCGTATTTTCAACTGCCGTTAAAGGAATTGTAACATTTGTATTAATCGTTGCAGAACTAGTCGTTGAACCGGAGCCAATTAACTCACCTGCATCAGCGAAATCGCCGTCGTTGTTATAGTCAATATATGCTTCAAATCTTTCTGTTGATGAACCTCCATTAATTGTAACAGATAATTGATGAGTTGTTCCTTCGGTTACAATAGTGTTTTTTGAACATGAAAAATCTTCGTATTCGCCATTAGTTCCACTTGAAGTTGTGTTATTAATGGTGTTAAAAGTTACATTACTAACAGCATAGCCATAATTACCTGATGGATTAAATGAGCCTGGTGTACAGGCAGATACAGGGCTTGAACTGACGATGATATAATCAGTTTTTGTAAGACTTGCAGATCCTTCAGGAGTAGTTATCGTTAATGTAACACTAAAATTACCAGCATTAGCAAAATTTATTGTTGGATTTTGGCTTGTAGATGTATAAGTATTTGTGCCATTTGTTATATTCCATGAATAACTAGTCCCTGTCCAAGCTGTTTCTGTCATAAAAGTATTTGGAGAACAAGAACTTAAATCATAAAGTGTAACATTTTGACCAGTACCACATAAAATTGTTTTAGAAGAATTAAAATCAACCACAGATGGAGAGACCGGTACCAAAGCCATATTCCCATTGCTTTCTAAAAAAGAAGATCTTGTTCCTGAAATCGCAGCTTGCATTCTTGTTCTCTGATCTGCTGAAAACATATCTTGACAATCGTCAGCAGAATAGTCCATGTAATTATGAATGTGTAAATTTGATGAAGTTCCTGTACAAGTGTTATTAGCCACTACACAATCACTACTACTTCTTTTGTGAGGAGGAGTATCACAACATCTATCACCTTGTGTTGAGCAAGATGTATTAGTAGGACAATTATTTCCAGTACCATCTCCCTCGAATGTATGGTATAAATTTAGTGAATGACCTAATTCATGAGTTAAAGTTGTACTTGATGGATTTTTCATATTATTTACTAACATTACTGCTCCATCTTCTGATTGTCCATGACTACTTGCGAAATAAGCATAACCTTGAATTCCAGCCCCTCCATCATTGTCTTCAAATTCAGAAACCAACCAAATGTTATAATATTCATTTTGATCCCAAGAAATTTCTGCTTTTAATTCTGCATCAGTAATTCCTTGCCCACTTGAATAATCTACGCCTTCACTCATGTAAGTTGCATTTCCAGTCATATCAAAACGGGTGATTCCGTTTGTACAGTTTCCTGATGGGTCGCGTACTGCTAAAACATATTCAATACCTGAATCAACACCATTTCCGTCACCAGCACTTCCAGTAATTTTTCTTAAACGCAGATTTAAATTTAAGATTGCGTCTTTAATTTGTTGATCTGTAATTGAAGTTAAAGCTGTTCCTGTTTCCATAACATGAACTACAACTGGTATTTTGTAAGTTGCAACCGCTTTGTTTGGAACAAAGTTTTTTACTCTTTCTTCAAAATCAAGTGTTTTTTGTAGGTAAACAGGGTCATTTTGTAGCTTTTGTTCGTGTTTTGCACTAAAACCACATTTTTCATGTGAAATGTGTTGTTTTTCTTGAACTTTTATTTGCTGTGCAAAAGATAAAAATCCAAATACAGATATAAAAACACTCGTTTTTATAAACTTTAGAGTAAATTTCATAGTTTTAATTTTGTAATTTGGCTGTTAATTTACAAAAAAACATGGTAGCACAAAAATATTGTTAAAAAAAAACGAGACCTCAAATTTGAAGTCTCGCTTTGATTTAAGATTTATTGTGTCTTACTTCAATGTGTAAGTGATTGTTCCTGTAACCGTTAATCCTTGTCTGTAGTAATCATAAATCATTGAATCTGTGTTGAAAGATTCATATGTTTTTCTTTTCTTTGAAAACAATAAATTTTGTCCTGCTAAACTTGCATTCCAAGATTTTGTTTTACCTAAATCTTTTGAAACTTTCACATTCAAACTGTGAAATGGTTGTTCATAAACATCTGCTAATCGTCCTACACCAATTACTGCTAAACGTTTTCCTTGCACGTTGTAACTTGCATTGAATGTTAAACCAATACTATCATTTTTAAATGTTGCAAAAGCATTCACAACATAGGGCGATTGTCCGTACATGGCTCTGTAATTACCAATTGTTTCTCCATCACGAGCATTTTCTTGACGTAAAGATTTTTCAGTAACCAATTCAGTTCCTTTGTTGATGAAAACTTTTCTCATATCAATTTTAGAAATCACATAGGTGAAATTGCATCCTGTAACAAAACTCAAGTGTTTTTTATTTTCAGCTTTAAATCCAATCGCTTTTCTGATTTCAAGTTCTGCACCATAAACATCAGCAACGCCAGCATTAACAGGTTTGATTTCGTTTGGAGCTAAATCGAAAGAAACAATTTCGATAGGATTAATAAAACGTTTGTAGAAAGCACTTGCAGAAATAATTTCCGTTCTACCGAAAAAATGTTCGAAACGCAAATCCGCATTGTGAATTGTTGTTTGTTTTAAATCAATATTTCCGTTAAATCTTCTACCTTGGATTGGATCGTAGATTTGAGCAACAGAATTTTCTCTAAAAGATGGACGAGCAACAGTTGTAGCGAAAGCAGAACGAAGATTCGTGAAACTTGATTTGTTTTCGTTTTTATTTTTGATTTTGTAAACCATATTTACTGCTGGTAAAACACTTAATTCATCTAAAACTGTTTGTTTGTTGTATTTTACTGAGCCAGAATTGTTTTGTCCTGTGTACGTATTTGTCGATTTTTCAATTCTTGCACCATAGGTTACATTAAACTTTTTTGATAAAGGCAAATCGTTCATCACATAAACACCCAAAACATTTTGTGTTGCATTATACGTATTTGCCATTTGTTTTTCTCCTTTTACATACGTTCCAGCATTTCGTTCTGAAGTCCAAATGTTTTCTTCTTGAAAATAAAAGTTTGGATCAGCGCTAAACGAAGTTGGGTTTTTTACATTAAATAAATAGTCGTTTACTTCAAAATCTCTTGCTTTAAATGTATTTAATACTCCAAAAGAAAGTTCACTTTTCAAAGAATCCCATTGTGTGAAGTTGTATTTGAAATCCAAACGAGTACTCACATTGTATTCTTTTAAATCTCTAAAAATACGTCTGATTTCGCCTCCAACACTTTGGTTTAAATCATAGTAAACGGGACCATCTTGATTTTTTACTTCTTCCAAAATTGTTGAACGAATATCTGGATCAGAAATAGAAGAAACTGTTGGAGCTAATTTCCAATCAATTTTCCATTTTTTTAGATTGTGAGAACCACTCAATAAAGCATTTGTAATCGAACGTTGGTTGTACTGTAAACTTTGTTTTACCAAAACTGAAGGATTACTGTCAAAATTTTCAGATCGAAGATTGGATGCAGATTTTTTCCCATTTTGAGTGTGGAAAAGAATTAAAGAAAACTTGTGTTTTTTATTGATTTTCAGTGATTGACCAAGTAAAGTTGTCCAAAGAACATCATTTTCAGACAATTGTCCGTAAGCTTTGTTATTTGCATTCAATGAATTTATGCTACTTTCTGAATCTTTTCTATATTCATTAAATTGTACAGAATCATAATTTTTATAGCTATTTTTATAATTCGCAACAAAGTTGTAACCGTAATCAAATTTTTCTTTATTGATTTGGTTTCCTAAAGAAAACGAATAATTTTGGTCTAAGAAATTAGGAGCTTTTTCAGTTGCCATAGTTTGGTTGAAAGCCTTTGTTAGAGTAGATAATTTCGGGTCATTTAAGGTTGGATCTGGAGTTTTTTCGTATTTTCCAATAGGTAATTTACGTGTTCCATCATCAAATCCTAAGAAATCTGTTTTTCCACCTTCATAAGAAATGTAATTTGGATTAAAAGTTGTTTCCGTATTAAAAGCAAATCCTGATGAAAAAGACATCGATTTTTTTGAAGGGAAATCTTTTGTTGAGATATCAATTAAACCACCAGTAAAATCTCCTGCTAAATTTGGAGTAAATGTTTTGTAAACCGTTACATTATCAATTAAATTTGTTGGAAAAACATCCATTTGTACTGTATTTCTTTCTGGATCTAAACCAGGAATTTCCATTCCGTTTAGAATAGTTTTTGTGTATCTATCTCCCAAGCCGCGAACATAAACGTGTTTCCCATTCTCAACAGAAACTCCAGTAACACGTTGTGCTACTTCTCCAACATCACCATCTCCACTAGCTTTCATTTGTTCTTTTGAAATTCCATCTGTTGCATTTGTTGCTTCTCTTCTTCGAGCGTCGTCTCCAGCAATGGTATTCGCCACAACTCTGTAAGCCACAACTGTCGCTCCTTCAATTTCTTTTGCAACATCATTTAATTTTAAAGTGAAATTTAATTCTATTACTTCACCTTTTTTTACTAAAACTTCGTGTTTTTGTTCAATTAATTCTGGTGCTGAAACTAAAAGTATGTATTTTCCTTCAGCAATTTTAAGGGAATACAAACCCTCAAAATCTGACATTGCACCATTGTTTTGACCTTCAACTTTGATTTTAGCAAAAGGAACCACTTTTCCAGTACTTGCATCTTTCACTTCACCACGAATAGTTCCTTGAGCAAAAGCACCCACATTTACCAAAAGAAAACAAACTAAAACTAAACTAATTTTTAACATTTTATTACTTTTTTATACCACCAAAAGTCTGTCACTTTTCAATGACAGACTGTTTAGTTTTTAATTTTTTAATTGGATTTATAAAATTTCAATTTCGAGGCATGTGAAGTTTGAAGATTTTGAGTATACATTTCGTAAATGATAAATTTTCAAGCAAACATAACGATGAAAGTGAAGTTTTTATAATTACAATTTACCTTTAATAGAAGTCCAGGTCCAAGTATTGAACACCGTTTTGTTTCCACCAGTAGCATTTGCATTTGAAGCCATTCTTGCTTCTGCAGTTGCTTGATAATCTGTTGGAATTGAACAAGTAGTCGATGCTGTATAAACTGTTGCTCCCGTGAATTTAGAATCTGTAAAGAATAATTTTTGAGTAGCGTCAGTTAATTTAGTGTAAGCGTCTGTTTTGCTAGCACAAACAGCATCAAAACTAGAGCTGATTTTAGCTGTTCCAAAAATTACATTTGTAACCGTTCCTTGTGCTTTTGATTTGAAATCTCCAGTAGCATTTCCACCACCAAAAATGATACAAGTTCCATTAGTTAAATTAAATAATCCATTCGTATTTGTAATCCCTTCTGGGCCATCAATTTCTAAAGCTTTATCAGAACCAGTTCCAGAATTGTTGATAGTATAGAAATTATCTAAAGTACCAGACCAATTCATATCAACATCAATTGCATCGTCTTGTTGGAAAGAAACTAATACGTTTGAAACGTTCACTGTTCCTCCGAAAATTTCAATTCCATCATCTAAATTTCCAACTATTTCGATATTTTGAACAGTTGTTCCTGAACCAACACCACCTAAAGTTAAACCATTGATGTCATTTCCAGCACCAATAATTGCTCCACCGTGACGAATAGAAATGTATTTTAATGTACCTGAATTATCAGCAGCATTTGTTCCACCGAAAGAACCGTAAGCGTCAGTTGCAGGAATTCCTTCAATCTGACCTTGTTGATCTCCATCTGCAGCAGAAACCGGAGCAGATCCAAGAACGATTAAACCACCCCATTTACCAGCGTCACCTTCTGTTAAATTTGAACCACTTAATTGTCCTAATGCGATATTATCTAAAACTGAAGTAAAGATAATTGGTTTTGCAGCTGTTCCACTTGCGTTGATTGTTGCACCTTTAGAAACGATTAAAGCAGAAGCATTTACATCTGTACCTTCTTGTCCTTTAATGATTGTTCCAGCTTCGATTGTTAATGTAACTCCACTGTTTACTACAACTTTACCATTTAATTGGTAGATTTTGTTTGCTGTCCAAGTTGTATTTGAAGTAATAAATCCACTAACAGTTTCATTTGTTGTTACTTCTTCATACGTACATGAGCCATCATCTTTTTTTGCTCCATCACTAAAGTTTGTAGCTGTTGGGTCTGTACACCCCTCTTTTTTACATGAAACCATTCCCAAAGAAAGTCCTGTAAACATTAAAATTCCAAATTTTAAATTTCTTGATTTCATCTTTTTACGTTTTTATATCATTTTTTTTACGAGGCAAAATTACTTCCTCATAATCGATTTAGTATAAAAAAATACTTTATCAATTTATTATGATTTGGTAACATTAACTTAACACAAAACCATAAAATCCTTAACATAAACATAAGGTTTAGTTAAAGTTGTCGATTTATTATTGAATTACATTTGTCGGTGAGTTAAGAGTTAAAAATGAAGAGTGAAGAATGTGTTTCATTCTCTTAGCGAATTTCGCGAAAACTTGAAAATCTTTGCGATACAATAATACAGCAAAACAAACTAAAGAGTCTTTGCGAGACAAAAAGTAAAAAAAACATGCAAGAAAAAGCAAATAATACCATTCTAGTTGTTGACGATGAAGCAACAATTATAGAGTTTTTAACATACAACATTCAAAAAGAAGGTTACACAGTTTATTCTGCTTCAAACGGACAAGAAGCTGTTGAACTTGCTATGAAAATTAGACCAGATTTGATTCTCTTAGATTTAATGATGCCTGTAATGGATGGAATTGAAGCTTGTCAATTAATTCGAGAAAACGATGTTTCCTACCAGCCAATTATTGCTTTTTTGACTTCCCGAAGTGAAGATTATTCACAAGTGGCTGGTTTTGAGGCTGGAGCAGACGATTACATAACGAAACCAATTCGTCCGCGTTTGTTGATGAGTAAAATTGAGGCTTTATTAAGACGTTTAAGTTATGCTCAAACGTCAGAAAAAGATGAAGTAAATACAGGGATAACGGTAAACAGAGAAAAATTTGTGGTTTACAAAGACGAAGAACAAATCATTTTACCCAAAAAGGAATTTGAATTACTTGAATTTTTGATGTCAAAACCAGGGAAAGTATTTAACAGGGATGAAATTTTAGCTCGTGTTTGGGGAAATGAAACCATTGTTGGAGAGCGAACAATCGATGTACACATCAGAAAATTGCGAGAAAAACTTGGAAATGATTATATTCGCACTATAAAAGGTGTTGGATATACATTTGGACAGTAGTGAAAAATAGCAAACCAGTTTATTTAATTTTTGGAGGAAGTGCCATTATTTTTGGCTTAACTTCGCTTGTAACGATAGTTTTACATTATCAAATTCTTGAATTCCCACTTTGGATTTTGATTACCTTGCCTGTATTACTTGGCTTGGCTTCATTTGGTATTTTTTATTTTTTTGTTGAAAAATTCATTAATGAGAGACTCAAAGTTTTATACCGTTCCATTCGAAAAGGGAAATTTGTGAATTCAACTATCGAATCTTTTAAAATGACTGAAGATGTTTTTGAAAAAGTTGAAAACGACGCTAAAAATTGGGTGGAAGATCGAAATTCAGAAATCTTAAAACTGAAAGAACAAGAAGAATTTCGTAGAGAGTTTTTAGGGAATTTAGCTCACGAGTTAAAAACACCCGTGTTCTCCATGCAAGGATATATTTTGACGCTTTTAGATGGTGGTTTGGAAGATGAAAAAGTGAATCGTTTGTTTTTGGAACGTGCCTCAACTGCTACGGATCGTATGGTGAATTTATTGGAAGATTTAGATGCCATAACAAAAATGGAAGTCAATGGTTTGAAGTTGGATTTAGAAAATTTTGACATTAAAAAATTGGTACAAGAAATTTATGATTCCTTGGAATTGAAAGCGAATGAAAAAAATGTGAGACTCAAATTTTCTAAGGATTATCAAAATCTACTAGTGAATGCCGACAAAACAAAAATTGCCCAAGTTTTAACCAATTTAATCGCCAATTCAATCTATTATGGAAATGATGGCGGGACAACAACTGCTCGTTTTTTTGAAATGAACGATTTAATTTTGATTGAAATTTCAGATGATGGACCAGGAATTGACGAAGCGAATCTTCCTCGAATTTTTGAACGATTTTACCGAGTTGAGAAAAGTCGAACGCGTAATGAAGGTGGATCTGGTTTAGGTTTGGCGATTGCAAAACACATTATCGAAGCTCATCATCAACGCATTTCAGTTCGAAGTTCAACAGGACTTGGAAGTACTTTTTCTTTTTCACTCGATGCTGCAAAATCGAAACAAGAAAAATTAGTTACTAGTAGAGGAATGAAAATAAGGTAAGTTTATTATTTTTGTGAAATAAACGACCTAAATCAATGGCTGGATATAAAAATAATTTCATAAAGTATTTTCATTTCATTAATTCAGCATTTTCTACCGAAAAGTTAATTAAATTATCGAAACAAAATTTACTTGTTCCAGTTTATCATCTTATTTCGGACATAAAAGTTCCTCATGTCGAGCATTTATATAAAATCAAAAATACCCAAGCATTTAAAAAAGATTTGGATTTTTTGTTGAAACATTACCAGCCAATATCTTATAATGATTTATTAGAACTCAAGTTAAAAGGTGAACAAGTGAAAAAAAATACTTTTTTACTGACTTTTGATGATGGTTTGAGTGAGTTTCACAATGTCGTTGCTCCAATTCTAATCGAAAAAGGTATTCCAGCGATTAATTTTTTAAACAGCGATTTTGTAGATAATAAAAATTTGTTTTTTCGCTATAAAGTGAGTTTACTGATAGAGAAAATTTCAAAAAACGAAACACTTTTGAACGATGAAAAAGTTAAAAAATGGTTTCAACAATTTGACTCAAATTTAAATTATAAACGAACTTTATTAGGGATAACACATCAGAATAAAAACCTCTTAGATGATTTAGCAAGTTTGTTATCGCTTGATTTTGATCTTTTTTTGAAAGAAAAAGAACCTTATTTGACGAGTAATCAGATTTTTGATTTACAGAAAAAGGGTTTTGGATTTGGAGCTCATAGTGTCAATCATCCAGAATATCGTTTTTTGACTTTGGAGGAACAGATTCAGCAAACGACAGATTGTTTAGCATTTTTAGAAAAAAACAGTTTATCGACAAATAAAACTTTTGCATTTCCGTTTACGGATTATGGAGTGAAAAAAGATTTTTTTGATGAGCTTTTAAAGGAACAAAAAATAGTGGATATTTCATTTGCTTGCGGGGGATTAAAATATGAAACTTTTCCATGTCATATTCAACGTGTTCCGCTTGAATTAGGAAATTTGGGTGCCAAACAAATAGTGAACTCGGAGTATGTGTATTTTTTGTTGAAGAAAATATTTGGCAGAAAATATGATTGAAATAAAACATTTAAATAAAAACGACTTACTTGACTTTATTAAGAGTGAGGAGTTTTCTACTTTGAATTTTATTCCAATTTCAAAGAATCGTGCAATTTCTCATTGTGAAAATCCGCGTTTAAATCAAAATGATGTTTTACTTTTTCTTGCTTATGAGGACAAGAACTTAGTTGGATATTTAGGAGCTTTACCCGATCAAATTTTTATAAATGATTCATTCCAAAAATGTACATGGCTTAGTTGCTTATGGATTGATCCTCAACAACGAGGAAAAAAAATTGCTCAAAAATTATTAGATTCTTGTTTTCAAGTTTGGGAAAATCGAATTTTGGTTACCGAATTTACAGATTCAGCTAAGTATTTGTATGACAAATCAGGGATTTTTAATTCATTGTCAGAAAAAAGAGGTGTCAGACTTTACTTTCGCTCTGATTTAGAAAAATTATTACCACCAAAAAAAGAGTTTTTCAACAAAATAAAGCCCTTATTAAAAGTGAGTGATAATTTTTTTAATTTATTTATTGATTTCAAAAATTCATTTGTAAGAAACAAACTCAATTCGACTTTGAAGATTGTAAGAGTTTCTGAAATAGATGATGAGTTAATTGATTTTATTAAATCAAAACAAGAAAAACAATTGTTTAAGCGTGGAAAAGAAGAGTTAAATTGGATTTTAAAATTTCCATGGATTGTTAGTTCTCCTCAAACATCCGAATCAAAGAAATATCATTTTTCTTCCGTAGATAAAAGTTTCGAGTTTATTGCATTGAAACTTTACAATAAAACAAATGAGTTGAGAGCATTTGTAATGTTTTCAAAGAGAAATCAAAGTTTAAAATTACCTTATTGTTATTTTGAAAATGAGAATTTACCCGATATTATGGATGTTATAAACTATTACATTCAAGAATTAAAAGTTAGCACATTCACTTGCTTTAATTATGAAATTGCCATTTTTTTAAATGAGAATAAAACCAAAGCTTTCCATAAAAAAGAAATAAAACGTAATTATATTATATCAAAAGTTTTTGGTGAAACTGTTTTAGAGCAAAAATTTGAAATTCAAGATGGTGATGCAGATGCTTGTTTTACTTGATTTTTTTCGATAAAATTTAACTTTTTGTCTACTAAGATTAAAAAATAGAATACTTTTTTAAAAAAAATGTTAGACTATCAATAAATTAGTTTACCTTTGCATTATATTTAATAAAAAATAAAATGAATAAAGGAACAGTAAAATTTTTCAATGAAACAAAAGGATTTGGTTTTATTAGTGAAGAAGGAACAGGAAAAGACCATTTCGTACACATTTCAGGATTAGTTGATGAAATCCGTGAAGGTGATGTAGTTGAATTTGAATTACAAGATGGTAAAAAAGGATTAAACGCAGTTAATGTTAAAATAGCATAATATTATATTTAATTTTTTGTAAAAAGCTTATCCTAATAGATAGGCTTTTTTTTTGTTTCATACTTTTTTATTATTTGAATTTGTTTATCTTTGAGTCATGCTTAGTATCACAGAAGAAAATTACATCAAACATATTTTAAGTCTGATTTTGGAATCAAATTCCGAACTTGGAATTGGAACAAATGAATTGGCGACAAGTTTATCTGTGAAACCTTCGTCAGTGAATGTGATGCTCAAAAAATTAAGAGAAAAGTCTTTTATTGAGTACGAAAAATACGGAAAAATCCACTTGACTGAAAAAGGAAAACTTTTTGGAATGGCAATTATCCGTAAACACCGTTTGTGGGAAACATTTTTGTATGAAAAATTAGATTTCACTTGGGACGAAGTCCACGAAGTAGCAGAACAATTGGAACATATTCAATCGGCTAAATTGGTTGAAAAATTAGATAAGTTTTTAGGCTTTCCAACAATTGATCCTCACGGAGATCCAATTCCGAATGAAAAAGGGGAGATTAGTACCATTTCTAAATTAATTTTGTCAGAAATCGAAGTTGGAAAAAAATGCAGAATGGTTGCCGTGAAAGATAATTCAGCAGCTTTTTTGAAATTTGTTCAGGAATTAGGTTTGAGTATTAACAACGAAGTCGAAATTTTATCTAAATTAGATTTTGATGATTCTATTGAGATTTGTGTTAACAATCAAAAATCACGCGTAAGTAAAAAATTCGCACAAAATATTTGTGTTGTAGTAAACGAATAAAATTATCTTTGTAAAATAAATCAAATGACAGTAGTAAATAGTATGAAAGAGTTCTGGTTAATGTTGAGTCCGTGGCAAAAGTTTAAGTTTATTTTGACAATCCTTTTGTCTGTTTTTGTCGCAATTTTTGCAATCGTAAATTGGCAAGAAGCCGAAGTGAATTTTATCTTTTTCCAAATAAAAATTTCAATTACTCTGCTAATCGTTGTTTGTTTGGTGCTTGGATATTTGAGTTCAACAATATTTGATTACAGAAAACACAGAGTTAAAGAAAGGGAGATTGTGCAATTGAAAGATAAGATTGCAAGATTAGAATCGGAAACAATTTCAGAGGAAAAATAAGATGTTTAGAATACAAATTTTATTTCTCCTTTTAATTTTAAAGTTTCTAAGTTATTCTCAAACTAAAGAAATTGATGCTTGTAAAATAATAATCAAATCAAATCAAAACGATACGATTAAACTCCAAGCTTTAAGTGATTTAAATTGGTATTTTGCGGAAATAAATTACAAAACATCAAAAAAATATGCTTTTGATGAGTTGAATTTGGCGAATAAAATTAAAAACAAAAAATGGATTGCTCAATCCTACAATGATATTGGTATTGCTTGCCAAAGAATGGGGCAAAATGATTCAGCACTTTTTTACTATGGGAATTCGTTAGACATTCGAGAAAAACTCAAAGACGATCAATTAATTGCTTCCTCTCTAAGTAAAATTGGTTTAATTTATAATGATATTGGTGATTATCAAAAGTCTTTGGAAAATCAATTCAAAGTTTTAAAAATATACGAAAAAGATAATGATAGCTTAAAAATTGGGGTTACCTTGAATAATATTTCATTGGTTTTTTCAAAATTAAAAAATTCCGAAAAAACAATTTATTACTCTAAAAGAGCAATGTCATATTATGATCCAATTAAAAATGATTATAATATTGCTCAATGTTACGGTAATATTGCTTTTGCATACGCGAATTTAAAGAAATATAAACTGAGTAATAGCTACAATGAAAAGGCTTTAATAATTTTCAAGAAATATCAAGATAAAGTTAGTATTGCGGGTATTGAAAATGGATTAGGTGTAAATTTAAAAAAACAAGGAAAATTCGAGTTAGCACAAAAACACTATTTAACAGCTTATAGTTTAGCTGATGAAATGGACGATTTTTCCGGAAAAGCTATCTATGCCACTAATTTAAGTGAAGTCTTAAAGAAAACAGGCAAATATAAAGATGCCGAGAAATATATGTTAGAAGTATTAAATTCTACTGACACCATAAACAAAGCCCAATTATTATTCTGTTATAAGCAATTGTCAAGTATTTATTCTTATCTTAATAATGGTGAAAAAGCTGACTTTTATCTTGAAAAATTTGCAAATTTAAAAGAAGAACTTTTTAACAATGAATCAGCAAATGAGATTGCAAGCGTTGAGGTAAAATACGTTACGGAGAAAATGAAACGTGAATTAGCTGAAAAGAATTTAAAAATTGAAGCAAATAAAAAATGGATTACCTTGAGTTTATCTGCAGTCTTTTTTGTCCTTTTAGTGCTGTTTTTTGTTTACCGTTATCAAAAAGCCAAACGAAAAAATATCATCAAGCAATCTAAGTTAAATGAGGAACTTGAAAAATCCAGAATTGAAAAAGATTTTTTAGATGAAAAATTGCGCATTGGTCGTGAGTTGCACGATAATATTGGTTCGCATTTAACGTTTATGATTAGCTCCTTAGACAATTTAGAATATGTTGAAAATCCACAAGTGCGAATAGATAAAATTGCGGATTTATCCAATTTTGGTCGTCTAACGATGAAAGATTTGCGTGATACAATTTGGGCTATGAACCACGAAGAAGGTTCTTTTGAACAATTAATCACGCGAATTTCAGAATTGCGTTCCGTTTTACCATCGACTCTTCATGTTAATATCAAATCAGATATTGAAAATTCTCAGTCACTAAATGGCTTACAGCTTTTAAATTGCTACAGAATCG
>JAZKEO010000004.1:21409-22171 GCA_040386975.1 Bacteroidota bacterium | reverse complement strand
CAAGAATTCATTCAAAATACGATTAAATACGCCGAAGCTAATGAAATTCAAATCAACTTAACAAAGAAAAACGATTCTTTTGAATTAGCAATTTCGGATAATGGAAAAGGCTTTGATTTAGTTGCAATCAACTACGGGAACGGAATTTTAAACATGAAACGCCGTTGTGAAGATTTAAGAGGAGAGTTTTTAGTTGAATCATCGTCAAAAGGGACAAAAATTTCTTGTTTGATACCGTTTTGATGAAATATAAATAGTATTTTATATTAGATAAATTAGATTATCAGAAATGAAATATATAAAATTGTATTGGAAGATAATTTGTGGAGTATTTATACTCTTCATGTTTATTGAACCAGCAATATGTATTTTGATTCTTGGATTATTATTTCTTTTTATTTCAATTGGTGCGATTGTTTTTATAAGGAAAATGAAAATTTGCGGAATAGACTCTAATGGAATATTATGTACTTATGATTTTGAAAATGACGAGTCACCATCTCCAATTATAGAATTTAGGACTTTAAAAGATGAAATAATAAGAGAAAAGCCTTATGTCTACGGATCAGCAAGTTTCAGCGGGATCTTGCTAAACAATAATATAAAAAAAACTGTTCCAATTTTATATGATCCAGAAAATCCAAAAAGATTTGTAATTAAGCATTCGATATATTTTAATTTTTTTTGGATAATAATTTTTAGTCTTTTAGGTATGTTTTTGATGGTTTTGAGTGTTCTTGAATTTATTAAACTAATAGATTT
>JAZKEO010000004.1:4007-21399 GCA_040386975.1 Bacteroidota bacterium | reverse complement strand
TTCTAAAATTATTTTCATTAAAGTGTTAAGTATGAACCAAAAAAGGAACTCAAATTTTGTCATAAAAAAAGGAGCCCCAAAAAGCTCCTGTTTAAAAAATGAATTTATAAATATTCGTTAAAAGCTTATGCCAATTTAACGTTTACTGCATTCAATCCCTTTTTACCATCCTGAAGGTCAAAAGTTACTACGTCGTTCTCACTAATTTTGTTAATTAGTCCTGAAACGTGTACGAAATATTCTTTTTCTGTTCCTTCCTCTTTAATGAAACCAAATCCTTTTGTTTCATTAAAAAATTTTACTGTTCCTTTATTCATAGTGCAATAATAACAAAAAAATGAATTAAATGATAAATTTTAAAATAAAAATTAATTTTTTTTGATATATCTTTACAGTAAAATTTTTGTTGAAATGAAATTCATGGAAGACATAAAAAAGTTATTACCTTATTTTGTCGATGTATGGCAGTATCTTGCTATCATCATCATTTTTATTATTGCTGCTATTTTTATTTTGTAAAATGAAGAAAATTCTCCTGATAATTACGCTTTTTTATTCGATATCAAGTTTTTGTCAGCAAAATTTTGATTCACTTTCCCATGTTAATTTTGTTACAAGCCACGACACTTATCTGAACGATGTTTGGGGACATGTGGATGCTTTGGGTAATGAATATGCTCTAGTTGGAGCAAGAAAAGGAACGTCTATTGTGGATGTTACAAATCCTTCAAATCCAGTTGAAATTTATTGGGAGGCGGGAGATGAATCAATTTGGAGAGATGTCAATACCTGGCAAAATTATGCTTTCGTGACAACCGAAGCCGAAAGTGGCTTACTCATTATTGATATGAACTCTCTACCAAATGCTTCAGGTATTACATCTACATTTTATTCTGGAACACTTGGAAATGAATGGCAATCTGCCCACACTTTATTTATTGATTCAGCAGGTTATGCATACATTTTTGGAGCAAACCGAGGAAATGGAGGTGTAATCATTTTAGATATCCACACCGACCCAATGAATCCAATTGAAGTGGGAACATTCGATGATTGGTATTGTCATGATGGCTATGTGTTGGGCGATACGATGTATTTAGCACATATTTCAGAAGGATTTATGAGCATAGTTGACATTTCCGATAAAGCTAATCCTATTTTACTTGGAACAAAAACGACTCACAATACCTTTACGCATAATATTTGGACAAGTCCAGACGGACAATTCGGTTTCTCGACAGATGAGGTTTCTGGAGCTTTCATTGGTTCATACGATTTATCGGACCCAACAAATATTATTGAGTTAGATTTGATTCAATCTTCTCCAGGAAAAGGAGTTATTCCCCACAATGTTCATTATATGAATGAATATTTGATTGCGAGTTATTATTCTGATGGAGTTACAATTTTTGATGCTTCACGACCAGCAAATTTAGTGCAAATAGCAAATTTTGACACTTATCCTACCCAAACAAAAGGTTTTGATGGAACTTGGGCTTCTTACCCATTTCTGCCTTCAGGAATTGTTTTGGCAGCAGATATTACAGAAGGATTATTCATTGCAAAACCAACTTACAAACGTGCTTCTTTTTTAGAGGGAAATGTTAAAAACGCTGAAGATACAACACCTTTGAGTAATGTAGAAATTGGATTTACAAATAAAGATTACACTGAATTTTCAAAAACAAATGGTGATTACGCAACTGGACTTTCAGGAGACGGACAATTTCAAGTTGTTTTTAATAAAGTTGGATTTTATCCGCAAATTATTGATGTTAATTTAATTGCCGGACAAGTTACGGTCTTAAATGTAAATTTGGCCCCAATTCCAAAATTCAATTTTAAAGTTACGGTAAAAGATAAAGCAACAAATCAAGTTCTTCTCGATGCACATGTTGAATTAAAATCGTCTTTGACGACAGATGAAATTTTGACAAATGGTTTAGGAGAAGCTAATTTTCAGCTTTATTATGAGGAAAGTTATAATGTAATTGTTGGAAAATGGGGTTATAAAACAACTTGTTTTGAGCAAATAATTAATCAAAATACAGGTGAAATAATTATCTTATTAGAAAAAGGAATTTACGATGATTTTTCCTTTGATTTTGGCTGGACGAGCTCATCAACTGTCGGTACCACTTCTGGTTTGTGGGAAAGAGCTATTCCATTTGAATCAGAAACGAATTCGGCACCAGA
This sequence comes from Bacteroidota bacterium, assembly GCA_040386975.1. Lineage (GTDB taxonomy): Bacteria > Bacteroidota > Bacteroidia > Flavobacteriales_D > Crocinitomicaceae > M2408. The sequence goes on along the minus strand of JAZKEO010000004.1, from coordinate 19,203 downwards.
TTTTGATTCTGAATTTGATTGTGGAAGCAAAGCCTTTGTTACAGGAAATATTGAAAATAGTATTTCAGAAATGAATGAAGTCGCAAGTGGTGAAGTGACATTGTATTCTCCTATTTTTGATTTGTCAGCCGACACCAATCCATTTTTGCATTATGATAGATGGTTTTTTAATTATCATGGACCAATACCGCCATTTGACGATAGCCTAAAAATATTTATTTCAAACGGTGATTCAACTGTTTTACTTGATTCTCAAGCTTCGGATTTGAGTGCATTTTTTACTTGGAATAAAAAAAGTTTTAGATTAAAAGATTTTATTGCTTTAAGTCAAAACATGCAATTAATTGTTAAAACAAGCGATTTAGACCCAAAAGTTAACATTACGGAAGCAGGAATTGATAATTTTTTTATAGATTCAATCGATCATTTTGCTCCAATCGCGCCACCAATTGATTCTGGGGAATTTGTGATTTATCCAAATCCAGTGCAAGATAAAATTACAATTTTAAATGGAGAAATTGGAGAATTTTGGACATTCTATGATTTAAATGGAAAAGAACTTCTTTCAAAAAAAATGTTGGATAATGTCTTAGAATTTGATTTAAGCCATTTTCAAGCTGGAATCTATTTTCTAAAATCAACTCAAGGAGTTTACAAAATCCTAAAAAATTAAAAAAACAGAAATCATTTAGCTTTGAAATGCCTTTATTTTAAATCAAAAATGTATTTTTGTCTAAATTTTACATCTTGAATTTTCAAACTCAAATATCAATCGTTGTTCCACTTTATAATGAAGTAGAATCTTTAAAAGAATTACATCGTTGGATTCACGAAGTTCTTACAACTAATAATTTATCTTACGAAGTGATTTTTGTAGATGATGGAAGTAAGGATGGATCTTGGGAAGTTGTTGAAGAACTAAAAGCAAACGATTCACATGTTCGTGGGATTAAATTTCAACGTAATTATGGCAAATCTGCAGCTTTACAGAAAGGTTTTGAAGCTGCGCAAGGAAAAGTTGTTGTCACGATGGATGCTGATTTACAAGATTCGCCTGACGAATTACCTGAACTTTACAGAATGATTGTGGAAGATGATTTCGATGTCGTTTCAGGCTGGAAAAAGAAACGTTTTGATCCAATTACCAAAACAATTCCCACAAAATTATACAATTCGGTTGCAAGAAGTTTAACGGGAATCAAACTACACGATTTTAATTGTGGTTTAAAGGCTTATAAAAACGAAGTTGTGAAAAGCATTGAATTATATGGTGATATGCACCGCTATATCCCACCCTTGGCAAAATATGCAGGATTTACAAAGATTGGAGAAAAAGTTGTTGTTCATCAAGCTAGAAAATATGGTACAACTAAATTTGGTTTGAATCGCTTTTTAAATGGACCTTTGGACTTATTGTCGGTCGTTTTTATGGGTAAATTTGGTAAAAAACCAATGCACTTTTTTGGAGCTTTAGGAGCTTTGATGTTTTTTATTGGTTGCGGACTTTTCCTTTATTTAGCCATTGACAAACTATTTATTGAAACTTCTGGCAAATTATTAGCTCAACGAACAGAATTTTTTATCGCCTTAATTTGTATGGTTTTAGGTGTTCAATTTTTTCTTGCAGGATTTATAGCGGAATTGATTGGCAGAAATTCTTCTACACGAAATTCTTATTTGATAGAAAAAGAAATCTAAATTAGATTATGTTTTTAAACGAAATCGATTCTTCTTGGACCTTGTTTTTAGACCGTGACGGTGTGATTAACGAGAGAAAAATGGGAGGATACGTTCAAACTGTTGAAGAGTTTAAGTTTTTGCCCAAGGTTGAAGAATCAATCGCTTATTTTACGACAATTTTTCAGCATATTTTTGTTGTGACAAATCAACAAGGTATTGGAAAAGGTATCATGACAGAATGTAACTTAATTGACATTCACCGTTATATGTGTGAAAAAATTGAGGAAAAAGGAGGTAAAATTAGCCAATGTTATTTCGCTCCTGAATTGAAATCACTTGAAAATTCAATGCGAAAACCAAATTCTGGAATGGCTTTATTGGCAAAAAAAGATTTCCCTACAATCAATTTTGAAAAAGCAGTTATGGTTGGTGATACCGATTCGGATATTTTATTTGGAAAAAATCTTGGTATGAAAACTGTAAGAATAAAAACAATAGAAGAAATTAACGTTGAAGCAGATTTAACTGTGGATAGTTTAGATAAATTAAAAGAAATATGGGAAAAGCGAGTTTAATTATATTGTTTATCTTTTTGAATTACAGCTTTTTTGCTCAATTAAATCAAGTTGACGCAAAAGGAAAAAAACAAGGTGAATGGCAAAAAGCATATCCAAACAGCAAGGCTTTAGAATACAAAGGAACGTTTAAAGATGATAAACCAATCGGAACGTTTTATTATTTTTATGCTTCAACAAAAACAAAAGCTGTCATTGTTCACAATGAAAAGACGGGTCGTTCCTCTGCTAAAATGTATCATGAAACAGGAGTTTTAATGACTGAGGGGATTTATAAAAATCAAAAAAAAGACAGTGTTTGGTCGAGTTACGGACCATCAGGTAGAATTTCATTTAAAGAAACGTTTAAAGAAGGAAAATTAAATGGTAAAAAAACTATTTTTTATGTTCCTGAAGAAATTGAAGATAAATCTCAACGTGTTGCTGTTATTGAAAATTATTTAAACGATATTTTACACGGGGAGAAAACTGAATATTTTGAAGATGGATCTGTGAAATCTACTTGTAGGTATGAAAATGGTAAAAAAATAGGAAAATACACACAAAATCACATCAATGGTCAGCCGATGATTGTTGAAAATTTCAAATACGGAACTTTACACGGCTGGTGTTTGGGTTATGACGAATCTGGAAAAGTACTTGGAAAACGTTATTACAAAAAAGGTGTTGAACTAAAAGGAAAAGAACTTGATAAGTGGATAAAATATTGTAAAGAAAAAAAGATTAATCCGAATGAATAAAAAAAAGCCATCCGCCGCGGCGGATGGCTTTTTTTAATCTTATTTAGAGTTTCCTCTTAATATTCATCTTCGTTAAACAAAAAATCATCTTTGGTTGGGTAATCCGCCCAAATTTCTTCAATGCTTTCGTAAATATCGCCCTCATCTTCTAGGTCTTGTAGGTTTTCTACAACTTCTAAAGGAGATCCATTACGGATAGCGAAATCAATTAATTCGTCTTTGGTTGCTGGCCAAGGTGCGTCTTCCAAATACGATGCTAATTCTAAAGTCCAGTACATTTCTCCTAGTTTTAAATTGTTAATTTCGGCAAAAGTAATTTTATTTTAATAACAAACAAATTTTTATACTTTTTTTTTATTAACAATTAAATTTATTCATGTGTTTTAGCGTTCACATCCTCGGTTTCCAAGGCTGTTCAATTGCATGTAAATCCTGAGTTAATTTTCTTGATAAAACAAACAAATAATCACTCAAACGATTCAAATACTTTAAAACCAAAGTATCAACTTCCTCATTTTCTTTTAAATGAGTAACCATTCTTTCTGCACGACGGCAAACACAACGAGCCAAATGACAGAAAGAAACTGTCGTATGTCCTCCAGGAAGAACAAACGATTTCATTTCTGGTAAAAGTTCATCCATCTGGTCCATGTTTTGTTCTAAAAAATCAACATCAACTTCTCCAATTTCAGGTAGTTTCATACTTGATTTGTTAGGATCGGAAGCCAAACTTGAACCAATAGTGAATAGTCTATCTTGAATTTCGATTAATTGCGTTTTATAGCTCTCATCAATTTCTTGGTCGCGAATAAGTCCGATGTAAGAATTTAATTCATCAATCGTTCCATAAGATTCAATTCGCAAACTGTGTTTTGGAACACGTGTCCCTCCAATCAATTGAGTCGTACCTGAATCTCCTTTTTTAGTATATATTTTCATTTATGTTTTTTTAGTCTTTTGTCTAATATCTTACTAAAGCATTCCTCTCAAAATACCTTTTAATTTAATTACAAAATGTTCTTTTGCCTGATGCTCTCTTTTCCAAACAATTCCCATTCTAAACAAATCCAAACTTAAATGGTATTTTTTCATACTGATTATTTCATTCCATGCTTGAAACATATCCTTACTCCAACGAATATCGTCCAAAATAAAAATCGTTTCATCGTGCGAAAAATCTTCCAAAAGTTCCAAATAATTCTTTAACGCCTCTCCATTGTGATGTCCATCAATAAAAATTAAATCAAATTTAGGTCTTTCATACTTTACTTTCATGTCACTTAAGAAAGTTTGAAAATCATGTTTAACAAATGTAATATTTTTTAATTCAAAATGCTTTATATTTTCTTTGGCAATTTCTTGTGTATTTCCACAGGCATCAACTGTTGTGATTTGATTTTCTTGGTTTCCAAAAGCTAAATGTAAAGTGCCAAATCCTAAACTCGTCCCAAGTTCTAAGGAATTTTTAATCTTATAATATTTTGATAATTGATATAGCAATTCAGCATATATTCCTTTTGAAGAAGCGTTTTTGTAAATCTGTGAAATGCTTCTTATTTTGTTTAATTTTTTTGAACCAGCACCAAAATCTTGAATTTCAATCAAACTTGGATTGTTTTTTAAGGTTAATTTAAGTTTGTTCAGTTTTATTTTGTCTTGTCCCTGAATTTTAAGTCTCAAACATTTTGTAAGAAAATCAAATACAAATGGGGAATGAATTTGATGTTTTCCTTTGGAAATTAATTTGTATTTTATATATTTGCCTATAAGATTCATGATGTAAAATTAATTAAAAATTAAAATACATGCCTACACAACAAATAAACCTAGAAAGCATTGACCTACAACAGAAAAAAGTATTTGGTAATAAACCAAGTCTTAAACTTCAAAATCCATGTAAGATTGGACATGGGATTTTAGAGATCAATGAAGAAAAGACAAAAGAATTAATCAAGAAGTTTGAGAAAACAAATGATTCAATCGCCTTTTTTATACCAGCTTCTGGTTCTGGTTCTCGTATGTTTCAATTTTTGTATGAGTTTTTGAATTTACCAGATGAAAATAATGTTCAGTTAATTGAGAAATTCTTTAATAACTTTCAAAATTTTGCTTTTTATAGAAAGTTACCGAGAGAAATTAGAGTTTTAAACATGACTGAAAATCCTGAAATTGAAAAAATAATCAATTTCATTTTGGAAGAAGAAGGTTTAAATTTTTCAAATTTCCCAAAAGGCTTGGTTCCTTTTCACAAAAATGGACCTTTCATCATCAATGCTTTTCAAGAACAGGTTTTGCAAGCAATAAATTTACTTGACTCTAAGATAAATATTCATTTTACGATTGACGAAAATTTTGAAAAAGAAATTAGATCCAGTATTGAAAGTGTAACAAAATTGATAGGAAAAAGAGCTCATTTACATTTCTCATATCAAAAAAAGGAAACAAATGCGATTTCATTTTATACTGATAAAACAGTCGTTTTAGATGAAAATGAAGAAGTTATGACACGTCCTTCTGGACATGGAGCTTTGTTGAGTAACCTTAATGATATTTCGAGTGAATTTATTTTTATCAAAAATATTGACAACGTTCAACATTATTACCACTCACATAAATCAAAAGATTCCTTTAAGTTTTTGGGTGGAATAGCGATTGAATTTAAAGAAGCTTTAGCTAAATTAAGAGAAAATCCAACCGTAGAATATTTAATTGAAATTAATGAGAGATTTCAATTATTTGAAACCAAAGAAATAATTAATTTTTCCAAATCAGATATTTTAGCTTTCGTAAACAAACCATTTCGTATTTGTGGTATGATTAAAAATGAAGGTCAACCTGGAGGTGGACCATTTTGGGTGGAAGAAGACGGTTTTTCAACCAAACAGATCATTGAAAAAGCACAAATCGAAAACAGTTTTGATCAATTGAAATTATTGGTAAAAAGTACACATTTTAATCCTGTAATGATGGTTGCTTGTCCAATGGATTTAGATGGAAATAAATACGATTTAACGAAATTCTGTGACGATTCAAAATTCTTTTTAATTGAAAAGAAATACAAAGGAAAATCAATCTATTTTTCTGAATTACCGGGACTTTGGAACGGCTCAATGGCATTTTGGAACACCATTTTTGTTGAAGTTCCATCTGATACTTTCAGTCCTGTAAAAACAGTATTAGATTTATTGGATAAAGCACATTTACAGGATTAGCTAGAATCTTTTTCGAAGCAAGAAAGTGTTATTGTAGAAAAAGTCCGTAAATTTTCTCCATTATTAAATTTTTGTCAGCTTAGCTGACCATTTTAAATTGAAATTTATCGGCGGTGACGAAAAAAATGTAGTGAAACGGAATATTTTTTCGTTATTTTCCTTAATAACACTTTTAAAAAAGCCCTTTTTTGGATACTTTTTTTGGCTTTGGAAAAAAGTATCGAAATCTTATTTGAAAAATTTAATTTATTTTTAAAGTTAACTTTCTGTTACTTCGTTTAAGATTTGATGATTACTTTATTGATTAAAAAACATACAATGCAAGAATCTCACCCATACCAATCCACTTTATTACAAGCAATTGATTTTGAATTAAAAGAACAAGAAAAACGTTTTGTTCTTGAAAACAATACAAGTTTAAAGCAATTAAAAGCTATGGGTGTAGCTTTGCATCCAATTTCTGTAACACGAAAATCATTCGGTTACGCAGATTATCCTGAAATTAGCTTTCGAATTCCTTTTATTTCTGAAGTTTCAAATTTCAAAGACAATTGTGCAATTGAATGTTTTATTGAAGGCGAACAAGCAATAAAAGGGATTTTACTAAATATCGACGGACAAAAAGGTGAATTTCGTTTATTTACGTCTGATTTCCCAGATTGGATTGAAGAAAGGGGAGTTGGGATAAAATTAACGCCCGATGAACATACTTTTGATGGAATGAAGGAGGGAATTAAGAACATCAATTCTACTCCCGATTTATTAAATTTGTTCAATAACATTCACGGAACGGAAGTTTTTGGGGAATTTGAACACTATAATTTGCCTTTGGTTTATAAAAACGAAAAGCTAAACGAAAGTCAGAAAGAAGCAATTCAAGCGATTGTGAATAATGAGGACATGAAAATTGTTCATGGTCCACCGGGAACGGGGAAAACAACTACTTTAATTGAAAGTATTTATCAATTGATTCTCAAAGGAGAAAAAATTCTTGTTGCAGCGCCAAGTAACACAGCGGTTGACAACATTGCAAAAGGTTTACTTTCGTATAAGATCAAAATCTTGCGAATTGGCAATGTCAATAAAGTGGATGCTGAACTTTTAGCGAATACTCCCGAAGGGAAAATGGCTGAATCGAAAGAACAAAAAGAAATTAAAAAACTTAAAATCAGAGCAGAAGAATTACGTCGAATGGCACATCAATACAAACGTAATTTTGGTCGAGAAGAAAGCAATCAACGGAATTTATTACTAAAAGAAGTCAAAAAAATCCGTGGAGAAATCAGAAAAATAAGAGAATATTTCTATTCGAGTCAATTTGAGCAAGCAGATGTGATTTTGGGAACTCCGATTGGACTCAACGACAACGTTCCGAAAGATTTCATTTTTGACACGCTTTTTATTGATGAAGCGGGACAAACTTTAGAACCTTTGGCTTGGTTGATTTTTCCTTTTGCACAAAAATGGGTGTTGGCTGGCGATCCTTTTCAATTGCCACCAACAGTTTTGTCGAATGAAGCCTCAAAATTAGGTTTCAGTGATTCGATTTTAGAAAAAATCATTCAACATTATCAAGGAGTTTACTTTTTGAATACACAATACCGCATGCGGAAATCCATTGCAGAGTTTTCAAGTACGTATTTTTATGATTCAAAACTTCTTTCGCCAGAAAACAAACAAGATACAAGCGAACATGTGTTATTTTACGACACTGCTGGAACTGGTTTTCAGGAAGAAACAGGAGAAGATGGATTTTCGTTGGTAAACACGGGCGAATTAAACGTTATAAAAAACATCTTGGAAGCACAAAAAATTGATTTGTCAAGCGCAACTTTCATTTCTCCTTACTCGGCACAAATTGAATTAGCTAAAAAAACACTACCAAAAGAAATTAAAGTAAAAACAATCGATAGTTTTCAAGGACAAGAAAATGATACGATTTTAATTTCCTTGGTACGCTCCAATTCAGAAGCAAACATTGGTTTTTTGAACGATTACCGCAGAATGAACGTAGCACTCACACGTGCCAAAGAAAAATTAATTGTTGTTGGGGATAGCTCTACCTTGGCAAATGACAAATTTTACGAAAAGTTTTTGTCTTACGTCGAAACAATTGGTGGATATCGCAGTGCTTGGGAATATTTGTATGTGGAGTGAAGTGTAGTAAAACGCACATTTATCGATTGTTTCATTCAGTAATTGTTTAAATAGATACGGTTTTCTATATCTTATTAGTTGAATGTATGTACATATTCTCCTTTTTTGTATAATTCTACATCAAATGAGTTTTTATTCTTAACAATTGAATCTCCTACTTCTATTATTGGATCACCGCCGTAGTTATTACAAGAACAAGAACCTTCAACACCATTTACTAAAAATGTAGGGAAGCCTTTTACATTATATTCAATCTCACTAACAATACCACTATACTCTTTTTTATAAAATTGATTTTTTTTTGTATTGCCGTATAGCCTTAATCCTAATAGTAAAATCAAAAAAACAGAAATACCAATAACTATTTTATATTTTGAAAAAAAAAGACACCATCTTTTATTGTTAATTCCCCCCAAATCTACAAATAAAATCTAAAACGAAAAATTCAATGAAGCTGCAACTCTCCAACCACGTAAATTTCTGTTTAAATCACTGAGTGGCAAGTAATAATTTACGTTTGTGTCAAACAAAAGAAACTTATTTTTGAAAAGTTCTATTCCTGTACTTGGACTAATAAAAGGGATTGTTTTTGAAGAATTGTTATTGTAAGCCAATGAAACTCCTGTTTGATAACCGATATAAAGGTTGCAAAATTTATTGCTTCCACGTCCCAGGTGTCTGCTGTACCAGTCTTGACCAAAAGTAAAAGTGAAAATCTCGTCATAAGCTATAGAATCTGTTTTTGAAACTTCATTCGCTTTTAATGCTCCAAGTGAAAAATAACTTTTTCCTTTTGTAAATAAATATTTCAAAAATACACCTTGGTAGGAAGAATAGGAAATTCCTTCCATTGGGTTTTCTACAAACAAATAAGCGTATTCAACTCCTGGCATGTGAACAAAATTGACTTTTGAATTTGTCGGACTACTTTGTTCGTCGTTCATGTCGATGGAAACGGAATATACTTTTTGTACAGATTCCAATTGCCCAATTTTTTTCATTGCATTGTAAATTTCTGTTTCAATTTCACGTGTTTTCTCCCAATGCTGGTAATATTTGTCGGATTTCACAGAATCAATTTTGATGAGCATTTTCTCGTACTCCAATTTTTTATTTTTAAGACGTTCGAGTTCCAATTTTGTTTCGTAAAGTTTCGCTTCATTGTTGTAAGAATTTAAGTTTTTATTACTCACATAGCCAAGCGTATTGCAGAATGAATCAATTAGGGCAACTTCTTGTTCTGTAACCTTAAATTCATAGTGATGCGAATTTTTGGTCTCGTTTTGATTGATAATGGTGTAATTCTTCTGTTTGATAAAAATGTCGATTTTCTTTTTTCCTTCCATGTATTCCACCGAATAAATGGTGTATTTCAACTGATTTGTCGAAGGAGTAGCGTTTAATCCAGTTTCAGCTGAATATTGTGCTTCCAATGAAAATGTTGAAAGAAGAGCGAATAATAAAGCGATTTTTTTCATATTCATAGGATTTGATTTTTGAGTAGTACAATTTCTATTCCATTTCTTAAAAATGCGAATTTAATTGGTGATAAATAGCGACGAGTTTTCTTTGAACCTGCTCTAACGTTTGGTTATCATCAGCCATGGCTGATTCTTCTTTTGAGGAAAAAGAAAAGATTAGTTTCAAAACACATAATTTCCTTTAGAATCAACAGAAAAACTCAATTCTTTTTTGTCTTTCTGAAATTTATCATAACCACTTTTTAAATTCTTCCAAAAGTCAATTAAAGCAGTTTGGTCTTTGTATTTCGTTTTGTAGCTTTTGAATTTATCTTCAGTCATTTGAAAAGGAAAAACATAAACGGGAATTTTTGCTTGTCCGTTGTTTTTTGCATAGACGCTATAAAGGTAAATTTCTTTTATTTTTTCGTCCGTCATCGGTAAACAACCAATTGTCACGCAACTTCCATGAATGAAAATGTCTCCACCAAGATTTGAAGCTTTACTTTTCTTTTTGTCTGATTTATTTGGATAATTTAAGCCCAAAGATAAATAATAACTACTTGTTGGATTAAAACGATCGATGTGGTAAAAACCTTCAGGAACTTGCATGTCACCTTGTTTTCTTTTTGGTCCAAGTTCTCCCGAACGCGAACAAATGTCATAAGAAATGAGTTTTTTGTAAATAGAATCCGATTTCTTTTTGGCGTAAATTTCAAGTAAATCATCATCTTTAAAAGCGAGTATTAAAATATTCAGATTATCAGTCTTTAAACCTTTTTCGTTTAATTTATCAGAAATCGTTTTTCCTTTTTCAGAAATCGAAGTACGAACCCGCTCGAATTTCTTCTGTTCACTCAAAAAATCGCTTTGCAACACAAAAGCTGATAAAATAAGAATTAAAGTAAATGCAAAAATCGTTTTCATAATTAAATCTTATTTTTAATTCTACATTCTCAATTCTCCATTCTTAATTTTCACAAAAAGTTCTTCTTATCTAATTTCAGCCATTCCAAACTCGCATTATGAAAAATATTTTCTTGGTCTAAAATCGAAATGTCACTTTCTTCAATGAATTTCCCGATTTCCAAATCTCCCAAAGGAAAAGGATAATCTGTACCAAAACAAACTTTCGAGCTTCCTTGTAATTTCAAAATGTATTTCAATAAATCGATGTCGTGCGTTGCACTATCAACCCAAAATTTCCCGATATAATCTCTCGGATTGATTGGATTGTCGATAGCAACTAAATCTGGACGACAATTAAAACCATGTTCAATTCTTCCGATTGTTGGTAAAAATGAACCTCCAGCGTGAGCAAAACAAACGCGTAGTTTTGGTAATTTCTCAAAAATTCCACCAAAAATGAGCGAACATGCCGCACGAGAAGTTTCAGCTGGCATTCCAACCAACCAAGGTAACCAATATTTTTTCATGTCATTTTCACCCATCATTTGCCATGGATGAATTAAAACAGCTAAATCCAAACGTTCACAAGCTTCAAAAATTGGAAAAAACTCTTCTTCACTTAAGTTTTTGTTATTGATGTTACTTCCAATTTGAATTCCAACCAAACCATTTTTTTTGATGCGTTCCAATTCTTGAATCGCCAAGGTGATGTCTTGCATTGGAATTGTACCCAAACCAATGTAGTTTTTCGGAAAACGAGCAACTAAATCAGAAATGTGATCATTTAAAAACATAGAACTTTCCAAACAATCCTTTCCTGTCGCCCAGTAAGAAAACAAAACGGGAATCGTACAAACAACTTGAACAGAAGTGTTAAAAGTTGCATATTCCTCAATTCGGATATTTTCTTCCCAGCAATTTTCTTTGATACGACGGAAAAATTTCCCGCCTTGCATCATGTCGGCAGTATTGTCGTTGTTGTGTTCCAAAAAAATAAAATCCCCATACCCAAATTTCGTTCGCCAATCAGGCAAATTCCTTGGAATAATGTGGGTGTGCATGTCAATCTTAAGCATAATTAGTATAATATTTTTCTATTCTCCATTTTCAATTCTCAACTCTATTTCTCTCTCAAAAAACGAATCACTTCTGCAGCTCCAGTCAAGCCAAAAAGTGCTGGCATGTAACTGATTGTTCCGTAAAAAGATTTTTTGTAGTTACTTCCGTCAGTCATTTTTAAGGATGATTTATCTTGTATTTCAGAAGAAAAAACAGCTTTTACTTTTCTAAAGGTAATGTCTTTCTTTTTCAAGCGTTTTTTTATTTGTAGAGCAAGTTTACAATTGTAAGTTTTTTCTAAGCTGGCAACTTGAACTTTCGAGCAATCGATTTTTCCACCAGCACCTAAATGTGAAATTAGTTTGATTTTTAAAGCAATACAAGCAACTATCCACTCGATTTTTGGACTCACAGAATCGATGCAATCCATCACGTAATCTGGTTTTTGTTCCTTTAAGATTTCCCAAACACGATTTGGTTCAACAAATTCTTCGATTACATTTAGGGTAACATCAGGATTTATTTCCATAATTCGTTCTGCTAAAACTACCGCTTTATTTCGTCCAATAGTAGAATCCAAAGCTGTTAACTGACGATTTTTATTTGTCTCATCAAAACAATCCCCATCAATCAAGGTAATTTTTCCAATTCCTGCACGAGCGATAAATTCTCCAGCAAAAGAACCAATACCACCAAGTCCAACTATCAAAACATGAGATTTTTCTAATTTCTCAAGCTCTTCTTTTCCAACTAATAATTCAGAACGTTCTAACCATTTCGCCATTTCTTATCTTTTTTATTTAACTATCCCAATCCCGATAGCTATCGGGAGCCAAGTTCTCGCAGAGAACACAAAGAAACCCATTACTAACTACTAACTTCGAACTCATAACTAAACTTTTGAAATGTTTCCAGAAAATTCAGTAAAATTTGCTCTTTTAAGTTTTGCAAAGATATATTTTTTATTTGTGCCACTTTCATGTAAATTTCTTCAATTGTAACAGTTTCATTATCATCTGTTTCTAAAAGGATTTTTTCTAAAGGAATTAATTTTAAGGCTTCTTGTAGTTTTTTGTCGAATAAAATTGCTGAACCAATTCCGATTAAAACATCATTTTCTAAAACAGAAGCTAAAAGTGTTGTTTTACGAAATCCATGAAAAATCCATTTTTGTTTGGGTTTAAGCTCTTTTTTTAGTTTTAAAATTTCATTCCAAGCTTTAACACAATGAATAATTAGTGGAAGTTTAAAATTTTCGGATAAGGCAATATGTTTGATGAAAACCTCTTTTTGAACTTCAAATGAAACAGTAATAGTTTTATCCAAACCTGTTTCGCCAATTGCCAAACAAAATTCAGAATCCAATGCAGAACTAAAATCTGTAAAATTTAAACAGTCTTTTGGGTGGTAAGCAATTGAAAAATAGCTTTTTGATTCAAAATCGTCTTGCTCAACATTTAGTATTTCTAAACTTGGATTTTTTGAAAAATGCGTATGAAAGTTTAAAAACATGTTAACAATTTGAGAATAAATTTAAGCTATTATAAATATAATTTCTATTTTCACGACTTAAAATTAAATATTTAAGATGGATAATACAATTAAAAAGAGACACCCAAAAGGTTTGTGGTTCTTGTTTGGAACCGAAATGTGGGAAAGATTTGGATATTACCTAATGTTAGGAATTTTTTCATTATACATGTTGGATGGCTGGAATAATGGAGGTATGGGCTTTGATGCAGGGAAAAAATCTGACATTTACGGAACTTATTTAGGATTAGTTTATTTAACTCCTTTTATTGGTGGACTTTTGGCTGATAGAATATTGGGTTACAGGCGCTCAATTGTCTTAGGAGGTTTAATGATGTCAGCAGGTTATTTTTGTTTATCATTACATTCTACTACTTCTTTTTACATTGCTTTATTTCTTATTATTTTAGGGAATGGTTTTTTTAAGCCAAACATTTCAACACTTGTAGGTAATTTATATAATAACGAAGATCTTAAAGATAAAAAAGATGCAGGTTATAATATCTTTTACATGGGAATCAATATTGGAGCTTTCATTTGTAACTTTGTAGCAGCATATATGCGAATTAACTACGGTTGGGGACATGCATTTGCAGCAGCAGGAGTTGGTATGTTGATTGGAGTTGCAATTTTCTTATTAGGGACGAAACACATTAAACATGTAGATGTCGTTAAACCTACTCAAGAAGGTGATATGTCAACTCTTAAGATATTAGGAATGACAGTTCTACCAATGTTTATTTTTGGTATTATTGGATATATTTTACCAGGAAATTTTTTAGGATCAGATACGAATGATGCTTTTATTATTGGTTGTTTACCTGTTATTGCCTTCTTTATTTATTTAGCATTTAAATCAGAAGCAAAAGAAAGTAGAGCTATAAAAGCTCTTTTAGCAGTTTTTTTCTGTGTGATTTTATTCTTCGCAATTTTTCATCAAAATGGAGATGCACTTACCGTTTGGGCTGAAGATCATACAGATAGAGGAATGTCTGATGGTGTTTCAAAAGTTGCAGATGAGGTTGGAATGGCTCAAGTTGTTATCAATAATGATATTGTTTCTTCAGATGATAAAACATTTAAGATAACAATTGATAGTTTGCGTAAAGTAGAAGAAGCAATGCCCAATGTTTCAAAAGAAGAATTAAAAGCAAAAGCTGATTTTTCAGGTGAAATTGGTCAATTGGAAAAATCTAGAAAATATTTTGAAACTCTACCAAAAAGCGAGATACCTGCTAAGGGACAAGATTTAAAATTGTACTCTACTGAACTTTATCAATCAATTAATCCAATGTGGGTAATCTTTTTAACCCCAGTAGTTGTTGGAATTTTTGGTTTTATGAGAAGAAGGAAGAGAGAACCAAGTACACCTACAAAAATTGCAATTGGACTATTGATTACGGCTTTATCGGCATTAGTAATGGTTGGAGCTGTTTTTGCTACAAATGACATGACAGGTAAAGCAAGTTCTTTCTGGTTATTTGCTTCTTATGGTGTTATTACTATTGGAGAGCTTTGTCTTTCTCCTATGGGATTGTCTTTGGTCTCAAAATTATCTCCACCAAGAATTACAGCTTTAATGATGGGTGGTTTCTTCTTGGCAATATCCGTAGGGAATAAATTATCTGGTATGCTATCAAGTCTTTGGGAAACAATGGAAGAAAAACAAGATTTCTTTTATTTAAATTTTTTCCTTGTACTTGCCGCGACAGCATTGATGTTTATTATGTTGAGATGGTTGAATAGAGTAATGAAAGAAAATAACGTGAAGTAATTTTCTATTTGTCTTTTACATTAAAATCACAATTATGTGATGTAAGGTGTTTAAGTTTGGAGAATTAAATCTATATTTGAAACAGCATTTCGGTGCTGTT
>JAZKEO010000004.1:0-3997 GCA_040386975.1 Bacteroidota bacterium | reverse complement strand
TAATATTTAATATATGAGTCAAGTTTTAACATTAGAAGAAATACAAAATTTTAAAGGGAAATATCCAAAACAACTTTGGTATTTGTTTTTAGTTGAAATGTGGGAACGTTTCACCTTTTATGGAATGAGAGCCTTGTTAGCCTTGTATATTTCACACTTAATTTTGACTAGCGACTACAATCCATTGTCAAAAGCTGATTTAGAAATAAAGAAAACAGTCTTTCTAAAGGAAAATAAAGAGGTTTTATCTGAAAGTCATCCAAGATATTATATTGAAACCTCACAACAAAAATTTAGAGATAAAGCTGAAAGTACTTCGAGTAAGCAATATGGGTTAATTCAAGCATTTATTTATGCAATGGCATTTGTTGGAGGTATGTTTGCGGATAAAATATTTGGATTCAGAAAATCTGTTTTTTGGGGAGGAGTATTAATGGCAATTGGAACCTTTATAATGGCCGTTCCTGGGGCTTTTGCATTCTATTTAGGAATTAGTATTTTAATTGTTGGAAATGGTTTCTTTAAGCCAAATATCTCTACGATGGTAGGTTCACTCTATAGAGTTGACGATCCTCGAAGAGATGCAGGATTCTCTTTGTTTTATTCAGGAATTAACATTGGAGCTCTTTTGAGCGGATTAACAATTGCATATATTGGCACATCAATTAGTTGGTCTTTAGGTTTTGCCTTGGCTGGGATTTGTATGTTATGTGGTTTAGCTTTGTTTATGAAAACCCAAAAAACACTTGGACCAATAGGACTTCCACCTGCTCCAGAAAAATTACTTGAAAGAAATAAACTTGGTCTGACTAAAAATTTCACCATTTATTTGTCTTCACTTTTATTTATTCCTTTTTTCTTTTTAATGATCTACTATCCTTTTGATGTTGATTTGACATTTATATTTGGTGAAGTCAAGATTGATGGAAAACTTTCTCCATATTTAGTTCAGTTCAGTGATTTGTTTATGATTTCAATTGCTGTAATTATCTTAATTTATTTGGGCTATATCTTGACAAAAGTAAAAAAAGAAGAGTTTGGAAAATTGTTTGTTGCAATTGTTCTAATAATTTTTTCAGCCTTATTTTGGTCGTTTTTTGAGCAAGGTGGTGGATCTTTGAATTTTTTCGCTAATGGAAATGTGCATAGTCATGGTTTTAATATGACTTCTGTTAACAACTCATTAAATTCATTGTGGGTAGTTGTTTTTGCTCCAATCGTAGGTTTGATTTGGGTTTGGTTAAGTAGAAGAAAAGCTGAGCCAAATACAATTGTTAAATTTGGTTTGGGCTTCATTATTTTAGGTTTAGGTTTCTTAGCGTTTTATTGGAGTAAGTTTTCTGCAAATTCTGAAGGTTTAACTCCACTTTGGATTTTTGCTTTTGCTTATTTTGTTTTAAGTTTAGGGGAGTTATGTTTATCACCGATTGGTTTGTCAATGATTACAAAACTTTCACCAGCAAGATTGACAGGTATGATGATGGGAACTTGGTTTTTAGCATCTGCTTATGGACAGTATGGAGCAGGTTTAATTGGTGCAGCTCTTGCTCAAGGAGATTCATCTGGAGAGAATATTAGTAATTATGAAAAAATGATTCAATATACTGAAGGCTATCAAGTGATAGGATATATTTCAATCATTGCGGGTGGAGCTTTGATTATTCTTTATCCTTTACTTAAAAAACTTATGGGAGGAGTAAAATAAAATTTCAATTTTTATAGTCCTATATATCATAACATCCTAATTCCGATAGCTATCGGAACTTAATATCCAAATAAAAAATGTCCAAAAATAGGAAGCATCCAAAAGCTTTACCTTACTTGTTTTTCTCGGAAATGTGGGAAAGATTTGGATACTACTTGATGATTGGGATTTTGACCTTCTATTTAAAAGATGAGATTGACAAGGGAGGTTTCGGTATGACTGAGGCTGAGGCTTCTGACTTATACGGGACATTTATTGCTTTTGTTTTTTTGACACCTTTTATAGGAGGTTTGTTGGCGGATCGAGTTTTAGGCTATAGACTATCAATTACGATTGGGGGATTCATGATGGGAATTGGATATATGTGTCTTTCCATTCATAGTCTTTCGATGCTTTATCTCGGAATGATTCTGATTATTTTAGGAAATGGATTCTTTAAACCTAATATTTCAACCCTTTTAGGGAATTTATATAATTCAGAAGAATTTAAAATAAAAAAAGATGCGGGTTATAACATCTTTTATATGGGTATAAATATAGGAGCTTTTGTTTGTAATTTTTTTGGTGCTGCACTTTATAATTTATATGGCTGGGGAGCAGCTTTTTTATCTGCTGGTGTTGGAATGTTCTTGGGGATTATTATCTTTTGGGCGGGAACCAAACATTTTAAACATGTAGACGTAATAAAACCTGCTACTGAGAAAGATTTACCATTGTTTAAAATTTTTGGAATAATTCTTTTACCTTCAGTTGCTTTTGGATTAATAGGTTTCTTTTTGCCTGAGCCTCTTGTTCAATCGCATACAACAGATGCTTTTCTTTTTGGATGTATTCCGATTATTGTATTTTATTTGAGCATTTATTTTAGATCTCCATCTGAAGAGAAGAAACCAATTGGAGCAATGTTGGCAATTTTCTCTGTGGTAATTATGTTTTGGGCAATATTTAAACAGAATGGGACTACACTGAACACTTGGACTGATCGTTACACAGATAGAGAGATACCTGTAAACATGGTTCCAATGATGGGGACTTTATATTTAATCGATACAATTCCGTATCAGAAAGATAGTCTAATTCTAACGGATAATCAATTTCGCCCAATTTTAAAAAATGGAGAAAAACAGAAAATAGTTGGTTTTCCTGATTATTTCAAAAATTTGTCACAAAAAGAAATGCCAAAAGAAGGAGAAAATGTTTATGCCTTTAATGCGAGTTTGTTTCAGTCTGTTAATCCATTTTGGGTAATTGCTTTTACCCCTTTGATTTTAGCTTTTTTCGCATTTTTAAGAAGAAAAGGTAAAGAGCCTTCAACTCCAACAAAAATGGCTTTTGGTCTTTTAATTTGTGGATTGTCTTGTGTTGTAATGGTTGCTGCTACTTATACTTGTGGAAATGGAGTAGTAAAATCATCCTTTTGGTGGTTTATTTCATCTTATGCCGTTTTCACAGTTGGAGAATTACTTTTAAGTCCGATGGGCTTATCAATGGTTTCAAAATTAAGTCCTAAACGTTTAACTGCTTTAATGATGGGGGGCTGGTTTCTGGCTAATTCAATTGGAAATAAATTATCAGGAGTATTGAGTAGCTTTTGGGATCAATATGAATTCAAAGCAAATTTTTTTTGGGTAAATACAATTTTGTTAATAAGTGCTTCTTTGCTTCTTTTTATAATGCTTAAGCGATTGAATAAGATATTCAAGGAATACGCATAACAAAATTTAAAGATTTTAAACTTGCTGGTCACTTAGCTTGTCGAAATATCCAAGTGGTTGCCCCCTTCCACTCTTGCTAATCTTCCGGTCACAGAGATTATCGAGGTGTCAGGTCATTCTTCAGCTTCTAGTTGTTTCGAAAACAACTAATTCAGAACTCATTGAAGTAGCTTAAAATTTCGCTCTTCAATCAGGCTTCATTTTTTTTTGTTTTCCTCAACAAGCTATCCACTTCCATATTAGCAGATATTAATTGAATAAAACTATTCATTATTGTAAATCAGAATTTTTTTAAATCTGCGTAAAAATCAGCGGATATCTGCGGGAAACATTTACGATATACTTATTTTTAGTAGAATATTCTATCAAACCTTATTTATAATATAAGTAAATCTTATAAATCTGCTCATCAATCAGCGAATATCTGCGGGAATAATCATATCATCTATTATTCCTTAATCAATTTAGCGATTTCACCCCATCCAACGAGTAAAACACCTCTTTCATCGAATATTTCACATTTTATTAAAAAAAAGATTAGAAAGTGCTTGCATATTAAAAAAGACTGAGTACCTTT
>JAZKEO010000003.1:47286-48949 GCA_040386975.1 Bacteroidota bacterium | reverse complement strand
ATTTAGCATATATTTAACTTTATTTTACTTTTTAACAAAAATCATTTTCCTTTTTATTTGGCTGCCTTATCGGTCTTCTCTTCCAAGTTTTCTCCTGTAATTTTGTTTTTTCTACAATTTGAAAGAGCATAGACTGCTTTTCAAATTCTGTAAAAACTTCATTCCAGTTCAAAAAGCTTTCCATTTCCACCCGAGCAGAAAACGAAACAGATTTCTTACAAACTGCGGCCACAAGAAAAATGTGGACTGCAAATTTGGAAATCTGATTGGTTCGAACTAAAAGATTGGGAAAAAGATACAGATTATAAATTTTACGAATATTGTATCATTACCCAACAATATAATTCTGTTTTAAGTATCGTTTGGGAAGAACTAAAAAAGTAAACGTTTTTGTTTACAACCGTCATTTAAGATTCCAAGCAATCCCATTCATTAACAGGCACAAATTTTGCTGTAATCAAAAATTAAAATTTATATTTGCACCAGTACAATGAGCATCTTAAAAAAGACAATAATATATTTCTTCATTTTCGGAATCACTTTTCCTTCCGAACTGAACCATGTTATATCTTTTATTCCCGAATTCATTAATCATTATCAGCATCATAATTCCGAGCATCATCAATTAAGTTTGATAGAATTTATTTCAGAACATGCAACTGGTACTCATCATGAAGAAAATCACGAGCAGCACGAACAAGATAAATGTCCGGTAAGTCATAATCACAATGTCGTTACAATTGATTTAGTAATCAATGAAACTTTTCGTGTAAATTTTAAACCAGAGGAATTTTTTAACGATGAGGCACGTTTAAAAAGTTTTCCGGAAAATCAGTTTTGTTCATCAAAATTTACTTCTTCCATCTGGCAACCTCCTAAGTTTAGTTAATAAATAATTGCACCGTATTTTACATGTGCTTTGTATTTTGTTTTAGATAAATTCAGCTTTTTGCTGTGATCTATTCTAAATTATTAACTAATCATATTTTCATGTTAGATAAAATCATTCTATTTAGTATAAAGAATAAGTTCGTTATTGGCTTATTTACTTTGGCATTGATAGCAATAGGAAGTTATTCACTCAGCAAACTCCCTATTGATGCCCTACCTGATATCACAAATAACCAGGTACAAATTATCACAACATCTCCAACTTTGGCAACCCAAGAGGTAGAGCAATTTATTACCTACCCCATTGAGTTAGCAGTCAAACCAATTCCCAAAATTGTCGAACTTCGTTCAATAAGTAGATTTGGTTTAAGTGTTGTAACTGTTGTATTTGAAGAAGATGTTGATATTTATTGGGCAAGGGCGCAAATAAATGAACGCTTAAAAGAAGCAGAAAACAACATTCCTAAAGGTTTGGGCTCTCCCGATATCGCTCCCGTAAGTACAGGTCTTGGTGAGATTTATCAATATGTTGTTTTCCCTAAAAAAGGATTTGAAAAAAAATTCACAGCAACAGATCTTCGTACCATCCAAGATTGGATTATCCGTCCTCAATTATTAGGCACACCAGGAGTAGCAGAAGTAAATACTTTAGGGGGAAGTTTAAAGCAGTATGAAATTGCCATTAAACCCGACAAGCTTAAAAGCATGAATACCACCATCGCTGATATTTTCGATGCTTTGGAAAAAAACAACGAAAATACTGGTGGAGCAT
>JAZKEO010000003.1:2954-47276 GCA_040386975.1 Bacteroidota bacterium | reverse complement strand
AGGTATTGGAATGGTTAACGGTATTGATGCCATAAATAAAATTGTGGTTAAAAATCAAAATGGAATTCCGATTTTAATTCGTGACGTGGCAGATGTTCAGATTGGCAGTAGTATTCGTTTTGGTGCAGTAACAAAAGACGGTAAAGGAGAAGAAGTAAGCGGAATGGCAATGATGCTGAAAGGTGAAAATAGTGCTGATGTTGTTGCCCGTGTCAAAGAAAAAATGGAACAAATCAAAAAATCTTTGCCAAAAGGAGTTGCTATTGAAGCTTTTATGGATAGAACAAAATTGGTAAACAAAGCAATTGGAACCGTTCAAACCAACTTAATAGAAGGTGCATTAATTGTGATTTTCATTTTAGTTCTTTTACTTGGAAATTGGCGTGCAGGTTTGGTTGTTGCTTCAGTAATTCCGTTGTCTTTACTTTTTGCAGTTACCATGATGCACCTATTTGGAGTGAGTGGCAATTTAATGAGTCTAGGAGCAATAGATTTTGGTTTAATAGTAGATGGGGCAGTTATCATTGTCGAAGCCATCATTCACCGCTTACAAGTTCATAAAGTCAGTAAAAATCTTACCACAGATGAAATGAATGAAGAAGTTTATCAAGCATCATCTAAAATTAGAAGTAGTGCTGCATTTGGTGAAATCATTATCTTAATAGTTTACTTACCAATTTTAGCTTTAGTAGGAATCGAAGGTAAAATGTTTGGTCCAATGGCGCAAACGGTTTCATTCGCCATTTTAGGTGCGTTTTTACTTTCGCTTACTTACGTGCCAATGATGACTGCTTTAGTTCTGAAAAAGAAAACTGGTCATAAAAAGAATATTAGTGATAAAATTATTGGTGCAATAGACAGAGTTTATCAGCCGATTTTGGCGAAAGCTTTAAAAATTAAAATGCTGATTCTTTCAATTTCAGTTTTACTTTTAATCTCAGCACTTTTAGTTTTCAATAAATTAGGAGGAGAATTTATTCCTACGCTTGATGAAGGAGATATTGCAACCCATGTCATTATTGCTTCCGGTAGTTCCTTGTCTCAAGAAATTGAAACAACCACTAAAGCAGAACAACTATTAAAAAAACGCTTTCCGGAAATTAAAATGATAGTCACTAAAATTGGTAGTGCAGAAATCCCAACCGACCCGATGCCAATTGAAGCGGGAGATATGATTATTTTATTAAAAGATAAATCTGAATGGACATCAGCACACTCAAAAGAAGAGTTGATGGAAAAAATGGAAGAAACCTTGGCGGATATTCCTGGAGTAACAACAGAATTTTCACAACCAATCCAAATGCGTTTCAATGAATTAATGACAGGAGTTAGAAGCGATGTTGCCATTAAAATATTTGGAGAAGATTTAGATATGTTGGTTAGTAAAGGTGATGAAGTCTTAAACCTCATTAACGGAATTGATGGAGTTGCAGATGCTAAAGCTGAACGAGTGGCGGGATTACCACAAATTACAGTTCGATACAACAAAGATAAATTAGCTTTATATGGTTTAAATGTGGGAGACCTAAACAAAGTTATTCGTATTGGTTTTGCAGGAGAAAAGACTGGAGAAGTTTACGAGGGAGAAAAACGTTTTGACATGGTACTTCGCCTTGCGCTAGAAAGCAGAAGTGATATTTCAAATTTAAAAACACTTTACATCACACTTCCTTCAGGTAGTCAAATACCTTTAGAACAAGTTGCTGATATCAATTATGAACCTGGTCCAATGCAAATCAGTCGTGAAGATGGAAAACGGAGAATTGTAGTAGGCTTTAATGTTAGAGGTCGAGACGTTAAAAGTGTTGTAGATGAAATTCAAAAAACATTGGATAAAAACTTAAAACTTCCAGAGGGATATTACACAACCTACGGCGGTCAGTTTCAAAATTTAATTGAAGCCTCAGCTCGTTTATCAATTGCGGTTCCAGTTGCTTTGTTATTGATTTTTGTTTTGTTATTCTTTACTTTTCGCTCAGTTAAACAATCCTTATTGATTTTTACAGCAATTCCCTTTTCAGCCATTGGAGGAGTTTTCGCCTTGTGGTTAAGAGATATGCCATTTAGTATTTCGGCAGGAGTTGGCTTTATTGCCTTATTCGGTGTAGCGGTTCTAAATGGAATTGTTTTGATAGGCTATTTCAATCAACTAAAGACAGAAGGAATGACAAATGTATTAGAAAGAGTAAAAGAGGGAACAAAAGTACGTTTACGACCAGTGATTTTAACCGCTTCCGTTGCTTCCTTAGGTTTTTTACCAATGGCTTTGAGTTCCAGTGCAGGTGCAGAAGTACAAAAACCATTAGCCACAGTAGTTATTGGTGGCTTAATTACCGCTACACTTCTAACATTAATTGTATTACCAATTTTATACATTTTGTTTGAAAAGAGTATAAAAATCAAAAAGCGAATTCCGAAAAAAGGAATTAGTTTATTACTGTTTGGCTTGTTGTCATTCAACTTCTTTTCGCAGGAAACTAAAACACTTTCTTTAGAAAATGCTTTAGAATTAGGAATGAAAAATAATTTGCTGATTCATTCGAATGAATTTGAAATTCAAAAACAAAATCAATTGAAAGCAACCGCCTATGAAATGCCTAAAACAGAAATTAACGGTATGTTTGGACAATACAACACACATTCGTTCGATCAAAATTATTCCATCTCACAAGCATTTAGCCCTTTTCAATTTAATGCAAAGAAACAAGTCTTGGAAGCAAATATTAAAACCAGCGAATTAAATCTTGTCTTGTCCAAACGGGAAATTGCATTTAAAATCAAACAATCCTGGAATAATCTTTTGTACTTAATGGAAGTTGACAAATTATTGATGAAACAAGATAGTTTATTGCAAAAGTTTGTTCATTCAACCACAAGAAAATTTGAAGAGGGTGATATTAATTCACTCGAAAAATCAACTGCAGTTGTAAAATATGAAGAAATAAAACAACTCAAAAAACAAAATCAATCATTGATTTTTAACGAGAAAGTAAAATTAAAAACGCTGTTGAATTTACAAACTGACTTTACTTTAAGTGAAACAAATTTAACTGCCTTTACTTCTTTAGCGGTAACAGACAGTACAGCGTTAAAACAAAACCCAGAATTAGAATTAGCAATTGCAGAAGTCAACAAAGCAATCGCTGTTTTGAGATTTGAAAAGTCAATACTTTTTCCGGATCTTAAATTGGGTTATTTCATTCAGTCTTTAACAGGAAACCAAGAACAAAACAATCAAATTGTTTATTACAACGGTGCTCCGCGTTTTCAAGGTTTTACTATTGGTGTTAACGTTCCACTTTTTGCAGGAAGTTACATCGCTAAAAATAAAGCAGAAGAAATAAATATTCAAAAGCAACAAAAACATACTGAATATATCATGCAAGATTTGAATTCACAATTTAATCAAAACTTGAATCAAATGAAAACAAATCAAGAATTGATTATTTATTATGAAAGTTCAGCACTTCAAAATGCGAAAAACATTACATTAAGTGCTGAAAAAAGTTACCAAAATGGAGATATTTCATACATCGAATTTATTCAAGGTATGCAAACATCTTTAGAAATTCAAGGAAATTATTTGATTGCTCTTAGTAATTACAATCAAACCATTATCAATTTACAATACTTATTAAATCAATAAAATTATGAAAAAGTACAAAAACAATATACCCCATATTATAGCAGTTTTTGCTCTTTTACTGGGTTTCACATCTTGTAATTCAAGTACCGAACCAAAAGAACATACCGAAAAAGAAGATAACCACGCTGAATCTTCCATCAAAGAAGTAGAGTTGAATGAAGCACAGTATAAAGCCTCAAGTATTGTATTGGGCACTTTTGAAATGAAGAATTTAAGCGAGGTCATCAATGCTAATGGTTATACAAAGCTTCCACCCCAAAATCAAGCAGATGTTTCCGTTTTCATTGGCGGTGTTATCAAAACGATTAATGTTATTGAAGGAGAATTTGTTAAACTAGGTCAAACTTTGGCAACAATTGAAAGTCTTGAATTCACTAAATTGCAAGAAGCTTATTTAACTTCAAAAAGCAATTTAGAACTTTTATCTTTGGAGTATGACAGACAAAAGACTTTAAATGAAGAAAACATTAATTCGCGTAAAACCTTTCAAAAGGCAAAATCCGAATATGAAATTGAAAAAGTCCGTTTAGCTTCCTTAAAAAAACAGCTAAACACTTTAAATCTAAGTACTTCGGACAACACAGTTTCAGTAATGTCAATCAAAGCACCTATTAGCGGTTACATTACAGAAGTCAATATTAAAATTGGTACAAATGCAGAAGTTGGAAAACCTTTATTTAGCATCGTTGATAATTCCAAAATGCACCTTGATTTGTTAGTTTATGAAAAAGACTTACAAAAAGTAAAAGCAGGACAGAATGTACACTTTATTTTAACAAATCAAGATAACACTTCCATTAAAGGTAAAATCTTTAGTGTGGGAAAAGCTTTTGAAAATGAAACAAAGTCGGTAGCCGTTCACGCAGACATACTAAACGACAAACAAATGTTAATACCGGGAATGTATGTAAATGCTTTAATTGATGTAGGCTATAATTCAGTTTCTGCACTTCCGCTTGATGCTATTGTTAAAGCAGATGGTAGAGAATTCATTTTTGTTTTGGAAGAAGAAATAGAAGAAGACCATGATCACAAAAAAGGTCATTCGCATGAAGACAAACATGAACATGAAGAAGACCACGGAAAAAGTTACCATTTTCAGCGTATTGAAGTAAAAACAGGCACAAGTCAATTAGGTTTTGTCCAAGTTACCTTACTTCAAAAAATTGATAAAAATGCTCAAATTGTTTTATCAGGGGCATATTACATTCAAAGCCATTTACTCAAAAGTGAAGGTGGTGGAGGTCATGAACATTAAGAAAATTATTAAATCAAAATCAGATGAAAATTCTACAAGATAAAAAATTTGTTTACTTATTAATAGCTGTTTTTCTGGTTGTTTCACTCGAAATTCTTTCTTTAGTAAACATTCATATTCCGATGCCTTATGCTCCATTTGTTTTTGCAGTATTTATTTTAGGCGTTGGCTATTCCGTTTTATGGAATGGAATAACTGCTCTATTTAGATTCAAATTTAGTAGCATCAATTTATTAATGTTATTGGCTGTAATTGGTGCTTTTTATTTGCAAGAATTTCCCGAAGCAACAGTTGTAATTGTTTTGTATGTTTTAGGCGAACGTTTAGAAGATATAGGCATTGAACAAAGTAAATCTGCCTTGAATGATTTGGTAAGTAATTCTCCTAAAACTGCCATTTTAAAAGAAACAGGTAGCCCCATAGATGTTGCTAAAATTCCTGTCGGTTCCATCATTCAAATTAAACCAGGCGAATTAATTCCCTTAGATGGCGTAATTATACTTGGCGATACAACAATTGACGAAGCTACCATAACAGGCGAACCAATTCCAAAAGATAAACACATTGGAGATACTGTTTTTGCAAGTACTTTAAATAAAAATGGATTCATTGAAGTTAGAACAACGCAACGTTCAACAGATACCACTTTTTCAAAAATTATTCGCCTGACCTTTGAAGCAAATGCTAATAAATCTGATACACAGAAATTTATTCAGAAGTTCTCAAAAATATACACACCATCAATTATCGCATTAGCTTTATTGATGGTACTTGTACCCGTTTTTATCTTACATTATGATTTTAACACGTGGCTTCAACAAGCGCTCACACTTTTAGTAATTGCTTGTCCGTGTGCCCTTGTCATTTCTACACCAGTTGCAATTTATGCAGCAATTGGCAACGCATCAGCAAAAGGTATCATGATTAAAGGAGGGAAATATTTGGAAGCAATGGCCCAAATAAAAGCAATTGCTTTAGATAAAACGAGAACCATTACTTATGGCAATCCAATTGTTTCAGATATTATTCCGCTCAATGACACAACAGAAGAAGAATTATTAGCCTGTTCAGCAGGTGCAGAATTATTTTCTGAACATCCTTTGGCACAAGCCATTGTAGATGCCTCCATAAAAAAAGGATATACACCCCACAAAGTAGAAAAATTTAAAAGCATAATTGGAAAAGGAGCAATAGCAAAATGTTTGGTTTGTGAAGATGAAACAATTTACGTAGGTAAACTTTCATTTATTCAAGAACATCAGGAAGTTTCGCAAGAAGCCAAACACATCATTGAAAAGCTATCATCAGAAGGAAAAACAAGTGTTGTAATAAGTTTTGGTGATGGTGTTGCAGGTATTATTGGACTTTCAGATGAAATTAAACCCGATAGTCAATCAGCAGTTAAGCTTTTACAAGAAATGAATATTGAAGTTATTATGCTAACTGGAGATAATGAAAAATCTGCCAAAATTGTTTCTGACAAAGTTGGAATTTCTCATGTTTACGGCAATTTGATGCCAGAAGATAAAGCAGCTTATATTGATAAATTACAATTGACTTATAAAAACGTTGCAATGGTTGGTGATGGTGTAAATGATGCACCAGCTTTGGCAAAATCAAGTGTAGGTATCGCTATGGGTTCTTTAGGAAGTGATACAGCTATTGAAACAGCAAACATCGCCTTAATGAATGACAATTTAACATTAATACCTTTTCTTATTCGCTTAGCCAAAGCCACCATGATAAGAATAAAAATAAACACAATCAGTGCAGTTCTGATTAAATTGGTTTTTATCGTCTTAGCATTCTTCGGCTTTAGCAACCTTGTTTTTGCTATCACTGCAGATGTAGGAGTAACACTTATTGTAATTTTACTTAGTCTTAATCTTAAGAAATTTAGATAATTACACAAATACGTAAGTTCTGATAAAACGTACCATTTCACAGCTTAATACTTTTTTGGCTGCCTTAACGGTCTTCTGCTTTTACACGGTAACCGCCTACGCCCGGGCAGAGTCAAAACCCTTCGTCTCCACTACGTTGCATCAAAGAGTTTTGCCTTAAGATTTTCGCTCCGACTTTCAGTTTATAGTAGTCAAGAAAAGGAGCTCCATAAATTTTTTGTTCTTATGAAGATTATTTTTAAGCTCCCTTACTTGATGAGGTTTTATTTTTTCTAATTTCGATTTTCTTTCGATTTCAGTCACCACAACGATTAAGTTTATCTTACTACTAATGTTTATCGCTACTTCCTGCACGGGGGTTATATGGTGTTCGTCCATCTCCTCCTTTCACAAAAAAAGCTTGTTTGCAAGGGTAATACAAAGCATCGTCCTAAAGTCCTTGCCCTTGCAAACATCATTACAAACCTACTCGTCTGAATTCCTCATAACGGTTTTCCATTAGTTTTTTTTTGTTGCGTCCTCAATGTTCCTCACTCGCAACTACCTTGTCCACCCAGACCCTTTTTTTCAAAGGTTGCTATCGCATTTTTTAGCTGGGTGTCCACCGTTGCTTATTGTTTTTGCTCGCCGCTGAGTCGGCTTGGCTGCGGCTTTGTCATATTTTTTGAGAGCCAACGTTTGTTTAGAGCTTTCGAATAAATTCATCAAGCCCAAAACTACACTCACACAATGTCAAATTTCGTTCTTTCCATTCCGTAAACTACATTCCATTCTCTCATTTCACATTCTTTGCCATCGCTGTAAATCAAAAAATCCGCCAAAGCCTTGTGCTTTCAGCAGGGGTCGTTCCCATTCGCTGAAGCTTCATTCTTCAACTTTCCCCAAGCCTCCACTCGCTCTGCTTCGCAACGTTCCATTCAGCACTCTTCCGTTATTCCGATGAAAAATCGGAACGGAATTCGGCATTCATTCCACTCTTTTTTTAATTCTCGCCCAAGTTTATATTTTAGTAAAGAATCAAAATTATCTCAAATCGTAGATACACATTTTAGTATTTGGAATCAAAATTTTAGTAGGTCAAAAATTTCTTTTTAGATTTTCGTTTTTAAGGAGATTTTAGCAATTTTCTAAAAAATAAAAATGAAAGCAAATTTAGGGTCTATTCATTTTAATTCTAAAAGGTCAAGCCCTTTGGGTTTTGCAAAAATAATTGCAGTTTATTTCCTCTCTTAAAATCCACTTAGTATTTCATTATTTGTCTTAAAAACGATTCTTTCTCAAGCAATTTTTTTTGTCAAAAACCTTGTATAATCAAAATGAAGCCCCTTTTAAATCGGCTTTCTTTTTCTTTTTTTTTTCGGTTTTTTTTCTGTTTTCTTTTGAAAAAATTTTGTGTGCCGTAGGCGGAAAAAGGAGCTTAATTTTTAAAACCATAATTATGTACAACACAATTAACCCAGCAGTTGCAAAGTCTATCATGACAAGAATGAATGGATTTCAATTGCAAACAGAAATTGCATTTTTTGAATTAGAATTGGAAAATATTGCTCCAGGCAATAAAAGAAGCATGTATCTAAAACTCAGAGCCTATGCACAAAGAAGATTAAAGTCCTTAACCCCTAAATCTGAAAGTTATGAATTCGAGTTTTAGCCTTCAAACATACAACCCGGCGAAAAAATACGCTGGGTTTCATTTCTTCGTTTTAAATAAAGGTTTGAATAGTGGAAAACCACTTTTAGAACCTTGTCCAAATTGTTTTATTTGCAGCTGCCAAACTTTGGAGGGTAAAGAAAATTTATACTGGATATTTTTTGCTCTTTGGCAAGGAAAAAGATTTCATCAATTATTTGTGGGTTCTTGTGTCGAATTTATTAGAGTCAAAGAAACATTTAACCTGGTCCAAAAATCATTTATGAAAACTAAAAATAATCCCGCAGTTTTTCAAAAAGCATTGGATTTATTGAAATTTGCAAATGAAAAAGATTTGCATTTTCAAGATTTGGCTGTGACGATTAGAAAAATAAAAATTGAAGTTGCGAGGGATTTGGTGAGGTAATTGCTAACAACAATTTTCTCCTGCCTGTATTGGAGGACAAGCAAGAGAGCCAAAAGAACAATAAACACAGCAATCGCCTTTATTGGGCTTCAATACTTGTTTACAATTCTCACAGTCATAAAAATAAACACAGGCATCAGTTGGCATAATTTCCATTTTCTGAAAACCACAATGCGGACAAGTTAGTGTTGATTCTAATACAATTTTACGATGTAATTTATTTCTTCTATAATTCCACAGCGTACTTATAAAAAGCCCTACCATTCCCGAGTAAATGAAATAAACCCAATAATCCTGTGTTACAACATAAAATCCGAAAAACATCAAAACACCACTTGGAAAGGCAATCAAAAGCGGATATAAACAACGATGTTTGCGATAAGAAATGATCAATCCAATAATGGAAACAAAAACCATCGCCTGTAGAACCCACATGGTCCAACCTCCAAAAAGTTCAAAACTTCCAAGTCCAAGTGCAGAAGCTCCAAAAGCAAAAAGAGGAAAACAACAAGGAGAGAAAATTACTGTAAGAATAATTCCAATCAATCCAATTTTATCAATATTTGAAACTAATTTCATTCTTTTACCTCACATGCTTTTTTAGAAGCCATAAAACGAAAAGCAAAACCTCCAGTAAACTGAAAACTTGATGCTACTTGAGTACCATTCACATATTGATACAAAGGAATTTCACTAAAACAATACAGCGTTAAATTTTTGTAAGTATAACTCACTTGTGGCACTATAAACACTTTTTTACTTCCTGTAGATTTGGCATCAATATTATACAAGGCTAATACATCCACATTTTTATCGTGTTGCATTACTCCAATATATTCACCTTTGATTTGTAGTGTTGTCCCAATTCTTTTTTTGTAGAACATTCTATTTACAAAAAGTCCAACACTCGCATAATCCCCAAATTTCATACTCAAAGGATTCCAACCTTTTTTAATATAAATGGCATTTGCAAAAACTTTCATCTTTTGGGGTATAAACTCTTGCATTGCAAAACCATAGAAAATAAAATCCTGTGAACCGTTTGTTGCTTGTACAGTTGGTGGTGAAGTTGTATAATATTTTTGATTTGTCGTTGGATTGGTAAACACCAAAGTCGAATCATTGTAAGTTCCAATTGGAATTTTATAGCCTAAACCGATAGTTATTTCTGTTTTACGTTTATCTGTTGTTTTATTGAAAATTTCATATCTTGGAAAGATAATTAAATCTCCAAATCCTTTTGACTGGATGGTATCGGAATTCTCCAAGCCAATTTGTCTCCGATTCAAAAAATATCCTGTTTCGACTGAAAAAGTAAGTTTTTTAGTTACACCATAAGCAAGTCTTGTATAGATGTAATCACTTTTCAAACTCTCAAACATACGAATCGTATCATGGTCTTGAGCCATAAATACATTTGAACTAACATGTTGATAATTACTTGAAAACTCAACTTGTTTTTCATTTAAAACACCTTGTGACGAACCGCCTGCAATTGGACTTCCACTTCCTCCAGAACAACAACCTTGTCCAAAACTATTTGTTGAATAAAGAAATATTCCTAAGACAAAAATTTTAACTGTTTTCAAAAAAAACATACAATTTTATTAGTGAGCAACAACAACTTTTGTTTTTCGAGAAACTTCGCCATCAGTATAGGAAATAAAATAATTTCCGTTGCTCAAATTACTAGTATTGAATTCAATTACTTTTTGATTAGCATCAACTTTTCCTTTGAAAATTTCCAAAACAGTTTCACCAAGAATATTTTTCAATTGAATTGTTAAGTCTTTTGTTGTTTTAATTCCTAAAGATTCAACTGTTATACTCACAACATTAGTGCTTGGATTTGGATAAACTATCAATTCTTCATTTGAAATTTTAATTTCATTTACAGAACTTGTAGCTAAAGCGTTGTTGATTGCAGATGTGATATTTGTTTGATTAATGGCACTGTTATTTTCATTGTAAAAAACAGTATGATTAGCTCCGCCCAAAACAACAACTTTTGGCATTCCGGCAGTTCCATAATCTCCCATATTTACAAGTGCATTTGAAAATGGCACTGCATTTGGCATTCCATTTGTGTTTCCCCAAGAACCTAATGAACTACAAGAAGTATTTCCATAATCATCAACCAAATAAAAAAGAATTTGACCAGGATTACTTGTTGCAAAACTTTCAGCTGCACTATATCCCGACAATGCACCACTAATACAACCACCGCAAGGCATCACCCAAGCAATAACTATCACTTTACCTGAATTTAGTTCAGTAAATAGATCATGATTAGTCCCGTGACAATCATCACAAGTAAAATTTGTTGCGGTTGTTTGAGAAATTAGTGATGGTGATAATGCTAAAAAGAAAGCACTAATTAGTAATATTTTTTTCATATTATACTGTTTTTTAGCAAAAATAAACAAATTAGTCTTATTTACTGATACTTATAAGAAACAACTCTTGGATTCTTAAATTAAGCGATGAAAAAAAACGCCACTCTTTCGAATGACGTTTCACAACTAATTTATTTCAAAGAACTTAACGTTTAATTTTTCTCCAAGCCCATTTTAAAAACAAGGTCATTGTAAAACTTACAACCGCACCCACACAAGCCAAAACAATCGTTTTCATGTAATCTTGCGTGTCTAGAGTCGCAAATACGGATAAAGCCGTTCCTGTGCATGTTCCTATTGCTGTGCTATGGTCGTGATGAATCATTTTACTTTGTTTTTAAGGTTTTAGATTTAATTCGCAGAAATTTCTGCTTTTTCTGAAATGTGAATGGGACAGACACTTGAAACAATTTTGATTGAAACAGATAAAGTTTCAATATCTTCGTCATGCTCTTCAATCCAATCCACATCAATCAAATTTACTTTTTCGGTTAAGTCAGCACCTGCTTTAAAGCGAGTTGCACGCTTTTTTAAATTCAGCTCAAAGCGTTCGTTATCCTCACTTTCAAGCTTCAATTTTAACTTGCAACTTTCTAAATCCTCGCTCGATTCTTCCTCAATGTCAGCACTTACCAGGTTCACTTTGTCGGTCAAATCAGCTCCCGCTTTGAAACGAGTTTTTCTTTTCTTTTTCAAAGCAATTTTCAAAACGTCGTTTTCACTTTGTTCAATCTCCATTTTGATGTCCGTTGTAGCTGTTGTTTCATCTGATTCCTCGTTGATGTCAACAGCCATTTTGTTCACTTTGTCAGCAAGTTCAGAACCTGCTTTGAAACGGGGTACTCGCTTCTTTTTAAGCTTTACATCCCATTCTTTTGCTTTACAATCCTTATTCATTTTATGAATTTTTAAAGGGTTAATTTTATTTTCTGTCTGCAGTAACACTTTGTGCCACTGCTGTTGCAACGCTTCCTGCAACGATGAGGTAACTCGCCAAACTTCCAACGGCTACTGGTAAAGCAACAGGAGAAGCGATAATCGCTCCACCCGCTGCAATTAAACCTAAGCCAATGTTTCGCACAATTCTGTGAAATTTCGGCGTTCTACTCAAAAAGCGGTTTCTTTCTTTCATGAGAACTTTTTTAAGCAATTTCAACCACTCTTAGAGCGTTGTAAGCACCATTTTTCAAAGAATATTGAACACCGTTTACGATTTGGAAAAACTCAATTTTCAAAAGGTAAAGTTTTGTTCCTGTACCAGCTGGCACAGCTGTAGGAGTTAATGTTACTGCTGTCGCAGTTCCATCAATCAACAAATTCACAACGTTTGTCAATTTCACGTCCGTGATTCCTGTTGCATAGTTTACGTTGGCATAACAGCCTGTTAAACTCATGTGTGTTGCTCCCGTTGGAAAAGCAACATCATTCACAGGAATAAGCCCAGGAATAGTAATCACTCCTGTAGTCGTGTTCACTGCATAAGGTTTATACAAAATGCTTCCTAAGAGCGCATTTTTATTAAACTCAAAGCCCTTAATCAAAGCTTTTGCAGTTGCTGAAGCAATCGCAACACCAACTTTTCTTTGGCCTCTTACAGAAGTCAAATCCAAGTTTTTTACTTTTGTCATCAAAGTTGTAATTCTTGATACAACTCTATTATCAGAAGCACTGTTTGCAATTGGACGTAAGGAATCACGCATCAATTTTCCTGATGTCGCAGATGCTCCGAACTCTGCATTATTCTCTCGAGTTCGAATAAACGCAGGATCGTTTTTGATGCGGTCGCCCTCAACACCGCCTTTTTCTTTTGCCAAATGTCCGTCTTTGGTCTTGTAAAAAGATAAATCTCCGATTTTTCCTTTTAACTTGATAATACCAGTTTGCCTAGCCATTTTATCGATTTTTAAAATTTAGCTTTTAAGACTTTCTCAAAAGCAAAACGTCATTCTTATCGCGAACTTGAATTTCCGTTTCTGAAATCAAAAATATGGGCAAATGGACAAGGTTTTTACAATGACATTCCGCTAAAGTTCTTTATTTCCGTTATCGACTTTTTATTCACAGATTATCCATAGCAAACCCGAGGGAAAGCCATAGGAAAGCCGACTCATGTTAAAAATTTCACAATATTTTTACCTCTAAAATTTATATCTTTACAGAAGTAAATTAAACGATGTCTAAAAACAGGATATGTATTTATCCAAAAGACATTCAACGAATAACTGGAAAAAGTGAAAGATATGGGAGAATACTTATTGAGCGCATCAAAAGTCATTTTAACAAGGAAAAACACCAGTTTATTAGTGTTGATGAATTTTGTGATTATACAGGCTTAAAATTGGAAGATGTGAAAGGACACATCATTGATTAAGTGTTTTTAAAACAATCTATTCAACCTATAAAAACACCATATTTTTTAGACTAATTTGAATCAATTTGTATTGTCATTTTAATAAGTTTTCTTATATTTGCAATAAGAAAATGTTCTTTCAAATCAGTTTAAACACTACCAAATTAAAAGGTTACCTTTTAGGTTACCTCCCATCATACGAAATTGCAAAGGGTTGAAAATTAGCGCGAAAATGTAAAGGTTCGAATCCTACATTCTCCGCTCAAAAAAAACCTCGCAAAACATAAGATTTGCGAGGTTTTTTTATTTCCTAAATATTTCTTAAAAAATTATGATTCTTGATTATGAGAAACATAAAGCTTTATTTAAATCTCCCAATCAAATTTCTTAGACTGTATTGGAAATAAATCAAATAATTCTCCTGAATAATAAAACTGGTACGCAATCATACCGAAAGTATAAGGTTTTTCTTTGATAACAATTGTTGAACCACCAACTTTTGGGTTACTTTTCGGAACCGATTGTGGATAGCCAACATTAAATAAAGTTGCCAAAATTTCAGGTCTTTTATCAATTGGGAAACCTTTTTTCTCCCATTGCACTTTTACTTGTTTGATGAAAACCGCCGCATACAAATAAGAATAAAAATGATTTCTAAACGAAGTCAAACGATCAAAACGCTCTTGTTGCACATCTTCTGTTTTAAAATCTAGCAATTTTTCATATTTTTCACCAAGATAATATTCGCTTAAACTATCTTTCAAATGTCCTTCCATTTGTTGAGCAGTTAATTCTTTTATTCCAGTAACTCCTAATGAAAACTTTGATTCAACAGAAAGAATTTTTAAAGGTCCAATCCATTTTTTGTAGGCTTCACGATCCGAGTTAAACAAACGGATTTGTTCACCAACCAAACAAGAAACGATTAATCTAGCTTCAACATCAGTCATTTTAGCAACTGAATCAATCAAAGCTCTATCTTTTTCTACAGCGATTTTAAAATCTGTCCATTCAGACATATTCATCCATTCGTACACACTATTCCGAGTCCTTTTGGATGAAAATTTATATCTGTTTTGTTTGTACTTTTTTAATTCAGAAAAATAACTTTTATTCTTTTTTAAATGTAAATCTGCAGCGTCTAACATACGCAAAACTTCTACTACATCATCTCCATTTTGAAAAACGTGTAAAATCTGTTGTGCATTTGTTGGATAATATTTATTTAAAATCGAAATTCGATTAATCGCATCCTGCTTAAAATAAACAAGTTGCAAGCTGTCATTTTCTAAATCTTGCTTGTATTCATTGTCAATCGACTGTAAATAACGGCTGTTTTTATCAACCGCTCCACCTTCATCCGTCCATTTATAATAAATTGCAAAATAGGCTGTTGTAAGTCCAAAACCAATAATGGCAAAGGCAAAAACGAAAAAATAGAATGGAATTTTAAACCATTTACTTCTAAAAAATTGTTTCAATTCTTAAATTTTTAAGGTGCAAAATTACAGTTTTAAACTGATAGTACAATCTTTCTAAAAAAGAAAATCAAATTTCTATTTATCAGCAAGTTGAATTAGTTTTTCTAAATCGATAATTTCAATTTTTCTCGTGTGAATTTCAATCAAATTATCATCTTTAAATTCCTTCAAAAGTCGAATCAAAGTTTCAGTTGCTGTTCCAACAAAATTCGCCAAATCTTCTCTCGATAAATTAATCATTTCATCCTTGTAAATTGAATTCAGCATGATTAAGGAGAAAGCCAAACGTCCTCGAACTGATTTTTGAGCCAAATTTGTAATAAAAGTTGCTCTTTCTCCCAATTCAATCGAGAGTTCTTTTAAAACAGCGTTCCTTAAAGTTACATTGACATTCATCATGTTCAAAAAATCATCTTTTGCGATAAAACAAATGTTTGATTCTTCTAAAGTACTTGCTGAAACTTTATACGCTTCACCACTAAACATCGCTCTATAACCAATAATTTCTCCATTAGTCGCGATGTGAATAATTTGCTCTTTTCCCTCATCACCACGAGTAAAAATTTTGACTTTTCCTTCATTCAAGCAGTAAACCCCTCTAGGGAAACTTCCATCTAAAAAAATAGCTTGATTTTTTTTATAAAAATTACATGATTTATGATGATTTAAAACTTCAACATTATCTGAATCAAAGCATGAGAAAAGCGAATCTTTTCTGGAAAGACAATTTTCGCAAGATAAATGTTTGTGGTCCGCTTTCATAAAAAACAATTCTGCAACAAAGTTAGCTATTTTAGAATGAAAAAATAACTATTTTTAATCCAAACTTTCAATATTAAGAAAAAGAATGACGCAAATAAAAATTGAAGCAACAGAAATTATCCTTTATGTAGAAAATCAAGCCAAAAGTCGTGATTTTTATTCTAAACTTTTTGGCCTTGAACCCGTTTTAGATGTTCCAGGAATGACAGAATTTCTCTTAAGCTCAAATTTAAAGCTAGGACTTATGCCAAACGAAGGAATTAATACGATTTTAAAAGATAAAATGCCTCATCCAAAACTTGGAACAGGGATTCCTCGTTGCGAACTTTACCTTTTAGTTGAAAATATAGAAACAGTTTTTGAACAAGCACTAAAAACTGATGCCATTTTAATAAGTCCAATTTTAGATCGAGATTGGGGCGACAAAGTTTGCTATTTTAGTGATTTGGATGGACATGTCATTGCCTTTGCCGAAAAGATAAAATAATTCAACTTTTAAATCGTTATATTTGACAACAAATATATTTTACAAGATGAAAATTTATTTAAGTTTGCTATTTCTGTCTTTAATCGTTTTTAAAGGCTTTTCACAAGAAACAGAAAATAAAAGTGGCTGGTTTTCTTTAGGAGGAAGAAGTACAATCAGTTCGTTTAGTCACGACGGTTTTGGAATCGGAACTGGCGGACAATTTCGTATTCAAGTCAACAATTCCATCAATACCGACTGGTTTGCTGATTACATTTCAATCAACATCGATGACAAAATCAGAAGCGATTATTACCACATTGGTTGGTCAGTTTTGGTTTATCCTTTTGAGAAAAAAGAATTTAACAAAAAAATTACTCCATATTTTTTAGCTGGACATTGTTTTGATTTTAATCGTAAAATCGAAATTCAAAATCCAAATAATGCCATGCAAAGATGGGGTTCAGCAGTTCAAGCAGGACTTGGAGTACATTTTAATCTAACAAACAGATTAGACATTTCTCTTACAAGTCAATATATGATGCATTTAACAAATGAAATTGATTACCATGAAGAAGGAAACAACATTCATTTTGAACACCACAAGCATCAAACTTTAGAAGGTCATTTGTTATCGACAGTAAGTTTAAACTACAAAATTGTGAAATTATGGGGAAGAAAGTAATTTTATTTCTTGTTTTGATTTTTCTTCAAAAACATTCTTTTTCTCAAGAAGAATCAGTTATCAAAACTGGTTTAGTTCGTTTTCAACTAACAATTAGCCCTGCAAAAATGCTGAGTTCATCCAATTCCTATTTTTATTTACACGGAAATTTAGAAGGATATTTGAATGAAAATTATTCGTTAGCTGGAGAAGGATATTTCTACCAAGGAATGATTTCTAAAGGCAAAAGTGAATTTAATTTCAACCATTCAGTTTTCTTTGGATTCTCAAAACATTTCACAAAAGGTAATTTTGATTACTACATCGGAATTCAACCCGGTTTTTCGTTTACAGACATCAGTTCGCCTTACCCTTACGACAATGTTGTAAAAGCAACAAAAATGGCTGTCAACCCCCTATTCTCTTCAGTAACAGGAATAAATTATTATGTCGGGAAATTCTTCCACTTTTTTCTACAATCACGTTTGGTTTTAGGTCATCACAACACAAATGCTCCACAAAATTTAGCCGATTTAAGATTTTCTGCAGGATTGGGATTTAATTTGAATACGATGAAATGAATTGAGAATTGAGAATGTAGAATGTAGAATTGAGAATGAAAAATCAAAACAATAAAGAAATTTTTAAATCAATGATAAGCGATATATTTCAATTATCATTAATAACAGTAATATATTCTTCTTTTGCAATTCTATTGTTATTCTCTGAATATTATATTTACGGGATGTTTCTGTTAATTATATTTGGGTACATATTTGCAAATCATTTCAAAACTGTTTATTTTTTTAATGATGAAGTCATTGTCAAATATTTCATTTTCAAAAAGAAAAGTTTTAAATTTAAATTTAATGAGATTAAAAGAATTGAATTAGCTAAAGCTCAATTTAATACTCCTAATATTTCGATTTTATTAATTAATAAGAAAAAAAGATTAAATTTTGAATTTGGTTCAAATAGAAATTTTTTAAAACTAATCAACTTATTATCAGATAAAGAAATGAAAATCATTGATAATTCAAACTTTATAATATCAAATTACGTTAATCAGAATGGCATTTGGAAAATAAAATGAACCAAGCTACGCTGAATTCCCTAACTTAGCGAAGCGACTCAACGAAGTTAATTCTGAGGTCGTTAATCAAAGAGAAACTGCTAAGTTTTAATTTAATTTTCAACTTTATTTTGGTGCAGGAATAGGAATTCCAGCACAGCAATATAAAGTGAATAAAACAAAAATTGAGAATGTAGAATTTATTTTTCATTCTACATTCTCAATTTTACATTCTATAAAATTTTATCCTTTTCTAATCGGAGTAATCACCTTCGTTGGACTTGTAACTGGCGTCGAAGTCTTTGTTGGTGTCACAACTGGAGTTGATGTTTTTGTCGGTGTTGTTGTACTCGTTTTCACAGGATTTGTAACTTTAGTCGGAGTTGTTACAACTGGTTTCGTACTTCCTCCAGATGTTGTCGGTTTTTTAATTGGAAAAACATCTTCTACTGTAGTTTTTGTAGTCGTTGGCTTTGTCGTTTTACCATCATCTTTTATCACATCGCCATTTGTTTTAACAGGTTTTGTAGCTCCCGTTTTTTCTACTTTTGTATCTTCAGTAGATTTTGTTTTTGTTGAAGGATCAACCTCAGTATCTTTGATTTCTTCAACTGATTTATTTGGTTTTGTTGGTTCAACAACTGGATCAACTTTAGGAACTCTTGGTTCGATTTTCGCCAAAACAACTCCTTCTGTTCTATCGACAATCGTTGGTCGTTTTATTGGCTCAATATTCAAAAATCCTTGGTCGTAAACGCAAGCTCTCAATTCAGCACCTGTTAAACCTTGGTTTTCACATGTTCTTTGAGCAGTTGTGCGTTGGTCTGGCGTTAAATCTCTCACTGTCCTGTGAACCATTGGGAAACGTAAATCTGTGAAAGTATATGTGTTTTCGTTAAAACCGTAATCAAACAACGTATTTTCTGGAGTGACTCTCCATTGAGAAGCGAATTCTTTAGCAATGTAAGCCAAATGTTCTTTCTCTAAATCCTGAGCAATTTCTTGATTTTGGTCTCCAAAAGTTACCATCGAAATGAAATTAGCTTGCGGAGTTCTCGTTCCAACATTAAAATCATCACCACGATTGTCGTTTGCATTACCTAAAACTCCTGAAAATTGCTCTTCCACGCAAGGGAAAATTTGTATCGAAACATTCATAAAATTCATTTTTCTTTCAGTCGTCAATTCAAACGTTGCTGTTTCTCCACTTGGCCAATCAACTGTGTAATTTTTCTTTGAATAACGAATTGTTCCACCTTTTGGTAAAAAATAAGTTCTATCTTCAACAACAATTGGTTCTCCATTCAAACGTAAAGGTGTGTGTGTAAATTGGTCTGGCATTTCATTGGCATAAATACACAATCTGTCACCACCAACATTTAAAGCAACGGCAGTATTCAAAGAAAAATCATCTTGTTCAGCACGTTGTCTAGATTGAATTTCAAAATTTTCAGAACTAGATTTCGCTAAAATAAATTCTCCAACCGTTTGAAAGGAAAAACTTGCTCCGTCAAAAGAAGACAAATGTGGATCGCCATAAGATCTTGCTCTCACTGGTTTACAAGCACTTTTTTGAAACATATTTCTCATTTCTCGCCAAGCATTTGCTTGAGAAGATTCTGTTGAATTTCTGTAATTTGCTTCAATACTTGCCAACATGGAAGTTCTTTTATCTTGAGGAACCATTTTCAACATTTCTGCTGGCGTAAAATCCTCAGGAAAAGTACGTGAAGGAATTGCTTGATTGTTAACCATGGATTCCAAACTTTCAGAAAGCCATTCGCCTCTAACATCGTCCCAAGCTTTCAATTCAGCACGAATTGGTTCAAAATCCGTTGTGAATTTATTTTGTGAAAAAATAAAAACTGGCAAGCAAAAAGTTATAAATAAAGTAACATTTTTCATATCTAAAATTTTAGAGTTTCGACTGATAATAAGCAAATTATGTGCCAAAAAAACTTTAATCATTAATTTTTTTTGCTTTTTGTTTTTATTAATCTATAAATATCGTATCTTTATCGAGTGTAAAACCACTTTAAACCAAATGTTAGTCAAATCGATATTTTCATATCATAAAGAAACACATACAGAAACACTCAGATTGAGGCTTCTTGACAATGGAATTGTGCACTACACCTATTTGTTAAACTCAGAAATTGGTGAGCGAGAACATAAATTGAATCACAGAACATATGTAGATTTTGTTGAAAACGATAAGAAAATGATTCTTGTTGACTCTGAAGGCTACAATTCTGTTTC
This sequence comes from Bacteroidota bacterium, assembly GCA_040386975.1. Lineage (GTDB taxonomy): Bacteria > Bacteroidota > Bacteroidia > Flavobacteriales_D > Crocinitomicaceae > M2408. The sequence goes on along the minus strand of JAZKEO010000003.1, from coordinate 26,961 downwards.
ACCTGAAGCTAGAAAATTAATTCGATCTCTTGAAAAAATTGTTCCAATTTCAAAAAGAGCTATTGTCATCTCGACTTTGCATGAAAGATTATTGGCGAATTTTTACATCACTTTTCACAAACCAATCATACCAACCAAAATTTTCAAATGCTACGAAGAAGCTTTTTCTTGGTTGAAATCAAATTAAATTTATAAATTAAGCGAATGAAGGTAAATTGACAGCCTCAACAGAAATAATTTCTGGTGCAACCTTTTTTACAGCTTCTTCAACACCAGCTTTTAAAGTCATTAAACTCATAGAACAATCGCTACAAGCACCAAGCAAACGAACTCGTGCAACTCCTTCATCTGTAATTTCAACCAATTCCATATCTCCACCATCTGCTACTAAAAAAGGTCTTAATTGCTCTAAAGTGTCATTAATTTTGATTGAAAGTGCTTCTTTATCTAATCCCATGATTAATTTTCTTTAATTAATGATTTTGTTGCATTTCTATATTTCAAGCTTTTAACTTCCTCAACGAATTTTTGAGTCAATTCCATGAAAGCATTTGAAGTAATTGTATCTTCTTGAAAAACTGCTGGACGACCAACATCTCCCGATTCTCTTAAACTTTGAACCAAAGGAATATGTCCTAAAAATGTTTCACCCATTCCTTCAGCTAAATTTTTTGCTCCATCACGACCAAAAATATAGTATTTATTATTCGGTAATTCTTCTGGTGTAAACCAAGCCATATTCTCAATCAAACCGATAACTGGAACGTTGATATTTTCTAATTTGAACATGTTAACTCCTTTACGAGCATCAGCCAAAGCAACTTCTTGAGGTGTACTTACAATTACAGCTCCATCTAAAGGAACAGTTTGAACCAATGAAAGGTGAATATCGCCCGTTCCTGGAGGTAAATCGATTAACAAATAATCTAATTCGCCCCAATAGGCATCTGTAAACATTTGTGTTAACGCTTTTGCAGCCATTGGACCACGCCAAACAACTGCATTATCTTGTTCTGTAAAAAAACCTATGGATAACAATTTTATTCCATAACTCATTACAGGATTAATTTTTGGAGTTCCCTCAACATCAATCATCGTTGGTCTTTCTCCAACAACATCAAACATTGTTGGCATCGAAGGACCATAAATATCTGCATCAACGATTCCAACTTTAAAACCTAATTTTGCTAATCCACCTGCTAAATTTGCTGTAACAGTAGATTTACCAACTCCACCTTTACCTGATGCAATTGCAATAATGTGTTTTACTTCTGGTAAAATTCTTCTTTTTGCTTGAATAGCTTCAGTTGGAAGAGCTTTGACAACTGTCGTTAATTCAATATCTTTTCCAAAAGCTGTTTTTAATTGAAAATCAATCAATTCCTGCATGCGTTTACGTGCATGTAAAGCAGGATTTGTGATTAAAACTGTAATTGAAATGTGTTTTTCTGAAAACTCAATGTTTTCTACTAAATTTTGAGAAACAATATCTTTTTTTAATTCAGGTTCTTGAATATTCCCTAAGATGGATAGAATTTCTTCTCTTGTTATTGACATTTTTTGAGTTGAATTATAAAATTAAAATCAAGACGAGATTAGGCATCTGATTTTTTACTTGATTTAACGGATTTAATTGACTTTGCCATTAAATCTATAATCATTTTTTCAAAACCTTCATCGCGACTTTTGAAAACATAGGTGATACCATCAATAATTTTTTGTCCGTAAACATGGTAAGATTTATGTTCCAAACCAACAGTTTTTGGGGCAGATTTTTCACCATCAACTTTCAAAATACGTTCATACATAATGAAATCTGGCTCTGTAACAATGTATTTTATTTGGTAGAAATTCAAACCTGACAATCTTTTTTTCTCAGAAGAAACCATTTCGCGATCATCCCCCCAATCATCAATAATCATGTGAAAATTTGGACCAACAATCAATTCCCATTTAAAATCATCTTCTGCATGAATGATTTCTGGAGTTGTTGAAGCACCAATATTTGCTGTTTCATCAGGCAACATAATCGTTGCTGGAATATCATACTCCTTTAATGAAAAACCTTTAAACTCATATAATTCCTCATCATCCAATTCCAATGAATCATTTTCTTCTGATCCTCCACAAGCAGAAAGGAATATTAGAGAAAAAATTAAACAAGAAGTTAAAAAAGTATTTTTCATTTTCATAAATATTATACGTTACAAAAACAGTAATCTTTTTTGAATCAGCTAATTACTGCTTTTAATATTGATTTATCTTAAGTTGATACAAAAATAAGAAATTTTATTTAAAGAGCAATTTACTATGAAATAAATTATTCTATTGGACCTTTATTAAACTGCTGTCCTTTATTTTTAATGTTAGGAAAAAAGTATCTTAAATCCAAGGACAAATAAGCTCCATTTATATCTCCAATTGCTAAGGCTTTTTGTGAGCTTTCATATTCATAACTCGCTGCAACTTTAAAAATGGGAGCAAATGGAATTTTTGCTGATGCACCAACATAGAAAAATCCATTTTTTTCTGTCCTTAATTCAAAACCTAAATTTGCATTTATCTCAAAATCAAAGCGTTTATTCCTTCTTCCTTCCCCAATGAAAACATGTTTTGGTTCAACTGACACTGTTGTACCAACATTTGATGGGTAGTAAACAAAAGATGTTCCCAAAGAAGCATTTGTAAATATTTTCTCTGAAAGTTGAATGTAAATCAAGGCATTTAATGGAATGTCATAGCTGATTATACCAACTGAAGTTTTGGCCGTAACGGCCGAATCAACAAGGTTAAAATCAATTTTATAATTTCGTTGAACTTGATTAATTCCCGTTTCAAAACTGATTAACTTTGTCAAGCCAATTCGAACTGTAGCCCCAAAAGAATAACCTTGTTTTTGTGTGAATGTTCCAATAAAACCAGTATCCGTAACAGAAACAACAGATTTACTCAAAAAATCACCCGGAATTAAAGGCTTGAATTGGATACCAAAATAAGAAGGAAATTTTTCTCTTTTTTGCGAAAAACTCAGCTGATAAAATTGGCTAATAAAGATAAATAAAAAGAAATATTTTATCATTTTCATGAAATCTTGAATTACAAATTAAGCATTTATTTTCGAGAAATCTTTGATAAAAACTTAAAAGGTATTAATTATTGATTTAGGAGTTTTTCCAAGTGCTAAGATATTCAATCGGCTTTCTATGACTTTTAGGCCACTCAATTGCTGGATAACCTAAATAAAATAAACCCAAACATTTATCTTTTTCATCTAAGTTTAAAAACTCATTCATTTCCTGCGAATAAATTAAAGCTGGAGTTGACCAAAATCCACCAATTCCATATGCAGTAGCAACTAAATGCATGTTTTGAACAGCACAAGCAACAGCTTCGATTTCTTCAATTTCTTTTATTTTTTCATTCTCATCCCGTTTCATGCAAATTGCAATTACGACAGAAGCTAATTTTGGACGATTTAACATCTTCGCCAATTTCATATCATTTTGCTTCTCTTTTGGAGTTAATTTAAGATACGTTTCTGACAAAAAATCAGACAATTTTTCTTTCGCATCATCCATGAAAATAGTAAATCTCCAAGGTTGTGTATTTCCGTGTGTTGGAGCCCAAATTCCAGCATTTAAGATCGCTTCAACTTGTTCTTTTTGGACTTTACGAGTGGAGTATTGTTCTGGATAAATAGTTCGTCTATCTTTTATTAAATCAATTATTTCGGATAAATTGTATTTCACTTTAATTTAATTATTGTTGATTTCAAAATTAAGCATGATTTTTCAATTTAGATGAAAAACTGATATATTTGTAAGAAATAATAACAAATACCATAGTTTCGATTTCTTGACAATATGAAATACCAAGTTAATTCTTTACCCCAACTTTCTGAATTCATCAAAGAATTTATTCCCTATTTAGAAAAAAATAAAATCTTTTTACTTTATGGTGAAATGGGGGTCGGAAAAACAACTTTTATTCAAGAAACTCTTCGTGAAATTGGAATTTTAGAATTAAGTGGTTCTCCAACCTATTCCTTGATTAATACTTACGAAAATCAGAAATTTGGCGAACTAAATCACCTTGATTTATACCGTTTGAAATCAATTGATGAAGCTTACGATATCGGCTTGGAAGAACTATTTGATAATAACTCTATTTGTTTCATTGAATGGCCTCAAAAAATAATTGAGATGTTGCCCAAAAATTATATCTCAGTGTATTTTACATTAAATGAAGATCTCACGAGAACTATTGAAATTAATGAAACAAAAAAAGTGTAATCAACCGAGGTTAAACACACTTTAATCAAAAAATTTTATTTAGTTTTTATTTTTTTACAACTACTTTTTTCTTAGAAATATGTTGAAAATTAACCTTTTCTTTTTTCAAAGGTTTATTTTTTGCAGCATCGTATTTAATTTTCTTAACTGGTTCTTGTTTTTTAACTTCTTGAGAGTATGACAAGTTAATTAAGCTTAAAGCAAATAAAAACAAACTTGATTTTAATATATTTTTCATAATTTTGATTTTTGAGTATCTTTTCAAATTTGATGCCAAATTAAAACATTTTTTTCAATTATGAACAATTTTTTATTAGCGGTTTTAATTTCCTTGCTTTTTGGACTTATGAATGGGTTTTATTGGTCAAAACAAGGCTACAAAGGTTGGCACATTTATTTTATTGGAACAATTGCTTTTTTTGGCTTATACTCAATGATTTTAAAATTTATGAAGTAAATTAGTAAAATTCAATAATTGAACACATTTATTTTCACAATATTGACAACATTATAAAAAAAAGTTTATATTTGTTTTCAATCTTTATATTTAGATTCAAATATGATTTACTATAAAAGTCTTATCGTAATTAGTGCTGTTTCATTATTATTCTTTTCTTGTGAAGGAAATAAAAAAAATGAGATTAAGGAAAGTAACAATCCCTTCACGAAAAATTTAATTAATCCTTTTTTCTTTGATCAAATTTTCAATACACCTAACAACTGTGGGAGTTTTTGGAATGCAAAATACATCAATCAAATAGATGTAAATAAAGTGTCAATATTTTTAAAAGGAGGAAATAATCCAGACAATATTTTAGAAAAATACATTTATACTTTTGATAAAAATGGAAATAATGACAATTACAGTTATTACTACTATCCAAATTCCAAAGATGTAGTGAATCAATCTAATTTTGAATACAATGGAAATGAATTATCAAAAATAAACATTTACAAATACTTCGGAATAGGAAATTTACCTCCTGTTTTTGTTTCAAAAGATCCAAATAGAACCGTTTTTTACAAATCCAAAGCGAATGGTAAAAATGATTCTTTATTCTACTTCCCAAGTGTTGAAAATCCAACAATCATCATTGATAAAATTGGAAATTTCGTCAATTACATCGAGATTTTTGTAAAAGAAGGTTCAAGTAGAAATAAAATTATTCACGAAATTTCAAAAGTTGATTCAAATCTCACCAATTTTGATTTCGCTGACAAATCAATCACTTATACACGAAATGGTTTACCTATTGAAAGTTACCATTTGGGTGAAAATTGGATTCAACTAGAGCGTTCACAAACTTGGGAGTATAATGATTTTAATCAGCCCGTAATTATTAAGGAATGGATGCACGGAACTTTAATTAAAGACATTCACATTACTTACAATGAAAATTCGCTTCCTAAAAAGATTGAATATAACCGAAAAAAATACCATTTAATTTATGGTAAAATTTAAGGTCTAAAATTAATTATGTTATCAAAAAACGAACTCCGAGAATTAAATACCGAATTTTGGCTTGATTTTAAAAAATTAATGTCTCGCACAAAATCTTCGAGCGGAAAAAAAATCAACTGGCTTTCCTACCCCACTCAAATCAAAAATGTTTACTTGAGACTAGAAGTAACAAAAAGTCATGTTGCTTTGAACTTTGATATTCAATACAAGGACGAAACTATTCGTGCTGTTTTTTGGGAACAAATGGAAGAATTAAAAAAAGTTTTGGAAGACGTTATGGGTAAAGATGGCCATTGGCTTGTTGAATGTTATTCAGACTCGGTACCTGTTTTTTCAAGAATTCAATGGAAGAAAGATGGTCTAAATTATTTTAATCAAACTCACAAAGATGAAATTTTCTCCTTTTTCAAAGAAAAATTAATTGCATTTGATTCCTTTTATCAAAACTACAAAGAAATTCTACTCTTTTTAGCAAAATAAGCACTATTTTTACAGCATGAAATTAGTATTTACACTTAGCTCTTTTATATTCATTTTATCCATTTCTGCTCAAGTTGAAATCTTAAATGAAAACTTCCAACAAGGAATTCCATCGACTTGGACACTCTCTAATCAAGATTTATTGACTCCTAGTGATGAAGTATCAGAATACAATCAAGCTTGGATTTCAGTTTTAAATCCAAATGACGTAAATGATACTGTTGCAAGTGCAACTTCTTATTTTTCACCTCTTGGAAAAGCAGACAGATGGCTCATTTCGCCACAAATTATGCTTGGAGATTTTGGAAATTTTCTAACTTGGGAATCAAAATCGCAAGATCCATCTTATCCAGAAAATTTTAAAGTTTTAGTTTCAACAACGACAAACGATGTTTCTAGTTTTACTGATACACTTGAACTTTTTGTTGCTGAAAATTCAACTTGGACTAGTCACGAAATAAATTTAAGTGAAAAACTTTTCAACACACAAGCAGTTTACATTGCTTTCGTTTTAAATACGTATGATGGATTCAAATTTTATTTGGATGATGTGAAAGTGAGAAAAGAAGATCCTGTATCGGTAAATGAAATTCAAAAAAACAATTACAGTTTTTCTCCAAACCCTGTTGAAAATGAATTGTTTATAAGTAATTCTGAAACGATAAAAACAATTTCTCTTGTTTCTACTACAAATTGTGAAGTTTATAAATCAAATTCAAATCTCTCAAAAATAAATTTATCAGAATTAAAATCAGGAATCTATTTCTTAAAAATTACCACCATTGATGGAAATACGATTTCTCAGAAAATTGTGAAGATTTAAAACTCTGGGAAAGAAATCAATTCCATTTTATAAAAACTTGAATCTTTTTCCCCTTTTATAGATTTTAATAGAATCTTTTCTTCACTTAAAGATTCTATTTCAAAATTCCAATCTACATTTTTAAAATTTATTTCTAATTTTTTATTCGCAATATCCAAAGAGAAATTTCCTTTTTTCCCTTGGTTTTCATTCAAATCGCTTGTTTGATACATATAACAATTTCTCGTTTTGTGAAAAACAAAAATCTTTTTAAATTTCATAGATAAAGGAACTTCATCTTTCCCATTTTTATAAACGTGATTTATCAACCAAACTTTGGAACTATTGTCATGAAACAAATAATAAGGTTCAACTTTCTTAAAGTGACGATCACTTACACAAGAATTAAGTGAGGAAAAAACTAATAAAATAATAAATAAAACCTTATTCATTTAGATATTTTGCATTCCATTATCCTCAATGACTTTCAAAATTTCTAAATTCATTGAATCTTGAAATTCAGCTTTGATATTGGCATCATTAATTTGTTCAACACGATCGTATTCGTAATGCATATTTTTCCATGCATAAACACAATTAAAATGATTTTGGTCCTTATCAACAAAACGTAAAATTAAATCTTGATATGCCGTATTGGATTTTCTTTTACCGATTAGATTAGCAACAAAACTGTTAACTTTCACTAATTTTCCATTTTCTCGCTGATAAATGTAAACTCTTCTCAAAGGAAAATTGTGAACATTTGATTTAATCAATAAAATAAAGGCATCATCAATTTTTGTATTTTCTTTAAAATCAAAAAGTTTGAAAAATTTTGACGAACATGGAGGATTTAAGAAATTATGTTCGTCTTTCTCAACTGGATTACAAATCCCGTGACCTAATTCTTTCAATAATTTTAAGGAACTAGCATCACTAAAAGTTGTTTCATTAAATAAAACCTCAATATTTTCTTCCTTTGAAACTTCTTCATTTTTTTTAATTTCATCTGGATTATTATCCTCAATTTCCTCTGAACAGGAAGAAATAAAAAGAGAAATACTAAAGAAAATAAGAATCTTGTATAATTTTTTCATTTGAAATTTTTAATGTGTTGGAAAAACTGAATTCGTCATATCGTAAGCGTGTTGAAACTCATTCATATCAATAACGGTTTTTATGTCGTTTCGTTTCATAAATTCTAAAATTAATTCCGTAGGCATGTTTCCTGTCAAATCATTTTTTGCCATCGGACAGCCTCCAAAACCTTTTATTGCTCCATCAAAACGTTTGCAACCAGCTTCGTAAGCAGCTTGAATTATTTCATTAGCATTTTGAGGAATTGTATGCAAATGCGCTCCAAATTCTACATTTGATAAAGATGGAATTAAATTTTCAAATAATTCATTTACCAAATCTGGTGTAGCACAGCCAATTGTATCCGACAGAGCCAAAATGTTTATTCCTAATTCTTTATGAAGTTTTTCAGACCAAGAGATAACAATATCACTGTTCCATTTATCTCCATATGGATTTCCAAAGCCCATAGATAAATAAACAACTAATTCTTTGTTGGCTTTCTTTGTAATATTTTGAATAAATTCTACTTTTTTAAAGGCTTCAGCTATCGAACTGTTTGTATTTCGTTGCTGAAAAGTTTCGGAAATGGAAAAAGGAAAACCTAAATATGATATTTCATCAAAAGAAACTGCATCCTCTGCCCCACGTTCATTTGCGATGATTGCTAAAAGTTTTGTTTTTGTGGAACTTAAATCTAATTTAGCTAAAACCTCTTTTGTATCTTGCATTTGAGGAATTGCTTTTGGTGAAACAAAACTTCCAAAATCTAGTGTATCGAAATTACATTTCAACAGTTGATTCAAATAAGCAATTTTTGTTTCTGTTGGAATAAACTCAGTAATTCCTTGCATCGCATCTCTAGGACATTCAATAATTTTCAAGTCTGACATACTTCAAATTTAATTATTTTTTGAATTCACTTGTTTAGCTTTTTCAATTAATTTCAGATTAATTTTTTTAATCAAACCTGGACCTTCATAAATAAAGCCTGTATAAAGTTGAACTAAATCAGCTCCAGCATCCATTTTTTCAAGAGCATCAGTAGCAGAATGGATTCCGCCAACCCCAATTATCGGAAAAGCTTTGTTTGATTTTTCAGCTAAATATCGAATAACTTCTGTTGAACGATGAACCAAAGGTTTACCAGACAGACCTCCCATTCCAATTTTTGTAATTTCTTCAGCTGAAGTCTTCAAATTATCTCTTGAAATTGTTGTATTCGTAGCAATTACACCATCAATTTTTGTTTCAGTCACAATTTCAATGATATCATCTAATTGAGAATCTGTTAAATCAGGAGCTATTTTCAATAAAATAGGTTTTTGATTTTTAAATTTTGTATTTTCTTCCTTTAAAGTATTTAAGATATGTTTCAAAGGTTCTTTTTCTTGAAGTTCTCTTAAATTTGGCGTATTTGGAGAAGAGACATTTACAACAAAATAATCTACAAAATCGTGTAATTTTCTAAAACAAATCAAATAATCGTCTATCGCATTTTCGTTGGGAGTGATTTTATTTTTCCCAATGTTTCCACCGATAATAATATTCTTGTTACGATTTTTTAATCTCTCAACAACAGCATCAACACCTTCGTTGTTAAAACCCATTCGGTTGATGATTGCTGAATCTTCTTTTAAACGAAATAATCTTGGTTTTTCGTTTCCGTCTTGAGCCAAAGGTGTTACAGTTCCAATTTCAATGAATCCAAAGCCAAACATATTTAGCTCATTAAACATGGATGCATTTTTATCAAAACCAGCAGCCAAACCAACAGGATTTTTGAATTTTATTCCAAAAAGTGTTTTTTCAAGAATTGAATTTGAAACATGAAATTTTTTAGAAATAAAATTTCGGCTAAAAGAAAGTTTATTTGCTTTATTAATCCAAAAAGCAGAAAAATAATGAATTTTTTCTGGATCAAATAAAAAAAGAATTTTTCGAATCGATTTGTACATATTAAGTACAAAGATAAAAAAAAGCGAGAAACTATAAAGTATCTCGCTTTTTTTTAATAGTGTTCAGGATCAACTATTCTTAAAATTTTGCTCTAACGCCTTTCCATTTTATTGCTTTACCTCTATCGTAGCTTTTATAAGTTACGTTTTTAGCAAAAGTAATGTTGAAATAAAAGAAAGCATCCTTTTGTTTGTCTCCTCTTTTATCTCCATCCCTTACACTTTGCCATGGACCTTCCTCAGCAGGATTGGTAAAGTAAATAGCTTCTGGTGAAGTAGATACTTCATTCGCCTTATAACTGTAATAAGTACTTGAAACATCATCCATGTAATCGGTAAAAGTTTTGAAATAAGTTGCCTCAAAAGCTACCCTCCACATTCTACCAATACCAACTCTATAACCTACACCAAAAGGAACGATAGCAGTAACCACTTTATATGATTTCCCTTCACTTCCAGGTAATCCCTGACCTTCAGTATGTAAATTTCTTAAATATGTTCCTTCATATTTATTATTAGAAGCTCCTTGTGGTGCGTAATAAGCTAAACCAGCTCCTGTATAAATATAAACTTGTGAATTTTTATCTTTCATTCCTTTTAATCCCGGAATATTATTTCTTTTACCAACTTTTTCGTTAGCAAAAACAATGTATTCATATCTTTGGTACAAAGTAATTAAAGTTGACTTAATATCAATTTTACGTTGCTCCCTTCCTACTGCTTCAGTGAAATAATCACTCGCTCTATAACGACCAACATTAATTGATGATGTCGTTGCAAAGTTTGGATGAAAACGATATCTAAAACCTAAAGTAAAGTTATAACTCGTTGCACGAGCTAAATCCATATCCGCCAAAGAATAATCTTTACCAACTCCATTTTGACCTCCCAAATCTCCAAGAAATTGGGTTGCTCCTCCACCAAAAACTACTTCTTTTTTATTCATAGACCAGTTTTTTTGTGTGTTAAAATTAGAAAACTGTGCGTAAACACTAGAACCTACAAACAAAACGGCTAACATGTATATTATCTTCATGACTTCTAATTTTTTGTTAATTATTTAACAAAGCTTTTATACGTTTAAATTTATTAAAATCATTTACTTACGTCGAAGTAAAACTTTACTTTACAAAAGTATTATTTTTTTTTTAATTCATAACAACTTTAAAAACTCATCTTTTCAAAATTACTTTTTAAATGAATATTTATGCGTTTTAGTCGAATATTTATTTTTTCATAAACTCATAAACTAAACCATCTTCGATTGAAACTAAAAACAATTTACTTTCTGACTCATATTCTACATAGAAATTCATACTTGTTTCTTGATCATTATCCTTGGTTAAAGTCAAAGTTGAATACTGCCCCAAATCAATTTTACCTTTAAAAATATTGTTACTATTTTTTCGAGAAATGAACCAATTTTCAATCTCCTCGAATGGAATAGTTAAGTTAGCTAAATAACAAAGTGAATCTGAATCAATGAAAAAATACCAATTTACAACTTCCTCATTCACTCCCTGAAACAACAAAGTTTTTTCCTTTTTTATAACAATTGTTTGTACTTCTTGTGAAAAAATCTGAAAGTTCAGAAACAAAGCAAAAAAAACTAATAAAAAATGCTTATTCATCTTCTTTTTTTATTGGAATTAAAGTCATACTATTCAACAAATGAAGAACATTTAGTTCATCTTTTGCCATTATTTTCGTGAAAAATATTTGTTCATTCATCGCACTTTGAGTTATTTCGATTATAATAGAATCTGGAATCACATTTGAAAAAATACGTTGATTTTTATAATCTCTTCCTGCTGCGTAATCCATTTCAAATGAGATAATTTTCCAACCAACCTTAGTCGTTAAGCCATCTAAACTTCCTAATTTCAAAATAGGAATTTCCCCTAAAAAATAGCCTTCAATTTGAGGATAATAATCTCGTTCATTGCGCTTTTTCTCAAGATGAATTGTATTTATTTCCTGTGAAAAAAATCTCCCACAATACAAAAGAAATAAAAAGAATAAATTATACCGAACTACCTGTCTCATTCAACAATTTCTTAAGTAAATCAAGTGTTGATGCAGACTTATCCTTCTTTGTAAAAACAATTTTTTCGATATTGTGATTTTCTTTCGATTTATCATTTTTACGGTCTTTAAATTCTGCATATCCAACATTACCATCAAAATCTATACCAACTACAACAATATCATTGTTTTTATGAAATCCGATGTTATCAATACTTTCATAACCTTGATTCGGGATTGCTGAATAGGTATAACGCGTATTTTTTTCCAAATCGAAAATGAAAATTTGTTTGAATTTAGCAATCTGATGTCCAATCCATAAAAATGCAAGCGAAGATTCGAATGCTTTTGGGTAAGGAATCGGTTTATCGCAATTAAAAACTCCAAATGCTGGAGCTTGAAAAGTAATAAAATTTGAGAATCCTGCAACTTGTTGAATTTCTTTGTTTACTTTAACATCAGTATCTTCAACAGCTTGATTGTTTCTAATTTGATTCTTTCTTGTTTCCTCGTTTATAAGCTTATTCAAAACCACTTCGTGAGCTTTCTTTTCGGTTTCTAAATTAACTTTTTTAGTCTCAAATTCCTTTTTTGTAGCCTTAAACTCCTCGATTGCTAGGTCGAATTTCTTCTCAGCAATTTTTAATTCTGAACCTTTTAAAACTGGACGAACATACGTTTGATATGATTCTCTACTGTTTTTGAATTTCATCAAATATTTGTCTCCATCTTTAGATAAATCAATATCTGACCAATTCTTTTTGGTGAAGTTTGGATCTTGCGTTTTTGACGGAATAATTTCAAACACAAGTTCTTTAAAAGTAGCCAATTCGGGGTAATCATTTTTATCAAAATCTAAATCAAAAAGTTGTGAATTTTTCTTTGGAATTTTAAATTCTTCCTCTTTTGGTTTTTCAATTTTACTCAACTGATTATCAATTAAATTAATCCTATCATTTATAGTTTTAATTTCACTTTTTTTATTTGTGATACTTTTTGTAAGTATAACGCTTTTCTGATTTGACTTTTCATCAAAATTGGAAGTGAAATCTTGTTTTTGAGTTGGAAAAATTTCCCATGATTTTGATTCCTCATTTAAATACCAAAAATCAAATGTTTCAGGATTTTTATCTGTTTTTAATGAAATTTCTAAGGGTTTTTTAGGATTAATTTTAACTTCCTTGTTGTTTTGTACTCCTCTTATTTCAATCATTCCAGCGGATTCAAAAGCTGTATTATTCTCGTAATCCATTGGAATTCCAGCAATAAAAACGGAAGCTTTATCGTGAAACTCACGAATTTTAATATCCACTTTTTCTGTTTTATTCTCAGCTAAAAGAGAACCTTTTGGAATTTCAATTGTTGTACCACTTTCCAACACGATTTTTTCGTCTTTTAAAGCATTGACGTGATATGTTTTGAAGTCAATATTTTCACCTTCAATTGGTGCTTTGATACATTCCGTATCTTTTGGCAATTCAGATTTTGTTAAAGTAGCTTTTTTATCATCTATTTCTTTTTTTGGATTTACATTTGCTGATATGGCGTTGAGACTAACAATTGTTGTCAATCCAACGGAGGCTAAACCTGCGGAACCCCAAAACCAGGGGTTCTTGTAGACAGGTGTTTTAACTTGGTTGAATTTATTCAGGACGTTTTCGAAATTCTGTTTTTGTGCAATTTCTTCCGAACTAATTTTAGGTCTATCCAAATTCACTTTAAAATTTTCCATACAATTATAATTTATTTAAAATTTTGTCAATTAATACGTTTATTTGACTGTATATAATTTGCTTTTAATTTCTCTAAAGCTCTGAAGGTTTTTACTTTAGCATTGTTTTCTGTCAATTCTAAAATCTCTCCAATTTCTTTAAAACTTCTTTTTTCAAAAAATCTCATTTCAAGCAGTTGAATGTCTTTTTCTTTCAAGGATTTCAAAGCAGTCAACAAATATTTAATATTTGCTTCGTTATCATCTTCTTCCATCTCTTCAAAAACTTCTACCAGTTGAACTGTTTCAATATTCACATATCGCTCAGCTTGATTGTCACGAAACGATTGATAAACCTCGCTTTTAGCAATTCTAAAAAGCCAAGCTGAAAACGGAACTCCCCTATCTTCAAATTTGTGAATGTTTTTCATAGCCTTCATAAATACCTGAGAAACAATATCGTATGCGAACTCTTTATCATTCATACGCTGGTAAACGTATCTGAAAATTGGCTCATGATACTTTTTATACAAGGGGCCAAAATTCTCAGGTCGATTTTTGGCTTCTTGTATCCACTCCCTTTCCTCTTTGAGTTTTTCGGGTGTGTGATGATACATCGGGTTAATACTCATAGCTTTTCTGGTTTTAATATTGGTTTTTTTATAAAGCTTGCAGACTTTACAATGCTATAACTGAATTAATTAAAATTCGTTACACTTTTTATACCAAAAAAACGCATTTTTTTATTATTTATTATATGTAAGCATAGATTTTAAGATAGAAATCAATTGATTTTTAAGACTTTCACAATTTTTTTATAAATTTCAGTACAGAAAAAAGAACTTATTTCGTGAAAATTATAATTATTTTTACTCAAAAATCAATTATGAAAAAGACATATTTACTTCTTTTACTTGCTTCATTTAGCATTATTTCTTGTGGCGTAAATGATTCACAAGTTAAAAAAGATAAAGAAAAATTAAAAAAAGACCTAAAAGGTGAATGGAAAAAACGAACATATATAAATCATTTTTTCGATTTGAATATTAATCTTAATGAATATTGGGAAATCGATGAAATGGAGCATTTTTCAACTCTAGGAGCTACCTTAATTGACGCTTCATCATTCTTAAATGGTGATTCAATCAACGCAAGTGCGGTTATAAATCTTAGTTTTAAAATGGCTAATCCATTTGACAGGGAAGCTAGCGTTGAAAAGGAATTAAATGAATCGAGAGATGGGTTTAAGATGATCTATGAAGCAAATGAAATTGACATCATGGATTTTGAACCAAAAAAATTAGGTAAAAAAGATTTTATTTTAAGTAGAATCCGCTTAAGGGATTCAGGAGATACAACTTTTGTTGATGAATACATGCTAAAACAGGATAAGTTTTTCTTGTCTTTGGTATTGTCTTACAGTTCAAAAGAAGGATTTTCTGTTTGTAATCATATTTTGGATCAGATTAAATAAAAGGTAAATCAAACGTCTTAATATCTTAAAGTCCTAAAATCCAACTTGCCACTCAACTCAATTTTTAACCAATTATCAACAATTTAATTCTCTTTCGAGAAAAATTAAGATATTTACGACACAATTTTTTAATCAAATATTAAAAACAGTCTATGAAAAAAAGCTTTTTTGCTGTAGCAGCACTTTGTTTTATTGGAACATCTTGGTCTCAGCGCAAAATTGAGTATGTAGAATATGATTTACCAAACGGTATTCACGTTATTTTACACGAAGAAAAAGCAACACCAATTGTTGCAGTTTCAATTTTATATCATGTAGGTTCTAAAAATGAAAATCCTGACAGAACAGGTTTTGCTCATTTTTTCGAACATTTATTGTTTGAAGGTTCAACAAATATCGAACGTGGAGAATACGACAGACTTGTAGAATCTAACGGTGGAACATTAAACGCAAATACTTCTCAAGATAGAACATATTACTATGAGATTCTTCCATCAAATCAATTGGAATTAGGTTTATGGTTAGAAAGTGAGCGTTTGCTTCACGCAAAAGTTGAAAATGTTGGTGTTGAGACTCAAAGACAAGTTGTAAAAGAAGAAAAAAGACAACGTGTTGATAATCAGCCTTACGGTTCGTTTATGGGTGAAATGTTTAGTAGAATGTTCACAAAACATCCTTATAACTGGCAACCAATTGGAAGTATGGAACATTTAGATGCTGCGCAAGAAATTGATTACATTAATTTCTACAGAACATTTTATGTGCCTTCAAACTCAACGCTTTCAATCGCTGGAGACATCAATATTGAGCAAACAAAAAAATGGATAGAAAAATATTTTGCTACTATTCCTGCTGGTCAAGCGATCAATCTTTATAGAGATTTTGAAAATTTATCTGACAAAGATTTCGAAACAAAATACAGCATTGCTAAAGCGAAATTTGAGAAAAACAACTTCATGGCTTCAAAAGATACTGAAGCACAAAAAGTTATCAAAAAATATGCTTCAATGGCTTGTGTAATTCCAAGACCTGCGAAAACAGAAATTCCTTTAGATAAAGTAATTATTGATACAATTTACGATAACATTCAATTACCAGCAGTTTTTATGGGGTATAGATTTCCGGAGCAAACAAACGAAGATGCTTACGCAATTGAGATGATGAATAGTATTTTATCTGGAAGTTCAAGTTCCAGAATGGATAAAAATATTGTTGAGAAAAAACAATTAGCTGTTGCTGCTTTTTCATTCGCTTTCGGAATGGAAGATCCAGGATTAGGAATTGTTGCTGCTATTGGAGCAAATGGAGTGGATTTAAAAACAATTGAACAAGCTTTAAATGACGAAATCGAACAACTTCAAAATGAGGTAATTTCTCAAGAAGAATTTGACAAATTAAGAAATCAATTTGAAAACAACATTGTTTCTTCGAATAGTTCAGTTGCTGGTATTGCTGAAAATTTAGCAAACAACCACGTTTATTTTGGAAATGCAAATGTTACAAACAAAGAATTGGAAAAATACCTTGCTGTAACAAAAGACGATATTCAACGTGTTGCGAAAAAGTATTTTACTAAAAATGCTAAAGTTGTTCTTTATTACTTACCAAAAGAGACTAATTAATTCATTTAAAATTAAAAATTATTATGAAAAAAATAATCATATTTGCTTTAGTTTTAGCTTCCAATTTAGCATCTTTTGCTCAAGTTACAAAGGCTAAAACTCCAGTTTCAAAAGGAAAAACGGTAAAAACTACCGCTAAGCAAGAACCTTTGGATCGATCAATTCGTCCAACTGCGGGAACTGCACCAATTATCAATATCAAAGATTCTGAAGTTTTCACAACTGGAAACGGAATTACAGTTGTATTATCTGAAAATCATAAATTACCACGTGTTTCTATCAATTTAGTTATGGGTTCAGATCCAAAATTAGAAGGAAATAAAGCAGGAGTTTCTGAAATCGCTGGTCAATTGTTGATGTCAGGAACTACAAACCGTACAAAAGATGTATTAGATTCTGAAATCGATTACATTGGTGCTTCTATCAATGCAAGTTCAGAGTCAATCTTTTTAGCTTGTTTGACAAAACATTTACCAAAAGCAATGGAAGTTTATTCAGATGTTGTTTTGAACTCAAACTTTCCTCAATCAGAATTTGATCGCATTGTAAAACAACAAGAATCAAATTTATTGTCTGCAAAATCAAGTCCAGATCAAATTGCAAACAATGTTGTTCAAAAAGTAAACTTCCCGAGCCATCCTTATGGAGAAATCATGACAGAAGCTACTTTAGCTGCAATTACGCGTGATGATGTAGTAAATTATTACAAAAACACCTTCACTCCTACTGGAAGTTACATCGTTATCGTTGGTGACATCAACAAAGATGAAGCAATCAAATTAGTGAATTCTTACTTTGGAAACTGGAGAGGTGTTCCAAATGTAAAAGCTGATTTAGGAAACGGAACTTTCAACAAAGGAAACCGTGTAATTTTCGTTAAAAAAGCAGGTGCTGTTCAATCTACGATTTCAGTTACTTTCCCAGTTGTTATGAAACCAGGTGATGCGAATCAAATTCCATTAACAGTTTTGAATACAATTATGGGTGGTGGAGCTTTTAAATCTCGTTTGATGCAAAATTTACGTGAAAAACATGCTTATACTTACGGGTGTAATTCAAGGATTAATATTACTGACAACGGTTCTTGGTTTACAGCTTCTGGAAATTTTAGAAATGAGGTTTCTGACAGTGCAATCACAGAAATTTTATCTGAAATGGATAAAATCACAAAAGAATTGGTAACAGACGAAGAATTAAGTTTGACGAAGTCTTCGATGGCCGGTGGTTTTGCTCGTTCTTTGGAAAGTCCTTCAACAATTGCTCGTTTTGCTTTGAACATCATTCAAAATAAATTGCCAAAAGATTATTACCAAACGTATTTAAAAAGATTGGAAGCGGTTGATAAAGAAACGATTTTGAAAATGGCTCAACAGTATTTTACAGCACAAAACTGTAACATCGTTGTTGTTGGTAATGAAGAAATTATCTCTAAATTGAAAGCTTTTGATTCTGATGGAAAAATTGAATTCTTAGATGCTTTTGCACAAGAAGTTGTTGACATCAAAAAAGCAGACATTTCAAAAGATCAATTGGTTGAAAAATATATTTTAGCAATTTCTGAAACGACTTCAATGAAAGCCGCTAAAAAGAAAATTTCTAAGGTAAAATCAATGAAACAAGAACTTGAGTTAACAAATCCACAGTTTCCTGGAGCTTTGAAAATGACTACAATTTTCGCTGCACCAAATAAAGAAGCAATGAAAATGGAAATGCAAGGAATGTTGATTCAAAAATCATTTTTTGACGGAACAAAAGGTGAAGAAATGAGTATGCAAACTGGAAAAACTCCAATGACAGCAGAAGATATCGAAGCTAAGAAAAAGTCGCAAGGTTTATTTCCTGAGTTAAATTACGCTACAAGTGGAATGACTTACGATTTAATAGGTATTGAAACGGTTAACGGAAAAGATTTTTATGTAATGAAAACAAATGATGGTCAAGCAGATAAGTTTGAGTATTATGATACAAAATCATTCCTTAAAATGAAATCTGTTCAAGTAATGACTGGACAAGAAACAACAACTAATTTTGATGATTTCAAAAATGTTGGTGGTTTCTTATTCCCTCACAAAGCATCACTTATGATGGGTGAAATGTCACTTGAAGGAACTTCAAAAGTGTTGGAAGTTAATGGTAAAATTGACGGAGATATCTTTAAATAATCTTTAGATTAAATAAATTGAAAATGGCTATCGATTTCGGTAGCCATTTTTTTTGTGCAAAAAAAATTAGTATTATTGTAAAAATAAACGAAACTTTATTTCGCTTGCTGATTGATTTGGGTGGTAAAAGTTAGAAAACAAGTAAGTTCGTAGTAATAATAAAAAACGTATATGACAAAAATTGCAAACTGGATTGGAATTATTACAGGTGTTTTAGGTATTATTTTGAGTTTTTATTTTTATTTCGAAACAAAAGAAAAGCATGAGATAAGTTTCACATTAGATTCAAATTCATATAAAATATATGACAATAGCACATCAAAGGTATTGCAGAAAATTTCTCTTTATCAAGATGATACATTAAAAATAAATGCTGATGTCTATCTAGTTTCGTTTTCAATCTGGAATTCAGGAAATATGCCAATTGAAAAAAAAGATATTAGAAAAGATTTGTGTATTAAATTCAAGGGAATTAATAGCGTACTAGATTACAGAATAATTAAACAAACAGATGCTGAAGTTTCCCAATTCAAATTTAAACAAAATAAAAAGTCTTCATCATTTAGAATGGACTGGAAATATTTTGATCCAAATGAAGGGCTTAAAATACAAATACTATATACTGGAAAAGAAATTTTACAGATAGATTTTGGCGGTAAAATTTTAAAAACTGACTTTGAAAAATATGTACCTATGAAAGAACAAAAGGAATCAAAATATTTACTGATTCTTGGTCCAATTGCATTAATGTTACTAAGTTTTCTTGTTTTTTCAATTTACAAAAGGGGAGACAATTCTTTTCTAAACCGAAAACTAAACCAACCGAAATTTATTAAACTCGCCAAGGTTATTGTTATTATCTTATTTATTGCGTATCTGATTTTGGTTCCGTTAACGTTTTATAATTATTTCTTTGAAGGAGATAATATCCCTATTTAATTACAGTTTCCAACAGCGGTTTTGAGAAATAGCAAGGTTTCATAGTTATCATGACATTTTTTTACAAAAAAACTTTATCTTTAACAGAAATTAATCAGTCAGCGGTCACCAAAAAGCGAAAAGTAACAAAACACTAAATCAAGCTCATTATAATTTCTCATTCAAGCAATTTCTCAACAGATAAGTCCTCATCTAATTCTTCCCAATGAATACCTTCTCCATTGCCAATGAATCGCCATTTATTTAACTGAGAATCTGTTGCAATACTAAGTTTAGGAAACCATTCTAGTGGAAAAGAAACTTCTCTTCCATCTTCAACAAAAAGAGTCATTTTATTATTGGCAAAAACTAAGTCAATTGCACGATTGATTTTATTTATTAAAATATTCATTCCATTTAGATTTCATTAGTACCTTATTTTCCTCAATTATATTTCTAATCTCCTTTAAATCCGAAGCATTAAATTTCGAATTTTTCACCAATTCTATAGGTTCTAAATTGAATTTTGCAGTTTTAGCATTTTTTTCAATATGAATATGTATAGGCTCATGATCATTCGAATAAAAGAAAAAACGATATCCGAAAATTATCAAAACTGTTGGCATGAGATAAAATTAATTATAACAAATATACAAAATTTCGAACAATTTTAAAATTATTTTTGATTTCTTCAAGTTTTTAACTTCCTAACGTTCATAAATCTATCAAAAAAATATTTTACAAGACATAAATCTATTTATTTTTGTAAGTTATCCATTTTTAACGTTTTATAACTAGTTCATGGCAGAAAATCAATATACGGAAGACAATATTCGCTCCCTCGATTGGAAAGAGCATATTCGCCTGCGTCCCGGAATGTACATCGGGAAATTAGGTGATGGAGCTGCAGCTGACGACGGAATTTACATTCTTGTAAAAGAAGTTGTTGACAACTGTATCGATGAATTTGTGATGGGCAACGGAAAACGCGTTGAAATCAAAGTAAAAGACGGAAAAATTACCGTTCGCGATTTTGGTCGTGGAATTCCTCTAGGAAAAGTTGTGGAAGTTGTTTCCAAAATGAATACGGGAGGAAAGTACGATTCAAAAGCCTTTAAGAAATCTGTTGGTTTAAATGGTGTTGGAACAAAAGCTGTAAATGCTTTGAGTTCGCACTTCATGGTTTATTCCGTGAGAGATGGTGAGAAAAAAGGAGCTTCTTTTGAACGCGGCGAACTTGTTTCTGAAACGAAAGTTGAGAAAACGGAGGAACAAAACGGAACATTGGTTGAGTTTTATCCAGACGAACAAATATTTAAAAAATTCAATTACAAGGTTCCATATCTTGTAAAAATGATTTGGAATTATTGCTACCTAAACCGTGGTTTAGCAATACATTTTAACGGCGAAAAATTTCAATCGAAAGATGGATTAAAAGATTTACTTGAAAACAACATGGATGGAGATCCGCTTTATCCAATTATTCATATCGAAGATGAGGATATTGAAGTTGCTTTCACTCATGGAAAAACATACGGAGAAGATTATTATTCCTTCGTAAATGGACAACATACAACGCAAGGAGGAACACATCACAGTGCTTTCCGTGAATCTGTAGCGAAAATTATTCGTGATTTCTACAATAAAAATTACGATGCAGCTGATATTCGTCAGTCGATTGTAGCTGCAATTGCTGTAAAAGTGGTTGAGCCTGTTTTTGAATCGCAAACGAAAACAAAATTAGGTTCTCAAGAAATCGAACCGGGAGGACAATCCATGCGTTCTTTTGTAAATGATTTTTTGAAAGACAAATTAGACAATTATTTACACAGAAATCCTGATGTTGCGGAAACTTTAGAAAAAAAGATTAAGCAGTCAGAAAGAGAGAGAAAAGAATTATCAGGAATTCGTAAATTAGCACGTGATCGTTCTAAAAAAGCGAATTTACACAACAAAAAATTACGCGATTGTCGTGTACATTTAACAGACATCAAAGACGAAAGACGAGAAGAAACAACACTTTTCATCACTGAGGGAGATTCTGCGAGTGGTTCAATTACCAAATCGAGAGATGTAAACACGCAAGCTGTATTTTCACTTCGTGGTAAACCTTTGAATTGCTATGGAATGACTAAAAAAGTCGTTTACGAAAACGAAGAATTTAACTTAATTCAAGCTGCTTTAGACATTGAAGACGATATGGATAATTTGCGATACAACAACATTGTAATTGCAACCGATGCCGATGTCGATGGTATGCACATTCGTTTGTTGTTACTTACTTTCTTCTTGCAATTTTTTCCAGATATGGTGAAAAGAAATCACGTTTATGTACTTCAAACACCTCTTTTCAGAGTTCGAAATAAAAAGAAAACGATTTATTGTTATTCTGAAGAAGAAAGAAGAAATGCAATTGCTGAATTAGGGAAAAATCCTGAGATAACGCGATTTAAAGGTTTGGGTGAGATTTCTCCAGACGAGTTCAAACATTTTATTGGAGACGATATTCGTTTGGAGCCTGTTTTATTGACAAAAGAAGCATCCATCGATTCGATCTTGTCTTATTACATGGGTAAAAACACTCCAGAAAGACAAGATTTCATAATCGAAAATTTGAGAGTTGAAAAAGATTTAGAAGACGAAATTGAAAAAGAGATTAGCGACAATAATGCTGCTCAAGAAGATTCATTGGAAAACGCATCATAAAATATGGCAGAGGACGAATTAGAAAACGACGATAATTTGAATGAAGAAGATGGTTCTGAAAATGAATCAAATCCTTTTGAGAAATCGAATGTAGATGATAAAATCATTCCGCTGAATGGTTTATATGAAAATTGGTTTTTAGATTACGCTTCGTATGTAATCTTGGAACGTGCTGTTCCTGCTTTGTTTGACGGTTTAAAACCTGTGCAACGAAGAATTTTACATTCCATGAAAGAATTAGATGATGGACGTTACAACAAAGTAGCGAATATCATCGGAAACACCATGAAATATCACCCTCACGGTGATGCTTCAATCGGTGATGCTTTGGTTGCACTTGGACAAAAAGAATTATTAATCGATTGTCAAGGAAACTGGGGAAATACACTTACAGGCGATGGTGCTGCAGCTCCACGTTACATTGAAGCACGAGTTTCAAAGTTTGCAGCACATGTTGTATTTAACCCAAAAACAACAAATTGGTTACTAAGTTACGATGGTCGAAACAAAGAACCAGAACAACTTCCAATTAAATTCCCTTTGCTTTTAGCTCAAGGAGCTGAAGGAATTGCTGTTGGTATGGCATGTAAAATTTTGCCACACAATTTCAACGAATTAATCGAACAAAGTATCAACCATTTGCGTGGAAAAAAAGTAGAATTATATCCTGACTTTTTACACGGTGGAATGGCAGATTTTTCAAACTACAACGACGGTTTGAGAGGTGGAAAAGTTCGTGTTCGTGCAAAAATTAAAAAATTAGACAACAAGACGTTAATTATTCACGAAATTCCTTTTGGGACGACAACCAGTTCTTTGATTGAATCTGTCATCAAAGCGAATGATAAGGGGAAAATTAAAGTAAAAAAAATAGAGGACAATACTTCTTCAGAAGTGGAAATTGTGATTCATTTGGTTCCTGGAATTTCTCCTGATAAAACAATCGATGCACTTTATGCTTTTACAGATTGTGAGGTTTCGATTTCTCCGAATTCATCGATTATTGATAAAGATACACCTCGTTTTTTAGGTGTAACAGAAATCTTAAAAATCAATACGAATAACACGGTTCAACTGTTAAAATGGGAATTGGAAATTCGTTTGAATGAATTGATGCAACAATGGCATTTTTCTACCTTGGAGAAGATTTTCATTCGTGAAGAAATGTACATTGATTTCAAATTGTATGGCGACAAAGAAACGCTTTATGACTACTTGTACAAACGTTTTGAGAAATTTAAAAAGCAATTCAAACGCGACATTAATGATGATGATTTATATCGTCTGACAGAAATCAAAATGATTCGTATCACACGTT
>JAZKEO010000003.1:0-2944 GCA_040386975.1 Bacteroidota bacterium | reverse complement strand
GGCTTAACGCAGGAAATAAAAATGTGATGAAGCATAAAGCCGATGATTTGATTGTGAAGTTGGAAGCTGAAATGGAAGAAGTGAAAGCGAAACTTGACAATTTAATTGAATACGCAATTGAATACTTCAAAGACATCAAAAAACGTTTTGGAGAAGGAAAAGAGCGTAAAACGGAAATCAAAGTATTTGACAATATTACCGCAACCAAAGTAATCATTGCCAACAGAAAATTATATGTTGACATGGAAGAAGGTTTCATCGGTTGGGGTTTAAAGAAAAATGAAGCTGTTAACGATTGTTCTGAAATTGATGACATAATCTGCTTTTTTGATACGGGAAAAATGCTTGTAACCAAAATTTCGGATAAAAAGTTTGTTGGTAAAGGAATCATTCACGCCGACGTTTGGAAAAAAGGTGATACGCGAACAATTTATCATGTGATGTATCAAGATGGACTTGGCGGTGCAACAATGATGAAACGCTTTTTTGTCAATAGCATTACACGTGATACCGAATACGATTTAACGCGAGGAACAAAAGGTTCGAAACTGCTTTATTTCTCTGTGCATCCGAATGGTGAAAAAGAAATTGTAACTGTTTTATTACGACCAAGACCACATTTGAAACGTTTGCGTTTTGATATTGATTTTGGTGAAATGTTGATTAAAAGTAGAACTTCGGCAGGAAATCGAGTTACAAAAGAAATTGTACAAAAAATCGTTCAAAAAGAAGTTGGTGGCTCTACCTTAGCCTCTCGTAAAATTTGGTACGACACCATTGTTGGTCGATTAAACGACGATGGAAGAGGAAAATTTTTAGGTCCATTTAAAGGAACAGATAAAATTTTGACTTTATACAAAAATGGGGAATACCGTTTATCGAATTTTGATTTGTCAACACACTTTGATGACGACATGATTCACATTGAAAAATGGATTCAAGACAGACCAATTTCAACCGTTTATTACGATGCAGAGAAAGATTTGCATTATGTGAAACGATTTGTGTGTGAAACAATGACAGACAAACGAATTTCTTTTATCGGAGAAGCTGAAGGTTCATACATGGATTTGGTATCAACTTCTTACCGTCCAGAAGCAAAAATTGTTTACAATAAATTACTTAAAGAAACGAAAAATCTTCCTGATAACATTGTCAATTTAGCTGATTTAATTGAGATTAAAGGTATGAAAGCTCAAGGAAATCAAATGACAAAATTGAAAGTGAAAGAAATCGTTCTGACACATGAAATTGATGGTGGTGAAGCTTGGCCAGAAAAAGAAAAGAAAGAAATTCCTTTTGAAATCGATGGAATAGCTGTTGATGATACAGAAACTGAAAGCGAAGAAAATTCAGCGGATATTGAATGGGACATTAATCCGAAATCTGATGAGGATGATTTGCCTACTTTGTTTGATTAGTTGATTACAGATTACAGATTGGCAAATTGCAAATTAAATAAATTTGAGTAGAATTGTGAAAATTAAACAAGGAACTGCATTGCCTTCAACAGGAATTGGCGTTGGATACCTTTTTTTATTGGTATATGTAATTACTGCATATCATATAGGGTTTTTAGAAATTCTTAAAATACCAGCCTATTATTTTCTTTTATTAGCTTTTAGTTTAATGCAATTTTCTTATAAGGATTTCATAATCAATGATTCAGATAAAAGAGGTTTCACAATTAAATACCGTATTTTATATTTCCTTCCTTATACCGAAGAAAAATTTTGGTACGATTATAAATTTTTTATTTTTAAACAAATAAACAAAACTTATAGAGTTTCCCAAGGAATTGGTTATGGAATGACAATGAATCAAGCCGATTATAGAGAACAATATTACTCGATAGTTGCTTGTAAAATCGATGAATCTGAAAATTTTGAAATATGCATGGGAACTGTGAAAGAATTAAATGAAATTATAACTAAATATATTCTTCCAACTGGAATTCCTGTATTCAAAGGTGCTAGAAAAAAAGGTTATGAATATTCATAAATTCAAACTTCCTCTTTCTTAACCTTCTTTTTCTTCTTGAAATTTTTCTTCTTTTTAGGTAATGCTTGCAAACTAAATACTGGTCCAGCGCCTAATTCTTCTGGAATTTTTGCTTGGGGGATTTCGGCTTCGATTAATTTTTGAATCAAAGCTAATTTACGCATATCTTTTTCGTTTACAAGTGTAATTGCTTCGCCTTTAGTGTTTGCTCTAGCTGTACGACCAACACGGTGAACGTAATCTTCTGCATCAAATGGAGTGTCGTAATTGATCACCAAATTAATTTCCTTGATGTCAATTCCACGACTCATCACGTCCGTTGCTACAATGATTCTGATTCTTTTTGAACGGAAACCTCTCAACACTTCTTCTCTTTGTTCTTGGTCTAAATTTGAAGAAACTCCCGTTGATTTGAAGCCATTTTTCCTAAGTCCAGTTACAATTTCATTGACTTTACTTTTTGACGAAGTAAAAATAATGATGCTTGTGTAATCGCTTCTTTCAGTTAAAATATGTTTGATTAAACCTAATTTTTGCTCGTCGTGGCATAAATAAACACCTTGCTTCACTCCTTCTGCTGGTTTTGAAATCGATAAAGTAATTTCAGCTGGATTTTTTAATATTTTTCGAGCTAAATCTCTAATTTTTGGTGCCATAGTTGCACTAAAAAGCAAAGTTTGACGACTTTGTGGAAGTTTGTTAATGATGGTGTCCAAATCTTGGGCAAAACCCATGTCAAGCATTTTATCTGCTTCATCTAAAACCAAATGTTTGACTTTAGAAAAATCGACGTAACCTTGATTGATGTGCGATAAAAGTTTACCTGGAGTTGCAACAATAATGTCGGTTCCATCTTTTAAAGCAGATTTTTGTTCATCCCAGTTTTTTCCATCTCCTCCACCGTAAATCGTCGAGGGGTTGATCATCACAGCATCGATCTCGC
>JAZKEO010000002.1:223803-248234 GCA_040386975.1 Bacteroidota bacterium | reverse complement strand
TTGAATTTGTAGAAGAAACATGGAAGGTTTTTTCATTTTGAATCAATTCTTTCAAAACCAGCGAACGGTAAAATGCTGCTCCAACCATACCTCCAGAAGCTCCTGTTATCATTTGAGTGTGCTTAAAAATCTCATTATTAAAAGTGGAGTCTAAATGTTGTAAAACAGTAAAAGTCCATAAAGCACTTCTTGAACCACCACCAGACGTTAATAAAATAATTAATTTAGGTTTTTTTTCACCTGTATTTACCTTCCAAGCGTTCATAGATTTCAAGAAACTTCTTCTAGATTGATTAAAATGTATCTGACTGTCGGAATTTTTTTGAATATGAGTGAGTTCATATTTTTTTAAATCTCCTTTTTCGTAAGACATGCCATAAGCATAATTTTTGTATTGAAAAAGACTCGTGTACTGACTCAAGAAATTCATCAAAATCAACACAAAAATAATTACAGGATAAGTCCAATAATATAACCAAGTTGTTAACGCACTGACAATCATCATCACGATGGTTAAAAGCATAATGACACTCATTCCAGCGGGTAAATCTAAAAATGGATGTTCCCTAAAAATACCAATCAAAATAAAGCTTGAAATGGTTACGATTTCAAAAATAAAAGAACGCTTTTTTGTAATTTTAAAAACGTAATCTAAGGTTTTTTTGTCAAAACTTTGTAGGGAACGACTTGCTTTCCAAGTTTTCAAAGTCTGCATATAGATAAAAGTGCGATCCTTTTTATACACAAAGTATTCATTCCAATTTATTTTTCTTCTTAAAAATTGACTTAAAGGTTTATCTTCTAAATCTTGTTCTTCAATAATTAATATTTTTTTATTGTTAGGAAAAAAGTAAAAGAATGAGATGAGTAAAAAAAAGGCAAAACCAAAGAGAAAGGAAAAATTATAGACAATTAAATCCCAAACTGTTGCAAACTCTTCCCTCACTTGAAACAAGGTAAATTTTACCATAAAGTAAATTACAAAAACCAAAGGAATAAGAGAATTGTTTAAACAAAATGTGATAAAGGGTTTTGAAACGGAAATAATAAAAGGATATTTTTTTCCCAGTTTAATATAGCTAAAAGTGTGAAAAGCAATGGTAAAACCACCAATAGCAAAACCGAGTAATAAGAAAGAGATTGCACTTGTTTCCCCTTGATATTCAGGTGAGTAAAACAAAAATGGAATTCCAAATGCGTAGCCGAATTTATCAGAAGTGATTTCAAATAATAAGAACCAAAAAATCAGTGAGAATAGGTTGTACTTGACATGCCCAAACAATAATTGAATAGGGAAAAATGCTCTTAAAAATTTTAGACTTTTCGTTCTGGATTTTTCTACAACCATTTTTTAAATCTTAACTATAAATATAACGGTTTATTTTTAAAAAAGACAGCTTTCATATTGTATTTTTTATAAATAATTTAAATAGCATAATTTTTTATTGCATCTACAAAATTTGTTGGGGCAATAATTGGTTTCATTGTTGTTTTGTCAACGAAAACTAAAACTGTTTGTGCAGTTGAAATTAATAAACCATTTTCATTAATTATTTCGTAATCAAAATAAATTCTTGCTCCTTTAACTTTTATGATACTTGTTTTAACGTTTAATTCATCATCGTAGAATGCTGGAGCATTGTATTTTACTGAAAACTCAGAAACAGGTAGCATTACTCCCTGCTTTTCCATTTCCCGGTAACTCAGACCTATGCTTCTTAAAGCTTCAACTCTACCAACTTCAAAATATTGGGCATAATTTCCATAATAACAATATCCCATTTGGTCAGTTTCGCTATATCGCACACGGATTTTTATTTGGTTTTGAAAATTAATTTTCATAACTTGCTGTTTTAAAATACAATATTAATATTTATATCGAGAATAGCTTTCAATAATTCATTATGTTTGCATAAATTGAATTGTTTATATAGTCAAATTTATTGAATTTCCTAGTAAAAATTAAAAAAAAATGCTTCAACTAATATTTTTTTAAGAAGTAAAAAAAAGTTAAGAATCAATACCTTTTTAATTTTTTTATAAACTTTTTTATCCCAATATTTGCTCTCTGAAAAATCAGCGAACTTAAAACCACTATTTCAAGCGTTTTAGCGGAATAAAAAAGTTTTAAACAGCATATAGTAATAACTTTATTGAAAATTTTAAATTAATGAGTGCAAAATGTGAAACAATTTGGAATGCCTGTTTGAAAGTTATCAAGGATAATATTCCCTTGCAAGCTTTTAAGACATGGTTTGACCCAATTATACCAGTAAAATTAGAAAACAACATTTTGACAATTCAAGTGCCTTCGCATTTTTTTTACGAATGGCTTGAAGAACATTATATTACCCTTTTAAGCAAGGTGATAAAAAAAGAAATTGGAAACGAAGGTCAATTGGAATACAGTATTGTTATGGAAAATAACTCAAGAAATGCTACACCTTACACAGTGAAATTGCCTACGTCAAATAAGTCGGCATTAAAAAACGCACCTGTAACTGTACCGATGAATTTGAACGAAAGACAAATTACCAATCCTTTTATTATTCCAGGATTGAAAAAAGTAAACGTAGATTCAAATTTAAATCCAGCTTACTCATTTGAAAATTTTGTTGAAGGAGATTGCAACCGTTTGGCTCGATCTGCAGGTTATGCTGTGGCAAATAAGCCTGGTGGAACTGCCTTTAATCCTTTGTTGATTTATGGTGGAGTTGGTTTAGGGAAAACACATTTAGCACACGCTATTGGTATTGGAATCAAAAATCAATTTCCAAATAAAACAGTTTTATATGTTGGTTCAGAAAAATTCGCTCACCAATTTATTGATGCTATAAAAAACGGAACAACAAACGATTTCATTCATTTTTATCAAATGATTGACGTGTTGATTATCGATGACGTTCAGTTTTTTGCTGGAAAAGATAAGACACAAGACGTTTTCTTTCATATTTTCAACCATTTACACCAAAATGGTAAACAAATCATTTTAACGTCGGATAAAGCTCCAGTTGAAATGCATGGAATGGAACAACGTTTGCTTTCTCGTTTCAAATGGGGACTTTCAGCAGATTTAGCTTCGCCAGATTTGGAAACGCGTATCGCTATTTTAGAGAAAAAAATGTACGGAAATGGTATCGATCTTCCTCGTGAAGTTGTTGAATACCTAGCTTATAGCATCAACACAAATATTCGTGAGATGGAAGGTGCTTGGACTTCACTTTTAGCTCAAGCTTCTTTGAATAAAAAAGCAATCACACTTGATTTAGCGAAACAAATGATTGATAAATTCGTGAAAAACACAGCACGAGAAGTATCAATTGATTATATCCAAAAAGTGGTGTGTGATTATTTTGATTTACCAATTGAAATGCTGAAATCAAAAACGCGTAAGCGTGAAGTTGTTCAAGCAAGGCAAATTTCGATGTACTTTTCTAAAAAAATGACCAAATCTTCTTTAGCAAGTATTGGTGCTCATTGTGGAGGAAAAGACCACGCAACAGTTTTACACGCTTGTCGTACCGTTTCAAACCTTTCAGAAACAGATAAGCAATTTCGTGTTTACTTGGAAGATTTAGAGAAAAAATTAACGATACAGTAACGAAACATATTTTAAAATGAAAGGACTTTCTTAAAAAAAGAGTCCTTTTTTAATTTTAAGTAATTGAGAAATTCTCATCCTACTTTTAACAAAATAAACATGAAAAAAATCAATTTCATTATCAATACATCTGAAATTACGGCGGGTACACGCGGTTCTTCACTTGGACCAGAAGCAATGATGGTTGCAGCACGGAACCAAGGAAGCAAGTTGTTTGGTCAATTTCCACTTATACATATTCCAAATCAAAATCATTTGTTGGATTTTGCAACGGCACACCAATTTGCAAAACGAATTGATGGTTTGTTGAAAATTTATACTGCTTTAAATCAAGAAGTTTCATCTGTTTTATTGAAAAATGAATTTCCCTTGGTTTTGGCTTCAGATCATGGTTCTGCAGGTGGAACAATTGCTGGAATCAAATCGGCTTTTCCAGATAAACGTTTGGGTGTGATTTGGATTGATGCACATGCAGACATTCATTCTCCATATACAACTCCATCGGGAAACATTCACGGAATGCCACTTTCAAGTGCTTTAAATGAAGATAATTTGGCTTGTAAATCAAATGATGTTCCATCCGAAACAATTAATTTATGGAATGACTTAAAAAATATTGGTTCAATAAGTCCTAAGATTTTACACGAAGATTTAGTTTTTATTGCTGTTCGTGACACGGAAGAACAAGAGGATGAAGTGATTGCCAGGAACAGGATTAAGAATTACAGTGTTGATGAGGTAACACTTCGCGGAGAAAAAGAAATTGCTGACGAAGTGTTGAACAAATTGGACGCTTGCGACATCATTTACATTTCATTTGATGTCGATTCAATGGATCCAAATTTCACTTCTCACGGAACAGGAACTCCAGTTGACAGAGGCTTGACACCGATTCAAGCGGAAAATTTAATTCTAAACTTACTTGATAGTCCAAAAATTACCTGCTTGGAAATTGTTGAAGTAAACCCATGTTTAGACGAAAACATAAATAAAATGGCAGAAATTGCTTTCCAAATATTGGAATCAATTACTAACAAGTTAACAAATTAACAAAAGCTTAAAATAAAAATGGAAAATATCATTCGAAATCTTTTAATTCAACACGCTACTGAACTTTTTGGAACTCAAATTGAGGGGAAACAAGTACAATTTCAGCTTACTAGGAAAGAATTTGAAGGAGATTTAACGCTTGTTGTTTTTCCATTTGTGAAACTCTTGAAAACTTCTCCAGATTTGGCTGCAGCTAAAATTGGAACTTTTTTACAAGAACATATTTCTGAAATCAAAAGTTTTTCTGTTGTACAAGGATTTTTAAATATTTCCTTGACAAATGACTATTGGTTTTCTCAATTGAAAATGATTTCAGAAAACCCGAAATTTGGTTTTCAAACGCCTAATTCGAAAGGTACAGTGATGGTGGAATACGCGTCTCCAAACACGAATAAACCTCTGCATTTAGGTCATTTACGTAATGTGTTTCTAGGTTATGCAGTTGCGGAAATTAACAAAGCAAACGGTTACAAAGTTGTGAAAACACAAATTATCAACGACCGTGGAATTCATATTTGTAAAAGTATGTTGGCTTGGGAGCGTTTTTCTCCTTTGAACGCAAAAGGTGAACGTGAAACTCCAGAAAATACAGGCTTAAAAGGAGATAAATTAGTCGGGAAATATTATGTGATTTTCGATAAAGAATACAATTCTGAAGCAAAATCGATTATCGAGCAATGGGAAAATGGAAATTTTGACGATTTTTCAGAACAAGTAAAAGCTGAATTCCTAAAACTTGAGGAAGCAAAAATTGGTAAAACAGAAAATGCAGTTATCGATTTAAGCGCAAAAATCAAAGATTTAGCAAAAAATCAAACTTCTTTGATGCGTGATGCGAACGAAATGTTGATGAAATGGGAAGCACGCGACCCACAAGTTTATTTACTTTGGACAACGATGAATTCTTGGGTTTATCAAGGTTTTGACGTTACTTACCAAAATATGGGCGTTGATTTCGATAAATTGTATTACGAATCCGATACTTATTTGATTGGAAAAGAAGTAATTGCTGAAGGTTTACAAAAAGGTGTTTTTTATCGAAAAGAAGACAGTTCGGTTTGGATTGATTTGACTGATGAAGGTTTGGACGAAAAATTATTGCTTCGTTCCAATGGTACAGCGGTTTACATGACGCAAGATGTTGGTACAGCAATCGATCGTTTCAAAGATTATCCAGATTTGGAAGGAATTACCTATACTGTTGGAAATGAGCAAGATTACCATTTTAAAGTGTTGTTTTTAATTCTAAAGAAAATGGGTTATTCTTGGGCTGAATCGTGTTACCATTTATCTTATGGAATGGTAGATTTACCTTCAGGGAAAATGAAATCACGTGAAGGAACAGTTGTTGATGCAGATGATTTGATGGCTGATGTTGTTGCAAGTGCAACGGAAATGACGCAAGAACGTGGACATTTGGAAGGAATGTCGGAAGCTGAAAGACAAAATTTATACCGCCAAATTGGAATGGCTGGTTTGAAATATTATTTGCTGAAAGTGGATCCAAAAAAACGTATGTTGTTTAATCCCGAGGAATCGATTGAATTAAACGGAAATACGGGACCTTTTATCCAATATACCTATGCGCGAATTCAATCTTTGTTGCGTAAAACTTCGACAAGCTCAGTTTCCGCAAGTTCTGATTCCTCTTTAGGTGCAAATTTAGGTTTGGATGAAAAAGAAATCATCAAATTAATGATTTTGTTTCCAACTGTTTTACACGATGCAGGAAAAGAACATTCTCCAGCTTTATTGATAAATTATTCTTACGATTTAGTGAAAGCTTTTAATCAGTTTTATCACAATGTCCCTGTAAACGCTGAAGAAAATACCGATTTGCGTAATTTGCGTTTGATGATTTGTGAAAACACAGCAAAAATTGTTGCAAACGCAATGAAATTAATTGGAGTGGAGGTTCCTGAGAGAATGTAAAGCTGATTTGAAGATTTGAAAATGTGTTGATTTGAAAATTTTGAAGAATAGATTTGTATATAAGTAAGTTATAGCCAACTGCGGCTGACTCGTCCAATAAACAAATTGACGAAAAGACAAACTCTTTATGGAAGAAAAAATAGACAAAGAACAATTAGGACAATTTACTTATAATTATCATTTTGACTACATTTCTCATGAGTTAAAAGACATCGAAGCTTTTATTAAATCCACGGACAAATTTCTAACGGACAATTTACAAAATAATAAAAAACTCCCTGACGAACCAGAACACACTAACCCAAGACTTGACCCAGAAGTTCAATTTGGAAGTATTTTCCCTGACATTCTTTGGCGAACGACTTTTCTTCATTCTTACTTTCGTTTGGAATCCGCTTTAGACCAAGTTTGCAAAAACTTGCAACAGACCGAAGATTATAAAGTAGGGTTGGCAGACATTGCTGGTAGTGGAATTACCAGAGCTTCTATTTATCTCAAAAAAGTTTGCGACATAAACAAACCGTTTTCTGACAACACTTGGGGTAAGTTAAAGGACTACAATACACTGCGTAATATTTTCGTGCATGGAGAACCATTAGTTGACAAAAAGAAAGCTGTTGAATTAGCGAAACGAAATGAGGGTTTACTTATTGCTATAATCGACATTGACAAGATAGCGCTTCGTTTTTCAAAAGAATTTAATTTAAAAGCTCTTCAGACAATTGACGGTTTTTTTCAAATATTAAAAAAAGAAATGCAGAAGAAAATTAAATAGAGGACAAATGGAAAGCAAAACCCAAGCAATGTGTCCACAGCAGGCTATAACACACGTCTGGCAACAGAGCCGAAATTTTGGTAACGTAAACGAAAAATTTAAAATAAAACGATTTTGAATCGCAAATAATATTAATCACCACCTTCACCAAGCCCGAAACCGTTAATCTTAATACAACTAACAATTTTCAAAACCAACCCTCAAATAATAATTCCAACCACCTTAACAGAAATCAAAGTTTCTGAAAGCAGTAGCAGAATTAAATTAAGGTAAATGATTTTACAACTTAATAAAATACAACAACAAATTGAGTAAAATCATAATAGAAATCATTACCCGTTGAAAGGTTCGAATTTTATTCATTTTAGCAGTTTTATAAAAGTGAAATTAGGAAATTAATTTGAATAATCCAAATTTTAAATCCACTTTTTTTCAAAATCTGAACTACAAAATTCCATATACTTTTATTTTCTCTCCATTCAAATTGTATGTTTCTAAAACTCCATTGTTAGTGATTTCATAAAAATAGCCGTCAAATTTTGCAGATTTATTATCTCCAAAGTCAACTAGTGTTTTTTCGTCTGAAATTCGAATTAATTTTTGTTTTCCTTTTAATTTCACTAGAGCCAAATCCTCTGAAACGATGGAAATGAGTTGATAATTGTTTTTTAAAAGTTTATTTCCTTGAAAACCAATTAAATTCCGAACTGTGTCACTTTCATAAACGACAATGTA
The DNA here is from genome assembly GCA_040386975.1 of Bacteroidota bacterium. GTDB lineage: Bacteria > Bacteroidota > Bacteroidia > Flavobacteriales_D > Crocinitomicaceae > M2408. Next base: position 240,141 of record JAZKEO010000002.1, on the reverse strand, counting down.
TGGCCAGTAGGAGTATGGTTTTTTACTATTCGTAACAAAATTCGCACCTACATAAGCTGATAAGTCAATTATTTGCTCTTCTTTTCGATTAACTATTTCCAATGACTTACTTTTGCCGATCGTTTGACGAATAAGCATATCTTGGATAAAATAATCATTTTTTGTCCCATATCCACTGATGCTGTACATCGGTTTAAAGACTTCCTGACCCTTTGTATCGATCAATCCGTAGCCAACTCCGTTAATAAAAACTCGAGCTAATCCATTTTTAAATTGTTCGAAATCATCGTATTTTTTTTCAGTGATAAAATTACCTTTTTGGTCAATTAATCCCCATTTGTCTTTGTTTGAATCTGTCCCAATCGAAGCAGGTGCAACATCCTTGTGAAATGATTGCACACGATCAAAGATGTAATCAATAACTAATTCTCCTTTTTTATTTATAAAACCTATTTTGCCATCTTTCATAACAGAACACAATCCATTACTAAATGAGCGAAATAGTTGATAATTGTGTTTGAAAACTACATTTCCATTTGTGTCAATGAACATTTTTTCATTTTTCAAATTTGTAGCTTCTGCTAAACCTTCCGAAAATTCATCTACACCAAGGTATTTTTCTTTAGAAATAGGGAAATTTTTAGTATTTAAAATTGAAATTTGTATTCCTTCTTTTACAGAAAATAAATTGTGACCTAAACTTCTAATTTCAGAATAGATACAAGGAATTACAAGTTCCCCTTTTGGATTTGCAAGTCCATATTTTCGGTCAAAATCTCTGACTAAATAAAAATCACAATCAAACATAGGTGCAATTTCTTGGTAACGCATTTCACCTAAGACATTCAAATCGTTGTCCAAAAAGGCAAAAACATTAAAGTTTATTACCCGAATTCCACCAATGGAAGCTTCATTTGAAATTTTGGCAATAGAATGCATTTGAAAAGGAATTTTTTCTCCTTTAGCATTAAGTAAAAGGTAATTGTCTTTTTTGTCAACTACCAAAATTTGTCCACTTTTTTCATAATCTTCAATTAGCTTGTCTAAATTAGTTTTTTCTCCTTCAGAAAATGGTCTGAACTCAATGTAGTAAAACAATTGTGGAATATAATATGTAACTGTTTCATTACTTTGATTTACTTCATCTTGAAATGAAATGCTTACAGGGTACTTACTCGAATTCATCGCATATTGAAAACGTTCTACAACAATTTTTCTATTCACATGTGCCACTTTTTTAAGTAAAATAGTTTCATATTGTTGAGGACGATTACGCTCGGTACAGCAACTACAACCTGATTGACAGCAAATGTGACCATGATCACAAATTTTTGTTTTAGAAAAATCGAATTGTGCATTTAGTTGTTCCAAGAAACTCGTAAGTAGAAAAAGTAAAAAGATAATTTTGTTCATGTTTTGGTTTTGAGTTTAGTACAAATTATTCTAAAGAAAGTTCATTTAAAGTATATTTTTTTCTTTATCTTTGATACTTGAAATTAATTGAAACGATATATTTAGCTGATGACCATGAACTAGTTGTTCAAGGGATTAGCAGTTTGCTCGAAAAAATTGATGGAGTGAATGAAATTAAAATTTTTCCTAATGGATTAGACTTGTATCAAGCTTGTTTGAATCAGAAACCAGATTTGATTTTTTTAGACATTGAAATGCCTCAATGGGATGGAAGAAAAACTCTTGTTGAATTGAAAAAAAGTTTTCCTTCACTTCCCTGTATTATGTTATCCATGTTAAACGAAAAAGGAATTGTAAACGATTGCATTGAAAAAGGTGCAAATGCTTATTTAAACAAAGATTCAAGTTTACAAGAGTTTAAAGAAGCAATTTTGGCTGTTCAAGGAAATGAGATTTTTTATTCAAAGGAAGTTTTAAAAGTGATGGCAGGATTGAAAAATCCTACAACTTCTTCAAGTTACCATTTAATTGAGCCACTTTCAGAAAGAGAACACGAAATTTTGGTTCAACTCTGTGAAGGTTTAAGTCCGAAAGAAATCGGAGAAAAATTATTTTTAAGTCCACGAACAATCGAAACCCACAAAAATAACATCATGCAAAAGTTTGAAGTGAATTCTATTGCTAAATTAATCAGCGTTGCAATCAAAAATAGATTGGTTTGAAAATATCGATTATGAAATTAGTTGCTTTTATACTCAGTGTTCTGTTTTTTTTCAGTCTAAATGGACAAGAAATAAAAAGTTTAAAAGCAAAAATAGCACATGCGAAGAGTGAAACCGATTTAATGGAGCTTTATGATAAATTGGGAGCTGAGTATTTTTATAAGGGTGATTTTCCACAAGCGCAAAAATCATTTTTTAAGGCTTTAAGATATGCTGAGAAAACTAAAAACCAATATAGTATTGCGTCTGGATGTAATAATATTGCTTCAGTTTACAACGAAATACAACAACAAAAGAAAGGAATTCCTTACATTCTAAAAGCGATTAAGATTCAAAAGGAATTAGAAGAATATTATGCTTTGTCAAATGCTTATAATACACTTGGTGTTTCGTATTATCAAATGTTAGATTTTCCAAATGCAATTAAAAATTATGAAAAGTCGGTTTATTATATGCTAAAATCTCCTGATTCTTTGTATGTTGGAACTGCCTATCAAAATCTTGGTTTGGTTAATTATGAAAATAAAAACCCACAGGATGGAATTAAAAATTTAAAAAAATCACTTTATTATCACAAAAAAATTGCCGATAGTGCAAGTCTTTTTTCTTCCCTTGTTTCATTAGTTGACATTTATTCAAATCTTGATCAATTAGATTCTGCTCAATTATATTTAAGTAAAAGTGATGCAATCTACCCTAAATTAAAATCTATTTTAGCATTAAATGATTATTATTATTCAAAGTATATTTTTCACAAAAAGAAAAAGGATTATAAATTGGCCCTTGAAAACCATGTTTTATATTTAAACTATAATGATAGTCTTATCAATGAAAGTAGTAAAGAGGAAATCTACTCTATACAAGATAAATATAAAGCTGAAAAAGCAGATTTTAAACTCCAAGCTCAGAAAAAAATCTTAGCAAGAGAAAAAAAGATAAAGAGAATTTTGTATGTACTTTTTGGTCTTATTTTGATTGTGTTAATTTTATTTATTTTATGGCTTAGGGGAAAACAAAAGCAGCGAATTAAATTCATTTTGTTAGAACAGAAAAAAGTTGGATTCGAAAAAATGCTTGAAGGAGAAGAAAAAGAACGTACACGTATTGCCAAAGAATTACACGATGGGGTTGTACAAGATTTGACCGTTTTAAAAATGAATTTAAACGAATTCAAAGAAGATGAATCAGATGAGTTGAATCAAAGGCTGACACATTTCATTTCAAATTTAGATAAAACGGCACAAGAAGTAAGAAATATTTCCTATCAGATGATGCCTGTTACCTTGAAAGAATTGGGTTTAATTTCTGCTATTGAAGATTTATTTCATCGAAGTCTTACTGTTCAAAAAATATCTTATGACTTTGAACATTTTGGTTTTGAAAATCGTCTTTCCGAAAAAATTGAAGTTAGTTTATATCGTATTTGTCAAGAGTTAGTAAATAACGTTGTAAAACACAGCAAAGCAAATGCTATAACAGTCGTGTTAAAAAAAACGGATGATTTTGTTACCTTGATTTTTGAAGACAACGGTACAGGATTTAATGAAAACACGATTAAAAAAGGAATTGGTCTATCAAGTTTGAATAGCAGAATTGATTTAATTCATGGGGAAATTAATTTTGATTCAACTTCCAATTCAGGAACAACCGTTTTTATCCGAATTCCACTTTAAATAGTGTACAATTAAGTAAATTTACGTAGTGGTTTAGGTAAAATTGCGTAAAACCACGATTTAAGATTACACGAACTTTGTAGTATAATTTTAAATCATACGGTCATGAAAAAAGTAGCAATTATTTTCAGTATTTTTTGTGTAAGTTTTATACAAGCACAATTAAAGGAACAAATTTGGAATTTGAGTTTATTTCAAATTGGAAATGGAAAATTATTTCCAAAAGATGGAACAGAACCATATAAACTTACTAAAACAAATCACTTGATGTTTGAATTAGATTTTTATTCGCCAGAATTTGGTTTTTGGGGAGGATTTGATGCTTCTTTTTTAGTGAATTCAATTTTTGCTCTTACAAGTGATGAAGCAAAAAATGGCGACAATATAGATGCGGTAAATGTCACCAATGGATTTAATGGAGGTTTTTTTGATTTTAATGGTGGGATGGTTTTTAATAACAAGCGACCAATTAGTATTGCTGGAAGTTCAACTAAAATTGGAATGGGAATCCGCATGGGGGCAAAAGGTTTTGATACAGATTCTTTAGATAGAGCTTATGTTTTATTTGGTCCAGAAATTGGAATAATTACCAATGTTGCTGACAAACTAGATCTTTTCACAAAAGTTACTTTAAGTCCGGCATTTAGAAAAAGTGATCAAGCATTTAATTCTGCCATTGATTTGAAAGCAACTTATCAGATCCTTGGTCCAGCTGGATTAACTCTTAGCACTGGTCTTGATAATTATCGTCAAAAAGAACGCGATACTTATAAATTCAAATATGTGCAATTTGGAATAACTGTTATAATTTGAAAAAATGAAATTATTTTATTTTCTTTGTTACTAAAATTAATCTAATATGAAATTTCTCTTTTCTCTTTTTGCTTTCAGTTCTGTTTTTTCTCAGGATTTAAAATTAGAGTTTTGGAGTTCAGATATGTTTGAAGAATTTAAGAATAATAATGAACTTCAGATTACTAAGATGATCAAAAAAAATGAAAATTATTATGCTTACACAAATGAGGAATCTAAATGCTATGAAGTATCACCAAATGAAAAACCAGTAAAATTTAATAGTACTTCATTTCGTTATGAGGAAGAAATTATTGGGGATTCTAAATTTAAAATATCAAATATTGATGGAAAACAGGTTCTCACAAAAATAAACCTACAAACAAATGAAGTTGGAGAAATTTCTCTTGTTGATATTGATAAAATCTATAAATACAATAGTCGTTATTTTTATAATCCAAAACAAAATTTGATATTTTTTGTTTGCTTGATGGATAAGTCTAACAAGGAGGGGGTCAGCCAAAATGATATTTTTGTCATTGATAGTAAAAAGATGAAAAAGATCAAAAAAATTAGTTTGTATGGTTCAAATCAGATTTTTGTAGATAAAGATGCTAATATTTATAGTTTAATCTTATCAGATTATTCAAAAATGCTGGATATTAACAAATTGAGTTTTCCAAGTTTTGAAGAAAAAACTCTACAAATTAATATTAGTACAAAAGATGATTATACAAATTCAAATTTTTTAAGCGTTTTTCCAAGTGCTAATAAAGTGTTTTATGGGAATAAAAATTTATCTGAAAATGTAATGCAAATTAATTTGAAAGATAATTCTATTTTTAAATCACATTTTTTAGTTTCAGATTTTACTACATCACTTAAATTTGAAAATGATAGTTGTAGTTTTTTATATTTTGTCAAATCAACTGATTATGTTCAAAAAGTCAATGTAAAATGGAATGTGATTGAAAACAAAAATGATACAATCGACAAAAAAATAATTTCAGAACAGGAATCAATCATTTTACGTTGGAACGCACTTACTGATAAAATCGATACGATTCACAGACAAGAAAAACTAATTACAAGCCTAAATGTATCTGAAGATTTAACGACCTTACTTATTGGGGTTTATCCTATTACTCAGAAAATGAAGGAAGAGGAAAAATTAAAAAAACAAAGAGAAGAAGAGCGATTAAAAGCAATAAAACTAAGAGAAGAAAAGCTTTCAAAATTGAAAATTCAATCAAATGAGGCTTATTTTAAGGCTAAAAATGATTTGTTGGATTTTAAGAAAAAATATGACACCGATTTTAAACATTTAAAGTCCGATGTCAATGCCAATATAAATTTTCCTGAATTGTTGGGAGGTTTTTACAGACAATTAACATCTATTGACGATCAAAATTTATTTTTAAAATTTGATTCTAATTCCTATTTAGAATATCAAAACTTAAAAATAAAAGTAATAGATGAATTAGTAAGTTTAGATACAATTAAAAAATATTTTTTATCCGAAATCGATACCTTAAAGGTAACTAATAAAGCGAAAAATATTGCAAGTAATAACATTGATTCTAAAAATAAAAATACAGAAAAACCAATTGAAAAGAAACCTGAAAGAGCCAAATTAAAATCCGAAAAAGGAAATGCTTTACTTGAATATGCTGATATGGATCTTAAAAAGAAGGTCAGAGAATCATTTACAAAAATTTATACTTCATATCAGGTTTATACTGAAGTGACAGAGTATATTCATAATCTCGGATCTTTTTACTCGACAGAAAAATTCACATCATTAGACTATGAAAATTATGTAATAAGTGGTGATGATTTGTACATTTATTACAGAGATAGAAGTATAAATCCAAAACACTATTATATTATTGCCAGCGATTATAAAACTTTTGACGGTATTGAAGCAAAAGTTTTTTTAATCGCCTATTCAAATGATGTAAACACCAAATATGCTTTATATTACTTTTCAGATAGACCAGATCAATTATTGACAATTTCTGAAAATTTTACGATTAGGGTCTGGAAAGATGAATAATTGTTCATGAAATCATTTTACAAATGTGATTGGGTTTACGAAAGTCAAGATTAATTTTAGAAATAAACATAATTATGAAATATTTAATTTACCTCATTTTATTCGTCTCTTTAAGTTCTTGTATGAAAGGAGAATCTGGGAGAACTTGGGCAGATGTTACAAAAAAAGGAAATGTTTGGCATGTAGATCGCATGGTTGTTACAAGAATTTTATATTCAAGTGATAAAGTAGAAGGTCAAGAGGAGTTTTTTGATGTTGGAGACTTTACTTTTTTGGGAGAAGATAACGAAGATGACGATTGTGCTTTAAAATTCGATGGAGAAGTTAAATTATCACCATTTTATAATTATTTCTACGGTCCTTTCGAATTACCACTTTATTTCACATCAACTCAAATGTACACAGAGCCAGATGGAGTTGGGGTAACATGTCAATATATCATATCTTATTTGTCGAAAGACAAGTTAAACATGTATGTTCAAAGAGAGCTAAGTCCTTATTATATAGGTCAATATGAATTTAATTTTTATTTCGAATGTTCAAGAAAATGAAAAAAATACACTTTATAATTTTAGTTTTTCCAATTTTGTTTTTTTCGTGCAATAAAACATTACAGGAAAAGAAATTAAAAAAATGGATCGGTAAATGGGAAATAGTAGGTGTTTCTGATGATCAAGGAGATATTTATAATGAATCAAATCCCTTTGGGACTATAACATTTTTTGAAGATGGTTCGGGAGAATTGCGAATAAAAAATTATGATTATTCGGATGTTGATATGGGTTTGGTTATGGAATTTTTTGTTAAACCTGATAATGGATCCTTTGTGTATATTTATGGAGTTTTATTAAAAGAAACAAATCCAGGATTTGAGGACGAAAAATCAAATTTGCCATGCGAACAAGGAGAAACAGCATTTTTTAGTAAGCGTGGGTTTTTTAATGCAAAGAAGAAAAATGTAAGTATGAAAATTAATTCGTATCCAGTTTGCAAATTCGGTTCAGGTGAATGGATAATTAATAAAATAAAGTGATGAAAAAGGAATTTTTCTCTATCTTTGATTTATGGAAATCATTGTTTTTGGAATCATCGCTTTTTTAGCACTTGCCTTCGCCCTTTTTTATTTTCTCAAACACAAAGAACTTACTAAAGCTGTTCTTGAAAAAGAAAATCAACTTGCTAATCTAAATTCAGAAAATCAATTTTTGAAAACAGCTTTTGACGATGAAAAAAAGAAAAGTATCATTTCTGAAACGCAAGTAACTTTTCTTAAAAGTCAATTGGAAGAGGAGAAAAACTCGCGTTCAAACGCAGAAAAAACATTAAAAGAACAATTAGAAATTATTGGTAAAGAAATGATTTTGAGAGGAAATCAAAGTCTTAGAACTGAAAATCAAACACAATTAAGTCAATTTTTATTGCCTTTCAAAGAGAAATTGGAAGCTTTTGAAAAAGAGGTCAAAAACAAAAATGAAAAAGAATCCGAGCGTTACATCAACATGGAATCGATTATCAGAAATTTGACTGAGCAACATTCCAAAATGAACAATACAGCACAAAATTTAGCTGATGCTTTACGTGGAAATCAAAAAACACAAGGAGATTGGGGCGAATTAGCCTTGGAGAGAATTTTAGAAATGAGCGGTTTGGAAAAAGGGCGTGAATACGAAACACAAAGCAATTTCAAAGACGATCAAGACAGAAATCAACGTCCAGATGTAATCATCAATTTACCTGAAAACAAACACATTATAATCGATTCAAAAGTTTCGCTTGTTGCTTTTGAGCGTTCGATCAATGCGGATAATGAAAGTGAACAAAAAGTTCAAATGTCAGCTCATATTTTGTCTATCAAAACACATATAAAACAATTAAGTGAGAAAAATTACATTCATTTAAAAGGTTTAGATACACCTGAATTTGTGCTGATGTTTATTCCGCTTGAATCTTCCTTTGCTTGGGCGATGAAAGAAGAGCCAAGTTTGTATCAATTTGCTTGGGAAAAGAAAATTGTTTTGGTAACTCCTTCGACACTTTTGGCGACTTTAAAAACTGTTGAAAGTATCTGGAAACAAGAGCGACAAAATCGTCACGCGCTTGATATTTCTGACCAAGCAGGAAAATTATATGATAAATTTGTTGGTTTTATCGGGGATATTGAAAACATTGGCAAAAAACAAAAGGACGCAAGTTTGGCTTACGATGAAGCAATGAAAAAATTGTCCACCGGTCCTGGAAATTTAATTACTTCAACAGAAAAATTGGTTAAAATGGGTGCAAAAGCCAAAAAGCAATTGGATTCAAAGTATTTACAAAATGATGAATCGTAAATCTAAATACCGCATAGGAATGGAAAGTGTTTTTACAAAAATCTAATTGAATCATTATTGATAAATTAATTGTATGTTTTCACGATTTTCGAAAGTCGCCTTTTATTATGAAAAGAGTGAAAAGAACTGAAAGACGGGAACCATGAGGAAGCTGAAAGCTCGCCGAAATGGTCGTTTTTCAGGATTGGAACGAATGTAAGAATAAACAGCGACGAGTTTTCTTTTGGTTCTTTTCTTTTTCGGAAAAAAGAAAAGAACAGTATATAATTTACAAGGAAACTAGTACAAGCCTAGACCTTTTGGCTCCACCTTTTGCGGCAATGGGAAAAGGTGGAAAATAATTTCTCTTCACAAATTACAACAATTCAAATAATTTTCACTTACTTTACAAAAACAACTATTTTAAAACACACTATTATGGAAAAATTATTTATTCTGAGTTTCATCGTTTTAGGATTAAGCTCATTTCTTGTGAACTTGAGAGCTAACGACAAGTATTACAGTATTTTCAACTACCTTCTTTTTGTATTAATCGCAGTATTTTCACTTCAAGGATTTAAAAATCAAGAAGATGGTTTGCGTTTGATGGGACTTTTGATTCCTTTTGTTTCTGTACATTTAGTTTTAAATAAATTTGTTCATCACAAAATGATGGGATTAGTTGGAATTCTTTCTGTTTTTGTGTTTTTAATCTTCAGCAATGCAAAAATTGAATTTCAAGCTTATCCATTGATTTTCGATTTTCAGAATGTGTTGATTTTACCATTTTTAGGAGCATTGTTCCCATTTTTGGTACATTTTAAAGGGAAATTCCTAAGTAAATTCTTTAAAACAGAAGATTTCACAAACTCTTTGCATTTGATGAGTATTGCTTTCTTGATTTTTGGAGGTTTATTTTTTGGAAGTAGTTTTGGGATTTTTCTAACGGTAACAACTTATTTTGTTTCAGAAATGTACTTGAATAAAATCAGTGAAAACAAGACAAATTTCTCTTTTCCTTTGATGATTTTGAGTTTGTTGTTATTCCTTGTTCACGATAGTGAGATTGAAATGTCTTCATTTTTACACCAAAGTACACTTTTAGGTTTGTTTTTAGGAGCTGGAATTGGTTTGTGGATGAGAGAATATAAAAATTCAGCTGAAAATTCATTTGTGAAATCAGCGATTCACTTTATCATTCCACTTGCTTTGATTGCTGGATTTACTTTTGTTGAAATCGTTAAACAGCATGCTGGAGGTTTGAGCGCATTTACTGGAATCATTATAGCTTTGCTTTTAACGGATAAACAAAAAAATAAAACGCAACTATTTTCTTTAGTTTCAGTAGCTTTTGCTATAATCTTGTTTGCTATTCCGATGCTTCAACCTCAAAAAATGGAAGTAAAAAAGAATGATAAAATTAAAATGTTGAGTACAGATAAAAGCAAAACTCCATTCGATTTAGATGGGAAAAGTTTATCTGAAATTAATGGAATGTGGACAATTTCGAAAGAAAATTCAAAAATTGATTTTAAATTGGGCTCTGAAGATGCTCGTACCGAAGGAAGTTTCAAATCGGTTGAAGGGACATTTGACATCAACAATGATTTATCAATTTTAAGTGGAATCGCTCCGATGGCAGGATTTTCAACTTTTAACGAATACAGAGATGAAGGTTTGATGGGTGAAGAATATTTTAATACGGCTAAATTTCCGAAAATCACTTTCAAAAACAAAAGCATCAAAGAAGATGGCGACAAGTACATTTTGTCTGGAGATTTTGAGATGAAAGGTGTCAAACAAAAAATGGATATTGAATTAAAACTCATCGATTCAGGAAAAGATGCAAAAGGTGAATTTGCTATTATCGTTGGGAAATCTTCTTTAGATCGTTCAAAACACGAGATGGTTTCTGATCCAAAAATTGGGGATATCGTTGACTTTACTTTTGAATTGGAGTTGAGAAAATAAGACTTTTTTAATTTAATGTAAGACTGAGATTTGTATGAAAAAATCCATCACGGTTAGTTTTTACATTCTTTTGATGACGGGTATTTCTTTTACTCAACCTTATGTTGAAGGAGGAAATACCCGTCATCGTTTTGCTCAATTAACCTTGGGCTTAACAAATCAGTTCTACTCAAATGCAAATACAAAAACCTACCAATCTGGACTTGGAAATCAATTTGAGGAACGAAAATTAACTAATCAATTTCAATCTCAATTTATTATAGGAGGAACACATTTTTGGGGACATGCTGATTTTTACGTCACAATTCCTATTTATGCATCATCGAAAGAAGGTTACCGTTCAATTGGTGAAACTGCGTTTAAATATTATCCCTGGAGAATTGAAAATAAAAAAGTTAGACCTTTTGTTGGTTTTATGACTTTAACTTCAGCTTATAAACAAGGAAATGGAGTAAATCAAGTGCGATTTAAATATCCACTAGTTACAGGTCTGACTTTTAATTACAAACATCATTTAATTGAATTTACGACTTCTTATACGCACAATAATTCAACAGATTATTTTGTGGAGATGAACAATCAATTTAATATTGTGACACCAAAATTGATGACTTCCATTTCGTATAAATATTACTTGGAAACAACTGGAAGTGCTGAAAAAAATTGGGAAAGTGGATACACAAAAAAATTAACAGATACTTTAGCGAAATTGCATCGATTAAATGGTTTTACCCTTGGGATTGCACCTTCAGCATCTTTTTTTCTTAAAAAAAGCTCTGAACACAACAAAGAGTTGATTCCATACCTTGGTCAACACCGCATGTCGAAAGTTTATTTTGAATTCGCAGCTGGATATTATTGGCATAGGCCCGATTTACAAATGAATTTGTCTTACCGAACAGTCAAAAGTAACTTGTCTGCATTTAATTATTCGCAATATACAAAAAGAGAAGCTTTGACACTGGAAGTCTATAAATTCATTGCTGATTACCATGGTTTTGCTACTTTTATCGGTCCAGCTTTGAGTTACGAAGAACTGGAAGTGAAAGACATCAATCAAATTGGATTGGAACAAAAATCAACTTATTATGGATTGAAACCTGGACTAACATTTGGTTGGGATATCAGGCCGAATCGCATTCAATCGTGGTATTTGAGAACAAATTTACGTTGGTTTCCAAATCTAAATGTAAACATGGCTTCTGGAAAAAAAGTTTCCTTAGATCAATTGGAAATTAATTTCATCGAATTTGTTTTCTTTCCAAGTAAATTCTTTTAATTATGCTTAAAAATAAGATTCTCCGCAGTTTGATTATTATTCTTGGCTTTTTGCTTTACAAATATCAAAAGTATTTTTACGCTTACGCAATTTTTGGTAAAGAAAAATGGAATGATATGTATGAAATGATTTCGTTCTCGATTGTTTTGTTTACTGGAATCATTCTTGCTTTGGTTGTTAATTATGCAATTAATAAAAAAATCTCTTTTGCAGAATTTGGTTTAAATCAAGGTTTTTTGAAAGGTTTATCTTGGGGTTTTGTATTCACCTTACCCATGTTTATTGGACTGCCAATTCTTGTCGATTTTAAACTCAATTTTTCATTTGAAATTGTTTACAAAGCGATGTTTTTAGCAGGTTTTGGAGAAGAATTTATTTTCCGTGCTTTTCTTTTTGGTTTGCTATTTTATTATGCTGGTTGGGGATTTTTGCCAGCAGGAATTTTTACAGGGCTTTTCTTTGGTGCTGGACATTTGTACCAAGCAGATAGCTTTTCTTCGGCACTTGGAATCTTTTTATTTACAACGGGAGCAAGTTTGGGTTTCGCTTGGTTTTATTATGCTTGGAAAAGTTTGTGGATGGTTATTTTCCTTCACGGATTCATGGATTTAGCTTGGGATATGTGTGCCAATGATCAAATTACCAATAATGTTTTAGGAAGTCCTTGGGTGAATGTTTTCCGCTTTTCGACCTTAATTTTTGCGATTGCATATTCTGTTTTCATGGCTAAAAAAACAGGAACTTACGATTTGAAAAGTAAATTGTGGGTAAATAAATCTGCTTTTGCTTAAAATTTCTTCAAATTATTCCTAATTTCGTGCCGATGAGTTCAGCAGAAAAATACAATAAACGTGGTCTAAGAACAAGTTACGTCTCAACCGTAATCGGGATTTCTTTGGTTCTTTTTATGATTGGCTTGGTTTTAGGAGGTGTTTTGGGCTTGGATTCCATTCAAAAACAAGCGAAAGAAAACTTGCAAGGTGATTTATTTTTCAAAGCTGAAATGAATGAAGCTGACATCAAACAAGTTGAGCAAGAATTAAAAACCTGGTCGGAATTTAAAGAAGTATTTTTTGTTTCTCCAGAACGTGCAATTGAAGAATTTTCTGGTTCAACAACCCAAACATCCGAAGTATTAGCGATTTTTGATGGCGAAAATCCATTGCCACCAACAGTTGGCTACAAACCTAAAGTTCAATTTGCGAATCGCGAAGGAATGAAAAACATCAAAGCTAAAATATTAAAGGCTTATCCAGATGAAATTGATGAGGTAAATTACGACAAAGCAAGTGTTGAAAATGTTAATTTAGGATTCAAACAATTCGTTTATTTGATTTTATTTGTTGCTGGCTTGTTGATAATTGTTGCTGTTGCGATGATTAACAATACTATTCGTTTGTCCTTGTACTCAAAGCGTTTTACGATTAAAACCATGCAACTGGTTGGAGCAACTTCAAAATTTATTCGACGACCATTTTTAGTCCAATCGATTCTTCAAGGAATCGTTTCGGCAACAATCGGAATGGCTTTACTGATGACGCTATTTTATGCTTTAAATAATATTTTAGAGACAATTGAAATTCCATTTGAATTTAAAACCTTCATTTTATTATTTGCTTCGATTTTGACTTTGGGAATTGTAATCAGTTTTGTTTCAACTTGGTTTGCTCTTAACAAATATTTGCGAATGAAATTAGATGATTTGTATTAATTATCCTTATATTTGCTATTCTAAAAAATTATAAATCATGTTTGCATTTCAAAAAGAAAATTATAAATGGTTAATCATCGGTTTGATTATCAATGTTCTAGGTTTTATATTGATGATTGGTGGTGGTTCTGACGACCCAACAAAATTTGATGCTGATGAATTGTTTAGTCCTGTGCGTTTAACAGTTTCACCAATTTTAATTATCGCTGGTTACATCGTGATGATTTATGCAATCATGAAAAAACCGAAAAAATAATGAAGAATGAAAAGTGAAGAGTGAAAAATTGAAAATCATTCCCCACTTTTAACTCTTCACTTTTAACTCTTAACTTAACTAAGTGGATTCTTTTCAAGCAATTATTATAGCCATAATCGAAGGATTAACGGAATATTTACCTGTTTCTTCAACGGCACACATGATTTTTACCAGTTCGTTTTTTGGAATTCAAGATGATGAATTTGTAAAAATGTTTCAAGTTTCAATTCAATTTGGTGCAATTTTAGCAGTTGTTGCCTTGTATTGGAAAAAGTTTTTTGATTTCAAAAACATTGGCTTTTATGTCAAATTAGCTTTTGCGGTTGCACCAGCTTTGATTTTAGGTTTGTTATTCGACGATAAAATTGAAACAATAATGGGCGAAACGATTTCCATTGCAGTCATGTTGATTGTTGGCGGTGTGATTTTGTTATTTGTTGATCGTTTTTTCAAAAACCCTAAAATTGACAAGGAAGAAAATGTTTCTTTTATGAAAGCGATTGTAATCGGTTTTTGGCAATGTTTGGCAATGATGCCAGGAACTTCTCGCTCAGCAGCATCGATTATTGGTGGAATGCAACAAGGTTTGACGCGAAAAATGGCAGCCGAATTTTCTTTTTTCTTAGCCGTTCCAACGATGTTAGCCGTGACAGCTTATTCCGTTTTTGTAAAAGATTGGACTTACAAAGGCGTTGAACAAAAAGGCTACGAAATGATTTTTGCTAATTCAGCGAATACGACAAATTTTATAGTAGGAAATATTATTGCTTTTGTTGTGGCAATCATTGCCATCAAATTTTTCATCGGAATTCTTCAAAAATACGGTTTTAAAGTTTGGGGTTGGTACAGAATTATTGCTGGAATTATTTTGATAGCGTATTTCTCTATGCGATGAACAGGTTTACCAAAATTTTAGTGATTTGCTTAGGTATTATCACTTCATACTATGTATTTGTGATTATATACTCTTGTACTAGACCAGAGCCTGAGAATCAAAACTTTGCATACCAACTTTCTTTTACTTCAAGTGCGCCTATTCCTTTCTGGACTTCAATTCGTTATAATCTAAAGGGACTTTTGTTCATTTTAGCGATATGTATTTTATTATTCCTCAAAATTTTCAAAAAGAAAAACACCAATTTTATTAGTTTTATTCTACTAGCTTACTTTTCGCTATATCAAATCAAGCAAGGTCTTTATACAGATATTTTTTTAGCTGATGTTCTCAACAGAACTATTGCAGAAGGATTGTTTGCTTGGCATTCAATCTTATTTTTTATTGTTTTTTTTACTGTAAGCGTTTTGTTATTTACCTTTATGAAAGAATTACCAAAAGACGAAAAAATTTATTTCATAAACCCAAGGAAAAACCAATTACTTTTCCCTGCTTTTTTGGTGCTCGCTCAATTCATTCCTGTGTTTTTTTTCTATTTACAACTTTCAGATTTACTTCAAATCATTATCAATTTAGCAATTTGTCTTACACCGATTTTAATAACGTTTCTGATGATTTATCAAAGTAAAATCGTATTCTTATTTATAGCTACAATTACATTAGCTTTTGTGAGTTTCGATAACATAATGGATTTATATATGTTTAGCTCTTATGGATCCAATATCAGTAGATTAATCGATTCTTTTTACCTCTCCCACACTTTAAATGCCGTTTTTCACTTAGTCAGCTCAATTCTGTTAATCCAGATTGTAAGAAAACACTTAAATGTTTTAAAGCTGGAAGAGTTCTAAATCTTTCTATCAAAAATCACTATGTCAGAATTCAATTTCCAAGAAGGCGAACTAATTTTAATCGATAAACCATTAACTTGGACTTCGTTTGATGTGGTGAATAAAATCCGCTGGAATATCAAACAAAAGTTAGGTGTGAAAAAAATTAAAGTTGGTCACGCGGGAACTTTAGATCCATTGGCAACAGGACTTTTGATTATTTGTACAGGTAAAAACACCAAAATCATCGAAAGTATTCAAGCAGAAGAAAAAACCGCGATCCTACTATCTCCGCAACAGATGTTAAAAAACGTCTTCCTGTTGCAACTTCTACACATTAAAAAAACTCAGGGCGGTATCAACTATGAAACGAGGGATCCGGATAGCCGCGAGGTAAGCCATGGTTACCACACACTTCCCAAAGAGGTGAA
>JAZKEO010000002.1:141205-223793 GCA_040386975.1 Bacteroidota bacterium | reverse complement strand
GAAAAAACCTATACTGGGACCATTTTACTTGGAAAAACGACTCCATCTTACGATTTAGAATCTGAGTACAATCAAGAGTTTCCAACGGAACACATTACAAAAGAATTGATGGAAGAAGTTCGCTTGACTTTTTTAGGCGAACAAGATCAAGTTCCGCCTATTTTTTCAGCGAAACAAGTTGATGGAAAACGAGCTTATGAATTCGCTCGAGCTGGAAAAGAACTTGTTTTAAAAGCGAATAAAATTACCGTTTCTGATTTTAAAATTGATAGCTCTCGCTTTCCTGAAATTGAATTTGAAATCTCTTGTTCAAAAGGAACGTACATTCGTTCGATTGCAAACGATTTCGGTCAAAAATTAAACTCTGGTGGAACTTTAATCGCTTTAAGAAGAACAAAATCAGGTAATTTTTCGATCGAAAATGCCTTGACTGTTGAAGCGTGTATCGAAAAAATTCATGCAAATGAGTGAAACGTATTTCCAAAAATTAAAGAAAAATGTAATGTTCTCATTTCCTTACATTTATGGATTTTTTTGTTCCTTATTAATTGTTCGACTTTATGAGTTTTATTCCTACAAAAATTCAAGTTTAGAGGAAGGTATTCGAACAAGTTATTTGTATGGCGGAATCACAATTGATTTTTTCTTTTCACATTTTTTGGTCTTTTGTTTTGTTTTTCTGTTTAGCTTTTTTTCTCTTCGGACGATAAAAAAAGGCTTTTTAGTGCACTTTTTTAGTTTACTTACCATTTTAGTGAGCTTTATTTTGTCAAGTTTTTTTGCAATAACCTTTACTCCTTTAGACGAAATTGTATATCAATTTAACATCAAAGAAATTCAAGTTATTGTTTCGGGAGATGCTTTTAAATTCAGTGTTCTTCTTTTAATTTGTGCTTTTTTTGCAGTTTATTTTCTGAGCTTTTTTCTCTTTAAAAAAATAAAACTGAAGCATAGAGGAAAGCTTATTTTTCTTTGCATTTTAGTTCTTTCGATTTTCAGTTCTTATTTTTTAAGTTATTCATCTGAAAAAAATGTCGCAAATAAGGTCGTGAACAACAAACTTATTTATTTCGTAAAATCGTCTTACGAATATTTTTCAAGAAGCGAAGAAGCTGTTAATTTAACAGAAATTGATTACGAATTTTTGGGAGGTGAATCGATTGATAGTGAATATCCTTTGATTCACGAATTCAAAGTGGATAAAGAGTTTGCAAATTTATTTAATATCAAAAGTAATAAACCGCCAAATTTGGTTTTTATTATCGTTGAAGGATTGTCAACACATTTTGTGGGTAAATACGCCAAAAAAACAGGTAACATTATGCCATTTTTGGATTCTTTGAGTGAAAAATCAATTTATTTTCCAAATGTGATTTCAACTGCGCAAAGAACCTTTAATGTGTTGCCAGCTGTTTTTTCCTCAACTCCAAATGCTCCTGAACATCAATCGTTTATGAAGCTTGATTTTCCAAATCATATTTCCTTGATATCTCTCTTGAAAAAAGAGTATTATTCCCGATTTTATTGTGGTGTTTTCAACGAGTTTGACAGAATGGATCGTTATTTGGCCTATCATGAAGTTGATTATCAAGTTAAGAAATGGGAAAAGAAGTATAACACAGCATTTTTTAAAAGTTCTCATTGGGGACATCCAGATGATCAGATTTTTGATAAAGCACACCTCGATTTGAGTAAAAAACATGCACAAATCCAAAAATCATTCATCGATATTTTCTTAACAATTAGTACTCACGGACCTTTTAAAGTACCAAATCAAGAAAAAATCGTACAAGAATTAATCTCAGATTTTAATAAAATCAAAAACAAAAATGATTTTCAAAAAAATGTAATTCAAAATGCTGAACAATATTCAGCTTATCGCTATGCTGATGAATCGATTCGAGCCTATTTTGAAAAGTGCAAAAAGGATAAGAGAAATGAAAATACGATTTACTTCATTTTGGGAGATCATGGCTCGCACGAACTTTATAATTTCAATGAATTAAATACAATTTCAACACCTTTATTGATTGTTAGCGATTTAATTAAAAAGCCAAAAACATGCAATGAAATCTCCTCTCATTTGGATATTTTGCCTTCCGTTTTGAGTTTGTTGAATTACAATTATAAGATTGAAACGCCACAAAAAGTTCCTTTTATGGGACATGGATTAAGACTTGGAAGCAAATTTTCAGCAAATTTACATCAAGTTTCAACCAATTTAAGTCATGAAAATAGCGTCTTGATTTATGAGAATTATTTCTTTTCAAATAATCAATTATTTCAAATAAAAGAGAATTTTGAATTGAAAGAAGTAAAAAATGAGTCTCTAAAAAATAAATTTAACAAGAAAATAAAGAATCAAAATAATTTGGTTAATTACCTGATTTACAATGATAAAATTTACGACAAACAAATTTCAAAAGAAGAGGATCTAAAATTGTTGAAGTTTAATAAAATAAAACAACTGACTTCAAGTGGCGAGTTTACCTTGATTGGTGAAAAATTTACAAACTTAAAAAATACTGAAAAACTCAAAATAGAAGTTAATCTGGAATTTTACTTGAAAACAATCGATGAATTTAAAAATTGTCCATCATTTACATCTTCAATTCAAAAGTATGATTCAACATATTATTGGAAACAAACGGATCCTGTTTTGTTACACAAGTTTAAAGCAGGGTGGAATGAATGCATTTACATTATTGAATTCAACTCAGATGAAATTAAAAACTTAAGTAATTTTAATGTAGATTATGTTTTATTTAATCCTAAACATTTAAAATTTACAACAAAAAACATTTTATTTAAATCTTTTGTGAAATAGTCAAAACCTATTTTAGTTTTTTAAAAGAAAGAAAGTTTTAATTTAGGGTTTATTGGAATTGAATTAATTTTCAATGGGAATTAACTCGATTGATTTTAAATTAAAATCTAAACCACCGTCATAATAGACTCTAAACTCTGTATTTTCCAAATATTCACTTGCTTTGAAGAACATTGAAAAACAATTCTTTTTAGTATTAAAATCTTGTTTTATTAGAACTTTGCTTTGTAATATTTTTTTAGAATAATCGGAAGTTACGTCAATTATTATTTGTTTGTTTAGCTTTTCTAATTCTGTATCTTTAAAATCAATATAAAAATTTATTTTGTATTTTCCATGCGTAAGTGCACAAAACGGACCATAAGCAATGTGTGTATGATTAAGTTCCGTGTTTAATTTCGAAATCTTTAAGAAATTGTTTAGCGTGTCAAGGTATTTTTTTGGAACCATTAAATCTTTTATCTTAAATACTTGAATATTCTTTTTTTCTTGATATTCACACATGCTTGAAACGCCAGAGTTTATCGGCTTTCCTTTTTTATAAAGCATAACTTTATACTGTAAAATACTATCAGGAAATTTATCTAGCCAATAATTTTTGATTAAAAATTTTCGTTTTGAATTAAAAAATTCGTCAATTCTACTAGAGTCTTTAATGTCTCCAAATTCATGAGTAACACACTTAATCATATTTGGATTTATCACCGAAAGTCTATAGGTTTCAGAATAAGTTCCCATCAAACCAATTTGTCCTAAACTATTTAAAGGTTTAATTTTTTGAACAAATGTTTTAAAATCACCAAAGAGAAATATATGATTTGAAATGGCAGAAAGCGATAAAAATAGTGATGCAATTACGAAGGTAATTTTATATTGCTTGAAATTAAGGTAATTGATTTTTTCTAAATAAATTAATGTCAAAATAATAAAATCAATGTAAGAGGCAATAAAATACCAATGTCCAACATCATTTTTTAAAACCCAGTTTGAAGAAAAAATTAAAGTTAAATTGATGATTAAGTTCAAAAAGAAAAAACTGAGAAAAAAATTATTGAAGTTAAGTATTTTTCTAAAATTTCTGTATGTTAATATCAGTATAAATACTACTATTAATACGAGAATCCAAGCACCCAAACTACTTATAAAATCCTGTCTAAAAAGTAAATATTCTTTTATTTTACCCGAAACCATGAGAATTGACTCTAAAACTTCTTGTGGCGAGTTTAAATTTAGATATCCATTTGACTTACTAGGTGCATTTTGTTTGAAAGAAAGAATTATCTTAATTATAAAAAACAGGATTAAAAAAAAGACGGAGAAAAATTTAAACAATTCAATCTTTAACTTATTTCTTAAGGCAAAAATTAAAGCAACAAATGATAAATTTAAGATTGTGAAAACTACTATATCTGAAGCCCAAATAGCTAAAAACCATATAATTAAAATAAAAGGAAAAATGATGAGATTTTTTAGACCAAGAAATTTTTCAAAATTTAATTTACGCAAAAAAATTAATGAAAAACCAAATAAACTGCATCCCATTCCAATAGGATAAATATTAATTGGAACAAAACAATGATAAGGTAAAAACCATAAAATTGCAAAAATCAATTTTGTGTAATTACTTCTAAATAATTGTGAGAAGCCTAAAAATCCTAAAGTAAGAATGATATAATTTGACAATGATACACTTAGTGTGGGGTGAATTTTAAAGAATATAAATAATTGACTAAAAAAAGGTATTAATGTTCCTCCTCGATCTTGTCCCCAACAATAAAAGTCATCAGGTAATTTGTATGTGCTGGCAATTAATACATTTAAAGCATCATCTGAGCAAACTAAAGGCTTGTAGCTGGTTGAAAATAAAAAAAAAGAAATTAAAATTAAACTTGTAATTAGTAAAATATACCAGTATTTTGTTAGAAAAATTTTACTTGTCAATAATTTCATTTTAGCAAAAATAACAATAAAATTTTTAATTAAATATTAATTGAAATAACCAACTTTTTTTGTAATTTTGTACTCTTTTATAATAAATTTTGACTTATGAGTAAAATGAAACTTTCAGAGTTTGACTTTGATTTACCGGAAGAATTAATCGCTGAATATCCTCACGATCACCGTGATGAAGCAAGATTAATGGTTATTAATCGCAAAACTGGAAAAATTGAACATAAATTATTCAAAGACATAATCAATTATTTCTCGGAAGGTGATGTCATGATTATGAACAACACGAAAGTTTTTCCTGCAAGAATGTATGGAAACAAAGAGAAAACGGGTGCAAAAATCGAAGTTTTCTTGTTGAGAGAATTAAATCGCGAGAGTTTGTTGTGGGATGTATTAGTTGATCCAGCTCGTAAAATTAGAATCGGGAATAAATTATACTTTGGTGACGATGATTCATTGGTAGCTGAAGTTATTGATAATACAACATCGCGTGGTAGAACTTTACGTTTCCTATTTGATGGTTCGTACGATGAGTTTAAAGCAAAAATCACTGAACTAGGTGAAACGCCACTTCCAAAGTACATCAAAAGAGAAGTTGAAGCAGCCGATGAAGAGCGTTACCAAACAATTTACGCAAAAGTTGAAGGAGCAGTAGCTGCACCAACAGCTGGTTTACATTTCTCTAAAGAATTACTTAAAAGACTTGAAATTAAAGGTGTGAATCTTGCTGAAGTTACGCTTCACACAGGTTTAGGAACTTTTAGAACGGTTGAAGTTGAGGATTTAACTAAGCACAAAATGGATTCGGAAGAAATTCACATCGATGCAAAATGTGTTGAAATCGTGAACAAAGCAAAGATGGCTAAAAAACGTGTTTGTGCAATTGGAACAACTTCCATGCGTGCGATAGAAACTTCAGTTTCGACAGACGGAATGCTTAAAACTTTTGATGGTTGGACAAATAAATTCATTTATCCTCCTTACGATTTCTCAATTGCTGATAGTTTGGTGACAAATTTTCACACGCCACTTTCAACTTTGTTGATGATGATTTCTGCTTTTTGCGGTCACGACACGATGGTTGAAGCTTATCAAACAGCAATTAAAGAAAAATATAAATTTTATTCTTACGGAGATGCGATGTTAATCATCTAAAAAGACCTAAGACTTCAAGACATAAGACAAAAGACTTTGATTCAAGTGGGAACAAAGTCTTTTGTTTTTTAGTCAAATTCCATCAAATTGAATACTTTAAAAAAAATAATTAAGCTCATTTTTTACCTATTTTTAATAGCTACTTTTGGTTTAATTACTGCTTTTTACACGCATCCTTCATTCATGGAAGAACATGCAGGAAAGTATTTTTCTTGGTTCCAATCAAAGGATTCACATTATAAAGGTGATTTCGAAAAATGTATGGAATATAAAGCAGTTTCAAACCAATTAAACGACCGTTATTTTGATTACATTTGGAATTCAGCTTATCAGAAATTTGGTGACGTCATCAAAAACAAAGAAGAAATTCGCCCTTATTATTTAGAGAAAAAATTAATTTTAGTTGATAGCTCAAATCTGTATGTTGTTGACACACTTTTTCATAGCTATGCTTTTTTGACAAAAGACGCTAAAGATTTACTTGATGAAATTGGAAGAAATTTTCAGCAAAAATTAAAAAACACATCCTTTAAAAATACGCGCTTTTTTGTTAGTTCTTTATTGAGAACAGAAAAAACAGTTAAACGTTTGATGCGGAGAAATCGTAATTCACTTAGAATATCTTCACATCTTCATGGAACAACTTTCGATATTGCTCACAATGAATTTGTTAGCGAAAGATTATTAAACTCTTGTGAACTTGATTATCTAAAAGAAACTTTAGCTCAATGTTTGTTTGATTTAAGAAAAAAGAAACGTTGTTTTGTGACTTACGAAACACGTCAAGCTTGTTTTCATATCGTAAATCGTAAGGATTAGTATGTTCTTAGCAACTTGAGCTTGTCGAAAGTTAATATTCAAAAATCTTTCCTTCGTTGTAAACTAGGAATGATTTATTAAACAATTCTACCAAAACAGTATTTCCATAAATCGAGTAAGTACAATCCAATTGGTTTGTTAATTCAGTCGTTTTGTTATCAGCAAAAATACTGATTCCACCCATGTTGTTTCGGTAAACGATGGTATTGTTTTTCACTTTGTAATCTTTCGGAATAAAGCTGCAAATTTTCTTTTTTTCGCCATTTACATAAGCGTAGAATATGTTATTTTCATTCCAGTAAACGATGTCATCTGTTGCATTCCAATCGCTGACACTGAAATTGGATAATTGTTCCTTTTGTCCGTTTGAATAATACCAAAGATTTCCTTGTTGGTCTTCGTAGGCAACAAAATTTCGTGCTGCTCGGTGTTTTTTGACAAACATCGGCTCAACGTCTAAAATTTCTCCTTTATCAAAAACGGCAAATGTTTGATTAATTGGATCATTGAAACAAACGACATTCATTCCGCAGGAAAACTCAATTGGACGTGTGTAAACGGCGTAATCGAAGATTTTTTCGTTCCAATAGATTTTATAAAAATCGCTATTATCTTTAAAAACAACTGTATTATCACCAATTTTTGTTGGCATGTACAAATCTCCTGTAACCTGGTATAATTGGATGATTTTTGATTTAATTTTTACACTTACCGTGTTAAAACGTGTATCTTCATAAACAATTAAACTGTCAGATGTTTCGTAATTATTTCCGAAAGTCGTGATAAGTTCTTTCTTGTCTTTGTTCAATGAAAATAATGTTGGACCAATATTCCAAGCCAATTGGGCATCAGAAATTTTATATGAAACATTTTGATTCGTTAAAGTTTGTGTGCTTTCACCATTGTAAACTTTAAAATCTCCACGAGCATCGATGTATGCAATTAAATTGTCAGTTGCATCAAAAGATTTCACTTGTTGAAATTCAAGTTGACGGAAAGAATTCTTGTAAAAAGTCTTAAAATAACGGTTGTAATCAGTAAATGGAGCAAGTTGTGAGTAACTTTTTCCAAAAACAAGTAAACTTAAAAGCAATAAATAATTTTTCATGATTCTTTCTAAACAAGTTTTAAGCCAAATTCCAAATTATTTTAGGAGCATCAATTTAGTTCTTGAAATTTGTTGTTTTTCATTTGTAAACTCAAGAAAATAAAATCCATTTTGAAAACTTGAAGTAGAAATCACTTTTTCGTTCATATCGTAATTCACTTTTTCAGAATAAACAATACTTCCTTTTTGATCAATGATTTTAATTGTTCCATTTTTTAAACTTCCAGATGAAGAAATCGTAATTTTATCTTTCGCAGGATTTGGGAAAACAGTAATTTTAGTTTTTAGAATTTCTGTAATAGCTACATTGTCTTGTATTTCATTGTAATACACTTTGAAATCATCGAAATAAAAACCATCTTCTCTCACTCCGCCATCTGCTTGTAAAACAAAACGCATCAAAATGGCTTGACCTAAGTAATCATTTAAGGAAATTTCTTCTAAAAGCCACTCATTTTGTACGCCGTCGTAAACAGGTTTTCCACTTGGCTGAACACTTCCATCATCCGTAACTGCTAGATTTGTGAATTTACCACATTGTGGAATCCAAGTTAAACCACTATCTATTGAAACTTGAAATTGTACATAATCAAAGTTATTTTCAATATTCCATTTTGCTTGAAATGAAACTTTTGCAACGTTAGCTTCCGTCAAATCAATGTAGTTATTTAGCTGAAATTGCGTAAATGTTTCATTAATATATTCAGCTAAAGGACTATCAGTAAAAGATGTATTTGCAGAAACAAAAGATTCAGACGTTAAATCCCAATCTCCAGACCAATCGTTTAAATTTGTTGCATCGTTTTGATATTTCAAACTTGGATTTCCGTAGGTTTTAGTTATTGTATCTCTTCTGATAAAACTACCAAAATTTGAAATTAAAACATATTTAATTTCATCTCCTAACACAATGTTTGGATTCAAAACGTATGAAATGATACTATCTTGACCTTGATTCATGCCCAAGCTGTAATCAACTGAAGTTCCAAGAGTTTGAATCCCACTTAAAGCTTCGATACTAACGTTTAACGGGTCGTTTAAAAGTCCAAGTCTTAACACAGAATGATTGAAATTACCAGCCAAATCAACAATCGTACTTGGATCTATTTCTGAAACTTTCCAATAATTATGTGGGGCATGAGCAAGAATTAAATTCGAATGCAACATTTCTTGACAAAGCGGAATAATGTCATTTTCTGCAGGCCAAAAACCTTCAGAATCATCTCCAATTTCTGGAGTAAAAGCAAATATTTTAGGTTTTGTTGCTAAATCTTCTAAATACATGTAATCATCAGAATCTCCCGAAGCTGCATAAAGCGATGATGATTTTTCGGCAATGTAATTGTTGAAACGTGTCATTTCATTTCCAATATTTTGAAAATAATCGTGGTCTTCTGCAAAATCGTTTATAGTTGAACCAATTGGAAAAAGAATTAAATTTGAATAGCTGTGAGCATTAAAAGCAAAAACAAAATCTCTGTTTTCACAAAACCATTTCATTGCTTGCGTTTCTGGTTCTGTAAAAGCTCCAGTTCCAGGGTAAGTTTCCGTATTTGGGTCAAAATTGACTCCTGTTGTACCCCACATGTGTGAATAATTTCGATTTAAATCCACACCATACGTTCCATCTCCATTGTCGCGTTTATTTTTACGCCACATGCCTCCGCCATTTGGATCAGTCGATTGATTTTGATTGTATCCATCGGGATTTATCATCGGAACAAAATACATTTCTGTTTCGTTTACTAAATACTGAATTTCTGGATTTGTAGCATAATTCTCCAATAAATACCACATGTAATAAATTGTTGTTGACAAAGAAGCTGGTTCACGAGCGTGATGAATAGCAGAATATAAAACTTCTGCTTCTTCTTCATCTTGGTTTGGATTATCTGAAATTCTGAGCCAATAAATAGGGCGATTTTCGTGTGTTAAAAAAGTATCTATTGGAGCTTTTGCACTAATTAAATTAGGATACAAACTTGCCATTTCGTCAATTTCAGCCAAATATTCTTGGTAAGTTAAAAATCCACCCATCGAACCTAAAGAAAAATTACTTGGAGTTGTTGGTTCAAAAGCACTTTGATTTGTACAAGTTGAATTTCGAGTTTCACTTTGATTTTTTGAACGTTCAACATAAAACTTACTTACATCATCAATTAAAATTTCAACTGTAAAATCATTTTGACGCATTTTTTCAATTTCTCTTGCCGAAAAATCACTTATAAAGTAGGCGTTTTTAATAAATTTCCCGTGATCTACAGCTATACCTAAATTTGCTAATTTTTGTAAACCAAGTTGATTGGTGTGAACTTTACAAGAGGAATATTTTTGTTTTACTTGAGATTTGAATTCATTATTTGGCTTAACTTCTTGCGAAAAAAAACTTAAAGGAATAGCGAAAAGTAAAATACTTAGAAAAAAATTCATATTTTATTGGGTAATTATAGTTTTATTAGACTGTAAAGATAAAGCAATAATTTCAGAAAAAATAATTCGATTTTAATTTAAAATGGATTCCTAAAATGTTTGATTTTTTTCGATTCAAAATCTTACCTTTGCATAATGGAAAATTCTGTGGGTTATTTAGATGGACTTAACGTAAGTCAGCGTGAGGCGGTTGAAAATATTGATGGACCAATGATGGTAATTGCTGGTGCTGGTTCAGGAAAAACGCGTGTTTTGACTTATCGTATTGCTCACATGGTAAACCTTGGAATTGACGCTTTTAATATTTTGGCTTTGACTTTTACCAATAAAGCAGCCAAAGAAATGAATGAGCGAATTCACACCATTGTTGGAACTTCTGAATCAAAGAATTTGACGATGGGAACTTTCCACTCGGTTTTTTCACGTATTTTGAGATACAATGCAGAAAGATTGGGTTATCCAACAAATTTCACGATTTACGACACACAAGATTCCAAAAGTTTGATGAAAGACATTATCAAAGAGTTGAATCTTGACGATAAAACCTATAAGCCGAGCATGGTTTTGGGACGCATCTCGGCAGCAAAAAATAATTTAATTTCAGCTGAAGCTTATGCTGTGAATCCAGAAATTCAAACGGAAGATGTATTAGCAAAACGTCCAGAAATGGCTCGTTTGTACCGTGTTTATGTGAATCGTTGTTTAAAAGCTGGAGCGATGGATTTTGACGATTTATTGTTTCAAACAAATGTTTTGTTGCGTGATTTTCCTGATGTTTTACACCATTATCAGCATAAATTCAAATACATTTTGGTTGATGAGTACCAAGATACGAATTACGCTCAGTATTTGATTGTCAAGAAATTAGCTGCCGTTTATGAGAATATTTGTGTGGTTGGTGACGATGCGCAAAGTATTTATTCTTTCCGTGGAGCGAATATTCAGAATATCTTAAACTTCAAAAAAGATTACGCCGATTTTAAGCTTTTTAAATTGGAGCAAAATTACAGAAGTACAAAAAGTATTGTAGAAGCGGCAAATTCAGTTATCGCTAAAAATCAAGATCAAATAAAAAAAGAAGTTTGGACAGAAAATGAAATCGGAAGTCCAATCATTATTTTAAAAACCTTGACCGATAATGAAGAAGGAAAAGTTGTTGCCAATAAATTATACGATAAAAAACAAAGTGAGGGTTTAGATTACAAAGATTTTGCGATTTTATATCGTACAAACAAACAATCTAGAACTTTTGAGGAAGCACTTAGAAAATTAAATTTACCGTACAAAATCTACGGGGGGATTTCATTTTACCAACGTAAAGAAATCAAGGATTTACTCTCCTATTTTCGATTGGCTGCAAATCCAAGAGATGAGGAAGCTTTGAAACGTGTCATCAACTATCCGCGAAGAGGAATTGGAAAAACGAGTATCGAAAACATTGTTATTACGGCAAATCAGTTTGGCGTGAGTATGTGGGACGTTTGTTGTAATTTTCAACAATATCCAGCGACATTAAATGGTCCGACGAAGCAAAAAATTTCTGAGTTTGCAACGATGATTAAAAGTTTTTCTGCTGAAATCGACAGCAAACCAGCTTACGAAATGGCACATTTGATTGCGAAATCATCAGGAGTTTTAAAAGATTTATATAGCGAAAAAGACAAAGGTCCAGAAGAAGTTGAGCGTTACCAAAATATTGAAGAATTATTGAATGGTGTTCAGGCATTTTCGGATGAAGCCAACGAAGATGAATTGCGTACACTTTCATCTTTTATGATGGACGTTGCCTTGTTGACTGATGCCGATAATTCCAAAGACGAGGATAAAAATAAAGTTTCTTTGATGACGATTCACTCGAGTAAAGGCTTGGAGTTTAGACATGTGTTTTTAGTTGGTTTAGAAGAGAATTTGTTTCCCTCGCAAATGGTTTTAAATTCTCGCACCGAACTGGAAGAAGAAAGACGTTTATTTTATGTTGCTTTAACAAGAGCCGAAAAAACGTGTACGATTTCGTATTCTGTTTCTCGTTTTGTTTGGGGAAATTTAACGTCCACCGAACCAAGTCGTTTTTTGAGTGAAATAAGCAAAGAATATGTGCAACAAGAACATCCTTATGGCGGAAAAGTACAAGGTCAAAGTCTTGGAGGAAGATCTTTAAATTCAAGTTCTTCACTTGCTGAAAAGCCATTTGTTGGCGGTTTAAATAAAACATTCGTTGCACCAAGAAATTTAAGTTCCCTGGATAGTTTGAGTTCAAAAGCTTCAAAAGGGAATCCTCAACAAGATTTAAAAGTGGGTTACAATGTGGAACACGAACGTTTCGGTAAAGGAAAAATCATCGAAATCAATGGAATCGGCGACGACAAAAAAGCAACCATTTTTTTTCCTAAAGAAGGAAGTAAAACGCTTTTGTTGAGGTTTGCGAAGTTGGATGTGATTGAATAAAAGTGAAGAGTGAAAAACTAAAAGTGAAAAGTGTTTTTCCAATAAATTTTGCGTTAAAGTTTAAAACAGCGCCTTTACATTCGTCGTAAACAATTTCACAGCAATCGCCAATAAAATTATCCCAAAAACTTTTTTCAAAATTTCGATTCCGCCTTCTCCAAGAATGTTTTCAATTTTTTTGCTCAAACGCAAAACGATGTAAACGATTAAAATGTTTATCAAAATTGCTATTACGATGTTAATATATTGAAATTCAGCACGTAATGAGATTAAAGTTGTCATTGTTCCCGCTCCAGCTAAAATTGGAAAAGCCAAAGGAACGATACTTGCGGTTTTACTTGAACCGTGATCGTTGAATAATTTTACTCCTAAAATCATCTCAAAACTCAAAGCGAATAATAAAATAGAACCTGCAACGGCAAAGGATTCGATGTTAACTCCAAAAAGTTGTAAAACACTTTCTCCAAAAATCAAAAAACCAATCATAATTCCAAGGGCGACTAAACTTGCTTGAGCAGAATTAATTCCTCCAGCTTGACTTTTAATTTTTAAAATTGTTGGTATTGAGCCAATTACGTCAATTACAGCAAATAAAACGATCGTTGCTTTAAGCATTTCGTTTACGTTAAAGTCAGTGAAGAATTTAAACATTTTCTTAATTTTTGATTGTAAAGGTATCTATTTTTCAGATTTAATTCGTAACTTTGAGTAAAGTTGTTTTGCTCTCATGATAATCAATTTAATAATTTGTTTATTTTGCAGTTTTGGCAACTAGCTATTTAAGATTTTGAAGCAGTTAAGAAGATGAAGGTATTAGTTGACATTAAAGATAACAAAGTTGATTTCGTAATGGAGTTGTTGCGTAGTTTTTCATTCGTAAAAGCTGAACCTATAAGCGTAAAGAAGGCAACTTTTTTAAAAGAGTTTAAAGCTTCAATTGAAGAAGTAGTTTTGGCAAAAGAAGGAAAAATAAAATTAAAATCTGCTGAACAACTTTTAAATGAGTTATAATATTGAAGTTACTGCTTATTTTGCAAAACAGTTAAAAAGATATGTCAAAAAATATCCATCTCTTAAAAATGAGTTTGCAGAACTTATAAAATCCTTAAAAGAAAATCCTCAACAAGGTACTAATTTAGGAAATAATTGTTACAAAATTCGTCTAGCAATAGCTTCTAAAGGCAAAGGGAAAAGTGGTGGTGCAAGAGTTATTACACATCTTCAAATTATTCAATCAAAAGTTTTTTTACTTTCTATTTACGATAAATCTGAACAATCAGACATCTCAGATAAAGACCTCAATTCTTGGATAAAAGAGTTATAAAATCATTTTATGTTGTTAAAAACTGTCACACTTTTCATTTCGCTTTTATCTCTAAATTCGCTTTTTTCACAAGTTGAGGAAGGAAAACGCATCACAAAAGAATTGTGTTCAGAGAACTATTTTGGTCGCGGTTATATAAAATCAGGAGATTCTTTGGCTGCGGAATTTTTAGCTAAAGAATTTGAAAAGCGAGGATTAAAAAAACTGAAAAAATCGTGGTTTCAAAACTTTGAATTTGATGTGAATACTTTTCCAACTAATATGGAAATGAAGATGGATGAGAAAATGCTTGTTCCAGGAGAAGATTTCATGGTAGATCCGAGTTCTGGCTCAAGTAAACAAACATTAAAATATAAGCTTGTCAACAGGAACGATTTAAAAAACCCAAACAACATTACACGGATTTTAGATGAGGTGCAAAAAGATAATTCTTGGAATGCAGTGCTTTTTGATTGTACAGATATTTCCAAGGATACCTTGAATGAAATTAAGATTTTTTCAGAATATTATCTTAAGTCTGTTGATGTTATTATTGTAACAAATGAGAAATTTACATTTTCTGTTTCTTCTAAGCAATATAATCATGCTTTGATTTTTGTTCAAAGTAAAGCGTTTAAAAAGGATTCTGAAATCGAAACAAACATTGTCGCTAAACTCAAGAAAAATCATCAAGCGAGAAATGTAATCGCTTATTTACCAGCCAAAAAACGAACAAAAAAGACACTTTTCTTGACAGCACATTATGATCATTTGGGTGGAATGGGAAATCAAACCTTTTTCCCTGGTGGAAATGACAATGCCAGTGGAACTTCGATGCTTTTGACTTTAGCTGATGAATTTGCGATATACCCTTTAAAATACAACCTTGTTTTCATTGCTTTTGCTGGAGAAGAAGCTGGTTTACTTGGTTCAAAATACTTTGTTGAAAATCCACTTGTTAAACTAAAACACATCAAATTTGTTCAAAACCTCGACATCATGGGAAGTGGAGAAGATGGGATAACAGTTGTCAATGCAACGATTTTTCCTGAAATCTTTGACAGATTAAATGCGATTAATGAGAAAGAAAAGTTTCTCACTCAAATCAAAAAACGAGGTAAAGCAGCAAATTCCGATCATTATTGGTTTTCTGAAAAAGGAATTCCAGCGTTTTTCATTTATACAATGGGACCTAACAAAAATTACCATGATGTTTTTGATACTTACGAAGCTTTGTCTTTCAATGAATACAATGATTTAGTGAAATTATTGGGTGAATTTTTGAGAGGATTTTGAAATCCAAAGTGAAATTGATACTTTTGAAAGATGAAACTAAAACGATTTACTAAATTTATTTTTTTACTTTTTTTATCCGGGAAGATTTTAAGTCAATGTCCGATAATTCCAAGTCCAAACTTTTATATTGAAAATAGAGGAAAATTCGATTTTTCGATTTTTATTGAAACAGATTTTGCCCAAATTCCAACAAATTTAAAATCCTATTTTAAAAAACAAATGATGGGTCAATTTCATACTGATTTACTGCAAATTGAAAATCAAAAACCTGCTTTATCATTCAAAAAAAATGATTCTAATTTAAAAAATGATTTTTATTCAATAGAAATCAATTCTAAAAACGTCATAATTTCTTATACATCTGATGCGAGTTGTTTTTATGCGATAAATTCATTTTTACAATTAATAGAAGAAAAAAATGGCTCAAATTACATTAAATCTTGCGAAATTAACGATTCTCCAAAATTTGAATGGCGCGGTTTACATTTAGATGTGAGTCGTCATTTTTTCACAGTGGAAGAAGTAAAACGCTACATTGATTTGATGGCTTTTTACAAGTTCAATACTTTTCATTGGCATTTAACAGACGATCAAGGCTGGCGGATTGAAATCAAAAAATATTCAAAATTAACTGAAATTGGAGCTTGGCGAGATTCAACTGTTAACAAACATTATACAACAAATCCACGAACATATACGGTCGAAAAATATGGTGGTTTTTATACGCAAGAGCAAATAAAAGAACTTGTAAAATATGCTCAAGAACGTTATGTAGCTATTGTTCCAGAAATTGAAATGCCAGGTCACTCTCGTGCTGCTTTGGCAGCTTATCCCGAATTTTCGTGTACAGGAGAAAAGCAAAATGTTCCCGGTTTGTGGGGAGTTTTTGATGATATTTATTGTGCAAAACAAGAATCAATCGATTTTAATAAGGCAATTTTAGATGAGGTTTTAGAACTTTTCCCTTCAACTTATATTCATGTTGGTGGAGATGAAGCTCCAAAAGAACGCTGGAAAAAATGCCCGAATTGTCAAAAAGTGATTCAAGAAAATAAGTTAAAAGATGAACACGAATTACAAAGTTATTTTATCCGACAAATTGATGCTTATTTAACATCAAAAGGCAGAAAATTAATTGGCTGGGATGAAATCTTGGAAGGAGGACTTTCGCCAAATGCTTCTGTGATGTCTTGGCGAGGAACGGAAGGTGGAATTGAAGCAGTAAAAGAAGGTCATTCCGTGGTTATGAGTCCAGGCTCACATTGTTATTTTGATCATTATCAAAGTAAAAATCCAAACGAACCGATTGCTTTTGGTGGTTTTACGCCGATTGAAAAAGTCTATGAATTTAACCCAATTCCAGCGAATTTAACAAGTGAGCAAGAGAAATTAATTCTTGGGGCTCAGGCAAATTTATGGACAGAATATATTCCAGATATGAAACAATTGGAATACATGACTTTTCCGAGAGCTTTGGCTTTAAGTCAAGTTTTATGGTGTAAAAACAAACCCAAATTTTCTGATTTTCAAAAAGTTTTAGTCAATAAACATTTGAAAATATTAAGTGATAAACATGTAAATTATTCAAAAGCTTTATTTTATCCCAAAAGTGAAATTAAAAGAGTCAAAAATGAGCTTATTTATTCGTTTCAATCAATAGGAAATTTTAATTATGTAATGTTTGGTTTTCAAAATAAAAAAGGAAGCTCAGTTAAAATCTTGGAGCAAAAAGTTCCTTTGAAAAACTATCAAATGAGATATAATTGGAATGTTGAAATTTCTCCTTTAATGGATCAACAAGTAATTACAAACTTATCTTATTCGTATCAAATTCACGATGCTTTAGGCAAAAAAATCAATTTCATCACTCCACCAAGTCAGAAATATGCATTCAATAAAGAATTGGCTTTAGTTGATGGAATTAGTGGCCGGATTCCTTGGAATTCTTCAGAATGGCTGGGTTTCAACACTTCGGAAATTGTTTTAGAAATGAATTTAGAAAAAGTTGAAAATATTCTTTTCATCGATTTAAGTTTTTTAGATGATGTTTCGTCTTGGATTCACATTCCAAAATCTATTGAAATACAAATATCTCCCGATGGAAAACGTTGGACTATGGGAAATAATTCGACTTTAACTAAAAACAATCATTTAACTGTTAATCAAGAAGCAAAATTCATTCGTTTTGTGATTCATCAACAAGAAAAAATTCCTGATGGTTTTGCTGGAGCAGGAAATATTCCATGGACATTTATGGATGAAATTAGTATCGATTTAGAGTGAATAAGTATCATAATATTTTTCTCAAAAAGTCGCTGAAAATATCTTGAAAAACATTTTTTACTTTTCACTTTTAGTTCTTCACTCTTCACTTTTTCAAGGCTTAACAATATTTAACAGCCAATTTTTTAAGATTAGTTATTATCTTAGCACCTCAGATTTTTACAACAATTGAAAAGCTATGTTAGATAATGATAAAAACGAATTGAGTCCAGCGGAAAATTTACGCATTTTGGCTGAAAAAATTCAATTTGAAAACCAACTTGTACAAGCATTAAAAAGAGAAATTTCCAAAGTAATTGTAGGTCAAACAGGAATGATAGATCGTTTGTTGATTGCTCTTTTGGCAAATGGTCACGTTTTACTCGAAGGTGTTCCTGGTTTGGCAAAAACATTGGCTATCAAAACATTATCTGAAGGAATCGATGCTGATTTTTCTCGTATTCAGTTTACACCAGATTTGTTACCGGCTGACGTTACGGGAACATTGATTTATCATCAAAAAACTGAACAATTTCACGTTAAAAAAGGTCCAATTTTCGCAAATTTTGTTTTGGCTGATGAGATAAACCGTGCTCCAGCGAAAGTGCAAAGTGCTTTACTTGAAGCCATGCAAGAACGACAAGTTACACTTGGGGACGAAACACATAAATTGCCTGAACCATTTTTAGTTCTTGCAACGCAAAATCCGATTGAGCAGGAGGGAACGTATCCTTTACCAGAAGCTCAAATCGATCGTTTTATGTTAAAAGTTGTGTTGGATTACCCAAAAATCGAAGAGGAACGTTTGATTATTCGCTCGAATGTGAGAAAAGAAGGATTGGAAACCGTGAATAAAGTCGTGAAACCAACAGATATTCTTCGTTTTAGAGATTTGGTTAAAGAAGTTTATTTGGATGAAAAAATTGAACAATACATCGTCGATATCGTTTACGCAACACGTACTCCAGAGAAATACAATTTGCCACATTTGAAAGCTTTAATTACAAATGGTTGTTCTCCAAGAGCGAGTATTAATTTAGCTTTAGCTGCCAAGGCTTACGCGTTTTTGAATAACCGTGCTTTTGTTGTTCCTGAAGATATTCGTGCCATCGCAAAAGACGTGATGCGACACAGAATCGGTTTAACTTACGAAGCGGAAGCAGAAAATATAACGGCAACAGATATTATTGATCAAATTTTGAATAGAATTCAAGTTCCTTAAAAGTGATCTTAAACTTCATCCCTTGAGGGAGGATTGAGGTGGGTGATGATTTCACCACCCTTAATCCCTCCTCAAGGAGGGAAACAAAATCTCATTAAAAATCTAAATCAATGTTTAAACATAAATTCCAGCTCAAAGAAGATATAAAGTACATCAATTGTGCTTACATGGCTCCTTTGTTGAAATCTTCTGAAGAATTAGGGATTGAGGGTTTGAAAAGAAAACGCAATCCTTTTGAAATTTCAGCTTTGGATTTTTTTACAGATGTGGAGAAAGTAAGAGTTAAATTTAGTGAATTAGTAAATTGTACAAGTTCACAAGTTGCTTTAATGCCATCCGTTTCTTATGGTTTTGCGAGTGTTTTCAAAAATTTAAAATATAAAAAAGGTCAACACGGAATTGTTGTTTCAGATGAATTTCCGAGTGGATATTTTTCAGCTTCAGCATGGTGTAAAGAAAATAACGCTGAATTAAAAACTATTCAAGCACCAGATTTACTTTTTGGAAAAGGAAAAATTTGGAACGAAAATTTGCTTGAAGCAATTAATAAAAATACGGCTTTTGTCTTGATTTCATCTGTTCATTGGATGGACGGAACAAAATTTGATTTAGAAACTCTTGGAAATAAATGCAAAGAAGTTGGTGCGAAATTTTTGATTGATGGCACGCAATCCGTTGGAGCTTTAAAAATGGACGTACAAAAATTCAAAATAGATGCTTTGATTTGTGCGGGTTATAAATGGCTTTTAGGACCATATTCTCAAGTTTTGGCTTTCATAAACGAAAGTTTTAACGAGGGAAGTCCACTCGAAGAATCGTGGATGAACCGCACAAATGCACATGATTTTTCAAAACTTGCAACTTACGAAAATACTTATTTTTCAGATGCTTCTCGTTACAATGTTGGAGAAACAAGTGATTTTGCAAAAATCCCCATGATTGATGAATCTTTACGACAAATTTTGGAATGGAAAGTGGAAACAATTCAAGGGCATTGTAAAGAATTAGTTTCACCTCTTATTGATTTTTTGAAAGAAAATGAAATTTCTGTTGAAGATGAAAAATACAGAACAAATCATTTATTAGGATTCAAATTGCCAAAGCATATCAAAGCGACTAATTTATTGGAAGATTTACAAAAAGAAAAAATATATTTATCCCTCAGAGGTGAATCTTTACGAATTTCACCAAACGTTTACAATACAAAAGAAGATATCGACGTGTTAATTGAAACCTTAAAAATCAACATTCATAACTCATAACTCAACATTCATAACTAAATTTAAAGTGACTACCGAAGAACTTCTTAAAAAAGTCAAAAAGATAGAAATCAAAACGAAAGGTTTGACAAAACATATCTTTTCTGGAGAATACCATTCTTCTTTTAAGGGGAGGGGTATGGCTTTTTCTGAGGTGCGAGAATATCAAATTGGCGATGAGGTTCGAACGATAGATTGGAATGTGACAGCGCGTTTTAATGCTCCTTTTATTAAGGTTTTTGAGGAAGAAAGAGAGTTAACAGTCATGCTTTTGATTGATCTTTCGGGTTCGTCGATGTATGGAACGCAGGAGAAAACAAAAAAAGAATTGGCTTTGGAATTATGTGCCGTTTTAGGTTTTTCAGCGGAAGCTAATAACGACAAAGTAGGAGCAATTTTTATTACCAATGAAGTTGAAAAATACATCGCCCCTGCAAAAGGAAAAAAGCACATTTTATATATTTTAAGAGAATTAATTGAGTTTGTTCCGAAAAATCAGGAAACAGATTTGAATGAAGGTTTGCGGTTTTTTAGAAATGTCATAAAAAAACGAAGCATCGCTTTTGTTATAAGTGATTTTATTTCTGAAAATCCATTTATTGAGGGTTTGCGTATTTCGAAACGAAAACACGACATGATTGCTTTACAATTACTTGATCCAGCGGAATATAAACTTCCAGATTTAGGAATGATTCAACTTTTTAATGCTGAAACAGGCGCTAAAACGTGGGTGAATTCGTCTTCTAAACTTGTAAAACAACAATTTGAAGAAAGCCATCAAAAATTTGAAGCAGAATTACACACTTCATTTAAGAAAAATGGAATCAATTTCGCTACTTTTGAGACTACAAAAGATTATATTCCAACATTAATTTCCTTATTTCATCACAGAAAATGAGAATAATCGTTTTCATATTATTTTCAGCGTTTTTTGGAACGGCATTTTCTCAAACAAAATCGGGAATTAAAAATTCACATCTTAAAATTGGGGAACAAACGGAATTATTTTACGAACTGAAATACAAAAAGGAAGATGGACAATTGAGCTTTTTTCCTTTAGCAAAAACGATTACTTGTTTAAGACAAACCAAAAATAGCAAGATTAATACGGAAGAGCCAGTTGAATTAGAGATTTTATCGCCTTTTGAAGATACAATCATTCAACAAAAACAAAATTTACTTTGGCGAGGAAAATACAAAATTACGGTTTGGGACACGGGAGTTTTCATCATTCCACCTACCACAATTTCTACGCAGGATTCTGTTTATGAATTTGAAGCAATAATGTTAACGGTTACTTCTCCAAAACTTGAGGAAGGAAAAGAAATTTACGACATCAAAGAACAATTTATTGAACTTCCAAACGAATACATTTCTTGGCTGAAAAATAATTGGTATTGGATTTTAGTGGGATTAATTTTGCTTGTTTCACTTGTCATTTATTTCAAACGAAAAAATAAAAAGGAACAAAAACCTTTAAAAGAATTATCTTTGAAAGAAAGAAGTTTACTTGCCATTGATGCTTTGGAAAAGGCTAAAATGTGGCAAAAATCTCTGATGAAAGAACATTATATTGAGTTGTCATATATTTTGCGTTCGTATTTGAGTTCACAATATAATTTGAATTTATTGGAAAAAACGAGTTATCAAACTTGTTTACTTCTGACACAAAAAGGTTTAGAAAAAGACACCGTTAATACCATCAAAAATATTCTGGATTATTCAGATTTAGTCAAATTTGCAAAATCGACACCGAGCGAAATGGATATTTTTAAAAATATTGCTCAAGTAAAACAAATTATTGTAGAAACTAGTCCTTTAGAAATAGAACATGTTTAACGATTGGAACATAGCACTTTGGGAGTATGAATTTCTCTCTCCGCATTGGCTTTGGCTATTGGCTTTGGTTCCTGCTGTGATTTGGTGGTTGTTTTATTTTGAGCGAAATCAAGGTGGGGAAATTAAGTTTTCTCGAACAGCTAATGAGCAAAAAAACTTAGGTCAAAATTGGGTAAAATACCTGCGTTGGTCAATCATTTTAACTTATGGAATCATTTTATCACTTTTGATTGTTGCTTTTGCTCGCCCTTTTCATTGGTCTGGCTACGATGATTTTGACGAGAATTATAAAAATGGAATCGACATTGTAATCGCTATGGATATTTCAGTTTCCATGTTAGCTAGAGATTTTGAACCAAATCGTTTGGAAGCTTCAAAAAAAGTAGCAAAAGAATTTATTGATGGAAGACGAGGCGATCGAATTGGTTTAGTCGTTTACGAAGGTGAAGCTTATACTGCCTGTCCATCGACATTGGATTACAATATTTTAAAAACGCAAATTGATCAATTACAGCCAGGAGCTTTGGAGGGTGGAACGGCTATCGGAACAGGTTTGGGAACTGCCGTTACTCGTTTGAGAAACGATAGTTTACCGTCAAAAGTAATTATTTTATTGACTGATGGCATGAACAATCAAGGTGAACTTTCACCAGAAAATGCCGCTCAATTAGCAAAAGCTAAAAATATTCGCGTTTATACCATTGGTGTTGGTTCTATGGGAAATGCACCCATGCCGATGTTCACGCCATTTGGAGTTCAATACGTGGATACGCCAGTAGAAATTGATGAAATCTCTTTAAATAAAATTGCAGCCATCACAGGAGGAAAATATTTTAGGGCGACAAATGAAGAAAGTTTGCGAACAATTTATAAAGAAATTGAAAAATTAGAAAAACGGAAGATTAAAGACGCCGATTTTAAATCTGAACCACCAATTCGACCTTTGCCTTTTTTAAATTGGGCGGTTTTATTTATGGTTTTGGTTTTTGCTACACAAACATTTTATTTTAAGAATAATTGAATGGAGAATAGATTTTCATATAAAACAAATCGCATTATTGCTGGAATACTATTCTGGGAAATAGCTTTTTGGATTGTTTTTGCTGGAATTTTATTTTCTTTAGGATATTTTTCTTCTACTTTTAACAAAGGTCAATTGGGATTCAAATTTGAAGAAAAATTGAATTATTTAGCACTTTTAATTCCTTTAATTATCTCCGTAATTTGGTTTATTTATTGGAAAAACAAAAAATTAGCTCAACTTGGAAGTATAAACACCTTAAAATCAATTATTAAACCAATTAATTCAACACGTTTTTTCCTTACCTTTTTCTTTTTCAGAAATGCCTTAGTTTTTACAATAATTACGATGGCTCAGCCAGTTTTTGGAACGAAAAAAGTTTCAGGAACTTTAGAAACGATGGAATTGGTTTTATCAATTGACGTTTCTAATTCAATGAATACAAGAGATATTGAAAGTCAAACTTCTCGTTTGGAAATTGTAAAAAGAGCCATGATTCAATTGATGAATAATCTACA
Source organism: Bacteroidota bacterium (assembly GCA_040386975.1). Taxonomy (GTDB): domain Bacteria; phylum Bacteroidota; class Bacteroidia; order Flavobacteriales_D; family Crocinitomicaceae; genus M2408. Next base: position 200,339 of record JAZKEO010000002.1, on the reverse strand, counting down.
CGGAGAAAAAATTGGTATTTCGATTTTTGCCGGTGGTGCTTATTTACAATTACCGATAACAGCTGATTATGAAGCAGCGAAAATGTATATCAATGAAATTGAAACAAACATGGTTTCAAATCAAGGAACAAATGTCGCTGCGGCATTGGAAATTTCGAAACAAATGTTTTCCAAAGAGAAAACGAGTAAAGCAATTTTATTAGTAACAGATGGTGAAAATCACGAAGGAGGAATTGATGCACCGATTGAAGCTCTAAAAACAGATAACATCATGTTAGCAGTTTTAGGAATCGGAACAAAAAGTGGTGGCTTTGTACCAAACGATCCTTACAAACCTGAATTAGGTTATAAAACGGATGCCAGAGGTTCAAAAGTTGTTTCCCGTATGAACGAAAATTTCATTCATGAACTTGCTCAAAAGTCAGGTGGTTTTTCTTTAATCAGTGCTTCTCCTTATCCCGATTTATCAAATGTGTTAGATAAATTTAGTCAATTAAAACGCACCAAAGTTGATTCGATTGAATTAGATATCAAAGAAAATTGGTATCAAATTCCTTTGTTTTTCGCTCTAATTTCGTGGTTGATATTTGCTTTTTTAAAACAAGGAATTTTTTTGAAGAGAAAGTAAAAATCTTACTTCATCTTTTTTACGAGAAGTATCTTTTCTTGTTAAAGGAATAAAATACGATATTTACCGTATCGTGCATGTATTAAAATAATGGTAATTTTATAAAAATATTTTTCAAATCAATAATTCTAATAGCATGAAAACGATCTACACTATTTTAGTTTTTTATTTCATCAGCCTCACCTCGATCGACTATTCTCAAAAGATAAATTCGACAGGGGAAAAAAAGGCAAATCCGAAATGGGATTTATATTTGAATACATGTAAAACATATTGTACGGATGCATATTACATTCTCAGTAATGTTTCTAGAAGTGAGTATTGGGCATCCTTCGGTCCCAATTCAACAAACGATACGAGTCGAATAATTTATAATTTAGAAACAGTTGTACATGAAGCAACTCATGGCTTTAATTTAGATATTGCTAGAAAACAAGGTTTATTACAAGGCTATTTTGTAAATCCTCAAAAAATGATAGCTGTCGAAAAAACGGAAGTGTATAATTCTCATAAATTAGATAAAGTAATTCCTGACAGCTTGCAGAAAAAAATTCAAAGGTATAATACATATGTTGGTAAGAGGGAATATAATCTTGCTTCTCAAACTGACGGAATTTACGGTTTATTGGATGAATTTTCCGCTTATTATCAAGGAAGTTTAGTCTTATTCAATTTGAAACCATGGTATGAAGCAACATATGGATATTCCAGTCCTAATCCATGGACAGAAAAATATCTACCTCAAATTGGAGGTAATGTAGCAGCATTTTATGAATTTAGAATTTTAATGGCATGGTACCTCGAATATTCAAAAGCGAAATACCCTGAACAATATAAGAAAATTATGGCAAATACTGGATTGAGAGAGGCATTTACCTTGCTTTATGATCAATTTGAAAAACTGGCAAATGATTATGAATCCGAAGTTACACAAACAGCACTGATTTTAAATGAAAAGGGATTTAAAGTCCTTGTGGATAAAAAATATATTACAATCTATTTAAAAAATAGTTCTACTGGACAAGGCCATTATTTGGATGAATTTTCAAAGCTAAATACAATATTCACACCTCAACTTGCTGCTGTTTTGAAGGAGTTTAGAATTTAAGCGAGATTGTTGGATTTAAGATAAGACAGGAAATGTGAAAAATTATAAGAATTACACATTTTTCTTTCTAAGCTCAAAATTCTGACCTAAATACACTTTTCGAACTTGTTCATCTGCAGCTAATTCTTCCGCTGTTCCTGACTTTAAAATACTTCCTTCAAACAACAAATACGCTCTATCAGTAATTGAAAGTGTTTCTTGCACATTGTGATCAGTAATTAAAATTCCGATATTTCGTTTTCTTAAATCTGAAACAATGCTTTGAATATCTTCCACTGCAATTGGATCAACTCCTGCAAAAGGCTCATCCAATAAGACAAATTTTGGGTCTGTAGCCAAAGCTCGAGCAATTTCTGTACGACGTTTTTCTCCACCAGAAAGACGGTTTCCTAAGTTTTTTCTTACATGTGTCAAGTGAAATTCTTCCAACAATTGCTCCATACGTTCTTTACGTTGAATCTTTGTTAAATCAGTCATTTCAAGAATTGACAAAATATTATCTTCAACGCTCAATTTCCTGAAAACTGAAACTTCTTGTGGCAAATAACCCAAACCAAGTTGAGCTCGTTTGTACATCGGTAAATTAGTGATATTCAAATCATCCAAAAAAACGGAACCTGCGTCTGGTTTCACCAAGCCAACCATCATATAGAAAGAAGTTGTTTTTCCTGCTCCATTCGGGCCAAGTAAACCAATAATTTCTCCTTGACTAACTTCAACAGTAACGCCTTTTACAACAGGTCTTCCCTTGTAAGATTTTTTTATGTCGTGTGTGTGAAGTTTCATTGTACAAATATAGTTTTTATTAGGAAAACAGAAAGTATTAGCTTTTTTCTTTTACCACTTAGAAACTGAGAAAACAGAAGTTCTAAATTTTCTAAGTTTCTAAGTGGTGGAAAATTATTTCAAATTAATGTTTTAAGATAGAAGTTAAAACTAAAAAATAAAAGCCCAACGTGCTCTAATTCCCAATGGGTTTATTTTTTTATCAGTTGGTAAAACTCCATCTAAATGCGTCAAACGCCAAACCAAATCTATTCGTCCAACTTTAAAAATATTTTCAATTCCAACTGCTGCTTCTGCGTAAGGGACTTTACCAAAAGTTCGCGTGAAATTAGGTAAAATCATCTCAGTTGCATGTTTTTGACTGATTGCACCGTAAGTAATTCTTCCTGATGTAACCAAACGCCACTTTAATTTTTTGATTAAAGGAAGACGGTCAAAAAACAAACCTTCCCAATGTTGTTCAACATTTCCACCTATGTATTTATCAGAAATAAACTCGAAGAAATTCAATTTATTGAAAGCACTCGTTAACAACCAATAAGACTGATTTCCTTCGTGAACTTTTAAAAATGGATAAGCAACAGTTCCAAAAACATAACCTGCATTTATTCCATATTTTAAATAACCGAAAACACCAACATTTCTATTGTGACTCATTTGAAATTCAATTTTCTGATACGAATAATCACTACCAAATACACCTTTTACACCAAAAATTCCTTGTAGTGAAAATATTGGGTATTTTGAACGTAAAGTACTTCTATCAAAAGCTCCAGAAATAAATTCTTCGTCTTTTGTCCAACGAATACGGGCAATAAACTCTGAACTTTGAATTTTCGAAATGCGCTGTAAAACGCTATCCGCAGAATATCTTTCGTAAACTGCCAAACCTAAAGGTGTGTATTCTTTCCACTCAAATCCGCCGTATAAAATCAAATCTTTTTTAACGTCTTTTTCAAAATTAATTCCTGCTTTTTCAACGAAAGTTAATTTATCTAAAGGTCCGGTTCTAAATAAAGTGTTAAATGTTGAACCTACCGAAGCTGCCGTTGGAGATTGTCCAAGTTGCTCAATATCAAGGCTGTAAAAGGTGGTAAGTAACCCTCGTTTTTTCTTGGTAACATTGATACGAACCGAAGCTCCATATTTAAACTTTTCATCTCCAAAACCATAAGCTGTTTTCCCTGCTAATTCGATTCTTCGAGAAAATTTATTGGATGTTCTCAATGCTAATCCAGTTCTAAAACTTTCAACAGGATTGAAACTCGCCAAACCATAAATACTTCCGATTTCAAACATTCCAACTGGATAATAGCCCGTTGCACCTAAATAAGTTAAATTTTTAAGTGACTTGAACATCGTTGTATTTTCAAGTGAATCGATCATATTTTCGATTCCTTTTTCTTGAATAGACAAAGGTTCGTGTCGATGTGTTAGCCAATAATTTTCATCGCGAATTTGAGCACTATCGGTGTATTCAACGGTCGTATTTGTTTTGTAGAATTCGTCTTCTCTTTTTTCGTTTATCGTGAAATCTTTTCTTGAAGATAATTTTCGGGCATAAAAACCATAGATTGCTGATTTTTTTGTGATTTTTAAATCCACAATCATACTTTCTTTGGTCATCATCCAAACCTCTTTTTCAACTTGGTCAAATTCTTGTTCGAAATATAAATCTTGGACGTAATTTATATTCGCCCAAGGAGAAATTGTCGCTTTGATACGTTTAACTGCGTAAGTTGTGTCGTGAATCCACATTTCACCCTCGAAAGTCATATCTCCCGTTCTTTTTGGAGTAAAACGCAATTTGTAACACCATTGATTGCCAATAAAAGTTGAATCTTCTAAATAAAATCTATAAAATGTACGTGCGATATTTGAAACGGGACTTATAAATGAACGCTGAAAAAGATTGATATTATTGTCGTAAATATTCATATCCAAATACATATCTCCAATAAGCTGATTGACTTGAAAATTGTCTATTCCCGTGACTTTTGAAGCTTTGATAACTTCCCGTTTCTTTTTAGGATTGTTTTTGAAATAAAAATTGGAAATGGATTCACTCAACAAAACGGGTAAATAATTTTTTCCATTTTCAGCTGAATCGAGGTATGACATGACTAAATCAAGTCGTTTTACAATCGGATTTTTGGCAAATTTATCTCCAATGTTATTGACATCAAGTTGCACTTTGTTGTAAAGTTCATACTCGTAAGAAGCTAATTTCTCTTTGTTGTTGATCGGTTTGTTTTTGATAACACGCTTGTGCAAACGAGTTGATGGAAGTTCGTCGGGAGCTTTTACAACAACTTCGTTTACTTCGGTCAATAAAACCTCTAACTTGATGTTTATTTCTTGCGAAATATCCTTTTTTATGCGAATGGATTTTGGTTTATACCCAATAAAAGAAACTAAAATGCTGTCCGTTGCATAATAGGTTTCAAGGACATAATTTCCTACAGAATCTGAGATAGTTCCAATTTTAGAATCGAAAAATTTAACTCTGATATAAGGTAAAGCTTCACCTGTAGTGGCATCCGTAATTTTCCCATAAACTTTCGTTTGCTGTGAAAAAATGCTTAAGTTAAGGCTGAGAAATAAAAGGAAAATTAATTTACGGATCATGAATTAGCAACATTTGTTTTGTTTCGGTTTCTTTCAACTCCAACAACTACAAATATACTTAATTCGTATAAAAAAACAATAGGAATCGCTACAATTACTTGACTAATTAAATCTGGTGGGGTGATTACTGCAGAAAGAATTAGGACTCCAACAATCGCATGTTTTCTGTATTTTCTTAAAAAAACAGGGGTAATTATTCCCAATTTGGCGAATAAATACATGACAACTGGTAATAAAAAAAGTAAACCAGAATAAAATACCGTTGATAAAATTGTACTCATGTAAGAACTTATTGTGAAGATATTTTCCACGTCTTTGGATATTTGATAAACCCCAAAAAACTGTACACACATCGGAGCAACAACGAAGTAACCAAATGCAATTCCTGTGAAAAACAATAGACTCACATAAAAAACCAAGCCTTTAACTACTGCTTTTTCTTTTTCTTTAAGTCCTGGTTTTACGAAAGACCAAATTTGATAAAAAAGATACGGAAAAGCTAAAACAACTCCACCCATCATACTCATCATCAGGGCGTAAGAAAATTGACCAGACATGGTCGTACTCTGCATTTTCACTGGAATTTCCTCAATACACATGCCGAAATAATGACACATAAATCGAAAAGAAACAAAATTTGGATTTTTCATGGATAAAAAGATGTTGTCCATGATCCATTCTTGGAAAATCCACAACACAACAGTCAAAACAACAATCACAATCGCTGCTCTAACTAACCTCCATCTGAGTTCTTCCAGATGATCCAAAAAAGACATTTCCTTTCTTTCTTCCATAATTCGACTGCAAAAGTAAGCAAAGTCTTTTAAAACAAGAAGATATTTAATTTAAAAACAAAGCTTATTACTTTAGTCTGTCGTAATTAATCGCTTTTAAGCTCTATTGAAAGCGAAGAATTAACAGGCATTGAGTGTTCAATTTGTCGAATATGAAATATATCTCCAGTTCTAGTTATTGGAATTTTTACCCATACAGTTCCTTTTTCACCTTTATAACTCCCTTCCATTAGCCATGCTAGAATACCGTATTGATCTTGTTGATAGGAAAGAATTGTAAACGGAACATATTCTACTTTAGAAGACCATGTGAAATCGAATTCAAGTCCTAATTTTATAAAGTGCCCACTTGCTAAAATGAAAAACTCATCTAAATCCAATTTTATCTTTTCACTTCCTGAGTTAATAAGCTCCTTTTCCTTGACAAATTGATTACACAAAAAGTAAAGCGATATCATTTTAGATTTATCTACTGAAAATATATTATCAAAAATTGTGAATTCTTTCAGAATATCGTTTTCAGAGAGGCCAAATTTTAAAAGTTCAAATTCAGAAAGAATGGGTTGTAAATTTTCAATCTTTAAAACATTGAAATGAAAAATTTTAAATTTTGATTTCATAAGTGACATTGGAATATCATCCGTCATTTCAGCCAAAGTAATTAATCTAATTACATTTCCTGATAATGATGCCTGTTCTTTAATACTTTCTGGAAATTTTTGTCGAGATACACAAATTAAATGCTGAGCGCCAATAATAGAGAGTTTATGTATCCACCCTCGAAAGTCGTTAGGTTTAATTTTACTTGTTCTATCCTGCACTTCTACAATTGTGATTGTTTCTCTAGGCTTTTTACCAGTTCTAATAACTATATCACATTGTGTTGTTGCACCTTTATGTGAGTTAAGAATTGGTATTTCAACATCGTGTTCGACAATTGAATCAGGATCAATAGCTTTTTCAAGTAGTTTGACTAAATTTTCAAAATATTTCCCGTCATTTACTTTCATTAATATGTTGTTTCATTATAATCTATTGATTCTACACAAATATAAAATTAATCCTCACAAGAAACGAATTTTTAGATTTTAAAAAAGAAAAAAAGCAAATCATAAGCCGGGTTCTGTTTCTTTAGGCTTAAAGAAGCCTAAATATCTGTCATTTCTCTAGTCCTAAAATCACTCTTAGGATCAATCGACCTACCCTCTGAGTCGGACGAGCAGTCCTTCATGCCTGTATACCTTTCGGCAATGCAGGCAAACCCCAGTTTACATGGTCTTTCAGTGCGTAAGGTTTACCTTGCTACACACGTTGCCGCCTGCACGGTGGGCTCTTACCCCACCTTTTCACCTTTTCTATCCGCTAAAAAGCGGAAAGTAGTTTTCCTTTCTGTGGCACTTTCTGTACATCAACTTTAAAGCTGACATCCTTCCCGTTAGGAAGTACGCTGCTCTACACTGCCCAGACTTTCCTCTCTTCCCATAAATGGAAACAGCGACAGATGATTTGCTTTTGCAAAGATACGAATAAAGTTAAGAACTTTAAAGTGAAAAGTTAAGAGTGGAAAAAACCAAATTGTTTCTAAAATTAGATTTTTCGAGGCGAACAAGATTTTTAAAGCGCAGTTTCCTTTGGGAAATGAGCATTTAAAAATGGTAGTTTAACGAAGAAAAAGCGAATTTTTGAAGCAATTTAAGATTCGACTTTTATGTTGCAGCTCATCAACTCCTCAATCTCCTCCGCTTCAATAGGAATTTCAGCCATCATGTTAAATGGTTTTCCTTCTTTGGTAACGATTAAATTGTCTTCCAAACGGATTCCTAAACTTTCTTCAGGAATGTAGATTCCAGGTTCACAAGTAAAAACCATTCCAGCTTGAATTGGTTCGTGCCACAAGCCCACATCATGCGTATCTAAACCTAAAAAGTGAGAAGTTCCATGCATGAAATATTTTTTATATGCTGGCCATTCTGCTTTTTGATTTTTTATGTCCGTTGAATCAATTAATTTTAACTTAATCAACTCACTTTCCATGATTCTACCAACTTCTTTTTGGTATTCAGCCATGATAGTTCCCGGAACAAGCATTTTTTCAGCTTCTTTTTTTACATGTAAAACTGAGTTGTAAACTTCTTTTTGACGAGTTGTGAATCTTCCATTTACGGGGAAACTTCGTGTCAAATCAGAAGAGTAATTTGCATATTCTGCACCAACGTCTAATAAAATAACATCGCCATCAAAGCATTGTTTGTTGTTCTCAATGTAGTGTAAAACACAGGCATTTTTTCCAGAAGCAACAATCGGTGTGTAGGCAAATCCTTTCGAACGATTTCTTAAAAATTCATGTGCAAATTCAGCCTCAATTTCATGTTCCCAAACGCCAGGTTTCAAGAATTTTAAGATACGATGAATTCCTTTTTTAGTAATATCACACGCATGTTGCATTAATTCAAGTTCTTCTTTTTCTTTAACTGAACGAATCTCGTGCATAATTGGAGCACTTTTATGTACTTGATGTGCAGGATATTCGCTTTTAAACTTGTTGATAAAACGATCTTCTCTTGTTTCAACTTCTGTATTGGCACGTAAATGCTCATTTGTATTCAAATAAACCCCTTCCGCTTCCGATAAAAGTTGCTTAAAAACCGTTTTAAATTGGTTTAACCAATAAACTGTTTTTATTCCTGAAACATGAAATGCTTGTTCTTTTGTTAATTTTTCACCTTCCCAAATAGCGATTAATTCACTCGTTTCCTTTAAAAATAAAACTTCACGACAATGTTCGTGTGATGCATGTGGGAAAAGGACTAAAATACTTTCTTCTTGATCAACTCCCGACAAATAAAAAATATCTCTGTGTTGTTGAAAAGGCATTGTACTATCAGCACTTATAGGAAAAATATCATTTGAATTAAAAACTGCCAAGGTTTTATTTGCCATTTTTTGAGCAAATTTCTCGCGGTTTTTAATAAATAAATCGTTAGGTATAATGTCGTATTTCATAATCAAGGCTTATTTTGGGTTTGAAATTAATATTTTTTTTTGATTTTGAAAATTTTCAATATTTTTTATCATTTTAGAAGAACGTAAATTGTTTACGTTCTTCTCGCCATACCTTTGTCTTATACAAATTAAAACAAAGAAATCATGGGCTCAATTTATCAATTTATTCAACTAAAAAAAATCGAATTTCAGACAGATTGTAACGATGTTTTAATTTCATGTGAAATTACGCAAAATATGGAGATTATCCAAAATTATTTTATGATTTCTCACACGGAATTAAATAAAATTTTTGGCGAGCTTCAAAATCAAAACAATCACTTGAATTTGTATGATTTATTGGAGCGAGTTCCTGTATCTAATGAAACAGAAATTTATTCCTTGGATTTAGAGAAAAACAACATTCAAAACACATGGATTCCTGAGTTGTTTAATACAGCAAATTACAAACAAATTAGAGCATAAATTTTTAAATTTATTCATTTTTTAAATCACGGTAAACAAACCTTTTTATTTTTTTTTCGTTTACAAAGTAAGAATGTTGACACAATAAATATTTTTTGTGTACATTTGAATACTTTTTAAATAAAAATTTAAGATTTTTTATCGATGAAAATTACAAAAATAAGTTTTTCGGCTTTACTTTTAAGTGTACTAATTTTCGCTTGTGTAAAGCGTGAAGTGATTCCAGCACCAGTTGTTGTTGTTGAATTAAAACCTCATTTTACAGGTGAAATTAACGGAACTAACGTTGAATATACTGACGATGTTGATGGTTTCAATGGTGAGAATACGCAGACACAGCAAATTTTAACTTCTCCAGAACAATCTCGAGTTAAATATTATTGTAATATGGTTTCTAACTTAATTAATACCTCAATTAAAGTAGGAGTTGGGAATGTATATTGGGATGCTGGTGCAATTGAGAAACCATCTTTAGAACAATTTAATGATTTTTTTACTGGAATTTTAAGTCCAAATACAATGTCTTTTGGTGATTTTCCCAACGATGGTTTTGAAGTAGAATACAAAGATGCTTTTGGGAATACATGGAATTCAGATGAATTGAGTGTAAATTCTCAAAATGTGATTTTTACGAAAATTTCAAATGAGTCTGACAATACTGGAGATTATTGTAAGTTTACTGCTGAATTTTCTTGTCATGTTTACAGAGATGTAATCGTTTTGGGTTTGCCTGAAAGAGATTCAATTCGTATTGATAACGCAGTTTTTGAAGGATGGTTTTTACGTTAAAAACTACCTTAAACTAATAAGTATTTGATGAGTAAAACAAGTTTGAAAATAGCCATCATTGGCGATTACAATTTTACTTACAATACTCATCATGCCACAAATTTAGCCCTTGATCATGCGGCATATTTTTTAGATATTGAAATAAGTTATTATTGGATTCGCCTTTCTGAAGCGAGTTTACTTAAAAACTCCCAGTTCCAAGAATACGATGGTATTTGGATTAGTCCAGGACCTTTCAAAAATCAATTTTTACTTTCGAGTACCATTGATTTAATCTTGAAACAAAATTTACCAACTTTTATTACCGGTGAAGGCTTTAAATCTTTGATTGAAGTAATTATTCAGCAAAATAACCTGAATGCTCAAGGTGAAAAGTTGATTTCAGAAAATTTAGTTGGGGGAGAAGTATTTCAACGCATAGAGATTATTCCAAATTCAAAAGCACTCATTAAGCTTTATGAAAATCACAATAACATTGAGTTGAGTTCATCGCGTTTTAGTCTTTATCCTCAATTGATTAAAGCTTTGGAGGAGAGTCAAATCGATATCGAAGCTTACAATCAATTTGATGAGCCAGAAATCATCAGTTTAAAATCAAGAAATTTTTACTTAGCTTGTGGCTTTTGTCCGCAAATTTCCTCAACACGAGAAATTCCTCATCCTTTGGTTTATACTTTTGTGAAAGCGTGTATGCACCTTTGAAAAAGACAAGAAGACATTAGATAAAAGACGTAAGACTTTATCTACTTAGAAACAAGTCTTTTGTCTATCGTCTTAAGTCTAAATATCTTATTTTAAAACAAGTTTTCCTTATTCTTTTCCATTTCATACGCTTCGTCTATGAGTAAATTTGGAACATCAGAAGCGGAAACGGCTAAAAAATCACAGCGTTCATTTTCTGGATGACCATTGTGACCTCGAACCCATTCAAATTCAAGTTGAAACTTGCCATGAAGAGCCAAATATCGTTTCCATAAGTCGGGATTTTTTTTGCCAGCGAAACCTTTCTTCTGCCAAGTAAAAACCCAACCTTTTGTAATTGAATCTAAGACATATTTTGAATCAGAATAAATTTTAACGGGAATTGAATTTGTTTTTAATTGCTCTAAAGCGAAAATTACAGCCAAAAGTTCCATGCGGTTATTTGTCGTCAAACGAAAACCTTGAGAAAATTCCTTCACATTTCCTTTGTAGCGCATAACAGTTCCAAATCCACCTCTTCCAGGATTTCCTTTGGCTGAACCATCTGTGAAAATTTCGATTTTATCTTGACTCATGAATTTTAATTCTTAAAAAAGGTCTTAGCAGCAAGTGCAATAATTTTTATACAAAGTTAAATTCTTTTTGATACAGAAATTTGAAATAGTCATAAAATATGTTTTATTTTTCAACTTTAATCCCTATTTTTGTGATTCACTATAACATTTCACTTTTGTCAGAAATCATAATAAAAGCAATAGTAACGGGATTCATCTTGAGTATCATGATAGGTCCAGTTTTCTTCGTGCTTTTGGAAACGAGTATCAGAAAAGGTGTTCGTGCTGCTTTGTGTTTTGATTTAGGGGTTTTAGTTTCCGATGTCATTTACATTTTAATTGCTTACGTTTTTTATTCCGAAGTAGCGAGTTTAACCCAAGGCGAAAATGAAGGCATTCTCAAAATTATTGGTGGAAGTTTGTTTTTAATTTATGGGACAATAACTTATTTAAAACCCCCAAAAGAACATGCTCAAAATGATTTAGGAAAAATCGCCCATTCAACAAAAGATTACATCATGTTGTTTGTCAAAGGTTTAATCCTGAACATGGCAAACCCAATGGTTATTTTTTATTGGTTTTCAGTTATGGCTTTGGGAGCAAAAACGGATAGTACAGTTTCATTTTCTACGCAAATGTTGATTTACATTGGCATTTTACTAACAGTTTTTTTCTCTATTGATTTCTTGAAAATTATTGGAGCAAAGAAATTAAGACCTTATATCAATAATAATGTTTTAAAAAAATTAAGTCATATTACGGGAGCTATTCTCTTTGCTTTTGGGATTGTTTTGTTATTGCAAGGAATTCTTTCTAAAGTATGAAAAAGCTGTAACGAAATTCAAAATTTGACTTATTAGCATATACTATATTATCTAAATTCATGTACAAACTAGTTTTAATTTTTGCCTTTTTATTAAACTTCACTCTTTTTTCACAAGAAATCCTAAAAGAAAACTTAACTAAAAAACAGTCTTTTTTCTGGGATTTTAATAAAATCAAACTTCAATCTATTGGTGCTTATTATAAAGACGATTTGGGTGAGACAACTTTAAAGCATGGAAAATGGGAATATTTTGACGAGGAAGGAAATTCTCTGGAAATTAGAAATTATTATAGAGATAAGTTAAATGGAAAATTAACGATGCTTTATCCAAACGGCAAACCTCGATTTATTGGTTATTTTAAACGCGATTTACAAGACAGCACTTACCAAGAATGGTTTGAAAATGGAAATCTTGCCATCGAAGCATTTTATCGAAAAAATGTACTTTTTGGTTTCAAAAAAACGTATTATGTTGATGGAAGACAACAAGCTTTGGAAGAACACATTGATTCCGTAAAATACTTGCAAGCTTTTTGGTTACCAGATTCTTTGCATACTGAAACAGTTATTAGGGGAAATGGAGTTGCAACTTATTTCCATACAACAGGTCAAATCAAAGAATGGTATCATTATAAAAATGGTTTGCCAGACGGAGAATTTGTTGAAAGAAGTATTTATGGCTATGATTTATTGACAGGTTTCTTTCTTGAAGGAAAAAAAATTGGTGAATGGAAAGCGTATTATTTTACAGGTGATTTAGAGAAGATTAGTAATTATGAAAACGATAAGTTAGACGGAAAATATCAATATTTCTATGATAAAAACCGTTTAAATGTGGAAGGTTTTTATAAGAACGGAGAAAAAAGTGGCGTTTGGACGTGGTACACCAACGAAGGGAAACGCGATATGTCTGGAACGTTCAAAGAGGGAAAACAAGATGGAAATTGGAATTATTGGCATCCAACAGGTGAACTTTCCTACACAGCTCAGTACAAAGATGATATGAAACACGGTTCTTGGAATTATCTTTACAAAAACGGTGCTAAATTCAAAAAGGGAGAATTTAAAGACAATGAGAAAAACGGAAAATGGGAAACTTGGTATGAAAACGGTGTTTTGCTCATGACTGGAGAATATTTGAATGGAAAAGAAGAAGGTGAATGGTTAAATTATTGGGATACAGGTAAATTGAAGAATAAATCGACCTTCAAGCAAGGTGCATTAAATGGCGAATGGTATTCTTATTATCCAAATGGGAAATTGAAATTGACTGGATATTATAAAAATGGTCTAAAGAATAAATCTTGGGTTGATTTTTATGATAATGGAAGTCCTCAAACAGCAACAACATATAAAGTAATCAAGAAAAAATCCAAAATAAAATATGGACCAATGAAAGGACATTTTGTTTATGAAAGTGTAAAAGATGGTCCTTACGTAGCATTTTCAGATAAAGATTTCAAGAAAACAGAAGAAGGAAATTACAAAGCTGGCGAAAAAAATGGAACGTGGACAGCATATTATCCTGGAGGAAAAATGGCTTATAACATTCAAAATTACAAGCTTGGGAAATTGGACGGAAAAATGAAGGAATACGATCGAAAAGGTTTAATCATTTCCGAAATTGATTACAAAGATGGTTTGAAACATGGGAAAATGAAAATCTACGACAAAAAAGGTAAAGTTATCAAGGAGAAGAAATTTGAGTTCGGTTTGGAAGTAACTAGTGGGGGTAACGGATTTTCACCAGGAAAATAATTATGCCTAAGTATAGATATTTATCAGACGAAGAATTAATTCATCTTGAAGATGAGTTCAAACAATTTTTGATTGTAAATCATGTTTACAAGGAAGAATGGGAGAAAATCAATGTTGAAAATTCAGAAAAAGCATTAGAACTTGTAGGTTTATTTAGCGATCAAGTTTTACAACGCGTTTACGAAAAAATTACTTTTCTTGAAAAACGTACAAAAGATGCTTGTTTTTTATTTCATTTTGGAGAAGAAAAATTGGATTTGATAATAATTCAAAGCAAAAATAAAAACATAGATTTAGGTTCAATTGAATCGATACACGAAGCATTAAAAACGAATTTCAAAGAATTGGATTTTTTCAAAAGTTCAAGGAAATATACAAAAAACAGAGAAGAAGAAATTCATATTACATTGGAACAAGGAGCTGAATTATCATCACAAGATTTTTGGGATTTGTTGACGAAAATTATAACTTGATAATGAGCAAATTAATAGAAAAATTAAAAGAACGTTTTGGAGAAAAAAATGTGAAAGAAATCAACAAAGAAATGTTTTCTTTCTTACAAATTGACGTGCAAAAACGTTCAGCAATAAAAATCTTAATGACAAAAGGTTTGAGTGATTACAAAATGCCTGTCAGCGAGAAATTTATCGGAAAGGAATTCAACGAACTCTTTTTTTGTTTACCAAGTTACTGGGATTTAGACGATTTATCGAATAAAAATATGTCTTGGATTTATGAAATTTTAAATCGTTTACACAAACATTGTATTGATAAAAATACGTGGTTTGGACACGGACACACGATTCCTTTTGCAAATCCGATTGAAAACATTTCTGAAACAATGAAACAGAAATATTTCTTTTTATCAGAGCCAGTTTTTTTAAAAGAGGAATTAACTCCAATTGAAATTAATGGGAAAAAGATTCATTTTTTGGCCATCATTCCAATTTTTGAAGACGAATTCGATTATAAAATCGGAAAAGGAACCTACAAATTTCAAAAAAAATTGAATTTTCACGATGTAAGCGAATTATTAGATGATTTTCGCTCGACAGTTCTCAGAAGTAAATGGACTTTGAGAAGAAAGTGATTTTAGCTAAATTAAAGAATTAGATAATTTTCTTTTTTACCACTTAGAAACTTAAGAAAACATAGTTTTTTTGAACAACGGAGAGCAAGAGAAAAAGAGAAGAGTAAAATAACCAATTTATTTTTCAAAAGTTCAGATTGGCAAAACCTCTATTTCTCCTATTCTCCGTGGTTAAAGAAAAGACATTTATTATTTTGAAATAAAAACTAAATCTAAGTGATTTTTGTTTTACTTGCTAATTCCTAAAAATCAATACCGAAGGCAAGCGATTTATATCAAAATCATCTGATTGTAACAATTCAATCCAATATTTCGCATCCAAAATAATCAAATCTTGACTCCCATAAGGATAAGAAATATGATTAATATTGTTTGTAATTGCAATGTTATTGGGAACATTTAATTCAATCGCTCTGATTTGCTCTTTATATTGTGGATTTGTATTTAATAGATCATTTTTATCTACAAGTAGAATCTGAGAACCATTGTTGTAAATCAATTTTTGTACATATTCCAGCAAATAAAAATCCTCTTCTTGATTGATAATCAAAGCAATTTGATCTAATTTTTCAAAACTTTTATCTCCTAAAATTGCTACAGGAATTGTTGTTTCCATCAAAATTTGATGCGTCCGATCGTCAAATGGAGAATGCTCAAATAATTTTTCTTTTCCAGATAATTTATTGATAATTCTGTCAGGATTAATAATTCGTGTCGTGAAACCTAAAAACTTTCCAAGTAAAGAGCCTTCAAAAATCGAACGACCAATTCCGACTAACAATAAATCGTAATCCCCTTTGTTTGCTAAATCAACAATTTCATTGTCAATATCAACTCCAGCTTTAAATAAAGTCGTGACTTTTTGGTCTAATTCTTTTGATGCGGCTAGAATTGGAGAAAAAATTTCTCCTTGATAATCGGTATCGTATTGATGAACAACATCTGTTTGAGCTATATGTAAAGCAGTAATTTCCGAGTTTTCTTTGTTCTTTTTAACCAAACTATTTGCCAATTTTAATAAATTACTTCCCTTTTGAGGATTTCCAAAAGAAATTAAGATTTTATACTTACTAATTTGTGCTATCTCTGAAGGAATTTCCACTTTTTTCTTTCTGAAAAGCCATTCAATCAAATCCAAACTTGGTCCAGTCATAAATGTTGTTACCAAAGCCATAATCACAAACATGGCGAAAATTTCAGGAGTTAAAACACCTAAATCATAACCGATATTTAAAACGACAAGCTCCATCAAACCGCGTGTATTCATCAACGCTCCAATACTCAAACTGTCTTTCCAGTTTTGACCAACAAATTTTGCTGCCAAAGCACTTCCAACAAATTTTCCTGTAACGGAAACTGCGATGACAATTCCTGTGATTTGCCAAAGAGAAACGTCGTTTAACAAGCCAATTTGCGTTCGTAAGCCTGTAAAAACAAAAAATAAAGGAAGGAGCAAAATGAGTGAAACATCTTCCACTTTTTCGATGAAAATTTTTCTAAACTTAGTACTATCAGGCATAATTGCTCCTGCCATAAAAGCTCCAAACAAAGCGTGAATGCCAATAATTTCAGTCAGATAAGAAGAAATAATAAGTGTCAATAAAAAGATGGCGATGACTGCTTTACTTAAATTTGCTTGATTTTCGTTCAAATCGCCAATTCGCTTTAAAAAGGGGCGAACAATTTTCAACATGAAAAGTACATATAAAACAGCCGCAAGTACGATGTAAAAAGCACTAATGACAGAACCAGCTTTTACAATGGCTATTACAACTGCCAAAATACACCATGCGGTAATGTCGTCAGCCGCTGCACAAGTGATAACAATTGTACCCAATTTGGTTTTGTTTAAACCTCGTTCTTGAACGATTCTAGCTAAAACTGGAAAAGCTGTGATGCTCATGGCAATACCTAAAAACAAGGAAAATGCCAAAAACTGTATGCCTTCTGGAGCAAATTTATCGTATAAAAAATAAGCTAAGCCAATTCCTAAAGCGAAAGGAAAAACAATACTTGCATGGCTAATTACTACGGCTTCATGTGCTTTATTTTTGAGCACTTTTAAATCCAATTCCATTCCGATTACAAACATGAATAGAATCAAACCAATCTGACTTAAAAACTGTAAATTCCCTAGTGATTCCTTTGGAAATAAAGCCAATGAAAACTCAGGGAAATACATTCCAATTAAAGAAGGTCCGAGTACAATTCCTGCGATAATTTCACCGATTACTGATGGTTGACCAATTTTCTTGAAAATCCAACCAAATAAACGTGCAACAAAAATGATGGTAATAATTTGAGCTAATAAAATTGCCAGCGGGTGTTTGATGTTGTGCATCATGGAGTTTAAAAATTCGCCCCATTGTGTATTTTTTGAACTTGGAAGAATAATATTTTTCCCAATTTCAAGATGTGAACCAAAATTAATAATGAAAAAAATCAGGTAAGTGAAACCTCCGATAATTAAGATGTAGAAAACAAGGTTTTTAAATTTTTTCATTTTTCGGTTTTTTTGTAATGTAATATATAAATCCAGAAGTTGTTCGAATGCCTAGATTTTGAAGATTATTTTTATCGTTTGTAAAATAAGGAGCGACTTCAAAAAACAAACCTCCATTTTGGAAGGGAAATGGGAAAGCTTCAATTCCAATTGGTAAAATCATGCCATAACGTTGCGTTTGTTTTACATCTAAATTCCATTCAGCTCTTGTTCCTAAACCTAGGTTAAATCGCAATTTTTCTTGATAAGCAACTCGGTATGAAAGTGAAACTTCATTGATGAAAGATCCCGAATTTGTATGAAAAAAAACATTTGCTTTAGAAATTCTTAAATCAAAAACCAATTTATCTTGTTTTGAAGAGCGAAAATTGATTCCAGTTTCCGAACCAGTTGGCAAAATACCGATTCCAAATCCCAGTTTTTCTTGCGAATAAATGAAAGCGATGAAAATGGAAACAAAAATAAAAATGATAAGAAGAAACAATTTTTTCATCAGATTTCTAATTTTTTGCAAATATCGAGTAAAAAAGTGAGCAAAAAATTAAGTTAATGTTAGCAATAACTGAATATGTAACAAGACTTTGAAAAAATGTAATGAAACGCTAAGTTGAGCTTTATAAGCTAAGTTTTTTAATGAATTCAGTTCTGTAAATACCACTTAAAATCAATTTTAAAGGACTTCCATTTTTAAGTGAAATTGTTGTTGTAATTTCATCGGAAGAGAATAATTTAACAGCTTTGAGTGCTATAATTTCTTTTTTATTGATTCTACAAAACTGATTTTGAGCCAAAATTTGCTGTAATTTTTCAAAAGAAACATTTTTTAGCGTTAAGCTAGTTCGATCTTCTAAGACAATAATTTTATCTCTTGGATCAATTTCAGAAGATTTGACGTATAAAATTTGATCTAAAAACAAGAAGGTTTTTCCCTTATCGGTATTAAACGGAAGAGATTTTTGTAAGGGTACATTTTTTAAATTTTGTCTTATTTTTTCAATTGCTTTTAAAAGTCGCTCTTTGTTTACTGGTTTTTGAATGTAGTCAATAGCTTCTAATTCAAAGGCTTCAAAAGCAAAATCTTTGTAGGCTGTGGTGAAAATGATTGCTTTATTTTTTAATCTTTTTGCAACCTCCAAACCATTAAATTTAGGCATTTCAATGTCAATTATACAAAAATCGAAGTCGAGACTTTCATATTGTTCTAAAAAAACATCGGCTTGATTAAAGACTTTTACTATTTCCAAATCTGGAATTTCTTCGCAACATAATTTTAAATATTGCAAAGCCAAAAGTTCATCATCGAGTAGTAAGCATTTTAGCTTTGTGTTCAAGTAAGTCAATTTTTAGATGTACAATATAAACTTCGTTTTCCACAAAACGATCGAGTTTAAAATTTTCTTGATAAATCATTTTTAGCCTTTTCTCAAGTGTTTCCATCCCCAAACCACTTTTTGCTTTTTTCAATTTTGGTTTATCATTGATTTTGTTGGAAACAGTTAGATAAAATTTATTGTCTTTTAACTCATAAACAATTGAAATAAAAGAATCTGGACTATTTAATTCGGCATGTTTGAAGGCGTTTTCAATTAAATCAATGGAAATCATTGGTGTTAATAATTTTTGTGACAACAAAGGTTCATTTTCATTGATTTTTAGTTTCACTTTTAATTCAAAAAGTGGACTTAATTTGATTTTATTTATTTCAATGAAATTTAAGCCGAAATCAATTTCTTCTTTTGGTGTGACATATTTGTTTTTACTTTCATACAAGATAAAATCCAAAACTGAAGATAATTTATCCATCGCATAATACGTTTGATACGCGTGTGATTGAATTGAATTCAGTACATTCTTGAATAAATGAGGACTTAATTTTGACTCCAAGCTAATCAATTCAATCGAATCAATTTTATGTGATAATTCTAAATAATTTTGCTCAATTTGATCTTTCTTTTTTTTTAAACGGAGAAATTGAAGCATCAAAAAAATGCTTGTAGCGAATAAAAAAATCGTTGTACAAAATAAAAATACTGTCATGCGAAAACAAAATTACATTAAAGTTCAACACAGAATTATTTTTTGTTTAAAAAATTAAGTATTTTTGAAACGATTATGTTGAAACCAATTTTTAAATACGTATTTATTTTTAGTTTTTTTGGGAGTTTTTTCGCTCAAGATTCGGATGAGAATTTAATTTCGCGTTACAGACCGGGAGCTCTTTGGTTTTTCACAGGAATTAGACCTGCGGAACCAGAAAGAGTGAGAAAATACGATCGTTTGATTGTTGATTTGGTTTACAACGATTGGCAAAGCAAAGATGTGAAACCATTTAAAGTTTCACCTTTATCTATTGGTTTTAATGCCAATTTGATGTTTGATATTCCTTTAGCGAAAAACAATGTTGTTTCACTTGGAACAGGAATTAGCTATGGTTTGTTTCATGTTAATTCAGATGATTTTTTCAAAAGAAATGAAGTTTCTAAATCAACGGAATTGATTTCAGATATCAAACAATATGGAATTGAGAAATCAACGTTTAATATGAATACGCTTTCTGTACCATTGGAATTAAGATTTAGAGGAAAAAACTGGAAGCATGCAAAAATTCATCTTGGAGCAAAAGTAACGTATCAATTTCACGCATCGACAAATTTGTCATCAAAATTTAATGGAATTACTAATCAGCAAAAAACAATTGGTTTTTATGATTTGAATCCTTTGAACGTAAGTTCACATATACGATTTGGAATTAGAAATTGGAGTTTTTTCGCTTCTTACAGTTACTTGAAAATCTTCAAAAGTGATGTAAGTACGAAATTAAACCCTTTTCAATTTGGGGTGAGTTTATCTTTGTTCTGATTACAGAACTAATAGTGAACTTTCAGCATGTTTGATTTAGAAACTGCTTTTTTGTTTGAATCTAGTCCAGTAAAGAAGTAAAAATAGTTTCCTGTAGGTACTAAATTCTCACTAAAATCTTTTCCATCCCATTTGAAATTTGGATCCGTTGAAGTGAATACCGCTTTGTTTTCGGAGTTTAAAATGCTGATTGAAAAATCAGATAAACCTTTGATTTCTATTGTAAACAAATCATTTTCTTTATCATTGTTTGGTGTGAAAATATTTGGTAAATCCCCAATCACTAAATCAGATTTGGTTTCAGTAATGATTTTTGGTTCATTTTCGGAAACTGAGCTTGTCGAAGTTTTCTTTTCTTCAACAATAGGATTTACATTATTAATAATCCTTTTCTCAATTTTTGGTTCTTCCACTTTTGTTTCAAAAGGATATACATTGCTAATAATAGTTGTAGAATTGGTTTTATTTTCCTCCAAAAGAGAATTGTTTGAATTTTCTACTTTAGCAATTACAGAATTATCTGATTGAGAAGATGTATTGATTGTATTTAGTTCTTCAATAGAAGAATTATCTTTAACTTGATTTAATTTATTTTCAGAAATTCCTTTGTTTGTCTTTACTGTTTTTTCAACTTTTTTGACAACATCCTTTTCATTTGTCAATAAAATGGTTGCGATTGTAATACTTGCTGCTGTTCCAAGACCAATTAAGACTTTTGATGTTAGAGAAATACCAGAGCTTACAACAGTTGTTGCGGGTAATTTAGAAGCAATAGCAGACCACAACTCAGGATTTACCTGAACAGAATGATTTCCTAATTTCTCAGAAAACAAGTCTTTTATGTAATCTTTTTCTTCCACTTTTATCTTATATCTATTTTTTCTAAATAACTTTTTAATGAAGTTCTTGCTCTAAAATATTGTGATTTTGATGTGTCTTCTGAGATTCCAAGTAATTCAGCAATTTCTTTGTGAGAATATCCTTCGATAGCAAACAAGGAAAAAACGATTTGATAACCTTTCGGTAATTTAGAGATGATTTTCATCAAATCTTCTACCTCGAGATTATCCGAACTTAAACTGTCATCGGTGATTTTGTAATCCACATCTTCAAAAGAAGAAGTAGTACTTAACTGTTTTTCTTTTCGCAAGAAATCCAAGCAAGTATTGACAAAAACGCGACGCATCCAGCCTTCAAAAGAACCTTCATGTTTGTATTTTGGTAAATACGTGAACACTTTAATAAATCCTTCTTGAAGAACATCTTCGGCATCAGCTGAATCTTTGCAATAACGCAAACACACAAACATCATTTTAGGAGCAAACTTTTCAAACAACTTTTTTTGAGCAAGTGAATTTCCCTTGATACATTCGTTAATCAATGTTAGTTCATCCATAACTTTACTCTTCTCAATAGACTGTTTTTTTAAATAAAAAGTTGCATCGACTTCAAAATTAATTTAAAAAAGTTAATTTAGCGTCGTAAACCAAACATTAAATGTCAATAAAATCGCTCTTATTCATTGTTCTGATTAGTTTTTGTAAAGATTTTTATTTTGCTCAAAGTTATAAGAGTTTAAAAAAAGGAAATTGGTCAGCACATTTAGTTTTAAATGAAAACACGAAGTTGCCTTTTAAATTGATTATTTCGGGGTCTAAAAAAAGACCTATTTTCACTATTCTGAATGCAGAAGAAAAAATTGAATTGTCTTCTATCAAAACAATCAACGATTCTTTTCAAATTGATTTTCCTCATTTCCATTCCTATTTGCGATTTGTTGTGAAAAATAAAGAATATATAGATGGATTTTGGACAAATCTCAACAAAGGAAATGATTACAGAATCCAATTTTTTGCAAGTTGTGAACCATCATTTAATGAAACTGGTTCAATGCCTCTTGATTTAACAGGAAGATGGAAAACAACATTTAGTCCAAATACAGACAAATCAGAATTAGCAATTGGAGTTTTCAAATCAAACGCTTATCAAATTACGGGTACATTTTTAACTGAAACAGGTGATTATCGATTCCTTGATGGCTTTAATTACAATAATAAAATGTATATATCTTGTTTTGATGGTTCACGTGCTTTTTTGTTTACTGCAAGTTTAGAAGGAGATCAATTAAATGGCACTTTTTATTCAGGAAAACATTATTCAACTCCATTTATTGCGAGTAGAGATGAGAAATTTGAACTTCGAAATCCTGATTCTTTGACTTATGTCGTTAAAAATGAACCTTTTTCATTCAAAATAAAGGATTTGGAAGGTAAAGAATATAATTTCCCGAATGAAAAGACTAAAAATAAGGTTTCTATTATTCAGATAACGGGTTCTTGGTGTCCGAATTGCTTAGATGAGGCAAGATTTTTAAAAGAAATGTCAGCCAAATATAAGGAATCTGGTTTAGAAATAATTTCTGTTTGTTACGAAACACCGACAAATTTTGAAGAGCAAGTTCAGAAAGTAAAGTTGCTTAAATCACGTATGAATTTAGATTTCACTTTTTTGATTGGTGGACAAGCAAATAAAGCCTTGGCTTCCGAACAATTTTCAAATTTGAATCAAATAATTTCTTTTCCTACGGCAATTTTCATTGATAAAAATGGACAAGTTGCTAAAATCCACACTGGATTTAATGGTCCAGGAACAGGAGATATTTACACAAATTTTACAAAAGAAACAGAACTTTTGATTCAAGGTTTGTTGAAGTAGACTTTTAACAACTCTTAGCGTCTCTTTGCGAAAACTTTGCTTGGACTTTGCGATACAAAAACTAATGAATTATTCTATTTCAATACAAAACTCGCAAACAACTGAATAAGGCTTGGTGAACAAATAGAAACTCCGGCAAAAAGAATCGATAATCGATATCGCATTATTTCGGGTTTTTCGTCAGCTTTCATTTTTTCTTCCACCCAAAATGCCAGTCGAATGGGCATCAAGAAAAATAAACAAAGTACAAAACAAGAGATAATTACTGAAAGTACAGCAAAAGAAATAGATTCACCATTTTTTTCTGTTCGAATGATAAAATCAACAAATTCATCATTCATTCCTCCCCACAAAAAATGTGTTGTTACTGAAGCCATTACAAGTAAAATGATGGAAGCAAAAATTTCTTTTTTTCGTGTATCTTCTTTTTCTAGTAAAGTATAATTTGCCGTTCTCCATTTCTTTTCTGATTCCCAATAGGATTCAATTTCTTTTTCGGTGTCAGGGTCTTCTCCAGATAATTTAAAAATATGCGTTTCATACATGGAATACATCAAGGTGAAAACCTCAAACAAGACAATTACAATCATGAAGATCATTTGAACAGTATTTAAGTCTTTGTTGATTCCTCCACCACCAAAACTGATAACGGGAATCATTCCAATGACAATTCGAAAAACAAAACGCATTAAAAAAGCGTAAAACATCATGCAACCAGGTTCCGTACCCATTGCTTCTTTAGTATTTGGATCTCCTTTGGTAAGCTTCAATAATTCTCTGATTCGAGCAACTTTTAATTTGTATAAAAATGCCCAATATTCACCAACGTAAAGAAACAAACAAAAAATCCCCAATACAAAGAATGGAATTGAACCAAATACATCTAAACTTGAGAATAAAAATCCAAGTGCGCTAAATAAGCCAAAAATGATATTAAATTGGATAGAATTCATAATTTTCCTTTCGCTAAAGCTCAGTCTTCACCAGCTATATAGCTGATTCTTCAAGCAAAGACGCAAAGTCGCTTTTTAAAATGTAGTTCAAGTCTTTTGTCTATCTTCTTATGTCTAATTGTCTAATTTTTAATTGCCAAATCCCCAAACGGTATAAAAAACCAATTCTGAAATTGATTTGATTTTTGTAAAATTGATTTTCTCAATATCGTCACTCGCCTCGTGATAATCTTTATGAAAGCCTCCGAAGTAAAAAATACTTGGAATGCCATTTTTTGCAAAATTGTAATGATCCGATCGGTAATACAATTTCTCTTTGTCGTTCACATCGTTGTATTTGTAATCTAAATGTAAATTGGAATTGTTTCTCGCAATTTCTTCTTGTTTCTTGTGAAAATCCATGCTGATTTTATCTGAACCAATGACAAAAACGGAAAATTGATTTTTTTCTTTGTCGTCATCTTTTCTTCCAATCATGTCGATGTTGAAATCGGCGACCGTTTTTTTGAGTGGAACTAATGGATTTAAACTATAATACAAAGAACCAAATAATCCATGTTCCTCGCCCGTGAAACAAATAAATAAAATGGATCTTTTTGGATTTTCTCCTTTAAGTTTCGCTTCTTGAAATACGCGAGCTAATTCTAAAAGCGCTGAAGTTCCCGAACCATTGTCGTCAGCTCCGTTGTAAATTTCTCCTTTTTTGATTCCTAAATGGTCGTAATGTGCAGAAATTACAACAAATTCATCTTTTAAATTTGGGTCTGAACCTTCAATGTAAGCTAAAACATTTTCTGTAAGAACTTCATCCAAAGGATTTATTTTTAATTCCAGATGATTCAATTCTTTTTTTGGAGTAGATTTTAATTTTTTGAGATTAATAAAAAATAATCGTTGCGGATCTTTGGTTGAAAACGTCAATTCATCTTCGTTAAAACGTGTGAAATAACTTTCGTTGTATTTTTTGCAAAGGAAGAAAAAATGCTTGATTTTACTCCTTTTTATTAAGTCAAAATCTACATCTAAATAGGAATCGATGGTGATTATCAGTGAATTCAATTTCACTTTTGAATAATAACTATCTGTTTTGAATTTCTCCCAAGAAATAGCATCCACGCCATCTTCATTCACTAAATTCGTATCGTTATACTCTGAGTCGAAAAAACCATGATAACCAAAATCCTGTGGAAAAGTTAATTTGATTTTATTGAAATATAAAGTAGCCGATTTATTTTTCTTATACAAGGGGAATTGTTGTAAATAGCCATTAGACAAAGAATCCAAACCAATTTTTCTAAAGTGTTTTTGAATGTATTCCGCGGCTTTTTTTTGACCTAAATCACCCGTATTTCTTCCTTCTAAAGAATCAGAAGCTAAAATTGTAAGGTATTCTCTGATTTTCACAGAATCAACTAAATCAGCATATTTTTTAGCCGAATTTTTTTCTGTTTGTGAGAAAATAGGATTTAAAAATGCGAGCGATAAAACAAGAAATTTTAATTTTTGATTCATTTAGAGTGATACTTTAGTTATCAAACATACAAATTTTTATCCAATTTTCATTTCTTCCAACATTTCTTCTAAATTTTCAAACAATTCGTCTGCGATAACCAACTTCGAATTTGGAGCATGACTTTTTTCTGGAATGCAAATTACGTGCATGCGAGCAGCTTTTCCAGCGATTACTCCGTTGATGCTATCTTCGATGACGATGCATTCTTGCGCTTCAACTTTTAGCATTTTTGCTGTATTGATGTAAACTTCTGGATGAGGTTTACCAAAATTTTCATGTTCGGCAGAATGAGTCAAATCAAAAAAATGTTTGATATTTAAGGTTTCTAAAACTGTTTCAATTAAAACTTCATAGGAAGAAGTCGCTAAACCAATCTTAAATCCAGTTGACTTAAAATAATTCAAGGAATTTATCACTCCAAGTAAAGGTTCTCCATTTTGCTGAATCAAAACAATCATTTTTTGTATGATCCGCTCCAAAACTTCTTCAGGACTTACTTCTTCCCATGGAAAGTGTT
Organism: Bacteroidota bacterium; assembly: GCA_040386975.1. Lineage (GTDB taxonomy): Bacteria > Bacteroidota > Bacteroidia > Flavobacteriales_D > Crocinitomicaceae > M2408. The sequence goes on along the minus strand of JAZKEO010000002.1, from coordinate 174,148 downwards.
TGTACCAATAAGATATGACTTCATCCAAACGCAAACCAACTGTTTTTTCAAAATCTTTTCTCGTTAATTTGCATCCAATTTCAAAGAAAACTTCTTCCATAGCAATTTTCCATAAGGGTTCGGAATCGATTAAAACTCCGTCCATGTCAAAAATGATTGCTTTGTATTTTTTAAGTTCAGTATTAGTCATAAAAAAAATCCCAGTAAATTATAAGCTTACAAATTTACTGGAATTAATTAGAGTTTATTGTTTTGGTAGCAAAAAATTAACTATTATTTTCCCGCAGATTCATTTTAGATCATCGTATTTTATCTGCGAATATCAGCGGGAAAAAATTTCATGTTTTAAGCTAACTGCAAATTCAAAAGCAACTTCACATCATCACTCACAACAACACCACCAGCTTCAGTTACTCCATTCCAAGTTAAACCAAATTCTTTACGACTAATTTTACCTGAAATCTCAAATCCAGCTTTTACATTTCCATAAAAATCGGTCATTTGTCCACCGTATTCAGCTCTCAAAGCAATTTCTTTTGAAACGCCACGAATTGACATATTTCCTTTGATTTCATAATTTTCTTCGTCTAATTTTTTAAATTCGTTAGATTCAAAACTTAAAACAGGGAAGTTTTCTGCATCAAAAAAATCTGCTGATTTCAAGTGATTGTCTCTGTCGGTTTGATTTGTTGAAATACTGTCAATTTTTGCTTCAAATTTTGCTTTTGCTCCTTCAAAATCTGCTCCTTCAGTTTGAATTTCTCCGCTGAAATCTTTGAATTGTCCTGTAACTGTTGAAATTACTAAATGTTTGATTTTGAATTGTACCTCTGAATGTGTTGGGTCAATTCCCCATACTTTTGTTTCCATGTTATTTTGTTTTAATTATTTGTAAGATTTATACTACAATGGTACATGAATTTATTTACCATGGTAAATAAATTAACATTTTTTTAAAATTTATTTTCACGAAGACATTTAAGTGTTTGATTAATAGCTATTTATTTGTTGTTCTTAAATGGTGGTTTTAGCTCAAAATGCGATGCTTTAGGAATAAAAACCTATTTATTCATCTTTAACAATCCTTTATTAAGAACTCCTTCAAATTTATTTCGATATACAAATTCTATTATGTAATTTTGATAAAACTTTCAGTAATCGAAAAAATGAAAAAAATTGCAGTTGTAGGAGCGGGGCTTGTGGGTAGTTTACAAGCTATTTTGTTAGCAAAAAAAGGATATAAAGTGGAAGTTTTTGAAAGACGTCCAGACCTTCGGAAAGCGACTTTGATTGCTGGTAAATCAATCAATTTGGCTCTTTCAGATCGAGGTTGGAAAGCTTTAGAATTGGCTGGAATAGCTGAGGATATTCGTCAAATTTCGATTCCGATGTATAAGCGTTGCATGCACGCAACAGACGGAAGTTTGACTTATCAAGCTTATGGAAGGGAAGATCAAGCAATTTATTCTGTTTCTCGTGGTGGTTTAAATCAGAAATTGATGAATTTAGCGGATAATTATCCAAATATTGAATATTTTTTCAATCGTAAATGTCAAGATTTGGATTTAAAAACAAATACCTTAAGTTTTCATAATTCAGAAAATAAAGAAAAAGAAAACAAAAGTTTTGATAAAATTTTTGCTACTGATGGAGCATTTTCAGCGGTTAGAATGAGGATGCAAAAATCAACTTTTTTTGATTATTCACAGAAATATTTGGATCACGGATACAAAGAATTAGTTATTCCAGCTAATGAAGATGGAACACATAAATTAGACAAAAACTGTTTACATATTTGGCCACGTGGCGAGTTTATGATGATTGCATTGGCAAATTTAGATGGAAGTTTTACTTGTACCTTGTTTTTTCCGATGTTTGGTGAAACGTCATTTGACACATTAAAGACAAGACAACAAGTTTCTGATTTTTTTCAAAAAACATTTGCTGATTCAGTTCCTTTAATGCCAACACTTTTGGATGATTATTTTGAGAATCCAACTTCAAGTTTAGTCATGGTGCGATGCAATCCTTGGAATTATCAGGATAATGTCTTACTTTTAGGAGATGCAGCTCACGCAATTGTGCCATTTTATGGTCAAGGAATGAATTGTGGTTTTGAAGATTGTACGGTTTTTGACGAAATGTACGAAGAAGCAAATGGAAATTGGGATGGATTATTGTCAAAATTCTCAAATCAACGCGTTCCAGATGGAAATGCTATTTTGGACTTAGCTTTGATGAATTATGTTGAAATGCGTGATTTAACTGCTGATCCAAACTTCTTGTTGCAAAAGAAAATTGAAGCAAAATTTAGTAAATTGTACCCAAATTTGTGGTTACCGTTATATTCTCAAGTTACTTTTAGTCACACACGTTATAGTGATGCTTTAAGAAATGGTGAAAAACAAAATAAAATCATGCAAGAAATTCTACAAATTCCTGAAATTCACCAAAATTGGGACAAGGAGGATGTGATGCAAAAAATGTTAAGTTTGTTATAGTCAGTTTTGAGTTATGAACTATGAGTTATGAATTTTTAAACTAATTTAATTATGAAAAATTTAATTTTAATTGTAGTTGTTACTTTTTTGAGTGCAACATATTTTTCTCAAAAGACATTTGATCCAAGAAAAAAGAAAAAATACTTTGGTGGAACAAATAATGAAGTGAAAAAATTGAGTAACATTGGTTTGGAAATTAATGTTGGTCCAACGTTTACTTTAGCTTCTTTAAATAAAATGGATCATTCACAGAACTTTGTTGATGCAAGTGGAAATCCAGTTACATTAGATATTTCTCAAAAAGGAAGTATTGGAGCAAATATTGAAATTGGTTTAGCACATTACAACATGAAATCACCAAAATTTAGCTTCGGAAGAATTGTCGATTATTTCGATTATGGACTTGGATTTAAGTATTTTCGAGGAAATGAGACTACAAAAATGGACATTAATAGAAATATTACAGAAAGTAAAGGAGAAATGGCTAACGGGTATTTAGGCCTACGTGTGGCAGTTCATAAATTAACTTATTTCAAAAATTCCAGTTTATATTTAGATAATGCTTTGGGGTTAAATGGGGATTATTTGTTACTTGAGAAATCTCGAGTATATGATAATATGAATACAATAAATCAAAAATTTTCAAATTCTATGCATGTAAATTTACATTATGCTTTTGGTTTAGGGATTCGTTTGAAAAGAGGAAGTTATTTAACACCAAGTGTTTATGCACCAATTTTGGCTTTTCAAGAATTTGGTAAAGAATCGATTCATTGGTTTTCGAGCCGTTATTATCCCTTGACTTGTCAAATTAAATTCACAAAATTATTAGGTAAAAAATCTAAAAAGACAGATTGTTCAACAAATGGTTCTGAAGAAGACAAGAAAAAGAACAAAGAATACATGCAGAATAAGTAGATGTTATTAAGATTAAAGAAATTAGACTTAAGACAATTCAAACACTCAAAAAATATGAAAAAACTTCTTGCAATTTTATTTTTATCAATAAATTCTTTCGCTCAAGATACCTTGAGTTGTAAAAAGGATTTAACATGGGAAAAATGGGAGAAGTACTACTATAAAACTTCTGATGAATCAAAACAAAGATATACCGGACCAGCAAAATGTTATCCTCAAAAAGGTGTTGAGAATCGGGGATTTTTAAAAGAAGGATCTTGGGAAGGAAAAGTTTATGGTTATAAAGGATATCTCTTGCTTGGATATTCAACTTTTGTAAATGGATTTTATGATGGCTTAACTATTAAATATGATGAAAACGGAAATGTGAAAGATTCCATGATTTTTGAGGCTGGATTTGAAAAATATTCAAAAAACATTAAAAGAGATAAATTAGATATGATTTGTCAAGTTTCAGAAAAAATATTTACTAATGATACATTGACCTTAAAAATTTTCCAACAAATTGATGATTTACCAACCAAATTAAACGTAGAACACTATCTTAAAAATAAAAAGAATGGTTCTTTTGAAGAATATTGGATTGAGTTAGATGAAAATAAAAAATTGAATTATACAATTGAGAAATATTCGTTTTATAAAGACGGAATTTTAACTTGTAAACGTTTTTTTGATGGAGGTATTATTTACCAAGAAGAGCAATTTGAGAATAAAAAGTTAAGTTTAAAGCGAACTTTTTATGGAGATGTAAATGCTGTTGAAAGTGAAGAGCATTATGTGAATGGTAAAATTCATGGAGAAAAAAAATATTATGATATCAATGGGAAAATTTCTGCGATTGAGCGCTTTGAGAATGGGAAATCCATCGAAATAATTGAATACTAATCAATTTACTTTATATAATTATGAAAAAAATTTACCACTTGAGTTCTTGTTCAACAAATGCTCGAATTTTGAAGGACTTAAAACCAGGAAAAGACGTTGAATTAGTTGATATTAAGCAAACTAATATTGACGAAAAAACCTTAGATTGGTTGAAAGAAAAAGTGGGTTCATATGAAGCTTTGTTTTCTAAAAAGGCCTTAAAATACCGTTCTTTGGGTTTAAATGCAATGCAATTAACTGAAGCTGATTACCGCAAACACATGTTGGAAGAATATACCTTTTTAAAACGCCCATTTATTATTCTTGATAACGATGTTTTTATTGGGAATACGAAGAAAGTTGTTGAAGAAGCGAAAGCTAAAATATGATTTTTCCAAAAAAAGTTTCCTACTGATATCCGCAGAAAAATACGCTGATTTAATGAGAATCTGCGTTTAAAATCTGCGAGAGACTAGGTATCAATTAATACCCTAAAATTTTCAAATAATCATTCGCTGTTTGTTCTTCAGAAAACATTTCTGTTTGAATCTTACCATTTTCATCGCGACGAATCAAAATGTGCTTCGGTTCTGGAATCAAACAATGTTTTAAGCCACCATAACCACCGATTGTTTCTTGGTAAGCTCCCGTGTTGAAGAAACCAATGTACAAAGGTTTGTTTTTATTGAATTTAGGTAAATAAATGGCATTTGAATGTTGTTCCGAATTGTAATAATCATCACTATCACACGTTAAACCTCCAAGTAAAATACGTTCGTAGTCATCGTTCCAACGATTAATAGGAAGCATAATAAAACGCTGATTTATTGCCCAAGTATCTGGAAGGTTTGTCATGAATGAAGAATCAATCATATTCCATTTTTCACGGTCATTTTGTTGTTTTTGATGTAAAATATTGAACAAAGCACCTCCACTTTCGCCAACTGTAAACGAACCAAATTCGGTAAAAATATGTGGTTCAGGAATGTCATTGTCAGCACAAACACGTTGTACCTGTGTAATGATTTCTTTCACCATGTAAGCATAATCGTATTCAAAAGCCAAAGATTTTTTGATTGGAAATCCACCACCAATATTTAATGAATCAAGTGTTGGACAAACCTTTTTTAAGTCGCAATAAATACGAAGACATTTTGTTAATTCATTCCAATAATAAGCAGTATCGTTGATTCCTGTATTGATGAAAAAATGCAACATTTTCACTTTCACCTGAGGGTTATCGTGTAACATAGCCTTGTAAACAGGAACAATTTCACGATAACGAATTCCTAAACGAGAGGTATAAAACTCAAATTTTGGTTCTTCTTCCGAAGCAATTCTAATACCAACATTAAATTCTTTTTTCGTCGCGCCGATTAAATCTTGTAATTCCTGTGTATTATCAACAATTGGAATAACTTCCAATTTTGTTTTCTCAATCAGTTTGGCAATATTTTGAATGTATTGTTGTGGTTTGTACCCGTTACAGATGACAAAACTTCCATCTTTTAATTTTTTCTTTTTCCAAAGATTTAAAACGATGTCAATATCAAAAGCCGATGAGGTTTCAATGTGAACATCATTTTTCAAAACTTCATCCATTACGAAAGCAAAATGCGAACTTTTTGTACAGTACGAATAATGGTAATTCCCAGTATATCCCATGTTATTCATCGCTTCACGGAACCAACCTTTAGCCCGTTGAATATTGAATGATATTTGGGGTAAATAATTGAATTTCAACGGTGTGCCGTAATCTTCAATTAGTTTCATTAAATCTATACCATGAAAAATCAAACGATCCTCCTTCAAGTTGAATTCATCTTGAGGAAAATCAAATGTTTGATCTATTAAGTCGATGTATTTTGTTCTCATTGGGTTTTAATACGATAAAATGTCAAAAAAGTTCCGAAATTGGATTATTTTCTTGGTTTTAAATAATCACTTACATACTCAGGATTTTGAAGCATATACAAATTCATTGTTAGCATGAATTCTAAGCCTGAATAAACACCATTAAAATTGGCGTTTCCACCTTTTGTATTTTCCTCTTGTGAATCATGATATTTGTGTGAAGTGGCCCATTGATTCGTTTTAGAAGTTTCGTTTGACCAATTCCCAGAGAAAGGCATCAAATCCAAATCTTTTTGAATAGCTTCATTTTTAGCTTTGTATGAAACATCATTCAAGTAAGCATGAATCAAAGGATAAAAAGCCTCCCAATTCTTCGTTTTTGATAAACGAGTCATTAATTTTTGATTCTTTTTAGCATTTTTACTAAAAAATAAACGGCCGCTTTGATTGTTAACTGCGAATAATTTTAAGACAATCCAAGCAGTACTTGACTTTGTTCTTGGCGACATGACAAGAGCCAAATGCCAAATTGGAATTCTTAGTTTCTTTTGTTTGACAATTTTTTTTCCTTCAATTTTATTGGCAGCTTTAGCAAATGGGAACGCTAAAAGTTGAGCATTTCCTCCCCAACGATCTTCAATTTGTTCTCCGTTTGGTAAGCGTAAATTGTATTTACAGCTTTTCATGTATTTTATGATTCGCTCTGAAATGTTTTTTGCTTCCAAAACAAAACTAGCTTCGTTATCTTGAAATTTTAGTTCCTTGTAGTTTTCACTTTCTTCCAATGATTTTACTACTATCGAAAGGCCCATTAACAAACTTGCGATGTGATCTTGACTCAACAAAGAACCATGTCTAATGCGTTCTATTGCTTGATCGTATTTTATTTTTCCATCTGAAAGAAAATTTTCAAGAGATTCGTAACCATATTCAACGTTGTAATCGAATTGTGGATTAAGTCCTGAATCGTACATGTAGCGAACAAATGTTGGGTCTCCAGGAAGTTTTTTTGGAAAGTTTTTATCTAAATTTTTATTTAAACTTTCCGCATGTTTTTGAACAAAATCGTTTGGAGCATCTTGCCTTAAACATGCTCCATTTAAATTTTTTGGATTTGGAATATATATGCCAATTTTTTCATTTGGGAACGTTTTATTTGCAAAAGCAATGCTATCAAATCCTCCCCAAGGATATTGTGTTTCGCAATCATCCCAACGATTTAAAGCGTATAAAGCATAATATAATTCTCGTTTTGTTTCAGTACAATCCAAACCTTTTGCTTTCATGAGTTTTATTTCTGTTGCCAAAACTCCCATGTAAGTTGCCAAATAATTTGGAGCATCACCAACACAAAAAACGTCACCATATTGATTACGAACTCCAGCTGGATAACCTTCGCCATAATCTGGACCAACAACCATAAAATAGTTTTTCAAACGCCATCTCAAATTCCAATATTTTTCCATATTTTCTTTGGAAGATTGAGTAAGAGAAGCGAAACTTACAAATAAGAAAGCAGCAAAAATTAACTTTTTCATAGCATACAATTAAAATGTGCCCACAAAGGTACATTTTAATGTCTTTCTAAGAGAGAAATTAAACTATAAAATTATTAATGACCAATTAATTAATCTTTAATAATTTTTAGATTTTCAATAAGAATATCATTTTCATAAATCAATAAAGAATAAATTCCATCAGAATATAAATTTAAGTCTATTTCTAGATTATTTTCACTTATTCTTGTTTTATCGATGATTCTTTGTCCTACAATTGATCTAAGTTCAAATGTAACTTTGTTCTTTAATACTTCAGGAATTTGAACATTAATTTTACTATCAGTAGGATTTGGGAAAACAACAAATTGCTTTTGATTTTTACTCTTTTCAAAGAGAGATGTTGTTGTTTCCTCAGCAGAAATAATCATTGAAAAATCGTATCCACTAGTAATATTTGGATCTTGACCAGCTACCAAACGCATTCTTAAAGGTGTATCTTTTATTGAGTTTTCCGAAATAATAACATTAGAACTACTATTAATAACAGCATAGAAACCTTGCGATGCAAATTCATCAACAACTAATGTGAGTTGCTCATTTGTTTCAAAACTAGCGTTGTTGTTGTAATCAATCCAAAGTGAATGGTCTACTCCAATATAGTTATAATCAAAAGCACCAGGGCTAACTTCGTAATATTCAATACTATTTAATGAAATTTCTATATTTATTGAATCTCCTTCAGTAAATGTAAACTGATTGCAAGCATGTATAAATCCATCACCTGCCGGATTAGTTACAGAACCTTGTAAATATCCCCAATCAAAGAAATAAGGTAAATATTGGTTCCCCATTTTAAAAAAGCTAAATGAATTTTGTGGGTTACCTGTTAGAGGAGTATTTGCTTGTATTGGTGTAGTTAAACTTTTGATATGAACATTGATTGTGTCGGATTTTGAACAAAATGCATAGTTATTTTGTAAAACAATTTGAAAAGTATCTATTGCATCAAAAGTATAGGTAATTGTATCATTAGTTGAAGTTGTACCGTCGGGTAAAACCCAAAGTCGTGACTCAACGCTATCCGTTTTATCAATAAATGTTTTCTCGTTGCAAGTATTGAAAATTTGTTGAACATAAATTTGATTGTCATTACTCACATTTCCTACTAGCAAATTATTGTAAAAAGTTTTTATCGTATCTCCAAAAACAGAATATAAATGAACACTTGGATTATATGTTCCTTCATTTTGATATGTATGAGTTACATTTTGCTGATTTGAAAATGTACCATCACCAAAATCCCATCTAAGTGAGTCAATCCAATTGTTTTCCGTTATTGAATAATTTATGATTCCGTCACATGAATTGGTTTTGTTTCTATTTATATTTAAATGGGAGTATGCAGTACCGTTATACGTTCCGTAGTCAGCATTGATTTCTGATCGGTAGGACATTAATTTTTTATAATCAATAAACTCATCAACCTCATATTCAAATCCCCATTCATCAGTTATCCAAGTTGTAATGGTTTCACTTCTATAGACAAGTCCTATGTTTTTTGAATATATCATTTCTTTCTTATAAGTATCAGAGAAATTGATTAGGGGCCAACAAGAGGCATTGTTATCTTCTATAAAAACGCCTTTTAGATACTGTTTTCCGTTTCTAATATAATTTATAAAAACAAAATTTGAATTTTCAGAGTTAAAATGATCAAATTGACCCGTCAAATAGTATTTGTTGTATTGAAAATTATGTTGAAAATTATAATTAAGGTTCAAACTGTTATTTTGTAACCTAGCAAAATTATAATCATATAAATTAGTTGTCGAATCTTTTTCAGTAACTTCAATATATTCATTTAGATTATTAAGGTTTTCATAGACCAAATAATCATTTACTTCAAAAGTATGAAAATCCTCCTCTTTTAATGGTTTAATACCAAAATTTTCATTTCCAACCAAATTATATTGAGCACTATCACTTGGAAATTCAAAGAAAGAGTAAGTTTTAACAAAACCATGATTTTTTGAAAGTAAAATTATTTTATTATTAAAAATATTTGTGGGAATAAGGTTGTCTGATAAATCATAAACAGTGATTCTAATTTCTTTTATAGAATCTAATTCATTTAAAACAGTTTGTTCGATTGTATTAATGTGCTGAGCTTTAAACTTCCTATTCCAATTTTGGTGTAGTACCCATTCTTCTCCAACTTGAGAATTCACTTTAAAAAGTATTGTATCAGAATTGTTATTACTAATTAAATAATCATTTGTTGAATTAAGAGTTACAAATTTTGAAAACCATGATTCTCTTGTCAAACACTCGTCATTTAAAGGATTACTACCTTCTGAAGCTATGTTTGAATACTCGTAATCTGCAAAAATAGCTTGATTATAATTGAAGAAATCTGTATTTGCTCCATTAACAACACTAGAATCCATTTTTATGGAGAAAAGGATTTGATTTTGACCAAAGGTTCTCGTGTAATGGTATTCATTATTTGGAACAAAAAGTTCATAATTTTGTGCTTCTACATTTATAAAAAATAAGGACGCAAAAAGTAGGAAAAAGTAAGATTTTTTCATGGTATTTTAGAGTTTTATAGTTAATTGATTAACAATCAATAGAATCAAAGTTAAACTTTTATTTCTAAAATCCAAGTAAAAGAAAGATAATTTCTCACTTAACAATAAACACAATAATTTGGAGTCTTTTCTACATGTTCAAAATGCGTACTTTTTTCGTACACTTCTTCCAAAATTGCTTTTAAGACTTCAGGATAGTATTCAATTAATTTTTCGTGTGAAATTTCGCGTGCTTTCATGACAAAAGGGTTGTTTTTGAAATTTACGAAGGAAATAATGGCACTTTCTTTTGCGATGAGCTTATTTTTCTTGAAATACAAAAAGATGTAAGTCAATAATTGAAAAAAATGTTTGGTTTCTTTACACGATTTTATGAGGTATTCTAATTCTGTTCCAGCAAATTTTGGTCTGTTATCTGAAACTTGTTTCTCATCCACTTTCCCAGTTTTGTAATCGATGATGCGAATATTACCATCAATTGAGTCAATGCGATCGACATAACCTTTTAGGTTAATTTTTTTTAGTTCACCAAAAATTTCCAATTCCAATTCGTCTTCTAATTTGATTTCCAGACCTTCAATGTAAACCAAAGCAGTTGGATTTTGTTTGAAAAAGAGCTTTTCAGATTTTAAAAATTGTTCGGTGAGTTCAATGGACATGGAGTAACTCAAGAAATTTTTTCCTTTCATAAAAGCTTCTTCGTCTCCATTAAAATGATTTTTAAAAGCCTCGAATAATTTCGGTTTGAAAGTATGTAACATCTGATCGATGTCCTTTTCCATCAAGTTTTTTGTTTTGGCTCCCGATTTATCTTTGTTGAAGTCTTGGTACAATTCTTCTAAAACACCATGAATAATTGTACCAAAAGTGTTACTCTCCATTTCTTCTTCGACTTTTTCCTCTTCACCAAATTTTAATACATATTTGTAATAAAAATCTAAGGGACAAGTGAAAAAAGTTTTTAGCATCGAAGCTGAAGTTCGCGAGGCAAAAAGTTCATCTAATTTGTGAGTCACTTCATGACTTTTTTCGACCGATTTTTTACTAACAAGTTTTTCTCCTTGAGTTAAAGTGTAATCTCTATTCGTAAGTTTAATATTAGGGTTTGTTTTGATTAATTCCAGTTCTAACTGAGAAATATATCTACTTTTTTCTGAGAAGCCTAAACCTTCAGCCCCGTTATGAAATGTGATTGTTAAATCCTCACAATGGTGCAAAAGACGGTAAAAGTGATGAGCAAAAAGTCCTTGTTTGTCTCTAGGAGAAGGCAAACCGTAAAATTTTCTCAAATCCATAGGAATCAAAGTCTGAATTGGATTTGTTGGAGGCATTTTTCCCTCGTTTAAGCCAATAACAATGATTTTTTTGAAATCTAAAAGTCTAGTTTCCAGTAAACCCATGATTTGTAAACCATCAATTGGATTTCCATAATAAGCGACACTTTCACTTGTCCATTCTTTTTGAAAAAGCGATTTAAAGCTTCTCAAAGACATTTCAGGAAATCCTTCAATCACACAGTTTTGGAAATCGATGATGACTTCATCAAAACGCTGAATAATTGCTTTTTCCAATTTATTTACTTCATTACTCTTGAACTCATGAAATAAAATAAGGTTCAACTGCCGAATGATTTCAATGGCTTTTACCCAGGAATTCTCCCACGGAGTATAAAGTAAAAGTAAAATTGAATCTAGTTTTTCTGAAACATTAATTTTTGCTGGAGATTGAAAAACAATGTTTTTGGAGCGAATTTGCTTCTCTTTTTTATACAAAATTTTCTGTTCTTCATCACTTAAAATTTCATTAATAAATGGATGATTCCAAATATTAAATAAATCTTTGTAGTAAACCGTTACGCGTTTATAGCGTTGAAATCCTTCTTGAATATTAAAAATTAAATCCATCCAAGTAATCAAAGCACTTGATTTTAAAGGTAAACCTAAAGTAATGTTTGCTTTTTGTACGGATTTAGGAATATTTTGTAAAAGTGGAATAATTAGACTTTCATCAGCTAATAAAATCAAGGTTTCGTTGAGTTCTTTTTCACTTTTCTGAGCTAAAATGGTGCTTGCAACCTTTACTTGACCTGTTGTTTGGGAACAAGAAATTAATTCGATATTTTTTGTTGAATTAGCTAAAAGTTTATTGGATTTTATTAATGATTTTTCACCTAAAAATTCATTGAATTTCCGAATAAATTGTCCTGCTTCGTGGTTTTTATCATCAATATAAAAATCGTCTGTATCAAAAAGAATTTCGGCTCTGCCTAAACGATGAATTTGTCTAAAAATTGTCATTTCAGCCAAAGACAAAGCATTAAATCCAGCAAACATGAAATGGGCATTCTTGTTTTCTTTGAAAACGAGGTCTATTTCATTAGCAATTTTATGGTAAACTGCTCCTTGAATACACCCATTTTGAGCATTTAATTTAGAGTTTAATTCCTTAAAATAATGTGGCAAACGTTCCCAAAAAGCTAAATATTTTTGCTGATTTTCACTTAATTCTTCTGAGTTAAAACTCCAGTTTTCAATTTCCTTAACGTCTTTTAAATTCCTAAAAAGTTGATTTGAATCGACTAAATAACGCTCTATTTCATCAAAATCGCTGAGTAAAATTGTTCCCCAATTGAGAAATTCATCAAATGTTTTTTCAATATCATTTCCTGGATAATGTTGGTGAATTTCAAATAAGTTAAGTAAAAGTCTTGTTTTATCCAGTACTACTTTTTCAGAAAGTGAATTAATCCAATTGTTAATCGTAACAATTTTGGGTGCAAAAACGGGTTTGTTGATTTGTTCAAAAAGTGCTTTTTGTAGATATTGTTTGGCACGCTCGGAAGGTAAAACTACAATCCAATCTTGAAGTGGAGTTTTACTCTCAAGTAAAGTTTGTGCTACTAATTCTACAAATTTTTGCATGGTTTTTTGTGAGAAATAAAAAATATTAGAGCATATGAAAATTAGCTACAATAATTGAAATCAAATAGCATTTTTCACAATTTCTTCAATTTCAGCGTAAGTTAAATCTTGTCTTTCACCTTTATTGTTCCAGCCTCTTTCTTCAAATCGCTTTTTAATAATGGTTTGAACATCGTTTACATCATCTGTATAGGCAGAAATTGTTGTTTCAATTCCTAAGCTCTTGAAAAATTCTTCCGTTTTGACAATGGCTTGTTTGGCTACACTGATATCATCTCCTTGTAAATTCCACACGCGACGACCATATTGTGTCAATTTTTCTTGCTTATTATTGAATTTCACTTCGTATAGTCGAGGAGCAATTATCGCCAAGGTTCTAGCATGATCAATTCCAAAAAGTGCTGTTAATTCGTGACCAATCATGTGTGTTGCCCAATCGGTTGGAACACCACAACGTAAATTCCCATTCAAAGCGTGAGTAGCACACCACATCAAATTGGAGGCATATTTGTAATTGGTTGGTTCTTTCATAACGAGTGGTGCAATTTCAATCAAGGTGGATAAAATTGCTTCCGCCTCACGTTCTTGCAATAAATTATCTGTAGGATAAGTTAAATATTGTTCCAAAGTATGCATGAATGAATCTGTTATTCCATTTGCTATTTGTTTTTGTGGCAAAGTAGCAACAACAGTTGGGTCTAGAAAAGAAAATTTAGGAAAAAACAGAGGTCCTCCCATGGTCATTTTCATTTTCAATTCACTGCGACTGATTACCGCTCCACTATTGGCTTCTGAACCAGTTGCTGGTAAAGTTAAAACAGCACCAAAAGGCACAGCGGAATCAAAAACACAGCCTTCTTTACGCAATAAAACATCCCAAGGATCTTGCTTGTAGTTTACAGCACCAGAAATAAATTTCACACCATCAATAACGGAGCCACCGCCAACAGCTAGAATAAAACCAATTTCTTCTTGACGAATCATTTCAACTGCTTTCATCAAGGTTGTAAACTCAGGATTAGCCTCAATTCCTTTGAATTTAAAGATATGAAAAGCTTGTAAATGCGATTCAATTTGTGCTAACAAACCTATTTTTTCTATGCTTCCACCACCATATGCGATTAGAATTTTTTTGCCTGAATAAAATTTATGAATGTAGGCACTCAGTTTTTCTAATTGATTTTTACCAAAAATGATTTGCGTTGGATTTTGTATTTCGAAATTGAGCATGATGTTTGATTTAATAAGTTACTTCGTAAATTTTATTTTCATTTGTTTGCAGTCATACTCTTCTTAAAATCAAACGTTTAAGCCTTTTTTTATTCAGGGGGTAAATTGTAAAATATCAGAAAAATTATTCTCAATTTTCAATTTTTCACTCTCAATTCATTACAAACTCCAATATTCTAAATCCTTGATTTTATTTCTGAAAATTCCTTTTACATCAACAAAAATTCCTTTTCCGTCTTTCAATAAAACTTTAAAATCATCTTCCGTTTTTGTCAAATAATCTTTGTGGTTAACAGCTACAATAATTGCATCGTAATTTCCAACTGGTTTTTCAATTAAGCCAACACCGTATTCGTGCATCATTTCATCTGATGAAGCGTGAGGATCAATCAGATCAACTTTTACTTGATATGATTTTAATTCGTTCACGATATCAATTACCTTTGAGTTGCGTATATCGCTCACATCTTCTTTGAAAGTGGCTCCCATGATTAAAACATGAGATTCTTGGATGATTTTATTTTGTGCAATGATACGTTTAACAGTTTGTTTTGCGATATATCCACCCATAGAATCATTCACAAAACGCCCACTAGTGATTACTTTTGAATGGTAACCTGCTTGTTGAGCTTTATGGGTTAAATAATATGGATCAACACCAATACAATGTCCACCAACTAATCCCGGTTGAAATTTCAAGAAATTCCATTTTGTTCCAGCAGCCTCAAGCACATCAAATGTGTTGATTTTTAATTTGTTAAATATGATTGAAAGTTCATTAATCAAAGCAATATTTACATCGCGTTGTGTATTTTCAATTATTTTTGCAGCTTCTGCAACCTTGATGCTTGGCGCACGGTGAACTCCAGCTCCAACAACCAATTCGTATGTTTTAGCAATTTGATCCAAAGATTCATCACAGCAACCAGAAACAACTTTGATTACATTTTGTAAGGTATGTTCTTTGTCTCCTGGATTAATTCTTTCAGGTGAATATCCAACTTTGAAATCTTCCTTGAATTTCAAGCCTGACAATTCTTCCAAAACTGGAATACAATCTTCTTCCGTACAACCAGGATAAACGGTTGATTCAAAAACGACATAATCGCCTTTTTTAAGTACTTTTCCAACAGTAGAACTTGCTCCTAAAAGCGGTTTTAAATCGGGTAAATTCGCATCGTCAATTGGTGTTGGTACAGCGACAACGAAAAAAGTACAAGATTTTAAATCGTCTAAATTTGCTGTAAATTCAATGTCAGAATTATCAAAAACGGAAGAATCCAATTCGTTACTTGGATCGATTTTATTGCGCATCAAATCGACACGATTTTGATTGATATCAAAACCAACAACTTTGATTTTTTTTGCAAATTCCAAAGCAATTGGTAATCCAACATAACCTAAGCCGATTACAGCAAGTTTTGTTTCTTTATTTGTTAATTTGTTGTAGATTAAATTGTTCATCTCTTATTTTATAAATGCGTTCGATAATTTCTACCACTTTTAGTCCCTCAAGAGCATTTGTAGTAGCAGTAGTTTTTCCTTTTAAAGTTTGTATTACGTTTGAAATCACGTAATTGTGATTAGCAGCTGAACCTTTGTAGGCTCCGTAGTCATTTCCTGGGTTTGTTGGAGCTAATTCCGGCATTTCATAACCAGGAATGTTGCAAACCTCAACTTCATTCATGTATTGTCCACCAATTTTGACACTTCCTTTACTTCCAATGATTGTAATGGAACTTTCCAAATTTGTATCTTGAACTGCAGTTGAATAGTTGATACAGCCCATTCCACCGTTTACAAAATCAAAACTAACAAAACCTGAATCTTCAAAATCAGTTAAATCTTTGTGCGTGAAATCGGCAAATTTTCCTTGAATATTGTCAATATCTCCGAAAAGCCAATACATAATATCTATGAAGTGAGAAAATTGTGTGAACAAGGTTCCCCCATCTAATTCTTGTTTTCCTTTCCAGCCGTCTTTTTTGTAGTAACGCTCATCACGATTCCAATAGCAGTTCAATTGAACCATGAAAGTATCGCCTAAAATTCCTCTGTCAATAACAGATTTTATCCATTCTGAAGGTGGGGAATAGCGATTTTGCATCACACAAAATACTTGTCGTGACATTTGTAAAGATTTGAAAATCACTTTTTCACATGAATCTTTACTTAAACCCATTGGTTTTTCGCAAACAACATGTTTTTTATTTTCTAAAGCTAAAATTGCTTGTTGAGCGTGTACCCCATTTGGTGAACAAACATTCACAATATCAAATTCAATATCTGATTTTAATAATTCTTCCAAAGAAGTAAAAAACGGAACGTCAAAATCACTTGCTCCACATTCTTCCTTTGAGCGAATATCAATCATAGCAACTAACTCAGCATCAGGATCTCTTTTTACCATTTCGGCATGACGTTTTCCAATATGTCCTGCACCAATAATGGCAAATTTTATTTTATGTGAAATTATATTCATGAAATTTTACTAACTAAATTATTTATTAATTGATATTTCTCTCCTGATTCTTTGCAAAGAGCAATTCCTGTTGAATCAAATTCTAAACGTTGACCAAATTCACTCATCCAACCCATTTGACGTGCTGGATTTCCAACCATCAAAGCATAAGAAGGAACATGTTTTGTAACAACAGCTCCAGCACCGATAAAGGCAAATTCACCAATGTCGTGACCACAAACGATTGTTGCATTTGCACCAATACTTACCCCACGTTTAACGATTGTTTTGGCATATTCGTTTTTACGGTTTACGGCACTTCTAGGGTTGATAACATTAGTAAAAACCATCGAAGGACCTAAAAAAACATCGTCTTCACAAATCACACCTGTATAAATGGAAACGTTGTTTTGAACCTTCACATTTTTACCTAAAATTACTTCTGGAGAAATGACTACATTTTGACCAATGTTACAGTTTTCGCCAAGAGTACAATTTGACATAATATGAGAAAAATGCCAAATTTTTGTCCCTTTTCCGATTGTACAACCGTCATCAATATATGCTGATTCGTGAGCGAAATAATCCATTATTTTATCGTATATTTATCGAAATCGTTGTGTTCTTTTTTATTTAATTCTTCTTGACTTAAACTACAAAAGTAAGCATAAGTTCTTTTTAGACCTTCTTGGCGAGAGATTTTTGGCTCCCAGTTAAGAATTTCTTTTGCTTTTGTGATATCTGGTTGACGCTGTTTTGGATCGTCAACTGGTAAATCATGGTAAACAACTTTTTGGTCGGTTCCTGTTAAAGCGATAATTTCTTCAGCAAATTGACTGATTGTAATTTCGTCAGGATTTCCAATGTTTACTGGATAAACGTAATCGCTCATCAGTAAGCGGTAGATTCCTTCGACCAAATCATCAACATAACAAAAAGCACGTGTTTGTGAGCCATCACCAAAAATGGTAATATCTTCACCACGTAAAGCTTGACCAATGAAAGCAGGTAAAACACGACCATCATTTAGTCGCATTCTTGGGCCATAAGTATTGAATATACGCACAATTCTTGTTTCTAAACCATGAAAAGTATGGTAAGCCATCGTCATTGCTTCTTGAAAACGTTTTGCTTCGTCATAAACGCCACGTGGTCCAACTGGATTCACATTTCCCCAATATTCTTCTGTTTGTGGATGAACCGTTGGATCTCCATAAACCTCAGATGTCGAAGCGATTAAAACACGAGCATTTTTTGCTTTTGCTAGACCTAAACAATTGTGAATTCCCAAAGAACCAACTTTTAGAGTTTGGATTGGAATTTTCAAGTAATCAATTGGACTTGCGGGAGAAGCAAAATGTAAAATATAATCTAATTCTCCAGGAATATGAATGAACTTTGAAACATCGTGGTTGTAAAATTCAAAATTTTCTAAAGGGAACAAATGTTCAATATTACTTAATCTCCCCGTAATCAAATTATCCATTCCGATAACATGATAACCTTCTTTGATAAAACGATCGCACAAATGTGAGCCTAAAAAACCTGCTGCTCCAGTGATTAAAATTCTTTTCATATTTATGAGTTTGAATTTGATTTTCTACCAATACTGGCGTAAAAATAACCTTTTTGAGTCATGTCTTCTAAATCGAATAGATTTCGACCATCAAAAATAACTTTATCTTTCAAAAGAGAACTTACTTTATCAAAATCTGGATTTCTGAAAACTCCCCATTCTGTACAAATCACTAAACAATCAGCATCTTTCAAAGCGTCATATTCATTTTCTGCATAAGCAATTTTATGTCCGAGTAAATTTTCTACGTTTTCCATTGCTTCAGGGTCGAAAGCTGTAATTTCAGCACCCGCTTGGAGTAAATCTTGAATCATATATAAAGCTGGAGCTTCTCGGATATCGTCTGTATCAGGTTTGAAAGCCAATCCCCAAAGAGCAATTTTTTTCCCTTTCAAATCTCCTCGGAAGTAATTTTTAATCTTTGGTATTAATATCGTTTTTTGATCTTCATTAACAGTTATTACCGATTTTAGTATTTCAAATGAAAAATTATGTTCTTTACCGGATTTCACTAAAGCTTGAACATCTTTTGGGAAACATGAACCTCCGTAGCCAATTCCTGGGAACAAGAAACGTTTTCCAATTCTATCGTCAGAGCCAATTCCAATTCTCACTTTGTCCACATCAGCACCAACTAATTCACAGAAATTTGCAATTTCATTCATGAAAGTGATTTTTGTTGCCAAAAATGAATTTGCAGCATATTTTGTTAATTCTGCCGATTTTTCATCCATAAAAATGATAGGATTTCCCTGGCGAACAAAAGGTTTGTACAAGTTTTCCATCACTTTTCTTGCTCTTTCATCTGATGTGCCTATGACAACACGATCTGGCTTCATAAAATCGTCAACGGCAAAACCCTCACGCAAAAATTCGGGGTTTGAAACTACGGCAAAGTCAATTTTTGAATTTTTGGAAATTGCTGCATGAACTTTTTCTGCTGTACCAACAGGAACGGTACTTTTATCAACGATGACTTTGTAATCTGTGATAATTTTACCTAATTCTTCAGAAACACCTAAAATGTATGATAAATCAGCCGATCCATCTTCTCCTGGAGGAGTAGGAAGAGCTAGAAATATAATTTCAGCATCTTTAATTCCTTCAGCTAAATTTGTTGTGAAAGATAATCTTCCAGATTTGATATTTCTTTCAAAAAGTACATCTAAATGCGGCTCGTAAATTGGAATTTCTCCATTACGCATTTTTTCTACTTTTTTTGCATCAATGTCAATACAAATCACTTGGTTTCCTGTTTCAGCGAAACATGTACCAGTAACTAAACCGACATATCCAGTACCTACAACTGCAATTTTACTCATCTTATTGATTTAAAAATTCTTGAATTGAAGTAGAAATGTGAATTAATTGTTCTTCTTCCATTTCTGTGTGGATTGGTAAAGATAAAACACGTTTTGTCAACCAATCGGTAACTGGTAAATCTTGATTTTCACAATTAAAAGTGGCGAACATTTTTTGCTTGTGTGCTGGAATTGGATAATAAATCATACTTGGAATTCCTTTTGTTGCCAAAAATTCGGATAATTTGTCTCTATCAATTCCTTCTAATTGCATGGTGTATTGATGAAAAACATGACGCGAATCTTTTGCTCTAAATGGGGCCGTAATTCCCTCAATATTTGACAAAAAGTTGTCGTAATAATCTGCAACTTTTCTTCTAGCATTGCAATAATCGTCTAAAGAGCGTAATTTGATTCTCAAAATTGCTGCTTGAATCGTGTCTAATCGAGAGTTACAACCAACCATTTCATGATGGTAACGAATTGTTTGTCCATGGTTTGCAACTTGTTTCATCACAATAGCCAATTTTTCATCGTTGGTACAAATTGCACCACCATCACCATAGCAACCTAAGTTCTTAGATGGAAAAAAAGAGGTACAGCCTATTGTTCCGATTGTTCCAGTTTTTGATTTTGAACCATCACGGTGCGTGTAATCACAACCAATTGCTTGAGCGTTATCTTCGATTACAAATAAATTGTGCTTTTTTGCAATGTCCATGATAGCATCCATATCTGCTGCTTGACCATACAAATGAACTGGAACTATAGCTTTCGTTTTTGATGTAATTGCAGCTTCAATTTTTGTTACATCAATGCAAAATGTATCAGCAACAACGTCAACGAAAACAGGAGTTAAACCTAATAAGGCCATAACTTCCGTTGTTGCGATATAAGTATAGGAAGGCGTAATGATTTCGTCTCCAGGTTTTAAACCCAAAGCCATCATTGCTATTTGTAAAGCATCTGTTCCATTTGCACAAGGAATAACGTGCTTAACATTTAAGTAATTTTCTAATTCTGATTGAAAAGCAGAAACGTCTGGGCCGCCAATAAATTGGGCGTTTTCAATTACATTTAGAATTGCTGTATCTACTTCTGATTTTATCTTTTTATATTGCGACTTTAAGTCGACCATTTGAATTTCTTTCATCTAAACTTTACTTTAAAATGCGAACCTACAAATGTAATAAAAAGATACTTATAAATTGAGTATTATAAGTTGAAATTGTGGAATTAAAAAGTTTAAGCGTTTTCAGCAATAACTTCTTTTACTTCTGGTAAATGTTGTTTTAAAAGGTTTTCAATTCCTCCTTTTAAAGTTGCAGTTGAAGAAGGACAACCTGAACAAGCTCCGCGAAGTACAACAGTTACCGTGCCATCTTTAAAGCTTCTAAAATCAATTGCTCCACCGTCATTTTCAACCGCAGGTCGAACATATTCATCTAATAAAGAAACGATAGCTTCGTCATATTCAGAAGGCTCATAAACTTTTTGATCTTCTTTATTTTCAGAAATTACTTCTACAGGTTTTGGAGCTGGCATTTGAATTAAAACATCTTTTCCATCAGCAATCCAAGCTTTGATAAATTCACGTAATTCCATTGTAATGAAATCCCATCCAAGTGAATCAGTTTTAGTTACTGTAACAAAATTACTTGCCATGAATACTCCTTTTACAAAAGGAAATTGGAATAACTGTTCAGCTAAAGGAGAAAATCCTTTTGCTTCAGCTAAAGAATTAAATTCAACAGATTCACCAGAAATTAGAAGATATTTATTTGCCACAAACTTCATAGTAGATGGGTTTGGGGTCATTTCGGCATAAATTGTAACAGGAACTTGCATTGCTTTATATTTTTCACAAAGATAATATAAATTAAGTTTGTTATTAAAAATAAGTTTCTATATTCGTAACCTAAAATTATTAATTTACAAAATTTAAAAATTATGAAAAAAGTATTGTTTGCATTATTGGCTGTAACAGTTTTGGTTGCAAGTTCATGTTCAAAAGACGCAAAAATTAACAGAAGATTAGATGGTGAATGGAAAGTTACATCATATGATGGTAAAGCATTAGCAAGTGATGAAACTGAAACATACACTTTCGCAAAAACGGATAAACTGAAAGGTACAGGAACTTATGCTGCAACTGGAACTGGTTATAGTATTAATATACCTTTTACTTATACAATTGGTGATGAAAAAATTACACTTGTAGTTGATGGTACAGATGCTGATGTTACGACTGTTACAACTTATGAGAAAAAGAAAATGGAATTTAAAGACAGTGACGGTGTAGTAACTGTTTTAGAGCCTAAATAAAGTATTTTATTATTTATTTAAAAGGAAGTTTCGGCTTCCTTTTTTTATGTTTATAAATTTTATGAAAAATATATTTTTTCAGATTCTTTGTCTAACGACAGTTATTTTATTTTTTAAAAACCTTGAAGATTTATTTATTAGTTTAAATTTTTCATGGACTTTTTCAAAAATTACACCTTATTTTCTACTTATAATTTTAGGTTTTACTTTAATGTTTAAAATTAGAAGATTATTGATAATAAAAATTCCTTTTATTAGATTAATTGCATTAATTCTCATTTTTATTTTCCCATTTGGACTTGGTTTTGCTTTAAATCCAATTTATGAGGGAGATTTTTCGAAAAATGGTAAAGAAATCAAAAATGAGCAAACATTAAGTGATTTTCAAAAATTTGATTTTGTTGTACTTACAATTCCCGATTGTCCTTATTGTCACGAAACAATTAATTCAATCAATTTACTTCAAAAGAGAAATCCTAATTTGACAATCAAATACATTGTTTGTTCTTCGGAAAATCGTCAAATTGAGCCTTATCGCTTTAAGTTAAATTCCAAGATTCAGGTTTCTCTAGCTCAAAATTTGAGTAAAATGATTGAAATAGCCAACGGAAGTTTTCCTTTTTTTGTAAAACTTAATCAAGATGGAATTTATACTTGGTCAAATAATGAATTTGGCGTTCGAGCGAAAGATTTTTTAGAAAGCGAACTTTAAAATTAAGGAGTAAAAGCATCTTCAATGTGTTCAATATCTGTTCGATATGAATTGTGTACGATTGAAATGATGTCGAAACGAGTTTCTTTATGTATATCAAATTGATAGATATAGTGGTTGGCGACTTTAATAATTTGTCTTTGTTTAGCTCTCGTAACAGCCCTCCAAGGTTCGCCAATTTCAGCGGTTTGGCGAGTTTTTACTTCTACAACAATTAATTTATTGTCAAATTCACAGACAATATCAATCTCAGATTTCAAAAAACGATAATTTGTTTCAATAATTTTAAAATCTTTTTTTGCTAAAAATTCTTGAGCAAGTTTTTCACCGTAAACTCCTAATTCTTGATTTGTCATAAAAATTAGATTGGTGAATTTATATGTTCATTATTCTTGTAAAATCGTTCCCATCTTTCATAAACAAAGGGTGAAATTTCGGATTGTTCTGAATCTCTAGAAATGATTACTTGATTATGATGAGTAATATAAAGTGAAAATTCATAAATTTTAAGTTTAAATCCGAATTTTGTTTGACTAAATCCAGAAACAATTTCATAATTGAATCCTTTTCGTTCTAATTCGAGTTTATTAATTTTAAACTTCGAACAGTTTTTCCCTAATAAAAAACAAAGTGTTTGGTAGTTTTTATTCAAAATTTTAATCGTTTCTTTTGAAACTGTTTTATTGTGTCTTCTTAATTCAGCATGATATTTATTTTTACAGTTTACATTGCAAAAGACTTTGTCAGAACGACCAAATAATTTTGAATCACATACGCAACATAAGTGTATGGTATTTTTGGTTTCATAAGAAACAGCAGGTTTATTGCAAGAGCAAGGCATAATAAAAGGTTTAATTTGTTAGTAAGGTATATCTAAGTTAAGAATAAAAAAATGATATGCAAATTTTTTATAAAGTTATTCTTAGAAAATTAGATTACTCATAATCAGTTAAATAATAGTTTATTAACGGTTTTAAACCAATATCTAACTATAAATCAGTTGGTTAAATTATTTGAAATAAATTCGATAAAAAAATCTACTTTTACAAAAAATACCTTTCTTTGTAAGCTTATGCGGATAGCAATAAATACACGTTTTCTTCTTCCAAATAAAATGGAAGGTTTTGGTTGGTATTCTTATGAGATTACAAAGCGTTTGGTAGAAAATCATCCTGAACACGAATTTATATTTTTTTTCGATAGAGATTTTGATAAGCGTTTTATTTTTGGTGAAAATGTAACTCCCGTTGTACTATTTCCTCCAGCAAGACATCCTTTTTTGTTTTACTGGTGGTTTGAATTTTCAATTAAGAAAGCATTAAAAAAGTATAAAATAGATGTGTTTTTTTCTCCTGATGGCTACATTTCTTTAAAGACAAAGATTCCACAGATTGCCACTATTCATGACTTAAATTTTGAGCATTATCCAAATGATATCCCATTTTCTGCAAGGAAATACTTAAAATACTTTTTTCCAAAGTTTGCAAAAAAGGCTAATAAAATTGTTACAGTTTCGAATTATTCAAAAGAAGATCTTTGTCAGACTTATAATTTACCTGAAAGTAAAATTTCAGTAATTTGGAATGGAGCTTCTAACCTTTTTTCTCCTTTAGATAATAAAGGTTTACTAGCCGTTAAAAACCGATATACATCTGGAAGAGAGTATTTTATATTCGTTGGGTCACTTCATCCAAGAAAAAACATCAATCGATTAATCGAAGCTTTTAGCATCTATAAAAATAAATTTCCCGAAGGTTTTGATTTGGTAATTGTTGGAGAACAATTATGGAAAAAAACAGGATTAAGTTTTAAAATTTCTGATGAGCTTTCAAAAAGCGTACACTTTACGGGACATCTTAATTTTGATGAATTAACTAAAGTTATGGCCGCAGCATCTTGTTTAACTTACGTTCCATATTTTGAAGGTTTTGGAATTCCTTTAGTTGAAGCTATGAAATCAGGAGTTCCTATCATTTCGGGAAATTTAACTTCATTACCAGAAATTGTTGGAGACGCTGGAATTTTAGTTAATCCATTTTCTATTGAAGAAATTGCTGATGCGATGGAAAAAATTTATTTAGATGGAAATTTAAGAAAGATTTTAAGTGAAAAAGGCTTAGAGCGAAGTAAATTATTTTCTTGGGATCTTGCTGCAGAAAAAGTTTGGGAGGAGATCGAAAAATTAATAAAGTAAGCTCCTCCCGAAAGATAATATGACAAATAGTTTCATTCTTCTAATTTCCCAACAACTTCATATTTTACACCTTCAGTAGTCACTTTTGTTTTGTATAAGTAATTATCGTACTCATAATAATTTTCACCGTCAATGGTGACTTCTTCGACATTATCTTCTGGTAATTCGGGTACTAAGGTTCCAATTTCAGGTTCAACAACTTCAAATTCATTGTCAATTTGTCGGTAATAAACTCCTTTGTAATAGTAATGAGGTCTTGTACCAAAAACAATTTTTGTGTGACCAAAAGGCAAAACTGCAATTCTCAGACCAAAAGGGGGAGGAAGTAAATGAAAGGAGTTATTTACATTTCTGTAATAAAATCCATTGTGATAATAATGGTTATTTCCTTTAAAAACAATCACAGCATGTCCAGTTGGTAAAATTGCACAGGTATTCATTTTTCTATGTCTAACAATGACACAATTTTTGCGATAATAATTATGTTTGTGGTGATTAGTGTGCTTTACTTTCACAATTTTTACGTGTGAATTGTGTTTTTTATGATGATGATTTTTTTGAGCAAGAAAATCTTGATTAAAAATTGCGACAAAGAAAAATACGATTGTTAAAATAAATGCTTTCATGATTTCTGATATTAAGTTAATAAGTCTTTATTTCGACAAGCTCAATGCAAGTCATTTTTAACTTTGACAGAAATACACGAAAAAGGTTTAATCTCAACTATTAAATTTTCGGATTATTTACATTCAGCGACTTTTTTATTCCAATCTAATTGATAATCAATGCGTTCTTTTTCACTTGCTCCCTCTTTTAAATCATATTTTTTGCATTTTTCGTTAAAAAGAGATAATTCAGCTTCAAGGTCTTTTTTAGCTTCTGGATCTATTTCTCTCTGAATTTCTCCATGAATATCAAATCGGTTGTTTTTGCAATCGCAGAATGTAAGATTGTCTAAATCTATTTCTCCCGATTCTTCGTTTGAAGTTTCTACTTTTGATGAACATGAAATAGCAAGAGTTAAAATTCCAGTGAATAAAATAAAATTCTTTTTCATAGTTTTGGTTTTTGACAAATATAAAATTTTTTCCTTTCATTTTGAAATGATTTATATTTTTATGAAATGTAACATTTTATCGATATTGAGTTATGGTAGCATTGACATGAAAAAAACGATATTATTTCTTATTCTACTCAATATATCTTCTCTTTTTTACTCTCAAGAGTTTAATAGAAGCGGACTTTTTTACCCTGATTATTATGCTGTGAAAAGGCAAATTAGGGATTCTGTTGAACTGTTTTTAGTTAAAGAAAATTTAATTGACTCTTCAAGTATTAAACATGGTAAATATCATTATAATGTATCGAATCATCAATATAAAATAACAGGATTTTATATCCCTGAATTAGTTAGGGATACTTTCATGGTGTCAAAAGTTCAACGTAATTATTACCATAAACATGATAATTTATGTGGGATTGAAAGTTTCACTTTAAGAAAGCCCTTAAAATTGAGTGTGTATGATTTTCATTTTTCTGTTCCAGAAGGTACACTAATTTTTGAATTACCGAATTTTACTTCAAGAATTTTACATCATAGGGAAGAAACAGAATTCCATAAGAATATGAAAATTTTAGAATATTTCATCGATGAATGCGGTTTAATGTGGATAAAGGTTAGTTTTAATTTTGATTATGTTGTTGAAGACTCATCTAATCTTCTCAATGAATCGTATAAAATAGACACGAAACATGTTTGTGGTTGGATAAAAATTCATGAATTGAATTTTTGGGGTAGAATTGATTATATTTTGTAAGAATTTATTTTGAACTAAAAAACCCAAATCTTTCGACTTGGGTTCCTAAATTTTATTTTTTACCTGTAAGCCGTGGCTTATTAGTTATTTAAAGCTTCAGCTCCACCAACAATTTCCAAAATTTCGTTTGTAATTGCCGCTTGACGTGCTTTGTTGTAACTTAATGTTAAACTTTTCTTTAAATCAGATGCGTTATCAGTTGCTTTGTGCATTGCTGTCATTCTTGCTCCATGTTCAGAAGCATTTGAATCCAACAAAGCTTTGTAAAACTGAACTTTCAATGATTTTGGGATCAATTCAGCAACAATCTCTTCTTTTGAAGGTTCAAAAATATAATCTCCTGTCGAACCACCTTCAATAACGGTAGGAATAATTGGTAATAACTGCTCTGTTTTAACATCTTGTGATGCAGCATTGATAAATGAATTGTAGATAACAACTACTTTATCAAATTCTTTTGCTAAAAATTTATCCATGATGCTTTTTGCAATCAAAGATGAATTATCGAAAGACAAATCAGCAAAAATATCTTCAACGATGAATTCAGAATTTAGAATTCTCAAATCACTTCTTCTAAAAGCATCAGTAACTTTTTTACCTAAACACAAAACTTTAACGTTTGAAGTAGAAAAATCCTCAGAAATGATATGATTTACACGTTTGATTACGTTGTTGTTAAATCCACCACAAAGTCCTCTGTTAGAAGAAATCGCAACGATTAAAACATTTTTCGCTTCACGAGTGTCAGAAAATGCATTTTCAGATAAATCTAAACTTGAACTTAAATTACCTAAAATTTCTTTCAATTTTGTGGCATACGGACGCATCTGTGTAACAGCATCTTGAGCACGCTTCAACTTTGCTGCAGAAACCATTTTCATTGCTGAAGTGATTTGCATTGTTGAACCAACTGAAGTAATTCTATTTCGTATTTCTTTTAAATTAGCCATTTTTTTTAGTTAAGAGTTAAGAGTGAAAAGTTAAGAATGAATAATTTTTCACTCTTAACTTTTCATTCTTCACTAATAATTTAGTATTTATCAGCGATTTCTTTAGCAACTTTTGTTAAAACATCTGTTGCTTCGTCTGAGTATTTACCAGCTTTTAAAGCCAATAATACATCAGCGTGTTTCGCTTCTAAGTAATTCAAATATTCTGTTTCGAAAGCTTTCACTTTATTTACAGGAACTCGTTGGATTAAACCTTTTGTTCCTACATAAATGATTGCAATTTGTTTTTCAACTGGATATGGATCTCCTTCTCTTTGTTTCAAGATCTCCACGTTTCTTGCTCCTTTATCCAAAACAGATTTTGTTGCAGCATCTAAATCAGAACCAAATTTAGCAAATGCCTCTAATTCACGGTATTGTGCTTGATCTAATTTTAATGTACCAGCAACTTTCTTCATCGACTTAATTTGAGCATTTCCTCCAACACGTGATACAGAAATACCTACGTTAATTGCTGGACGAATACCTGCGTTAAATAAATCTGATTCCAAGAAAATCTGACCATCCGTAATCGAAATTACGTTTGTTGGGATATATGCAGAAACGTCACCCGCTTGTGTTTCGATGATTGGTAAAGCTGTTAATGAACCACCACCTTTTACGATTCCTCTTAAAGATTCTGGTAAATCATTCATTTGAGATGCAATTTTATCATCATTGATAATTTTCGCAGCACGTTCTAATAAACGAGAGTGTAAGTAGAAAACGTCACCTGGGTATGCCTCACGACCTGGAGGACGACGCAACAACAAAGAAACCTCACGGTAAGCAACAGCTTGTTTTGATAAATCATCAAATACAATTAAAGCTGGTCTTCCTGAGTCACGGAAATATTCACCAATTGCAGCACCAGTCATTGGAGCATAAAATTGCATTGGAGCTGGATCAGAAGCGTTTGAAGCAACAATAACTGTATAAGCCATTGCACCAGCATCTTCTAATTTCTTAACGATTCCTGCAACAGTTGAACCTTTTTGTCCAATTGCAACATAAATACAGAAAACAGGTTCACCTCTATCGTAAAATTCTTTTTGATTGATAATAGCATCAATTGCAACAGTTGTTTTTCCTGTTTGACGGTCACCAATGATTAACTCACGTTGTCCACGTCCAATTGGAATCATCGCATCAACAGATTTGATTCCTGTTTGTAACGGTTCAGTTACTGGTTGACGGAAAATAACTCCTGGAGCTTTACGCTCAATTGGCATTTCGTACAATTGACCTGCAATTTCTCCCTTACCATCGATTGGATTTCCAAGTGTATCAACAACTCTTCCAACACAACCTTCACCAACTTTTACAGAAGCAATTCTTCCTAAACGTTTTACTGTATCTCCTTCTTTTACTTCAGAAGAACGACCTAAAAGTACCGCCCCAACATTGTCTTCCTCTAAGTTTAATGCGATTCCTTGTAAACCTCCATCAAACTCGATTAATTCTCCGTATTGAACGCCATTTAGTCCATAAATACGAGCAATACCATCACCGATTTGTAATACTGTACCTACTTCTTGTAATTCAGCTTCAGATTTAAATCCTGATAACTGTTCTCTAATAATTGCAGAAACTTCTGCTGGTTTCACGTCTGCCATATTTCTAATTTATTTTAGCAAAAACACTTAACGTGTCAAACTTGTTTGTAAATTTCTTAATTTATTGGAAACTGATGCATCAATTTGTGTGTCGCCCATTTTAATGACAAAACCACCAATTAAAGATGTATCAATTTTTTCATCTATTTCTAATTTTCCTTCAACAGATTTTTCCAATTTTGTAATAATTGCTTTTTTAGTCGCTTCATCTAATTTTTGAGCCGAAACCAAGGTTACAGGCACAATTCCTAAATGAGTTTTAACTTGAGAAATAAAAGAATCAGCAATTTGCACTAAAGCACCTTCTCTTTTATTTTTCGCAATCAAAGTAACAAATGAAGAACTCAACTCATCAAATTGACCAAAAATCTCATTGATGACACTGATTTTCTTATCTGAATTGATAATTGGGCTATCCAAAAACAATTGGAATTCCTTTGTTTCAGAATTTGCTCTTACTACTTCTTGCATATCAGCTAAAACTGAGTCAATCTTATTGTTTTCGATTGCCAATTCCAATAAAGCTTTTGCGTATCTCGATGCTGATTTTGTAACTTTCATAAGAATCTTAATTCAAATTAATGTCTGCAGCTAATTTCGAAGCCAAATCTCTTTGTTTGTCATCTGAAGAAAGTTCAGTTCTAACAAGTTTCTCAGCAATCTCAATTGATAAAGAAGCAACATGAGATTTTAATTCCGTAAATGCAGCAGCTTTTTCCACTTCAATTGCTTGATGTGCTGAAGCAATAATTTTTGATGCTTCATTTTTTGCAGTTACTTTTGAATCTTCGACCATTTTACTAGCTGTTTCATGAGCATCTTTAACGATTTTATCTCTTTCAGCACGTGCTTCTTTCAATAAATTCTCGTTTTGTGATTGCAATAAAATCATTTCAGCTTTTGTTTTTTCAGCTAAAGCCAATGAATCAGAAATTTTAGTTTCTCTTTCATTAACTGAAGTCAAAATTGGTTTCCAAATAAATTTTGCCAAGACAAACATCAACAAACAGAAAACGATTGCTGTCCAGATTAAAAGACCAAAATCAGGTAATATTAAATCCATTTTATATTGTTTTTATTAATTTTTAAATTAAAAATAGTGCTGTAACCAACCGTTACAGCAACTATTTTGTAAATTCTAAAGAGCTTGAACTCTCTTAAATTTATTTTACCCCTGTTTCAAGACCTAGTAGACCAACTACTACTCCAAACAAAGCAACACCTTCGATTAACGCAGCTGCGATAATCATTGTTGTTGTAATTTTTCCTGAAGCTTCTGGATTTCTTGCGATTGCGTCCATTGCTGAACCACCGATTCTTCCAATTCCTAATCCTGCACCTAAAACTGCAAGACCTGCTCCGATTGCTGCTATACTTCCAAACATGATATATGTGTATTAAAAAGTTACTAATTAATGATGAGCCTCTTCAACAGCTGCTCCGATAAATAATGCCGACAACATCGCGAATAAGAACGCTTGTAAGAAGGCAACCAATAATTCCAATACTGAAATAAACAAAGCCATTGGCACGGATAAGAATCCCCACGCTGCACTTTGGTTAATAAAGATAATTGAAATTAAAGCTAAAACAATGATGTGACCAGCAGTCATATTCGCAAACAAACGAATCATCAAGGCAAAAGGTTTTGTGAAAATTCCAACGATTTCAATTGGAATCATAATTGGCAACAATGCAACTGGAACTCCTGGAGTTGCAAAAATGTGTTTCCAATAATTTTTATTTGCAGAAGCTAATGTTACGATTAAAGTACAAACAGCTAAAAATAAAGTAACAGTTAAATTTCCAGTTAAATTTGCTCCACCTGGAAGGAATGGAATCATTCCTAACATGTTGTTAAACCAAACAAAGAAAAAGATTGTTAATAAATAAGGTACGTATTTTTTGTATTTAGCTTCTCCGATATTCGCTTTAGCAATATCATCACGAACCATAACAACTATTACTTCTAAATATTTCGCCAATCCTTTTGGAGCAACAGGACCATTTTTCTTGTAGAACTTAGCAACTGAACCCATGATAACTAAAATAAAGATTGCACCGAAAAACAAAGAAACAACATTTTTTGTAATCGATAAATCCCAAGGCTTAATTGAATCGTGAACATGTCCGCCTTCAAATTTTAATTCTCCGTTTTCTAATTTGTAGATTTTTTCGTGAAACATTCCGTAAGCTGAAGCAGCACCTTTACCCGCAACATAAGAAACTTCTTTTCCTGTTTTATGATCGATAGCTGTTTTATGTTCTCCGTGATAAAAATTTGCAGAAGAAAATGTTTTTAAACCACCATCAATTAAGATGATTGGTAAATAAATTGATGTTCCACCATGCTCAGGGCCGAATAAATGCCACTCGTGAGCATCTTTAATGTGGTGCATAATCATTTCACCAACATTGAATTTTTCTTCTTCTTTATGAGAAGCTGATTTTTTTGCATCAGAATTAGCGAATGATACATTCAAAGAAAAAATTGTTAAAAGTGCTAAGATGATAGATTTTACAGTACTTTTCATAATCATTACGCCATTTTTTTGTTGAAAAACTCCTTAAATTTGGTGCAAAATTACTGAATGTTTCTGTATTAGCAAATGAAAAAGTGAATTATTTTGGAAAAAATCAAAATCTTTCTGATGTTGTGCCCTTAAAGAATTGTTTTTTCGGAATGAAATTTTTCAGCTTCATATATTTTTGTATCTTCATGCCAAATTTTTATAAAATCAACATTTTTTCTCGTGTGCGGAATTGCAGGAATAAAATTTTTCAAAAAAGAAGCTTCTAAAAGTGATGAAACGATTATGTTTCGTTCCCTTGAGAAGCAAAAGCATCGTGGGCCAGATAATACAAGTGTCAAAATTTTTGGCTCTTCCGTCTTCGGTCACAATCGGTTGTCCATTATTGATACAAATGAACGTTCAAATCAACCTTTTTTGGATGAAACTGGACGTTATTGCCTTGTTTTTAATGGAGAAATTTATAATTTTCATGAATTAAAAGACGAATTAGTTGCTAAAAACTATACATTCAAAACCTCGTCTGACACAGAAGTTTTATTTTTTCTACTGATAGAATATAAAACTGAGGCTTTAGAAAAATTACGTGGATGTTTTGCCTTTTCTTTTTATGATAAAGAAGAAGATTACATGCTTTTGGCCAGAGACAGAATGGGAATAAATCCGCTTTTGTATTCTTTTGATGAAAATCAATTTGTTTATGGTTCGGAATTATTTGTTTTTGAAGACTTAATTTCTCAAAAAACAATTTCTGATGAAGCTTTAAACTATTATTTTCAATATACCTATATTCCAGCTCCGTTTACTATTTATAATGAGGTAAAAAAATTAGAACCCGGACATTTTATTGAAATTCGTAAAAATGAAATCAAAATTCAATCTTTTTGGAATCCGAAGTCTGATATACCATATACGGATACGTTTGAAAATGCAAAAATTGAATTAAAAAAGCGCGTTGAATTTGCAGTTATTTCTCAACTTGAAGCTGATGTGCCAATTGGAACTTTTTTGAGTGGGGGAGTTGACAGTTCAATTGTATCGGC
>JAZKEO010000002.1:81371-141195 GCA_040386975.1 Bacteroidota bacterium | reverse complement strand
TCATCATCTACTACTTCCATGTCATGTCTTGCAATTTGGCGATCAAGAAGCTTATGATGAAAGTCAGTATGCACTTAAAGTGGCTAAACACATTCAATCTCAACACCATGTTATTCGTTTGACAGAAAAAGATTTCAAAGATAATTTTCAAGCAATTTTAGATTCTTACGACGAACCTTTTGCTGATTCTTCAGCAATTGCGATGTGGTTTTTAGCACAGGAAACGGCGAAGCATTTAAAAGTAGCACTTTCAGGTGATGGTGCTGACGAACTTTTTGCTGGTTACAATAAACATTTAGCTTTCCAAAAATCCAAAGAAATATCAAGTTTAAGGAAAGTTTCTTTCCAAACGGCTGAAAAAATATTAACACCACTTTTACTGAAATCGAAACCAAAAAAAATTCATAAATTAAAAAAATTCAATCTTTTAAATGAATTGTCTTGGCCAGAAAATTATTGGTTTTTGGCTTCAAACATCGGAGAAAAGTCGAAAAATGATTTACTTTTAAATGCCTTCAAAACTCAGAATTGCTATCAAACAAAAGATGATACTTTGAATGATTTTTTATGGCTTGACCAGAAATTTGTTCTTCCAAATGATATGCTCAAAAAAGTTGATTTGATGAGCATGCGGCATAGTTTGGAAGTTAGAACGCCATTTATGGATAAAGATTTGGTGAAATTTGCAAATTCATTAACTGAAAAATGGAAATTAAATGGTTCAAAAAGTAAATTTATTTTAAAAGAAACGTTTCAAGATATTCTTCCAGAAGAAATTTTCTCTAGAAGTAAACAAGGTTTTGAAGTTCCTTTAAACGCTTGGATTAAGAATTCTTGGTCAGAATTGATTCCTGAATCTTGGTTTGAGGAAAGTTTTATTCAAGAACAAAGAATTTTTAATTTTTCCGCAATAATTAACTTAAAAAAGCAATTTTTTAGTAATATTGGCACTTCTAACCAAGAAATGTGGGCTTATTTTGTCTTTCAAAATTGGTTTCAAAAACTGAAAAAGAATGCCTAAAATCCTTAGAATAATTAACCGTTTCAATATTGGTGGTCCAACCTATAATGCAACTTTCCTTACTCGTTTTTTAAGTGATGATTTTGAAACACTTTTAATTGGCGGTTTACCAGAAGAAGGTGAAGCGGATTCTTTACATATTCCACGTGAATATGGGGTTGAACCTACAATTTTGGAAGAAATGAAACGTATTCCGAATTTCAAAAGTGACCGAGAAGCGTATTTGAAAATCAAACAAATAATTAAAGAATTTAAACCAGATATCGTTCATACACACGCCTCTAAAGCTGGTGCTTTGGGAAGAAAAGCTGCTTTTGCATGTAAAGTTCCAATTGTTGTGCATACTTTTCATGGGCATGTTTTTCATTCGTATTTTGGTAATTTGAAAACTAAATTATTCAAATTTATTGAACGACGTTTAGCAAAAAAATCAACAGGAATCATAGCAATTAGTGATATACAAAAAGACGAGTTAACTAAAATTCACAAGATTTGTGAAGCTTCAAAAGTGAAAGTAATTCCATTGGGCTTTGATTTGCAAAAATTTCAAGTAAATTTAGAAGAAAAAAGGAAGGCAGTTCGCGAAAAATATGCAATTGCAGAAAATGAAGTAGCTGTAGCTATTATTGGTCGTTTGGCACCAATTAAAAATCACACGTTTTTCTTTCAAGTTGTCAATAAAATTTTAGAAAAAGGAATCCAAAAAGTGAAATTTTTCGTAGTTGGAGATGGAGAATTACTAAACGAAATTCAAGCTAAAACAAAAGAAATTAATTCAAAATACGGTGAGAAAGTCGTTATGACTTCATGGATTAAAGATATTGCAACGTTTAACGCTGGAATGGATATAATCTGCTTGACTTCAGATAACGAGGGAACTCCAGTGAGTTTAATTGAGGCTCAGGCGAGTAATGTTGTCGTAATTTCAACAGATGTTGGCGGCGTGAAAGATATTATGTTAGATGGGGAAACGGGTTTTGTCATTGAAAAAGGTGATTTGAATAATTATACAGAAAAATTGGGAATTCTCATCGAAAATGATGAAATTCGCAGATTAATGTCACAAAATTCGTGGAATTACGTAAGAGATAAATTCTCATACACGAGGTTGGTGAAAGATATGGAAACATATTACAATGAATTGTTGAAAAATAATGAAAAAAATAAAAAATAAATTTACTCAAGATATTTTTAAACTCCTTTCGAGTTTAATTTTATTGTTAGCAATAACAAGTTGTGGAGTGAATAGTAATATCATGTTTAAAACTCCAAAAGGTGGAGATTATAAATACGATTCAATTCCAATGAAGCCTTTGGAAGATTATAAAATTTCGAAAGATGATAAGATTTCCTTTGTTATTAGTAATAATTTGGGTCATAAAATTATCGATAATCAGACTGGAGTTGGTGGAGTGAATCCAACAGCAATGAATAGCAAAGAAATGGAATTTTTAGTGAAATCTGATGGTTTCGCAGAATTACCGGTAATTGGGAATGTGCATGTTTTGGGTCTTACAATCACACAATGTCAAGATACATTAGCTAAATTATACGCAAAAGAACATCAAAGTCCATTTGTTCAAGTCCGTGTAACAAACCAACGAGTAATTGTTTTTCCAGGAGATGGTGGTGATGCAAAAGTTATTCCCTTACTTAATAATAACACAACATTAATGGAGGCAATCGCTCAAGCTGGAGGAATTACTGAGAGAGGGAAAGCAAATACAGTTAAATTGATGCGGAAAATTAAAGGTAAAAGAGAAATTTATTTAATAGATTTATCAAGAGTTGAAGGTTTACAATATACTGATATGATTGTTCAGTCCAACGATTACATTTATGTTGAGCCAAATCCAAGATTAGCAAGAGAAGTATTAGCTCAAATAGCACCTTTTGTTACAATATTGTCAAGTTTAGTAGTAGTATTAACGGTATTAAGTAGAATTTAAGGTGAATTCAATTCAAAAAAGTTTAATAATAAATAAAGGATATAATCCTCATTTACTTAGAGCTGTAATTAGAAAATATTGGTTTTTACCAATTTTATCTATCGGACTTTTTTTAACCTGCGGTTTTTTGTATTTGAGGTACACAAAAATGGTTTATAAATCAAGTTCAATCATTCAAATTGAGAAAAAAGATCAAGGGAAAGAAATTCTTGAGTTGGAAAACTTGGCTCAAGAACCTAATATTTCTTCTGAAATTGAACTTTTGAAATCCGAATTTCTTTTTGAGAAAGCAATTGATAAATTAAATTTGAATGTAAGTTTATTCTCAAAAGGGAATTTATTAACAGAGGAACTATATCATTTAAGTGCTTTCAATATAATGCCTTTCGAATTGAAAGACTCATCTTTGTGTAATATCCCAATCTATATTAAAACAGAAGGAAAAAAAGTAACATTAACTTATTCTTTTAAAGGGAAACAAAATTTATTAACTGGAAAAATCGACAATCATTTAATAAATAATCATTTTGATATTGTTTTCAAACAAGTTGATAAAGTAGCCTTCGATGATTTACAAGATGAAAATGAGGTTTATTTCATTTTTAATGAACAAAAATCTTTAAACAAAAGACTTTTAGCAGGTTTGGAAGTGCAAGCTGCAGATCCTGAAGCACAAACAGTTTTAATAAATTATCAAGGAAATAACCCACTTTTATGCCATGATATTATTGTTGCCTTAACAAATTCATTTTTTGATTATGACGATGAAGTTCAGAAAAAATCTTCTGATAATGTGTTGAATTTTATTAATATACAGCTGGATTCTATCGCAAATGAATTAAAGGACTCTAAAGATAGTTTAACAAGATATTTAAAAATTTCGAATTTACCAGATCCTGAAGAAATGGGGAATAATTTGAGTGGAAACATCAAAGATATTTCTGATAAATTGTATGAGATTGAAAACGAAATTAGCACCTTGAGATTAGTGAACAGTAAATTAAAAGCTGAACCTAATCGTTTAGAAATCTATAAATTAATTCCAGAAATGTTAGGTAAGAGTTTTGAAGGTTCATTATCTAAACAAATTCAAGATTTATATGATTTATTGGAAAAGAAAGAGGATTTATTATTTGAAATTACTGAAGAAAATTCAGTAATAAAAGATTTGAATGTAAAAATAAATAATAAAATATCATCAATAAAGAAAAGTGTTTCAACTATTTTAGATCGTTTGTTGGACAATTCTAGGTTGTTACAAAGTAAATTGGGAGGGTATGAAAGTCAATACTTTAGTCTTCCGGATAAAAAAATGGAATATAATCGCTTAAAATCTATGCAGGATTTGAATGAAAAATATTATACTTTATTAGCAGAAAAGAAAGTACTTTATTCAATTTCGAAGGCAGGTTTTTCAAGTAATAATCGTGTTTTAACTGAAGCTGAAATTCCAACTTTTCCTGTAAGTCCAAACCGTAAAATGGTTTATGGTGGCTTTTTATTTGTTGGTTTACTTTTAGGCTTAACTTATTTAGCATTTAAGTATTTTACGTTTAATGAGATTAACAATGTAGAGGAATTAAAAATGCTTTTACCAGATAAAGTAGCCATATTAGGAAGTGTACCTATAACAAAACGTAGTATGGATTTTTCTCAAATCATTGTTCACGACTCACCAAAATCGATGCTTTCAGAGGCCTTGAGAAATATTCGTGCCAACATGAGTTTTGTCAATAAAAATGCACAAACAATAGCAATTTCGTCCTCAATTTCTGGTGAAGGAAAAACTTTTGTGGCATTGAACTTAGCAGGGATTATTGCTATGTCAGGTAAAAGAACGATTGTTATAGATTTGGATTTACGGAAACCTAAAATCCATCTTGGATTCAAAGTGAATAATGACAATGGGATGAGTAACTTAATTGTTAATCAAACATCATTAATTGAATGTATTAATAAGTCTGAAATTCAGAATTTGGATTTTATCACAGCTGGTCCTGTACCACCTAATCCGTCAGAATTAATCTTAAGTAAAGATTTTCAAAATATTCTGGAAAAAATAAAATCAATGTATGACGTAATAATAATTGATAATCCGCCTGTTGGTTTAGTATCAGACGGAGTTCAAGTCTTAGCTTCAGCGGATATTCCAATTTATGTTTTTAAAGCAAATTATTCGAAACGAGTTTTTGCAGAACGTGTAAAGGAATTATTTGAGGTACAGCAAATATCTTCTTTAAATGTTATTTTAAATGGTGTTGTTACTGGTCGTGGTGGTTATGGATATGATTATGGCTATAATTATGGCTATGGCTATGGCTATGGTGGTGGATATTACTATGAAGAAAGTGATTCTAGAAAGAAGAATTGGTTTCAGAAGATACTAACATATTTTAAGATCAGAAAATAAAATGGAAATCAAATTACTACAATTATCTGGATTTCTTATTGCAGGAATAGCTATTTCAATGATAATTAATGTCTTGCTATTACGTTTTTCAAAATCGTTAGGAATTCGAAATAATAATGATGTTATTATTCGTTGGAGTAATCAGTCTAAACCATCTCTCGGTGGAGTTAGTTTTTATATTGTTTTTTTATTCTCTGCAATTGGTTTTAGTATTGTTTTCAGTGATGATGAATCAATTTTTAAGAATACAGAGTTTGTAGGATTATTAACTGCAGGTACACTCGCATTTCTAATGGGCTTAGCGGATGACGCTTATAATACGCAACCTTTAGCTAAATTATTTATACAAATTTTATGTGGAGTCATTTTTGTATTCACAAACACAGTAATTGATTTAACACATGTTTTTGCACTTGATGCCTCATTAACTGTTATTTGGGTTATTGCTCTAATGAATTCTTTAAATATGTTAGATAACATGGACGGAATTACAGGAACAACAGTAACATTTATTTTAATTTCATGTTTGATTTCTTCCTTTATTATTTTTGATTTTAATAGAAACATTTGGTCAATTATTTTAGTTTCTCAAATCGGTGCTTTACTTGGATTTTTGAAGTATAATATTAATCCTTCAAAGTTATTTATGGGGGATGCCGGAAGTCAATTTATAGGACTCTTAGTTGCTTTTTTTTCCATTAAATGTCTTTGGAATGTAGGCGAATTAACGAGTAATCCATCTTGGGTTGGGATTTTTATTTGTTTAATTGCTCTGACAGCACCAGCAGTTGACACATTGACTGTTTCAATAAATAGATTAAGGAAAGGTAAATCTCCAATGGTCGGAGGTAAAGATCACACAACTCATCATTTGGTATATGCAGGACTAAGTGATAAACAGGTTTGGTATGTTTTTACTTTGATTTCTTTTTTCTCAGCATTGCTAAGTATATTTATGATATATTTGAGTAAAAAAGCGATTATTATTCCCCTGATATTCTTCGTTTTATTTTTTGTTGGAGTATTTTTTATTTTGTATCGTTTTACAATAAAGTATAAAGCTCCGAAGCAGGAGTGAGCGAAACTTACGATGGAAAACGAGCGTTAACGAAGTTAAATGCAACCATGATTTTAGAAAAGTAAGCGAAGTTAATAAGATGATTGAAAAAAAAGATAGTACTGTTACTCAAGAGGAATTAATTGAGTCTGAGCAAAAATACATCGAGGTTTTTGGTGCTAGAGAACACAATCTTAAAAATATTGATTTAAAAATTCCACGAAATAAACTCATTGTTTTTACCGGATTATCAGGTTCTGGAAAATCATCTTTAGCTTTTGATACGATTTTTGCAGAAGGACAAAGAAGATACATCGAAACTTTTTCATCTTACGCCAGACAATTTTTAGGTGGTTTAGAAAGACCTGATGTCGATAAAATTGAAGGCTTAAGTCCTGTAATTTCCATTGAACAAAAAACCGTTTCGCGTTCGCCAAGATCTACAGTTGGTACGATTACAGAAATTTATGATTTCCTGCGTTTACTTTTTGCACGTGTTTCAACAGCTTATTCTTATGAGAGTAATGAGAAAATGGTCAAATATTCAGACGACCAAATCGTTGATATTATTTTAGAAAATTATGACGCTAAAAAAGTAATTGTTTTAGCACCAAAAATTAAAGCTCGAAAAGGACATTACAGAGAATTATTTGAGCAGTTAAGAAAATCAGGCTTCTCGAAAGTTAGAATTGACGGTGAAATAAAAGAAATTGAAAGTGGGATGCGCTTAGACCGCTACAAAGTTCATGACATTGAATTAGTTGTCGATCGAATTGTAGTTGACAAAAAAGATAGAAAACGACTTTATGATACAGTTTTATTAGCCATGAAACATGGAAATAAAGCCATGATGTTGATGGATTACGAAACAAATCAAGTCAAACATTTTAGTCGTTCATTGATGTGTCCAAGTTCTGGGATTTCTTATCCTGAACCTGAACCAAGTTTATTTTCATTCAATTCACCTTATGGAGCATGTTTGGAATGTAATGGAATTGGTGAAATTTCAGAAATTGATTTAGAAAAAATTATTCCAGACTCAAAATTATCAATAAAAAAAGGTGGATTTGCTCCACTTGGAGAATACAAACGAACTTGGATTTTTGATAAAATTGAAGCTTATTTAAGTGAAGAAGGATTTTCTATTTCCACACCAATAAAAGATATTTCGGAAGAAGTTGTTCATGTTTTATTGTATGGAAACGAAGGTTTGGAGCGTTCTCCAAAAGATAAATCTATCATTTTTGAAGGAATCATTCAATTTGTTTCCAGACATTCAGAAGAAAGTTCAGCACCTATTCAACGTTGGGCGCAAAGTTTCATGAATCGTGCCTTATGTCCAACTTGTAAGGGAACACGTTTAAAAAAAGAAGCACATTATTTTAAAATAGGTAAAGAAAACATTGGAGATTTAGCTTTGATGGATATTCGTGATTTGAATCTTTGGTTTGAAAAAATTGAAAAACAATTAAACAAGCAAGAATTGTTGATTGGAACAGAAATCATCAAAGAAATCAGAACTCGAATTAATTTCATACTCGAAGTTGGCTTGGAATACCTTTCGCTTCACCGTTCGGCTAAAACTTTGTCGGGAGGAGAAGCACAACGAATTCGTTTGGCAACCCAAATTGGTTCTGAATTGATGAATGTTTTGTACGTATTAGACGAACCAAGTATTGGACTTCACCAACGAGATAACACGCGTCTAATTAATTCTTTGAAACGATTACGCGATACAGGAAATACAGTAATTGTTGTTGAACACGACAAAGAAATGATTGAGGCAGCAGATTTTTTAGTGGATATCGGACCGAAAGCAGGAGTTCACGGTGGAGAAATCATCAATGCGGCACCTTTTTCGGAAATAAAAGTCAATAATTCATTTACAACAAAGTACTTACGAGGTGAAATGAGTATTGAAATCCCTAAAAAGCGAAGAAAAGGGAATGGAAATAAAATCAGTTTACTTGGTGCAAATGGCCACAATTTAAAAAATGTTGATTTACACATTCCATTGGGAACGTTAACGTGTGTTACGGGGGTTTCTGGAAGTGGAAAATCGACTTTGATTCACCATACTTTGTACCCGATTTTAAATGCACACATTTATAACGGTGTAAAAAAACCAATGTCTTATAAATCAATCAAAGGATTGGAATTTTTGGATAAAGTGATAGAGATAGATCAAAATCCAATTGGTAGAACACCACGTTCAAATCCAGCGACTTATACGAATGTGTTTACGGAAATTAGAACTTTGTTTGCCTCCATCCCCGAAGCTCAAATTCGTGGGTATAAGCCTGGAAGATTTTCATTTAATGTTGCTGGAGGAAGATGTGAAACCTGCGGTGGTGGTGGTTTGAAAGTTATCGAGATGAACTTTTTACCTGACGTTTACGTTCAATGTGAATCTTGTCAAGGGAAAAGATATAATCGCGAAACATTAGAAGTTAGATACAAAGGGAAATCAATCAATGATGTATTGGAAATGACCATTGAAATGGCAGTTCCATTTTTTGAAAAAATCCCTAAAATAAACCGTGTTTTAGAAACTTTACTTTCAGTTGGTTTAGGTTATATTAAATTGGGACAGGCTTCAACAACCCTTTCTGGTGGAGAAGCACAGCGAATCAAGTTAGCTACAGAATTAGCAAAAAAAGGAACAGGGAATACGATTTATATTTTGGATGAACCTTCAACTGGCTTACATTTTGAGGATATTAGAATGTTATTAATTGTTTTAAATCGCTTGGTAGATGAAGGAAATACCGTTTTGGTAATAGAGCATAACTTGGATATTGTAAAAGTAGCTGATTATGTTGTTGATTTAGGCTTGGAAGGCGGAAAGGGTGGAGGAGATATTTTGTTTTCGGGAACACCTGAAAAACTGATCGCTTTGAACTCAGATAAATCGCATACGGCAAAATATTTAAAATTAGAGATGTAGATTTTAAATTTAATTTAGTAATTTTACATTTAACAAGTATACTGCGAATACAAACAACTGAATTGAACCTATTCAAAAAGACACTTCACTTTTCGCAAACACTAAAAATTTATAATTTAAATTCGTTAGCATGAATGCAATAAGAAAAGATTGGACAGAAATCAAAACAAATGATAGTTGGGCGATTTTCAAAATTATGTCCGAATTTGTTGAAGGATATGAAAGGCTTTCAAAAATTGGTCCTTGTGTGTCTGTTTTTGGCTCAGCAAGAACAAAACCAGACAACAAATATTTTCAACTAGCTGTTGAAGTAGGTGAAAAACTTGCCAATGCTGGATACGGTGTTATCACAGGTGGTGGACCAGGAATCATGGAAGCAGGAAATATGGGTGCGCAAAGAGGCGAAGGAAAATCTGTTGGTTTGAATATCGATTTACCTTTTGAGCAAAATCACAATCCGTATATCGATCCAGAACACAACTTGGAATTCGATTATTTCTTCGTAAGAAAAGTAATTTTCGTAAAATATTCACAAGGTTTTGTTATTCTTCCTGGAGGATTTGGAACTTTGGATGAAATGTTTGAAGCTTTGACTTTAATACAAACCAAAAAAATCAATAAACGACCAGTAGTTTTAATTGGTAGTGCGTATTGGGAAGGATTATTCAAATGGGTAGAAGAAGTTATGCTTCATCAAGAACACAACATTTCTGAACTTGATTTAAACTTGTATCGTATTGTAGATACTGCTGATGAAGCGGTTAAATACATCGAAGATTTCTACAGATCTCACGAATTATCACCAAACTTCTAAACAAGTTTTTTTAAAATTAAAAAAGCCATTCACTTCAGCGGATGGCTTTTTTAGTATTTATTATTGAGATTATTTTAAAAATTCGACTTTTAAAGTCACATGTTGAAATTTGGGATAATAAGTTGCTCCTGTAAATTTCAATTTTTTTAATTCTTTTACTCCAACTATTTTCGCTGGTGTTGAAACTAAATTTCCTTCAGTTTCAACTAAAACAACACTTGTAACATCTCCCAAAGCATTTACAGCGATTTTGAAAGTTTGAATACCTTTAAATTTTCCATGAATTTTAAAATCAAAAGTAGAAGTCAATTTTCTACCTTCGTCCATTAAAGTTCCTGAAATTAATTGTGCGGAAACAAATTGAGCAGATAATAAAAGTAAAGCTGTTAAAAGAATTGATTTCATATTTTAATTTTCCTCAAATTTAAGCAAATATCTCGCCAATTTTCCATTTATAGAGTTTCTTGTAAATAAAAAACAATACTGGATAAAAAATAAACAAACTAAACCATATATCCCAAGAAATCATTGGCGGAGAAAAATCTTTAAAAAGTGCATCTGTTTGGAAAACTTGCCAATTGTTGGTTAAAATTAAGGTTCCAAATAAATTATTGACAAGGTGAAAACCAAAAGCGAGTTCGATTCCTTTGCCCAAAAGCGTTATTGATGCTAAAAAAATGGCCGTGATGAGGTAATAAACCAAAATCCAAGATCCGAAAATTTTAATTTCAGGGTTGTTGAAGTGCATAAGAGCAAACAAAAGTGAAGAAGCTAAAATTGCCATCCATTTTTTCGGAAAAGAAATCAAAAATCCTTGCAACAAAAATCCTCTAAAAAGTACTTCTTCGAATAAAGTTTGAATGCTTACGAAAATAAAACTAATGATGCATAATAACCAAAAATGGTTAAAATCAAAATTCCATTTTATTGGTTTTTTAAAGAGAAAAAATTGAGCTAAGAATATCAAAAATAAAATTCCTCCCCACAATAAAAAACTCACTAAAAAGTGTTTGAA
Organism: Bacteroidota bacterium; assembly: GCA_040386975.1. Lineage (GTDB taxonomy): Bacteria > Bacteroidota > Bacteroidia > Flavobacteriales_D > Crocinitomicaceae > M2408. Next base: position 129,982 of record JAZKEO010000002.1, on the reverse strand, counting down.
GTTGAATCTTAGTTTTTGTGTGAAAAGAACTTTGATATTTTGTTTGTGAATAAATTTCACACAAAATAACAAACTAATTAATGCGATTAAAAAAGGAAAAAGTTGTAATAAGAAAAATACATTTTTACCAAAAAAGGAAATTAAATCTTCTGTTTCAAAACTACTTTTTTTGCTTAAAGAAAGATAAATTGTTCCAATTAAACCTGAACTGAAAACCAAACTCAAAGCAGTAATAACAAGTGTTATCAAATAAGAGAATAAATCTGTTTTTCCTGTGTTTTGATTCATTTAAATTTTACGTTTAATGTTATTCTTCCGAATAAACACGTTGCATACGTTTAGACAAAGAAGTCAACACTTCATAAGGAATAGTTTGCATTTTTTGAGCTAAATCTTCAATGATTTGGTGTTCTCCAAGGATTTCAACTGGATCATTGATTTTACATGAAAGTCCTGTTACATCAATCATGGTCATATCCATACACACATTTCCGATTACTGGACAATAGCTTTTATTGACAAACATACCACCTTTTCCTTGGCTCAAATTTCGTTTAAATCCGTCAGCATAACCAACAGGAATGATGGCAATTTTCATTTCTTTTTCAGCAATAAAGGTACAACTGTAACCAACACTTTCTCCAATTTTCACAGTATTTATTTGCGAGATAATTGAAGTCCATGAAATTGCTGGAATTAAATGTTTCTTCATTTCTTCGTTGGAACTGATTCCATAAAGTCCAATTCCGATGCGCACCATGTCAAATTGAGCCTGAGGAAAACGGCAAACTCCTTCCGAATTTAAAATGTGTTTCATGAACTTATAAGGAAGTTTTTCTTCAAAAAAGTCACTCGCTAGTTTAAATTTATCAAGCTGACTTTGAGTAAATTCATTCGAAATATAATTATCTGAATCCGCTAAATGCGAATAAATACTTTGAACTTTAATTTCTGGTTGAGTTTGAATTAGATCCAACAAGAGATTTCGATGCTCAATTTCAAAACCCAAACGATTCATTCCCGTGTTAAATTTCAAGTGAATTGGGAAATTGTCTTTCGAGCTGTTAATCAACGCTTTGATGAAAGAGTCGAGGATTTCAAATGAATAAATACTAGGTTCTAAATTGTATTTTATCAAATCATCAAAACCATCTTCATCAGGATTCATGACTAAAATAGGCAATTTTATACCGTGGTTTCTGAGTTCAACTCCTTCATCGACATAAGCAACCCCCAAATAATCAACAGCATTTTTCTCTAAATATTCAGCCATTTTTTCAGCGCCTGAACCGTAGGAAGATGCTTTTACCATGATGAGCAATTTGCAGTTTGTATGAACAGCATTTTTGTAAAAACTCAAATTATTTTTGATAGCTGAAAGGTTAACTTCAACACGTGTTTTGTGCTTTTTTAATTGAAAAAGTTTGGCAATTCCTTGCGTTTGTCCGACACGAGTTCCTTTAATCAAAACAACTTGCTGGCGAATGTTTTCAATTGGTGGAATTTCATTTCCAGAAATTAAAAAATATTGGTATAAATTGTAATTTTTAAGCTTTGATTTAATTTTTTGAATCTGTTTTTCATCCAAGGAATCAACGCCAATAATTGCGGTACATAATTTACTTTTTGCGATGCTTTTTTGGTATTCCAAAGATTGTGTTAAAGCATCTAAATCGGCATTGTAAGAATCATTGATAACAATATTTCCATTTATTCCATCAAAGGTTTCCATTCTCAAAGCCAAACGTGGAAGGGTTTTAATTTGCTCAATTAAATCATCTTCTTTAGCTCCGAGTTCAATAGCCAAAGCAAGAGCCAAACTTAAATTCTGTAAACTTGCTTTATCTTGAAAAGGTGAAAAACTTAAAAGTTCGTCAAAGGAGTTTAAACTGACTTTTTCGCAATTTTCAATTGAATTTACTTGAATTTCATCTAAAACGAATACTTTTTTGCAGTCTAAGAATAATTTTTCTTTTTCTTTTAAATGTTCGCTTTTTAAAGCGAAATTTTGTGAGTGTGCAGAAGCAAAAGCAGTAAAAATTCCAAAATCTGCTTGAATCATTTCAGCTAATTCTTGCATTTCATCTTTCTTAGAAATACCTGCTTCAAAAATGGCTAATTCGTATTCTGAATTCATTTCTAAAATTGAAAGTGCCACTCCAAGCTGTGAGTTGTAACTTTTTGGACTGCGAACAATTTTAAATTTGAACATTAACAAATGATATAGCCATTCTTTCACAGTCGTTTTTCCAACGCTTCCAGTTATTCCAATTACTGGATATGAAAATTTTTCTCGGTGATTTTTTGCTAATTTTTGCAAGGATTCTAAAACCGAATCTACGAGGTGAAATTCAGCATTTTTATATTTTTCAAGGTATTTTTTATCTGAAACAACAAAAATACGAACTCCTTTGTTGTAAGCATCTTCGATAAATTGATGTCCGTCGCGAAACTCTCCTTTTAAAGTGAAAAAAGCGGTGTTTTTCGGGTCTAAAATCTTGCGTGTATCGTAAGAAATCGTTTGAATTAAATTCATTTCTTGTCCCGCAGAACTCATTTTTGATGCTATGCTTTTGGAAAATTCGGAAGATGTGAGATTTAATTTCAATTTGTATAATTTCTTAAAACAAAACTAAGAATAATTTGAGAAGAAATCGAAAGTGTGAAGAATTTATTATTTTAGTCGAAAATTAAATTTCAAATCAATTCAAGATTAAAACATGAATCCCAAAATAGCCTTTATTTGTAGTTCAAAAGCCTGGGGTGGTTTAGAAATGAACCACGTAAAATCTGCTCTTTGGCTTCAAGAAAAAGGCTACAATGTACTTTTGTTTTGTCAGCAAAATACCCCAATCGAAAAATTTGCCATTGAAAATAAAATTGCTCATGTTTATATTGAAGAGCACAAACGTTATAAATATTTTTTTGCTGGATTAAACTTAAGAAAAAGCTTAAAAAAAAATCAAATTTCACACTTAATCGTTAGAAATTCAAGCGATTTAAATATTTGTTCGATTGCGAAAACATTTTCAAAGAATAAATTTAGCTCTCCGCTGAGGTGGAGACTCATTTATTTTATGGAAATGCAATTGGGAGTTAGTAAAAAAAACTTCTTACATACAAGTCGTTTTAAGAAAATTGATTCATGGATATGCTCGACACAATTTCTAAAGAATCAAGTTTTAAAATTTACGAAATTCCCTGAGAATAAAATCAAAATTCTTCCGCCACCAATTGATTTAAGCGTTTTTCAGCAAGAAATAAGTAAGCAAGAAGCTCGAGAAAAACTTGGACTTTCAAAAACGAGTATTACATTGGGTTTAATTGGAAGATTAGATATTTTGAAAGGTCAATTAACTTTACTGAAAGCACTTAAAATTTTAGACAACCAAGAAATTACGGTTTGTTTCATGGGTTCTGAAACCTTAAATGAAACTTCTGAATATTCAGCTCTTTTAAAACAATTTATTGTAGAAAATAACTTAGAAAGTCAAGTTGTTTTTCTTCCTTTTCAGCCAGAAGTTGTTTACTTCTACAAAGCAATTGATCTTTGTATTATGGCCTCCAAATCCGAAACTTTTGGCATGGTAACAATCGAATCTTTAGCAAGTGGAACAGACGTCATCGGTTCAAATTCAGGCGGGACTACAGAAATTTTACAAAATGGCGAACTTGGAATCCTTTTTGAACCAGAAAGCGAACATGATTTAGCAGAAAAGATAAATTTATTTCTTAAGCAAGAGAAAAAAAACGAAACAGAAAAATTCAAAATGGCGATGCAAAAATATGATTTGAATCGTTTTTTGAAAGAATTTGAACTTTTACTGGCTTAAAATCCTTAAGTTCAAACATTAAATTTGTTTTCACACAAAAAAATTATTACCTTTGCATCGCAATTTAAGATTTTAACACAGAAAGGGGACTTAAATCCCCTTTTTTACTATATATAATGATACAGAAAGAATTGGTAAGAAAATTGGCTCAGGAGCGTATAGATGAACGTTTTCCTGATATTTTTATTGTCGATATTACCATTTCAACGAAGTCTGTTATCAAAATTGAGTTAGACAAAAAAGTGGGTTACGTTTCAATCGAGGAATGTATGTGGATTTCACGAAATGTGGAGCACAATTTAGACCGTGAAGAAGAAGATTTTGAATTAAGTGTTTCTTCGGCTGGGCTTGACAAACCTTTACGTGTCTTGGCTCAGTTTGAAAAGAATTACGGAAAAGGTGTTGATGTTGTTATGAAAGATGGAACACTTTTCTCAGGAATATTAGTTGAGAAAACAGATAAAAATTTGACACTTGAAACAACTCGTTCGGAGAAGTTAGAAGGAATGAAAAAGAAAGAGACCATTGTTGAACAAGTTGTTTTGGCAAACTCAAAAATAAAGGATACAAAAATTGTTATTTCGTTTAAATAGCAAGAATCAGCGAAAGCTGATGAAGACCAAGCGTTAGCGAAGGGAAGGAAATAGGATAATTAAATTAAAATAGGTAAGCAATGAATAGCTTAGAATTAGTAGATTCGTTTTCAGAATTTAAAGAATTAAAAAACATCGATAAACAAACGATGCAGCATGTATTGGAAGATGTCTTCCGTTCTATGTTAAAGAAAAAATTTAACACAGATGAGCATATTGATATCATTGTAAATATCGAAAAAGGTGATGTTCAAATTTTCTTGAACAAAGAAATTGTGATGGATGGTGAAGTTGAAGATTCAAATACTGAAATCGCTTATTCTGATGCCATTAAAATCGAACCTGATTTTGAAGTAGGTGAAGAAGTTTCTGAAGAATTCAAGTTTATTGATTTCGGTAGAAGAAACGTTTTGTCTTTACGTCAAAATTTAATTTCTCGTATCTTAGAATTAGAAAAAGATAATATCTACAAAAAATACAAAGAACGTATTGGTGAAATCATTACGGGAGAAGTTTACCAAGTTTGGAAAAAAGAAATTTTGGTTTTGGATGACGAAGGAAATGAATTATTACTTCCTAAATCAGAACAAATTCCTTCAGATTATTTCAAAAAAGGTGAGTCAATTCGTGCCGTTGTTGCAAAAGTTGACATGCGTAACTCTAGCCCAGTGATTATTTTATCTCGTACGGCACCTGAGTTTTTAGAAAGATTGTTTGAATTAGAAGTTCCTGAAGTATTTGATGGTTTAATTACTATCAAACGTATCGTTCGTGAACCAGGAGAAAGAGCAAAAGTTGCTGTTGAATCTTATGATGATAGAATTGATCCAGTTGGAGCTTGTGTTGGTATGAAAGGTTCTCGTATTCATGGAATTGTTCGTGAGTTGAGAAATGAAAATATCGATGTAATTAACTTTACAAATAACCCAAGTTTATTTATTTCCCGTGCTTTATCTCCAGCTAAAATCACTTCAGTTGAAATTTTAGAAGAAGAAAAACGTGCAAAAGTTCACTTAAAACCAGACCAAGTTTCTTTGGCAATTGGTAAAGGTGGAAATAACATTAAATTAGCTACAAAATTAACTGGTTACGAAATCGATGTTTACCGAGATGGTGAAGTTGATGTAGAAGATGTTGATTTAGAAGATTTCTCTGATGAAATCGACGGATGGATCATCGACGAGTTAAAAGCTATCGGTTGTGATACTGCAAAATCTGTGTTAGAAATCTCTGTTGAAGAATTAGTTAACAGAACAGATTTAGAAGAAGAAACAATTAACGAAGTACATAGAATACTTAAAGCTGAGTTTGAATAAGAAAAAGCAAAGCTTTTGAAGACCAAACGTTAGTGCAGGGAAACGAACGTAAGGGATGATAAAAAATTAAGATTATGATTTGACAATTATTGGGTAAAAGTGTCGAATGATTTTAAACATCAGTTTCAAATTACCCTTGAAAAAAATAAAAACTACAGTATAACGAGTAGTAAAATATATGGCCGGAAAAACACATAGATTAGGCAAAGTAGCAGGAGAGTTAAACGTAGGATTGCCTACGATTACAGAATTTTTGCAGTCTAAAGGAGTAAAGATTGACACCAATCCCAACTCGAAATTAGAAGATGAGCATTACGATATGTTACGTCAGCAATTTGCTGCGGATCAAATTGTGAAAGAGCAATCTAAATTATCTGTTGTGAAACGTGAAAAACGTGAAACAATCAGTTTAAGAGATGCAAAACCTCAAGAAACTTCTCACAATGATGAGGATGATGAGGACGATTTTGATATCTTAGAAAATAAAACAGTTCTTATTCAAAAACCAAAAGTTGAAGAAGAAGCTGTTAAAAAAGAAGAGGAAGCTGTTGAACCAAAAGTTGAGGTAAAAGCAGAAGAAACAGATAATCAAGATCCTTCAAAATCTCATGAAATAAGCGAAGGTGCAAAAACTCTTGGTGAAGGTGGAGTTCAAATTCAAGTATTAGGAACAATTGATTTGGATAAAATCAATTCTAAGACACGTCCTGATAAAAAGAAAAAGGAGGAGTATAAAAAAGAAAGACAAGTTGCAGCAAAACAGGTTCCGGCTAAACCAGTTGCTCCAGTTGTTCAAGAAACTCCAAAAGTTGAGGACCTGCCTACCGGTCAGGCAGGAGAAACACCAGAAGTACCAAAAGAAATTGAAACAATTCGTGTTGAACGAAAAGTTTTAACTGGACCAGTAGTTTTAGGAAAAATCGAACTTCCAACAGCAAAAGAAAAAACCAACGACAGAAATTCTGCTGCAGATCGTAAGAAACGCAAGCGAATTAAGAAAGTTGATCCAAATAAACCAGCAAATCAACCAGCAACTCCAGGTGGACCAAATGCCCCAAGAGTTCCGTTTACGCGTCCAATCGGACAACAAAGTAACACAGGTGGATTTAACAAAGGAGGTAAATTTCCTGCAAAAACTGGTGGTAAACCATTTGAAAAACCAGCTATTTCTGAAAAAGACATTGCTAAAGAATTGAAAGATACTTTGGCTCGTTTGTCAAATTCAGGTGGTAAATCTAAAGGTTCAAAAAATAGACGTGCAAAAAGAGATGTGTATTCTCAACGTAAAGAGCAGGAAATGCTTGACGCAGAATCACAAGAAAAAATCGTTAAATTAACTGAATTCGTAACGGTTTCTGAATTAGCTTCGATGATGAATGTTAGTCCAACACAGGTAATTTCTGCTTGTATGTCATTAGGGATTTTTGCTTCAATCAACCAGCGTTTAGATGCAGAAACAATTCAAATTGTTGCGGAAGAATTTGGTTTTGAAGTTGATTTCGTAAGTGCGGAAGTTCAAGAAGCAATCGCAACTGTTGAAGATAAAGAAGAAGATTTAATTGACCGACCACCAATTATTACCGTAATGGGACACGTCGATCATGGTAAAACTTCGCTTTTAGATAAAATTAGAAATGCTAACGTTATCGAGGGTGAAGCTGGTGGAATTACGCAACATATTGGTGCTTACTCTGTTACCCTGAAAGATAATCGTAAGATGACTTTCTTAGATACTCCTGGTCACGAAGCCTTTACGGCGATGCGTGCTCGTGGAGCTCAAGTAACGGATGTTGCAATCATTTTGGTTGCTGCGGATGATGACGTAATGCCTCAAACAAAAGAAGCAATTTCTCACGCTCAAGCGGCGAACGTACCAATGATTTTTGCAATCAACAAAATTGATAAAGACGGAGCAAATCCTGATAGAATCCGCGAACAACTTTCTGCTATGAATATTTTAGTAGAAGAGTGGGGTGGAAAATACCAATGTCAAGAAATTTCTGCTAAGAAAAATTTAAACATCGATGTTTTATTAGACAAAGTTCTTTTAGAAGCAGAGATTTTAAATCTAAAAGCAAATCCAAACAAAAATGCTGTTGGAACAGTAATTGAATCTTCTTTAGATAAAGGAAAAGGATACATCACAAATATGTTGGTGGAAGCTGGAACGTTGAAAGTTGGGGATATTGTATTGGTTGGAAGACATTACGGTCGTGTTAGAGCGATGCATGATGAACACGGACAAAACTTGAAAGTTGCAGGACCATCTTGCCCAGTTTCTATTTTAGGAATCAGCGGTGCACCAAGTGCGGGGGATAAATTCCACGTAATGGATGATGAGCGTGAAGCACGTGTTATTGCAACAAAAAGAGAACAATTATACAGAGAACAAGGTTTACGTACAACGAAACACATTACTTTGGATGAAATCGGTCGTCGTTTGGCAATTGGAGATTTCAAAGAATTGAACTTAATTGTGAAAGGTGACGTGGATGGTTCGATTGAAGCACTTTCTGATGCTTTATTGGGCTTATCAACAGAACAAATTGCAGTGAAAATTGTACACAAAGGTGTTGGTGCGATTACTGAGGCGGATATTAATCTTGCTTCTGCATCGGATGCAATCATTGTTGGTTTCCAAGTTAGACCATCAGTTGCAGCACGTAAATTAGCTGATGCTGAACAAATTGATATCCGTTTGTACTCAATTATCTACAAAGCGATTGACGAAATTAAAGCGGCAATGGAAGGAATGCTTTCTCCAGATATTCAAGAAGAAATTACTGGTTCTGCTGAAATCCGTGAAACATTTGAAATCACGAAAGTGGGAACTATTGCAGGATGTTTCGTATTAGACGGAATTATCAAACGTAATTCTAAAATACGTGTTATCCGCGACGGAATTGTTGTTCACACAGGAAAACTTGGTTCATTGAAACGTTTCAAAGACGATCAAAAAGAAGTGAAACGAGGATTTGAATGTGGTTTAAACATCGACAAATACAACGACATCAAAGTAAACGATATTGTTGAAGCATTTGAAGAAGTAGAAGTAGCAAGAAAATTGTAATATTCTAAATAAATTTTAAGAGAGGCTGTCCCAAAAGGATGGCCTTTTTTGTTGGATTACAATTTGAAAAATAATGGTATATTTGGGATATCTTTAAAATAAACATGACGAAAAGAGACTTATTCAAAATTATTCTCAAATTATACGGATTATACTCAATAATTGAAGTAATTATTCAAATACCGAATATCAGTTTTTATCTGTATTATGATTCAGGCAATGAATTTAATTGGCTAGTTCTTACAGTTCCATTAGTAAGTATTCTGATAATTTTCGTCTTATTATTTAAACCTGAAATAATAATCGGTTTGTTCAAACTCGATAAAGGATTTGAAAATAATGAAGTCCCTATTACTTCTTTTGATGGAAGAGGAATTGCCAAAATCGCTTTAATAATTATCGCTGTATATCTAATAGTTATTAATATAGGAGATTTTATTTCTCAAGTTGTTTTCTCCTTCAAAGAAAGTGTCTCTCGAAATAGTTTAGATAGTCTTTTAGAAACTTTTAATCCTAATCCAGTAAACTATCAAGTAATGATAAACTCCGCTATATGCTTATTAGTAGGATTTATACTGCTTACAAATCATACTAGATTGTCAAAATGGATAGAAAAAATAAATAATAAAAACGATATTTAGCAAGGGAAACAACCTAAAACCTAAATTTTACTCTAAAAATCTAGTGAATAATTTGGAATTGATGCAATAATGATGTATATTTACATCAAAACAAATCAATATGACACGCCAAAGTATTTCCTTATCCGAGCCTAATGACCAATGGTTAAAAAATCAAATTGCTTCTAAAGAGTACGCAAGTAAGAGCGAATTAGTAAATGATTTAATTAGGCAAGCTCGAAACCAAGAAAAACAAATTGATTTGATTAGATTGAAACTTGAAAAAGCGGAAAAAAGTGGATTTACGAATCAAACTAAAGCTCAAATTTTGCGAGAATCTAAAAGCTTATTAAATGAGTAAATACAGAATAAGTGAAGTTGCAAAAGAAGATCTTATTAGAATACATCATTACGGAGTTGAAAAATTTGGAGTTAAACAAGCAGACAATTATTTCGACGCATTTTTTTACACTTTTGAACTCATCGCAGAAAGACCGAATTCCTTTGAATCAGTCGATTATATAAAGTCTGGTTATAGAAGATGTGTTTGTGGTGTGGATAGCATTTATTTTAGAATAAATGGAGAAATTGTCGAAATTATGGCTATAATCGGAAGACAAGATTTAAATCTATTGTAATAAAACTTCAGATTTATCTGTCATTTACATCCTTCCAAAAACCTAAGAATTAACCCCAAAAATTCATTTTATAAAAAATATTCTCAAATTTATTTACGTAGTTAAATAACTACACGTATATTTGTAGTCAAATGACTTCATAATGAATTTAAGACGAGATGTATTTCAAGCTTTAGCTGATCCAACAAGAAGATCAATTCTTCTTTTGGTGGCTTCACAATCATTGACTGCAGGTGCAATTGCATCAAACTTTGATACGGCAAGACCAACAGTTTCAAAACATTTACAAATACTTACTGAGTGTGATTTGCTCAAGCAGGAACAGAAAGGGAGGGAAATTTACTATCAAATTAATCCAAATAAAATGAAAGAAGTAGCAGATTTCATTGAGCCATTCAGACTAATGTGGGAAGAAAGGTTTAATAAATTAGAAACTGTCATGAAAAATTATAAATCGAAAAAATAAATTAAGATGGAACAGAAAACCAAAATCAACGCTGAAGATGGCAAACAAGATTTACTTATAATAAGAGAATTTGACTTGCCAATAGATTTACTTTTTAAAGCCTATACTGAAGCTGAGTTTGTAGAACAATGGATGGGAACAAAAGTGCTTAAATTGGAGAATAAAAATCATGGAAGTTACCAGTTTGAAACTTCATACAATGGTAATGTTGTGTTTAAGGCTAATGGAACCATTCACGAAAGTGTGGAGAATCAAACAATCATTCGAACTTTTGAAATGGAAAATATGCCAATTGATGTGCAACTTGAATTTTTAGAATTTGAAAAACTTTCTGACGAGAGAAGTAAATTAACAATTCAAATAATTTATAAGTCGGAAAAGCACCGAGCAGAACAATTAAAACTACCTTTTGCTTACGGAATAAATATGGCACACGACAAACTGCAAGAAATTTTAATGAACCAAAAATAAATTCAAGATGGAAAAGAGAACTAAAATCATTTACTGGGTAGCAACCATATTTCTTTCAATAGGAATGTTAGCTGGAGGCATACAACAAATGCTTCAAATAGGTGGATATAACGAAATTGTGACCAAATTAGGTTACCCTTTAGATCTTTTGTCAATTCTTGGAACATGGAAAATATTAGGTGTTATTGTCATTCTGATTCCAAAATTCCTACTTGTAAAAGAATGGGCTTACGCAGGATTCTTTTTTGCAATGTCTGGAGCAGCGATTTCGCATATTGTTGTTGGGCAACCATTTACAGAAGCTCTTCCTTCATTAATTTTATTGCTTGCAACAGTTCTTTCTTGGTATTTCAGACCGTTGTCAAGAAGATTAACGCCAATCAAGTCTTAAGAAAGGATTATTTTCGTCAAAAAGCCTAAAAAAAGTAAAACGTAAGGAATTTATTTTTATATTTATAGGAGAACTAAAATATGTAAAAATGAAACAACGATTTATTTTTTTAATCTTATCTGTTTTTATAAGTTTTGAATTTTTTTCTGCTGATATAATTGCTAAAAACGGAAATGTAAATTGGAATAATGTAAATTCATGGGATTTAGGAAGATTACCCATTTGTTCTGATAATATTATTATTCCAGGTAACTCTGTTGTTACACTTGATGCGTCAGTTTTTTTGAATAAAGATGAAACGTGTGATAAAACACGCTTGGACATTTTTGGAAAGTTAATTTTTCTAGGTGGAAAAAAAATAGCATTGAGTAAAGGTGCTAAAGTTAATTATTACAAAAATGCAGAAATTCAATCAAGTGTTCAAGATAAGGGAAAATCTGAATCAATTGAAATTGACAAAACTATTTTTTGGCAAGGATCAGACAATATCAAAAAAGGAGAAAAGATTTACAATGTAAATTCCAAAATTGAAGATTACACAAAAAAATCAAAGCAATATTTTACAATTAATGCACAAGAAGGAGGAGTTATTACTACTGCGAATGGAACTGTTTATAACATCAAACCAAATTCCCTTACAAATGAAAAAGGGGTTTTAATCAGTGGAAATGTAGAGGTTGAAATAATAGAAATAAAAAATAAATCAGAAATGATTTTGAACCATAAAGCAACGATGGGTTTGTTAGCTAATGGAAAAATGTCACCTTTAGTTTCTGGAGGAGAAAATTATTTAAAAATATCGCAAAACAACAATGAACTACTGCCTAAGGAAGGCATAGAAGTGACTGTTAAAAGTCAAAAAGTTGATGAAGATATGGAAATGTTTAATGGTGAGATTAATGAAAAAAATCAAATTAATTGGACTCAAACGAATACGAAACCAAAAATAAACGCTGATTCTTATACGTATATTCAAAGAAGATTAGGTTGGTGTAACATTGATAAGTTTTATGAGGACACTAGGCCAAATACAGAAATATTTGTCAAATTACCAAAAGAATACGACATTAATAATGCGATTGTTTATGTGAGTTTTGATGGTAATGAGAATTTATTAGCAGAGTTAAGTCAATTTCAAAATGGTTTGTTTACTAATAGAAATGCATTTTCACCAATTGGTGCAAAGATTCATGTCATTGCAGTAAGTAATTCTGGGAATGAATGGTTGTGTTCCGTTAAGGCTACAACAATTGAAGAAAAAATGATCATCGAAATGAATGATTTATTACCAAATAGTGAAGAAACAATGCTAACAATTCTGAAAAATATTCCTTAAAAATAATTTTTGTTTTAAATCAATCATTTTAAAAGAAATTATTTTTACCTTTGAAGAAATTAAAATTCAAATTAAAAACATACCATTATGTCAGATAATTATTTTGATGAAACAACTGCAGCAGCAGGTTTTATTATTACAATAGCAGCTATTTTAATACTTGTTTCAGTATTAATTTGGGGATAAAATTTTAGGGAGTTAAGGCTCCCTTTTTTGTTTTAGAATTCACTTCCGTTTTTTATAAAAGGACTACTATCTTATGCCATTTAATTCGATTTTTGCTTGGTTGATGAAGAAACGGGTTCATCAAATTGATTTGTTTCGTAAATTTCCTTTAGAAGTTCAGCAAGAATTACTTTTAAATTTAATTACAGCAGCAAAAAACACTGAATTTGGTGAGAAATATCATTTCGAAGAAATAAAATCTTATACTGATTTTAAAAACAACATTCCTTTATATTCTTACGAAAAAATAAAACCTTTTATTGACCGTTTGATAGATGGTGAAAACAATATTTTGTGGCCTAGTGAAACAAAATGGTTTGCAAAATCATCTGGGACAACTTCTGATAAAAGCAAATTTATTCCCGTGACAAAAGAATCACTTTTTGACTGCCATTACAAAGGTGGGAAAGATTTATTGGCACTTTATTACGAGAATTTCCCCAACAGAAAATTGTACAAAGGAAAACACTTGAATGTTGGCGGAAGTTTACAAATGAATCCAAATGTAATTGATTCTTATTTGGGAGATATTTCAGCCATTATCATGCAAAATTTGCCTTGGTGGGCAGAAATTAAACGCACTCCATCCAAAGAAACTGCTTTGATGTCGGATTGGGAGCCGAAAATTGAAAAAATGGCTCGAGAAACCATGAATCAGGATGTTTATATTTTGACTGGTGTTCCAAGTTGGACCTACATTTTACTCAAAAAAATTCTTGAAGTTTCAGGAAAAAAGGACATTACAGAAGTTTGGCCGAATTTAGAATTGTATCTACATGGTGGCGTAAATTTTGAACCTTACAAAGAACTTTTTCAAGAAATAATTTCCAATCCAGAAATGAATTACGTAGAAACGTATAACGCTTCGGAAGGTTTTTTCGGTATTCAAGATTCAAGTGATTCAAAAGAATTGTTGCTGATGTTGGATTACGGGATTTTTTACGAATTTATTCCAATGAGTGAATTTGATGGTGTAAATTCAACAACGATTTGTGATTTGAGTCAAGTGAAATTAGACACAAATTATGCCATCGTGATTTCAACAAATGGCGGATTATGGCGTTATATCATTGGAGATACTATACAATTTACAAGTTTGTTGCCTTTTAGGTTTAAAATTACAGGAAGAACAAAAAGTTTTATCAATGTTTTTGGTGAAGAATTAATTGTTGAAAATGCAGAAAATGCACTTGTAAAAGCGTGTCAATTAACTAATTCGTCCATAAAAGAATTTACTGCTGGACCAGCATTTTTGGAAGACGATAAAAAAGGAAAACACGAATGGTACATTGAATTTGAGCATGAACCGGAGAATTTGGAGCAATTTGAAATCCTTTTGGATCAAGAAATTTGTAAAATAAACTCAGATTACGAAGCAAAAAGAAGTAAAAGTTTGTTGTTGGAAAATTTAAAAATCCAAAAACTCAAAGTTGGCACGTTTGATGCTTGGTTAAAGTCGAAAGGGAAATTGGGTGGTCAAAATAAAGTACCAAGATTGAACAACGACCGAAAAATAATTGAAGAAATAAGGTCTTTAATGACAAATTAAGATGAAAAACTTAGGTGTTTTATTGGTTTTTAGCTGTTTAATTTCATTTTGGAACGAACGTTTTTATGCTCAAGACTCATTGAAATGGGAGCAAATTTCTAAATTGGATTTCACAAAAGAAATTGTTTGGAACATTGATGTTCTTGAAAACCAATATATTGCTGAAAAGGATCAACTGATAAAATACGATTCAAATGGTAAATTGTTGTTTTCTCAAAGTTTGAAAAAATTTGGTGAAATAAGTTTTATTGATGTTCGAAATCCAATGAAAATCATGCTTTTTTCGGAACAACAACAAGCTTTAGTTTTTTTGGATAATACCTTAACAAAACAAGAAAACGACATTGATTTAAGCGATTTGAGTGCTTTGGGTTTTGAGATTTCTTACGCCACGCAAGTTTCTTCGTCTATTCAATCAGATAAAATTTGGGTTTTTGACCAAGAAAATTCAACGATAAATTTAATCGCAACAAACAAAGCTCAATCGTTTAAAATTGAAAATAGTGCTGGGATTTTAAATTTTTCCAAAGTCAGTCAATTTTTTGAGGCAAACGATAATTTATATTTGCTAGATGCACAAAAAGGAATTTTTATTTTTGATCGGTATGGAACATTAATTTCTCATCAAGAAGAAAGTGAAATTTCATTTTTAGAAGTCGATGAAAACTTTATGTACATTTTAAAACACGACAAGATTACCATTTTAAACCTAAAATCAGATTCTAAAAAAGAATTAAAACTGCCGATTAAAAACGTCAAAAAGTTTAAAATTCGAGAAAAAAGTATTTTTTTGGAAGCTGAAAATGCGATTTATAAATTTTCTTTGGAAGTGTTTTAAACTGATTTTAGAAAAATACTTAAAACTAATTTATTTTTTTTGAACCACGGAGAGCAAGAGAAAAAGAGAAGTTCCAACAAAAAGAACAAAGTTTTTTTACCTAATATTATAAGTGTACAAACTCTATTTCTCTTAACCTCCGTGGTTAAAAGACTTAATTTGTTAAATTTTGAAACTTTTACAAATTATAATTTTCACACATCAAATTCAAACGTTTGATAAGTGCGTTTCGCAATTCTAAAGGTTCAACAACTTCAATTTCTCCTCCAAAACTTAATATCGAACGAATCAATTCTTCTGAAATAATCACTTCTAAGGAAAATGTCGTTTTATTTTTACCTTCCTTTACAAGTTCTTGACTTTTATGAAAAGGTTGAGAAATGATGTATTTTGCTGCTATATTTTCTGCCTTGAATACTATTTTATCTGGTTTTGAATCATTGGCTGTAATTCCAATTGCATTTTTAAAAAATTTCTCTGCATCGAAATCAATTTTTTGATTAAAAAACTCCGAAGTTTCTTCTAAATTTTCCATTCGTTCCAAAGCGTAAGTCGCAAGCGAATCTTTCATGCAGTCAAAAGTGATTGCATACCAACGATTGCGGTATTCTTTCAGTAAAAGTGGCACAACACGACGTGATTTTTTCTTTCCTGTCTGAAAACTTTCGTAGTCAAACTGAACAATTTTTTTCTGTCGAATAGCAGTTAAAAGTGGTGATAAAAATTCATTTCCCTGAACGGAAATTGCCACTTCAAATTGAACTAAATCTGCAATGTCTTTTTCTTGAGGATTTGAAGAAATATTAACACGGTCAAAAATTTTATCAATGGCAAAGCCAAATTGCTTAAACATTTCAACATCTTTGAATTGAATCAGCGTGTTAGCCGCAAATTTGATAGCTTCCAAATCATTTTCCGTCAAAGGCATTTCATCTAAGGTGAAATTCTCATCCTCGTAGAAATAGCCGTCATTTTTTTTGCTGTATTTAATTGGAGCATCGTGTTCCAATCGCATATTGAAAATATCTTTTTCTATGGTTGAATCACAAATATTTTCCCCTTCATCACCCCCATAAAGATTCTCTTCACACGTTTTACGCAATTCTTCTTTACTTGGAAAAGGTTTGTAAACATTGCGAATAGCCTTGTCAATTATACGGTAACGAATTAAAGCATTTTTAATTTTTGACATGAAAATTAACTTTTGTTGTACAAATTTACGGAATTTTTTCCATTGATAAAATCCTCCAATTTTTTTATTCTTCGAAGCTTTCGTACCTTTGTAAAAAATAATTGAGTGTCAGAAAATAATCCAGTACAAGATTTCGTTATTGAAACGAAGAGCGTAGCAGTTGAAAAAGTGGAAAAGCCAGTAAAAATAAATAAAACACAAGAAAAAAAGATTCAGCAACTTTTAGCTGATTTAAATTCTTCGGCTTCAGGAAAAGTTACAACCGCATTAGATTCTTTGCAAGTTTATGGTGATTCAAGCATCATTTTTCCTTTATTTGATTTTTTGAAAACGAGTAAAAACGAAAAATCAAAAGCAGAAGTATTGGAGTTTTTGTGTAATTTGAAAGATACAAACTCTAAAACGAAAGTGATGGAATGTTTGAACGATAAAAATTACCTTTCTGTTCGTATTGAAATCATGACAGCCATTTGGAATTGCCCAATCAATTTTAGCGAATATTTACACGATTTCGTTAAAATTGCTGTTGAAAATGATTATTTGGAATGCTTGGAATGTTTGACAATCATTGAAAACTTAGATGGACCTTTTGAGGAGAAAGCTTTGTTTGAATCACTTTTACTTCTAAAAGATTATCACGAGGGTAAATACCCGAAAAATAAAGAAAAAGACGTTTTAATCAGCGAAATTGCTTTGCTGATTAAAGATTTTGATAGAGATACTGACGAGGATTAAAAAGAGTGAAAAACGAAAAGTGAAAAGTTATTTAAATCCCACTTTTCACTTTTCACTCTTCACTTTTCGTTTTTCACTCTTTAAAAAAGTCCATTTATCTCAGCGTCAATCCCATTGATAATTTTCCCTAAATCTTCTTGACTTGTAGTGAAATTGTTGTTGTCGATATCGATGATTAACATTTTACCTTTGTCGTAGGTTGAAATCCAAGCTTCGTAACGTTCGTTTAATCGTTTCAAGTAATCCAAGCGAATACTTTCTTCGTAATCTCTTCCACGAGTTTGAATGTGATTTACCAATGTTGGAACGCTTGCACGCAAGTAAATCAACAAATCTGGTGCAGAAACGAAAGATTCAATTAGGTTGAATAAAGAGAAATAATTTTCAAAATCACGTGTAGTCATCAAACCCATCGAATGTAAGTTCGGAGCGAAAATAAAGGCATCTTCATAAATCGTACGATCTTGAATCACCATTCTTTCAGTTTGAATAATCTCTTGAATCTGCGTAAAACGACTATTCAAATAATAAATCTGAAGATTAAATGACCAACGTTGCATATCATCGTAAAAATCATTCAAATATGGATTCAATTCAACATCTTCCAAATGTGTTTCCCAACCATAATGTTTTGCCAACATTTTAGTAAGTGTTGTTTTTCCTGCTCCGATATTTCCTGCTACTGCGATATGCATAATTCTTTTTTTGAAGTGCCTAAATTACAAAAAATGTCTGAATAGAAAACATATTGTTTGAAAAAAACACGAATTTTTGACATCTCTAAAGTTTACATCTATTTTGCTCTGTATTTTTTGTTTCTAATTATCAAAAAATCATGAAAATCTTAAATTTTTGTTAAAAATTAAGAAATATTTACCACGGTAAATAAATTCATCTATCTTTGCATCATAATTAAAATAATTGAATATGAAAAAAATGTATATCGCACTTTTAACTGGTGCAACTTTATCTTTAACTTCTTGTGCGGAAAAAGAAGTTACTTACAAATTAGATGCAAAAGCAACGACTTTAAACTGGACAGGAAAGTATATTGCTGATGGACATGCCCATACTGGAACAGTGAATGTAACGGGTGGTTCAATGGCTTTCAAAGGTGAGGAATTGGTTTCTGGAGATTTTACAGTTGATTTAACAACATTGAAATCAACTGATTTATCTGGAGCAATGGCTGATACACTAGATGCCCATTTGAACGGAATGTATTTCTTTAATACTGCAAAATATGCAAACGTTGATGTAAAAGTAAATGAAATTTCAGCAAAAGAAATAAAAGCAACTTTGACGGTAATGGGCAAAAAAATTGATGCTGTTATGCCTGTTAAGATGACTAAAGACGAGAAAAGTTTAAAAGCAAAAGGAAAATTTGTTGTTGATTTTGCTCCAGCACCAGTAGTTGGATTTAAAGCATTGGAAGGCGAACCAGAAAATGCTCACGTTGACTCTAAAATTTCGTTTGAAATTAACTTAGTGATGAAGAAATAAGATTGAAAAGTAATTTTTAAACATTTATAAGGCTTGAAAATAATTTCAAGCCTTATTTTTTTGGAATAAAATCCTATTTCATTCGTTTAATTAGGAATAAGAGTGTAATTTAGTGTTCTCAAACAATGATTTGAAATTTATTTTCTGCATACTATTTTTTTTTCTATTCTCTTCGCTTTTTGCTCAAGAGTCAAATCAACGTGAATTAAAAATCAAGGCAAGTTCGAAGGAAGTTTTTTTAGATTCACTTACAATTTATCCCAATTCTCTTAAGGTTTTTTGCGGTGACGAAATCCTGACATTAAACGATTACAAAGTCAATTATACGACAAGTAAATTCACCTTATTAAAATTATGTCAAGATAGTATTTTGATTCGTTTTCGTGTTTTTCCGATGAATCTGAGTAAAAACTACCAAAGTCGTGATACAGCTCAAATTTACAGCCAGCACAAAGGAGATCGAGATAAGTTTTTGATTCAATCAACTGACAGTTACGCCGATATTTTTGGCACTTCAAGCATCAAAAAAAACGGAAGTATTTCCAGGGGAATTTCCTTTGGTAATAACCAAGATTTATCCATAAATTCAACATTAAACCTTGAATTATCGGGTGAAATTGCTCCAAACCTAAAAATCATGGCGAGTGTTTCGGATGATAATTTACCCATTCAAGCACAAGGGAATACGAGTAAATTACAAGAGTTTGATCAAGTTTTTATTCAAGTTTACAACGACAATTTTAAATTAATTGCTGGAGATTTTTGGATCACAAAGCCAACAGGTTATTTTCTGAATTACAAAAAAAGAGCGCAAGGACTTTATGGCGATTATACCTGGAGCAACAGGGCAAAAACTTCTTGGAAAATTCAGGGAAGTGGAGCTTTATCAAAAGGAAAATTCGCTCGACAAATCATACAAGGAGTTGAAGGAAATCAAGGTCCATATCGTTTGAGAGGAAATGAAAATGAAGCATTTATTGTTGTTTTATCTGGAACGGAACGCGTTTACATCGATGGGAAATTGTTAAATCGTGGACAAGAATTTGATTACATCATAGATTACAATACGGCGGAAGTCATTTTTACAGCCAAAAATTTGATTACCAAAGATTCACGTCTTGTTGTCGAGTTTCAATATTCCGACTTAAATTACGCTCGTTCTTTGGTTCAAGCTGGAACATCGTATACCTCGGAAAAACTGGATTTTTGGTTCAACACTTATTCCGAACAAGATGCTAAAAATCAAACGATTCAGCAAGAATTAAGCTTTTCACAGAAAAAATTGCTTTCAACAATTGGCGACAGTTTGCATTTGGCTCAAACACAGTCGATTGATTCCGTTGGATTTCTCGAAAATCAAAATCTGTATAAACTCATTGATTCTTCAGGTTTTGATAGTATTTTGGTTTTTTCGGTCAATCAAGATTCAGCACTTTTTAAGGCAACGTTTACTTTTGTTGGAGCTAATCAAGGAAATTATATTTTTTCACATTCAAATGCTTTGGGCAAGATTTTCAAATGGGTTTTTCCAATAAACGGTGTTCCACAAGGAGATTACGAAGCAGCACGGTTGATTATTACTCCTAAGCAGAAAAAGTTTGTTTCGACAGGTTTTTCGTATAAAATTGGTAAAAACTTTCGGATTGAAAGCGAAGTTGCTTATTCTGTCAATGATTTGAATACTTTTTCTAAACTCAATGCAAACGATGATGAAGGTTTTGCAAATCGAACGAAATTGACTTCATCTTTACCATTTTTTAAAAAAGATTCACTTTATCAATGGTTTTATAAAACGAAAACCGAAATTGAAGTTTTAAGTGCCAATTTTAGTCCGATTGAACAATATCGTGCAGTAGAATTTGATCGCGATTGGAATACACGAAATAAAAGATTGACAGGAAATCAAGTTTCAAGCTCTTTTTCAAATGAATTCGAGCATAGAACAAATGGAAATTTAGGTTTGGAATTAGCACAATATACGTTTGGCTCGGATTACGAAGGCTACAAATCACGTCTTTATGGAAGGTGGAAGAAAAAAGGATTTCACGCTACTTGGGATGGAAGTTATTTGTTGAGTTCATTGAAACAAGTCGATAATGTGACTGAAATTTCAAGTACTCAAAACAATGATTTTTTGAGACATAAAGTCTTTATTTCCCAAGAATTAAAAGCAGTGAAATTTGCCTACAAAGATGATTTTGAGAGGAATAATTACCGTAAAAATGGACTTTTAGAAACGCAAAGTTATTTGTTCTACGATAAAGAGTTTTCTGTTTCAAACATCGATTCAGCTAAAGTAAATTACAAATTATTTTACAGAGAAAGATTAGACCAGCGTTCTGATTCTTCACGTTTAAAAAATGCTGCTAAAGCCAAAAACTTAGGAGTGAATTTGAATATCAATACGAGTGTGAATCAGCGTTTGGATTTGGTAGTTAATTACCGACAATTGGAAATTAAAGATACAAAATTGATTCAACAAACTCCTGAAAATACCTTGTTAGGAAGAATTGATTTTGATAAAAAAATCTGGAAAGGAACTGTAAATTGGAATACATTTTACGAAATTGGAAGTGGTTTGGAGCTCAAAAAAGAATTTTTGTACATTCAGGTAAACGATGGACAAGGAATTTATACTTGGATTGATTACAATGCTGACGGAATCAAAGATTTGAATGAATTTGAAATTGCACAATATGTCGATCAAGCCAGTTTTATTCGCGTTTTTACACCTAGTAACGAATATGTCAAAACGTTCTCGAATGAGTTTAACCAAGGTTTATTTTTGAAACCAGAACGAATTTGGTCATCGAAAACGGGTATTTTGAAATTATTGTCTCGTTTTTCAGATCAAGCCCGTGTGCGAATCAATCGTAAAACAAATAACTTTAAATCGAATGAAGTTTTTAATCCGTTTTATGGAAATGTGCGCGACACGACTTTGTTGAGTTCCAATTCAAATATCCACAACACGCTTTATTTTAACCGCACAAATTCCATTTTTTCTATGGATTATTCGTATCAAAATTCGCTTTCAAAATCTTTGTTAGCTTCAGGTTTTGATGCACGTGAACAGATTTACCATGAGTTTAATTTCAGATGGAACATCAAGAAAAAATATTCGATTGAATCAAGTTCACAATTTGGTAATAAAACGGTAAATGCTGATTACACGACAGGTAGAAATTACGATTTAAACTACTTTTTAATTAAACCATCTTTCATTATTCAACCTTCAACTTCTTTTCGTTTTTCAATCGATTCGCGTTATACTGAAAAGAAAAATGTCGCTGGAGAAACGAGTTTTGTGAACGAACTTGGCTTTCAAATGAAATACAACCAAGCAAACAAAGGAAGTTTTCAATCCGCATTTTCTTATTTATCCATAAAATACAATGGAGCAGAAAACTCAGCTTTGGGTTTTGAAATGTTAGAATCCTTAAAACCGGGCGATAACTTCAAATGGAATGCTTCTTACCAACGTTCGGTTTCAAAAAACTTGCAAATTTCGATTCAATACAACGGACGAAAATCTGAAAACAATAAAATCATTCATTCAGGTGGAATGGAAGTGAGGGCGTTTTTTTAGGGGAAAGAATTACAATAATTGTTTAGCTAAATATAAAAGCGTTATAAAAGACGTAATAATTAATGCTTCAATAATTCCAAAAATTGTATATTTCTTTTTAATCCTTTCGCTTGGTTCTTTATTCTTTTTCTTTGATTTAAGCCAGTTTGAGAGTAATGCAAAGCTAATAAGTAATACAATTACCCCAACCAAAACCATTGGAATCCCTAGACCCAAAGTCCAATTTATGTAGTTTGCTGAAAGTCCATGAATACATAAAATAATACCAAAAAGTAATGTCGCTAAAGCTGTTGTAAAAGTTCTATGAAAACGAATTCCATCATCTTCAACTTTTTCTTCTTTCTCAATTTTTTCAAGTGATTTATGTTTTTTTACTTCACCAGTTTTAGAACTCAACTGAATTTTAATTTCTTTTTGCTCAGGAATTCCCAAATTATTTTTTTCAAGTTCTATGAAATCCTGTTCACCGCTTTTAATTGAGTTTGTCGAAGTTTTTGTATTCAAACTAAGTTCATTTTCAAATGTATAAGTGTGTATTGTATCTATTTTTTCCGAAGTTTTCTCAATCGATTTAGAAATATCTTCTGATGATTGGAATTTCTTATTAAAATTCCATTGTACAAAATATCCTTTTTTATACGTGCGTTTTTGAATTGTACAATTTGAAAAAAGAAACAAAATACAGGAGAGTAAGAGCAAGTAGCTCAGATTCTTTTTAACTTGGATTTTCATGTAATAAAACTAAATAAAAATTTTGAATAAATTCACATAATTTAATTTCACTTCTCTTTTTCTCTTCCTCTCCGTGGTTAAAAGAAAAATTTTTGTTATTTATTTCCACTTTTATAAACAATCCTTCTGCCAATTTTCTGCCAAATCGTCAGACAAAAACCACTAATTCTCAATTTAATATAAAAAATGTCAGAATATGGATTGATTTTTCCAATGGCATACAAATTGACTAAGGAAAGTTAGAAGTGAGCTCTGGCTTACGATAAAATTAAAAACAAAATAAAAGTAAAATGGGAAAAATAATCGGTATCGACTTAGGGACAACAAATTCATGTGTCTCAGTGATGGAAGGAAACGAACCAGTTGTGATTGCAAATGCAGAAGGAAAAAGAACAACACCTTCAATCGTTGCATTCATCGAAGGAGGGGAAATTAAAGTTGGTGATCCTGCTAAAAGACAAGCAATCACAAACCCAACAAAAACTATTAGCTCAATCAAGCGTTTTATGGGTTCATCTTTTGATGAGGTTAAAAAAGAAGCGGATAGAGTTCCTTACAAAATTGTAAAAGGAGACAACAACACGCCACGTGTTGAAATCGACGATAGAAAATATACACCACAAGAAATTTCAGCAATGATTCTTCAAAAAATGAAGAAAACTGCTGAGGATTATTTAGGTCATGAAGTTACGGAAGCAGTTGTTACTGTTCCTGCTTATTTCAATGACTCTCAACGTCAAGCAACAAAAGAAGCTGGTGAAATCGCTGGTTTGACTATCAAACGTATCATCAACGAACCAACTGCAGCTGCTTTAGCTTACGGTTTAGACAAAAAAGGTATTGACCAAAAAATTGTTGTTTTTGACTTCGGTGGAGGAACACATGACGTTTCTGTATTGGAATTAGGTGACGGAGTTTTTGAAGTATTAGCAACTGACGGTGACACGCATTTAGGTGGTGATGATGTAGATCATGAAATCATCAATTGGTTAGCTGACGAATTTAAAAATGACGAAGGTGTTGATTTACGTCAAGATCCAATGGCTTTACAACGTTTGAAAGATGCTGCTGAGAAAGCGAAAATTGAACTTTCTTCAACAACTTCTTCTGAAATCAATTTGCCATACATCATGCCAGTTGACGGTGTGCCAAAACACTTAGTTAGAACTTTACAAAGATCTAAATTTGAGCAATTAATTTCTAAAATTGTTGAAAGAACAATCGCTCCATGTAAATCTGCTTTGAAAAATGCTGGTTTAACTACAGCTGATATCAACGAAGTAATTTTAGTTGGTGGTTCAACACGTATTCCAGTTATTCAAGATGCTGTTGAGCGTTTCTTCGGAAAAGCTCCATCAAAAGGAGTTAATCCTGATGAGGTTGTTGCTCTTGGTGCTGCTATTCAAGGTGGTGTATTGACAGGTGAGGTGAAAGACGTTTTATTATTAGACGTTTGTCCTTTATCTTTAGGAATCGAAACAATGGGTGGTGTGATGACAAAATTAATTGATGCCAACACAACAATTCCAACAAAAAAATCTGAGACTTTCTCAACGGCTTCTGACAATCAACCATCTGTTGACATTCACGTGTTACAAGGTGAGCGTCCAATGGCTAACGATAATAAATCTTTAGGTAGATTCCAATTATCTGATATTCCACCAGCACAAAGAGGAGTTCCTCAAATCGAAGTTACTTTCGACATCGATGCAAATGGTATCATGCACATTTCTGCAAAAGATAAAGGTACAGGGAAATCTCAATCAATTAAAATTGAAGCTTCTTCAGGTTTAAGTGACGAAGAAATCCAACGTATGAAAGCTGAAGCTATTGCGAATGCTGATTCTGACAAAAAGAAAATGGAAGAAATCGAAAAAATCAACAAAGCTGATTCATTGATTTTCCAAACTGAACGTCAGTTGAAAGAATACGGAGATAAAATTCCTGCAGACAAAAAACAACCAATTGAAGAAGCTTTAGCTGCTTTAAAAATTGTTTTTGAAGCTCAAGATATGGAAAATATCGACGCTGCAACGGAACGTTTAAACAACGCTTTCCAAGCTGCTTCTCAAGACATGTACAATGCTTCAAACCCACAAGAAGGTGGAGCTCAAGAAGCAACTGATTCAAATCCAGCTGACGAAGTTACGGATGTTGACTTTGAAGAAGTTAAGGAGAAATAGCGATAGCTATTGATAAGGCTAAACGTTAGTGAGCCAAATCAATTAAAATAATTAAATCCTCTTTCAGAAATGGAAGGGGATTTTTTTATGCCTTGATTTCTGTCAAACTTAGATTTTTAGCCTTAATCAAGAAAAAATATCGATGTATTTTACGTTTTTAAGGGTGTAAAAATAAAGTTTGTCTAAAGAATGTAGAATTTAACTCTTTGATATTCAATTTATATTTTATACCTTTAGCTTTCATTCTGTGGGGTAATTTCTATTTGAAAAAAGCAAACAAAATAGTATTGGTTCTTGTTTGGTACTGCATTTTGCCTGTACAAGCTAAGTTTGTTGCCCAAAATTTAGAGAGAAGGGATTCACTTGAAAATTGCATTAAAGAAGCAAGGTCTGAAATAGATAAAGTAAATGCTTTGGTGATGTTGAGTTCAGATCTCATTCAATTTGATGTAAAAAAAGCTGAAGAATACGCTACGGAAGCCATTCGCCTTTCACGAAAAATCAAATCTTCTAGAACCGAAGCTGAAGCACTTTTAAACCTTTCAAAAATTTATCGTACGCAAAGAAACTCCTTACAACCAGCACTTGATAAGACCATTTTGGCTGTAAGGATATTCGAAAAAATCAACGATAAATCAGGATTAGCAAAGGCTTATTTTGAATTGGGATACATCAACAAACAAATTTCCAATTATCAAAAAGCGATTGATAATTTTTCAAAATCACTTAAGTTATTTAAAGAGATAGACAAAGAATCGAATGTTGCTGCCTGTGAAATGGTATTAGGACATGTAAATGTAGAAAAAGCTTTGATTGTAAAAGATACTTTGTATTACCAAAAAGCATCCATTTTATATAACACCGCCCTGAACTATTATAAAAAAATCAAGGATGATAAAAAGATTACTGTTTCACTATTAAATATAGCTAATTTGTATCTTGAATACAATAAAATGTTTCCTTTAGATAGATATGTTAGTAAATCATTGGATTATTCTTTTCAATCCTTGAAAATGAGTAAATCATTGAACGACAAAACCTTAATAAGTTTTAATCTGTTAAACATTGGAGAAGCTAAGTTCCAGAAAAAAAACTTCATTATTGCCCAAGATTACTACTCTCAAGCTTACAAAATAGCAAAGGAAATTGGTAATATAGATTTAATACTTACGTCTTTGCAAGCTAGTATTACTTGTTATAAAGAAGCTAAGCTGTATGATAAAGCCTTGCAGTTATCAAAAGAATACATTGAAATAGCCGAATCAGGAAGTTATAATGGTTTTTTAAAAGATCATTATGCTTTATTAACTGAAATAAACCTCAAGCAAAATAATTATCAAGAAGCATATAAAAATCGCTTACTTTTCGAAAGCTATTCAGATAGTGTATTAAACGAAGAAAAAGCAACTGCTTTAATTAAATTCCAGATAGAATTTGAATCTGAAAATAAAGATAAGGAAATTGGATTGCTGAATAAAAATCAAGAACTCCAAGAGATTAAATTAAAACAACAGACAACGACTCGAAACTATTTAATAGGTGGTGTTATTTTGACTTTATTGCTTTTACTGGTGATATACAATCGTTTTATTGTAAAAACTAAGGCGAACAAAATTATTGAAGAAAAAAACAAAGAACTCGAAAAACTCTCAATTGTTGCCAGAGAAACGGCCAATGGAGTAATGATTACTGATGCAGATGGAAATATTGAATGGTTTAATGAAGGCTTTTCAAAACTATTTGCTTGGAATTCAATTGAAGAATACAAAGAAAAAAAGGGAACAAATATTTTTCATGTAAGTGGAAATAAAAATATCATAAATATCATTAAAGAAGCAATCCATCAAAAAAAATCGATTACCTATGAAAATTTTATGTTTACTAGGGATAAGGAAGAATTGTGGATACAGACAACCTTGACTCCTATTTTTGATTCGAATCGTCAACTAAAAAAAATGGTTTTTGTGGAAACAGATGTGAGCGAATTAAAAAAAGCAAAAGAAACTGCCGAACAATATTTAGAAATTCAAGAACAGTTTTTAGCCAATACAAGTCATGAAATTCGTACTCCAATGAATGGAGTTATTGGTATGACAAGACAATTATTAGAAACTCCCCTTTCTAGGGAACAAAGAGAATATTTAAAAGCAATTAATGATTCATCAAATAATTTGATGCATGTTGTAAATGATATTTTAGATATTTCAAAAATTCGTGCTGGTAAAATTATGTTTGAACAAACAGAATTCAGATTAGGGGAACTTTTTAAAAGTTTAGAATTCACACTTCGAAATCGTGCAGAAGAAAAAAACATTTATTTAAAATCTGAAATTGATGATAATATTTCCCCTGTATTATTAGGAGATCCAATTAGATTAAATCAAATTTTGCTCAATTTACTTGGCAATGCCATCAAATTTACGGACAGTGGAGGAGTCACGTTTTCTGCTAAAAAAACAAAACAAGACGAAAATATTATATTTATTGAATTTTGTGTAACAGACACAGGAATTGGAATTGAAAAAGATAAATTAGATTATATTTTTGAATCATTTGCTCAAGCAGAAACACATACTACACGTAAATATGGTGGAACAGGCTTGGGTTTGAGTATTTGTAAATCATTGGTTGAGCAGCAAGGTGGATTTATTTCGATAGACAGTGAAGTTAATAAAGGTTCATCGTTTTATTTTACACTTGCTTTTGAGGAGGGTGATTCTTCTTGGAAGGGAAGCGTTAGCCAACAAATAGAGGGAATTCCTGCGAATGTAAATTTAAGTGGCATTCATGTTTTGTATGTTGATGACAATCAAATTAACCAGCATGTAGCGCTTTTTGAACTTGACAAATGGAAGGTGCAAACTGATGTTGCGAACAATGCTTTTGAAGCATTTGAAAAGTTGAAAAACAAAGATTACGATGTTATTTTGATGGATATTTCTATGCCTGAAATGGATGGATTAGAAGCTACCATATACATTCGAAAAAACTTCCAAGAAGCCAAGCAGCATATTCCAATTATTGCAATGACTGCCTCAGCTTTAGCAGGTGAGAAAGAAAAATGCTTTTCAGCTGGGATGGATGATTATATCTCTAAACCTTTTAATCCAATAAACCTCTATTCAAAAATTTTAAAATGGGGTAAAGGTGAAATTATGAGCGAAACAGTATCTATAATTGATAAACCACCCAAAATAAAAATGAATAAAGTAATTGATTTAAGCCTTTTACTTGAACATGCTTCAGGAAGTGTCAAGTACATGCAAGAAATGATAACTATTTATTGTGATGAAATGCCTCTTTATCTGGAAGATTTTAATGAAGCATATCTTCAAAAAAAATGGGATATCTTAAACAAAAGTGCTCATAAAATGAAAACACCAGCAATTTTATTTGGTGCAGTAGAATTAAATGAAGTCTTAAGAGAAATAGAAAGCAAGACTAAAGAAATAATCAATTTGGATGGAATGGTTGAACTAATTCAAAAAACAAATGAATTATGTAAATTATCTTTTGAAGAATTAAAAGAAGAACTTAATAAAATAAGCTAAACAGATTAAGATTTGAGCTTTGAAAAACGAAATTTTAGTATAAAATAATTTACAAAGTTCCAATTAAGAAAAATCTCAAATTACCGTAACTTTTTTGTATTTTTGCCGTAAGAAACAAAGATGAATTTAGATTTACTCATAGGAGAATTGTTAATGCGCAACAACTGTGTTGTGTTGCCTAAGTTTGGTGGTTTCATTGCTACACAGACTGAAGCAGTGATTGATTATTCAAAAGGAACAATTTCTGCTCCAAGAAAATCTATTTTATTCAATAAATTGCTGACCAACAACGATGGTTTGTTAATTTCTGCTTTTGCTCAAAAAAATCAACTTTCTTACGATTTGGCAAACGAAAAAATTGATGAGCAAATCAAATTCTGGCAAGAAGAATTAAATGCAGGAAAACGAATTTCACTCGATAAAGTTGGTTTTCTATATTTGGATAATCAAAAAAATATTCTTTTTGAACAAGACCGTTTTTTTAATTTATTGATGCAATCTTTTGGAATGGGACAAGTACAATTTGTTTCAGAGCAAAAAGATGAAATTAAGCTTAAAGAAACCCTTGTTGAACAAGTAGAAATAAAACAAGTTGAAACGCCAATTATTCAACTTTTACCAATCATTACAAAAAAGCAAACTGAAAAATTTGTTCAGGAAGATAAACCATTAATTGAAAATGGAAATGTTGTTTCCGACGATAAAAAAATAATCAAACTCAACAAAAAAACTCCATCTACTAAAAAGTTGGTAAAATACATTGCTGCTGCTTGTTTCTTGCCGATTGCTTTTTATTCTGTGTGGATTCCTGTTAAAACAGATGTTTTAGAATCAGGCATGATTTCTTTGAAAGACTTTAATCCTTTTCAACAAAATGTGAAATCGACTTATGTTTCCCAGAAATTTGAAACAGGTTTTGAAGAAACGCCAAAACAACAATCTTTTGAAGAACAAACAGCAAATTTACCGCAAGATGTTTCTATTTATTCGATGGAAATTGATGATGAGGTTTATTTTGTGAAAATTCGCGAGAAAAATTCTGAACAAGAAACTAATGTGGAGGAAAATTTCACATCAGATTCAGAAACAGTTGAAAAAATTGAACTTAAAACAAAAACTATTTCAAAAGGGAATATTCAAATAATCGTTGGAAGTTTTAGCAACCAAAATAATGCTGAATCTTTGGTGAATGAGTTGAAGTCAAAAAACTACGATGCTTATTCTTTTCAAGAAAATAATGGTTTGATTCGTGTTTCTGCTGGTAAAGCTCAAAACGCTCAAGAAGCTAAAAGTTTGGTGAATCATTTAGCTGAAAATCAAATTTCTGCTTGGATTTTGAAGTAGGCAAGACTTACTGACTTATTCATAACTCAAATTTTTGTTGTATCTTTGCAAAAAATTAACAGTAAATTGATAATGAATCAATTTTTGTTTTCATTATTAATTAATCCAAAAAGCTTAAATGGCAAAATCCCAAGAAACTTTTAACAAAAAAGAAAAAGAAAAGCTTCGCATCAAAAAACGTGAAGAAAAACAAAAGAAAAAAGAAGAACGTAAAGCTGCTGGCGGTTCATCAAGTTTTGACGACATGATTGCCTATGTGGATGAAAACGGAAACTTATCTGATACTCCGCCAGATCCAACAAAAAAGAAAAAAGTAATCGCTGCTAATATCGAAATTGGAATTCCAACACGAGAAGATAGCGAAGCGGTTGATCCAAATCACACTGGAATAGTAACATTTTTTGATACTTCAAAAGGTTACGGCTTCATTAAAGACCGTGATTCACAAGAAAGTTATTTTTCTCATATCAACGGACATTTGGAAGCAATTGCTGAAAGAGATACAGTTACTTTCCGTATAGAAAAAGGTCAAAAAGGCTGGAATGCAGTGGATGTAAAAAAAGAAGTGAAAGCTCCTAAAGTAGCAAAAGTTGAAGAAGTAGCGGATGAAGAACCAGAAGTTACAGAAACTTCTCCCGAAACAGAAGAAAACGAAGATTAATCTTCAAAAAAATATAGTAAAAAAAAGTCCGAAATGAATTTCATTTCGGACTTTTTTATTTTAAATTCAGTCTAAATTCCGCTAATCGTGTTTTCTAAATCTTCAATGTAAACATCAACAATTTGTTTTAAGATATTTACATTGGCTTTTTTGCCTTTTACAATCATTTTAGAGCCTTGATTATCTGCTTCAATGAAAACATACTGTAAAGCGTATAAAGCTTTCGCTCCGTCGTCTAAATCCATTGATTTTAAATTCATTCCCTCAAAGTTGATAAAAGCAGTAAATCCTTTTTTCCCAAATTGAGAAGCAAAAGCTGGAATTGTAAGTTTATTTGACGTTGATTTTCCTGAAGAAAGTGTAATTTCTTTCTCATTTAACATCAAATCCATTCCATAAACACCTTGATTTTCTGGGAAGAAAGCTTTTAACATTTCACTTACGTCTTTTCCTTTATTTCCTAAACCGATATGAATATTTGCTTCAGGCACCAAACTTCCATCGCGCATCATGTCTCCAACCATTACAAGACCAATTTTACCACTTAATAGGTTTGTCAAAGGTTTGTCCCCCAAAGTTGCAACTGCCATTTGCATTTGAAAGTTTGCTTTTGTGATTCCATCTTTGAAATCTGGAGCAAAATCATCTAAAAAGTGCTCCATTTTTGACATATCCATGTTCATTGCTAAACCCAAACGTGCATTTCCTTTTCCTAATTTAGTTAGGATTGTTGCTTGAGCGTCTTCGTTGAAGAACATGCGTTTCATCAAAGCTTGTGAGAATAAGTTTTTTGTTTGGAAAATAGCCTGACCATTTTCAAAAGAAATCGAAGATTGAACATAAGAATCATTAATTAAATCTTCAAATTCTTTTCTTTTATTTTTTGGCAGTTTTGCTAAGCTGGTGTTTGAACTTTCATACAAGTTTTGCATGTTTACTCCAATCAAAATATCTCCTTTTTGATTTAAAATTTGCTCCGTTTTACCACTTGACAAATCATTTTCTGTTTTATCAAAAGCATCATTTAGAGCTTTTTTTCCATCGTAATTTCCTTTTTTGGTTACAAAAATTGCCAAATGTTCTTTGATACCTATCGAAACATCATTGTCTTGAGCGAACTTCATGTCTCCTGATTCTTGCATCATCAAACCTAAAGAGGTTATTTTGTCAACCAAAGAATCTTGATTTTTAACTTTTGCAAAGGCTAGCAAATTACTAGGTGTTCCATCTTCTTCAAATGGACCTTCCATCGCAAAATGAATGCCTTTTGATAAATCGACACAATTTTCAAATTGCTTCATTTCGTTCACTAATAAAACAGATACTTTTGGTATATTTTTATAATCTGCTTTCTCTAAAATTTGTTTTATGTCAATTTTGCCAAACAAAACAACGTTTTTATTGTCCTTCATGTAGGCGGACAAATATTCAGAAGAAGTACGATTGTTTGTATCATTTGAACAGGATACAATAAAAACCGTTAGAATGAGAGCTAAAAAAATGTTTTGTTTTTTCATGTGAAATTAGATGTTTGGTTTCTGGTGTTAGAGAATCAAAGTTCATGCCATGTGAACCTAAAATTCTTGCTTTAATCAAAACTAATAAAAAAAATTGAATTTATTAATTTTGTTCAAAAAAAAAATCCCGAAACAAGTGAATCGGGATTTAGTATTTTTAGAAAGCAATTTACTTTCTCGTATTTTTTGGTAATGGTTTGAATTTGAAATAATCTTCAGAAACCGCTGGTGCTAAGGCTGGATCAAACTGCATGTCTAATACAAATCCTTCCGTACGACGATTTAACTGGTGTAACATTTCAAATTTCTTTTTGTCTTTAGCTTTGAAGCCATTGATATAAGCTTCTTTCAAAGGCATTAATTTTGCCCCTGCTGTATCTAAAGGAGCTGATGAAGAGTAAGAACCATCAACTAATAACCACATTGTTTTTGGTGTGCTTTCACCTTTACCAACTGGAACTAATCTTTTTGCATCGATTCCTTTTTCTTCAACCAAATATTTAACACACGCTTTAGCTCTATTTTCAGATAAAACTTGATTGTAAATATTTCCTGAACGAGCATCTGTATGAGAACTCAACTCTAATTTCATTGTTGGGTATTTCATTAATAGATCGTAAACGAAGTTTAATGAATCCAATGAATTGATTGTTGAATCAACTACGAATGTCCATTGGTTTAATGGGTAACGTACCTCTGGTAAGCGAATTGGCTCTTCTTTCAACATTGGTAATTCAATTACGAAATCTTGATCGTAAAAAACATTAACAGTTGTAAATGAAGCTTCTTTAACACTTTTGTATTTTTCTTTTTCAACAGAAACAGAATAAGACATATTTTCATTTACATAACGCGATGCGTCTGGTTTTTTATCCCAATATACAGAACCATCTTCTTTAGTTGTTCCTTCCCAGGTGATGTTTCCGTTAGCGCCTTCCGTTGCTTTCACAGTAACTTTTGCTCCAGCGATTCTTTCTTTGTTATTTAATAGCTCAACAATGTTCACTTTCAAAGTAAACAAGTTTGGTGGCATTTCGTACATCCAGATATCTGGTCTTAATGCTTTTCCAACACTTCCAACTCTTTCAGATGTAAAATATCCTTTTTTCTCTGCTACTTCAATTAATGCATAATCGTTAGAAACGGAATTCAAAGGGAAACCAACATTTTTAGGGTTTTCCCATTTATTGGTTTTGTCTTTCACTTTAGAAGCACGGAAAATATCCAAACCTCCCATTCCAGGCATACCATCAGTAGCAAAAAACAAATCACCATTTAATGCAAAAGTTGGAAATAATTCGTTTCCTGCTGTATTGAAAGTCTCACCTAAGTTTATTGGTGCTTCCCAAGTATCTGTTTTTTTAGTATAAGTAGTATAATATAAATCTCTACCACCAAAACCACCTGGCATATCAGAAGCAAAAATTAAGTAATTCCCGTCTTCCGTAACGCATGGGTGACCTACAGAAATTGAATCATGACCTTTTAAAGCTAATTTAGTTGGTTCTCCCCATTCTTTTCCTTTCAAATCAGACATCCAGATATCACAACCTAAATTTAATTTATCTTCCGTAGGACAACGTGTAAAGAACATTTTTTTTCCTCTTCCATCAAAGCAAACTGTCCCTTCATTATCTTCTGTATTGATTAATTCACCAGCAACTAATTTTGGTTGACCCCAATTGTCTTTTTTATCCTTTTCAGTAACCCATAAATCCATGTAGTTTTCACCTGATCTTGGATCTGTTGTGTTACTTACACCACCTTCTCTTGTTGTACTGAAATACATAGAAGTTCCTTTTTTGTCACTTAGCATTGGAGCCATTTCAAAAACATCTTTGTTTAATGCAGCTACGTTTGAAACTACGTGACGTGTTTTATTGATTTTAAAATCTTGGTGAATTTCGCATGATCTAATACCAACATCAGCTCTTTTATCTTCAGGAGCTAATTCTTTATATTTATTATAGTTATCGATAGCTTTTTTAAACTCGCCCATTGATCTTAACATCTCAGCATTATAGAAATAAACCATTGGTTCTTGTTCGTAATGTCTAAGAATAATAGCTTTATCATACCATTCATGAGCGTCACGAGTGTTTTCAATTTGTCTAAAACTTTCTGCAGTTTTATAAGCCATATCACCTTTCATCCTAAGTGCTGCTTTACCACCTTTACGTTCAATTTTCGCAAAAGCCTTAGCGCATAAATCTGCACTTGAGGCATAATTCTCATTTCTGTATTCGATATTTGCTAATTTCACTTGCTTAGGGATATACATCTGAATTTGAGCTTGCCCCAAATACGTAAGTCCAGTAATTACTAGCGTTAACAATCCTTTAATGTTCATAAATGTCATTTTTAAAGTCAAAATTCAACCCCGAATTAAGTCATAATTTATTTCTTAACCAAAATTGTTTTAAAAAAAAATGAAAATAAATCTTTAAAAATTAGTTGAAATAAGGCTTAAAGTGCTGTAAATAAAGATTTTGCGAGTGTTAAAAATTTATTTAAAAAATCAATTGTTTATAACAATTACAGTTTTATTGATTTTAGGCATTAAAGTGATGCTTTTTTATCCCAAAAATCGTTTTTGTTGATAAATTTTCACAAGAAATTTTGCTTAGATGTTTTTCTAGGTAAAAAATGCTTAGTTTTGTCTTATTAGTAATAATTCTAAATAGACTTCTGAGTGAATATTATTTTAGCTGATAGTAACGATTTAATACGTGTGGGTTTAAGAACAATCTTAAATGCACAGAAAGATATTGAAATTATTGGCGAAGCGAAAGATAATGAGGAACTTAAAAGTTTGATAAAAAATTTTGAAACTGATCTTGTTTTGATTGATTATACTTCTCATGGCTTTTCGATAGATGTTGTTCCTACTATATTAAACAGTTTTCCTAAAGTGAAATTTGTTGCAATCACACCCGATCAAAGTGCACAAACCTTGGTGAATGCTTTACGCGGTGGGGTTTCAAGTTATGTTAAAAAGGATTGTGACATCAATGAAATCATTGATTCAGTAAGAGAAACATCTTTGGGGCACAAATTTTTTTGCGGACAAATTTTAGAAACCATCCAAACAGCCAATATTGATATTCACGATTTGGATGTGGATTCCTTCACTTGCGAACCAGTTTTAATTTCAGAAAGAGAAAATGAAATCATCAAATTAATTGCTGAGGGACAAACAAATGTGCAGATTGCAGAAACCTTATTTTTAAGTAACCATACTATTAATACACATCGAAAAAACATCATGTCAAAATTAGGCGTTAAAAATACAGCTGGAATTGTGATGTATGCCGTAAAAACAAATTTGGTGAGTCCGAATAAATTTTTGTTTGCGGTAGAGAAATAGTTTTTGTAGTTTGTTTCGACAGGCTCAACAAACTTACATTTGCTTAGGTTTCAGATTCGTTATTTTTCAAAAATAAATTATTTTCCACAATTTTCTAAAAAAAATGAACGATATTTGTTTTGGTTTGTACAAGGTAGAAAATAGCAACAAATGAAATTTTATCATCTTATATTATGTATTCTTTTTTACTCGATTTCGTTTAGTCAATCGAATACGAATAATAGCAATACTAATGAACCGCAAATTCAGAATGTTGGAACCTTGAAAAAAGAACAAAGTTTGGATTCACTATCTCGTTACAAGACAAAAGAAAGTAAAAGTAAGCTTGACAAGACGACTAAAAAGTCTAAAACGCCTTCGAAAACTAAAGAAATAAAAGAGGAAGAGAAAACAATCCAAGAAAAACCTGTAAGTAGTGAATCGAAAAGTTTGGAGGAATTCAAAATCATGGATCTTGAATCAGAAGGAGATTTAAAAAATGATTTGGATCAAAATGCTGTTCAGCCACAAGAAAAAACAAATCAACAATTAGGAAGTTCTTTTATGCAGGTAAAAGTTGCTGCCAGTACACAAACGACACAACGTTCAGCTACTATTGAACAGCAAGTTGAAATGCAGGAAATATTAAACGATTATCAGCAAAGTGCGCCAAATTCATTTGAATATCATTATTTTAAATATGTTTCAGGAAATTACAACGTTGATTTAATTGGCGAATTGAACCAAGCGTATAAATTAAAACCTAAAAGTACTGAGGTTCAAATTCAATATGCAGCCTTTAATTTTATAAAAAATGATGAGAAGAATTTAAAGAAAAATCTTGAAAATTTACTTGAAGCAAAAAAAATTGATGCTGAAGTTTTACTTTATTCCGAAAATTTACTTGAAAGTGTTTGTCAAAATGGAGTTTTATTGACGCATGGTTTTGACGATACATACTCTACTTTATATGTTCAGAAAAACAAGAACAAACGTTCTGATGTTCAAATTATTTCCTTGGATTTTATGCAAAGTGACTATTATAAAAACTCTTTGAAAAGTTTGGGTTATAAAATTCCAATAGCTCAAGTTATTGATGTAGATTTTTTCAAATCCTTTTGCGAATTAAACGCTGATAAAAAATTACAAATCAGTATGACCTTTCCAAAACCTTATTTAAAAGCTATTTCAGATAAAATATCAGTTTTAGGTTTGAGTATGATTTACAACGAAAACATAGTAAATTTAGCGGGTAAAAACGAAGAAATTTACAAGAAAATTGACAATTCAAATGCTTTAGATTCATATACGACTGAAAAAGCAAAAAAATTGTCTTCCAATTATTTACCGATGCTTTTGAGTTTGAAAAAAGAATATGAATCTGATAGCTATCGTTTGAAAGAAAATAATGACAAAATAAAAGCACTCGACATAGATATTGAAAAGATTAAAAAACAGGCGAATATTCAAAAAAGTTTAAAATCGTATAAATAGAAGATGCAGATTTTACGCAAAAAATACAATACATTTTCTGACGAAGAGTTGATGAAACTCCATTCGAAAGGGGATAAATTGGCTTTTGATGAAATCTATATGCGTTACGCAAAACTGATGTTTTCATTTTTTAAACGTTTGCTGTGGCAGGATATAGAGAAATCAGAAGATTTTGTGCACGATTTATTTGCAAAAATTATTCAAAAACCTGAATCTTTTGATCAGCAGCGTTCTTTCAAAACCTGGTTTTATTCGGTAGCCAATAACATGGTGAAAAATGAATATAAAAAAGCGGAAGTCCGTAAAAGTACTTCTTATCGCATTGAGCCAACGTATGTGGCAAAAGATGAAACAAAAAATGTACTAAACGAAGTACAAGATTTTATTTTTGGCGAAGCATTTGAAATTCAACTCAAAGGAATGGATCAAAAACACAGTGAAGTTTTTAAGTTGAGACATTTTGAAGGCTTGTCAATAAAAGAAATTGCAGAGGTGTTGAGTGCAAACGAAGGAACGATCAAGTCGCGTCTTTTTTATGCAACCAAGCATTTAGCAGAAAATTTAAAAGAATTTAACCCAGTATTAAACCGATAATTATGGAAACTCAAGATTTTGATAGCGTTTTCTTAAAAAAATACATAGAATTGTCTTCTTTGGAAAAGGAGGAGATGAAAGATTTGTTTTCAAATGAAGATGAATTTAATCACATGAAATTTACTTTAAATGCAATCAATAATACCATTCAAACGCAAGTAAAACAAGAGCAACCTTCCGCTCAAGTGAAAGAGCGTTTGGACTTTTTATACAACAAAACATATCAAAATAAAGGAATTCTATGGTACAACTCAATTGGTACGTTTTTTATTGCTTCAGATAAAAATTGGTACAATCAAAATTTAGTTCGTATTGCAGCAGTTTTAGTGGTTATATTCTCTATTTATCCATTTTTGAATGTTCCAACTTTAGAGAATAAAGTAAGCTTAAGTTCCAACGAAGAAAAAACTGAAATGAAAACAGAAGATAGTATTTCTACTTCAAGTACAAACGTTTCAGATGAAAGCGCTAAAACAGAAAAACCAGTTTTAATCGCAGAAAACAAAATGAGTGTAGCTGAGGAAGTTACTGCGATGGATAAATTTGAAATGTCGGCTGATGATAAAGTTTCCGATGCTTCTTTTGAATCCACGGCTGGTTCAGTTGCGTTTTCTCACCCTGATGGAATTTTTATGGATAAAGATGCAGAAGTTTCAAAAGCTACGAGTTCTTCGTTTTCAATTGAATCGAATCCAGATTTCTTAGATTTGTTGACGCCAACGTTTTAGGATGATATTCGCTGTTTTATATTTCTCGCAAAGACGCAAGGAAGCAAAGTTTTTTTTGGCTTCCTCCCTTGAGAAGAGTTCGACATGGCGAACGAAGACTGAACGTTAGTGAAAGGAAATGAGTGAAGTTATTAAACCTCAGATTCACTCTTCTTCATCGAAAAATACAAAATCACAATTCCAGCAATTACCATAGGAATACTCAACATTTGACCTGTATTTAAAGCCCAAGTTTCGTCGCGAGCTGTTTGTCCGACTTTCACGAATTCAACTAAAAAACGTCCGGTCCAAAGAACAATCATAAATACGCCGAAAATCATTCCCGATTTTTCTTTTGCCGATGTTTTCCAATACATATACATCAACAATCCGAAAGTCAACAAATAGAAAATCGCTTCGTATAATTGTGCTGGATGACGGAAAACGTGTTCGCCGTTGATTAAATATTCTGCTCCTTCGTTGTTGAAGCGAAAACCCCAAGGTAAAGATGTTGGGTCGCCAATAATTTCGTGGTTTACCAAATTTCCAAGACGAATAAAACAACTTGCAATCGCAACTGGTGGTGAAACGCGATCTAAAATCCACAACATAGGTTTTTTGGAGATTTTTTTAGAAAAAATGTATAAGGCAATCAATAAAAGTAAAGCTGCTCCGTGTGAAGCCAAACCTCCTTCATAGACTTTCAAAATGTCTAGTGGATGAGAAAAATAGCCTCGTTCGATGATTTCTCCGAAAGAATTTTTGACGTCAAAATAAGGTCCGTAAAATAAAACGTGTCCCAATCTTGCACCGATAACAGTCGCAACAACCATGTAAAGAAGGAGTTTGTCCAGGATTTCTTCTTGGATTTTCTCTGACTTAAACATGCGTTTGATGACAAAAAATCCAATAATTATCCCTGAAACAAATAGCAATCCGTATTTGTTTGGCGTTGACCAACCTTCAATCAACTCTGAACTTACGTTCCAATCAATTCCAAAAATCATAGTCCAAAAATAGTTAAAAAAGTGATGAGTTAGGAGTTTTGAGTTATGAGTTTTCGATTATTTTCTTGAAAATCAATTTTTCGGAGCGACCTTTTTTGAATATTTTATTACTAACCATGTTGTTTTGACGCAATGCTTTTTGTTCTTCTGCAGACAAATGAATCACTTCGACGCATTCTTCTGAGCAACAATTTTCGTATTTTTCTTTGCACGAATCGCACTGAATAAAAAGCAAATGGCAACCATCATTGGCACAATTTGTATGCGTATCAAAAGCTTCGCCACATTGATGACATTGGGAAACAACATCGTCGGAAATTCGTTCGCCACGACGTTCATCGAAGACGAAATTTTTACCAATAAATTTATTTTCAATACCTAATTCGGCGCAATCGTTTGCGTATTTGATGATTCCACCTTCCAATTGATGTACGTTTTTAAAGCCGCGGTGTTTGTACCAAGCCGAAGCTTTTTCGCAACGAATTCCGCCTGTGCAATACATCACAATGTTTTTATCTTCGTTTCCTTTTAATAAACTTTCTTCAATCAAAGGCAAAGATTCACGGAAAGTATCCACATCAGGCGTAACTGCTCCTTTGAAAAAACCAACTTCACTTTCGTAATGGTTTCTGAAATCAATTAAAAGCGTATTTGGATCGTCGGTCAAAGCATTAAATTCTGCTGCCGACAAATGAATTCCTTTGTTGCGAACATCAAATGTTTTGTCGTCCAAACCGTCAGCCAAAATTTTATCGCGCACTTTCACTTTGAGTTTCAAGAAAGGAAATTGTACGCCACCATCTTCCACGGCAATGTTCAAACGAATGCCAGATAAAAAGTCAATTTCGTTCAATTCATCTCTAAATTGTTCAAAATGAACGATTGGCACAGACATTTGGGCATTGATTCCCTCAAAAGCTACGTAAATTCTACCTACGACATTGATTTTTG
Organism: Bacteroidota bacterium; assembly: GCA_040386975.1. GTDB lineage: Bacteria > Bacteroidota > Bacteroidia > Flavobacteriales_D > Crocinitomicaceae > M2408. The sequence goes on along the minus strand of JAZKEO010000002.1, from coordinate 89,530 downwards.
ACCACATCTGAAAAATATGATCTCTGAATAAACGAGGATTTTCAATATTCGCATATTGATAAAATGAAACGGTTACAAATTCAAAACCACTTTCATTCAAATTCTTAACTAAATCCTCTTTACTTAATGTATTCCACAGTTGCATGCTATGTTTTTTGTTAATTAAAGATGGCGCAAAGATACGAAAAATAAAATAAATGATTTTGGGAGGAGTGTGGAAATAATAATTAGATTTGGGATTTGAAGAAACAATTAAAGATATTAATCTTACAGATAGAACTTTAAAATATTGGACAATTGAATGACTAAGCAAAAATTAAATAATATTGGATATCTCACTGCTGCAATGACATTTGCTATTGCATCGATAATCATGTATGCTCATTTTCAAGGATTCAAAGGAGATTATGAAGCGTACGGACTTCTATTTATTCCCATTGCTTTTTTAGTAAACTTATGTGTGCTCATTTTTATTTTTGTTACTGCGAATAGAAGAGGAATAAAAGGTTCGTTTTGGTCAATCTATCTTATGTTTCTGAATATCCCCGTAGCATTTTTCTATTTGTGGTTTGCAATTTACCTCATGGGATACTACAGAGTCACAATAATTAATAACACTTCATCAAACATTACTGATATACATTTATCTGGTTGTGACAATAAATCTGTAAAAGAACTTGTCGCAGGAGAGAAAGAAACGGTTTGGATTGAGATTAAAAGCGACTGTTCACTAAGTATTTTATACATAGATGCAGGCAAAAATGCCAATCAAGATGTCGTTGAGGGATATTTATGTTCAGGAATGGGTCAGCATGCAGATTATTATATAAGTGGTAAAGATAACCCGAAATATTGAGACTATTAATTTCTTAAATCTACAAATGTTAACACAAAATTGGTGCAATGAAGTTTCCTTTAGTCATCCTTTTATTTTCCCTTGTTTCTTGCAACAGCATCCTAAATCAAGATGAATTATCTAAATCTGATTTAGAGCGATTAAAAACATTGAATTTATTAGATGAAGACGAGAAAATAATTAAATTCTATTCAGAATATAAAAATAGTGTTGCAGGAAATTTTTATACAAATAAACGTCTCGCTTCCTATTGGTTAGATGAAAATGATGAATCAAAAAATGACACAAATTGTGCTTTTTATGAAGATATCGCCAAACTTGATACTGTTGTTTATGCTGGAGCTACATTTTCTCCTTACATAAAAGTAATTTGCAATGACAGTTCATCCTTTAAAGTTTGTTTTGACGGAGAAAAAGAAGAAATCCGAAAAACTTTTCTGGATATAATTGCGATTTGGAAGAAAAGCCTTTAATACTAACTCAATTCCTTAACATCAAGGCCACATAAAGGAGCTAAAAATGCTTGTAAATATTTATTGAATTCATCGGGATGCTCCAAGTTCGATACATGACCTGCTTTTTCAATGATTTTAAGGATAGAACCTTTGATATTTTTATGCATAAATTCAGATTCAAGGAGTGGAGTTACTGTATCTTCTCTTCCACAAATAATTAATGTTGGAACAGAGATTTTATCTAAAGTGGAGCACGTTTCTGAACGTTCAGCCAGAGCAATTAAACCTTGAGTTATGATGTGTTGAGAGTTTGTAAATACAATGGTTCTCAATTCTTCTACTATTCCTTTTTTGTTTGTCAAAGAATCTTTGTGGAACACATTTTTTATAAAGCCTTCATTAAACTCAGTCACTCCATTTGTATTTATTTCATCAATGGTTTTAAAGCGTTTTGCTTTTACTTCCGCTGTATCAGCTATACATTGTGTATCACATAAAGCTAATGCTTCAAAGCGATTCGGGAATCTTTTATATGCATTTAATGCGATGAAACCACCCATCGATAAGCCACAAATAATCGCTTTTTCGATGTGTAATTTGTCCATAAATTGAATTAAATCATCAGCAAATAAATCAATACCTAAGTGAGATTTTTCGTCCGTTGATTTACCAAAACCTCTTACGTCGCAAGCAATTAATCGGTAGTATGGTTTTAAAAAATCAACTTGAGTTTTCCACATTGTTTTATCAAATGGATAACCATGTAAGAAGATGATTGGAATGTTTCCTTCTCCAACATCATCATATGATAAGTTAAAGTTATTTACAGAAATTGATAAATTATATCCTTTAGATGAATTTTTCATGATATTGAGTTTTAGACAAAAATTAATATTGTAAAATTACTTTCATCCTTAGCAAAATTTGTTGCATAATTTGTATTGAAAGTTATAAGATTCACTGTTTTGAATCCTTAACAATAAATTAATTCGTATTTTCAAATAAATCTCAAGGTCGCCTTTTATTCTGAAAAGAATGAAGAGAACTGAAACATGGGTTCGTTCGTTCCGCCTAGACTGGAGAACGTTAAGAGGAAAAAGCACTGCTTTTGATTTTTTGAACGTTAGAGAAAATTAGCATAATTGGGTAAGAAAAGTTTAGTTTAATTCTGTCACCTCCCTTAATCCCTCCTCAAGGAGGGGAATGAGCAAACAATTTTTCACTTAAAAACATACATATAATAAAAAATCGTATCTTTGGCATCTATCAAAATTTTTCATGGAATATAACACACAACGTCCGCACATGATTTTGCCTGAATATGGCAGAAATGTTCAAAACATGATTGCTTATGCAATGGAAATTGCGGACAAAACGGAGCGAAATAGAGCAGCAAATGCAATTATAGAGGTGATGGGACAATTGAATCCGCATTTAAGAGATGTGGATGATTTTAAGCACAAACTTTGGACGCATTTATTTGTGATGTCTGATTTTAAATTGGACGTTGACTCGCCTTATGAAGCTCCAAATCAAGAAATTTTAAATGAAAAGCCAGAATTAATGGCTTACCCGAAGAGTAAAATCAGATTCGGACATTACGGAAAATATACGGAAAGCATCATTCGTGAAACGATGAAAGAAGCTGATCCAAAAGCGAAGGAATATTTGAAAAAGAATATTGCTAACTTCATGAAGAAGCAATTTTTGGCTTACAACAACGATGCTGTTGAAAATGATGTGATTGCACAACAATTAAAAGAATTGTCGAACGGAGAATTGATTTTAGAAAATCCAGACAGTTTGATGCAAACGAATCAAATTTTGAAAACTTTTGGAATTAGCAATACCAACAAACAACGTCCAAAATTGGGACAAAACAATTCCAATAATCAGAAGTTCAAAAAATCGTTTAAAAAGAAATATTAACTAAAATAAAGTCTTAAGTCTTTTGTCTTAAGTCTAATAATCTTAAAAAAAGAATGGCATCTTTCGAAATTCATGGTGGAAAACCATTAAAAGGTGAATTAACTCCTCAAGGAGCAAAAAATGAAGCTTTACAAATCTTGTGTGCGGTTTTACTTACGCCAGATAAAATCACGATCTCAAATATTCCAGATATTATTGATGTAAATAAATTAATCAATTTACTTCAAGTAATGGGTGTGAAAACAGAAAAAGTTGAAAAAGGAACCTTCATTTTTTCTGCAAAAGACATTGATTTAGCTTATTTAGAAAGTGCTGATTTTAAAGAACGTGCAGCAGCTTTACGTGGTTCAATTATGATTGTTGGTCCACTTTTGGCTCGTTTCGGAAAAGGATATATTCCAAAACCTGGAGGAGATAAAATCGGAAGAAGAAGATTAGATACGCATTTCGAAGGTTTAGCAAAATTAGGAGCGGCTTTTAACTATGATTCTGGCGAACATTTCTATACGATTGAATCAAAAAAATTAAAGGGAGCTTACATTCATTTGGATGAACCATCTGTTACAGGAACGGCAAATGTTTTGATGGCAGCAGTTTTAGCTGAAGGAAAAACAACAATTTACAACGCAGCTTGCGAACCCTATTTGCAACAATTGTGTAAAATGTTGAACTCAATGGGAGCAAAAATTGAAGGAATTGGTTCAAACATGTTGAAAATTGAAGGAGTAAAAGAATTGGGCGGATGTTTTCACCGAATTTTACCCGATATGATTGAAATCGGAAGTTTTATTGGTTTGGCAGCAATGACAAAATCGGAAATTACGATTAAAGATGTGAGTTACGATAACCTTGGAATCATTCCAAATGTATTCCAAAAATTAGGAATCAAATTGGAAAGAAGAGGAGATGATATTTTCGTTCCTGCACAAGATAATTACGAGATTGACACTTTTATTGACGGTTCACTTTTAACGATTGCTGATGGTCCTTGGCCATTGTTTACGCCAGATTTACTTTCCATTATTTTGGTTGTTGCAACGCAAGCGAAAGGAAGTGTGTTGATTCATCAAAAAATGTTTGAATCGCGCTTGTTTTTCGTTGATAAATTGATTGATATGGGAGCACAAATTATTTTGTGTGATCCACACAGAGCTTCGGTTATCGGGATGAACAACGAGCATACCTTAAAAGGAATTTCGATGACTTCACCAGATATTCGTGCTGGAGTTTCACTTTTGATTGCGGCTTTATCTGCGAAAGGAAAAAGTATCATTCACAATATCGAACAAATAGATCGTGGGTATCAAGACATCGATATTCGTTTAAATAATTTAGGAGCAGACATAAGAAGAATCGGATGATAACAGCACTTATTTCACTTTTTTACAAAACACTTTTTGTAGCAACAATGCTCAATGCACCACTTGTTGGTTCAGAGGCACCGGATATTGAATTAAAAAATCAAGAAGGAAAAACAATTAAACTTTCAAAATTGAAAGGAAAAATGGTTTTAATTGATTTTTGGGCTTCTTGGTGTGGGCCATGTAGAAAAGAGAATCCAAATGTGGTGGAAGCGTATTCAAAATACAAAAAATCGAAGTTCAAAAATGCCAAAGGATTTGAAGTTTTTTCTGTTTCTTTAGATAGAGATGAAAACGCTTGGAAAAAAGCAATCAAAGACGATAAATTAATTTGGGCTAATCACGGCTGGGATAATGAAAATAAAGCATCAAAAGCTTATGGAGTAAGTTCCATTCCTTCAGGTTTTTTAGTTGATGGAAAAGGGAAAATTGTTGCTTCGGGAAATGCTTTACGAGGGATTGGTTTGCATGTTGAGATTGAAAAAAACTTGAAGTAAGGCTAATTTAAAATCCCTAACTCATCGTTATTTCAAAAAAATAACTTTTTCATTTACAAGAGTAAATTCAAAAATTATTTTGTCAAAATGCCTCGATTTAAGAATTTTAAATTAACCTTGTCAAAGAAATATTATTTTTTAAGATTCTTTGTAAAAAAAAGTGTGGATTTAGGACTCCAGAGGAGTCAAACATTTGTAACGACGGACTTCAGTCCGTCGTGAAAAGGGAAATAAATTTGTTTTTGGCGTGTGTTTTTGACAAAAAACCATGACAAAAACCTGAAAGGATTAATTGTAATTAAGAACCTATGGAAAGAGCCAAACAAATTTGTCAATTATACCATTACAATGCGGATTCTTATTTGATAACTCATAATTCTCCAAAATACTACGCTGAAAATTTTTTGGCGAAAGAGATAAAAGAAAATCCTGAGAATAAAATCCATTGGTTAAATTATCACTCGATTGAAGATAGAGCGAGTATTGAAAAATTAGCAGAAAATCTTTCTATTGATAAATTGACGGTTGAGGACATTTATGCCGATTTAAAACGTCCGAAAATTGAAGAATATCCAAATTATATTTTCTTTTCTGTACGTTCTGCCTTAATTAACGATGCAAGTCCAGCTCAACTTAAAAAGGAGAAAATCTCATTTATTTTAAATGATCATTTTTTAATTTCTTTTCAAGAAAAAAGTTCAGACCACTTTACGACTGTTCGCGAACGAATTGAGAAGAAAAAGGGTAAAATCAGAATGAAAGGTCCAGATTTTTTGCTTTTTAGAATGCTTGAAGCAGTTACAGATAATTATTTTGAAGTTTTAGATCATATTTCGGAATCGATTGAAAAATTAGAAGGTAAAATTATTTTACACGCCAAAAGTGATACCTTAAAAAAGATTGAGATTGAAAAACGAAAATTAATTGAATTAAGAAAAGTCGTTTTTCCTTTGAAAGAAATTACTTTGCAATTGGATAAAACTGAAAGTCAATTTATTTGTAAAGAAAATCATTATTATTACTCTTCGCTAAAAGATAATTGTTTGACAATTTTGGATGAAATTGATGCAAACAAACAGATTTTGGAAGGTATGGCGAATCTGTATTACGCCGTTCAAGGTCAGCGTATGAATGAAATTATGAAATTATTGACTGTCGTGAGTTCGATTTTTATTCCACTAACATTTATCGTTGGAGTGTACGGAATGAATTTCGATAATATGCCTGAATTAAAGACAAAATATGGTTATTTTTTCACTATCGGAGGAATGGCACTTTTGTCATTAATTTTGATGTTTTATTTCAAAAAAAGAGGTTGGTTGAATCGTTGATTTTTTCAAACTCTCTTCTTACTTTTTTCATTGCCAAAAAAGTAAGCAAAAAGTCTAGGTCTCTACTCGAAAAATTGAAAATTACGCTTCATTACACTTTTGAAACCAAACTTATCAAGTTGTTAGCCAAATTAAAATTTGGACAACTTGATTTCAAACAAGGTTTCAAAGACGTTTCATTCAGCTTATTTTCATCATTTTTCAGCGTAATGACCATTTTTTGATTATCGTAAAAAACTTTGCGATTTTTATCAAAATCAAAAAAAAGAACATTCAAAGTCAAAAAAAATGTCGATTTTTATAAAAAAATTCAAAACCATGAGAAAAAGTATATTCAAAAGTTCGCTTTTATTAGCAAATTTATGCGTGTGCACACTTTTTTCTCAAGAAACAATTCTACCTCTTAGAATTGAAAACTCTTTAGACACAGCAAAAACTCGTTTTGTAAATGATCCTTGGTTGCAAAATGCATCTATTGGAATTTGTGTTGTTGATTTGAAAACAAAAGAGAAAATTGTTTCCCATAACGAGCGAATTGCTTTGCCAACGGCTTCAACGACCAAACTTTTTGCCACAGCTTCCGCATTTGAGATTTTAGGAGCGAATTACAAACCTAAAACACGCATTTATGCTGATGATAAAATTTCCGAAGATGGAACTTTAAAAGGAGATTTATGGATTAGAGGTGGTGGCGATATTTCCTTGGGAAGTAAATATTATTCTGACGAAGGAATGAATGATGTCTTTCTCGAAAAATGGGCTGATACGCTTTACAAAATGGGTTTACGTAAAATCGAAGGAGACATAATTGGTGATGCATCTGAATTTGGTTACCAAGGAATTCCCGATGGTTGGAATTGGTCTGACATGGGAAATTATTACGGTGCTGGCCCATCAGGTCTACCGATTTACGACAATATGCTTCGTTTTTACATGAAATTAGGTGGAACTGTTGGTTCAAAAGCGACATTAATCCGCGTTTTTCCTGAGATTCCAAACTTGAATTTTAATTCATACATTCTTGCAAATAAGTCACGTTGGGATAATTCATACATTTATGGAGCACCATTTTCTTATGATCGATTTGGAACGGGGTATTTGCCTAGAAATTCAAATTCCTTTATGGTAAAAGGGTCACTTCCAGATCCTGAGTTGCAGTTCGCAGACGAATTGAAACGTCTTTTACTTTCAAAAGGAATTACTATTACAGGAACAACAAAAGGTGTAAGAAATTTAAGTTTAGGACCAGCAAAAATTCGTTATCAAGCAAAATTAATGTTGTTTCAGTTTGAAGGAAGATCGGTTAATTCGATTGCTTGGTGGACAAATATGAAAAGTGTAAACGTTTTTGCCGAACAATTGGTGTGTTGGATTGCCAAAGAAAAAGGTTATGTTGGCGACACGAAAACGGGAGTTTACATCATGGAACGCTATTGGTCTAGTCGTATCAAAGATGGCGGTTTGAACTTAAAAGACGGAAGTGGTTTGTCACGAAGTAATGCTATAACAGCAGAAAATTTCTGTTCACTTTTACAATACATGCATGATTCCAAAAATGCGACTTTATTTAAAGAAACTCTCGCTGTTGCTGGCGAATCTGGAACGATGTCGAAAGTGTGTTACGGACAAACGGCACACGGTAGAATCAAAGCTAAAAGTGGAACTTTGAATAAAATAAAATCCTATGCGGGATACGTTGAAACTTTAAATGGAAAACAATTGGCTTTTTC
>JAZKEO010000002.1:14594-81361 GCA_040386975.1 Bacteroidota bacterium | reverse complement strand
TATTGTCAATAATTATGGTTGTTCAACGGATTCCATGCTTGAAAAAATCGAAGTTTTTATGAATGCTATGGCGAAATTTTAGTAAATTCAATAAAGATTTGAACTTTTCCTAAGGCAAACTCTTACTTTTTTCAAGCAACAAACAAAAATTAAATCTTTCCTTGACCAAAAATAAGTTTAAGCAACTGGAATCTTATTGCAGACATCAACGGAGTGTTTTTCCAGGACTAGTTATGCTGATGACGAAATTGCGTTCCGTTCGCGGAACAAAGCATGAAGTCATAAAAGCATAACATTCCTTTAGGAAGTCCCTTAAAAACACGAGAAAAAGCCCTTTTTGCTTACTTTTTCGGCTTTGGGAAAAAGTAAGAAGAAATAAAAATTAAAAAGTGTGAGTTTGACCTGAACTTTTTTCTTACTTTGTTGTACTAAAATCAAAACCTAATGTCATGAAAAACCTTATTTTAATTCTCTCAATTTTTGTCTCTTTAAATTTAGGAGCGAAAGGAAAAAAAGAAAGTTCTCCTTCTTTTCAAGTAGTTTCTGATAAATTTGACGCAACGATTCCCAAAGGAAAGTATGTTTTGGAAGGAAAAGTTATTGATGTTTATTCCAATTCATCTATCAAATTCTTTGAAATAAATCTCCAAACAGGAGAAGTTTATAAGATGAAAAAAGGTGTTTTTAAATTGCAACTTCCAGCAAATGATGAATGGATTCATTTTACAAAAGAAGATTATCAAAGTGCTTATTTTGAAAATTACGAGCCAAAATCTCAACACCGAATTAAAATTAAAGTTTTTTTGAATCAACGAGGAAGGGGACCTGAAATTTCTACTGAAAAACCTGTAATTTATGCTTACAACTCAAGTGATATTGATGTTTCCATAAAATTGAATCCAGTAGGGAATTTGTGTTTTACTTATCCTCAAATTTCTCCTTCAAATTCTTGGGAAATGACTTTGAAAAACAACAATTTTGTTGATTCAAAAGGAAATGAATATCCTTATCTTTTTTGGGACTCAAAGCAAAAAGGGGTTAAATTTATGAAAAATGAAAATGGAATTTTGTTTGGTGAGGTTTTAGCTAAAGAAGATGTCATTTCTTACCTTGATTCTACTCTTTCGGCAGTGGGATTCAATTCACGAGAAAAAACAGATTTTATAACGTATTGGGGACCAAAATTGACTCAAAACAACTATGTTTTCATGCAGTTTATGACTCAAAATGAATGTAAAGAATTTGCCGATTATACGATTTTACCCAAACCAGATCATTTTAATCGCTTTTATATGCTTTTCACAGGATATGAGAAACTTCCAGGAAAGCTTGAACTTGTTCCAAATGATTTTGTTCCTTTTAAAAGAGATGGATTTCATGTGTTGGAATGGGGAGGTTCTGAAGTTGACGTGAATCTTGAATTGTAATTTAAAACTTAGACTTATGAAAAATATCATTTTTTTTATTTTAATCCTGTTTATTTCACAGTTTACTTTGGCTGAGGAAAAAAACAAAGAATCAGATGCTTATAAAGTAATATCAGATGAATTTGATGCAAGTATCCCCAAAGATCATTATGTTTTAGAAGGAAAAGTGTTGCATGTAAAATCTAAGCGTTCAATCAAATCCTTTCAAATTCATCTTCAAACGGGAGTTGATTACAACATGAAAAAAGGCGTTTTTAAGTTACAGCTTAAAACAAATGATGGTTGGGTTCAATTTTTGAAGGAAAACTATCAAGGAGGGTATTTTGAAAATTATGAACTGAAATCGCAACACCGAATTAAGGTTGAAATTTACATGAACGAGGAGGATAGAAGTCCTCAAATCCGCGAAGAAAAACCTGTGATTTATGCTTACAATGATACTGAAATCAATTTTGAACTTAAATTAAAAAGCAAAGGAGAATTAACGTTTAGCTATCCTCAACTTCATTCAAGTAATATATGGAAGATGAAAACAAGTGCAAATGGAAATTTAATTTCCAATTCGGGAGAAGAGTTTCCGTATTTATTTTGGGAAGCAAAACAGAATTTATTTATCAATTTGGCAAAAGAAAAAAACGTTTATACTGCACAAATTGTAAGAAAAAAAGATGTCGTACATTTTTTGGATTCAAGTTTGACTTTATTGAATTTAAATGCAACAGAAAAAACGGATTTCATAACGTATTGGGGACCAAGATTGGTTCAACATGAGTTTTGTTTTGTTCAGTTTTTAGTTCAAGATGCTTGTGAACAATTTGCCAGCTATGAAGTTTCTCCAAAACCAATTAATTTTAATCGTTTGTATCTTGTTTATAGTGGAGTAAATCATTATCCAAGTGAAATTCAATGTAAAAGTCAGATCTTAAAACCTTTCGATAGAAGCGGTTTCCAACTTTTGGAATGGGGAGGAATTGAATATTCGTACGAAAATATTATAATTGAAGAATCAAATAATAACTAATGAAAAATATAGCTCTAATAGCATTTTTATTTCTGAGTTTAAGCTCTTTCTCGAAAGAATTGAGGGCAAATTATGAAATCATTTCCGATACAAAAGATGTCAATATACCAAAAGGAAAATACATCATTCAAGGTACGGTTTATGACTATTATACAAAAGAGATTTTAAATGATGTGACAATTATTTCTGGAAGTAAAAGCATGAAAAATCAGCTTGATGGTTCATTTAAAATCAAAAATTCGATTAAAATTACATATTTAAATTTCGGTAAAACATTTTTTCGAGATACCTATTTAGAAGATTACAAGTTTTTGAGTCAACATCGCATCAAAATCAAGATTTTTTTAATTCAAGAACAAGAAGAACAACATTTTGAAGTAAAAAAACCAGTTATTTATTGTTATTCAGACAAAGATTTAAGTTTTTACTTATATTTGAAACCAAGAGGTGAATTGGTGTTTTCATATCCAAAATTAATTGAACATGTTTCTTTCCCAGAAAATAAAATGGGAGATAAATTTCACTCATGGAATATGACTTTGAAAAACAATGTCATGAGTGAAGTATATTCAGGTAATACCTATCCTTATTTGTTTTGGGAGAGTGTTCAAAATGATATAAAATTCTTTTTTTATCGTTATGGAACTGATGGAGCTGCTTCAGTGAAAAACTTGCCTATTCCAAAAGCTTTCCCAGGAGAAATTGTTGCAAAAAATGATTTGCTAAATTTCTTTGATACTACTTTGACGAACTTGGGTTTAAATTCGACAGAAAAAACGGATTTCATCACTTTTTGGCTTCCTCAGATGCAAAAGAAAGATTTATATTTGATTCAATTTTTACAAGATGAAGAATGTGAACAATTTGCAACTTATCAAATTGAGCCAAAGCCAACAAAAGTAAATCGTATTTACATGCTTTTTTCAGGACTTGAAAATAATTCTAATTTACAAACTCGTTCACAAAACTTAAAAAAAATGGAACGTAATGGTTTTTACATAGTAGATTGGGGAGGGGTTGAAGTGCCTATAAAAGAGGATTTGAAGCCAAAAATGGAACATAATGAGTAAGAAAAAATAAATTTAAAATTATGAAGAAGATATTAATAAGCATGTTTATTGGATTGAGTTTTTTAACTTTTTCCAAAGACAAAATAGAAATTCAAAAAGGGATTTTTCAGCAAGTAAAAGTTCTTTCTGATGTGGAAGATAAATCCATTCCTAAAGGAAAATGTAAGGTTTTTGGCAAAGTATTTTATGAAGTTCAGATGGAACCATATTCTTCAGAATTTGTGTTGTGTGATTCTGTCCATTCGGCTTATTTTAAGTCAGAAAAAAGTGAATTGAAGAGAATAAATAACGATGGAACTTTTGAAATCCTTTTAGATACTTCTATCACTTTTTTATTTTTTCAAGAAAAATCAAGTGCACAAAAATTTACCTTATTAGAAGAAATATTTTTTGAAAACTATAAATTGCAAAGTCAGCATAAAGTGGAAATTGAAGTGTATTTGCCTTTAAAAAGCAAAGAATATGAGATTATGGTTGATAAGCCAGTCATCTATGCTTACAGCGAAAATGCGATTGATTTTATCATCAATTTAAAAGCTAAAGGATATTTAACTTTCACCTATCCACAACTTCCAAGCGATCATTCATGGAAAATGAAAACAAGTCAAAACGGAAATTTGATTGATAAAAATGGAAACGAATTTCCTTATTTATTTTGGGAAGCAAAGCAAAGCATGAGTGATTTGAGTCAAAATCTTGCAAGTTCAAACGAGATTATTCAAGGAAAAGATTTAGTGGCATATTTTGAAAAAGAACTGACAAATCTAGGATTTAATTCACGAGAAAAAACAGATTTCATTACCTACTGGTGTCCGAAATTTATTTCATCAAAAAATGTTCAAGTCCAATTTTTTATTGACGATAATTGCTCAGTAATTGGAGATTTAGAAATTTCTCCAAAACCAGATAATTTAAGAAGAGTCTATGTTTTGTTTCAAGAAAATCCAAAAGTTGCAACAGATTTTGTCGCTAAACCTTTAAAAGTCAACTCTGTAAAACGAGATGGATTTACGGTTTTGGAGTGGGGTGGAAGCTTTAAAAATAGTTATGAGCTGTGAACAGAAAGTGAAGAACTAAGAGTGAAAAGTGAAGAGTTTTTGTCAATTATATTTTAAAGCGACTTAGCGTCTTTGCGAGAGAAAAAGTTAGTAATTATGATTTCTTGGCGAACTTTGCGAAGACTTTGCAATCTTTCCGTTCCAAATAGTTCTAATTTTCTCGTTCCAAAACAATCAATTATTTTGCAAATTTGACCTTAGCATTGAAAAAAATTATACTTTTACGTAAAGTGAACATATACAATTATTTTCAGCTATGCATTTTTTTAAATCAAAGGTAACTTTTAGTGTTTTTTTGCTCTTTTTTTTATTTTCCTGCGGATTAAAATATACACCGATTAAAACGCCAATTGATAAAGAAAAGGAAAGAAAACAAGTAATTGTTAATCAAATGACAAAGGATTTTGAGAGTCAAAACTTAAAATACAAAAGTTACGGTTTTGGAGAAGTAAAAGCATTAAAACCAGCATCTTTTTTTGTGTTAGATTCCTTGTATGAAAAAAAATACCTACTAGAACAACAAGGTAGAATCGACAAAAAACTCGAAGAACGCATAGCAAATCAAAAAAACATCATTTACAACGATACGAGTTCGATTTATTACATTGAAAACCATGTTTTTGCTGTCGAAAGAGATTCAATTTGGGAAACATTTCATGCAGAAATTTACTGTGATCAAGCTAATAAAATAAACACGGTAAAAATTCTTGAATCGGGAATGATCGACAGAAAATTAATTGATTTTTATACCTGTTATAAATTCAAGCAATCATTTTTGTATCCACACATGGAACTAGATGAAGCCGAAAAAGCTTTTTATGACTTTTACGGACAATATTTAGAACGTTTGGAAGGAAAAGACAAAGAAGAATTTCAAACTTTTATGCTTACCGTGATGAAAACAGCAAATAAAATCAATACTTTAGATAAAAGTGAGTTGATTATTGAATTTGTAAGGATTTATATACAAGGTCAAAGTAGAAATTACTTGGACGAAAAAGTTGAAAAAATGGATGAAGTGTATGATGAAAAAAATGTTTTGACAAATTATTATGTCGAATATCAATTTTCCAGTAGAAATGAAGATAATTCATTTAAAACGAATAAAGTAGCGGTGATTTTAGATCCCTATTTGAGATTTGTAGAAACAAGAAACCGTTAGAAAAACTTTCTTTTAAGAATGCAAGAAAAATTCATACATATAAAAGGTGCTCGTGTGCACAATTTGAAGAACATTGATGTAAAAATTCAACACGGAAAAATAACTGTTATCACAGGTTTGTCAGGTTCTGGAAAATCATCTTTAGCTTTTGATACGCTTTATGCTGAAGGTCAACGTAGGTATGTGGAAAGTTTATCGTCATATGCGCGTCAATTTTTAGGGAAATTAGATAAACCTGAAACGGATTTCATCAAAGGGATTTCTCCTGCAATTGCTATCGAACAAAAAGTGATTTCTTCCAATCCTCGTTCGACAGTTGGAACAGTTACTGAAATTTACGATTACCTCAAATTATTATATGCACGAATTGGTAAAACCTATTCTCCAATCTCAGGGAATGAAGTCAAAAAACACAGCGTAACGGATGTCATCAACTTCATCAAAAAGCAAGAGGAGGGAACAAAAGTGTATATTTTGGCTCCAATCACAAGTTTTGAAAAATATGGTTTTGAGCGCCAAATTTCGCTCTTGAAAGATCAAGGTTATGTGCGTTTATTGATTGAAAATGAGGTTTTTGACTTAGACGACAAAGAAATTGAATCAAAAAAATATTCTATTGCCAAAGTTTTAATTGATAGAATAAAAGTTTCCAAAGAGGAGGATGATGAATTGAGTGATTTTGATTCCCGTTTAAGTGACTCCGTTTCGCTTGCTTTTGCTGAAGGAAATGGAACATGTCAATTATTTTTTCCTGATACAAATGAGGAATTTGAGTTCAATAATCGCTTTGAATTAGACGGAATCGAATTTACAGAACCTAGTGAACATTTTTTCACTTTCAATAATCCTTTTGGAGCGTGTAAAACCTGCGAAGGTTTTGGTTCTGTGATTGGAATTGATCAAAAATTAGTTATTCCCGACACGAGTTTGAGCGTTTATCAAGGAGCAGTTGCTTGTTGGAAAGGCGAAACGATGGGAGAATATTTGAATGATTTTATCTTAAAATCGAGTAAATTTAATTTTCCAATTCACCGTCCGATTATTGATTTGACCAAAGAAGAAATTGAATTTTTATGGGAAGGAAATAAAACCGTAAATGGAATTTCAGCCTTTTTTAAATTTGTTGAAAGTCAAACCTATAAAATTCAATACCGTGTGATGCTTTCGCGTTACCGCGGAAAAACTTCTTGTCCTGATTGCAAAGGAACGCGTTTACGGAAAGATACAAACTACGTTTTGGTTGGCGGAAAAACGATTACAGACATTGTTTTGAGCCCCTTAAAAGAGATTTTACCTTTTTTTAAAAGTTTGAATTTAGACGAACACGATACACAAGTTTCAAAACGTTTGATGCCAGAAATAACGAATCGTTTGTTCTTTTTAAGTGAAGTTGGCTTGGATTATTTGACTTTAAATCGTCAATCAAATTCACTTTCTGGAGGTGAATCGCAACGTATCAATTTATCAACTTCTTTGGGAAGTAGTTTGGTTGGTTCGATGTATATTTTGGACGAACCGAGTATTGGCTTGCATCCACGAGATACAAAACGTTTGATTTCCGTCTTGAAAAATTTACGTGATTTAGGAAATACGGTCATCATCGTTGAGCACGAAGAAGAAATCATGCGTTCAGCTGATGAAATCATTGATATTGGCCCGATGGCGGGAGTTTACGGTGGGGAAGTAGTTTTTCAAGGGAACCATTCTCAATTGAAAAATCAAGGTAAAAGTTTGACCGCTAATTATTTATCTGGTGAGCGAAGCATAGAATACCGAGCAAATAATAAAAAATCGAATAACAAACTTCGACTAGTTGGAGCAACGGAAAATAACATGAAAAATGTTACTGTTGAATTTCCTTTAAATCAATTTGTGTGTATCACAGGAGTGAGTGGTTCGGGGAAATCGACTTTAGTAAAAAGTATTTTATATCCAGCATTGCGTTATCATTTGGGACAATTTACCGAAATGAAAGGGAATTATTCGGCTCTTGAAGGAGATATAAATACCATCAAACAAGTTGAATTTGTGGATCAAAATCCAATCGGAAAATCTTCGCGAAGTAACCCAGCGACTTACGTGAAAGCATACGATGATATTCGTGAATTATATTCTCGTTTGCCTTTGTCGAAAACCCGTGGCTACAAACCGGGATTTTTCAGTTTTAATGTCGAAGGTGGACGCTGCGAAATGTGTGAAGGTGAAGGCGAAGTAACGATTGGAATGCAATTTATGGCAGATGTACATCTTTTGTGCGAAACCTGTGAAGGAAAACGATTCAAACAAGAAACACTTGAAGTGGAATACCGAGGGAAAAACATTGCCGACATTTTAGACTTGGATATCGAAGCTGCTTTTCAATTTTTCACGGAAGGAAAAGATAAATTAGACGAGAAAATTGCCTTTAAACTCCAACCTTTGGTTGAAATTGGTTTGGGTTATTTAAAAATGGGACAAGCTTCGAGTACTTTAAGTGGCGGTGAAGCGCAACGAATCAAATTGGCATCTTTTCTAGCCAAAGGAAGTTCGGCAAATTCGACCTTATTTATTTTTGATGAACCAACAACTGGTTTGCATTTTTACGATATTGAAAAATTGTTGATTGCAGTTCAAAAATTAATCGACGCAGGAAACTCTGTTTTTATAATCGAACACAATGTAGATGTCATCAAAGCAGCCGATTGGATTATCGATATTGGTCCAGAAGGAGGAAATGAAGGTGGGAAAATTATCTTTACAGGAAAACCAACAGATTTAGTTGGCTTTACAGGAAGTTATACGGGGGAATATATTTAAAAACTTATTTTATCACATAAAAAAAGCCTCATAAACATTACATCTACGAGGCTTTCAATTTTGTTTTTATCTTTTTTACGCGTACAATTCTTGTTGCAAAGAAGCAATTTTTGTATCCGCTAAATAGTCATCGTAAGGCATCATTTTGTCAATAAAACCTGTTGGTGTAATTTCAATGATTCGGTTAGCAACCGTATTTACCAACTCATGATCATGAGAAGTGAAAATAATTGTTCCTGCAAAATCATTCATTCCGTTGTTTAAAGCTGTAATCGACTCCAAATCCAAGTGATTTGTAGGTTCATCCATCAATAAAACATTTGCTTTTGCCAACATCACTTTTGAAAGCATACATCTTACTTTTTCACCTCCAGATAATACTTTTGCACTTTTTAAAGCTTCTTCACCAGAAAATAGCATACGTCCTAGGAATCCACGAACACTTACTTCTTCGCGTTCTTCGTCTGTTTGAGCGTATTGTCTCAACCAATCAATCAAAGAAACATCATCTGAGAAATACGAATGATTTTCATTTGGTAAATAGGCAGTTGTAATGGTTGTTCCGTAAATGAAATCTCCTGAATCAGGATTTGTATTTCCAGATAAAATTTCAAAAAATGCTGTTAAAGCAACCGAGTTTTTTGAAACCACAGCAACCTTATCGCCTTTGTTTAAAGTGAAATTTAAGTCTTTGAATAAATAATTACCATCAAACTTTTTACTCAAATTGTTAACCGTAAGGATTTGATTTCCAGCGTCTCTTTCAGACATGAAATTAATTCCAGGATAACGTCTTGAAGATGGTTGAATTTCACTTAGATCTAATTTTTCAATTAATTTTCTTCTACTTGTCGCTTGTTTTGATTTCGAAGCATTTGCAGAGAAACGAGAAATAAAATCTTGCAATTCTTTTTTCTTTTCTTCTGCTTTTTTGTTTTTATCAGAACGTTGTCTAGCAGCTAATTGTGAAGATTGGTACCAGAAAGAATAATTTCCAGTAAATAAATTTATTTTTGAATAATCGATGTCGCAAATGTGCGTACAAACGGTATCCAAAAAGTGTCTATCGTGAGAAACAACGATTACCGTGTTTTTAAAATCAAGTAAAAAATCCTCTAACCAAGAAACTGTTTTTAAGTCCAAGTCATTTGTTGGCTCATCTAAAATCAATAAATCAGGATTTCCAAATAAAGCTTGAGCAATCAAAACACGCACTTTTATATCGTTTGACAATTCAGACATCAACAAATAATGTTTTGATTCGTCAATTCCTAAGTTACTCAACAAACTTGCAGCGTCTGTTTCAGCATTCCAGCCTTCCATGTCCGCAAATTCACCTTCTAATTCAGACGCTTTCATTCCATCAGCTTCAGAAAAATCTTCTTTCATGTAAAGAGCATCTTTTTCAACCATGATTTCATAAAGACGTTTGTGTCCCATCAAAACAGTTTTCAATACTTCAATATTATCAAAAGCAAAGTGATCTTGACTCAAAACCGCCATTCTTTTTCCTGGCTCAAGCTCAACTCTTCCTTTTGTTGGATCTTGTTCGCCTGTCAATATTTTTAAAAACGTTGATTTTCCTGCACCATTTGCCCCAATCACACCATAACAGTTTCCTTCAGCAAATTTTAAATTTACATCATCAAATAAGATACGCTTACCGAATTGAAGCGAAAGGTTGTTAACAGAAATCATACGAATTTATTTAAAATTGGGTGCAAAGATAGTGATTTAAAGTGATATACTAAGAATAAAGTTGATTTTGTTTCCCTCCTTGAGGAGGGGCTAGGGGAGGTGACATTCTAGTAAATTGTCACCCACCTCAACACCATCACTAACGTTCGGTTATCATCAGACATGCTGATTCTTCTCAAGGGAGGAAGTCGATAAACTTATTTACTTAAGTTTTTATATGTCAAATAAACTTAAAATCCACTCGTCTATTCTGCTTTTTCCCAGCTTCGGTTTGATTGTTATCAATAGGTTCACTTTCCCCTTTAAAATCAATTTGCAATTTTTTCAACTCCAAACCATTTGTTTTGAAAAAAGTTTCAATTGCTTTTGCTCTTCGTTGTGACAAATCAACATTGTAAATATCCGAACCATCAGCATCTGTGTGACCTGTAACTTGAATTCTTAAATCCGAATGTCCATTTACAACGCGAATCATTTCAAGTAAATAAGGCTGAAATTCAAGTTTTATTTCTGTTTTATCGTGGTCAAAAAAGATAGGTTGAAATTTAAAGTTTTCTCGTTCTTTATCTCTAATTTCTGGTGCTTTACGACCAAATTTTAAATCCATTAAAAAAACATCTCGCCAAGCGTGACCTAAATTCGGAATTTCAGTTTCTGAAAACTTTGCTTTTGAGCGGTATAAAATGAATTTTCCAGAAACACGTTTGCAAGTTGAACTTTTGTAATCACCTTTGATATAGCCTAAAGAGTCGATGTATTCTCCTTTGAAATCTGATGAACACCAAGTGATTTTTGAACTCGCTTTTTTATTTTCGATCACAAATTCTTTGAAATCCACTTTGTTTTTGTCTTGTGTTCCCTTTATTTTTTGAAGTGCATAAAGGTCAGTATCGTAAACTTCTTGTCTTGTTCTTCCTGAAATCTCTTTTCCTGAAATTTTAAAATCAATGTAAAAAATAAGCGCTTCACTTTCTTTTAAGCCATCACGCAATAAAACGCCTTGCCAAACTCCAGACAAATTTGCTTGAGAAAAGCTAAAAGCACTTAGACAAGTGATAAAAAAAGATGTAAAAAGTTTCACTAATTATTTATTTAAAAATCTGTTTGTACCTTATTCGTTTATTAGCTAATTTTGTTCCAAAAATTTAAAATAAATCTTAAAACGCATTTTTGTCGTACATTGCTAAAAATATAAACATGAACAAAATAAATTTTCTTCTATTCTTTCTTTGCAGTTTTCTTACAATCAATGCTCAGACAATTTACGATTACAAAGCTAAAACAATTGAGGGAGAAACCTTTGATTTTGCGACTTTAAAAGGAAAAAAAATCTTGATTGTAAATACGGCATCTGAATGTGGTTTAACTCCGCAATATACTGATTTAGAAAAATTACATCAACAATACAAAGATAAAAACCTTGTTATTATTGGTTTTCCTGCAAATAATTTCGGAAAACAAGAACCTGGAACAAATTCTGAAATTGCTACTTTTTGCACAAAAAATTATGGTGTAAGTTTTCAAATGATGTCTAAAATTTCCGTGAAAGGGGATGATATTTCTCCAATTTATGAGTTTTTAACTCAAAAAGAAAAAAATGGAGTAGAGGATTCCAATGTAAAATGGAATTTCCACAAATATCTAATTGACGAAAACGGAAAGTTAGTTAAAAACATCAGTCCAAATAAAAGTCCGTTGTGTGATGAAATTGTAAAATGGCTTGACAAATAATGAAGAATTGAGAATTAAGAATTGAGAGTTGAAAATGTAGAGTTTAATCTTCATTTTTCACTCTTCACTTTTAACTTTTAGTTTTTAAAAAAAGTTAATATTTTGTTGATAACTCATCAATATTTATCTCATTTAGTAAGTGAAAAACCTCGTTAATTTTGTATTTTTGTGCTTCACAAAAAAATAGAGTAGAAATATAGAATATTATGAGTGAGGAAATAAAAAATAACGACTATTCAGCGGATAATATTCAAGTCCTTGAAGGATTAGAAGCAGTGAGAAAAAGACCTGCGATGTACATTGGTGACATTGGAATCAAAGGTTTACACCATTTAGTTTATGAGGTTGTTGATAACTCCATCGATGAGGCTTTGGCAGGACATTGCGATACGATTGATGTATTTATTAACGAAGATAATTCTGTTACAGTTAGAGATAACGGTCGCGGAATTCCAACAGGTTTAACTCAGAAAGAAAAGAAATCAGCTTTGGAAATCGTAATGACGGTTTTACATGCTGGTGGTAAATTCGATAAAGATACGTACAAGGTTTCTGGAGGTTTACATGGTGTTGGTGTTTCTTGCGTGAATGCATTGTCTATTCATTTAAGTGCAATTGTTCACCGTGATGGGAAAATTTTCCAACAAGAATACAGCATTGGAAAACCATTGTACGATGTGAAAGAAATTGGAACATCAGATAAACATGGTACTGAAGTTACCTTCAAGCCAGATGGATCAATTTTTGAATATACGGAATACAATTATGATACTTTAGCTGCTCGTATGCGTGAGTTGGCTTTCTTGAACAAAGGAATTACAATTACTTTAACGGACAAACGTAATGTTGATGATGAAGGAAAAGAATATGCTGTAGTTTTCCATTCAGAAGGTGGTTTAAGAGAATTTGCTCAATATTTAGATAGAAACCGTGAATCATTGATTCCAGATGTAATCTATTTTGAAGGTGAAAGAGAAGGAATTCCTGTTGAAGTTGCTTTGACTTACAATACTTCTTACACAGAAAATATCCAAGCTTATGTGAATAACATCAACACACATGAAGGTGGAACACATTTGTCTGGTTTCAGAAGAGGTTTGACAAATACTTTAAAAAAATACGCTACAGAAAGTGGAATTTTAGCAAAGGAAAAAATTGAAATTGATGGTGATGATTTCCGTGAGGGATTAACAGCTGTACTTTCAGTTAAAGTTCAAGAACCACAATTTGAAGGTCAAACAAAAACAAAATTAGGGAATAGAGAAGTTACGGCTCCTGTTTCTCAAAGTGTTTCTGAGATGTTGACAGTTTATTTAGAAGAACATCCAGCAGAAGCAAAATTAATAGTTGAAAAAGTAATGCTTGCAGCAAGAGCAAGACACGCGGCACGTAAAGCTCGTGAAATGGTTCAACGTAAAAACGTTTTGACAGGTTCAGGTTTACCAGGTAAATTAGCTGATTGTTCAGAAAAAGATCCTGCTTTGTGTGAGATTTACTTTGTCGAGGGAGATTCGGCGGGTGGAACTGCAAAACAAGGTCGTGATAGACATTTTCAAGCAATTATGCCACTTCGTGGAAAGATTTTGAACGTTGAAAAAGCAATGCAACACAAGATTTTTGAAAACGAAGAGATAAAAAATATTTATACTGCTTTAGGAGTAAGAATCGGAACAGAAGATGATTCAAAAGCCTTAAACTTAGAAAAATTAAGATACCACAAAATCATCATCATGTGTGATGCCGATGTCGATGGTTCGCATATCGAAACATTAATCTTAACTTTCTTATTCCGTTACATGAAGGAATTGATTGAAAACGGATATGTTTACATCGCTACACCACCATTATACCAAGTGAAAAAAGGAGGAAAATCTGATTATGCTTGGAATGAAGATCAGCGTGATAGATTGATTGAACAATTGAAAGGTGGAGGTTCAGAATCTTCTGTAAATGTTCAACGTTACAAAGGTCTTGGTGAGATGAATGCGGAACAGCTTTGGGAAACAACAATGAATCCTGAAGGAAGAACACTTCGTCAAGTTACGATTGAAAATGCTGCGGAATGTGATCAAATTTTCTCTATGTTGATGGGCGATGAGGTTCCACCAAGAAGAGAATTTATTGAGAAAAATGCAAAATATGCAAAAATTGATGTTTAAGTAAATAACTTAAAAATTTATATTAAAAAGACTGTCTTGAAAAAGGCAGTCTTTTTTTTGTTTTAATGTTTTTTTGAGTATCAATGAAAAAAGTAGTAATTTTAGCTGAAAATAACTCTAAAATTCATGCAAAAACTTATTTATTTAGCCCTTTTATTTCCTTTTTTTAGCTTTAGTCAAAACGCTGGAGACAGCTTGTTTAATACAAATCAAGTCATTCGTGTTGATATTACTTTTAATCAAACTGGATTTTGGGATAGTTTGGTGGCTAATTACACACCAGAAAAAGACATGATGGCTGCTGGATTGCAAATTACAGACTCTTATGGCGTTCGAACTATGGATTCTATTGCGATTCGTTTGAAAGGAAATTCAAGTTACGGTCATCCAGGAACCAAAAAATCGTTTAAAATTGATGTGAATCAATATGTTCAAGGTCAGGATTATAGAGGTTTGAAGAAATTGAATTTCAACAATGGATTCAAAGACCCAACTTTTATGAGAGAAAAAGTATATTTTGATTTATGTAAAGAAATGAATGTTCCAGCACCACGAGTGAATTTTGCAAATGTGTATATGAATGGCACTTTTTGGGGGTTTTATACGATTGTGGAGCAAATTGACGATCAATATTTGGATTGGGCTTTTGTTGATGATACAGGGAATTTGTTTAAAGCTGGTGATAATACCGATGGACAATCTCCAGCAGATTTAGCGAATCATGGAACTTCAAGTTCTGATTATTCATCTCGTTACGAATTAAAAACAAATGAAGATTTAAATGATTGGAGTGATTTACTAGGTTTTATTAAATTTATTGATTCCACAACTACATCTGAGTTCACAATAAATTTAGCTTCTAATATTAATTTACCAGTTTATTTGAAATCCTTAGCTTTGGATAACCTATTTTCAAGTTTGGATAGTTACTTAAATAGCGCAAGAAACTATTACATTTATAATAATGGCACTACAGGTTTGTGGGAGTGGATTAAATGGGATGGAAATGAGGCTTTTGGACTTTATACTGGTGGTCCAGGTTTAGGAAATTTAGAACAATTAGCTCCAAACTACATTGCTTCAAGCAGACCTTTAGTTAGTAAAATATTCGCTAGTACGACTTTATATGCTACTTATAAGGATGAATTGTGTTCAATAATGGATTCATATTTTAATCCAACTTACATGAACACAAAAATTGATGCAATCAAAACATTGATTCAAGCGGATGTTTTGGCTGATGACTTAAAAATGTATTCAGATCAAAATTTCTTAGACAACACAGAATCAAACATTACCGTGAGTGGAGGTCCAATGGGAAGTCAAACAGTTTTTGGACTGAAATCATTTGTAGCAAACAGAAGTTCATATTTGAATTCCTTAATTTGTCCATTGGCTGTAAATGAGCTTGAAAAAAGTAAAAATATCGTTTCACCAAATCCATTTTCTGACAATTTCACGATTTCAACTGATATTGAATCAATAGAAATTTTAGATGCAAGCGGAAGGAAAATTGATTTTAAACAAGTTCAGGAATTAGGGAATTCAACTATTACATTAAATGCTAAAGCAGGAATATATTTTTTGAATTTAAAAACTAAAAACGGAATTCAGAATATCACTTTGGTTAAGGAATAAATTTTCAAATTAGTTCTTATTTAAGGCTCCTTTATGGAGCCTTTTTTTGTTTTTTACAATCCAAAAGTGAGATGAAAATTTTTTCTATGTGAAAAGTAAAAGTCAAGTTGAACCGATAAAAAAAACCCGAAATCGATTGCTCAATTCCGGGTTTTCCGCTTTATTATTAAACTATCTACCTCGTCAGGTAAACTTTTTCAGGTCTTGCTTACCTATTCTTCGGATAAGTTTACCTTTTTCTTATTTTACAGAGATGATTTTAAATTCAACTCGTCTGTTGTTTGCTCTACCTTCAGCTGTATCATTTGTCATGGATGGAGCTTTTTCACCAAATCCTTTAGAAGTTAATCTACTTGCTGCAATTCCTTTTGTTACTAAGTAGTCAACAACTGCTTTAGCACGATTTTCAGAAAGGGTTTGATTTAAATCTGCACCACCTTGATTATCTGTATGTCCACGGATTTCAATTACCATTCCTGAGTTGTCTTCCAAGATTTTAACTAAACCATTTAATTCATTTTGAGATGTTGGCAATAAGGTTGCTTTTCCTGTTTCAAAGAAGATGTTGTTCAAACGAATAACGGCATCAGCTTTGATTGGTCTCAAAAGAATGTCTTTTTTGATGACAGCAAATTCTCCTAATGTCAATAGATCTAAGTTCAAATTTTCTGCGTAATAACCTTGTACTTTTGCACCAATTGAATAGTTATTTCCGTATGGTAAAACCACTTTGTAAGTTCCATCAACAACTGATGAACGTCCAATTCCTTCTAAGTTATTGTTTGTTAAATTGATGTAATCCAATGTTGCACCTAAAGGTTTCATCGTCTCTGCATCGTAAACTGTTCCTTCAACAACAATTACCGGGTCAGGTTTTGCAGCTTCAACAATTACTGCTGCTTTTTCTGGGTCTTTAGAGAATAATGGTAAACGGTATAAATCACTATTCCCACCAACTGCACTTACCATAAAAGCATATCTTCCTGTTGGAGAAACTTTGAAATAAGCGTCCCAATCTTTTGTATTAATCTGGTCACCTAAGTTTACTGGTTCAGACCAATTCAACCATGTATCATCTAATCTTTTTGTTACAAAAATATCCGCATTTCCAAATCCTCCACGAGCGTAAGAAGAAAAATACATTGTTTTGTTGTCAGCAGCAATAAATGGAGCAAAATCACCATCTAAAGTTCCTTTCATTTTCTCTGGTTTTGACCATTTTTTATCGTTGATACGTTTTGAAATGTATAATTCTGATGTTTCATGACGTTTCTTTTCAGAGAATGATAAAATCATCACACTTCCACTTGGAGCCAAACACATTCCTACATAAATTCCTTTTGCCATTTTAGCATATTTACGAATGTTCATAGCAACAGGGTCAGACCAACCTTCTTTTGTCATTGTCATGTATGAATATCCAGACTTTAAGTATTGACCAAACTTATCGTAAACACCTTTTATCATACGTAATTGACCGTCAGCACTTTGGAAATTGATACTGTTGTTTTCAATTGTATTAAAAGGGAAGCCTAGATGTTTTGCTTGCGTTGTAACACTATCATTTTCAAGTTTACACCACCAAACATCTTGTGTTTCGCCAACTAATGTATTGTTTGGATGATCTTCTCGTATGAAGAATATTTTTCCTCCTTCAGGAGTAATATAAGGTGAAATTTCACCATAAGAGGAATTTATTAGTGTACCTAAATTCTCTATTTGTGCACTTATTGTAGAGCTAATTCCTAAAAGAAATAAAACTCCTAATTTTAACTTTTTCATATCTAATGTTTTAAAAATATTTTATTAATGTTTTACTTATAGAAATTATTCCATTTCACGAACTACTTTAAACGAGCTCATTGATTTCACTTTTCGTTTAAAATTGATTCCCGCAGTGTACATTACATAATACCCATTCCAAGGTTTTGAACCAATTTCTAATTTTTGGTATACGGCATTACCTTGAACCTTTTTAGGTTCTGGTTTAAGAAATTCAAAACCAATTCTATAGCCAATTGCTCCAGCTTTATCACTTTTACCATCAACATAGTTAGAATTAAAACCATCAATTGCTGTAACTGTTCTTATTGGGTTAAATAATACATCAATGTAAGTCCTTCTGTAAAACCCAGCACCTTTTATTCCGTATTGAGCTGTATGAGATTTTAAATTCAATTGACTTGTTATTAAAACTCCAGCATATAAACCTGAAGATCTTAAATTTACACTACCTGTGAATTTTTGAATTGTAGAATCTCCTTCAACCCCTGTTTTGAAAGAATTAAATCCAGCACGTATCCCAAAAGATCTCATAACTGTCCCAGGAACTTTCATAGAAACCGTTGTGGTTGTGTTACCACTTTTTTTACTAGACAAAATTACTTTTTGATTTTTACTTTTTGATTTACTTCCTAAATTATAAAAAGCTCCAATTTCAAAATTACCACCAGGAGTAATTCCCGTGACAGATTTGTCAGATAAAGTAAAAACCCCTTTTCTCATTGTAAATTCACCACCAAATTTGTTCTTATAGTGAACAACAGAGTTTAAACTTAAGCTAGCTAATGAAAAACCAGGATTATCTTTTGCAAAACCAACATCGAAAAGTCCGATATTTACCCAGTAATTAGCTACATCATCTGGCTGATCTTTAACAACTTTATAGGTGACGTTTTGTGAAAAGTTATAAAAACTTAAAAACGACATCAAAGTTAATAGAGTTATTTTTTTAGAGTGTTTCATAATATATAATTTTTAGACAAAGCTAAAAATAATAAATATTTTGGCTTATACGACAAATGACGTAAATTTAACTTTATTTTGAATCTTTATAAATAGGCGATAAACATTGTTTTTTTGTTGATGAGTGGTAAATTGATGCTTATTTTGAGGCGTAAAATAAGACCTAAATAAGTAGTTTTAATGGTGTTAAAAGGGAATCGGGAAGCATTTTATTTTCTGAATAATTATATCTATTTTTGCATCTTACTGAATTTTACACAGTTTACATTTATATAGTATTAATGAAAGCATTATATTTTAAAGAAATACGAAGTTTTTTAAGTTCCGTAATTGGTTATACCTTTATTTTGATTTTCTTGATAACCTCAGGATTATTTCACTGGGTGATTTCGGAAGATACAAATCTTTTAGAAGGAGCAGAAGCAGATTTGATTCCTTTCTTCAACCTTTCACCGATGATTTTCTTAATTTTAATTCCTGCAATTACGATGCGATCCATTGCAGAGGAAAGAAGAACAGGAACGATTGAATTGTTGTTTACAAGACCAATTTCAGATTTAAATATTTTACTTGCTAAATACTTGGCTGCCGTTACACTTCTTGTAATAGCTATTTTACCAACCTTTGTGTTTTATTTCTCCATGTATTCCATTTCTTTAGAAAGTGGAGATTTTGACCATGGAGCAATGTTGACATCTTATTTAGGTTTAATTTTGTTAGGCTCCGTTTTTGTTGCTATTGGACTTTTTGCTTCGTCAATTACGAATAGTCAAATTGTTGCCTTTATTATTGCTATGTTCTTTTGCTGGATATTTTATGATGGTTTAACTCTTTTAGGCTCGTTTAATTTAATGGGTGATTTTGATTACATCATTAAATATTGCGGAATTAGTTTTCATTACGATTCAATCAAACGTGGTGTAATAGATTCAAGTGATATTATTTATTTCTTGAGTGTTATCTCCATTTTTATTTTTTCAGCATTAACGGTTTTAAAATCTCTAAAAAAATAATTTTAAGAACATGGAAAAGAAAAAATTATTCAAAGGAGTTTACAATTGGTCATTTTTGGCAATCTTAATTACAGGTTTTATTTTTGTTAATATCATTGCGGCGTATGTTTATTTCAGATACGATGCAACAGCTGATAAACGTTATTCCTTGAGCGAGGGAACGATTACTTACTTGTCAAACAAGGAACATTTTAAAAATAGAATTTCCTTAAAAATTTATTTAGAAGGAAATCTTCCGGCTGAATTAAAGCGTTTTCGCAATGCGATTGAAGATAAACTAAAAGAATTCAAACAGTATACTGGAAATCGTTTGGAATACACCTTCATTGACCCAATGCAAGGAAGTGAAGGTGACCAGCAACAATTATTTGAAAATCTTTACAACAAAGGAAAAGGTTTGATGCCAATGGATATGACTTTCATGAAAGATGGTGCTCAAAATCAAATGATGTTGTGGCCTGGAGCTGAATTGGACTATGGTGGAAGCACAGTGAATCACATTCAATTTATGCCTGGAACTCCTCAAGGGAAGTATTACACTTTGAACGAACAGTTTGAGGCACAAATTCAAAATTCGATTAACAATTTAGAGTACATGTTAATCAGTGCGATTCGTCGCAGTACTCAAAAGCAAAAACCAAGAATTGCTTTTTTACAAGGTCATGGAGAATTGAATTATGCAGAAACACAACGTGTTAGAGCTTTAATTTCACCTTATTATTCTGTTGAAGATATTTATTTGAATGATTCAATCGATGCTTTAAAAGGTGTGAAAGGGTTGGTTATTGCTCGACCAAAAACTGCTTTTACGGAAAAAGATAAGTACATCATTGATCAATTCTTGATGAAAGGTGGACGTTTGATGTGTTTCATTGATAAATTACATTTGAATGAAGATACACTGAATCAAAAAGGAATTGTTCATACGGAAAGATATACACTTGAACTAGATAAAATGTTGTTTGATTATGGAATAAAAATCAACGATAATTATGTAATTGATGTGCGTTGTGCTCCAAAAGCTGTTCCTTCTGCCAAAACACCATTAATTCCTTGGTTTTTTGATATTCGTGCAACACAAACAAAACATCCAATTGCTAGAAATTTGGATCCAGTAATGTTGCGTTATGCTTCTGAAATTCAATTTGTTGGAAATAGTAATAATGTTGCTTCACCTGTTTTGACTTCTTCAACAAATTCATCGATGACAGGTTTGGCTCCTTTAGTAAGTCTAGGTTTTCCTATGAATTATGGACCAAATCCAATGTTGGTTGAAAATCCTGAGGATGAAAACAATAAATTGTGTTTAGCAGGTTTGGTTGAAGGAATGTTCGAATCACATTACAAAAACCGAATTGTGGATGAATATGCGAATAATCCTGAAGCAAAATTTAAAGAAAAGAGTACGAAAGAAGGGAAAGTTTTTGTTGTTGGAAACGGTAGTTTTATTGCCAATAAATATGATTCCATGCCAGATAAAAAAGGTGGATTTGTTTACCGTGCACGGGCTTTAAATGAATTGCGTTTTGATGAAACGATGGTGAAAATTGAGGGAATGCAACCTTTGGTTTATGGAAATCAAGAGTTTTTTCAAAATTTGGTTGATTACATGATGGGTGACAATTCTGTTTTGGATTTGAGAAGTAAACAGATTGATATCCATGCTATTGACAAAGAAAAAGTAAAGCTAGAAGCTGGATTTTATAAGGTTTTAAATATGGCTTTACCAAGTTCATTAATTGTATTAATGGGCTTAATCTTTTTCTATATTCGTAAGAGAAAATATACAAAGCATTAAGTATTTACATTTCATAATTTAATAATATATGAAGAAAAAAAGTATTGTTTTAACAATTTCAATCGTTGTATTGGGATTTTTAGCATTTATGGCAACGAATTTAGTTCGTAACAGTGGAAAATCCGACACTGAACTATTAGAGTTTAGTATAGCTGATACTTCGTCTATCGATAAAATTATCTTGACTGATGCATTTGCTAATAAGTTCGAGTTGAAACGTGTGAAAGGTTCTCAGTGGACAGACGCCAACGGAAATTGTGTGATTCAACAGCCTATAGCAACAATTTTAGAGACCTTTAAAAATGTTGAATTTAAAGGATATGTTCCTGAAAATTCTAGGAAAAACATCACAAATCGTATGTCAACTTCACATACAAAAGTTGAAATTTTCCAACATGGAGAATGGGTGAAAACTTGGTTTGTTGGGTTTTCAACACAAGATCATTATGGAACATATATGTTGCTTGAAACACCCGACGAGAAAAGTGATTTACCTGTTATCATGAAAATCAAAGGATTTAACGGAATCATTGAACCACGTTTTTTCTCCGACCCAAGAAGATGGAAATGTACAGAGATTTTCTCTTTGGAAAGAGATGAAATTGCTTCTGTAGATGTGAAATTCTACGACGATCCTACGAGAAGTTTCTCTGTGACAAAATCGGGCTCAAATTATGCAGTTAAACATCAAAAAACACTTTTGTCGGCAGTTGATACAAATATGATTATTCGTTATTTGAATAATTACAAAAAAATTCATTTTGAATTTGTAAATTACGATTTAACAGACAAACAAGTTGATAGTGTGAAACGTTCTAAACCTTTTTGTGTTTTAACATTAAAAGAAACCGTTGGAAATTCCAATACACTTAAAATGTATCGAATGAAAGGAAATGGAGAGATAAATACAAATGATTTTGGTGATTCTGTAAGCTATGACCCAGATCGTTTCTGGTGTGTTTTACCGTCAGGAGAATTAGTTAAATGTCAGTATTTTGTATTTGATCCTTTAATCATGGGACACATTTATTTTGCTACAAGACCAGAGCAAATTGAATTGTAGGTTTGATTATTTGAATTTTTTCTTTAAATTTGCTGTGCTTACATAATTGAATTGTAGGCATTATATGAAAAACATTCTTAATTTAAATAGTTTTCCAAAATTGATAATATCAAATCTGATTTTATTGATTATTCCATTATTTACTGCTTTACCTTGGCAAATTCTTTGTTTTAAAATGCCAAATGCTGAACATGAAGAGTTAGTAACACTCTTTGAAAAAACTTATCCTTTTCTTGTCTCAAATCACCTTACGCTTTTATTGACTTCAATTGCACTTTTGCTTTTTAGTTTGATTTTAAATTTTTTAGCATGTTATAAAAGTAATTCTCTTATGGGATTAAAAATTTCATTAATTATACTAAATTTTCTTTGTCTTTTTTTACATTTATTGGATTTACAGATGTACGATTTTACTAAATAAAATCAAAAATCCAAATCGTTATTTTTGATTTTATTTCTTTTATAAAGTCCAATAAAAAGTAAAACAATTCCAACTCCAAAAACAAAAAAGTTGTAGAAAGAAATTTGATTGATAACATATATACTAAAGACGAACCAAAAAAAGGAAATACTGAAAGCGATAATTGCCAAAATAAGTTCCGTATTTAGCCCTGGTTTAGAGTAATAATCAGAAGCTTTCTTTTTACTTGGGTGGTCTAAATCTTCTTGTGAATCGTTTTCTAAATTTTCCATTTTCTTAGCTTTACTGTGTGTAACCAAGTTAACTGAGCCTGTCGAAGTTTAATCTTTAGTCTTAGCTAAAACATCGTAATATTGAACAATATAATTTTCAATCAAAGTTGTAATCGTCAGTTTTCCATTTTCGTCAGATAATTTAACTTTACTTTTCCCTTCAAGAGCTTTTTCGTTTAATTTCGTTCCTTTTGAATCAAAAAGATGGACGTTGTTTTCAATTTCATCGATTACTGCGACATAGGTATTTCCGTTTGAACTCGTCAACACATCAAAGTTTTCAATTTCATTTACGGAAGTTACGAATTTTTGAGAAATATTCCCATTTTCATTTAAAACAAAAATGGTGTTTTTATCCTGAAAACAAATCAAGGTTTGTTTGCCTTTATATATTTTCTTCAAATTTTTAATGCTTGAACTTGAATGAACGTTGGATTTATTTCCATTCTGATCAAAGCGAACAAGAGCTTGTTTTGTGTGTTCAAAATAATAGAATCCATTCGTTGTTTTCATCTGTAAACGCTCTTTTGGAAGCATAACGCTTGTTTTTGTGTTTTTATTACGATCTAAATTAATCAATTGTGTAGCTTGGTCTCCAGTAACAAGTGCTGTTAAAGTTCTACCATTCTTGTAAACATCAATTTCATTTTTAACATTTGAAAGGTTTAATTTTAATTTCTTCAAAATACGACCATTTTGATCTATTTGTAGCAGTTCATTAGCGGAATTTACAACGAGAAAATTCGCTTTATTATTCCAGCGATAAAAAGAAACAGCGTTTGCACATTTAATATTTAAAGGGAATTCGTTGACACGTGAGCCTTGATCGTTGAATAAATATACTTTTTCACTAGTATTTACTAAAAGCTGTAAACTACCATTTTCATTTACATCAATTAACTTTGGAGTTCCAATCAGTTGACCTTCCAATTTTTGTTTCCAAAGTTGTTTTTTGTTTGAAATAACGATGATTTCATTTTGATTCGAAAAGGAATAAATCAAAGAGCCATTTCCTAAAAAGCTTACAATTTCGCCTGAATAGGAAAAGGAATTGTTTTTTGTCTCCGTTTTTTCTTCTTCATTATCGGAAACTGAGCCTGTCGAAGTTTCTGAAAACAGTTGCGTTTTAATAAGTAGATTTTTATAAGAACTCACACTAAATGTTTTCCCTAAAATCGTATTCCTTTCGGATACTTTTTTGGGCATTTTGTAAAAAATCGATCTCGCTTTATCAGGATTCAAAGCCAATGTATTTCCCAATTGATAATCAGCAATGATTTTTTCCAAGACTTCTTTTTTCTCAGATAAAATCACTTTGTCAGCTACTTTTCCGATATAAAATCCTTTGGAAATGTTTTGAGGAAAGTTTTTAGTTAGTTGGATTCCAGTAAATTTACTGCTCAAATTCTCTTCTCGATTGGCTTGACTGTCTGAACCTAACAAACTCATTGGGTCGATTACTTTGTTGTAATCACTTAGCAAACAAGAAGTATTCTGATAATCAAATTCAATCATTCCTTCATCCATCCATTCGTAAAGCGGACTTTTTTCCATGATGTATTTTGTTTTTAAGGCAAATTCTTTTTCAATAAAATGATAATTTTCTACTTCTGAAGGGATAAATTGAGAAAATAAATCTTCATCATCGACTTTTTTACAGTCTAACTCTGGGCCGTATTTTGTTTGATAAGAAACAGTTCCGTTTTCTTTGAAATAGACATTTGTTGACTTCAAAGGATTACTCAAATGAATAATACTTGCACTGGCTTTGTTATCCCAAAGTGGCCATTCTTTTGGATTGCTTTGAGCTTGAATATTTGCTGTTTTGGAAATGAGTAAATGATTTTTTTTGTAGCTACATTTTAAATTTCCGAGTATAGTAAACTGTTTTTCGTTTGGCTGTGCGATTTTGATTCCCTTTGTTTCAAAGTAATCTTGAACTCCTTTTTTTGTCCAGATATTTGGCGATTCGACAATTAAAATTGGTCTTTTTTCTGAAATATAAATGCGTTCATTGGGGAAAACATTCTTCAATAACTGTGAAAATAAAGCTGTTATTTCAGGGTTTATTTTACATGTTAATTCCTCTAAAAGTACTTCTGACGAACGATTAATGATTAATATTTCACCATCTTTTTGAGAAAAAATTGCTTGTGGACTGACATTATCTTTTTGATCCAATAAATCATAGCCAATGAAAACAATCCAAACTAAGGAAATAATACTGAGTGTAAGTAAAAAAAAACGTGCAAACATGTGGGAAATTTATAACAAAAATAACTTTTTAAAACGCCCTTTTTGCCCTTTGTTTGTTTATTAGTTAACACTTGAATGTTAACGTAAATTTTTGAGGTTTTTGTGGTGATTATATCGATTCTTTCGTATTCTCAATCATAATTGCCAAATAATCTCTTGCTCTAAATAATTGTGCTTTAACGGTTCCAAGTGGTAAATTAAGTGTCTCAGAAATTTCTTCGTAGCTTAATTCCTCAAAATAGCGTAATTCAACCAATTCACGGTAACGAGGTTTTAGTTTTTCAACCAAGTTTCGCATCAATTTTACTTTTTGACCGTGCATCAATTCCTCCTCAGGGTTTTGAGTGTTGGATTTCGCGTCAAAATAGATTGTTTCTCCATCGTTTGTTGTATAACCGGTGTCCATTGAAGTAACTTTCACACGTTTTTTACGCATAAAATCGATGCAATTGTTGGATGCAATTTTAAAGAGCCAAGTACTAAAAGCAAAAGTTGGTGTGTATTGTTCTAAGCGACTAAAAGCTTTTCCAAATGCTTCGATTGTTAAATCATCTGCATCATCATTGTTTTTAACCATTTTCAACATCATGAAATAAACGGATTCACGGTAACGTTGCATCAATTCACCATACGCAGCTTGACTCCCTTTCTTAGCGGCTTCCACTAAATTAAGGTCATGTTTGGCTTTGTCAGATAAATTTTCGTTTACTTCCATTTTTTTGGGCTTCAGGATTTTAGGATGTCAAGATATTATGACTTGACTCAATTGATACACGTTTTTAATTCTTCACTTTTCGTTTTTCACTTTTAACTCTTCACTTCGCGAAGCGAAAAATCATTTCCACTTACTCGTTCTTTCTGATGTGTAATAAATCCAAGGGATTAAAAATGCGTAAAATAAATCCAAAAACGGCAAAAAGGCTACAAAACCTTTCGCTTTTAGTTTTAGCATGCACCTCCCTTGAATCCACCATTTTAACAGCAGAATAAATCCGAATAGAGCACTTGAAAAAAGTCTATATTCTGGATTCACGAGCAATATTACAAAAGAAACCCATGCCAAAATCAAGCTTAGAGGATAAATTCCTAACAACAGTTTTTTCATAACTTGGTATTTTTCTGTTGTGGAATAATGTCTTGTTTTTTGTGTGATCCAATTTCTCCACGAATCTTTTCCTCTTGAATAGCAAAAAGTTTGCGGATTGATTTGAATTGTATAGTTTTTATTTTTCGCTGCTTCCTGAACAAATAGATCGTCATCGCCCGAAACAACTGAATAATGCGATTTGAATCCGTGAACAGAATTAAATAATTTTTTGCTGTAAGCTAAATTTCGCCCAACTCCCATGTAAGGAATTTTCGCTAAGGCAAAGGAGAAATAATTCATAGCAATCATGGCTGTATCGAACCGAATAATTTTATTTAAAAATCCTTTTTCTTCTTTGTAAGGAGCGTAAGCCAAAACCAATTCTTTTTTATCTGAAAGTTTGGAAACCATCAAACTCAACCAATTTTCACTCGCTGGAGCACAATCAGCATCCGTTAAAACTAAAATTTCATGACTGGCAGCTTTGATTCCAAGTGAAAGTGGGAATTTTTTTCCCGTTCCTAAATGTTTGCTTCGTTCAACTTCAACGATCTTTAATTTTTTCGGAAACTGAAGCTTGAAAGCGTTTAAAACGTTGTAAGAATCATCGATTGACTGATGATTGACAATAACAACTTCAAAATTCGGGTAATTTTGGTTTAAAATTAAAGGCAAATAGTGATACAAATTGTCAGATTCGTTTCTCGCGGCAATCACAACTGAAACAGGAGGAAAGTTACTCGACTCAACTAAAGTCTGCTTTTTATCCCTAAAGAAAGCAAAACGAATGTAAATTAAAAAGAGATACAAAAGTTGAATAAACAACATTGTACACAATATACAAAAAATGTAAAATGCTGTGTTTTTTTCAAAACTGGGTAAAAATTCCATTGTTTATCCGACTTTTCTTGATTTTCTTGACTACAAAGATGAGAAGCATAACTAAATACAATTATCTTTGCACAGATTTTTTATCAACAAAGATATGCACTTTGATTTACATAAAACAGATATAAGAACAAAAGCTCGTGCTGGAAGCATTCATACGGATCATGGA
This sequence comes from Bacteroidota bacterium, assembly GCA_040386975.1. GTDB lineage: Bacteria > Bacteroidota > Bacteroidia > Flavobacteriales_D > Crocinitomicaceae > M2408. Next base: position 53,889 of record JAZKEO010000002.1, on the reverse strand, counting down.
ATTATTGAAACGCCCATTTTTATGCCCGTGGGAACTGCTGGAACGGTAAAAGCTGTTCATCAACACGAATTGAGAGACGATATTAAGGCTCAAATTATTTTAGGAAATACCTATCATTTGTATTTACGTCCAGGAACTGACGTACTTGAAAAAGCGGGAGGTTTACACAAGTTTAACGGTTGGGAACGTCCAATTTTGACTGATAGTGGTGGTTATCAAGTGTATTCACTTTCAAGCTCAAATAAAATTACGGAAGAAGGAGTGAAATTTCAATCGCATTTAGATGGAAGTTATCATTTTTTCACACCTGAAAAAGCAATCGACATTCAACGTTCAATTGGTGGCGATATCATCATGGCCTTTGACGAATGTACACCTTATCCATGCGATTATGCTTATGCAAAACGTTCCATGCACATGACGCATCGTTGGTTGAATCGTTGTTTTGAGCAAATGAATCGTACCGAACCAAAATATGGTTATGAGCAGGCACTTTTTCCAATTGTACAAGGAAGTACTTACAAAGATTTGAGAACGGAAGCGGCACATACGATTGCTGAACACAACGCTTTTGGAAATGCGATTGGAGGACTTTCTGTCGGCGAACCAGCGGAAGATATGTACGAAATGACGGATTTAGTTTGTTCGATTTTACCAACTGACAAACCTCGTTATTTGATGGGGGTTGGAACGCCAATTAACATTTTGGAAAGTATTGCTCTTGGAGTTGACATGCTGGATTGTGTGATGCCAACAAGAAATGCACGTCATGGTTTGTTGTTTACTTCTGAAGGAACGATGAACATGAAAAACGAAAAATGGGCAAATGATTTTTCTCCTTTGGATCCAAATGGAACTTCTTACGTTGATAAAGTATATTCAAAAGCTTATGTGCGACATTTGATTAAAGCAAAAGAATATCTTGGAATGCAAATTGCATCAATTCATAATTTGGCTTTTTATTTGGAGTTGGTTAGAGAAGCAAGAAAACGTATTTTAGACGGAACTTTTGCCGAATGGAAAGATGTTATGGTGCAAAAAATGGGAAGAAGACTTTGATAATTAGCAAATTTGCTAATTAGCTAATTAGCTAATTGAATGAATTTAATAGATAAGTATATCATAAAAAAATTTCTGTCAACATTTTTTTTCATGTTGGGGATTGTGATGCTATTTTCTACCGTTTTTGACATTTCTTCCAGATTAGGTGAATTTATTGATAACAAAGCGACCGTTTTTGGGATAATTTTTGAATATTACACCAATTTTATCATTTATTACGGAAATACCTTTTCGGCTTTAATCATCTTTTTATCCGTGATTTGGTTTACGGCAAAAATGGCTCAAGATTCGGAAATCATACCTTTGATGTTCAGTGGAAAACCATTTACCAGAATTTTACGACCATATTTTATTGCAGCTACATTTCTTGTGTTTGTTTCCTTGATTTTGAATCACTTTATCATTCCAAAGTCAAATAAAGTGCGTTTGAATTTTGAAGAAAAGTATTATCGAGATCGCATGGTTGTTGAAAATTATCATGCTCAATTTCCAGGGAATAAATTGGTTTATTTTACTTCTTATGTGAGTGATGAAAATATTGTAAACGACTTAAAAATAGAAGTTTGGAATGCAAAAGGAAAACCTGATTATTATATTCACGCACAAACAGCAATAAATACGCTTGGAACTCATAAATGGCATTTAAATAATTATTATATCCGTAAAATTGGTAATCCGAAAGATGATTTGAGAACAGGTTTTGCTTTAGATACAACCTTTAATTTTACGATTGAAGAAATGGCAATTCGTGAAAACAGGGCTGAAACAATGGCTTTTTCGGAGTTGAAAAAATTCATTGAGATGGAAAAAAGAAAAGGAAATCCAAAAATTCCAGATTATGAAATTATGCTGTATCAACGGACATCTTTACCTTTCGCGACTTATGTTTTAACCTTGATGGGAGTTGCTGTTTCGAGTCGAAAAAAACGGGGAGGAATAGGTGTTAACATTGCTATCGGTTTACTTTTTGTGTTTATTTATATTTTCACGATGCAAGTAACAACCGTTGCGGCGAAAAATCTAGGTTTCCCACCAATGATTGCTGTTTGGGTTCCCAATGTCTTGTTTGGGATTTTGGGATATGTGATGTATCGTTTAGCTCCGAAATGAGTTAGCAGTTTGTAGTTATGAGTTAGAAGTTATGAGTTTTAATTTAAGAACATCAATTTTCTTTAGTTTTATTGTTTCAATAAATATTTGTTTTTCACAAATTGTGAATATTGAAAACAAACGAATTTATGATGATACAATGGGGTGGAGTGGGGCTTTGGATGCATCTTTTTCATTTATTCAGAACAAAGATATTTTGTTTAACTTGAACGCAAAATCTCGGATTCAATTTAAAAGCGCAAACAGAAAACATTATTTTTTCCTTTTAAGCGATTTCTTTTACTCTGGCGGAGAAAAAGTGTATGCCAATTCAGGAATGGGACACCTTCGTTATGCTTACCGTATCAAACAAAGTGGCTGGAAATGGGAATCTTACGCACAAACGCAATACAATCAACTCTTGAATCAAAAGTTGAGAAGTTTGGTAGGCACAGGAATTAGAGCGAAAATTATCTCAAAAGAAAAAATCAAAACCTTTGTTGGAACTTCTGTTTTTTACGAATATGAGGAAATTCAACCCAATAATCAATTCAACAGCGATTTTAGATGGAGTTCCTACCTTTCTTGGTTCATGAATTTTAAAAACCTTTCTTTTTCTGGAACATCTTATTATCAGCCCTTGATTTCTGATTTTTCCGATTTCCGATTCTCTGGACAATATTCGTTAAATACGCAATTAACTAAAAAATTACGTTTTAAAACTGAACTGAATCTTTTTTACGATAGCAATCCGCCTGAGAATGTGAGAACAACTATTTCTTCTTTTTTGGTGGGATTGGGATATGATTTTGGGAAGTGAGAAATAAAATCAAGGAATAATTTGTGAAGCTTATTGCCTTTTTGTCTTTGTGGTAAAAAAAATTAAATTAGCATAATAAATTTCAAAGAGAAAAATATTTATATTTACCTACACATTGAAAGAAACAAAATTCATAGAGCAAAACAAAGAAAAGTGGCACCGCTTTGAGCAACTTTCTGAAAGTCAGTCAAAAGACCCAGAAGAGTTGAGTTCCTTGTATATGGATATTACCGATGATTTGAGTTATGCTCAAACCTTTTATAACCGTCGAACAGTTCGTGTTTATTTGAATCAATTAGCTCAGCGTGTTTATACGAGTTTACACATTCAAAAAGGTGAATCTCTTAAAAAAGTTATTACCGTTTGGAAAGTTTCTTTGCCATTGGAGATTTATCGTGCACGGAAAAACTTGCTTTTCACCTTGATTATTTTTTCAATTTGGGCAATTATTGGTGCTGTAACAACACATTTTGATCCCGATTTTACGGCAACTGTTTTGGGAAGTGATTATGTTGAAATGACTGAATATAATATTGCGAAAGGTAATCCTTTGGCGGTTTACAATACAGAAAGTAACGTCGCCATGTTTATAGATATTACTACAAATAATCTAAAAGTTGCTTTTTATACCTTTATTTTCGGAATCTTTTTTACTATCGGATCACACATTTTTTTGTTCCAAAATTCGATTATGATTGGGACATTTCAGTATTATTTTGCTACAAAAGGACTTTTAATAACCTCCTTTTTAGGGATTTGGATTCATGGTGCTTTTGAAATTTCCGCTTTGGTTTTGGCTGCTGGTGCTGGAATAACGATGGGAAATGGTTGGCTTTTCCCCAAGAATTATTCGCGTTTACAATCCTTGCAACTTTCTGCCAAGCGTGGCTTGAAAATCATGTTGAGTTTGGTTCCTTTCATCATTCTTGCTGGATTTTTAGAAAGTTATGTAACAGCAAATTACTTGGAATTAGCTGAGTGGACAAAATGGGTATTAATTCTACTTTCTTTTGGAATCATTTTGTTTTATTACGTAATTTATCCGATTCTTGTTGCTCGAAAGTACCCCGAGTTAATTCATGAAGAAGAAACGGTGAATATTTTCCCTAATACGGGCTTTAATTTGCAAAAAATCAGAACGATTGGACAAATAATTTCAGATACTTTTCGTTTTTACCGCATTCATTTCAGTAAGTTTTTCAAAATAAACATGCTTTTTGTTTTTCCATTGATTTTAATTTTGACTTATTTTCAAAATGAATTACACAAAGATTTAATGTTAACAAATCATTGGTTTGATTGGTCTAAACAGCTTGAAATTATGATGGGTTTTGGTTATAATAATGTGCAAGAAATACTAATTAATTTCTTGTGGGCAATTATTTTTGCTATTCTATTTGTGTCTATTTCCTTTACTTTCTCAACAATGGATCAAGTTTTTAAATGGAAAGATTTTTTCCTGTTTTTAATAAAACGAATCGTTCCAGTTTGTTTTGGTAATTTACTTTTATTTTACACAATTTCCTATATTCCTTGGTATTGGTATTTCTTGATTTTGTTTGCTTTGCCCTTATTTTACTTGAATGGAACCGTAGCAGGAATTTTAAAAGATTCTTTTGGGAAAAAGTTTAGTTTGGGTTGGAAATACAGCATGCGATCTTACGGAAATTCCTTGCTTACCTTAATTGTTTTCACTTTAATTTTTGCCCTATTCATTCAACCAATCGCTTTTGTTGGAAGTATTCACGATGGGAATTTATTATCAGCACCACCAATTAGAGATTTGCTTGATATGTTGAGTGATTTTGTAAAAAACGTTTGTAATACCTTTGGTTTCGAACCCTGGTATTGGTCAAATTACATCCGACAACTGGTTTATATTCTTTTTATATTACTTGTTTTTCCTCTATGGATTATTTCAGTTCACTTTTTGGCTTACAATGAACACGAAAAAGAAACAGCTTCAGGACTCAGAAATGAATTCCGAAACTTTGGTAAAAGAAGTCGTGTGAAAGAAAATGAGGTTGATTTTGAAGTTAAGAAGTAAATCTATTCGAATTGTCTAAAGTTTATTCCACAAAAGTTTATTCCACAAAAAAAACCCTCAATTAAAATCGAGGGTTTATAATATTCAATTATTTTTTGCGGTCTGGACGGGACTCGAACCCGCGACCCCATGCGTGACAGGCATGTATTCTAACCAACTGAACTACCAAACCAATTTTTTAATTTTTCAATCTTTAGCAACAGCTAAATTCAAAAATTGTGTTTAACAATTGAATATTTTATGTGAGCTTTTGTTCAAAAGCGTGTGCAAATATACGACTATTTTATATACTTACAAATGATTTTTGTGAAAAAATAATAAAAATCCATAAAATACTGAAAATCAAATGTATTATTTAACTATTTCAATTGTTTTAAAGATAATTTTTGATAAAATTATAATTAATAAATTAAAAAGGCTGCTCAATTTGAGCAACCTTTACAAAACTTAATTTGAAAATCACTTAGAATCTGAAGTAATCCAATCTTTATATTTTTCCTTTTGTGGATCAGAAAGTTGTTTTAAGATATACTTTTCATGGGCTAATTTAATGTTATTTAAATTAGATTTCTTTTCCTCATCTGTGGATTCAGATGAATTAATTCCCTGAGTTTTATCGAGAACACCTATGTTTATCTTTAAAATATTAGCTTTTTGAGTTTCATTCAAGGGTAAACTTAAACCATCAAAATATTTTATCATTTGGATCAATTGCTCGTTAGCTTTATCATAATAAGGTGATTCTACTTGAGAAAATACATTGTTAAATGTAAAGAGCAGCGAGAAAATTAGAAGTATTTTTTTCATTTTTTAAATTTATGTTAGACAATTTATTTTTTAATTAAAAGAGAAGGCTTGAAATCTTCGTTTAAATTCTTTAAATGGACTAGGTAGGTTCCAGTAGACAAATCAAATTTATTTAAATGAAACTGGTTTACTCCTTTATTTAAAGATACTAACTCGCTATAAATAATTTTACCTGAAATATCAGAAATAACAATATTAGCATTTTTTATCGAGTTAATACTATTGATTTCAATTGTAAATTCACCTTCATTAGGATTTGGGAAAATAGAGAGTGAATTTAACAATATATTACATGATACTAAAAGCTCCTCATAAACAGTAGATATCCCATTTAAATCTATTTGATTTAAACGATAATAATTTTCAGCTGATGAATATAAATTATCTTTAAAGCTGTAAGATTTTTCACCATTGCTACTTCCAGCAGATAAAACCTCTCCAATTGGATACCAAATTCCGTCTCTTAACTTTTCAATAATGAATTTTTTAGAATTAGTTTCAGATTGTGTTGTCCACTTCAAGGTAACATCATTGTCGTTGCATTGACCACTAAAGGAAGATAATGTTACCGGTAAAGGTATACTCCCATTAGTTCCATGTAACCACAATTCTGAAAAACTTGGAATTGAAAAAATTGTTGTGCTTTGGTTGTTACCCATCGTTGCAATGAAAACATCTGTATCCAAGTTCGAGCTTTGACTGTGAATTGTAGTTCCACCGTTTCCACCGTTTTCAACACAATTATTGGCAAATACATTATCTTCGTTTAAAGGTCCTGAATACTTACTCAATTTTAAATCACCTATCGCACTTAGGTTATCATCAGGATTTGCATTTCCATTAGCGGCAGTTTGTAATTTAGTATATTCAGCAGATTTAAAATGTAGAGCTACAGTAATTGGAGTAACGGGTTGAAATTCTGGATCTACAAGCCATCTTCTACCCATTGCATGAGTAATAACTGAAGCGTAAGCACCACATGCAGGAACAGCAATTGCGTTATTTTGCGCATTTACAAAAGATGTTACCTTTACATTCCCTAAATTTTGACCTAAAGAATTAATTGAAAGAATTAATTGACCAGCTGTACCAACAGTAGCATCAGAATAAAAATGAACATAGCCGTTTTGATTCACTATACATGTTTTAGTTTGATTGTTTGTACTTAAATTACTTGAAGTGCTAGAAATTGTTATTGCACCATTAACTGTTGCGGTTGCTGCACATGATCCAATAGCAGAGGCTCTTACGTAATACGTAGTATTGGCTATTGGTGTTACAGTTAAAGTAGATCCTGTTCCGACAACCGAACCGAAATTTGTTGTAGACCATTCCCAATTTGAACCTACTCCTAAACTTCCTCCAGTTATTCCTAATGTTACAGATGTGCCGGGACAAACTGTTGTTCCTCCAATTACTCCTGTTGGAGCAGTAGAAGCAGGACTTATTAAAAAAGTAGCTGCTGTTCTACAAGAAGATGAGCTACTACAAGCAGCGTAATAGGTTGTTGAACCTGATGTATTTGTATTCGCTAAACCTGAACCTGAAACTCCAACTGGATTAAAGGGTGTACCTGATCCTATTGCTGTACCTCCAGAAGCGACAGTATACCATTGAATTGTAGAAGGTAGCGTATAGGTTACAGTAATGGTTATATTTGTAATAGTTGCATCTGTACCAGCATCATCGTAAGTTTCTCTGAATCTAAATCTCCAATTCCCAACAGGATTATTAGCGGTTGACCATGTTCCAAGTGCAACATTTGAAGTTCCACTTGGAGCTATATCAGTTTGTGTAGTTCCTGCGGGTGGATCTGCTTCAACTCTTAACTCAGAAGCATATGAAGAAGTATATGAGATTCTTACATTAACGGCAGTTACTGTTGCACCACCTGGTAAAGCTGGGAAAGCAATATTTATATCTGTACCTCCTGTATATGCAGTAGTATTTGAAGTTCCTCCACTTCCAGTAGCTGTTTGAGTTTGTGGACTTCCACCACCACAAACTGTAGGACTGACTAAGGAACCAGAACCGCCTACACAAACAGTTGCTCCCGTTGTTAAAGGTGCACCTGGGCTTGTAATACTTATTGGACCAGGTAAAGTGAAAGCGTTACAACCAGTACCTATAGTGAAATTAGTATAGGTTCCAGCCGATAATCCACTGATAACAGAAGTTACTACTCCTGATGAAGCTCCAATTGTTGCCCCTCCAGGTCCAGTATATTGCCAAGAAAAGTTTCCTGTAGTTGAATTTGCAAAAGTTGTTGTTACAAGCACATAAGTTACACCAGCTGTTAAATTTCTAGTTAATCTTGGGTCTGAACCCGCGTTTCCATCATCATCTGCTAGTAAAAAATTACTACATGGACTCGCTGGATTGAAAGATGTTTGATATAAAAGTCCGTATCCATCACCTGAGAAAGTATTGTTAAAGGTATATGAACCTGTTGTTGAGGGAACAAAGGTGTATGCATTATAATATACTGCAGTCCCAAAAGAATTTGGACAGTCATACGTTGATGGTCTATTAAATGTCGGATTCCCCGAACTAAATGTACCAGAATTAAATGTGGTATTTTGAGCAATATTGGTTAAAGCACCCGCTGTTACGGTGGTAGAAGCGGCAGCACCATTATTCAAATAGTTTACTGTATGTGTTCCTGCAGATAATCCAGAAACAGAAATTGTAAAAGATCCATTTGGAGTTGTACAGTCTGAACCATTTACAATTGATCCTACACTAATTATTGGTGTTACAAAAGCGTTGATAATAGATATTGGACCAGCATAGGCAGCACTATTACAGCCTGAAGTAATTGAAAAATTGGCATAAGTTCCTACATTTAGACCAGTGAAGCTAACAAGTTGAGAGGAACTGGATATGGTAACAGACCTTGTTTGGGCGGCTCCACCCAATGTATAATTTAAGGTATAAGTACCATTTGCAAAGTTGTTTAATGAAAGGTTAAAAGAGCCATTCGCAGTTAAACAGTTTGAATTATTGACAACGCCTGCAGGTGTGATTGTTGGTCCATTAACAATTACCGAAGTATTATCTGAACAAGTAGAACCCGCACAATTCCAAACGGCAGTGTAAGCTGTTGTTACAGTAGGGTTTACAGAATAAGTTGGATTTGTTGAAACTGAAACACCATTTAATTCCCATCTCTGGAAAACACAAACACCTGGATTAAAGATATAACAATCTGTTGCTCCAGGCCCTATTCCTGGTTGCGTTTGATCGTTTCTCCCTGAAGTAGCAACTGCATAAGTACCATCAATGTTTTCCACACCTTGAGTTATTTCAGTACCCCATGTTGATTCCCAATTAGATGAAAGTTGTGTAATGATGGTTTGAAAGGAACCATTTTCATTCAAAATTATTTGAAAAGATGCAGTTCCCGTTCCATCACAAGTAGGACTACCACTTCCATAAGGAGCAACGTTGTTATAACTAACTACAAATTTTCTATTAGGAGAAGTTCCTACTAATTGGTAAGTTATTGTACCACCACATCTAATGTCGATATCAGCATACAAACCAGCAATGTAGTTATTTGGATTTCCTGATGCAGGAATTGTAAAACCAGAAAAGCCAGTATATGTTAAGCCACCAAAACCAACAATACCATTGGATTGAATCCTCAAATTTGTATAAGTATTACCATAAAAATTGAAAGGAAAACCAATATTAATATCACCCGTTACACAGTCATCACAAGCGGTTGGGAAGGCATTTGTGCCTGTAATTGCAACTGGTGGACATGAAGAACTTGTATAGGAATATGTGGGGATATTAGTGTTTGCCACTAAAGATGTTGATTGACCACAATTGATCGTAACATCAGTTGGGGCAGTAACGGAACATTGAGCTACTAATGTACTACTCTTTAGCACCGTTAATAATCCAAAAAATACGTAAATTGTAAATTTTAAATTCATATTTATATTTTTAGAGTTTGATATAAAGGTAGGAGGAAAATAAAACAATGTCAAAGAATAATGGAAGTATTTCTGAACAATTATTTAAAACAGCACTCACAATTATCAAACCATAGTTTACGCATACTATTTAGTATTTTTTAATAAAAATTTAGTATCCTCCGCAGAATATTTTTTTTAAGAAAAAATAAGAGACTAAATTTCATCCCAAACTTGCAATTAAATCAATGATGAAAGGATTGAATTGTTTTTAAGTTATTATTCTTTAACTTTTATTTACTAGATAATTCGTTGGCTTTAATTCAAAAAAAAAGTGCCTTCCAATTTGAAAAGCACTTTTTTATGATGTGATTTTTTTTAAATTATCTAATTATGATTTTTTCAGACATAATACCAAATGTACTAATCATATTTACAATGTATATTCCTGAATTTAAACCCTCTATGTTTACAACATATTCATTATTCTCTTCTTTAAAATCAACAGATGATTTTTTTCCAACTAAATCAATGATTTCGATTGAATTAATTTTTCCAATTTCTGCACTTATTTTAAATTCTTTTTGTGCTGGTTGAGGATAGATGTAATGATCTACAAAAGTAGATCTTGTAACAGATTTAATTTCAGAAAATATAAAGTCACCATTAAAATCAACTTGTTTTAGTCTGTAATAGGATAAGCCAACTAAAGGATTCTCATCAATATATTGATAATCTTTTTGATGATCTGTTGTTCCATGTCCCTTAACTAATTTTATTGTTTCCCATAAATCACCATCAATCGAACGTTGTACTAAAAAGTAATCATTATTTTTTTCACTCGCTGTTTGCCAATTTAAATAATTACTTTTCCCGAATTTATTTACTGTAAAACTTGTTAATTCAACAGGTAAAACAATATTGCAATTACAATCTCCCGATGAACTTGCGTCATCAAATGCTAGAGAAATATTTTGAGCTACATCAGCATAATTTGTAATTAGTAATACATAAACTTTTCCAGCTGAAGCACCTGTTGCATCAATACTTTCAAGACCAGCAGTAGAATAACTACAATCTATTGGGGCTGGATATGAACCACAAGCTGAAGCTGCTGCTGCAGTATTGTTATATGGACCCCATAGAGCAAAATCGATATCAGCAGCTGCATTTAAATCTAAATTGATATTACCACTTTGATTTACTGTAAAATAGTACCAATATGGGTTTGGCTGACTTCCAAGACAACCATAATTATTTCCAGCTTGAGCCGTCCCTTCTGTTCCAGCACCAATTGTAACAGGGGTTTCCGGACAGAATTCAATTACTCCTGAACAAGTTGAATTTACTGGAGGAGGAGGTGGTGTGCTTATACAAATATTGAAATTAACATTTTGACCAGTTGTTGAAGTGTAAGAATAAACTCTTACTCTATATGTATTCCCTTCAACTAGGCCTGATACACTTTCAGAGCCACCAGCTGTACCATAAAAATTTTCACAAAGAATACTAGAACCAATTGAGTTACAAGCACCACTGTATACTGCAACCATCATGTCTGTTGTCGAACCACTTACACTACTTAATCCTACATATTGACTTGTACCTGTTGCAACAAAGCTATACCAAACATCATCATCATCAGTTCCATAGCAGTCATTAGCTTGAGAAGACGCAGTTGAGCTTGTGATATAACCAGCTGTTGGAGATGAACATGTTGCTGTACTTGATACAGTTAAGGATGTCGCTGCTGTACACTCATCATTTGTTGGTGGTGGTGGTGGTGTTTGGATACAAATATTTTGAGTGGTAAATACACCTGAACCATAAGAATACATTCTTACCCTGTAGGTTGTACCAATTGTTAAACCTGTCATTGTTCCTCCATTATCATTATCTGAACAAAAAACAGTTGCTGTACCAGCACAATTAGCACCAGTAAATACTTGCCAATAAACATCTGTACTTCCACTAACATATGTTGCATTTAGTACCAAAGTTGTTGCTGTTGCTACAAAAGTAAACCAAACATCGTCATCAGGTGTTCCTGAATTTGATGTACAAGTCCCAGTTGGTGTTATACTTGAATTTGTTGAAGATACTGTACTTTGGTTTGATAAGGTTGCACAAGTTCCATTCGTTGGAACAACAGGAAAGGCAAGAGGTGTTCCACAAACGTCATTTGCAGGTGGAGGAGGTGGTGTTGTTACGCATACATTAAAATCTGTATTTTGATTTGAGGTAGCTGTCCATGAGTAAATTCTTATGTAATATGTATTACCAATAGTAAGACCAGTAACGGCACTACTGTTTGGATCACTACAAATTAATGCTGCACCCAATGAGCCACATGCACCACTATAAACACTGTGATATAAATCTGTCGTTGTACCAACAACATTGTTTAAAGCAATATAGTGAGTTGTATTTGAAGCGACGAAAGAATACCAAACATCATCATCAGCAGTTCCAAAACAAGATCCCAAGGCTATACCTGATGGTGTCGACCATTCTATGGTACCAGCGGTTTGTGAGGTACAGGTAATTCCTGCATTAACTGTTACCGCAGTTGCTCCACTACAGTTATCATTAGTTGGGGGAGGAGGAGGTGTTTGAATACAAACATTAAAATCAGTATTTTGTGCTGTTGTTGCTGTCCAAGTAAATACACGAATTCTATAAACATTCCCTATTGTTAAACCGGTAACCGTTCCAGAGCCTTGAGTATAAATCTCATCACATAATAAAGAAGCACCTAGTGAGGCACATGTTCCACCAAATACACTGTACATAATATCATTTGTTGATCCAATAGCATTATTAATCTCAACAATATGACTTGTTTGAGTAGCTGTAAAAGTAAACCAAACATCATCATCAGGAGTACCACCACAACTATTTGCTTGCCCAGATGCTGTTGCGGATTCAACAGTACCTGCAGTTTGAGAAGTACATGTTTGGCCTGCATTTACTGCTACATTTAACGCACCCGCACATTCGTTATTAACTGGAGGTCCAGGAGGTGTTGATAAACAAATGTTTTGAGTTGTATAACCTGTAGATGACCATGAAAACATTCTTATTTTATAAACTTGACCAATTGTTAAACCAGTTATTGCACCACCAGCATCGTTATCTGTACACAATAAAGAAGTCATTGTACCTGCACAAGCACCTGAAAATACTTGCCAATAAACATCAGTATTACCAGCGACCCATGTTGCAGTTAAATTAGTTGTCGTTGCTGTCGCAGTAAAAGTAAACCAAACATCGTCATCAGATGTACCTGAAGTACTTGTACAAGCACCAGTAGGGGTTACGTTTGAATTTGTCGCTAATGCTGTAGTTGATTGATTTGATAAAGTTGAACACGTTCCGTTGGTTGGAACTGCAGGAAAAGCAGTCCCCCCACTACAGTTATCATTTGCTGGCGGAGGTGGAGGTGTTGATAAACAAATTGTTTGAGTTGTTGTTGCAGCTGCACCATTTGTATATAACCTTATTTTGTAAACTTGTCCTATGGTTAGACCTGAAACTGTACCTCCTGCATTATTATCCGTACACATTAGAGAAGTCATAGATGCTCCACAAGCACCTGAAAAAACTTGCCAAACAACATTTGTGTTTCCTGAAATAAATGTTGCAGCTATATTGTGTGCTGTTGCAGTTGCAGTAAAAGAGAACCAAATGTCATCATCTGGAGTACCTGTATTTGAGGTACATGAACCGGTTGGTGTTACGTTTGAATTTGTACAGTTTGTGGTTGATTGATTTGATAAGGTAGAACATGAACCATCTACAGGTATCGCAGGGAAAGCAGTAGGGCTAGCACAATTATCGTTTGCAGGGGGTGCTGGAGAATTCCACACACATATATTACCTGAAACATTTGCACTATTATTACCTGATTGTCTATGAATTTGAATCAAATATGTTGACCCATTAGTCGTGGCATAACTTATTGTACCTGAAGCACCAGCTGCTACAGCCGCACAGGTAAGTTCAGAGCCATTAGCCGGTGTACAAGAAGTACCAGCATACAGTGCCAAAACCATTGAATTTCCTACAGCATTTGCCGTAATAGTAGTAAAAGTTGAAGAAGCAGTAAAACGAAACCATCCATCGTCTTTACCTGCGCCCGCACAACTTGCTTGGGTTAATGCAGAATTACCAAATGAACCTAAAACATCGTAAGCTACATTAGTGCAAGAAGCACTTGGCGTGATACTATTAGCACCAGGACATCCGTCAGACTGAGCAAATAAACTTAAATTAAATATTGATATTAATATTATTGAGTATATGTATTTCATAAAAATGGGATTAGAATTTATAGTTTTTAACATCTTCTTCTGTAAGTTCTTCACCAAACAAAATCATGCAATTGTTTGCATGATATTCTGCTCTAATCTCTTGAGATGAGTTTTTATAAACAGATTGTGGAACAACTTTAACAAAAGGATTTTGATTTTTCCAATCTTTTACTTCTTGACTTTGAGTTTTAGAAGCACTAGCCTGAACAATGATGTTTGAATTCTCAGTAGAGAAATTTTTGTCAAACTTCATTATATCTTCTTCTTTGATTTCAGAATCAAATACAATTAACTTTGTATTTAATTTAGAGATTTCTGAGTCGCTAAAATTTTGAAGATTTTTTGATTCGATAAATGTTACTTCAGGATTATTTTTAATCCAAGTTGTAATTGTACTTGTTTGAGAAAATAGATTTGTTTCTATTATGAAACAAGTTAAAATCAATAAAATAGATTTCATACTCTTATAGTTTTTTTAAATAAAGCAATACAAAGATAGTTTATTCACTTTTAAATATGAAGTTTGTGTTAAGTTATTTGTTTTATTTTGTACAAAATCGATTTAGTTTTGGACAGAATGCTATTTTGGATGAATATTTGGTGGTTTTTGAATTGTGAGAGATTGCGTTTAGTTTTAAAATTGAGAGGTTATGAGTTGTTTTTAAAGCTAAAAAGCCTCCTTTTGTTAAAAAAAGAGGCTTTGCTGTTTAAAATTAAACAATTATTAACTTAGTTCTTGATAAATTTGGCAGAAAATTTTGATCCATTTTCGAAAGTTATTGAATACATATATACTCCAGCATATAAATTATAAAAATTCATAGAATAGGATGAGGAGTTAATATTTTTAGAGTGGATTAATTTACCATCTAAAGAAGAGATCTCAATTAATGAAGCTTTTGAGTTAAAAGTGAAATTTAAAACTTCATCTACTGGATTTGGATAGACTATAACATCTGAAATACTATATTCAGTAATATTGGAAGTTGATGGAGTGAAATTTGCTACAATATTCACATCTGCAATAGCCGGAAAAGAATAACTAGCAGAAGTACTAACAATATTTCCTGAGATTGTCCAGTTAGTAAATGTGAAACCAGTATTAGCTATTGCGCTAAGGTCTACAGTTTCATTTAATTCATATGTCCCATCTCCTGATGTTGTACCACCATTTGAAGGAAGAGCGGAAGTAGTAATAGTAAAAGTTGGTAAGGTAGAAGAGAAATTTGCAACTAAATCCATATTTGAAACGGCTGGAAAAGTATAACTTGCAGAAGTACTAACAATATTTCCTGAGATTGTCCAATTTGTAAAAGTGAAGTTTGTGTTGGCGATAGCATTAACAGTAACTGATTCATTTTCATTGTATGTTCCATCACCTGAAGTTGTTCCACCGTTTGATGGAGCTGAAGATGTTGTAATTACATAAGGTCCGCCACCAGCAATTTTATATAATGCTCCGTTTGAAACGTATTTTGATGAGAAAAAAACGGTATTGTTAAATTGAATTAAATCTGCTGGTTCACCGTCATAATTTGTTGTGTTTACGTATTCTAAGCTAAAAGTTCCAGATTCTGTTCCGTTTGTTACAAGTAATTCATCCATAGTTCCAGATTGGACACCCGAAAAATAAGCTAAACCATTAGCTTCAACAATGTTAAAATCACCAACAATTCCATCGTCAACTCCACCATTTTGATTGTTTAAATTTCTAAGTTCTCTCGTGTCTTGACTTGTACCCAAAGACATCCATATTTCTGTTCCGTGTAAATCAGATTTACCACTGAATATTAGCATTCCGAGTACATTTCTTATGTTTGAACAATTATAGCCATTCATACTTGCTAGAACTGGTAATGTCCCTTCTGGTGTACCATTACTAATAAATAATTCATTCGCTAATCCATTTCTCTGAGCTGAGAAGAAAAGTTTGGAATCATAAACAATAAAATCTTTTGGATAGCTTTTGAAATCAGCATGAATTTTTTTGAATAAAGCGGTTCCTGTTAAAGTACCATTTGTTGACCAAAGTTCATCATCATAATTATAATATAACACATCATTATAATTGAAGAAGTTTTTCGGTCCAGTAGTATTAGTCGTTAATCCTGGATTGACCATGACAGTTCCATCGTAAGTACCGTCTGAGGTCCATAATTCAGAACCATCAATTCCATTAGAGGCACTAAAAAACACTTTGTTATTGTACATGTAAAAATGATCTGGATTACTGCTTCCATTTCCAATATTTATATCTTTTAATTGTGAAGTACCAGCAACAGTGCCGTTTGTCACCCATAATTCTGAACCTAATGCGTTGATGTCATTTTTAAAAAAAACTAGGTTGTTAGCACTTTCAAAATAGATTGTTGCATCTATGTTAGATTGATTTGTTGAAAGAGATGTTAATTTAATTGTTCCAGCAACAGTTCCGTCAGAAACATATAAAGCTTTTCTAGCTGGAGAAAGTGTTTCTAATGCTATGAAGTATAATTTACCATTTAACACTTTTAATTTCTCTGGATTACTTGCTCCACCACTTAAAATATCTTTAAAAAGTGTCGTTCCAGCTGTTGTTCCGTTTGAGGACCATAATTCTCGTCCGTTAATTCCGTCATCGGCTGAGAAAAAAAGTTTTGAATCAAATTCAACGATGTCCTGAGGAACACTGTTTGGGATAAATTCTTTCACTAACTCGATATCTTGAGAAAAAGAATTAAATAGTACTGAGATAAATAATGCTGTAATTATGTTTTTCATGAAGTTATTTTTTTGCAAAATTAGTTAAAAAATTGAATTTAGGTATTTGTTGATTTCAAAACGTTTTGAAAAAATAAAGGTTGGCTAAAATTGCCAACCTTTATTTAATATTTAAAATAGTTATGTTTTACCCATGGCAATTTTTATATTTTTTACCACTACCGCAAGGACAAGGGTCGTTTCGATTAATTTTTTGTTCCACAACAACAGGCTGCTTTTTTACAGGTTCTTGGTAGGAGTTTTGAATCGCTTCTTGATATCCTTCAGCGCCATTAAATTGTGGTGCTTGGGTAGAAGTAGAACTCATTCCAAGTTGTGCTTTTTCGTAGCTGTTTTGCGTTGTAACTTGCTTATTCGTACTTTTGATTTCATCCTGCATGAATGGAATATCCATTTTAACAAGTGTTTCAATCGTTTCTACATTTAAGCGAGATAACATGGTTTTGAATAATTCAAAAGATTCTAATTTATAAATCAACAAAGGATCTTTTTGCTCGTAAACTGCCTGTTGAACAGAAGTTCTTAAATCGTCCATTTCACGCAAATGCTCTTTCCATTCCTCGTCAATTAAGGCAAGAACAATGTTACGTTCATAAGCAGTTGTAATTGCTTTTCCTTGAGATTTGTACGCTTCTTCGATGCTTAAAATCAATTGCATCTCTTTTTTACCATCCGTTAATGGGAAAGAAATGTTTTCAAATTTATTACTTGGATTTTCAAAAACGACTTTTACCTGTGGGTATGCTCTTTCAGCAATACGTGCGTTTTTATGACGGTAATTTTCTTCAACAGCATCAAAAACACGGTTCACAATTTCATTTTTATCTAAAGTTGCGAAATCAGATTCTGAAACTGGACTTTCTATTCCTAATACTCTGAATAATTCCAAAGTAAAATCGTTAAATTGATTTGCATGAGGGAAATTGAAAACAACAGATTCAGAAACGTCGTAAAACATATTTGCAACATCTGAGCCTAATCTGTCTCCAAATAAAGCATTGTGACGTTTTTTGTAAATTGCTTTACGTTGTGCATTCATTACATCATCATATTCCAATAAACGCTTACGTTGTCCGAAATTGTTTTCTTCTACTTTTTTCTGAGCACGTTCGATTGATTTTGAAACCATACTGTGCGTAATAACTTCACCTTCTTTCAAGCCTAAACGATCCATGATTTTTGCAATTCGTTCTGAACCAAATTTACGCATCAAATCATCTTCCAACGAAACGAAAAATTGTGATGAACCTGGATCTCCTTGACGGCCAGAACGACCTCTTAACTGACGGTCAACACGACGTGAATCATGTCTTTCTGTACCGATGATTGCTAAACCACCAACATCTTTAACTCCTTCACCTAATTTGATATCTGTTCCACGACCAGCCATATTGGTTGCAATTGTTACAGATCCAGCTTTACCAGCTTCAGCAACAATTTCTGCTTCACGTTGATGATGCTTAGCATTCAAAACTTCATGTTTGATGCCACGCATTTTCATCATACGACTTAAAAATTCTGAAATCTCAACCGTTGTTGTACCAACCAAAACTGGTCTTCCTTCTTTTACTAACTTTTCTGTTTCGTCGATTACAGCAGCAAATTTTTCTCTCGCTGAACGGAAAACAAGGTCGTTTTGATCTTTCCTTGAAATAGGTCTATTTGTAGGAATAACAACAACATCTAATTTGTAGATATCCCAAAACTCTTTAGCTTCAGTTTCTGCAGTTCCAGTCATACCAGCCAATTTGTGGTACATTCTGAAGTAATTTTGAAGTGTAATGGTGGCATACGTTTGTGTGGCAGCTTCAACCGTTACATTTTCTTTTGCTTCAATTGCTTGGTGTAAACCGTCAGAATAACGACGACCTTCCATGATACGTCCTGTTTGTTCATCAACTATTTTGATTTTACCTTCCATGATTACGTACTCCACTTCAATTTCAAATAAAGTGTACGCTTTTAATAATTGGTTGATAGAGTGAATTCGTTCGGATTTAATACTGAAATCACGTATCAACGTATCTTTTTTACTTGCTAATTCTTCTCCGACAATTCCTGATTTTGTTAATTTTGCAATTTCTCCACCGATATCTGGAATGATGTAGAAATTTTTATCTTCGTTTCCAGAAACAAGGTCGATTCCTTTTTCTGTTAATTCAATCGTGTTATTTTTCTCATCGATAACAAAAAACAATTCCACATCAATTTTCTTCATGTGTTTGCCTTGTTCAGCCATGTAGAAATTTTCTGTTTTTTGAAGATGTGCTTTAATTCCTGGTTCTGATAAAAATTTAATTAAAGCTTTATTTTTAGGTAAACCTCTGTGAGCTCTCAATAAAGCCATTCCACCTTCTTCCAAAAGTGTTTTTGTGTCTTTTTTATCGTCTGAAGGAGCATTGATAACCTCCAATTTCTTTTTTGCTTCAACCAAACATTGTGTTACATAAGCTTTTTGAGCTGCAACAACTTTTTCGATGCGTGGTTTTAATTCGTGGAATTCATGTTCATCACCTTTTGGTGTTGGTCCAGAAATAATTAATGGCGTTCTTGCATCATCCACTAAAACTGAATCGACTTCATCGACAATCGCAAAATGGTGTTTTTGTTGAACCAAATCATCTGTTGAACTTGCCATGTTATCGCGTAAATAATCGAAACCAAATTCATTGTTTGTTCCAAATAAAATATCTGCATGATACGCTTGTCTTCTTTCTGGTGAATTTGGGCGTGTTTTATCCAAGCATTCAACCGATAAACCGTGAAATTGGTACAACGGTCCCATCCATTCTGAATCTCGTTTTGCCAAATAATCATTCACCGTAACCAAGTGAACGCCTTTTCCAGAAAGTGCATTCAAATAAACAGGAAGTGTCGCAACCAAAGTTTTTCCTTCTCCCGTTTGCATATCGGCAATGTTACCTTTGTGAAGAACTGCACCACCCATCAACTGTACATCGTAATGGATCATCGACCATTTTACTGGAGTTCCAGCTGCAGTCCATTCATTGTGCCAAATTGCTTTGTCTCCAGAAATGGTGATTCCATCTTTTTGGTTAGCTAAAACTTTGTCAAAATCTAAAGCAGTAACTTCTAATTGTCCATTTTCAGCCCAACGACGTGCAGTTTCACGAACTACAGCGAAAGCTTCAGGCATAATTTCTTTTAGAACTTCTTCGATTTTCGTATCAACTTCTTTGGTTAACAAATCAATTTTATCAAATAAATCGTCTTTGTCTAAAACAGAAATTTCGTTTGAATTTGCTTTTTCTTTTAAAGCTATGATTTCATCATCTATGCTTTTTGTCCCAGCTTTGATTCTTTCCTTGAATTCTGCCGTTTTTGCTCTCAATTGATCATCTGAAAGCGATTTCATACTTTCAGTAAATTGATTTGTTTGTTCAATTATTGGCTGATATTCTTTTTTATCTGTTGAAGTTTTATCTCCAAAAATCTTTTTTAAAAGTCCTGCAATCATTTTTTTTGAGTTATGCGTGTTGAAATCTGTTTCTAGTTTTTGAAGCCCAAAGATAATGTAAAATTTGAAAGCTTCAATTTAATGTGGAAATTTTCAGTCATGAATTGTACCAAAGAAAAAAAATGTGACATTTTGGCTTAATTGAAGCTTGTTTTATTTAATTATATTTGTTTAAAATTAATACAAATGAATAAAATCTTTTTCTTAAGTCTTTTTGTTTTAATAATTGAACACCGTTTATTTTGTCAGAATGAAATTTCAGAAAAGCCTAAAATTTCTTTTAGTTTTGATGACGGTTCAGTTGAAGATATGCCAGGCTATAAATTGGAATTATGGAATCAACTTTTATTGAACAATTTAGAAAAACATCATCTAAAAGCAATTTTATTTTCCATGGGGAAAAATAAAACGAGCGAAAAAGGTCGATTTATATTAAATTCTTGGGATGTTGCAGGACACATGATAGCAAATCATACCTTTTCACATTTGAATTTTAATTCGGAGAAAACGTCTTTAGAGAAATTTGAATTTGATTTTTTGACAAATGATTCTCTAATTCGGTCCTATTCAAATTATTATCCTTATTTCAGGTTTCCTTATTTAAAAGAGGGTAATAACGCTGAGAAAAGAGATGGTTTCAGAGCGTTTTTGAAAGAACAAAAGTATAAAAATGGACATGTTTCGATAGATGCTTCCGATTGGTATATAGATAGTAGACTTTTGAAAAGATTAAAAGAAAATCCCAAGGCAGATATTTCAGGATTCAAATCGTATTATATTCAACATATTTATAACAGAGCTTTATATTACGATTCATTGTCTTATCAACTGACAAAAAGACATATTAATCATGTGCTTTTATTGCACCATAATTTTATAGCCGCATTATTTTTAGATGATTTGATTCAATATTTTAAAGAAAAAGGTTGGGAAGTGATGGATGCTGATAAGGCATATCAAGATGAAATTTATACAAAGCAAACGTCGATTATTCCTTCAGGAGAAAGTTTAATTTGGTCTTTAGCAAAAGAATCAGGAATGTTTGAAAAAGTTTTACGTTATCCTGCAGAGGATAGTATGTATGAAAAAGATCGCATGGACAAATTGGGACTTTGAGAATAATAATTTCTCTTTTATTTCACTTTAGCTCCATTTTCAATCCAACATTGGATTAAATCGCGTTCATCTTGTGTCATTTCGGTTTTATTCCCTTGAGGCATTGTTTTGGTAACAACTGCTCTGTTTAAAATTCTATCTGTAAAACCTTTAATTTGTTCAGGTGTGTCGAACATCACTCCATTTGGTGCAATTTTCTGAACATCATCTGTCGGATTTATGGAGTGGCATTGCGTACAACGTTTTTCGATAATTGTTTTTACTTCTTTGAAAGTAGCTGGAACGTCTTCCTTGCAAACCTCTTTTTCTCTAGGTGCGGTAACAAAAGTCAATGAAATCATTCCTAAAATCGCAACGGGAAGAATCCAAACAGCTTTTTCTCCTTTTTCGATTTTATTCAAATAATGTTTCACCATAGCACTACAAATCGACAAAGCAATTAAGACAATCCAATTGAAAGAATTTCCGTAAGTACTTGGAAAATGGTTGCTTATCATTATGAAGATTACTGGTAAAGTCAGATAATTGTTGTGACGTGAGCGTAAAAGGGCATTTTTCCCAAAAAGTGGATTGACAATTTTTCCTTCTTTCGCCGCTTTTACCATTGCTTTTTGCGAAGGAATAATCACTTTGAAAACGTTTCCAACCATCATCGTGCCAATTAAAGCACCGACGTGAATGTAAGCTGCTCGAGCACTAAAAACATTTAAGAAAAAGTAAGCAAATCCAGCTAAAAAGAGAAATAAAATAAACCAGAATAACATCGGTTTTTTAGCTAAAGCAGATTTACATAACAAATCGTAAACAATCCAGCCTGTTAAAAGCGAAGCCATTCCAATTCCAACGGCAAGATTTGATGGAATATCTAAGACTTCTTTGTCTATCAAATAAACTTTTGCATCTAAATAATAAACAATAACAAGTAGAGTAAAACCCGAAAGCCATGTGAAATAAGCCTCATATTTAAACCAATGTAAATCTTTTGGTATTTCTTTTGGAGCAACTTTGTATTTTTCTAAATAATAAAATCCTCCACCGTGAACAGCCCATAAATTTCCTGCTAATTCATCTCTTAAATCTTTGGTTCGATTTAAGCTATTTTCAAGAAAATTAAAGTAAAATGAAGCTCCAATCCATGCGATTCCAAAAACTACGTGTGCCCAGCGAACAACTAAATTCAACCATTCAGTAACGTGAGATTCCCATGTTGTTCCTTGTACAAAATAGTAAACTGAATAAAGAAATACAAAAATAAGAGCAATGTATAAAAATACAGTTTTAGCTTCGTAAACATCTTCTAATTTTGTTTTGATAGATTCGTTGAAATTTTGATCATTTTTTTGCTTCAAAGCAACAACGACACTTTTTAGAATTCCATAAGTAATGATAATGATAAAAAGCAAAATGACAACAAAAATCCAATTTGTTAGACTGAAATTTGTTTTAAATTTATCAGCAGCAAAAGTATCAGTCGTTAAACTGATGAAAAGAAATAATAAAGTTAATTTTAGTAAAGTAAAGCTTTTTTTCATGCAATAATATTTTGTTTTTGCGTCAAGCTATGTAAGCTTATTTTAATTATATTTGTTAAAATTAATTTCTAAAAATGACAAATTCAAAACCTGATTTCGGACTCTATAGTTCAAGAATACTTACTGAAAAAGGTTTCTTAGATGGTACAATACTAATAAAAAATGGTCTTATTTCAAAGCTAATTGAAGGAAAACTTTTGAACCAAGATTTTGCCTTAGAAGACTTAAACGATTTAGTGATAATGCCAGGTTTGATTGATTCTCATGTACATATTAACGAACCTGGGAGGACAGAATGGGAGGGTTTTGAAACGATGACAAAGGCTTCTCTTGCAGGTGGAATTACGACATTGGTTGATATGCCATTAAATGCAAGTCCGGTTACAACGTCAAAAAATGCCTTTGAAATAAAATTAAAGGCTACAGAAGGAAAATTGTATTGCAATTGTGCTTTTTGGGGAGGAATTGTGCCAGATAATATAGCATTTTTGGATGAGTTAATTCAATCTGGAGTTTTGGGTATAAAAGCTTTTTTAACGCATTCTGGAATCGATGATTTCCCAAATGTGACTTTAGAAGACTTAAAAAAAGGATTGGGAATTTTGAAAAAATACCAAGTTCCATTATTGGTTCATGCAGAATTAGATGAAATGCACGACGATTTATTGGCTTTTGAGAAAAATCCGACTTCCTATCAAGCTTATCTGAAATCAAGACCAAAAATTTGGGAAGATAAAGCTGTTGAAATGGCAATTTCTTTGTGCGAAGAATTTGATACACCAGTTCATATCGTACACTTATCATCCGCAAATGATTTAGATAAAATTAGAGCGGCTAAAACAAAAGGTTTGAAATTAACTGTTGAAACCTGTCCACAATATTTGTATTTTTCAGCTGAAAATATTCCAGATGCAAATACTTTATTTAAATGTGCACCGCCAATTCGCGAAAAAGAAAATAACGATAAATTGTGGGAAGCCTTAAAAGATGGAACTATTGATTTTATTGTGACTGATCATTCTCCTGCAACACCCAGTTTAAAAGAAATTGAAAGTGGAAACTTGAAAAAAGCTTGGGGAGGAATTGCTTGTATTCAATTTTCTTTGCCAATTATTTGGACTGAAGCTCAAAAAAGAGGTTTTTATTTAGAGGAAATAGCTAAATTGATGTCTAAAAATGTAGCGGATTTCATAAAATTAAGTGATTCAAAAGGTTTGATAATGGAAGGAATGGATGCAGATTTAGTTGTGTGGAATCCCGAAGAAAAATTCCGTGTTGAAGCAAAAAACATTCATTACAAACACAAAATTTCTCCTTATGTTGGAGAAGAACTTTCGGGGGTTGTAAAACAAACATATATTAAAGGAAAAAAAGTGTTTGAAAACGGAAATTTCGTATCTTTACCAATTGGAGAAAAAATCCTAAGAAAAATATAAAATTTTATAACTTATTGATAATATG
Organism: Bacteroidota bacterium; assembly: GCA_040386975.1. GTDB lineage: Bacteria > Bacteroidota > Bacteroidia > Flavobacteriales_D > Crocinitomicaceae > M2408. The sequence goes on along the minus strand of JAZKEO010000002.1, from coordinate 29,481 downwards.
GAAATTATACGGGTAGAAAAACCAAATTTCACTTCGTTAATCGATTTAGCTTCTGAGAAATTAGGAGGAAAAGCACTTGTTTGTAGCGATGATTTTTTTGCTGAAAAAGAGAATCTATTAAAAGCAGGAAGAGGAATTTTTATTACAGATAAATATACAGACCGTGGAAAATGGATGGACGGTTGGGAATCTCGTAGAAAAAGAACTGCTGGTTACGATTGGTGTATCATTCAATTGGGAGCTTCTGGAATTATCCGCGGTTTAGATATTGATACCAATTTTTTCTTAGGAAATCACCCACCACATGCTTCGGTTGAAGTCTGTTATGTGGAAGGAAATCCAACGACAGAATTTTTACTTTCTGATGAAGTAAAATGGACAGAAATTACTCCGAAATCTCATTTAGATCCAGGAAGTCAAAACTTTTTTGAAGTAAATAATAACGAAATTTGGACACATTTGCGTTTGAATATTTTTCCTGATGGAGGAGTAGCTCGCTTGAAAGTGTACGGAGAAGTTTATAAAAATTGGAAATTTATTTTAGAAAACGAATTAGTTGATTTGGCTTCTGCAGTAAATGGAGCAAAATCAGTTTTGTGTAACGATATGTTTTTCAGTCACATGGATAATTTGTTGATGCCAAATCGTGGAGCAAATATGGGTGATGGTTGGGAGACAAAACGAAATCGTACGCCAAATAACAGAGATTGGGTTGTGGTAAAATTAGCCCATAAAGGACAAATTGAGAAAATTTTAGTTGATACTTGTCATTTTAAAGGAAATTATCCTGATACTTGCTCGATTGAAGGAATTAATGTGAGTGACGAAACGACTGATTTTTCAGCTTCAAATTTGACTTGGACAGAAATTTTACCAAAACAAAAATTACAAGCAGATTTGGAACATTATTTTGAAACAGAAATTGTAAGTAAAGATACATTTACGCACATTCGTTTGAATATTTTCCCTGATGGAGGAGTGAGTAGATTGCGTTTGTTTGGCTTCATAAAAAGATAAGTATGACTTTAGAAAGTTTAAATAACTTAGATTCAGATTCTTTATTTGCAGAACTTTTTAAATGTTGTGGTTCGACTTCATGGGCTAAAAAATTAGCTCAAAAGAAACCATTTTTGTCTTTGGAAGATATTTTCCAAAAGTCGGATCTAATTTGGGCTGAATCTAATAAAGAAGATGGTTTGGAAGCCTTTACGCATCATCCAAAAATTGGCGATGTTTCCGAATTAGAGAAAAAATTTGCTTCGACAAAAGAATGGGCTGGGGGAGAGCAGGCTGGGGTAAATGTAGCAAATAAAACAGTTTTAGAGGCATTAGCAAAAGGGAATACTGATTATGAAGCGAAATTTTCTTACATTTTTATTGTTTGTGCCACTGGAAAATCAGCTGAAGAAATGTTAGCTTTACTTAACGCTCGTATCGGAAATGATGCTGAAACAGAATTTTCAATTGCTATGGGTGAACAAAATAAAATTACTAAAATTAGATTAGAAAAACTTTTAAATAGTTAGAAGTTAGTAGTTATGAGTTAGTAGTTTTCAACTCATCACTTTTCACTTTTAACTCATCACTTTTAACTTAAAAGAATGAGTCAAATAACAACACATATTTTAGATACCTCGAAAGGGAAACCAGCACAAGGCATTCAAATCATTTTGGAAAAGCAAATTAATGGAAATACTTGGAGTGAAATTAACCGTGGGAATACGAATGATGACGGTCGTTTACCAGGTTTAGTTACGGAAAATACTTTTTTGGAATTTGGAGTTTACCGTTTGGTTTTTGACACCGAAACATATTACAAAAATACGCAAGTAGAAGGACTTTATCCTTCAGTATCAATTGCATTTAAAGTTTATGAAAACAAACATTATCATATTCCTCTGTTGTTGAATCCTTTTGGATATTCTACGTATAGAGGAAGTTAATAAATTAATATTAAGGACTTAATTTCGCAAACTTTGCGACTAACTTTGCTCCCGATAGCTATCGGGATTGCGTTTAAACTTAAAAAACATGAAATTATCACTTTCAAACGAAGCAAAAGATTCAATTTTAAACGAACTTGGAAAAGCAAACAAAGCTTTTCAAAAGATTTATCCTGGCGATCGTTCAGACAGACAACCAGTTCACACAGTTTACGGTGGAGCGGATTTATTTACTGCTGAAACAGCGGAAAAAATGGCTGGAGCGGCAATGAAAACCTTGACTAATAATGCAGCTAATTTTGTAGAATTTGCAAAAGCAATCGAATTACCAGGTTTTGAAGATTTACCAACAAGAAGAGAAAAAATTGAAAAATTAATCCAAAAAATGGATGATTTTTCTGAAAAAGAACGTAAAAATCATTACAGTTGGTTGGCTTACACCACTTATAATAAGGTAATTGAGAAATTAAAAACAGAAGCTTTAGAAGATTTCAGAATTGATTTTGAAGATGGTTTTGGAAATAGATCTTGGGACGAGGAAGATGAAACGGCTGTTAACGCTGCAAAAGAAGTTGCTAAAGGAATGAAAGCAAAATCTCTTCCACCTTTTATTGGAATAAGAATCAAACCTTTTACAGAGGATTTAAAAGAAAGAGGAACAAGAACTTTGGATATTTTCTTGACAACATTAAACGATGAAACAAAAGGTAAATTACCAGAAAATTTTGTTGTAATGCTTCCAAAAGTTACTATTCCAGAACAAGTTTCAGCTTTAGTGAAAGTTTTTGAAGAGATTGAAGCGAATACAAAATTCAAAAAAGGATCTCTTAAAATGGAAATGATGGTAGAGCAAACGCAAGCTGTTATTGACAAAGATGGAAAAAATCCTTTGAGAGATTTTGTTCTTGCATCAAAAGGAAGAATGATTGCTACTGCTTTTGGAACATACGATTATACGGCACATTGTAATATCACGGCGAAATACCAAGATATGGGACATGCAGTTTGTGATTTTGCACATCATTTCATGAAAGTTTCTCTTGGTGCAACCGGAATTTGGCTTTCTGATGGAGCAACAAACGTGATGCCAATTGGACCACATAGAGGAAATGATTTAACTCCAGAGCAAATTGCAGAAAATCGTATGGTTGTTCACCGTTCTTGGAAAAAAGCATTTGATCACACACGTTATTCTTTGTGGAAAGGATTGTATCAAGGTTGGGATTTGAATCCAGCACAATTTCCAATGCGTTATGCGGCAGTTTATTCCTTCTTTTTGGAAAGTTACGAAGACGCGGCAAAAAGATTGAAAGCATTTGTTGAAAAAGCTGCTCGTGCAACGCTTACAGACGATGTTTTTGATGATGCAGCAACTGGACAAGGTTTATTGAATTATTTCCTTAGAGCGATGAATTGTGGAGCGATTTCAATGGAAGAGGTTTTAGCAACAGGTTTAACCATGGAGGAGATTCAAATGCGATCTTTCTTGAAAATTTTGGAACACAGAAGAGCTAAATCAAGTAAATAAAACTAAGTTATATAAGGATAAAGATTTGAGAAGTATTTTTAAATACTTCTCATTTTTTTTGAGCAAAAATTATAGAATCTTAATTTCCACTCGACGATTTGCTTGTTCTTCATAAGCAAATTTTGGATCGGGATAAATTGGCATCGTATTTCCGTATCCTTTAGCTACCATACGATTTTTGTCAATTCCATTATCGACCAAATAGTTTAAAACTTTTTTTGCACGTGCTTCAGAAATTTTTTGTCCAGCATTACTGTTTTCTCCTTTTTCTTGAACGTGACCTTGAATTTCAACTTGAATTCCAGCATTTAAAGCCATGAAATCTTTCAAGCGTCTTAATTTTGGTTCGGAACTTGGAAGAAATTCACTTGTTCCTGGCATAAATTCGATTTCATCTAATTGAACGCTTTTTCCTTCGCCAATAGGTTCTAGCCAAATAACTAATTCGTGCTCGGAACCCGCAGTTACAGGTTCTTCACGATCTGTAAAAAAATATCCTTGAGCATCAACACGAACAGATAATTTACCAGATTTTTGCATATTAAAAAAGAAATCTGAACCATTATAAAATGCTGAAATAGATTTTAATCCTGTGATAACGATGTCAGCAATTACGGGATTTCCTGTTTCCACATCACGAATCATGATATTAAATGCTGGAGCAAATTCATCATCTCGTTGGTCAACAATTTTACTCTCGGAAGATTTTAATTCAGGATCTTCAACTAAAGGTTCGTATTTTAAAGTTAAATCAAGATTTATTTTTTCATCAGTTTCGTATAGGAATAAAATCATGATACTTTGACCTTTAACCAAATCCATTGGGTAATAAAAGTTTTCATCAACTGAAAGAGAAAGCCCAATTTCGGAAGAAGTTGGTTTTAAAATCATACGTTTGATTTCTGCCACACCTTTTAATACATCCCCACAAATATCATTTGATTCATTTGTGAAAATTATCATTTTTGTAAATCCTTTCGGAACTTTAACATTTAAAGAAAGACGACCGTTAAATGGAGCAACAAATGAACTCCATAAAGAGTTTTTTTCCTCAATATCAGCTAAAGATGGATATTTATCAAAATCTTTTAATTCTCCAAATTTACCTGTGAATTGAAGATTAAAAGTTCCAGGATTTAAGATGTTACTAGCACCGTCACAATCAGCAATATTCGTCGAAATTTTTCTGTCACTTTGGGCAAGGACAAAAACTCCAACAATATTGGTTAAGCTTAGAGTAAAAATTAGAATTAAACGATGTATCATGCTTTGTTGAGAGCAAATTTAGTTGTTTTTTGAATACTAAGTGTAAAGATTAATTAATTTTTTATTAATATGTACTTTTCATTTATTTAAAATTATTAATTTCAAAAATTAAGCCAATTATTTAATATTAACGCTTAGTTTACCTTTTAAGTTGGCTTGAATGATTAAATTATTATTATCAGGATAAATTGATTTAACTCGAACTTCTTTCATTTTCCCAATTAAATAGATGTTTTCATCAATTTTTTTATTTAATTGTTCTTCTATTTTGGTTTTTGATTCTCCTAATAAATTTGTCGCATTAAATTTTGTAAGCGAACGAATTTTATGAGTAATTTTATCATTGAAAAGCCATTTTGCACTTCTAAGTAAGGCATTTTTAGTCTCCAATTCAAAACTTAAATCAGGGAAAGAAATTTCCTGAAGAGAATCATTAAAAGTAGGTGTTCCAAGAAAAAACATTTTTCCAGTTTTTGAACCAATAAATTCCACTTCGATACTTAATTGTTTGTTTGACGCTCCGTAAATTTTTGCTTTTTGGAGAATGATTTTATTTTTTTTAATCTCAATCACTTTTCCATTTAATTCACGATTTACAATAGAAGAAAGTGAATCGTAATCAGCAATTAAATCTAAATTGATGTTAAAACCATCTTCTCCTTTGATTTTTTCTAAATCCGGAAGTTTGCTATTTAAATCATGTTCTTTTACCAAACTTACTCTAGGAAAAGCTTCTAATTGAACAGTGAAATTTAGTTTTGTTCCTTTCATTCTCAAATCATCCAAGCCAATTTTTTCAGGTTTAAGATATAGAAAGCCATAATTCTCAATTGCAATTGGAGTATTGAATGTTTTCCAAATGGATTCAACTTCTTTTTTTATTTCAAGTGATTCAATTTCTTTGTCAATTTCTTTACTTAAATCCTTCAAAGCTCCTTTTACTTCCTTTACTAATTGAGAAGTTGCATCGTATTTAAAAACTGTAATAGCACATTTGTCTTTTGGAATAACGTCTTTTAACACAGTTTTTGATTCCAATTTAAAGTTGTTTTTTAAATCAACTTGAGTCGTATACTCCACTTTTATTCGTCTCATAGGTTCTCCAACACCACAACTAGCGTAAATTCTGGGAGTAATACATGTTTCCGTTGCAGTGAACATTCCAGTACATTTTGCACAATAATTCAAATTTAAAGCATATTTTCCTTCAATATCGATTCCAATTTCAATGGCTGAATTTTTACCTACTTTGCCTTCAATTTTGATAGGATTCCTGTTGAATTTATAATCGTAACTTACGTCGTCACAATTTTGCTCTTTCCCTTTAAATTCATACGGAACAGCCTCGTCAGCAGCTTTGAAATACGATTTCATTTCCATTTCGACTGGAATGCTCATTATCGAAATTTTTTGTACTGGAGGAATGTATTCTCCAACTATCACAGGCGGACTAACTGGAGTAATAGCTTTGCAGGAAAATAGACTTAAAGCTAAAAAACAAAGTAAATAGTAATTTACAGGAATTTTCGAACACTTTTTAGTAGCTATTTTATTTGGTAGCATATTCATACATTTTAATTTCAAAATCTTTTACTTGGAATTTTTTTCTGTTTTTATTCCACATGTAAATGGAGCAAAAATCTTTTTGTGCAAAACAAACAGGAATTTCATCTTGACAAATTGTCTCAATCCATTCCCCATCTCCCTCTTTGTAGTAATTGTAGATTGACAGAGGAAAATAATAACGAGAAGAATCTTTGGTAGAATAAGAATCTGAAACTACCAAAATGTCAGTCCAATCATTATTTTTTGCTATTTTCTTTTTAAAAGTTACTTCAAGAAAAAAACGATTATTTAAGCGGTCTTGTGGAAAATCAAAATGTGCATCAAAAGCAAATTCTTGTGCTTGATTAAAATTGAATGCACGTTGTTTTGGAATAATGTTGGTGATTTTTACAATTTTACCAAACGGAACACAATGAGAACTGTTCAGGTATTTTCCTTGGATTTTGGTATCAAAGTCAAAAAAACTTTTCCAAAAGGTTTCTTGTGTAAATTTTTGTCTTGGGAAAATCCCTTCAATTCTTTGATAAAATCGCATCATTATGTAAAGAATTGCTGATGAAATTAGTATTATTAAAAGTTTATTTCGACCCAAAATTTTAAACAAATACATCATGGGGAAGCAAAAAATTAAAAAATGTTCCGAAAAACCTCTGTGTCCAAAAGATGATTCATAATCCCAGCACCACCAAGTTGAAATGAAATAGGTGATAAATAAGAAGTAAAATAACCATGCAAAAAATTTATATTTATTTTCCTTGTAAATGAATATAAGTCCGATTAGGCAGATTATAAGTATTGGATTGTGTACAAAAATACCAATTCGGTAAGAAAAAAGAGTTTCAAAAAATTTAGGATTCAAAAAATTAAAGCCTTCACCTTGATAAGACCAATAAAAATATTCGTTGGTTTGCCATTTGTTCAAAAAAAGAATCGTTGAGGCAATGCATAAAAAAGGAACTAAAATAAATAGAAAGGAGGTTTTTTTGAAAGAGAAAAATTTTAATACAAATTTTTTTAATTCTGAAAATGAAGAAAAAAAGTAAGGCAGGAAAAAAACAAAAAGTATATTCGTTGGTCTAACTAAAAATATGAAACCTAATATGAAACCTAAGAAAAGTAATCGTCTTGATCTTTCTTCACAAAGATACTTTTGGAAATTGTAAATTAAAAGACTAAAAAGGAAGAAGGAGTAAATGTGAGAAAAAGAAGGGTAAGCAAGTGTTGAAAAAAACAAATTTGTTCCAAAAAAAATGCAAATAAAACTTATCCAAGTCACTTTTTTCTTTTCAATTCCATTGCGTTCTTTGTATAGATTTAGGCTTTTTAAAAAGAAATAAATTCCTATAATAACATAGCACAAACTTGATAAATAAAAAAAGAGTAAATATGTTGTTGAATAACCAGTTAATGGTTTATCAAAACAGTAGAGAATCAAACTTGCGCTTGCAAAAGCAGGTAATTGCATTATTGCAAGTCCTGGAAAATATTTATTGATAATTTTTCCTTCTTTTGATTTTATAGCATAACTGAAATTTTGTTTCCCTTCTCCATAAGACTCTTGCATTTTCATGGTTTTCTCATAGCTCGCATCTTTTTGTAGAAAAAAAGCAGGCAGATATGCGTAATAGCCAGAACCATCAGAAAAAACCATATTTTGGAAGTTAACATCAGTTTTAAAATGAATTAAATAGCTGAAAATTAAACTTGCAAAAGCAATCCAGATTAAAGGTTTTTTAAAAAAGGTTTTTATTTTTTCCAAAGTAAACATTTAGGCAAAATTAAGAAATAAAAAAGGGAGACGAACATCTCCCTCAAATATAAAATATAATAAATCTAAAAAGATTTCTAAAAATTAGATTTTTTTAGGCGAACAATATTTTAAAAGGTGAATTTACTAATGTAAATGAGCGTTTTAAAATTGCAGTTCAACAAATAAAAAGCGATTTTTAGGAGTCTTTTAATTCATTTTCGCTTTCAATCCTTTATCTAAAGCATCTAAAAACTCTTCGGTATAAACATAATGTTCACCGTGATTCATTTTACTTCCATGAATACAAAGTGCTAAATCTTTTGTCATAACTCCACTTTCAACAGTTTCTACACATACTTTTTCAAGTGTTTCGCAGAAGTTGATCAATTCAGCATTTCCATCTAATTTACCTCTAAAGGCTAAACCTCGTGTCCAAGCAAAAATAGATGCGATTGGATTTGTAGAAGTTTTTCTTCCAGCTTGATGCTCACGGTAATGTCTTGTTACTGTTCCGTGTGCAGCTTCAGCTTCCATGATTTTTCCGTCAGGTGTAATCAATACAGATGTCATTAAGCCTAAAGAACCAAAACCTTGAGCAACAGTATCAGACTGAACATCTCCGTCATAATTTTTACAAGCCCAAACAAAATTCCCATTCCATTTTAATGCAGAAGCAACCATATCGTCGATCAAACGGTGCTCGTAAATGATTCCAGCGGCATCAAATTGAGCTTTGAATTCATTTTGAAAAATTTCTTCAAAAATGTCTTTGAAGCGACCGTCGTATTTTTTAAGTATCGTATTTTTTGTTGATAAATACAAAGGCCATTTTTTTGTTAATGCCATGTTGAAGCAAGAACGAGCAAAACCTTCAATACTTTCATCCGTGTTGTACATCGCCATTCCAACGCCATCACCTTTGAAATTGTAAACTTCAAAATTTTGAACATCACCACCATCTTCTGGAGTGAAAGTCATTGTTAATTTCCCTTTTCCTTTGAAAACAGCATCCGTTGCACGGTATTGATCTCCGAAAGCGTGACGACCAACAATAATTGGTGCAGTCCAGTTTGTTACCAAACGTGGAACATTTTGCATCACAATTGGTTCACGGAAAACTGTTCCATCTAAAATGTTACGAATCGTTCCATTTGGAGATTTCCACATCGATTTCAAATTGAATTCTTTTACACGTTCCTCATCAGGAGTAATCGTTGCACATTTGATTCCAACTTGATATTTTTTGATTGCTTCAGCTGCGTCAATGGTAATTTGGTCATTTGTTTCATCGCGTTTTTCTATGCCTAAATCATAATATTTAATATCGACATCCAAATACGGTAAAATCAATTTATCTTTAATAAATTTCCAGATGATGCGAGTCATTTCATCGCCATCTAACTCAACTACAGGGTTTGCAACTTTTATTTTTGACATGGTATTTTAATTTTCCACAAAGATATTAAAATTAGAGAATTTATCAATTTTGCTTAAAAATATTCTTAATAAGAAAAAGAAAATTAAACTTTTATCGTTTTTATTTTTATATTTGTTCGATTCATTTAATTAAACTGATGAAAAATTTTTCAATTTTCTTACTTCTAGTACTAATCTTATGCGCTTGTAACCCAGAAGATAGTCAAACAAATTCTGTTCCAGTTATATCAATTAATGGGAGTAATGAAACAACAGTTTCACTTCAAGGACAATATTCGGAGCAAGGAGCAACAGCAAATGATATTGAAGATGGGGACATTACTTCAAATATAGTAATTTCAGGTTCTGTCAATACACAGTACGCTGATTTATATCGTATTTATTATGATGTTATTGATTCTGATGGTAATAAAGCTGCACAAGTTACGCGAAATGTAAAAGTGAAAAATGATGCTGATTATTTAGATGGATACTATAATGTAAGTTTTCAGATGACAGCTTCATCAGGAAATGGACAACCTGGAACTCGAATAGATAAATTAGAGAGTTCAAAAACAGAAAATAACAAAGTGTATATCCCGCAAACAAACATGATTCCATCATCAAAATATTTGATGGTTAGCAATCCGAATTTACAATTGATTTATACAAATAATAATATTAATTACAATGGCACTGGTGTCATCAATTCAAATACAAATTTCACATTAGTTTATCCTTGGACTTGGGGTACTATGAATGACGTTTACGTTAAACAATAATCAATATAAAATCTATGAAATCAATCTTATTTTCCACATTAATTGTACTTTTTTTATCAAGTTGTAACAAAGATTCAGAATCAAGTCCACCAATTATTTCATTAAATGGAAGTAATGAAGTTACAGTTTCTCTGCAAGGACAATATTCAGAACAAGGAGCCACTGCTAGCGATCAAGAAGATGGAGATATTTCTTCCTCTATAATAATCAGTGGAGCAGTAAATACTCAATTTGCAGACTTATATCGTATTTATTATGACGTTGTTGATTCAGACGGAAATAAAGCTGTTCAAGTGATCCGAAATGTGAAAGTTAGAAATGACGCAGATTATTTAGATGGCTTTTATGATGTAAATTATTTATCAAATCCAACTACTGGTGATGGATTCAGAATTGATGAATTAAAAAGTTCTAAAACTGTTAATAATAAAGTTTATATAAGTGGAGAAAATACTGGTTTTCACATCAGTCTTAATGCAAGTGCGATAAATGTTTTTAAAGACAATATTTCAATTGGAACAGGAAATGTTGTTTCATCAAGTAATTTTATTTTGAATTACGTTTTTGATCAAATTACGTATCAAGATACATACACAAAACAATAAATTTTATTTTTGAAAATAGTATTTTTTTTACTCTTTTTAGTACTTCCATTTTTTGTAAAATCGAATTTATTTGAAAATCACGAAATAACACGCTTTTTTGTATTAAATTTTCTTTTTTTAGTCTTTTTAATTGTTAAAAAAGAAGTTTTTGAAAGAGTCTATTTTTTTTCTTTTTTAGTATTCGCCTTTTATTTATTCAATTTAATACAATGTCTTTACTGCAATAATTTTTTTGATGCGATTTATGATACACAAAAATTATTGCTAACACTTTGTGTTTCGATGTTTTTTGTCTTTGAACTTAAGGATGAAAATTTCAGAATAGAACTTTATCAAGCAATAACAATTGGTACTTTTGTAAGTGTAATTTATGCATTTGTTCAGTTTCTTGAAATTGATGAATTTACAAAAAAAAACATGTATCATGTTTCCTCTTTTTTTGAGCATAAAAATGTATTTTCTGGATTTTTATTTTTAAGTCTTCCTTTTGCAATTCTATACTATTTGAATTCGTCTAAATGGTGGAGGTATTTTTCAATTTTGAGCTTAATCTTAACTTTGCTATTTATTGGAATTTTGCAGACAAGGTCCATTTATTTTTCTATGGCTCTGAGTTTATTGAGCTCGTATTTGTTGTACTTCAAGCAAATAAATAGTTTTATTAAGAAAAAAATCATTTTATTTTCACTTGCTTTAGTAATGGTTTTAGTTCTTGGGATTAGTTTTAAAACTTGGGAGAAAATCTCAATTTCTTCTTTAGTGAAAAGTGAATCAGCTCTTGAGCGTATAAAAGTCTGGGAAAAAACAATTCAATTAATTAAAGAAAATCCAGTTTTGGGGGTTGGTCCAGGAAATTGGAAATATCAATACATGAAATTTGGTGTTGGAGATATTGAAAGTGTAGCTTTTTCTCTAGTGTCTTTTCAGAAACCCCACAATGATTTTCTGTGGATTTTAGCTGAAAATGGTCTTGTTGGCTTTTTACTTTTTAGCTCTATTTTGATCTACGTTTTAGTCATTTTTATAAAAAAAAGAAAATTGAATTTGAGTAACACAGCAAAAATTTGTTTCATTTTTTTATTGGGTTTATTAGCCGATTCATTTTTTAGTTTTCCGAGAGAAAAAATTTCGCATATTTTTTTAGCTTCCATTTTACTTACTCTTTTAATTATTGAGTTGAATCCAAAATACTATAATTTTTCAGAAAAAAGACAACAATTGGCTCGCTTTGGTTTCATCGTAGCTGTTTCATTTACTTTGGTAATAAGTCTTTTTAGATTTAAAGGTGAATATTATTCAATGAAATTATTTCATGCAAAACATGAGAATAATTACAAAGAATTGATTGATTCTGGTAAAAAAGGTATTTCGCTGTTTTATAAAACAAATTTAACTTCCATCCCACTTCAATCTTATATGGGTTATGGGTATAACAATTTGAGGAAATATGATTCTTTGTTACAAGTTTCTCAAGAAGCGTATTTAATTTCACCTTATAGTTTTGAAGTTTTGAATAATTATGGTTTTATTTTGGAGAAATTTCATCAATCTAATGAAGCAAAAAAAATATTGCTTGAATCATATAGAATTAATCCAAAATATGAAATGACATTATACAATCTTGTTGTTTTAGAATTTAATATTAAAAATTACACAAAATCCTTATTTTGGCTAAAGAAAATTCCTCATTTTGAAACTAAATATAATAAAACTTACGAACGAATTTTGAGAAAAATTGAACTATAAGAAAAATGAAGTTTTTCTAGAATTAAAATTTTATCTTTGCATTTATGAAGATTTTTACATTACTAATAATTTTATTAAGTCTTTTTTCTTGCTCGAGCAACGAAGAAAGGAAAGATGTTTTCGGTAAAACGATTGAAAATAAATCTGTGGAAAATAGTTTCGCAAAAAGAGCAAAACGTGAAATAGAGACAAAATTAGAAATTCCTGTCACTGAAAAATATGAAATAAAAATTCATTTTGCCTACTTAAATGCAGACGAAAAGAAAGATGCAATTATTACTATTAATCGTTTGGAATTTGCAATGGACGAAGCAGCAAAAGCACCAAATACAGTGAAAAGAGCTGAGTTGGGCTATATGGGGAATTACAATTTTTTCTTTTTCTATGATGGGAAAATTGATAAAATCTCAGTGCCAATGACAGTTGCTTCAAGTGCAAAAACTCCTTTAAAAGTTAAGTTTAATAACATTCAATCAGAAATTTATCAAGATGTTAGTATTGACTATAGAATTAAAAATTCGTCTTTTAGAAATTATTATATGTACGAAAATGCTTCCCTGAATTTAGTTTTTCAATGGAAATTATTTGACCAGATTGGACTAGAAAGTTATGAAGCAAATTACATTGAATACCAAAGCGGGACACTTTCTTTAGCGAAAGATATATTAATTTATAAAGGAAAAATAAAAAATTATCCTAAAAACATTGAAAATGTTTACAAGTACAATCCAGTTATTGAAAAGACAGATTTGGAATTGTACCGTTTTTTCTATGATCCTCGAACAATGAAATACATGACTAAAATAAAGTAAAATGACAACTCAAACAATAATTATACTCACCTTGATAGGTATTTCAGCCGGAATATTAAGTGGTTTTGTTGGGATTGGTGGAGGGATTGTTATTGTTCCAGCTTTAATTTATTTTTTAAATTTCACACAACATCAAGCACAAGGAACAAGTTTGTTTGTTTTGGTTTTACCAGTTGTTTTACTTTCAGTAATGAATTATTGGAAAACGGATAACGTCAATTGGAAATTTGGACTCGTCATTGCCTCAACTTTTATTATTGGAGGATATTTAGGTTCGAAATTAGCATTAAAACTTTCTCCGGGTATGGTGAAATTTGTTTTCGGATTGATTATGGCTTACGTTTCTTTTAAAATGGTAGTTTCAGGATATAATTCTATTTCAAAATGACAACAATTCAAGAAAAAATAAAAAGTTTAGCAAACGAAATTTACCCTAAAGTTCTTGGATATAGAAAGTATTTACACCAATATCCAGAATTATCTTATCAAGAATTTGAAACGGCAAAGTTTGTTAAAACTCAACTCGAAAAAATTGGAATAACAGACATCAAAACTCTAGCTAATACGGGTGTTGTTGGCTTAATATCAGGAAAAAATCATTTCAAAAATCAAGACTGCATTGGCTTAAGAGCTGATTTGGATGCTTTACCTATTTTAGAAGAAAATGAAGTAGATTATGTTTCGAGAAATAAAGGAATAATGCATGCTTGTGGACATGATGTACATACGGCTATTTTACTTGGAGCAGCTGAAATTTTGTTTAACTTAAAAGATGAACTTTCTCAACCAGTAAAACTTATTTTTCAACCTGGAGAAGAAAAAAATCCTGGAGGAGCGTCTTTGATGATTACTGATGGAGTTTTAGAAAATCCCAAAGTAAAAGAAATGTTCGCTTTACATGTTTTTCCAGATTTAGAAGTAGGGAAATTAGGCTTTAAAGAAGGCTTATATATGGCATCTTGTGATGAAATCTACATGACAATTCACGGGAAAGGTGGTCATGGGGCGACACCAAATCAATGTATTGATCCTATTTTTATTGGAGCAACAATTATTACACAATTACAACAAATTGTAAGTAGAAAATGTGATCCAAAAACTCCTTGTGTACTTTCGTTTGGACATTTTGAAGGTATTGGAGCAACAAATATTATTCCCTCGAAAGTAGAAATTAAGGGAACTTTCCGCACTATGAATGAAGCTTGGAGAAAAGTAGGATTAGAAGAAATAGTGAAACAAGCAAGAGCAATTGTTGAATCCCAAGGTGGAAAATTAGATATTGAAATCAGTAAAGGTTATCCCTATTTGGAAAATAATACTGAATTAACACAAAAAATTCGCTCAAAAGCTGTTTCTTATTTTGGAGAACAAAATGTGATTGATTTACCTTTACGTTTGACTTCAGAAGATTTTGCGTTTTATTCACAAGTAATTCCTGTTTCTTTTTTCAGATTAGGTGTTCAAAATGAAGCA
>JAZKEO010000002.1:4095-14584 GCA_040386975.1 Bacteroidota bacterium | reverse complement strand
AAGGGAATAACTTATGGTGTTCACAATTCTAAATTTGACATTGACGAAGACGCCTTAAGAATCGGGATGGAAATGATGAGTTTAATTGCTTTTGACTAAGTAATTAAATATCTTTATATCCAATAACAAGAACTACGGCTTCATTCTTTTTTGTTTTAGCAGCAATTGTGTATTCAATATAGATTACTTTTAAGCGTTCACTTTTAGTAACCTTTTTAGCATAAGTAGCGCTCAAATCTTTAGAAGAAACCAAGGTGTTTTTTGCTTCTCCAGATTTGATTTCTTTCAATAAAACACGTTTGTTTTCGTCAGCAGAATCGTAAATTTTGATGTTTAATTTAGTCGAACATTCTTTACCACTAAAAGCTAATTTATATTCTGTGTCTAATAAAAAGAAAGTTTCAATAGATTTTTTTTGCTCTTCTTGAGATTCATTGTAGTAAGTGATACGAGACCCCTCATAACGAGCAGGTTTTATTAATTGCTTACACTCATATTTGTAAGTGTTAATTCTTGCATCCGAAGAATTTCCATTATCTAAAGGAGCATTACTTAAGAGTAAAAATGCAACTGTAAAAATTGAAAAAATGATTTTTATGCTTTTCATGGGGTAGTTGTTGATTTTTATTGAATAATGTAGTTTCTTAAATCAATTACTTTTGATGATAAAGTACTGATCTCAGTTTTAGTTAATTTAGGGAACGCAAAAGTTGAGCTTTTAGCAGCTAATTTAACTGATTCAAGGCTATTATATGTTTTTAAAATATCTTTTAATTTATTAGTAACACTTGTTAAAGTCTGGTCAGAAGTTGGATAAGTTTTGATTCCTTCAATTATATTTTCTAATAAATTGATTTGATCAATTAAAGTAACAGACAAATTCTCATTTTGTTTTGTTTCTAAATCCTTGATTCCTAAATACATTCCTTCTGTCCAAGAACCAGCAAATTGAATGATTGCCAAATAACGAATGTCGTTATCATCCATATAAGCTTCTGAACTCTCTTGAATATCGTAGATTAAATCTTCAACTGCCTCTGTATTATTTAAACTTTTATCAAATTTTTCAACCAATTTTTTATCTGAAAACACAGGCTTTAAACCAACTGCATTTCCTAATTCTTGAACAGCATTCAGATACTCTCTAGCTTGTTGAGCTTGTTCATTAATTGCACAATAAGCTAAATCAGTTGAATAAACTCCTAAGTTTAATAATTGCTTTACTTTTGTATTGTATCTAGTTTTATTTGAAGCAGGATTAGCTAGACCAGCATTATATGTTAATCCTGATGCTTGAAAAGCTTTAGCCAAAGATATTGGTTGTGGCAAAACAAAGTCAAATTTTTCAGAATTATAGGTATTATCTAATGTTGCATCAACTTTAGCTACAGCATCTCCATCTTTTTTCTCATTTGAACTACAAGAACTGATTAAAATTACAGAAACTAAAAGAAAAGAATTTATTTTTGAGCTCATATTTTAACTATTTGGGTGTAAAGAAACAAAAAAAAATTATTTTATTATCATACTTCTACCTTTTTATTTTAGTTTTACTAAAAATAAATTTTGAAACAAGCAACTTTTTTTTGGTTAACTTTAAGCTTTTGTATAGGGATTATTGTTTCTAATTTTCTGTCATTAAGTCCTTTGATTTTAGTTTTGACACTAATTTTAAGTCTTGTATTTTGTTTTTTCACTTTAAAAATTGCTAATCCCTTAAGTAAAACAAAATTCGCTTCTTACACTTTATTGCTGATGCTCTTTTTGCTCGGGATGATACGTTATTCTGTTAGTAATCCAGATAATTACAAGTATTCCCTGAAAAATAATTACCTAAAAAATGATTTAATTTTAGGTGAAATTCAAAGCCTCACACCAACGCAAGGTGAATACATGAAAACAGAATTTTCTGTCAAAAAAATCATACGTTTTCAAGATACGATTCCAGTAAATAGTAAAATTGTACTTTTCATGAAAGATGATGAAAAGAAACTGAAAGAATTTGATGTATGTTTGCTTTCAACAGATTTAATGGAAATTAAAAACAAAAATAATCCTGGAGAATTTGATTCAGAGTTATTTTGGAAACACCGTGAAATTGAATTTTTAGCCTTCGTTAACGAAGATTCGTATCAAATTATAGGTAAATCAGAACCAAGTTTTAGTCATATTTTTACTGAATGGAGAAATTATTTTGCAGGAATTTTAGACAAACATTTAACTGGAAACGAACTTGGAATAGCAAAAGCCCTGATTTTAGGAGATCGCTCTTCGCTAGATATTGAAATTACTGCTAAATTTGGGAATACTGGAGCCATGCACGTTTTGGCCGTTTCAGGTTTGCATGTTGGTATTTTAGTTCAAATTTTGACTTTGTTTTTAAATTTATTCAAAAAATGGATTTCCAAAAATCAAATTATCATCATTGCTTTAGTTATCGTTTGGATTTATTCACTCATGACTGGACTTTCAGCTTCTGTTGCTCGTTCGGCAGTCATGTTTACGCTTTTAGTTGGTAGTGGATTGCTAAATCGTTCGCAAAATAATTTCAATGTCTTGGCTTTTTCTGCTTTTTTAATTTTGATGTGGAATCCTCATTTTCTGTACGATATTGGCTTCCAACTTTCGTATTTAGCGATGTTTGGGATTTTTATGTTTTACAAACCTTTGGGGAAATTGATTTATTTCAAAAATAAAATCATTCGGTTGGCTTATGAAGGTACGATGGTAGGAATTGCAGCACAAGTTTTAACGGTTCCCTTAACTTTATATTATTTTCATCAGTTTCCAAATTATTTCATCATCACAAATCTCGGCTTGATGATTTTCTCATTTTTGATTTTAGCCCTTGGAATTGCTCTATTTTCATTCAATTGGTTGGCGATTTTGGGCAAATTTTTTGCCTATATTTTGTTTGTTTCTCTTTTTGTAATGATTTTAATTATTGAATTTATTGATGGACTTCCGGGTGCGGTTGCATCAGGATTTGTTTTAAATAGTGTATTAGTTTTACTACTTTTTGCTGTGATTTTTGTTTTTTATTATGCTTTGCAAAATGAAAAAATGAAACTGTTGAAAATTACTTTAGTTTCTTCTACAATCTTGATTACATCCATGATTTACACACGTTTTAATCAATTGAATGCGGAAAAAATTTGTTTTCTTCAAAGTGATGAACCAACATTCATTATCAAACATGAGGACAAAAATTTAGTATTTTATGCTAATAAAGAATTGAACACTAAAAAAGCAAAATTTAGTGCAAAATCATTCGCGACAATTTACCCTGGAAAATCTTCTTTCTTTGAAATTTCTACCAAAAAAGAGACACATATATCATAAAAGAAACTAAATGTAAATATTGTTCGTGTTCGAGGCGGATATGAAGTCAAGGTCAATGAAAATGAATACTTTTATGCTACCAGTTTGAATAATACTTCGTCTCTTAAAAATAAAATTTTTGCTACTCGACTTGAAGATAAAAATTCAAACTATCAGCTAAAAAATGGAGCGATTATGTTTGATCTATAGGTCAAGAAATTCGCTTGAATGAAATCAATTGTGTTGAATAATTTAATAAGTTTAAAATCAATAATTTCCCAGATAAAACTTCTCCGAGACCTAAAATTATTTTTATGATTTCATTTGCTTGAATTGTTCCGATAACTCCTGGTAAAACACCAAGAACTCCAGCTTCTTGGCATGATGAAAATTGATTTTTATGATTTTCTAAAGGAAATAAACAACGGTAAGTTGGTCCAAGGTTTTTATAATTAAATACTGAGACTTGTCCTTCAAATTTATGAATGGAGCCATAAACAAAAGTTTTTCCCAATTTAACGCATGTGTCGTTGATTGTGTAACGTGTTTCTATTGAGTCTGTTGCATCTAAAATTAAATCATAGTTTGGAAATATCTCCAAGGCTTTTTTTGAAGTTAAAATTTCTATGTGGGCAACAAAATTCACATTTGGATTCTGATTTTTTAACTTCTTTATGGCAATTTCTACTTTTTCTTTTCCTAAATCATCAATAGTATATAAAAATTGACGCTGTAAATTGGAATGTGAAATTATATCGAAATCTAAAATTCCAATTTTACCAATTCCCATTGCTGTTAAAAAAGTCAAAGTGGAACAGCCTAAACCTCCAGCACCAATTACTAAAACAGAAGCATTTTTGATTTTTTCTTGTCCTTCAATTCCTATTTCATTGAGTTGAATGTGACGAGAATAACGACCTATTTCTTCTTTACTCAACATATTATCCTCCTGCAAATGGTGGTAAAAAAGCAATTTCATCTGAATCAGAAAGAGCTACATTTTCTGTAATTAGATTTTGATTCACAGCAATTTGAAAGGGAATAGTTGAAAATTTCGGAAATTCACTTAAAAGTTTTGTTTTCAAAGAGTCACTATCCAAAAATCCATTAAATTCTTGGCTTGATTTACCAACAATTTCTGCTAATTCTCCAAAAAATAAAACTTTCATATTTCTAATTAAGATTGAGGTAGAATGTGTATTTCGACTAGTTCTCCCGCTTGAATTGTTTCCAATTCTTTTGGTAAATATATAAAACAATTCGCCTCAGCAAAAGATTTCATGATAAATGAATCCTGACCTTCCAAAACTGTAACTTCATTGTTTTCGAATTTCGCTTTTAAAAAATGTGCCAAACCAGCTTTTTTTGTGTAATCGTATTTTAATTTTGCTTGAAATTGAGATAAAAATACAGGGTTTTCATCTCGAAGTAAATTTAAAGCGGGCAAAATATATTCGTAAAAACAAGTCAATGCAGAAGCTGGATTTCCTGGTAGAGCAAAAATAAGTGTATCCCCATTTTTCCCATAGAAGAAAGGTTTTCCAGGTTTTTGAGCAACTTTATAGAAAATAGTTTCCGTTTTTAATTCTTCGTTTACTTCTTTTACAAAGTCGTAATCGCCAACTGAAATTCCACCAGACAAAATGATAACATCAGAATCTTTTAAACATGTTGAAAGACAAGTATTTAATTTTTCTTTATCATCTTTAATAAAATAACTAGCTTTTGCGCTTAAATTTAGACTTTCTAAAGCCGATTTGAGTGCGATAGAATTCGATTCATAAACTTTCCCCATTTCGAGTTCAGTACCAGCTTCTTGCAATTCATTTCCTGTAATAATTAAAGAAATACTTGGTTTTGCATACACTTTTACTTTGTTGATACCCAACATATTCAAAAAACTCAAACTCGCTGAATTTAGCCTTAAGTTTTTTTCCAAAGCCAAATCTCCTTTTTTAATTTGAGAAGCTTTTTTTCGAATTTGTTGACCTAAACGCAATTCAAATTCAGGTTTTAACTTTATTGTCTTATCCAAGACATCAATATGTTCTTGCATGATTACCGCGAGACTTCCTTCAGGAACTTTAGCTCCAGTAAAAATGCGAGTACATTCACCTTTTTTTAAAATGAGTTCTGAATTATCTCCAGCTTTTATTTCATCAATAACTTTCCAAGAATCATTCTTTTCGATTGTAGAAACCGCGTATCCATCTACATTTGACTGATTGAAAGTCGGTAAATCGATCTTAGAGTAAACTTTTTCTGCGAGACGAAAATTCAAGGCTTGTTCAACATCAATCTCGATGATTTTCTCAATTTTATTGACTGATTGACAAATTAATGCTTTTGCTTCTTCAACTGAAATCATAGTTTTTATATTAAAATCAATTTAATTGAAGCCAAAAGTAAAACTCCTGCCAAAACATTTTTTAAAGCTACATTACTCGCTTTTTTACTTCCCCAAAACGAACCTAAAAAGCCTCCGATTATGGCAACTACAAGCCAGATTATCATTTCAAAATTCAAACTAAAACCTTGCTGTGTCAAGCCAATTAAACCAGAAATCGAATTGACTAAAATAAATAAAGCTGAAACGGCAGCAGTTTCTTTCAAGTTTCCCCAAGAAAAAACTAAAATTAATGGAGTTAAAATAATCCCTCCACCAATTCCAATGATTCCGCTTAAAAATCCTAATCCTGCTCCAATTAAGATAGCTGGAATTAATGGCAATTTTTTATTTGATTTATTTTCTTTGCCAAAAACACCCAAAATTCGCATCACAGCTAAAATCAAACAGAAGCCTAAAATTTGTTTGTAAAGCGTTGGGTCTAATTTTATAAAAGAGCCTAAGTAAGCAAGTGGAACTGATAAAAGTGCAAAAGGATAAAATAAGTTCCAGCGAAAATGCCCATTTCTGTAATAGGAATAAAAAGCAATTGCAGACACAAAGACATTTAAAATCAAAGCTGTGGAACGCATTTCAATTAAACTAATTCCAAAAAGTCCGAGCAGAGCCAAATATCCACTCGCACCTCCATGTCCAACGGAAGAATAAAGTGTTGCTACAACAAAAATTAATATACAAATGAGAATATATTCCACAAATATTTATTTTATACAAAAATAGTAGAAAAGACTTAGATTTTAGTTAAAAATCTATTTTTTCCATTCAAAAGCCTTAACTTTGACTTTTAGAAATGGAATCCCAGCAACTTATAGATAAATTTGGTCGTAAGCATACGTATTTGCGTATTTCTTTGACTGACGCATGTAATTTACGCTGTGTTTATTGCATGCCAAATGAAAAGGTTTTAGTTACACCGTCTGCAAAATTGATGCAAGTGGATGAAATCGATTTTATTGCTCGAACTTTCGTTGATTTGGGAATTACAAAAATTCGTTTGACTGGTGGAGAACCTTTACTTCGAAAAGATGCCAAACAAATCATTCAAAATTTAGCTAAGTTAAACGTAGAATTATCCATCAGCACCAACGCTATTTTAGTTAATCAATATATTGATGTTTTTAAAGAAGCTGGTATTAAATCTCTTAATATTAGTTTGGACACTTTGAGTCCTCAAGAGTTTTTCACGATGACAAAAAGAGCTTATTTTGACAAAATCATGTCAAATATTGAACTTTTACTTTCTGAAGGTTTTCATTTGAAAATAAACATTGTTGTACTTAAAAACCACAATGAAAATGCTATTTTAGATTTCATTGAATGGACAAGAAAAACGCCTTTGGAAGTTCGCTTCATTGAATTTATGCCTTTTCAAGGGAATTCATGGAAAAATGAAGATGTTATTTCATTTAAAGATATATTAAAAACGATCAGCGAGAAATATATTTTTGAACGAATTGGAGATTCTCCTAACGATACGGCAAAACATTATCAAGTTCCAGGGTTT
This sequence comes from Bacteroidota bacterium, assembly GCA_040386975.1. Classification (GTDB taxonomy): domain Bacteria; phylum Bacteroidota; class Bacteroidia; order Flavobacteriales_D; family Crocinitomicaceae; genus M2408. Next base: position 7,352 of record JAZKEO010000002.1, on the reverse strand, counting down.
TTAGGGAAATTTGCTTTTATAACAACTATAACAGAACCTTTTTGTGATTCGTGTAACCGTTTAAGACTCACTGCAGATGGTAAGATGAAAAATTGTTTATTTTCAACAGGTGAAATGGATATTTTAAGTGCTTTTAGAGTTGGAAAGGACATCAAATCATTGATTCAAGAAAATGTATCAAGTAAAAAAAAGGAACGAGGGGGAAGATTTGATTCACTTAGTGAAATTCTAGACGAAAATAGAAGTATGATTAAAATAGGTGGTTAGAATAAAATAATAAACTATTTTTGTACTCAATTTATTTCAAATGATTCACTCTAAAAACGCCTTAATTTTTGTTCTTTTAACTGTTTGTATCGATTCAATTGGTTTGGGGATCATCATTCCAAGTTTTCCTGTGTTAGTATCCGAAACAGCTAATGTTTCGATTAACGAATCGTCAAAGTATTTTGGTTTGGTAATGGGAACATACGCTTTTATGCAATTTATCTTTTCACCTTTGATTGGTAACTTAAGTGATCGTTTTGGTAGAAGACCCATTTTATTGATTTCCGTCCTAGGAATGGGCTTGGATTACGTTTTCATGTGCTTCGCTCCAACGTTGATTTGGTTGGTAATCGGTCGTGCTATTGCAGGGATGTTTGGAGCGAGCTTCACTACCGCGGCGGCTTATATCGCTGATATTTCAACACACGAAAATAGAGCCAAAAACTTTGGAATGATTGGTGCTGCTTTTGGAATTGGGTTTATCATCGGACCCGCAATCGGAGGACTTTTAACAGATTTTGGATCAAGAGCTCCATTTTTCGTTGCAGCTTGTTTTTCCATCTTAAATTTTGTTTATGGTTACTTTGTTTTGAAAGAATCTTTACCTGAAAATCAGCGAAGAAAATTTGAATGGAAAAGAGCAAATCCATTCGGTGCTTTCAAACAAATAATCAAATTTGAGAAAAATAAATATTTGTTTTTAGTCATCTTTTTAGTGATGATTTCAAACATGGCAATTCATTCCTTGTGGAATTATTACACAATGGATAAATTTGAATGGGAGCCAAAAGACATTGGAATTTCCCTAGCAGTAGTTGGAGTTGCCTTTGGAATCGTTCAAGGAGGACTTTCAGGAGTTTTAGTAAAAAAATTAGGAGAAAAAGGTGCGGCAACGATGGGCTTACTTTTTTTAATTTCTACAACCTTTTTGATGGGAATTATTCCTTATGGTTGGATGATGTATGTCTTGATTTTCCCCTACGCTTTTTGCGGAATCATTGACCCTGCAATTCGCTCCATTGTTGCAAACAAAGTGGAAGACAACGAACAAGGTGAATTACAAGGAATTTTTACAAGTATTATGAGTTTAGCTGAAATTTTGAGCCCTTTGTTCTTTATGTGGATTTATTATTCTGCAACTCGAGTAAAACCAACTCCAGACTTGAATTACGGAGTTTCATTTTTTGTCTGTGCTGGAATTGCATTTTTAGCTTTTCTATTGTTAAGATGGACTTTGAAACGAAAAGTTTAAGAATCTAAACTTTCAGCTCTCTCAAAAGCTTCAATAATTTTCTTTACCAAAGGATGACGAATCACATCGGATTTATTCATTCGAATGATTCCAATTCCTTCCACATTATCCAAAGCATCGATTGCATAGGATAAACCTGATTTTTGTTTTTTTGGCAAATCAACTTGCGACATATCTCCGGTGATGATAAAATTTGCCGTTTGTCCCATTCGAGTTAAAAACATCTTCATTTGCATCACGGTAGAATTTTGTGCTTCATCTAGAATCACAAAGGCTTTATCCAAAGTTCTTCCACGCATAAAAGCCAAAGGCGCGATTTCAATGACACCAAATTCAATCATGTCTTTCAGTTTATCTGCTGGAATCATGTCTCGCAAAGCGTCATACAAAGGCATTAAATAGGGGTCTAATTTTTCTTTTAAATCTCCTGGTAAAAAACCTAAATTTTCTCCTGCTTCAACCGCTGGACGTGTTAAAATGATGCGCTTAACTTCTTTGTTTTTTAAAGCACGAACTGCTAAAGCGACTGCTGTATATGTTTTTCCTGTCCCAGCGGGACCAACAGCAAAAACCATATCGTTGTTATTTACTGCTTCAACTAATTTACGTTGATTAAGCGTTACAGCTTTTATTTTTGCTCCTCCATTTCCGTGAACCAAAACGTCAGAACCATCGCCTTTTTCTGCTGATCCATTTTCTTCAAGTAACAATTGTTCGATAACATTTTCATTGATTGAATTAAAGCGATGAAAATAATTTGTTATTTGTTCAAATTTCTTTTCAAATAAATCAATTATTTCTCCTTCTCCAAGTACAGTAAGTTGATTTCCACGTGAATGTACTTTCAACGTAGGGTAATACGAAGTGAATTTTTTTAAATAAACATTGTTGATTCCAAATAACTCAACGGGATTGATTCCTTTAATCTCAATTTTTTTTTCCAATAGAAATTTGTGTTTTAAACGATTACTGCTATAAATATAAAGAAAAATCTTAAATTTGAGCAAAATTAGAATTTTTTACTAAAATCCACATAAATCACTGATGCGTATTTTAACTTTAACAACGGATATGGGTTTGACCGATCATTATGTTGCCTCGCTAAAAGGCAAGATTTTGAGTGAAATCCAAGACGTTCAAATAGTTGATATTACACATTTGATAAATGCTTTTGATATTTCTCAAGCGGCTTATCACATAAAAAATTGTTTCGCTGATTTCCCAAAAGGAAGTATTCACATTTTAGCCGTTGATGCCGAACCAATAATCAATTTCGGCTCGCCACAATTGTCTAGTTTGCCAGCTATTTTGTGTTACAATGAGCATTATTTTGTTTCCAACGATAATGGTGTTTTTAGTTTAATAGTTGGAGAAAATAGCTTTGAATCAATTTGGCACGTAGATGATGTTTTGTCAAATCCAAATGCCTTTAAATTTCCAGCTAAAAATATATTAGTTCCTATCGCCACAAAATTAGCAAAAGGAGTCAAATTGGAGGAAATCGCCACAAAAGTTGACGCCTTCAAGCGTATGATTTCAATCAATCCTGTTGTTGAGCCAAATTTAATTCGTGGAAACATCATTCACATTGATTTTTACGGAAACGTCATTACCAACATTGATAAAAGTTTATTTTATCGTTTCGGGGAAAATATTCCTTTCACAATCTTTTTTAGAAAAAAAGAATATTACATCGATACGATTTCTGCCACTTACGGAGATGTTCCGCCAGGTGAAA
>JAZKEO010000002.1:0-4070 GCA_040386975.1 Bacteroidota bacterium | reverse complement strand
TTTCAATAACAACGATTTACTGGAAATAGCAATTAATCGCGGTGCAAAATCTCGAAATGGTGGTGCAAGCACACTTTTAGGCTTGGTTTTGGGTGACATGATTCGCATCGAATTTAATCCAAAAGGCTCAAAAGAAACCTTAGATTCGTTGTTTTAAAAAGTATAAGTAAATGATCACACGTGTCGTTAAAATTCATTTTCAAGCAGAAAAAATAGCTGAATTTCTATTGTTTTTTGAAAGTATCAAATGGAAAGTGGCAAAACAGCCTAATTGTTTTGGAATGAAACTTTTACAAGATAAATCAAATCCTGAAATCATCTTTACTTACAGTATTTGGAAAGATGAAAATGCTTTAAACGCATACCGTGATTCTGAATTATTTAGTCAAGAAGTGTGGCCAAAAATAAAACCTTGGTTTAAGGAAAAAGCAGAAGCTTGGACTTTGGAAGAACAGTTTGATGGATTTGAGATATGAATATTTTCATTCATATTGTTCTAACTCTTCGTTAAGGTCTTGTATAAATTCATTTAAATCAACAACAAATCCAGTTGAATTATTAATTGGAAAAATATTAATTAGGTAGTTATTTTGAATAATTAAAGGCTTAATTATCTCTTCAAAATCTTCAATACTAATTTTTATAGTCTTATATTCAATCCATTCATCTACTTTACATAAATTTGCATATTCTTCAAAAGGCCAAATAGAAAAAAGTGTATAGTTATCAATTGAAGTTAAAGCAAAATCATTTCTATTTTTACATAATAAAAACATAGTTTCATTATCTGCAACTCGCTTTAAAAAATGATGATAACGTTTTATCGGTTCAAGTTTAATTACGCTATCTATTTCCTTTTGATTTATTTGCATGTAATAGAACTTTTTTCGAATGGTTTTTTAATTCTCAAGGTTTCTCAACCAAACAAACGCAATACGCCTTAATAGCCAAACTTTCACCAAAAGAATCTACTTTTTCGTGGGTGGTGGCTTTGATGGAGATAACATCTGTTTCGCAAGCTAAAATTTCAGCAATTATTTCTTGCATTTCTATGATGTGTGGATTTAATTTTGGTTTTTCTAAAATAACGGTCGAATCTAAATTCACTAATTTGTAGCCTTTTTCCTGAACAAGTTTGTAAACTTCGCGCAATAAGATTTTGCTGTCAATTCCTTTGTATTTTGGATCGGTATCAGAAAAATGGAAACCAATATCGCGTAAATTTAAAGCTCCAAGAAGGGCATCGCAAATGGCGTGTAAAAGTACATCAGCATCTGAATGTCCGACCGCTCCAAAAGGTGAGGGAACTTCTTTTCCGCCAACCATTAATGTCAAGCCATCGGCTAAACGGTGAACGTCGATTCCGAATCCAATTCTAATATTTGTCATTTAGCTTAAACTATTCAGGAACAGCTGGTGTTTCACCTGATTTTGAGCCAATATCAAAACGTAAAGTAAAACGCATTGTGTTTGCCAAAGGATTGTTTCTTTTTAAAGCAATTAAATAAGAAATATCAATTCCAATGATGTTGTATTTCAAACCAATTCCAGCATTAAAATATTGTCTTGCACCTTTAGAGATGTTTTCATAGAAAAAACCAGTACGAATTGCCAAGGTTTTGTTGTACCAATATTCAACACCTGTAGCAATCATTATTTCTCTCATTTCTTCTTTCAAACGAGAGTTTTTGATTACTGTAGCTTTTCCTTCAGAATCCAATTTAAAATCTCCATTTGCATCCATTTCAACTTTTCCTGGAGCATCATAAAAAGATTGTAACATTCCTGCTATTACACCAATATCATCTGATTTTCCAGAAATAATTACTCCATCGTTATCTATTAAAGCTGGAGTTGGAACCAATAATTTTGAAACATCTAAAGCTACTGTGAATGCATTGTAATTGTCAATTTTCATTGCGTAAGCTGTTCCTAATTTTAAATTCATTGGAATAAAATCCGAACTAGCTACATCTGAATAACTTACTTTATTACCAACATTATTAATTGTAGCTCCAAATGTAAAAATTCCACTTGTTGACCCCAATTTGAATTGATCATCGTGATAAATAAAAGAAAGATCTGCCGCCCCAACAACTCCTGCTTTTGTATCAGCACCAGCAATTGTTAAACCTCCAGTTAAATTAGAATAAGCAAATTTTCCATTCAAGCCAAAACTCATTTTTTCCGAAAGTTTGAAAGCGTATCCAGCTGTAATTTCATACTCACTAGGTTTATCGTCACGGATTACATTTCCTGTAGCATCAGTAAAAGTAATTGAACCCAAACTAAAATATCTTAATCCTGCTGTGAAAGCTTGTCTTGAACCGATTTTTGTATATCCAGAAACGTAAGATAAATGAATATCATTTGTTAATTGTCTCAACCAAGGAGTGTATGAAACACTTATTTCAGACTTTTTTTCTGCAAAATTTAAGATTGCAGTATTCCAAAAAATTGAACTTGAAGAAGCACTTAAAGCTGTACCAACATCACCCATTGCTCCAGAACGTGAATCTGGCGTAATACTCATAAAAGGTAAGGCGGTAGTGATAGTGTTTAGTTGTAAATCATCATCTGTTGCTTGAGCCGAAAGATTACCGATAAAAGTGAAAATTAAGACAAATAAAAATATGATTTGTTTGAACATATAGTTGTTAATTAAATTGTATATCGTTTACAAATATACGTAAAACATTAAAATTTATTGTTTGAGTAGAATTTTTATTGGAAATTATTTCAAAATAACCAACTTTTCAATTTTATTGGCTGTCTGATTCTCAGGATTTGTAACTGTTAAATTGTAGATGTAAACTCCTTTTGCCAATTGATCACCAAAGTCATCCAGGCCATTCCAAGTGATACCTTCAGAGCGATAACATTCATTATAAACAAGTTGATTAATTGTTTTTACTAATTTTCCAGAAACAGTAAATATTTGAATCTGTACTTCCAAATCACTACATAATTGATTGTGCTCGAAGTAAAAAGCAGTATTTGTTGTAAATGGATTTGGATAATTCAATACATTTCGTAATTCAAAATCTTGTTTTAGCTGAACTTCAAAATTTATTTTTGATTCGCTCAAATTGTTATTTACATCCCAAACTTTGAGTTTTAAGCTGTGCGTCCCTGGTTCCAAACCACTTAAATTGTAACGTAAACTTCCAGATTGATACGTGTCTAAATCTGCTGAATAATAATTATTTAAAACGATTGGCTTAGAACTTTCCTCATCAATTATTGCCATGATATCGTGACCAATTCCATTTCCAATTGTATTGATACCATTTTCATCAAAAAGTTTGGCAATTAAAATAGGATTTTCATCTGTAAAACCTCCATCAACAAAATTTTCCTCGTTGAAATACATGTCTATTTCTGGGCCAACATTATCCATCAAGCCTAAGGGATTAACACCGCCTATTATGATTTTCTCTTCCAAACCACTAGCATCTTGTGTTTCAGAATTAGCATAAAGAGAAATTTTACCCTTCCCATAATTGTAATTGATGTCTTTAGGAACAATAAATGTGAAGTCAAAATAACCATTTGTTACAGTAGCTTTACCTTTATATAGTATGTTTTTTTGTATTTCAAAATCGATTACAGCAGTTTCTGTATTTTGATTTAAAGTTTGATTAATTTTTTTCTTGTCAAAAATACTTGGAGTTAAAACACCATTAAAACCAGATAAAACAACTTGATTGTAATCTTCCAAATGCCCTTTAATTCTTACCTTTGATAATGCTTCTAAAGTATCTTGATATAAATTTGGAGAAAATGAGTTAATGCTATCAATTTTTATTGAATATTCTGGTAAAGCAATTCTTAAAGCGGGATCTCCAATCAAAGTAAAACTTCTTTTGTTTGAAGAAGAATTAGCTTCATTTTTTGTCAATCTCATAATTTCTCCAAAAGTTTTAGGTTTGAAATTTACATCACGTTCAAAAACATTCTTGTAGAATTTTTCTCCTGTTTCAGAATTTACACCATAAAAAACAGAACGAGTGGTTGTCATCAAAGCAATTGCACCACCATTTGGGTTTAAAAGGGTCCAAAACATACTG
>JAZKEO010000001.1:42877-147047 GCA_040386975.1 Bacteroidota bacterium | reverse complement strand
GCTTTGATTAAATTATGTTCCACTTTTACCCCCAGTTGATGAATGTATTTCGGAATTAAAGTCGTTGGACCACAAACCATCACTTCTGCGCCTAATTTTTGCAGACAATAAATATTTGACAAAGCAACGCGAGAATGTAAAATATCTCCCACAATCACGACTTTTTTTCCTGCTACATCGCCCAATTTTTCTCTGATTGAATATGCGTCTAAAAGTGCTTGTGTTGGATGTTCATGTGTTCCATCACCAGCATTTATGATTTTCGCATTCACTTTTCGTGACAAAAATTGTGCTGCTCCAGGACTTGAATGACGCATTACCAACATATCGACTTTCATCGAAAGAATGTTGTTTACCGTATCAACCAAGGTTTCGCCTTTTTTAACGGAACTGCTTGCTGCACTGAAGTTTACGATATCCGCAGACAAACGTTTTTGAGCAATTTCAAAGGAAAGTCGTGTTCTGGTTGAATTCTCAAAAAATAAATTGGCAATTGTAATATCTCTGAGCGAAGGAACTTTTTTAATTGGACGATTGATAACTTGTTTGAAACTATCAGCGGTTTGAAAAATGATTTGAATGTCTTTTTCAGTTAAATCCCTGATTCCAATTAAATGTTCAACGCTTAAATTATCCATTATTTTCTTGTGAATATAAAACTACTTGATCTGTTCCCTCAATTTCTTCCCATTCAACATTGACGCGTTCGGAACTCAAAGTATCGATTGTTTTTCCAATATAATCGGCTTGAATCGGTAATTGTCGTGTGAAACGTCTGTCAATAAATGTCAACAATTCTACTTTTTCTGGTCGTCCAAATGCCATCAAAGCATCAATTCCCGAACGAATCGTTCTCCCAGTAAAAAGTACATCGTCAATTAAAATGACTTTTTTATTTTCTATAATAAAATCAATGTTTGTTGCACTAGGAATGATGGGAGTTTCTCTTCTTCTAAAATCATCGCGGTAAAAAGTAATATCCAAATTCCCACACACAATTTCCTTTTTTAAAATCTGTTCCAACTGTTTCTTCAAACGAGTCAACACATTGATTCCACGAGGTTGCAGACCAATTAAAACCGTATTTTCAAAATTGTTGTGATTTTCGATGATTTGATAGCAAAGTCGATTCAGTGTCAACTCAAATTGTTTTGGGTTTAAAATGACTTGCTTTTCCATCGTGGCAAAGGTAAACATTTTATTTTAATTCTGAAAAAAGAAAAATGGATTTAGTTTGAAATATTTTAGTAGATTAGTGCGTTATTTAAAGATAAGGATTGAGAACTAACTTTATGAAAAAATACATTTATTTTCTTTTTATATTACTAGTTTTTTCGTGTACGAAGGATAAAGTTGAACCAAACAAACTACCTATTGGATACTATAAAATTACTTGTACATACGATAATGGTATTGACTTTAGAAGTGGGATTATTAAAGTGATTGAAACTGATGAATCAAAAATTGTTATTTACGACGACAATTTAAATGACACTTTAATCGTCCATGATAAAAAAGCTGAAGGCAAAGTTAAAATCCCATCATATGGGTATTATGAAATTGATGGCAATTGGTCTTTTAACAAAAAAACAAAGGATTATGTAATTAAAGGTAAGTTTACTAAAATTGGTTACGGAATGGGTGGTACATTGATTTTTTACTATTATGGCACTTTTGAAATGGTTAAAGTAGAATAATTATGAAAAGATGTTTATTTTTCTTTATTTTATTAATTATGATTATTTCTTCATGTAAAAAAGAAGAGGAATCAGATTTACCTTTTGGTTATTATGATTTCATAATTAATCCTGATTCGACCTATTCACAAACTTTTTATCTTAAAAAATTTGATTCTGCTGAAATTGGCAATGAAGATTCAAAAAAAACTAAAGATATTTATTTTGAACATGAAGTCAATTCTGTAAAAACTTATTCTTTTCTAAAAGTTGATGAAGAAAAAAACATTACTTCTGGAGAATTAAATATTAACGGAAATTTCTATAACTTAAAAGGGTATTGGTATTTTGAAGAACAGACTACAACCTATTACATAAAAGGAACATATAATGAATTATATTATCCAAATTCAACAGGTAACTTTATCATCTCAAAAAAAATCGAATAATCACTTCCCATCGTAAAAAACAGAATTCCGATCTGTTTCCCACAAGCGAATTTCAAGTGCTAATTTTGCATCCAATTTTGCTCTTAATTTATTCCAAATAACCAAAGCAATGTTTTCTGCCGTTGGATTTAAGTTTTTAAATTCTTCACAGTCTAAATTTAGGTTTCTATGATCAAAAGGTTCTGAAACTTCTTGTTTTATGAGTTCGCTCAAGATTTTTAAGTCAATTACGTAGCCTGTTTGAGGATTTATTTCACCATCAACCCAAACTTCTAGTACGTAATTATGTCCGTGGTAATTTGGATTGTTGCAAAGTCCAAAAATTTCCTGATTTTCTTTTTCACTCCAATCGCTGTTGTTTAAGCGATGTGCGGCATTAAAGGTTTCTCTACGACTAACTTTCATTTTATATTAGGATTTTTAAACAATTTTTCACTTTTAATTCTTCACTTTTCACTCAATAAGTCATTTTTTAGGAAAATAAAAAGACTTTAAGTGTTCCTGTAAAATTTTCTTAAACCAAAAAGTATACTTTTCTGGTGATTTTTGCATGTCATTTCTCAAATCTGAAAGACGAATCCATTTAAAATCAGAAACTTCACTTGGATTTGGCAAAGGATTTTCATTAAACTCTCCTAAAAAAACATGGTCAAACTCGTGTTCCACCAATTCGTTTTCAAAATCCGTTTTATAAATGAATTTATAGGCGAAATTCAACTCACAATCAAAGCCCATTTCTTCTTTTAGTCTTCTGTGAGCCGCATCGATTATGATTTCTCCTTTTCGTGGATGTGAACAACAGGTATTTGTCCATAAATTAGAAGAATGGTATTTACCATCAGCACGCTTTTGGATTAAAAATTCACCTTTAGAATTAAAAATTAAAATAGAAAAAGCTCTATGTAACAATCCTTTTTGATGCACTTCCAACTTCGGCATAAAGCCCAATTCATGGTCGTTTTCATCAACTAAAATCAACTGTTCTTCTTCTAAAATCATTTATTTCTGTATGTAAATTTTAAACAAAGTACAAAAATACATATAAAGATTTAAATCTATGTCACGAAGTAAGAAAGACAGAAAGGTTCTTAAAAATTAGAATATTGAATTAAATTTTTATCAGCTCTTCACTAACGTTCGAGTTTCGCAAGTTTACTTGCTCTTCTTTTACGAAAAAAGAAAAGAATAAGATAATATGTATCATATAAAAAATCATTATATTTGCATCTCAAATTCGAGCTATGGCAAAAGATTCAACTACAATGGAGGCAACTCAAATTGACTTTGAAACATTCAAAAAAGAAGTTCTAAACGATTATAAATTAGCTTGCTTATCGCGAGAAACTTCCCTTTTAGGAAGAAGAGAAGTTTTATCAGGTAAAGCTAAATTCGGGATTTTTGGAGACGGAAAAGAACTTGCACAAATTGCTTTAGCCAAACAATTTCAAAACGGAGATTTTCGTTCAGGATACTACCGCGATCAAACATTAATGATGGCGATTGGACAACTGACAATTCAACAATATTTTGCTGGATTATATGGACATACAGATGAAAATCTGGAACCAATGTCGGCAGGAAGACAAATGGGTGGACATTATGGAACTCGAAATCTTGATGCACAAGGAAATTGGGTCAATTTGATGGAGCAAAAAAATTCATCAGCTGACATTTCGCCAACTGCGGGACAAATGCCACGTTTATTAGGTTTAGCACAAGCATCAAAAGTATATCGAAATCATCCAACATTAAAGGATTTAGAAGAATTTAAAAAATTCACCAATGGTGGAAATGAAGTTGCATTCGGTACAATTGGCGATGCAAGTACTTCGGAAGGTCCATTTTGGGAAACAATAAACGCTGCTGGAGTTTTACAAGTTCCAATGGTGATGTCGGTTTGGGATGATGGTTTTGGAATTTCTGTTTCAAGAGACAAGCAAACAACAAAAGGTTCAATTTCTGAAGCTTTAGCTGGAATGCAACGCACCGAGGAAAAAGCTGGATATGAAATTTTCACCACAAAAGGTTGGGATTATGCTCACTTGGTTCAAACCTATGAAAAAGCAGTAAAACTTGCTCGTGAAGAACACATTCCTGTTTTAGTTCACGTTCAAGAAGTGAATCAACCTCAAGGACATTCAACTTCTGGTTCGCACGAAAGATACAAATCTGAAGAAAGATTGAAATGGGAAAGTGAATTTGATTGTAACAACAAGTTCAAAGAATGGATTTTAGCTTTCAACATCGATGGAAATGCACTTGCTTTAGCAGAAGAATTAGAAGAAATTGAAAAAAATGCGAAAACACAAGTTCGAAATGAAAAAAATCTTGCTTGGAAAGACTTAACAGATGAAATAAAAGGTGATTTGAGTGAAGTTCTTTCTATTTTAGAAGAAGTTAAATCACAATCAACAAGTTCAGAAATTATTCAAAATGAGATTACTGTGCTTCAAAAAGCAATGGATCCAATCAGAAAAGACATTTTAGTTTCAGCAAGAAAAGTACTTCGTTTGATTTCAAAAGAAAATCTTTCTTCAAAAAACACTCTTTCGACTTGGATTAGTTCAAAAATTAAACAAAACGAATCTCGATATAGTTCACATTTATATTCAGAATCTGAATTTAACGCTGTAAAAATTAAAGCGGTAGATCCAATTTATGCTTCTGAAAACAAATTAGAAGACGGAAGAATTATTTTAAGAGATAATTTTAAAGTTATCTTTGAAAAATATCCTCAAACCTTGATTTTTGGTGAAGATGCTGGAAAAATTGGTGGAGTAAACCAAAGTTTGGAAGGCATGCAAGAAATCTTTGGTGAATTGCGTGTTTCAGACGTTGGAATTCGTGAATGTACGATTATCGGACAAGGAATTGGTATGGCAATGAGAGGTTTACGCCCAATTGCTGAAATTCAATACTTGGATTATTTACTTTACGCCATTCAGATTATGTCTGACGATTTGGCGACTGTGCAATACAGAACAAAAGGTGGTCAAAAAGCTCCTTTAATCATCAGCACACGTGGTCATCGTTTAGAAGGAATTTGGCACAGTGGTTCGCCAATGGGTATGATTATCAACGCAATTCGTGGAATTTACGTTTGTGTGCCAAGAAACATGACCAAAGCAGCTGGTTTTTACAATACTTTACTTGAAGGAGACGAACCAGCATTGGTAATCGAACCTTTAAATGGTTACCGCACGAAAGAAAGATTCCCAACAAATATGGGAGAATTTAAAACACAATTGGGAATTACAGAAACTGTTAAAAGTGGAACAGATCTTACTTTAGTTTCTTACGGTTCAACTTTCAATTTGTGTGAACAAGCAGTAACAGTTTTAGACGAATTAGGAATTTCAGTTGAATTGATTGACGCTCAAACCTTGATTCCATTTGATATTGAACATTCAATCAAAAAATCATTAGAAAAAACAAATCGTTTGTTGATTGTTGATGAAGATGTTAGTTCTGGAGCAACAGCTTACATGTTGGACAAAATTTTAGTTGAACAAAAAGCTTATTTTGATTTGGATTCTGCACCAGCAACTTTGAGTGCAAAAGATCACCGCCCACCTTACGGAACGGATGGAGATTATTTCTCTAAGCCAAGTATTGATGACATTGTTGAGAAAGTTTATGCAATTATGCACGAAGCAAATCCGAGTAAATATCCTAGCTTGTTTTAATTGAAGATTTTTCTCGCGATAGCATCTATTTCTTGTTTCCTTGCAAAAGACATTGCTTCTTTTTCGTGGCAAACATGGTTTTATGTAAACCAAAGTGAAATTGCACAAGAAAAATGTGAAAACAAAGCAAAACCAATGATGCATTGTGATGGAAAATGTTATTTATCAAAGCAATTGAAAAAATTGGAGCAAAAAGAGCAACAACACAATTCAAAATCGAACCCCTTTAAAAATAGTGAGAAGAATCAATACATTGTAAAAAATGAAGCTTCTACCCTATTTCAATTCACAGATTCAAAACAAGTTGAAAACTCATTTTATTATTCTGAATTTTTCTCTGCAGGGAAAACAACTGAAATTCTTCGACCGCCAATAGTTTAAAGTTTATCTATTTTTTGCCCCGAAGTCACAAAATCTCTAAGAAACACAAAAAATAGTGAAACTTAGTGTATTCCTGTCTTCGTGGTAACTTAGTATTTACAAACTTTTTAAACTTTAAATACATGAAGAAATACCTTCTATGGATTGCTGTATTCCTATTTTCGGTTTACTCTTATTCCTGTGATATTTGTGGAGGTGCAACAAGCTCTTTTTCGCTGGGACTTTTACCAAATAGCAAACATCACATAATTGGTTTGAGATATATTTCAAAGACTTTTGAAAGTAGGGATTTACACACCTATAAAATTCATTCAAGTGAAAATTTTACGAGTTCAGAAATCTTTGCTCGCTTTAAACTAAGTAATAAGTTTCAGTTATTAAGCTCAATTCCTTACATTTACAATGTGAGAAAAACGAATCTAGAAAAGCAAACAATTAAAGGTTTGGGAGATATAAATCTTCTTTCAAACTACGTTTTTGTTGACAATGCGGATTCTTTAACTAAAAAAGTAAAACATACAGGAACTATTGGTTTGGGTGTTAAGCTTCCGACTGGAACCTATAATATTTTAGGCTTTACAGAATTAAACATGTTGCCTGGAACTGGTTCATTTGACTATTTAGCAAATGTAAATTATTCTTTGCAATACCGTTCTGTTGGTCTTCAAAATGAGACAAGTTTTAGTTACAAAACAGAAAACAAATATTTGTATCGTTTTGGAAATAACTTTAGTAGTTCCCAAATCTTTTTCTATCGTTGGGTTTTAAATCAGAACTTGAAAATTATTCCTCAGATTGGTCTAAATTACAGTCATAATTGGAAAGATATCAAAAATCGAAAAAAATCGGAAGATACTTTCAACGGAGGAGATATTTTAAACGCACAAATGAATCTTTTTATCTCATATAAAAACTGGGGATTTTCCTCACAAATTTATTTACCAATTTATCAAAACTTAAATCAAGGATATGTGACACAAAAAAGTACATTCCGACTTAGTATTAATTATTTCATCTCAAAAAAATGAACAAACATATTTTAAATTTCGCATTAATTACATTTATTTCAATTGCTTTCATTTCTTGTAAAAAGGAAGAAGAAAAAGAAGTCGAACCTACAACAGTTACTATTTCAATGAGTGAACCAGCGGTAAATGACACTATTCCATTTAACGGTGAATTACACATAGAAGGAACTATTAGTGCGTCAAGTGAGGTTCACGGCTATTCACTTTCAGCAACAAATACGACAACAAGTGCTTCACTTTTGAGTGTAAATTACGATGTTCATGCAACTACTTACAACTTTCATGAACACCTTGTAAACACTTTAACTGATACAACAACTGTAAAAGTGAAAATCGTTGTTACAAAAGATCACGATGGCAATCAAGAGATTAACGAACGAAATGTAGTTTTTTTACCTCAATAATAACTTCGACAAGCTCAGTCAACCTAAAAGTTTATTGAGCCTGTCGAAATAAACGAGACAAAAAAAGGCTCTCAAACTTGAGAGCCTCCTTAATTTATTAACCTGTAGATGTTAATAATTGATCCGTTATTTTCATAAACGCAAATAAAGTGCCAAGGTTACATTTTTTTGAAAAAAATTAATTTCAAGTTCAAATTATACCAAATTATAACTCTAGACTACCAAATTCTAAATTCTACAATCCGTTTACCAAATATTACATTATTTTTGGTTAACAATATTTGAATTATGAAAACAATCACAATCTTACTTTTTCTATCACTTATTTTACTTGCATGTGGTCCAATTCCAACAACTACAAATTCTGGAACTGGAACAACAACTGGAACAGTAAAGCCACCTGAAAAAGTCATTAATGAAACACCGAGCGAATCCTATACAGTTTATGGAGCAAATTTAAATACTAAACCTTTATTAAGTGCTGAAGAGTTGAAAAAACAAAAAATGTTTGACAAAATCGGCGATGCTTTAAAAGAACCACAAAATGTATATCGTTTAACAGTTGGTGATTATGAAAGTGGTTTTGATTTGGTGACTTTAACGTCCCGAATTGGTGAATTATAT
Source organism: Bacteroidota bacterium (assembly GCA_040386975.1). GTDB lineage: Bacteria > Bacteroidota > Bacteroidia > Flavobacteriales_D > Crocinitomicaceae > M2408. The sequence goes on along the minus strand of JAZKEO010000001.1, from coordinate 138,799 downwards.
AATCTTCAAGAACTGGAAATTAGGGGTATTTTCGAAGCTCTTCCAAAAGAAATTGGAAAATTAACTCAACTTCAAAAGTTAAAATTAGATGTTCCGAATCTTAAAAAAGAATTACCAAACGAAATTGCGAATTGGAAAAATCTAAAAGAATTATATATTCTTATTGATATCTCAAGTGAAAACATAAAAAATACCATCAGTTTTTCAAATCTAAATTCAATAAAACATATTGATTATGTTCGTTTAGAAGGGAAATCATGGAATCAATTACCTAGTTCTCTAGGCAACTCTTCAATTAAAGAATTAATGATTTTCAACATGAAAGTGAATGAAATTCCTGAATCGTATGCAAACATCAAATCTCTTGAAAAAATCAGTATTTCAGGTTTAGATAATTTAACTAAAATTCCAAAACTCCCAAACACACTAAAAACAGTTGACTTTTATTCCTTAAAAGGAGTAAATGACATTTCTGCTTTCACTTCAAATGCTAGTAATTTAATTTCTTTTAGCATGTATGATTGTAAAACAATCAATCAAATTTCAAATTTTCCTGCTGATGCGAAACTTGATTTCATATACATTAATGGCCTAGCAAATCTTTCAAAATTATGTTCATTTGACAAAATGAATTATTTAAAAACCATTAGTTTAAATAATTTACCACTTTTAGAAGGTCAATTAATAAACGATGTAAATGAATTGTATCGTTTAAAAGACATCAATTTGTATAATTTACCAAAGGCAATTTCACTTCCTGAATTAAAAACAAGTTTTTTCTTTTCAACTTTAACGATTAATAGTGTTCCAAATTTTAAAAGTGCTCCGCTATTCGTAGATGCTACTTATGATTTAGCTAGAAAAAAGGGAGAAACAATTTATCATCAAAATAATAAACTAGAGAAAACAATTTTGGATGATGCTTTCAATTTTTCTCAAGATTTGTATTTTGAGTTTAAAGACGATGTAAACATTGAAAGAGCATTAAAAACAGTAAAAAAAGATAAGGTAAAAATGATTTTTTTCTCCCTAAATGATCAAGTCAATAATTCGTATCCAATATTGTTAAATCAATTAAATAGCTTCTCAAATTTAACTCGCCTTTTTATATATTTTGAACCTTCATATAAATTTACTGAATTTGATACTAAAGTAATAAGTAGTGTTAAAAACTTACATATTTCAACGATTGATGTAACTAATTCTAATTTTGATTTTAGTTCAATTAAAAAATTTGTTGCAAAATTTCCGAACATTACAGAGTTTGATTTAACTACTAGAAATACTGAAGTTCTTAATCTTGACTTCAATTTAATGTCTGATTTAAAGGAAATCAAGATGGATGGAGCTGGAGGAGGTATGATCAATGTTGCCAATGTACCAATTGATTTACCAATTTTAAGCAAATGTCCAAACTTAGAATCTCTTGATTTAACAGCAGTTATAAGTGCTTTTCCTATTAGTGCTTACAACTTAAACAAACTAAAGACCTTAAAGATTCAAATAGATCATCCTGCGAAAAATTATGAACTTAAAGTAACGAATGATATAAGTAAACTTAAAAATCTAGAAACACTTAAATTACTTGTCAATAATTCAGAAATGGTAAATTCTAAATTGTCAGCTACTATTTCTCCCGAAATAAACAATTTAAATAAATTAAAAGATTTAGAAATTACTGTAATCAATTTCAAGGATTATAAAAATGGACAACTATCTTTTGTTTATCCTGATGGAATTGAAAAATTAACAAAACTCGAAAATCTAAGATTAAATTATGTAAAATCAAATCCAAAAGCACTTGAAAAATTAAATTTAAAGAAGAAAGAAGTAACTATAAAATAAATAACTATATTTTATATAACTTTGCTAAATGCAACGTTACGCATTTGAAATTCAATATCACGGTGGAAATTACGCTGGCTGGCAACGTCAGCCAAATGATATTTCTGTTCAAGAAAAAATTGAAGACACTTTAAATCTCTTATTTAATACAGATTCAATTTCAATAGTTGGCTGTGGAAGAACAGATGCTGGTGTTCACGCTCAATCCTATTTTTTTCATGTTGACATTATTAATGAACGCTACGATATAGAAAGCATTCATTTCAAAGTAAATCGTATGTTGCCTTTTGACATTTCAGTTTTAAATGTTGAAATTGTTGATTCAGAGTTTCATGCTCGTTTTGATGCTCGTCAACGTACTTACCGTTATTTCATCCACAAGCAAAAAAATCCATTCTCAAATGGTTTGAGTTTGCTTTTCACAAAAGAACTTGACATTCAAAAAATGAATCAAGCATGTGAATTTTTACTTGGAACACAAGATTTTACTTCTTTTTCAAAATTACATACGGATGTAAAAACAAATATATGTACTGTAAATTTAGCTAAATGGACAAAATCTTCAGAAAATGAACTTTATTTTGAAATTTCAGCTGACAGATTTTTGAGGAATATGGTAAGAGCAATTGTTGGAACCTTAATAGAAGTTGGTTTAGGTAAAATTAAAGTAGAAGATGTTAAAAATATAATTGCTAAAAAAAATCGCAGTGAAGCAAAACATTCTGTTCCAGCTCACGGACTATATCTCTGGAAAATTAAATACAAAAATTTATAAACTCATTTGCTCTTTAAAACGAATAGCTTGTCTTCTAGAAATTTCAATTTTTTCTCCTTCTTTTAAAGTAACCAATAAACCTCCATTAAACCAGTTTTCAATAGATGAAATCCAAGCTAAATTGATGATGAATTTTCGATTAGCTCTGAAAAATAATTTAGAATCCAATCTTTCTTCCAGGCTATTTAAAGACCTTAAAATCAAAGGTCTGAATCTGTCAAAATACACTTTTACGTAATTCCCATCGGATTCAAACATGCGAACTGTGTTGATGTCAATGTACCAACATTTGTCACCATCTTTTATGAAAATTTTATCCCCGTTTGTCAGAACTTTTTCCTTACGAGCTTCATTTCCAATTAATTTCGTTGTAAAATCTTCCTCTGGCTGCTGTAATTTTTGCAAAGTTTCATTCAACCTTTCAGGATCAATAGGCTTCAACAAATAATCCAAAGCATTGACTTCAAAAGCTTTCAAAGCAAATTCATCGTAAGCCGTTACGAAAATCACTTTTGGAATCTCATCCAATTTTTGCAACATTTCAAAGCCATTCATTCCAGGCATTTGAATATCTAAAAAGATTAATTCTGGCTGATGTTCTTGAATTTTAAGTATCCCTTCATCTGGATTTTTCGCTTCATCAACAACATCTAAAAAATCGTATTTTGCAAGCATTGACTTTAATTCTTCCCTTGCTAAACGTTCATCATCTATAATTAGTGTTTTCATAATAATTTCTTAATTTAATAATTTACTGAGGTCATTGAGCCTGTTGAAATGCCGAAGCATTAATCCTTAATTTCTATGCAACAAAAAACATTTCCCTCTTCTTCATAAAGGTTAAAATTTGCTTTTCCTTTGTACTGCAAGTCCAAACGACGTTTCGTGTTTTCAATTCCAATTCCAGTTTCACTGTGAAGCATATCTTGATTTTTCTCCACAATCTTACCTGTGTTTTTTATGATGATTTGAAGGTAATTACCATCATTTTCATTAATATTAATCTCAATTCTACCACCTTTGATTAATTTTGATATTCCATGTTTAATGGCATTTTCAACTTGAGTATGAATAATAAAAGGCGGAATTTCTTTCGTCAAAACATTTTCATCGACATACCAAAAAACATCTAAACGTTCCTCGAAACGAATTTTTTCTAAGTCCAAATAATTTTTCACCAACTCAATTTCTTCACTCACTGAAATGTAGGCATTTTTTCCTTGAACCAATGATTTTCTTAACAAATTAGACAATTTTGTCACACTTTCTTTCGCTGATTTGGGTTCAATATCAATCAAAGCACGAATACTGTTTAAGGAATTAAATAAAAAATGGGGATTTATCTGAGAACGTAAACTTTTTAGTTCAATTTCATTCTGACTAGCCTCAATTTTTAAAACTTCCAACTCTTGTTTGATACTTTTGCCAAAGAAATGATAGGTAAAGTAAATCGCATTCCATAAAATAATCAAAAGAGATAAAGACATGATATTTATCAAAAAACTAAGTGATAAAATAACAAGTGAAGTGTCTTTTTCGATAAAAACCGTAACAAAATGATTCAAAAAAGCCATTATTGTTGCCGTAATAATCGAAAATAAGATAATTCTAGGAATTAAAGGTGCTAATTTCATGTTGAGTAATCCCAACTTGATGAAAATATTCCGCATCAAATGTGTAACCGCGATTCCACAAAGCAAAAATAGACTTAAAGAAATGAATAAATCAAAGTTCAGTTTTGTTGGATTATCAGCGTATGTAGCAAGGAAAATTAAAATTCCATAAGCCGACCAGCCTCCAACTTGAGCTCCCCAATATAAAAAACGTGATGTTTGCATTCTACCAAAAATAATAATTTTACTTGAAATAAAATATTTAGTTTTACAGATGGCTTAATTTTTGTTTTAAAAGGAAAAATACCAATTTGATGAACCTTAGATTTAGAAATAGTGCCTTTTTGATACTTACTTTAAGTTTTCATTTTCATGCTATTTCTCAAAATAAAGCAAATTTTGGTTCTCAAATTGGTTTGACTTTAAATTTTGGAACGCATGTCAACTCGGTAGGCTTGATTACTAATGTTTTTTATCAAGCTAATTTTTATCAAATAAATCTTGGAACTCAAACAAAATTCAATTTCACAAGTTATGGGAAACGGAAAATGTTTACTGAAACTCGAATTGCTCTCGGAACACTTTTATTAGCTGGAAAACAAAATAATACAATTGACTTTCAATTAGATGCTTTAAACCATAATACAAAATACGATTATGCTTTGGGATTTAATTATTTGTGGTATTTTGATGAAGCGAAAACCTCTCAACGTTCAGGTGCATGGTCTATTCACGCCAAAAAAGTTTCCATTTTATTTGAAAATGATGTTTTTGGTGGCCAAGCTCGAGACAAATTCAGAACGGGCACCATGCAAATAAGTTACCGAACGGAAGACATGAAACTTTTCACCAATCTATACCTCTGGACAGGAGAAACTCGAAATTCAGTTTGGATAAAAGATTCTTTGCCAAATTGCCCTAACGGTTACCGTTCACTTGAAAATTTACCTTACGGAAAAACAAGTCATGGAATTTTAAGTTTTGGAATAAATTCAAATCTAAATAACTATATGAAAGACAATTTTTATTTAAATAATCAAATTTCAACTGTTAAAATAGGTGTTGATGATGAACAAATTCGTCACATTGTTCAAAATAAAATTTCCCACGATTTGATTTTTATGCCAAAATCGTACAAACGAAATACTCCACATTATCCAAGATTAAATTCAGAGGGAAAGCCTGTTTTTATAAAAAATGAAATTCGGAAACCTAAACTTTATTTTCAAGCTAGTTTAAATGAAATTTGGTCGAATTAGAGCCATTTGAAATCTTTCTTTCTCGTTATTTTTTGTTCAAATTTTGTCATTTACTCAAGTAAACTCCAAAATTATCACTTAAAAAATGCCTAAAACCAAATATTTCAAATTAACTCTAAAAAATCACATGAAAATTGCTGATTAAAACTTTAAATTTGAGTTATTTAGCCCAAATTTTATCTTTTTTAATAATTTTTATTTAACCTCAATTTTACAAAACGGTTTTAGTTTTTATTTTAAACCGTTTTAGTAAAAATAAATCGACTTTTTTTAGATTAAAATTTTATTTATATAGATTAATGGCTTAAATTTGCAGTCAAAAATTAATCCTTGCTATGAAAAAAATAATTTTTACTACTGTAATTTTATTCTCTTTAAAACTAAGTTTATTTTCTCAAAACCTACGCATTGATGAAAATAGCATTTCCAAAACAAATATTTCTAAATCATTCGACGAAACTAAAAAAAGAGGTGTTTCTTCAAGTGTTCACATTTTTGAAGCACAAGATTTAAAAAAAGTTGATGATAGTTATGTTTTAAAATTTGAAACTTCATCCGCATTTACTTGTTTTGGTATTGGTTGGAAATCAAGTAATAATAACATTAAAGCTGGTGATTTTAAAATTGCATTTAAAACAGAAAAAACTCCTTCTGAAAAAGTATTTGGACATGTAAAAACTGGAGAGGGAGAAAATGTTCCAGAAGAAACTACAACTGGCATGTATTGGTCAGAATTATTTTTCGGATATGATGAATCTGCTAGAAAGCAATTATTTATAGTAATTACTCCTCCAAGTGGAGTTTCTATTGACCAAATTCGTATCGATGTAATGGATTTAAGTAAGGAAATCGATTCTCGTCATGCAACAGATGTTTTAAAATCATCTTCCATGGAGAAGTCAATTACTTGTCCAGCTACCCCAACTATTATTCAACGTGCTGACTGGTGTGGCTCTTACACAGCTTGTACTGGAGCGAGTTACACGCCAACAACAATCACTCCTACTCATACAGTAATTCACCACGGTGCTTCCCCTGACACTTACACAGACGGTTATGCCGTTGTTCGCTCTTATTGGAATTATCACGTAAATACTTTAGGTTGGTCAGATATTGGTTACAATTACTTATTTGATAAATATGGAAATGTGTTTTTAGGAAGAAAAAACGCAAACTATTTAACAGTTGATGTTCAAGGAGCTCACGCAGGAAACTCTAACGGAAAATCAATTGGAATTAATTTTTTAGGTAACGGTGATGTTACGCAACCAACTGCTATTCAACTTCAAAAAGTATATGAAATGTTAGCTTGGTGGTTCAAATCAAGAAATATTACGCCAAATACAAGTGCAAGTTTATTGTTACAAAGTGGTGGAACTGCTACTCTTCCAAGAATTTTAGGGCATAAAGACACAAATATTGGAGGAACTGCTTGTCCTGGAACAGCAATTTATGCTTTACTACCAACAATGAGAACCGAAGTTACAAATATCATTAATGCTTGTAACACCGTAGTTTTAACACCTTCAAACTTAGTTTCTACAGTCGGGGCTTGTCCAACAAATAATGTGAATTTCTCATGGACAAACTCAGGAACTGGTTGGTATATCCAAGTTTCAAGTTCTGCTTCATTTACAACTCCTTACTATAAATATGTTTCTGGATTAACATCTTATTCTGGACCTGCAAATTTTGTTTTGCAATCAGATGGAGTTACGCCTTTAACTTTAAATGCAGGACAAACTTATTATTGGAGAATTTGGGATAATACAAGTTTTTATACGGGAACACCTTTTACAATGAATGCTGCTCCAGCATATCCAAGTGTAATTTCTGGAACAACAGATGTTTGTATTGGATCAACTTATAATTATAGTATTGCTGCAGTTTCTGGTGCAAGTTCTTATACATGGACAGTTCCTTCAGGAAGTACAATCACAACTGGTCAAAACACAAACGCAATTTCAGTAACCTTCTCTAACACTAGTGGAAATGTTGCCGTTTCAGCAAATAATGTATGTGGATCAAGTAGTTTAAGAACATTATCTATCACTACAAAAGCGATTGCTTCACAACCAAGCACAATTACTGGAACCGCAAGTATTTGCTCTGGAACAACAAACTCTTATTCAATTCCAACAGTTTCTAATGCTACTTCTTACACTTGGTCTGTTCCTAGTGGAAGTACAATTTCATCAGGACAAAATTCGACTACTATTTCAGTTTTAGCAGGAACTACAAGCGGGAATATTTCAGTTTCTGCATCGAATTCATGTGGAACAAGTGCTTTAAGAACTTTAGCTATAACTTCAAGTTCTGCGCCTACTCAAGCATCAGCAATCACTGGTTCAGCAAGTGTTTGTTCAGGAACAAGTTATTCATATAATATTTCAGCTGTAAGTGGGGCGAGTTCATACACTTGGTCTGTTCCAAGTGGTAGTACAATTTCAACCGGACAAAATTCAACTACAATTTCAGTTTTAGCTGGATCAACGAGTGGAAATATTTCTGTTACAGCTTCAAATTCTTGTGGAACAAGTATCGCTAGAACCTTAGCGATTACAGCTTCTGTTTGTGCTGATGTTACAAAACCAACAACTACTGTAACTAGTGCAAATTTAGTTTCAACTAATTTTACTGCTACATTTACTGATGCAGATAACGCTGGTGGTAGTGGCTTAAAAAATAAATTTTATCAAGTTACAGATTTAACTGGATCTGATAGACGTTCAAATAAGACATTTGGTTTTTACAACGACAATTTCAATACTGCTATTCATGCTGATTGGACAGCTTCAGGTGGAACTTGGGCTGTTACAAGCGGTGTTCTTACTCAACAAGATGGATTAAATGCAAATACAAACTTGTACACATCCTTAACGCAAGCTACTGGAAATCAATATCTATATAACTGGAAAATGAAGATTTCTGGAACTGGAACAAACAAACGTGCTGGTTTACATTTCTTTTGTGAAGACGCGAGTCAATCTAATAGATTAAATTCATACATGGTTTATTTCAGAGCAGACGGAAACGTTGTTCAAATTTATGAATACTTAAACAATGTGATGTCATTAAAAGTTGAAGCTGCTTGTACTGTTACTCCAGGAGTGCAATACGATTACAAAGTGATTTTAAATACTGTTACAGGGGAAATCATCGTTTATCAAAATGATGTCATGAAAGCAACTTGGACAGATACTACACCATTAACACTTGGAAATCAAGTTTCTTTGAGAACAGGAGAATGCTTAGCTGAATACGATGATTTTAGAGTTTTTAAATCTCGTTCAAATACAGCGGTTGTAACAGTTGGAAACGCTACAACAAAAGAAATTCGTTACCAAAATGTGAATCAAACGGCTAGTTCAGGTAAAATTGTTACCATAAATACAGACATTGCAAACAATATTTCTTTAGAAAGTTCAAAAAATGTAAATGTTGATTTCTATGGCCCAAATATTTTAACAAATGTAAATGATGGAACTGGAGCTGATATTGCAACTCAAACAAGTACAACAAGTATTTCTGGAAATTGGTTAGCAACAACAGACCCAAACAACACGGTAACTTCTTACAGTTATGCGATTGGAACAACAACTGGAGGTTCAAATATTGTTTCTTGGACAAATATTGGTAATACTTTAGCTTTCACAAAAACTGCTTTAGCTTTAACTGTTGGAACTACTTATTATGTTTCAGTAAAATCATATAATTCTTCAGGTTTTACTTCTTCTGTTAAATCATCAAATGGAGTTTTAATTGTTGCAGGAATGATTCATAATAACGAACCGATTTCAGAGATTCTTTCAGAAAAAGTAGAAATTAGTGTTTTCCCAAATCCTACAACTCACATCTTAAATATTTTAGGAATGGAAGCTGGTAAAGACATTCAAATCTATGATTTACGAGGACAAGTTGTTATAACAAAAAAATCAGAATTAGAAAACGCTATCGATGTTTCAGAATTGATTAATGGAATTTATTTTGTTGGAGTTCTTGAAAACGATAAACAAGTTTTAAAACGATTTATTAAGAATTAATACTTCGCACTTCGACAAGCTCAGTGTGCTCACTATCACTTTAAAAACAAAAAGGGTTGAAAATTTTCAACCCTTTTTGTTTTATCCCTTTTGTTTTTAATAATAAACGTTTCTTACCAAATAATTCTTCACATAATCCTCCACTCCTTCTTCTAAAGTATGAAATGGAATTTTGTAACCCGAATTGATTAATTTTGACATGTTTGCTTCCGTGAAATATTGGTATTTGTCGCGAATATCAATTGGCGTATCAATAAATGAAATTTGAGCTTCTAAATCCAATGCTTTAAAGGTGTTTTTTGCTAAATCTAAAAATGGTCGTGCAATTCCAGAACCTAAATTGTAAATTCCAGAACTTGGATTTTCATTTTTTAAATACAAACATACTTCTACAACATCTTTCACGTAAACAAAGTCACGTAACTGTCCACCATCCGTGTAATTTGGATTGTGTGAACGAAATAATTTCATCTCACCTTTTTCTTTGATTTGATTAAAGGCATGAAAAATCACTGAAGCCATTCTTCCTTTGTGGAATTCGTTTGGACCATAAACATTGAAAAATTTCAATCCAGCCCAAAAAGGAGGTTGTTTTTTTTGTTCCAAAGCCCAAATATCAAAATCGTTTTTTGAATCTCCGTAAGGATTTAAGGGTTTTAATTTCGGAATTATTTCGTGCGAATCTTCGTAACCAAATTCACCCAAACCGTAAGTTGCAGCTGAACTTGCATAAACTAAAGGAACCTCGTTTTCTGAACAAAAATCCCAAATCATTTTAGAATAATTGACGTTTAACTCATCAAAAATAGCTTTATCAAACTCAGTTGTATCCGTTCTTGCTCCAATGTGGTAAATAAATTCAACTGCTTCTTTGTTTTCAGAAAGCCAAGATTCAAAAACGGAACGTGATACTTTTGCTAGGTAATCCTTCCCAACTAAATTGGCATCTTTTTCGTGTTTATTAAAATCATCAACAAGAATTAAATTTGAAATTCCTTCTTTATTTAAACGACTTACCAAACAACTCCCAATAAAACCAGCGGCTCCTGTAACAACAATCATGATGAATTTTTTTTGTAAATATAAATATAATAGTGTTTTAAAATTACTGGAAATGTTTTTTTTACTCCAAAAAATAGCATTTCAATTTTTAGACATGTATAAAAATTCCATTTTCTGTCAAATTCTTATTTGAAAATTAATTATTTCAAGCTATTTTTGTAAAATAATTGTTACAAATGGTAAGTTTTGATCCAAAAGATATTTCTGTTCAAAAAGTTCATCAACTTTTGTTGGGAGCAATTGGTCCCCGTCCGATAGCTTTCGCTTCAACGATGGATGAAAACGGGAATTCAAATCTTTCGCCATTTAGTTTTTTTAATGTGTTTAGTGCGAATCCACCAATCATGATTTTTTCTCCTGCGAGAAATGGACGAACAAATACAACGAAAGACACCTATAACAATGTGAAACATGTTCCTGAAGTTGTTATCAATGTAGTTTCTTACGACATTGTTCAACAAATGAGTTTGGCAAGTTCACCTTATCCTTCGGAAATTGATGAATTTAAAAAAGCGGGCTTTACTCCTATTCAATCTGATTTAATCAAACCATTTCGGGTTGCAGAATCACCTGTTCAATTTGAATGTAAAGTAAATCAAGTTATCGAACTTGGTTCAGAAGGTGGAGCGGGAAATTTGGTTATTTGTGAGGTTTTAAAAATTCACGTTAACGAAAATGTTCTTGATGAAAATGGTTTAATTGACCAATTTAAAATAAATTTGGTTTCAAGAATGGGAGGAAATTGGTATTGTCATGCAAATAAAAACTCCATGTTTGAAATTCAGAAACCATTAACAACCATTGGAATAGGTTTTGACAATTTACCTCAAGATGTTTTAAAAAGTGAAATTTTATCTGGAAATGATTTGGGAATCTTAGCAAGTATTGAGAAAATCCCTAATGAAACAGATGTAAACGAATATAAATTATTGGAATTAAGTGAAATTTTTGTCTCTTTAGAGCAAAATCCACAAAAATTAGAATTAACTTTGCATCAACATGCAAAAGAATTGCTAAAAAACAATAAGGTAAATGAGGCTTGGTTGACCTTGCTTTCGTTTAACAATTAACTTAAAAGATTATGTTTAAATTACAAGGTGTAGTAAAAGTAGTATCTCCAATGGTACAAGTTTCTGAAAAATTCGCAAAGAGAGAATTTGTTGTTACTGACAATTCATCTATGTATCCACAGGATATTATGTTTCAATTAACACAAGACAAATGTTCTTTAGTTGATGGAATTAATGTGAATGACCAAATTGAAGTTTCTTTCAATTTAAGAGGTCGTGAATGGACAAGTCCACAAGGAGAAGTAAAATACTTCAACACTTTGGAAGCTTGGAGAATTGATAAAGTTGCTGGAAACGGCGGTGGAATTCCAACTTCTGGACCTTCAGCAATGAATTTAGACCCAATTTCTACTACTAACGCTGAATTAACAGTTGAAAAAGCTGACGACGATTTACCTTTTTAATAGAATACAAATCAAAATATTAAGTAAATTTACAATTTGCTTATATAAATAAAAAATTCCTATCTTTGGACAGGAAAATTAAATATAACCATATTTAAAACTTAAATTATGAAAAAAGTAATTATTTTGTTTACAGCTTTTCTTAGCGTTTTAAACGTAAAGAGTCAAGAAATTCAAGAAACAAGAAAACCATGTGGTCACGCTATGGTTACAAATGAATTGTGGAAAAAAAATCCACAGGCAGAAATAGAGTATAAAAATTCTATTCAACGTTTGTTGAAAAGTGCAAAAAAGAATTCTAAAACAAACACTTTAACAATTCCTATTGTTTTTCATATTATTCATCAATATGGTACAGAGAATATTTCTGACGCTCAAGTTTTTGATCAAGTAGCTATTTTAAATCGTGATTTTAGAGCATTAAATGAAGATACAACATTAATCGCTACCGCTTTTGAAAATTTAGTTGCTGATTGTAATATTGAATTCCGTTTACCAACGATTGACTATAAAGGAGATTGTACCAATGGTATCGAGCATGTCAATTCGCATGAGACAAAAATTGGAAATGACAATTCAAAATACAACCAATGGGATCGTAACAAATACTTAAATGTATGGGTTGTACAATCAATGAAAGAAGGAACTGCTGGATACGCATATTACCCACAATCAATTGATAATGGACTTGCATTTGCCGACGGAATAATCATCTTAGATGGACATATTGGTAGAATAGGTACCGGAAGTGAGAATAATTCAAGATCATTGACTCATGAAATTGGTCACTACTTAGGTTTATCACATGTCTGGGGAAGTAACAACGATCCAGGTCAAGGTTGTGGTGATGACGGATTTGACGATACTCCAGTTACAAAAGGTTGGACAATTTGTCCAACACCAAATGCTTCAAGAGTTTGTGTTCCTCCTGTGAATGGAGTTGGTGGTATCGTTGAAAATTACAACAACTACATGGATTATTCATACTGTTCTTTCATGTTTACTCCAGAACAAGCTGCACTTATGTATTCTACTTTGGCTTCAGAAGAAGCCTTAAGAGATATTTTAGTAAATGATCAAAATCATATTGAAACGGGTATTTTTGCTAATCCAGCTCCTACATGCACACCAATTGCTGACTTTGGAGTATCCTCTGTACCGCCTCAATTTGGACAACAAGTTAGTGATCCTTCATATCCAGGTGTATTAACGACTTGTATTGGAGAAAATGTTTACTTTAATGATTTCTCATGGAATTCAGTAATTATTTCTAGACTTTGGAGTTTTCAAGATGGTACAACAACTGATTTAACAGTTGCAAATCCTGTGGTAACGTTTTCTAGTGGTGGTTGGAAAAGAGTTACATTAACTGTAAATAATGGATTTACAACTAACACATTAGATATTGAAAAATACATTTATATTTCTGATGACGTAGCAACTCACAATGGTCCTTTTTCAGACGATTTAAATGGTGATGTTTCAAATTGGATTATTTCAAACCCTGAAGGGAATGAAGCGCAATTTATCCACACACCAAATCAGGGTAAATTAAATACTGCAGGTTTTAAACTTACAAATTTTTACATACCTCCAGGAACAGGTTCAGACTATGAGCAATATTATATGAGCCGTTTAGGTGGGAATAAAGATGCTATCATTTCTCCATCTTATGATTTATCAGGCGCTACCCACATAAACTTGAACTTTGATTATGCTTATGCTACTCAAGGAACACAAGCTGCAGAAATAACAGAAGAATTAAGAGTTTATACTTCAAGAAACTGTGGTAAAACATGGACATTAAAGAGAACTCTTTCAGGTGCTGAATTGTTAACGGCTGGAAACTTCACAAGTAATTTCAACCCAACAAGTGCTGGTCAATGGAAAAATTGTTCTTTTGACTTTTTTACAGGGCCTTCAGACACAAAAACAAGAGTTAAATTTGAATTTTATTCTTCTGATGTATCAAACAATTTATATATCGATAATGTGAATTTGTCAGGAACTTTATTTGCAAAGGAAAATTTATTAAATGCACTTGATTTAACAATTTTCCCTAACCCGATTAATAAAAATGAACAATTAAATATTTCTTATTTAGCTAACGATAAAGGTCTTGAATTTGAACTTTTAAATGTTAACAATCAAGTAATTGCTAAAAAAGCTATTAACTTAACAAATCAAACTGTTGAATTTAATCTACTTGAAAATACAACTGTAGCTGCTGGTTGCTACTTTGTAAAAGTAAGACAAGGTGATTTTATCAGAGTTGAAAAGGTAATTATCCAATAATTATTTTCTAAATAGTAATTCAAATGGCTTCCTAAAATTAGGAAGCCATTTTTGTTTTAACTGATTTTTAGTATTTTTATCCAAACTTAAAACAAAACATCAAATTAATGCGTAAAAAATTTGAACGTATAATTAATATTGGGACTAACTCAAGCTTCCTTCCTTCAGAAATTAATTTAGCCAGAAAAATGAATTTAATTTCATTTGTTTCGATTGCTAATATGCTTGTTGCAACTGTTTTTTTTATTCTTATTGAACAATACTCTATAGTTTATGCTTGCGTAAGTTCATTTTTTTTAATTCCTTTTGTTTTTATTCTTAATTCATTCAAAAAATATATTTTATCAATCTATCTTTATTATTTTATCAGTTTTGCTTTCTTCCTATTCCTAAATTTCGCTTGGGGAATTGATTCCTATATATTTTTGTGGTTTTTCCCTTTGATCATCAGCATGGTTCAATTATTGGCGAAAAAAGAAACTATCAACCATTTAGTAATTTTATCTGCCTTTACTTTATCTGTCTTAATAACTACAAGTATTAGCTATAAATATCAATTTTTTGAGATCGTTTTAAATGAAGATTTAATAAAAAAACTCTTTGAGTTTAACCTAATTTTAAGTTTCACAAGCACAATAGTTATTATTGCAATAATTGCCTTTGAAAATAACTCTCAAGAAAAGAAGATTAAAAACATGTTAATTGAAAAGGAAATTCTATTGGCGGAAGTCTTTCACCGTGTTAAAAACAACCTTAACATCATCACAAGTCTTATCAACCTCAAAAAGAATATATCTGAATCAGAAGAAGTGAAAAATGCTTTAGAAGAATGCAAAAACCGCATTTTTTCTATGGCATTAGTTCATAACAATCTTATTACACAAAATGAAATCATACGTTTGGACTTTAAAGAGTATATAAAAAAACTTGTTCACGAAATTACTGTCTCCTTAGGTGTTGAAGAAAAAGTAGAAATTGTTCTATTAGCTGAAGACGTTCACCTAGAATTAACCAATTCAATTCCTTGTGGCTTGATTTTAAATGAGTTAATTTCAAATTCATACAAGTATGCTCAAATTGAAACCCAAAAGCTTCAAATTTTAATTAAATTGAATATTCAAAATGACTTTGTTGAATTAGAAGTTCAAGATAATGGTCCGGGTTTATCAGATGAAATGATAAATAACATTGATTCCATAGATTCTTTAGGAATGGAATTGATTAAATCATTATCTGATCAAATAAACGGCATTTACTCCTTTCAAAATAAAAATGGTTTGGTATTTAAGCTAAAATTTGACAGTAAATAATTACTCTTTAGCAATAGTCAATTCAATTGTGAAAAATTGCAAATCATCTGAAACGGCAAAAAATGTTGGTTTGACTAAATTTTTCGATTTCAAACGCATCGTTATAAAACCTAAACCCGCATTTCCCTTTTCTGAAACAATTCCATTTGATAAAACAACCATGTAATGCTCTTTAACATCATCTTCGTGTAAAGCATTTAACTTTTCTAATCTATTTTCAATTAATTGCTTTTTGTCGGTTTTCATCAAACTACCAAAAATAATTTTAAATTCATTTTCATTTTTAGCAATGTAAAATGAACCGTAAAATTTTCCATCATCGTCAGACTCACCGTGAACACGTATGTTCTGTAAACCTTCAATTAAGATTGAGAAAATACGCTTAATTATTTGTTTCTTGTCACCATTAGAAATTAATATCTCTTCTATGTTTTCTGAAAATCCATTTACTAAATCTTGAGAAAAATAACCAAAATGAGATAATATAATTGATAATTTCAAATCATCAACTAGATACCTTTTCTGTAAATCGTAAATTTCTTTACAACGGTCAGAAATATTTTTGGTTTGAAATTCAATCATTTAGTAGATTACTAATTAGCTTAATTATAGTTAATGTGTTTAGCAAATATAAACTTTTTTTTTTAATTCACAAATTTTTAACTACTTTTTTCGGTATTCTTATTAATTTTTTGTACAATTATTGAAACTGCTGGACAAATTAGTGTATTTTGAATTGTTAAATTCATGATTTGATACATGTTTTTTCGATTAGTGTGCGGATATTCCCGACAAGCTAATGGTCTGTCCTCATAAATCCGACAAGTATTGTCATCATTTAAAAATAAACAAGGTGACGATTTCAATACATAATCCTTGTCCTCATCAATTCTTAAATTCTCCGAAATAAAACTTTTTTCACTCATTTTCAAACGTTTTGCAATGCGCTTAATATCAACATCACGAAAAATTGGACTGGTAGTTTTACAACAATTTGCACAAGACAAACAATCTATTTTTTTGAAAACCTGAACATGCTCTGAATGAAAAAATTCATCGACTTTCTTTTTATTTTGTTTCGCAAATCGAGTCAAATTTTTCTTCGTCGACTCAAATTGTTGTTTTGCAATTTCTATTTCTTTCAGATATTTCATTTAAATTTCAAAAATTTTATGTAAATTTATAGCTAATTTTGAATTCTATCGCTGAAAATGGAAAAATTTGACCTAATAGTTATTGGTGCTGGACCGGCTGGATATGCTGCTGCAATGAGAGGTGTTGATTTTGGGAAAAATGTATGTCTTATAGAAAGAGATCGTATTGGCGGTACAGGGCTCTACAATGGAGCTTTGTCATCTAAAACCATGTGGGAACTCGCACAAAAAATTAGCGATGTAAACGACACGATTGTATCAATTGGAAAAGAACCTTACGAAATCACGTGGGAACAGGTTCAAAAAACCCTTGGAGAAGCAACTTTTGAGCGTAAATTTCAATATTCCTGCCACATCAAACTACTACAAACTGAAACTTTTAATACTGAATTTACTTTCAAACGTGGACAAGCGTTCTTATTAAATGCAAATGAGATTCAGGTTACAGACAAAGACGGAGAAAAAGAAATCATTTATGGTAAAAATATTGTTATCGCAACGGGTTCAAGACCGAGAATGATTCCTAATATTACTGTTGATGAAAAGAATATTTTAACGAGTGATGGTTTAGAGCATTTAAAGGATTTTCCAAAAAGTCTTGTAATCGTAGGTGCCGGGGTTATTGGTTGTGAATATGCAACCATTTTTGCAAATTTTGGCAAGACAAAAATTTACATGATTGACCGTCAAGATCGTATTTTGCCTTTCGAGGATTTAGACGTTTCGAATCTGATTCGAGAGAAAATGGAAAGCAAAGGAATTACCGTTCACCACAATGCTACTCTTGTTCGTTTAGAACAAAAGGATGGGGAGATTGAATATGAATTGTCATATCCTGATGGTTCAAATGAAATAATTCGTGTTGAAAAAGCCTTACTTTCAGTTGGTAGAAAACCAAACGTTGAAAATCTTGGTCTAGAAAATGCTGGCATTAAAATGTCAGAACGTGGAGTTCACATCGGAGATGATGACACACAAACAAATATTCCAAATGTGTACGTTGCTGGTGACGTTTCTGGAAGAATTGACTTAGTAAACATGGGTGAAATCGAAGGAAGACATGCTGTTGAGCGTATGTTTGGTAAAATAACTGAGCGTATTAGTTATGACAATATCTGTACCATCATGTTCTTAAATCCTGAAGTAGCAGCTGTTGGAATAAACGAACAAGATTGCATCAAAAATAATATTCCTGTTAAAATTGTAAAAATAGATTATTCCATTGTTGCAAGAGCAATTGCAATGAGAAAACCAGATGGCTTTTTCAAAATTATTGTAACAAACGACAAGGAAATGAAGATTTTAGGAATGCGCGCTGTTGGTGAACATGCTTCATCTACCATACAAGCAGTTGGACTTTTAATTAAAATGGATGAAGGTATAAAAGTTCTATCAGAGTTAGTTCACCCTCACCCATCAATTGTGGAAGGGATTCAAGAATGTGTCAGAATGCTTTTAAATAAATCTGTTTTTAAATCTTCTGTTTTCAAAGACAAATTAGCTTGTTATTCGCTGGTTGACGGTGTAAAAACTCCTTTGGAAAGACTTTAAAAGAGTGAAGAATTAATAGTGAAGAGTGAAAAATAAAGTCTAATTTATCGAAATAATCTAATTTAAAATAATGAATTTCGCTCCACTTGCAGAACGTATGCGTCCACACAAATTGGATGATTATATCGGTCAAACGCATATTTTAGGCAAAGATAAATCCTTAAGAAAATCTTTGGAGCATGGGATGATTCCATCTTTGATTTTATGGGGACCTCCAGGAGTTGGAAAAACGACTTTGGCACATTTAATCGCTTTAGAATTAGACTTAAAAATGTACGTTTTGTCTGCTATTTCCTCTGGTGTAAAAGATGTTCGCGATGTGATTCAATCGGTTGAAAACCAAGGAATGTTCAACACAAAAAGAACGATTTTATTCATTGATGAAATTCACCGATTCTCAAAATCACAACAAGATTCTTTGCTTGGGGCAGTCGAAAAAGGAACAATAACTTTAATTGGTGCAACTACTGAAAATCCGTCGTTTGAAGTCATCTCTGCCCTACTTTCGCGTTGCCAAGTTTATACCTTAGAATCTCATTCAAAAGAAGATTTGGAAGCACTTTTGAAAAGAGCTTTGGAAAAAGACGAAGAATTAAAAAAATATAAGATCACTTTAAAAGAAAGTGCTCAACTTATCGCTTTATCTGGTGGTGATGCCCGAAAATTATTGAATTTATTTGAAATCATCGTTTCGATGCATACCACAAAGGATTCAATCGTAATCACAGATGAATTAGTGAAAAATACGGCTCAAAAAAGCGTTGCGATGTACGATAAAGATGGAGAAATGCACTACGATGTGATTTCTGCTTTTATCAAATCCATGCGTGGAAGTGATCCAAACGCCACAATTTATTGGCTTGCTCGTTTGATTGAAGGTGGAGAAGACCCCAAGTTTATAGCACGTCGTATGCTGATTTTAGCCAGTGAAGACATTGGTTTGGCAAATCCTACCGCCATGATTTTAGCAAATAATACGTTTCAAGCGGTTGAAAAAATTGGTTGGCCTGAATCACGCATCATTTTATCTCAATGTGCACTTTATTTAGCTACTTCACCCAAAGGAAATGCATCCTATTTAGCTATCGATGAAGCACTTGAATTAGTCAGAAAAACGGGTGATTTACCTATTCCACTCCATTTGAGAAATGCTCCTACAAAGCTCATGAAAGAACTTGGTTACGGTGAAAACTACCAATATGCACATCAGTTTGAAGGAAATTTTGTACACCAAGAATTTATGCCAGAACACATTTCAAACAGTAACTTTTTTCATGCTGGAAGCAGCAAAAAAGAACAAGAAATTAAAGAATTGATTCAGAAATTGTGGGGAGATAAGTACTCGAATGAGTTATGAGTTATGAGTTATGAGTTTGTAATAAATCTCATCAAATACAATTAAACAAAAATAACAATTAAATTTCTTAGTGTTCCTTGTGCTTCCTTTGTGTCTTCGTGACAAAATTAATTGTTGTGTGTTTTAATTTGAAATTCATTTTTTCTTATAAATAGGAACTGTCGAGCATGGTTCGCCATACATGATACTTTTTGCGCTTCCTTGGATTTTTTTCATCAATTCTGTCATGGCAAATTGGGGACAAGAAATATCAGCACAACCTTTTATAATGTAACGTTTTGAATCGTATTCAGGTAAATTGACATCAAATTTTGATATATTTTGCTGAATTAAAATCTTTTCCAAATCAGTTTTAGATCCCACAACATAATGATTTACAATACCTTCTAATTTTGCAGCAACCAACATATATGCCCAAGTTGGAACAATAGCATCAGCTGAACAATGAATAAAAACATTTTTGTTGGAATAAATCGACCAATCATTTTTTTGAATATATTCTCTGAAATCTTTTTCTTTCAAGACAAAACCTTGCCACAATTGAGCTGCGATGTCAATTTCTAAAATAGATGTGTTATCAGCCTTAAAATCGGCTAAATCGAGTGAAATCAAACCGCTTTCTGCTACTTTATTTCTAATTTCTTCCATGATTTTTAGTATGAACTACCATTCAATTTATCAAAGCTAACGCTTTTCATATTATTTTTTTCAAAAAGATACATCAAAAGTATAAACTAATTTGAAAATTAGATTAATTTTGTCTTTTTTAAATTAATAAAATTCAGATGAAAATATTAAACTTATTATTTGTTGGGCTTGTAGCTTTAACAGTTGTTTCTTGTGGTGAAAAAAATCCAATCGTTGGAAAATGGAAATTAGATGGTGTGAATGTTGAAAAAGCAATCGCAAGTTTCCCAGAAGATCAAAAAGATTTTGCTCGTAAAATGATGAGTTCAGCTTTCGAACAAGTGAAAGGAAAAATGAAACTTTCTTTTGAAAAAGATGGAAAATTTGTTGTTGAATCTCCAGCACAAGACGGGAAAATCAACACTGAAAATGGAACTTGGTCTTTATCAACTGACAAGAAAAAACTTTCTACGACTGTTTCTGGTAAAAAAGAAACGATTGCAGTGATTGAAAACACAGACGCTCGTTTGGTTTTGGGGATGTCGGCAAACGGTCAAGGAGAAATGGAAATGACTTTCGTACACCAATAAATATTTTAATCATCGTTAAATCAAAAATTTAACTTCCTCATTTCCAAATGGAAACTCCGGAGTGAAATTTTCAATTTGCCTCGATTAAAACATTTATTAAAAACATTATATAAACCATTGGTTTCGGCTGATGGTTTTTTTTATGTTTTAACTTTTTCTGTCAGCTTGTCATGATTTTTTTTGAGGTATAATCTTTGACTTCAAACAAAATCATGAGACAACAACAGAAAAACAATCCATTTGGAAACACAATCGAGGCTATTATGTATCCTTTTTTGTTACTTTCTTTGCTTTGGAGTATTTTCCTTGTTGAACAATTTTATCCTAAAAAATTCATTGAATTTGGGATTTTACCCAAAACACTTTCAGGCTTAAAAGGAGTGATTTTTTCACCTTTAATTCATTCTCCGAGAGATGTTATGCATTTAGTGAATAATTCCATTCCAACAGCCATTTTATTCGGTGCATTGGTCTATTTTTATCAAAAAATTGCCGCAAAAATATTTTTTATATCTTGGTTTGCTTCTGGCTTTTTGGTTTGGGCGATTGCTGAAAACTCAGGAAGTTATCACATTGGTTTTTCAGGAGTAATTTATGCCTTAGCAGCTTTTTTGTTTACCAGTGGAACATTCCGTAGGATAAGACAGCTACAAGGAGTTTCGCTCTTTGTAGTTTTTGTTTACGGAAGTATGATTTGGGGAATTTTCCCACAAGAAGAACGTGTTTCGTGGGAAGGACATTTATTCGGCTTGCTCACAGGTGCTGTTTTAGCTTTTCTGTTTCGAAATCAAGGCCCAAAAGAAACTAAATTTCAATATGAAATTGAAAAAGAACTTGGTATTGAGCCAATCGATTTGGAAGGAATCTGGAGAGAAAATGTGCGTTTAGCACAAGAACATGATGAGTTTTTGAAAAGACAATTTGAGGAAAATCAAAAGCAAATTCATTCGCATAACAACATAGATATTATTACGGGAGAGGAAATTAAGATTAGGTATGAGTTTAAGCCTAAGGAAGAAGAATGATTATTATTTATTCTTTTCTTTTTCCGAAAAAGAAAAGAACCAAAAGAAAACTCGTCGCTATTTATTCTTGCAGTCATTCCAATCCTGAAAAACGACCACTTCGGCGAGCTTGCAGCTTCCTTGTGGTAACCCGTTTTTCATTTCTTTTCATTCCTTGCAGAATAAAAAGGCGACATTTTAGATTTAATTCTGATTGAAAATTTTCGCGAAATTATCTTCTCACAATCTTTCTTGTTATTTGTTTTCCATTTTCAGATTCAATTTGAAATAAATACAAACCAGATTGAAAATCTGAAATATTGATTTTTTCTCCTGTTTTAACTTGTTTAGTGAAACAGTTTTTTCCATTTGGATCAATAATTTTCACCAAAAAAGTTTCGTTTTTAGCATAATTAATTTGTACAAAATCATGACTTGGATTTGGAGAAATTGTAATTAAATCTTCAGATTTAACTTCTGAAATTGTCGTAAAATCAAGACTTGCATCGTGAGTAGCTACTCCGTTATTAATAATCCAATTTAAAGGATCAACTGCGGACAAATTACTTACACTACCCATTCCTGGAATCGAATAATGGTTTTCATCAGATTGAATTTTAAAACGAATAATGGTGTCTGACATTCCTGTTCGCTGAAATTTCAAATCCAAATCATTTGTAAAAATTGGTGTAATGGAAGACATAGAGGCTGATTGCATTACATTTACAAATAAATTTTCTCCTACCACATTCCATGAAGCTGAATATGTTGGAAAACCTTCACCAAAATACCACTGTTCAAACATTTCTGATAAATCTAAACCAGAAACATTTTCCAATTCTTGTTGTACATCAACCCCTAAAGCTGTTCCAAATGCATGATTTGTTTGAAAATTTCTCAGACCAAGCATAAAAAGCGAATCATTATTTATCATGTATCTCAAAGTGTGAATAAAAGCTGCACCTTTGTTATAAGTCAAACGACTACTAAAAATTCGGTCTCCATTTAAACTATCTTCTACCCAAATCGAGCCATTTAATTGACTTTTAATGTTTGTATGTCTATCAGCCATATCAGCCACTTTTTCTGCTGGATACATTTCTTCAAGCATCAAATATTCAGCATAAGAAGCAAAACCTTCATTTACCCAAATATCAGCCCAAGAAGCACAAGTAACATGATCACCCCACCATTGATGAGCCAATTCGTGAGCAGTCAATGTTTTCTCAAAAAAACCTTGTGTTGTCATCGTTTGATGTTCCATTCCACCGCCCAAAGGCGCCATACAATGTCCGTATTTTTCTGTATGAAAAGGATATAAACCAAAGATTTCAGAAAAATATTCAATAAAATTTACTGTTTCGTCAATGTCTGCTTGAAATTGTGGTAAAGTTCCAGGATTATTATATATATAATTTTGAATAGGAATTGGATTTACTGCTCCTACTGGATTTGCAAAAACAGTGTAATCAACGTATTCAGCGACAGCAACAGAAACTAAGTAATAATCAATTGGAAAACGGTGTTTCCACATAAATTTTGTCGTTCCATTACCCAAATCAATTTCATTTACCAAAACTCCATTTGAACCTGCTTTACAAGTCGACGGAACAGTAATATTTACGTAAACACTGTCAGCCTTATCTTTCAAAGATTGCTTGCATGGAAACCATTCAAAAGCTGAAAAAGGCTCGCTCAATGACCATGTAACTTGGTTTCCCCACGAAGGCGAATCATCATTTGTTAAACCCGCTCCTCCCAAAGGATTTGTAGAAGCAGTTGGAGCAACTCCATCATAAGAAACTGAAATTATAAAATGTTCTCCTGTCAATAAATTTACCGGAACTTTGATTGCAGATAAATTTCTACCAAAAGGAACTGTATTTCCATTAAATTTTAAGTCAGAAATGTTGTAGGAATTAAACAACTCAAAGCAAACTGAATCTAAATTTTCTTTTGCAAAACCATGAATTTCCACTGTTCCAGAAATTGCCGTTGAAAGATTCGTCATGTTTAAATCCAAGTGATAAAAATTCACATCGTAACGCTCTGTTTCTGCAATTTGATCAAGTGTTAAAGTATTACTTTTTAACGATTTGTTTTTTGCTTTGATATTGGCACAAGAAAATTTTTCTTTTTGAGAAAATAAAGTCGTTGAAGCAAATACACTTAAAAATAAGATAAATTTAAATTTCATGATTTATATAGTTTGAGTCAAAAGTAGAATAAAAATCAAGAGTAAAAGTATCTTTTGCTTGAAAGGTAGTTTTTACTTAGTTTGGAGTGAAAAACGAAAAGTGAAGAGTGAAGAGTTGAGAATGTAGAATTAATTAATTTTCTCGTTTAAAAGTAATTCTCTAAAATGTAAATAAGTATCTAAATAATATCCATCTTCGTGAGTATAACCAGTTTCTCCATCAATGAATTTGACAATTGCATTAGGTACATTTATCCATTCTTTAAAGGTTATTTCTAATTCATCTTTTTCTTTATGATAAATCCAATGTGATGATAATCTTGAATCTATTATCTCGAAAAAATCAGCATTATATAAGACAGGAAAATTATGAAAAGGTGTAGAATCAACATGGAAATAAACTTTGCCTGATTTAATAATAATTCCCATTACTAAATATTCGATATTTTCTTTTAAATAACCTAGTTCTCCTTTACCTCTTTCTAAAAATGGCAAGCTTTTATCTTCTCCTTTGTAAACAACTTTCATGAAAATTTCACTTACGCTTTAACTATTCTATCCACATACAAATCTTCCACTTTTTTTCTTGCCCACGGGGTTTTTCGGAGGAATTTTAAGCTGGATTTCACACTTGGATTTGAGTTAAAACAATTAATTGGAATTAAATAGCCTAAATGTTCCCAACCATATTTTTCATACAGTTCAGTTACGATTTTTTCTAAAGTTATTCCGTGAAGTGGATCCATTTTTTTTGAGTTTGTAGTTATGAGTTAGAAGTTAGTAGTTAATTCACACTACTAACTTCTAACTACAAACTATTTAACTAACTTACGGTATTTAATTCTTTTTGGAGCGGCATCACCCAAACGTTTTTTACGATTTTCTTCGTATTCAGAATAAGAGCCTTCAAAGGTATAAACTTGAGAATCTCCTTCAAAAGCAATGATATGCGTACAAATTCTATCTAAAAACCATCTGTCGTGAGAAATTACAACCGCACAACCAGCAAAATTCATGATTCCTTCTTCCAAAGCACGCAAGGTATTGACATCAATGTCATTGGTTGGCTCATCCAAAAGTAAAACGTTTGCTTCTGTTTTTAAGGTCATCGCTAAATGCAAACGATTTCGTTCACCTCCAGATAAAATTCCTACTTTTTTATTTTGATCCGAACCATTGAAATTAAATTTAGAAACATAAGCTCTTGCATTCACTTTTTGGTTTCCAATTTCAATGTATTCAGCACCGTTTGAAATTACGTCGTAAACTGTTTTTTCTGGATGAATATCTTTATGCGTTTGGTCAACATAACCGATAACAACTGTTTCTCCCACTTTAAATTCACCACCATCAGGCTGTAATTCGTCCATAATCATTTTGAAAATGGTCGTTTTACCAGCTCCATTTGGTCCGATAATTCCAACAATTCCCGCTGGAGGTAGTTTGAAATTCAAATCATCGTATAACAATTTATCTCCAAAAGATTTGGAAACGTGTTCCGCATCAATCACATTGTTTCCTAGACGTGGTCCGTTTGGAATTGGCATTTCCAATGTTTCTTCTTTCTCTTTCAAGTCTTCAGACAACATTCTGTCGTAATTCTGTAAACGTGCTTTGCTTTTCGCTTGACGTGCTTTTGGGTTCATTCTAACCCAATCCAACTCTTGAGCAAGCATTTTTTGACGTTTAGAAGCAGTTTTTTCTTCTTCTTTCAAACGATTTCCTTTTTGCTCCAACCAAGATGAATAATTTCCTTTCCAAGGAATACCTTCTCCTCTATCCAACTCTAAAATCCAACCAGCAACGTTGTCTAAGAAATATCTATCGTGGGTCACAGCAATTACTGTTCCTTTGTATTGTTGTAAATGTTGTTCCAACCAATCAATTGATTCAGCATCAAGGTGATTCGTAGGCTCATCCAACAATAAAACGTCAGGATTTTGAAGCAACAAACGACATAAAGCAACACGACGTTTTTCACCTCCAGAAAGCGTTTCAATCAATTGATCATCCGGTGGACAACGCAAAGCATCCATCGCTCTTTCCAATTTCGTATCTAATTCCCACGCATCTAAAGCGTCGATTTTATCTTGCACAAGTCCTTGACGAGCAATCAATTTGTCCATTTTATCTGGATCATTCAAGATTTCCTCGTCCATGAAAGAATTGTTGATTTCTTCGTATTCTTTTAAAACATCAACAGTTTCTTGAGCACCTTCCATAACGATTTCTTTCACCGTTTTCGTTAAATCCAACTCAGGTTCTTGCGCTAGATAACCAACAGTGTAACCATCAGAAAAAACGACATCTCCTTGATAAGATTTATCCAAACCAGCAATAATTTTCATCACGGTAGATTTACCCGAACCATTTAAACCAATGATTCCGATTTTTGCTCCGTAGAAAAATGAAATGTAAATATTTTTAATGATTTGTTTTCCTTGTGGCGTGTTTTTTGAAACACCAGCCATAGAAAATATGATTTTTTTGTCGTCAGCCATTTTGTTTAATTTTAATGCAAAGATAAGAAAAATTAGATTGTTCGATTACTCGACTTTTGGATTATTAGATTTTGTAACTTTTTTAGATATTCGGACTTAAAGAATCAGAAGTCAAGACTTTTATTTCATTCATGAAAATTAGTTTTTATCCAGGAAACAAGTCTTGGAGTCCGCCGCGGCGGACGGTCTTATGTCTTGGAGTCTTATGTCTTTTCCAAATTTCCTTGTAAACCTCCAGTATGCAAAAAAAGTACTGTTTGATTTTTATATTTCTCTTTTTTCAATTCTTCCAACAGGCAAAAATAAGCTTTTCCGGTGTAAACAAAATCCAAGGGAAGTTCATGTTTCGTTTGAATTTCTTCAATAAAATCTAGCAATTGCTTTGTGTATTTTCCATATCCTCCAAAATGAAAATCGAGATGAACTTCAACTTTTTGAAGTAAATCTTCAATCAAATCTTCTTCAAAAAGTGTGTTTTTAAGCAATTTCCTCATTTCAGAAAACGAATCGAAACCTTTTAAAGCAGGAACGACATGTAACGTTGTTTTTTCTGGCAAGCCAATTAAGAGTCCGCAACTTGTAGTACATGTTCCTTGAGCTACAAAAACATGATTTATTTCTTCATTAATTTCTGACCAAATTTCCTGACAACCAACTATCCCATAAAAATTTGCTCCGCCTTCTGGAACGATGAAATAATCGTTGTATTCGTTTTTGATTTCATTCAAATAATCGTAATCATTTCGCAATTGGTAAGTTTCTCTGTCTAAGAAAATCAATTCCATCCCTAAAGCTTTACAGTTTTGTAAGGTTTTATTTGAATTAGAGTTTAATTCATTTCCTCTCACCATTCCAATTGACTTCAAATTCAATAAATTACAAGCAGAAGCTGTTGCTAACAAATGATTTGAAAAAGCACCACCAAAAGTTAAAATTCCTTTTTTGCCTTTTGATTGAGCTTGGAGAACAGAATATTTTAATTTACGCCATTTATTTCCAGACACAAACTCGTGAATCAAATCGTCTCTTTTTACAAGTAACTTGATTCCATTTAGCTTGAAACTTGTGATTTCTTGTAAAAGAGATTTTGACGTATTGAAATAATCAGACATGTAGAAATTGTAATTTTTGTTAAAGAAAATCAGTTTCTTTTTATTGTGCAAATTTAGAACTTCTTTTAATTAATTTTGTTTTCAATATATGAAACGAAGTTTAATTTTACCCATCATTTTAATTTCACTCCTTCTTCTTGCTGAGATTGGTTCATTTTTAGTCATAAAAGTATTCATTTCATCTTCAACGAATTTCAATGTCAAAAAATTCATTTGGATTTGGTGGCTTTCAACGATTTCTGTTTATGTTTTAACTTTTAGTAGTCGCTTGATTGACAACACTTTTGCTCGAAATTTAATCGTAAACATATTTTTCATTCTACTCATAACAAAACTTGTCGTTGCACTCGTTTTTATCATTTCTTCTTTGATAAATTGGATTAGAAGTTTGATTTTTAGCCTTCCAAAAGAAACAGCTGCTGAAATTTTGAACTCGCGTAGAGCTTTTGTTTCTAAAGTTGCATTAAGTTCTGCCTTGCTTCCAATTGCCACCTTTTCATGGGGAATTGTCAAAACTGCGTACGATTTCAAAATTCACAAAGTAAAATTCAAGTCTCAAAAAATTCCAAAATCGTTTAACGGATTTAAAATTGTTCAAATTTCCGACATACATACCGGGAGTTTACAAGGAAATTACCAATTGCAAAAAGCGATAAATCTTGTGATGGAGCAAAAAGCCGATTTGATTGTATTTACGGGAGATTTAGTAAATAATAAAACTGAAGAAGCTTTTGAATTTAAGCCAATTCTAAAACAATTGAATGCTAAACATGGTGTTTTTAGTACTCTCGGAAATCACGATTATGGCGATTATGCTTCTTGGGATTCTGAGGAAGAAAAAGACAAAAATATGCTAGACATGATTGAGTTTCACAAAAAAATTGGCTGGAATTTAATGTTAAATGAGCATCAAAAAATTGAAAAAGAAGGTGAATTTTTCTCTTTAATCGGAATTGAAAATTGGGGAGGAAATTACAATTTCAAAAAATACGGCGATTTAGAAAAAGCTTACAAAAATATTGATGAATCGAGTTTTCAAATCTTACTTTCGCACGACCCAAGTCATTGGAATTTACAAGTAACAAAAGATTTTCCTGAAATCGATTTAACACTTGCTGGACATACGCACGGTTTTCAATTTGGAATAGAAATTCCAGGTTTTAAATGGAGTCCATCAAAATACATTTATCCACAATGGGCTGGACTTTACGGCACAAAAAGACAAAAACTATATGTAAATCGTGGCTTAGGCTGTTTGGGTTATATGGGAAGAATCGGAATTAAACCCGAAATTACGGTAATTGAATTAGTTAGTTAAGAATTCATGACTAAAGCACTTTTTTGGCACCGACGAGATTTAAGAATCGAAGATAACGCTGGTTTATTTCATGCTCTAAAAAATTATGAAAATGTACAGCCAATTTTCATTTTTGATACGGAAATTTTATCTAAATTAGCTTCAAACGATCAACGCGTTATTTTCATTCATCAAGAAGTTTCCAACTTAAAAGAAGCATACCAAAAATTAGGTACAGATTTATTGATTTTACACGGAAATCCGAAAGTTTTAATTCCTAAATTATGCCTGAAATTTTTGTATAAAAGTCTCATTACCAACAAAGACTACGAACCTTATGCGATTTCAAGAGATAAATTCATTTATGAGAATTTAAAGCAATCAAACATCGATTTTATTGCAAAAAAAGACCATGTTATTTTTGAAAAAAGTGAAATCACAAAAGCTGATGGTCTACCTTACACCGTTTTTACTCCCTACATGAGAAAATGGAGAGAAAAAATGAATGATTTTTACTTAAAATCGTATCCGACAGATAAATATTTTAAAAATCTGAGTAAAATCGTTCTTCGACAAGCTCAGAATTCTTTGATTTCACTAGAAGAATTAGGTTTTGATTCAAAAATAACACATGAATTCCCTCAAAAAACGGTCAAAAAAGCAATCATTCAAAAATACGACGAAACAAGGGATTTCCCAGCAATTGAAGGAACTTCTCGTTTGAGTTTAAGTCTGCGTTTTGGCACAATCAGCATTCGAAGTTTAGCTCGTGAAAGCCTTGAATTAAATCAAACCTACTTAAACGAATTGATTTGGAGGGATTTTTACCAAATGATCCTTTACCATTTTCCACATTCAGCGGAAAACTCGTTCAAAAAACAATACGATCGCATCGAATGGGAAAATGATGAAAGTTTATTTCATTTGTGGTGTGAAGGGAAAACGGGTTATCCCCTTGTGGATGCTGGAATGAGCGAGCTCAATCAAACGGGACACATGCACAATCGTGTGAGAATGGTTGTTTCGAGTTTTTTATGCAAACACTTGTTAATCGATTGGCGTTGGGGTGAACATTATTTTGCGGAAAAACTCTTAGATTTTGAATTAGCGAGTAATGTTGGTGGTTGGCAATGGGCTTCAGGTTCCGGTTGCGATGCGGCACCTTATTTCCGTGTTTTTAATCCGCAACTGCAACAAGAAAAATTTGACAAAAATTTTGAATACATCAAAAAATGGATTCCAGAATTTGGAACAGAAAACTATCCAAAACCAATTATCGAACACAGCTTTGCTCGAAATAGAGCAATTGAACGTTATAAATTAGCACTCAACGAGAAATGAAACCAAAAATCGGCGACACATGTCCCACTTTTGAATTAAAAAATCAAGACGGAAAACTTATCAATATAAAGAATTTCATTGGACATCAACATCTTGTCATTTATTTTTATCCAAAAGACAATACGGGAGGTTGCACCGCTCAAGCGTGTGAATTCAGAAATCAAATGGATGAATTTTCGAAGTTGAATGCTACGATTTTCGGGATTAGCTCAGATTCTGTTAAGTCTCACAAAGATTTTGCAACAAAAAACAACTTGACTTTTGACATTTTATCCGATGAAAATGGGATTATAAGAAATAAATTTTCGGTTAAAAAAAGTATTTTCGGATTAATTCAAGGGCGTGAAACATTTGTTGTTGACAAAGATGGAATTATTCGAGGAATTTATAATTCTTTGAGTAATGTGAAGGCACATGTTGAATTCGCTAAAAAGATTTTAAGCAAATTAAAGGACTAATTTAAGTATATTTCTTTTTTTTGAACCACGGAGAGCAAGAGAAAAAGAGTTTTTTAAACTTGCATTTTGAAATTTTATTCTCATGAATAAAATTATTTTCTTTTTTTCTCTTGCTCTCCGTGGTTCAAAATTATTTTATTTTTTCCAAATAATACTTTTTTCTTACCTACCAGCTTTCAAAACTGCCTCATAAATCACTTTTTGAATATCGCTACGAATATTCATTTCTTGAATTTTTTTGTTTCTAGCATCTGGATAAACACGGTTTGAAAGAAAGACGTAATTGATTCCGTACATCGGGTCAGCCCACGTGAAAGTTCCAGTAAAACCTGAATGCCCGAAACTTTCAGAAGATACTAAACTACAAGTTGGTCCCGCTTTTTTATTTGCTGTTGGTTTATCAAATCCTGCTCCTCTTCTATTTCCTTTTAGCTGAACGGAAGTAAATTCTTTAACAACTTCTGGCGAAATGTATTCTCTATTTCCGTAAAAGCCTTTGTTCAAAAACAATTGCATCATCGCAGCTAAATCTTGGGAATTTGAAAAAATTCCTGCGTGTCCTCCTACTCCACCAAGCATTGCTGCGCCTGGATCGTGAACAAAACCGTGTACAATCTGCGTTCTGAAAGCACTATCACTTTCTGTTGGTGCGATTTTACTCGTGGGAAAATGTAAAAGTGGCAAATAACGCATATTTTTTAAGCCCATCGGATCATAAAATTCTTGATACATGAAATTATCCAAACTCAAGCCAGATTGTTTTTCAATCAACTTTTTGGCAAAATAATAACCTAAATCAGAATATTCATATTTTGGTTTTCTAGTCAAAGGAGTTTGTAAAATCGTTTTATAAATCACTTTTTCATAATCGTTGCGAATCCATAAATCTTTTGCAACTAGAACTTCAAAATTCGTTTTCTTGGTATTGGAATAAATCGCGAAATTTGGGACTCCGTAGTTCACCGTTTGTTTGTAAAATGCTATCCACGGAGTAAATCCAGCTTGATGAGCCATCATATTTTTAAGCAAAATATTTCCAACTGGATAATTCTCAACCAATTCTGGAATGTAATCTTTCAATTGCTTGTTTAAAGAGAATTTTCCTTGTGTTTGAAGTCGCATCAAACCAGCGGTCGAACCGACAATTTTACTTACCGAAGCGATATCATACACAATGTTGTTGTTCACAGGAGTTGTGTCTTCGTACGTGATTGTTCCAAAACTTTTTTGATAAATGATTTTACCTTTTATTGCGACTAAAACTTGACATCCTGGAAATGCTTTTGCGGAAATTCCTTTTTGAACCAAGGCGTCGATTCTCTCTAAATCAGTTGGATTGATGTTTAGTTCTTCTGGCTGAGAAAATTTCAAACGTTTGGCATCTTTCAATTCGATTCCGCTATTCAAAGAAATTTCATCTGAGACTTTAAAAGGAATTTTTCCATTTGCTCCGATTGCTCCAAAAAGCAATTGTGCAGCTTGTTCTTGTGAAAACTGATGATTTTCATAAGCCAAAAACAAAGCATCAAAATTTGACGTCAATTTTGTTTCTTTTAGCAAATTCGGATTGCCGAAAAGCACTAAAACATGATTTTTTTCTTCAGGAACGGAAACCAACCAATTTTCTAATTTCCCGGGAGTTGAAAAATTTGCGTTTGCGGTAACTGATTTTGCGTGAATGGACGTGATAACGACATCATATTTCGACAAATTAACTTTCATACGTTCGCTCGCTTCTTCAAAAGAATAAAAATGAAACACATCCACCTCGTGAAATTTGCGAACCATTTCTTTAAAAGCTGCGGTTTTCACGCCAATGTTGACAATCGCAATTTTTGAATTCACATTCGTCAAAGGAAGAGCATTATTTGCGTTTTTCGCCAAAGTAAAAGCTTTTTCGTAGCAATCTTTTTTTGCCCATTCAATTTCGCCTTTTGTATAAATTTTAGTCGCTTTGTGATTCATTGCGTGATGTTTCGCATTTAAAATTTTCAAACATCTTTCGTCAATATCGGCTTCTGAGATTTCTCCTGCTTGAACTTTTTTTGCAATCGCGTTAATCGCATCTTCCACATTTTCGGGGAATAACAAAATATCGTTTCCAGCTTCAAAGGCTTTCACAACCACATCAATTTTTCCGTATTTGTCGGCAACAGCTTTCATATTCAAAGCATCGCTGATGACTAAACCTTTGAAATTCAAATTCTTTTTTAAGTAATCTTGAATAATGGTTTTTGAAAGCGAACTTGGAACATCGGAATTATCCAAATTCGGCACGTTTAAATGTCCAACCATCACAGACGAAGCTCCAGCTTTGATTCCCGCTTCAAAAGGCAGAAAATCAATCGTTTCAAATTGCTCTTTGCTGTGGCTAACCGTTGGCAATTCAAGATGTGAATCTTTGTCTGTGTCGCCATGTCCCGGAAAATGTTTGATGCTCGTCAAAATACCGTTTTTTTCCATTCCGCGAACCATTGCTGCGACGTGTTTCGAAACATGCAAAGAATTTTCTCCAAAAGAGCGAAAGCCAATTACAGGATTTTCAGAATTCGAGTTGACATCTGCCACAGGAGCAAAATTGATGTGAACGCCCATTTCTTTACATTCTTGGGCAATCATCGCGCCTAATTTTTCTGACAAGATCGTGTCGTTTGCCGCTCCAATCGTGTAAGCATAAGGAAAACGTTCCGCTTCATTTAAACGCATGGCAATTCCCCATTCAGCGTCCATTCCAATCAAAAGTGGTGTTTTGGAAACTCCCTGAAAACGGGAAATCGATGTTTTCATGCTTTCTTGCGTGCCTTGAAAGTAAATTAATCCACCAATTTTTTGATTTTTAATCAAATTTTCAATTTCTGCTTGATGTTCTTCGTTTTTATTTGACCAAGTTGCCACCATAAAAAATTGCGCAATCTTTTCTTCCAAAGTCATAGACTTCAAAATAGATTTTGCCCACGCATTGTCTGATTTTGCAAATTCTGGAATTGCATGAATTTTTGATTTTTTATTTTTGAAAGTATGTTTATTTCTATGCGTTAAGCTAAAAAATAAGGCAATGATTGAAAAAAAGATGATTTTTTTGAAGAACATTTTTTGTTTTATTTTGAAGGTTTTATTTTTTGTCCGAAAGTGTAGCCGATTGAGAATTGAGTATAAAACCATCTATTATCTTTCATAATATTTTCAAACATATATGAATTATAGTTGATTGCCTCTTGATAAAAATCTGAAGTGAAAATATAATTTGGTAACACACCTATTTCATAATTTATGTTAATAAATTTAAGTGTATGTTTAACGCCAAAGGCCCAACCAAATCTTTTATAATCAACTCTTCCAACAAAATTATTTTTAATATCAAAATTTTGATTTTTATCATCATATTTTGCATTTTGAGAAATCCCGATTAACATAGAGCAATAATATTCATTTAAACTCTTCTTTTTAATGACTCTATCCTGAATGGAAAATTTATAATCTTTATTGATTGAATAATTTAAAGTTAATTTTAAAGAATATTGATTAAAATATTTTATTGACTGAAGTTCATTAATAAATCCATCATAATCAAATTCTAAATCATCTTCATCAAAAACGTAATCTATAGGACCAGAAGTGACAAATAAACTATTACCAATATAATGTGCTTTCTCCTCGCGATAATAATGATCAAATCTAACCATCTCATCTCTCACACATTTATTTGTTAAACCTAAACCAATTTTTATCTGTTTTTTCTTTTTAATTGCAACAGTAGGTTTAAAAAAACTATTAGTTGTCTTGTTGTAAAATTTTTTAAGAAAAAAAGCAGGTTTAATTTTATTTTTATAAAAAAGTAAATAATAAAAATCAAATGAATAATTAGTCGTTAAGAAATCACCTCCAATTCCATAGTAAACATTATAATTTTCGTTCAAGTTAATTTTACTTGAAAACGCATCATTTATATGATAACTAAATTCTGCTCCTAAACCTAAATAACCTCCACTGGAACCAGAATTAATATGCGGATTAAAATCGACCTTCCATTTTGGCAAAATCAAACCATAATCTTCCATAACAATAGTGTCTCCCTTTGGAAATGTAATTGGAGTATTATTTTGTGAAAAATAATTTAATTTATAAAAACCCACAAAAAACAAAATCAAATATATTTTCATTTTTTCCATTGTCTTGAATTTAATATCATTCCTAATTTTATAGCGAAATAAGAATTGTGAATACTGCCACCGCCTCCTCCACCATCAACTCTATCGAACTCATGATTATATGTTTGTGTATAACTAAGATAAGAATAAGTCGGGTTTTTTATAAATTCAGCACCAAACCTCCAACCAAACATTGAATTATTTGGGTTAAATTGATAATCAAACCCAATTCTTATACCCAAACCAATATTATTCACATTTTTTAATTCTTCTTTTGAAGGCTTAATGAAATTTTGCTTTTGATTTACTGATGTAAGATAAGAATTGTATTTGTTTTCCATAAGTGCATTTTCAACTATCAAAAAAGTTGGAGATTCAGTAATTGTAAAGTTTAGTTTAGCATAAGCGCTAAAATTAGTAAATTTATATCCTTTGGCATTTGTCGTTTTTAAAGCAACATTTTTCAAAATAGCATATCGAAATCCAATATTTATCTGAGTTTGTTTGCTACTATAAAAATACTTAAAATTAAAATAGTCAACATCTGCTGAATCGATTATTGTTGAATAAGAATAATCTCTTGCTAATAAAAATGGATGAAAATAATTAAATTGAGTAATTCCAGCGAGTAATGATAAATTCTTAAAGCTTTTAACGACTAAAACATTTTTAAAAGAACGAACATTGATTTTACTATCTGGGTTAATTTTATTTTTTATTTTGCAAAAACCAAAACCTTTCGTTGTTTTAAAACGATATTCAAAATTTGAGTTAAACTCTGAAAAATAACCTGTCAAATCATATAAATACAAACCAAAGTCATTTTCAAAACTGAAAGATTTTTGATATGATTTTTTAAAATCCAGATCAAATGAATAATTTTTGTAGTTAATTTGTCCCTCAATATCGAAAGTATTGATAATATATGATAAATCCTCATTCTGAAACTTAATATAATTTCCAGTAGATAAACTAATTGGACTAATTTTCAACTGCACCAAAGGCAATTTATTAACCGAATCATTTACTTCAAAAATGGAATCATTAGGAAAAACCAAAGGGATTTTTTCTTGAGCAAAAGATAGATTTAGTTGCGTTAAAAATAAAAGGAAAGTAAGTGTTTTTCTCATTTTTGCTTTTGAGATTATCTGTGATGCTGTTTCGCGGTCAAATGTAGTAATTTTTAGTAAAAAAGAGTGAGGTTTTGTGTTGGTAAATATTACTAAATTGATTCATTATTAGCTTTAGAATCAAATTTATCTATATTTGTAAAAATATAAATCATGAAATACATCCTATTATTTGCTCTCAGTTTAAGTTACACCTTTTTTAATTCCCAAACTAAATTTGATGCTGGTTCAGGTAAAATTAAAAAAATTGCACCCTGGGGTGAAGGTACATTAGTAGTTAAAAGTCCTAGTTTTGGTGCTAATGAATCAAAAGTTCATCTTTTTTCTTATTATGATGAAAATGGAAAAAGATTGTGGGAAAGTGAAATAAAGCCTTATAACACTTACAATTATACTATTTCATATAACAATTCAAAATATGCCTATTTAGTTAATTTAAGTGCTTTTAAAGCAACATCAATTTATGAAAAAGCAGATAAGGAAAACCCTCTTAGAATTAATAAAATTGATCGAGAAGGAAAAGTAAAAGAAATAATTCTTACTCAAGAACAAATTAATCCAATCAAAGCAAAATCAATTTCAAAAATTGTAATGGGAGTTGCTTCTGAAAATAAACTTGTGTTGATATTGAAAGTTAATTCAGATGAAAATAAAAACATAGAAGAGTATTACAGTTTTCTTCTAGATGAAAATGAAAAAATAAAAATTAATAAAATCAAAGATTTAAAAACTGATGAAAACAAAAGTTACAAGGAAGATTCTGAGCCTAAATTAATTTATAATGACAATGAAAAATTAATAATTACTCATACTAAATTTGACAAACAAAAATTCATTTTAAAAACATATCAAATTTCTTTGAATGATTTAAGTATTATAAAGGAAATTAGTTCAAATATAATCTTAGATAAAATTCCAGAAATTTCATTCTCACTAGGTTTGAATTCAATTAATCAAAATTTAGGAGCGCATTTTCAGGATTACAAAGTAGATTTTGGAGAATTAAACGGAACTTTACAATCTTTTTTTTCAACAAAAATTATAGATAACAATTTGATTGTTTATGGCAATATTTCCGATAAATTAGAAGTTTTAGGAATTTGGTATTCTATTTATGATTTGAATGGCGAAGAAGTACAAAACAATCAAATGCAAACAATCTTTTTTAAATCGTTAGCAAGTTTTCCGAAAAATGTACGTGGTAAAAATGAAATTTTTGAATCTTTTAATGCCAATTATATCGATGAGGAAGTAGTATTTATGGTAAAATTAAGGGAAGAAGATAAATATTATAAAATCATAAACGGGAAAGGCAAAATTTTTACTGAATTTAAACCTTTTTCAAATGCTGTTTCATATGATCCCATAATTTCGAAGAAAATGGCTACATATAAAATGGAAAAATGGGCGTTTATGTATTATCATAATTTTGGAAAAACAAATTTCTATTTTGAAAAAAATGGCGAAATTGTACTTTTTCAAGATTAAAATTCACTAATTTTCCTTAAGAAATTTGTCCACCAAGTTGGGGGATTATTTCCGTTTTTGTCATGGTTTTTGTTCAAAAACACACGCCAAAAACAAATTTACGTTTCTTTCCACGGTGGATTAAAATCCACCGTTACAAACATTTGATACCTACGGCATCATTATTTGGTTTATTCGATTAATCTTGCAACCAGTTAAAAAATCAATCAATATATTCCTAAAAGTACCTTTCTTAACAAAAAAAGCCGTCCAAATTGAACAGCTTTCCTATATCTTTTAAAACCCTTTTTAAGTTGCAGGTTTGTAATCTACTTTGTCAATCACCATTTTGGCGATAATTTCACATAGGATTTCTGAAGTTCCTCCACCGATTGGTCCAAGGCGACTATCTCTAAACATTCGAGCTAATTTGTATTCTTCCATGTAACCGTATCCGCCAAGCATTTGCAAACAATCGTAAATTACCTCATCGGAAATGCGTGTTGCGTTTAATTTTGACATACTTGCTTCTTTCACAACGTATTCGCCATCTTGCAAACGTTTCACAATCATGTAGTTGAATGATTTCACCATTTCAACATTTGATGCGTGATGAGCTATTTTGTGTCTTAAAACTTGGAATTTATCGATTGTTTTTCCGAAAGCAGTTCTTTCAGACATGTATTGTAAAGTATATTCAATCGCATATTCTGCACGAGCATGCGCATTGATTCCCATCACCAACCTTTCTAAAGCGAAATGTTGCATGATGTAGAAAAATCCTTTTCCTTCTTCACCCATTAAGTTTGAAGCTGGGATTTTTACGTTATCGAATGAAATTTCTGCGGTATCAGAAGCTCTCCAACCTAATTTATCCAATTTAGCAGAAGAAAGACCTGGGGTATCTCTATCAACTAAAAAGATGCTCATTCCCTTGTTTCCAAGTTCAGGAGAAGTTTTTGCTGCAACAATTAAATAATCGCTGTAAATTCCGTTTGTGATAAATGTTTTTGAACCGTTGATAATATATGAATCACCTTCTTTGACAGCTGTTGAACGCATTGCAGAAACGTCGGATCCACCAAATGGTTCTGTGATACACAAGCAACCAATCATGTCTCCAGCGATACTTGCTGTTAAATATTTTTGCTTGATTTCTTCAGAAGCTTCGGCTTTTAAGTGTGTCATCGCTAAAAAAGTGTGTGCCCACATCGCCGCTGCAAAACCACCAGAATTGATGCGTTGCATTTCTTCCAAAAAGATTGTCGTGAAAAACAAATCTAAATTCAAACCGCCATAAGCTTCTGGGTAATTAATCCCAAAATAACCCATGTCGCCGAATTTTTTCCAAATGAAACGTTCAATTGTTCCGTCTTTTTCCCACTTATCAATATGTGGAACGACTTCTTTTTGTAAAAAATCTCTAAATCCTTGACGGAATTGGTGATGCTCTTCTGTAAAAAACATAAAATACTAAATAAATTTCTTACAAAAATAAACGCTTTTTTGAAATATGAAACGATTTAGGTGAAGATTTCTGTTTTTTTTTATTTTTTGATTGAAAAAGAATAAATTTTATAGCAAACAAACTATTTTATTCTTTTCTTTTTCCGCAAAAGAAGAATCAGTTTTAACTGATGATTATCAAACGTTAGTGCAGGTTAAAAACTCGTCATACTGAATCTTTACCTTCTCTAACGTTTAGTCTTCAAAAGCTTTGCTTTTTCTTCTTTCAATCATTCCAATCCTGAAAAACGACCACTTCAGCGAGCTTTCAGCTTCTTCGTGGTGCCCGTTTTTCAGTTCTTTCCATTCATTTCAGAATAAAAAGGCGACATTTGAGCATCATCATAATTTCTCAATCATAAAGTCTGTTCTTCTGTTAATTGCACGATTGTATTCATCGCTGTTTTCAACTTTTGGTTTTGTGACTCCATAACCCTTAGATTTCAAACGTGTTTCTGAGATTCCAAGAGAAACAAGAAAACGTTTTACTTCTTTGGCTCTATCTTCAGACAATTTTAAATTTTTTCCTGCATCACCCACATCATCAGTATGTCCTTGAATCATGATTGTAATTGTTTCATTTTCTTGTAAAAATTTAGCAAATTGCTTTAAAATAAATTCAGATTTTTTGTTTAAAGCAAAGGAATTTGTTGCGAAAAGTATGTCGTTAATTGTGTAAGCTTCTCCAGCTTTTAAAGGTCTGACAGCTAAATCATTTCCTTTGATTGCAGTTTTTCCTTGAATTTCTTCTTTTGTAATCAATTTAGAATCAAAAGCATGACCTTCTTTTTTAACGGTAACAACAACATCTTGAGCTTCACTTGTTTTCACAATGGCAGCGTATTTCCCATCGTCGCCATTCACTTTGATTTTCTCCGTTTTACCCGTATTTGTATAAGCCAATTCGATAACTGCATCGTTAATTGGTTCTCCTTCAGCGTTTTTTAATTCTCCTTTTATCAAAGCAACCGCTTTTGGTCGTGCTTCAGCGTATAATTCAAAGTTGTAAATATTCCATTCTCCACCAAAACGAGAGGAATAAAAGGCTAATTTTCCATCGGTAGAAACGAATAAACCAATTTCATCAGCACCTGTGTTTATTGGCGAACCAATATTTGTCGGTTTCCCCCATTTTCCATTCTCCATGCGAGAATAAAAGATGTCTGTTCCTCCCATTCCTTTTCTTTCTTCCGAACTTGAAGACACAAAATACAAGGTTTCAGAATCTTGGTGTAAAAATGGACTTTTATCTTTCCCATCTGTATTAATTTCATCTAAAGGTTTTCCTTCCGTCCAAGCTCCTTTTGAATCTCTCGTTGCATAATAAATATCGTCCATACGTGTGTTTGGACCTAAAGCCGTATAATACAAGGTATTTCCATCTGCGGAAAGAGAAGGTTGTGCTTCCCAACCGTTATTGGTATTGATTCCTGTTCCCATATTTTCAAGCGGAGTCCACTCAAAATCATTTCCACCTTTTCCACTTCTCTTAAAAGTTGTGATATACAAATCGCAATTCATATAATTTTGCGTTCCAACCATTTCAGCTTTACAAGCACAAATAATCATTTCTTTATTATCCACAGACATGGTTGCAGCTCCATAACTGGTAAAAGAACCATCATTAAAGGGCTTTGAGAAAGCATCACCCACATTAAAAGGTGAATACATGTCATTTCGTTGTGAGAACGTGAATTCTTCAACAATACGAGAAGTTAAATCTCCCAAATTCTTCCTATCCAATTTTCTTGTGTAAAACATCAACTCGTTGTCTGGAGAAATCATAGGAAAATACTCATCATTAGCGGTACTCACAATTGGAACTTTTTTAGGTTCAAAAGGAACCGTTTTTGTTTTCATTTCTTGTACGCTTTCAACTTCTTTCAAAACTTCACTTACGTCAGCTAATTTTTTATCGTGATCTTCACTATAGCGAGCAACATCGCTATGTTCAAAAGCTTTAAATGCCTTAAAATATTGGATTGCATCATCCATTTGTTTTTGAGAATAATTGATTACTCCCAAATAATACGTACAATTTGCATGATAATCAGGACAAAATTCCAATGTTTTTTGAAACATTTCTTCTGCTTTCGTCATACTTTTATCTCCTAAAGCTGGGTTTGGTTGCGTTTCATAATATTTCATCGCTTGATTGTAAGCGTACATTCCGTATTCGTAATAAGCCATTGCGTTATCAGGAGCCGTTTCAATTGCTGCTGTAAAATTAATTACAGCGGTTTTTGCATCTTGGGAATTTTTAGCCAATTCAATTTGCTTCACAATCTTTTTGGCTGGTGGCAAACACGATTCGTCTTCTTCTTGAGAAAAAGTAAATAATGAAACACTTAATAAACTTAGGATTAAATAGTATTTTTTCATGCAATTGTTGTTTTGTTGTGATGCTATTTTGGTTCGTTTAAACAAATTCCGTACCCAAATAATTTTTATTCTAATATAATGTAAAATAACGGATTTGGTTACATGCTTTTTCTATGAAAAATGAATATTTTTAAACATTGAGATGTGAGTTTGTGAAATAATCTAAAATTATTTGAATTTATTTCCTTTTTGAGGGTAAAAAACAAATCGCATTGAGTAATTTTGCACTCGATTTAAGATTAATAAGATTAGAATGGAAAGATTTGCAAAAGCTTTATTTTCAATGCGTATGATGGCGCTGGGAATGATTGTTTTTTTAGTTTCAATTGGTGCGGCGACACTCATCGAATCAACATACGGAATTCAAGCAGCTAAAATAATCATCTACAACTCTTTGTGGTTTGAAATCCTGTTAGCTTTTTTGGCGATAAACTTAATTTCAAATATTGTTAGATACAAAATGTTTCAGCGTGAAAAAATGGCGATGCTTACTTTTCACATTTCATTTATCATTATCATTATTGGTGCTGGAATTACACGATTCATCAGTTTTGAAGGGTTGATGTTAATTCGTGAAGGAGAATCATCAAACCGTATTTTCCTTTCTGACCCACATCTTTGGGTGCGTGTAAACGACGGAAAAATGCAATATACCTTCAATGAGAAAAAATTTATGTCTGAAATCACAGATAATTCTTTTGATGTATCCTTCGATTTTCCAAAGCATAAAAGTCCAATCAAAATTGAATATGTCGATTTTAAAGCAAAACAAATTGATACTTTATTAATCAAAGATTCAATCAATAATCACGTTTTAGACATTGTAACTGATGGAAAAAAATCAAATTTCTTATCGCCAAATGGATTTATAAACATTGGAGATATTCCACTTTCTTACGAAAAGAAAAATTCAGCTCCAGGAATCGATATTATGGCCGTAAATGGTAAATTGATGTTCAAAACAAAATTGACCATGCAATATTTACCGATGACGGAAATGAAAAAAGTGCGTGAATCTGGTATGGCAATTTCTGATTCGATGTACAAAAAAATTCCAACCGATAGTTTTGTTCCATTTTTAGAAAGAACTTTGTATATCGTTAATGGTCAGCAATTTGTATTTAATCGCAGAATTGATCATGCAAGAATGGTAAAAATGTCTTCTGGCAGAAAAGACGTTGGAATGGATATTTTGACTTTAAGAGTAAGTGATGGAAAAGAAAGTAAAATCGTTGCTTTAGAAGGAGGTTTAGGACAAATTCCATCAACAGAAGTTTTTCTTTTAAATGGTTTACAATACGAAATGG
Source organism: Bacteroidota bacterium (assembly GCA_040386975.1). Lineage (GTDB taxonomy): Bacteria > Bacteroidota > Bacteroidia > Flavobacteriales_D > Crocinitomicaceae > M2408. The sequence goes on along the minus strand of JAZKEO010000001.1, from coordinate 95,994 downwards.
AATACGGTTCTACGCAAAAAACACTTCCATTCGCAATTGCTTGTCGTGATTTTGTTTTGGATAAATATCCAGGTTCGGATGTTGCTTCTTCTTTTGCAAGTGAACTAACCATTTTGGACAAAAAGAAAAATTATCAGAAAGACAAACGAGTTTTCATGAACAATGTAATGGATTACGGAGGTTACCGTTTTTTCCAATCGAGTTACGATTTAGATAATCCACAAACTCCAGAAAACGAAGAAGGAACACGTTTGAGTGTCAATTATGATTTTTGGGGAACAAACGTCACTTATTTAGGTTATTTATTGATGGCAATCGGAATGATTTTATCGCTTTTTGCACCAGTAGGAAGATTCAAAGAATTATTGGGGAAAATCAAAAAATCGCGTGAACGAAGAGAATCTTCTTTATTGTCACTTTTAGTTATCTTTTCATTTTTGAGTTTTTCTTCTTTTTCTCAAACTGCTGTTGATACAAATGTAGCTCACAACCACGAAGATCATACTGGACATAATCATGAAGCAGAACATTCCACCACAGCGGACAGGCAAGTTGTGACAGCTCCAAAAAATCCAATTTATCGTGTGATGTCGGAAGAACATTCAGATGAATTTGCTTCTTTATTAATTCAAGATTTTAAAGGGAGAATTGTTCCAGCACATACGGTTTGTGACGAATTGTTGCGAAAAATTTATGGAAAAAATAAATTTGAGAAATACAATGCGGTTCAAACAATCGTGAGTATGCACATGTATCCCGATTATTGGGTAAGGCAAGATGTGATTTCTGTGCCAAAAGCTACACGTGAACGTTTGAAACTGAAAGAATATGCCAGTTTGATGAGTTTGGTTGATGAAACAGGTAATTTCAAATTTTTAGATCAATACAACGAAGCACACCGGAAATTAGAATCTAAACGCAGTGAATTTGAGAAAAAATTAATCAAATTGGTTGAGCGTTTTGAAGTTGTTAATTCGATTGTGAGCTGGCAGTATATGAAAATAATTCCAGTAAAAAACGATCCAAACAACATGTGGTACGTTCCTTTAAACATGGAATTGATGCAAAAAGATTCTCTTTCATCGTCTTCAGCCTTAGCTTATTTAACTGCTTTAGACGAAGCTTCTGAGAAAAATTCGTACGGTTTAGCTTTGGACAAATTAAACGCATTTAAGAAATTTCAAAGAGAAACAGCTGGAAAAGTTGCTCCATCGGAAAGTTTAGTAGCTTTAGAAATCAGTTACAACAAAATGGACATTTACAAAAATGCTCAGAATAGTTACATTCTTCTAGGCTTAATATTATTAATAATTTTCTTCATTAGAATTTTTGTAAAACCAAGCATTCGTTCTGAAAAAAGATTTAAACGCATTTCAACTCCTTTTGTAGTTTTATTGTTAATTATCTTTTTGTATCACGCTTATGGCTTAAGTTTACGTTGGTATATTTCTGGTCATGCACCTTGGAGTAATGGTTATGAAGCCTTAATTTTTATTTCTTGGATTGCTGTATTAATAGGTTTTATTTTTGGAAGAAAGTATCCCGTTGTTTTAGCATTAGCAGCTATTTTAGCTTATTTCATGCTTTTTGTAGCTCATTTGGAGATGTTAGATCCAGAAATCACTCCATTAGCTCCCGTTTTAAAGTCATTTTGGTTAAAAATACACGTTGCAATTATTACAGGAAGTTATGCTTTCCTTGGCGTTGGAGCAATATTGGGATTGTTAAATTTAACTTTATACAATTTCAGATTCAAAAATAATGGTCAACGTCTAACTGCAAACATCAATGAAATTTCTGCTATTTCTGAATTAATAATAACTCTTGGTTTATTTATGCTTACGATTGGAACCTTTTTAGGTGGAATTTGGGCAAATGAATCGTGGGGAAGATATTGGGGCTGGGATCCAAAAGAAACATGGGCTTTGGTTTCTGTTTTGGTTTACGCAGTGATATTACACTTCAGATACATTCCAGCATTAAGTGGTAGATTTACATATAATATGATGTCTTTGTGGGGATATACAGCTATTTTATTTACTTTCTTTGGAGTGAATTTCTATTTGACAGGTTTGCATTCTTATGCTCAAGGAGATGCTTTAGCTAAAGTTCCAGATTGGCTTTATTATTATTTGACAGCTTTCTATTTGTTTACGCAATTATCATCTACCCATTATAATTTATACAAAAATGAGTATAAATTGAATTTCATAAGTTATTTTGGTAAAAGATTCGCCGTACAGCTTTTAATATTGATTGTTGTATTTTTATTCCATTTAATTTTCTTACCTTCATCAATAGACTTTTCAGTAATTCAAAACTACTTATATGTTGTAGTTTTAATCACTTGTACAATTCTATTTTTCGCTCTTTATTCATTTGTTAGAATTAAATTCTACAATAAAAACCTTAAAGAAAATGAACTTATTTGATTTTGAAATTCGCGACATTCAAGGAAATATCTTTGATTGGAACACAGTTAAAGGAAAAAAAATAATGCTTGTAAACACTGCTTCTGAATGTGGTTATACCTTTCATTATGCTCCGATGGAGGAAATGTATGAAAAATACAAAGAGGAGAATTTTACAATTATTGGAGTTCCTTCTAATGATTTTGGGGCTCAAGAACCAGGAACAGAAGCTGAAATTGTTGCTTTTTGTCAAAAAAACTATGGAGTAACTTTCCCGATGATGTCGAAAGTGACGATTTTAGGTGAAAATGCACATCCTATTTACAAATGGTTGAAAGAAGAAACAACGATGGATGTCGCTTGGAATTTTCAGAAATATTTAATCGACGGAAACGGAAATATCGAACGCATTGTTTCGCATCGCATTGAACCAAATGATCCTGAGATTATTTCGTGGATAGAGTCTTAAACTGTGATTGAAGCTGATTGGATTGATTAAGTGTGATTTTTTGACGAGCTTGATTAATTTCTAAATTCCATGATTTTTATTTGAAGTTTTTCATTATCTTTGGTTAAAAAGAGAAATGATAGATGATACTTACAAATATTCTGAATTAACAGGGAAAATTATTGGGTGTTCAATGGAAGTTCACAAAATACTTGGCAATGGTTTCCAAGAAGTCATATATCAAAGGGCATTATCTAAAGAGATGAATATTCAAAATTTATCGTTTAGTCGAGAATTTGAAATGCCGATTTTTTATAAATTGGATCAAATTGGAACTCGAAGAGTAGATTTTTTAGTTGAAAATTTTATTTCTGTCGAGATAAAAGCAGTTATACAATTAGAAGACGTTCATTTAGCACAAGCAATTAATTATTTAGAAGCTTACAATTTAGAAATTGGACTTTTAATTAATTTTGGTCAAAAAAGTTTGCAATTCAAAAGACTTATAAATTCAAAATTTAAGAAAATTGCGTAAAAAAATCTAAACCTTGATTGTTTACAATTTAGTTCGTCGGATAATCATAGTTAATTCAAAAATCATAAAAAATCAAAGTTTAGACAATTGTAGCGATTAATTCTCTAAAGTCGAAACTACTGTAATTTTCGTATTCAACAATTTTGAAATTGGACAGTTTTTTTCTGCATCAGCAACTAATTCATTGAATTGCGTTTCACTGATTGTTGGAACTTTCGCTTTTAAAGTCAAGTGAGATTCTGTGATACTTCCTTCTTCCAAAGTAATCACACATTTTGTTTCTAAATTTTCTGGAACAAAACCAGCTCCACTCAAATTAAAACTCAATTTCATGGTAAAACATCCCGCGTGAGCTGCTGCAATTAATTCTTCAGGGTTTGTACCCGTTCCTTCTTCAAAACGCGATAAAAACGAATATTGTGTTTGATTTAAAATACTACTTTGCGTAGTTAAATTCCCTTTTCCTTCTTTTCCTGTTCCTTGCCAAACGGCAGTTGCATTTCTTTTCATAATTATAGATATTAAGATGTTACGATATCAAGATTTTAAGACTCAAAAATACTAATTCAAAACAATTAAAAATAGAAACTAAGAGATATTAAAATAAAATTCTTAATATCCTAAGGTCTTGATGTCTTAAAATCTATATTATTGTATTGGTTTTAGGTCGTAGATTGATCGAATTGCTTGAAATTCTTTTTCCATATTCAAGCCTAAATCAATTAATTTTCCTGTTCTCACGTCAAAAACCCAACCATGAATTGTTGGAAATCCAGTTTTGTACCAAGCTCGTTGTACATGATCAATTTTTATAATATTTAATGCTTGTTCCAACACATTTAGTTCTACCAAACGATCAAAACGTTTTTGATTATCTACAATTTCATCTAATTCTTCGCGATGAAAACGATAAACATCTCGCAAAGTTTGAAGCCAACTATTCAATTGCCCCATATCACTAGGATTCATAGCTGCCTTCACACCTCCACATTCGTAATGTCCACAAATAATGATGTGTTTCACTTTCAAATATTCCACAGCGTATTGAACAACAGCATTCAAATTATTATCCGTACTTACAACCAAATTAGCCACATTTCTATGAATAAAAACCTCACCTGGTTGAACTCCCATTAAATCTTCGGCTGTAACACGACTATCTGAACACCCAATATATAAATAATCTGGATTCTGACCTTCAGCTAATTTCTTGAAATAGTCTGGATTTACATTCAGTTTCTCAGCAACCCACTTTTCGTTATTTTCAAATATATGTTTAAAATCTGGCATCTTAAGTTAAGATATTATTTATCGGTTTTATTGGCTCTGGAATATTTTCTTCATCCAACATTTCTCTTAAATCAATTTCAATCCCCCTACTCATCGCTGTAATCGGCACGTCGTTTGCGCTTCCTTCAAATGGACTTTCTGTTGATTCTCCAATCTTCTCTAATGTAGTGAAAATCCATGAAGATAAGGCAGAAAATGGAATTGCTAACCAAACTAAATTCCCTCCTAATTTATCAAATTCTTGCAACATTCCAAGCGGAACTAAAAATACAAATATTTTAATGAAATACAAATTTAAGGTCGCATATTGTCGTGGATAAGGAAAATTTTTAATTCGCTCTGAAACACCTTGTTGATTGTAAAATTCAATTAACATTTTTTCCAATTCCATGTGACGAAAATCTTCTATCAAACCTTTGTCTAACAATCTTTTCAAATGTTGCGATTGAAGTGAAATGATTTGTGCCGCTTTATTTGTTTTCGACATGATTAAATTTAATTCTTCTGCCGACAAATGTTTTTCCAAATCATGTTTTAGTTCATTGTCGTGTTCATGAACTCTAAACCATTTATTTTTGTATTCGACATTGTGTTTTTTGTAAATTCCTTCCCAAACTCTTGGTTCTCGTAATTGAAATCTCAAGGCTGTAAGCCAAGCAAAGTGTCTGTAAATCAGTATTTCATGTTCTCTTTTTAATTCCTCTTTCGAAATAGACTGTGAAGCGTGTTTTTCAGAAATATAATCTCGTACCATAATCCCCCAAGAACGAGAAGAATTTACAATAGCTCCCCAAGAACGACGAGCTTCCCACATTCTGTCATAAGATGCATTATTTTTAAAACCTACGATAAAAGCAACTGCTGTACCTAATAAAGCTATCGGAAGCCATGGAATTGCTAACCATTTCCAATCCAACAACACATAACATGAAACTGGAATAGCTGAAATCACAAGTAAAAGATAAATATCTCTTCTTGTCCAAAAAACAACTTCTTTAAAAGAAAAATTTTTTCCTGCGTGCATTTTATTAGATATTAGGACTTTAGGATATTAAGATTTTAAGACTTCTAGATTACCTTCGCTGTCAATAGTCTCTTTGTGAAATAACTCATAATTCATAACTCATAATTTCAACCGTGTATTGATTCAGATTTTCCGTATTTATCCATCAAAGATGCTTCAAAAATAAGAAATTCTTTCCAGCGTTTATCCACATCGATTTCTTTTGCATATTTTCGAGCATAATTTATAAACGTCGTAAAATGACGTGCTTCGCTTTCCATTAAATCTCGATAAAACACTTTCAAATCTTCATCTTTGAGTTGTTCAGATAAAATTTTAAATCGCTCACAACTTCTCGCTTCAATCATTGCTCCAAGTAAAAGTTGATTCACGAAATGACTTTCACGTGGTCCACCACTCACTTCCTTCCTCAAATAAGCCATTAAATCAGCAACATAAGGATCTTTTCTGTCAAAGCCAAGCTTAAATCCACGCTCAATTAATTTGTCATGCACCATGTTAAAATGTTGCATTTCTTCTTGACAAATTGCTGTCATTTCTTTCACCAAATCTGTCAAATGAGGATATTGAATGATGATGGAAATAGCGTTGCTTGCCGCTTTTTGTTCACAGAAAGCATGGTCAATCAAGATTTCTTCGATATTCTTTTCAGCAATATTAACCCATCTTGGGTCGGTTGGAAGTTTTAATCCAAGCATATTAGCTTAATTTTAAATTAAATTTATTCTTTTCTTTTTCCGCAAAAGAAGAGTTCGCTAAGCGAACGAAGACCAAACGTTAGTGCAGGGAATCAAAAAAGCCACTCATTATAAATTCGTCAAAAATAAAAAATCCCGCTTAAAAAAGCAGGATTTCTATCAAAAATAGTTTTTTTAAACTAATTCAGCGTATTTTTTTGCTACAAAATTCCAATCAATCACATTAAAAAATGCTTGAATGTAATCTGGTCTTCTGTTTTGGTAATTCAAGTAATAAGCGTGTTCCCAAACGTCCATTGCTAAAATTGGCGTTCCGTTACAACCTTCACCCATCAAAGGATTATCTTGGTTGGCAGTTGAACAAACACATAATTTTCCTTCAGAAACACATAACCAAGCCCAACCTGAACCAAAACGTGTTGCTCCAGCTTTAGCGAATTCTTCTTTGAAAGCATCAAATGAACCAAAAGCAGAATCAATCGCTTTTGCTAAATCTCCTGTTGGTAAACCACCACCTTTTGGCGACATAACTTCCCAAAACAAATTGTGATTCCAAAATCCACCACCATTATTTCTAAGTGCTGGTTTGTCTTTGCAATTTTTCAAAATTTCTTCAATACTTGCGTTTTCTAAATCTGTACCTACAAGAGCTGCATTTAAGTTTGTTGTATATGCTTGATGGTGTTTTGAATGATGTATTTCCATCGTTTTAGCGTCAATATGAGGCTCTAAAGCGTCATAAGAATATCCTAATTTTGGTAATTCGAAAGCCATATTTATATTTTTAGATTGTTAATTATTGTTTTTCAAAGGTAAGTATTTTTAATTAGTCATGTAACAAATCAATCCTAATTTATTCTTTTCTTTTTCCGCAAAAGAAAAGAACCAAAAGAAAACTCGTCGCTATTTATTCTTCGATTCATTCCAATCCTGAAAATTGACCACTTCAGTGAGCTTTCAGCTTCTTCGTGGTGCCCATTTTTCAGTTCTTTACATTTTCTCAGAATAAAAGGCGACATTTAGATTTTATTCTGCTTAACATTTTATTTTAAAAATTCAAAAAAATATTACAAATGCATGAAATCTTTTTTCGCTAATAATTCATCTTCGGATTCTCTGTAATTTGGATCATCTACACAGCAGTCAACTGGACAAACAGCCGCACATTGTGGTTCGTCGTGGAAACCTACACATTCCGTGCATTTTTCATGTGCGATGTAATACACATCCATATCTACAGGCTCAAAAGCATGTTCAGCATCAATATCATCTCCATCCAAAGTTGTAATCATTCCAACCAAAGAAGTACCATCAGAAAATTTCCATTCTGCTCCACCTTCATAAATCGCATTGTTCGGACATTCTGGTTCACATGCCCCGCAATTTATACATTCATCAGTAATTGTTATCGCCATTGCAATATAATTGTTTTTTTGTGCAAATATACGCTCAAAAAAGAGAAAAATGTTCATTTTATTTAAAAAAAAATCCTAATTAGTTCTTAAAATTGTGCGTAATTTTACACTTTTAACTCTTCGTTCTTAACTTTTCACTTCAAAAATATGACACAAGATAAAATTACAGACACTTTTTCACTCTTAGCTCCAATTTTTGAACTTTTGGGAGAAAATAAACATTGGTCTGGATTTCAACTTGGGATTAGCGAAAATGAGTTTGAAGAACTAAATGCTGTTATTCAAAAACAATTCTATTTAAACGGCTGGTTTACAGAAGAGAATGTAAGGAAAACATTTAAAGCTTGGTCGGGATTATTGAGGCAAGAAAAGCTTAAATCTTATACGGAAAATTACAGTTTTAGTGAAAATCCAAAACGAATTGGAATCATCATGGCGGGAAATATTCCTTTAGTAGGTTTCCATGATTTTCTTTCGGTGCTTTTGAGTGGACACAAAGTTGTTATTAAATTAAGTTCGGACGATAAAACACTTCTTCCAACAATCATTAAACTACTTTTAAACTTCAATCCTGGATTAAAGGAAAGTATCACTATTTCAGAATACAAATTAGCTGAAATTGATGCAATTATTGCTACAGGAAGTAATAACTCCATGAACTATTTCGAACAGTATTTTGGGAAATATCCGCATATTTTTAGGAAAAATAGAACTTCTGTTGCTGTCATCAATGGAAATGAAAGTAAAGAAGAATTAGCCTTACTTGGTGAAGATATTTTCACCTATTTCGGACTTGGATGCAGAAATGTTTCTCAAGTTTTTTTACCGAAAGATTTTAAATTAGATAATTTAATTGAAGCAATTTTCCCACATTCAGATGTTGTTAATCACCATAAATACACCAATAATTACGATTACAACAAAGCAATTCATTTGATGGGACAACAACAAATTCTCGACAACGGTTTCGTACTTTTTAAAGAATCAGAGGAATTATTTTCACCTTTAGCGATGCTTTTTTATCATCACTATGAAAATCAAGCTGAATTGGATGAATTTATTACTAAAAACCAAGATAATATTCAAGCCATTGTGGGACATAATTACATTCCTTTTGGTCAAGCGCAAAAACCAGAATTGAATGATTTTGCTGATGGTGTTGATACGATGGAATGGCTTTCGAAGTTATGAGTTAAAAACGAAAAGTGAAGAGTGAAGAATGAAGAGTTGATAAATTAAATAATCAATCTTATTTCACACTAATACAAGCGACTTTGCGACTTTGCGAGAAATTATGAAATCAAAAACTCAAATATCTTCAAATCTCCATCGGTAAATTCAACTCCTCTCCTACTCATCATGGCTTTTGAGGCTTGAATGGCTTTCGCTAATTCAAATTTTTCAAAACCATCTGAACCTCCCCATGAAAAAGAAGGAATGTATTTTGGAGGGAAATCTCCACCGTAGATATTTGCTGAAACACCAACAACTGTTGCTGTGTTAAACATCGTATTTATCCCACATTTACTGTGATCTCCCATGATTAAACCCATAAACTGAACGGCTGTTTTTTCATACGAATCTGTTTCATACGAATAAGCATTCACTTTGCTGTAATTGTTTTTTAAGTTGGAAGAATTAGTGTCAGCCCCTAAATTACACCATTCTCCAATCACCGAATTTCCTAAAAATCCATCGTGACCTTTGTTTGAATACGCTTGAAAAACCACATTTGAAACCTCTCCACCCACTTTACAATGCGGACCAATGGTTGTTGCACCGTAAATTTTCGCTCCCATTTTGATTCCTGCATCTTCACACAAAGCAAAAGGTCCACGAATAATTGCTCCTTCCATCACTTCTGCATTTTTCCCGATGTAAATTGGTCCTGATTTTGTATTAAAAATACTCGCTTCAACACTTGCTCCTTCTTCTAAAAAAACTAAATCAGAATCGCCAATTACAGTATTTGAACTGGATAATCCTTGTGAAACGCGATTGAAAGTCAACAAATCAAAATCCGCTTTCAAAACTTGCGCATTTTTCTCAAAAATATCCCAACGATTTTCTAAAATGATAAGTTCATTTTTGTAGTCAACTCGTGTGAGGATGTCCAAGCCTTTTTTAGCAAGCCAAGTTTCTCCAGCATATAGAATCTCACCATTTTTAAGTTCTAAAACAGCTGAAACTAAATTTTTATCAGGAATTACACATGCATTTAGTGTAATATCTGGTTTTGAAGTTAAATCAAATTTAAAAGACAAATATTCTTCTGTATCATAAAAAATAGTCGCTTGAGGAATAAATAATTTCCAACGTTCATCGTTGGTCAAAATTCCCATTCTCAAATTTCCAAGAGGACGAGTTAAAGATAAAGGAGCGAATTTTAGATGTTTTCCAGCATCAGAAAGTACTAAGTTCATAAATATCTATTAATTTATTATTATAAAATAGGAGTTTAAAACTCTCTAACGTTCGTTTCATCAAAGCTTTCCTTTTCTTCTTTTTTAGAGATTAAAAATAAGCCAATAAAGGTAATTAAACCGTTTAAAATTAATATTTCATTACCAAATTTGTAGCCTCCCAAATATGTAGGTGCATAAAAATCAATTAAATAGCATAAAACGGGTGATAAAATACAAATTACTGGAACAAAATTGGCTTTTAATTTTCGCTTGATTAGGATTCCAAAAGCAAAAAGTCCCAAAAGTGGTCCATATGTATAATTTGCAATGAGAAAAACCAAATCTATGATGCTTTTATCATTTTTCCATTTGAAGAAAAACACCAAGAGAATAAAAATTAAAGCAAAACTCAAATGCACTTTTTTACGTATTGAATTCTTTTGTTTTTCTGTTAAATTTTCGCGTCTCTCAAAGCCCAACATATCTATACAAAAACTTGAAGTAAGCGCTGTAATTGCTCCATCTACAGAAGGAAACAAAGCTGAAATTAACCCAATGATGAAAATCAGAAAGATTCCTTGAGGCAAATGCTCTTTTACGATTGTTGGAAACATATCATCAGGTGCAAATTCCCAACCGTTTTTTTTCGCTAATAAATAAAGCATTCCACCTAAAAACAAAAACAAGGCGTTAACCAATAATAAAACGAAGCTAAAGCTTACCATATTTTTTTGTGCACCTTTCAAGGTTTTAATACTGATGTTTTTCTGCATCATTTCTTGATCCATCCCAGTCATCGTAATGGTAATAAATGCTCCGCCCAAAATATGTTTCAGGAAGAAATCTTTTCGAGTAGGATCTGTGCTCCACATTTTGGTTAAATCACTTGTCTGCATTTCTCCCCAGATATGTGACCAATCCCAGCCAAGAGCAGTTTGAATGGCAAAAATACACACGACCAAAGCCAGCAACATAAAAACAGTTTGTAGTGTATCAGTCCAAACGATGGTTTTAACACCTCCTTTAAAGGTATATGCTAAAATCATTGCCATGATTACCAATGCAGTTGCCCAAAATGGAATTCCCAACTCATCCAAAACAAAAATTTGCATCACATTGATTACTAGATACAAACGAATCGTTGCACCCAAAGTTCTTGACAATATAAAAAATCCAGCTCCCCATTTGTATGCTTGAAAGCCCAGACTATATTCCAAAAATCGGTAAATTGAGGTTAATTTATAACGGTAATACAAAGGAAGAAGAACGTATGCAACTACCAAGTAACCAATAAAAAATCCTAAAACCAATTGAAAATAATACCAGCCGTTTGCTCCAACAGTTCCTGGAACAGAAATAAATGTTACTCCAGAAAGTGAAGTTCCAATCATTCCAAAAGCAACTAGATACCATTTACTTTGCTTATTTCCACTAAAAAAAGTATCGCTTGTTGCATTGCGAGAAGTGTAAAATGAAATAGCTAATAAAGCTGCAAAATAAAGGATTAAAATTGTTGCGATTAAAAGTGGGGACATTTATTTGAGTTATGAGTTATGAGTTGCTTTCGACAGGCTCAAGCAACTTTGAATTAATTTTTAAATGATGTGAATTTTGTTTTTCAAGAAAATCAAGTCTTTTATCTTATGTCTAGTTGTCTTATGTCTAATTCAATGCATGAAGTTAATTCCACCACTGTTTGAAAAAGCTTGTTTAGCTGAAATTGTAAACTTATATCCCTTTGAAAACTCTTTTAAAAGGGATAACATTTTATCAAATTTTTCTTTGCTAACTGTGTCATCTCGAAGTGAAATGAAAAAGTAGTCAATTGTGCCATTTTTATTGAAATAAACATCAACTAATCCTTTTGTTTGTTTTCCAAAAAGAAAATTGTTGTCTTTTAAATATTTCCCTACTTCTCTTGTGAATTTTGACCATTCGGACAAAAATAATTCTGGAGAAACCTCGAAACATTCAGTAATTTCATCCGACATAATGCGGTAAAAATAATGTTCTTGAAGAGAATCTTTCGAGTATTTTTTCTCAGAATCAGCTATTGAAATAACTTCTTGAGAAAAAAGATTATTTGAAAGTGAAAATATTGATATTAAATAAATTAACTTCATTTTTTAAATTTTGATTTGATGAAATTAGTACCGTTTCTGATGTAATTATTTATTTCAGGTTCTAAATTTAAGAAATAAATTGTTCCAAGAAATAAAATAGAAACTAAAATCGAATTAAAGGCAATCTCTAAAATTGGATTTGAAAAAAGTGATGTTAACATTTCAAAAGCAAAGCATAAAGCAGAAAATAAAATTCCAACTTTCAACTGTTTCCATGTAAAAGGATGAAGTTTGTAAGCATACAGCACGAAAAACATACGACACAAATTATATCCCAATAAGGCAAAACCAGTTGAAATTCCAGCTCCAATTATTCCATAAAGTGGAATTAACCAACAGTTTAAAGAAAAGACAAGCACTAATAAAATAATCGTAAACAAGATGTCATATTTGTATTTTTTTGAAGTAACTAAAATTGTACTATTCAAACCGCTGTACATATCAAAAACTCGTCCAACCATCAAAAACAAGAATACCCAAACTCCATCAGCATATTCTTTTGGAAGGTAGGAAAATAATTCATTGCGACTTACCCAAATCAATAAAAACATGAATAAAGAAATCGTCAGTGAAATCGAACTCACTTTTTGATATAAGTCTTCCATTTTATCCATCGCTTTTTCTTTCCAATATTGAGGAATTAATGGACTAGAAACACGAAACAAAGCTTTGTAAGGAATCTGCAAAGCACTTGTTAAATAGATAATTGTGGTATAAACTCCTGTTTCACTCAAACCTAGAAAATAGGCTATCATCAACGCATCCATCGTCATTACAACCAAAGCTCCGATTGTATTTGAATAAGAAAATAGACTGAAAGAAAAAATGATTTTACGGAATTTTTTAGATATCCTAAGTGTACTTCGATTAAAACCAATTTCATTTGTTTTGAATAAATAAAGTAACAAAATCAACGAAGGAAGAAAATAAACCAAAGCATGTAAAATGAAAAATTGATTGAAATTTATAATATCAAAAGCCAAAATTGTCAACAAAAGTGTTACAACTACTCGAAGCAAAAATTCATAAACAAAAACAGACAAAATGTTTTTGAATAAGGACCTCAAATAAGCTTCAAAAACCAAGAAAAAAACATTGGCAATACCAACTGGAATGATCCAATAATAATAATCAACAAATAAAGCCGATTTTACTGAATAAAAATTTACAATCTGCCCTTGAATGATGACAACCAAAGAGGAAAAAATCAAAATTCCTGCAAAAACAAAAATTAAGTTTAAAACGAAAAAACTTTGTTTCTGTTCGTTATTATCTCTAAAAAAAGGTAAAAATTTTGCAATTGCATTGATTGCTCCTAAATTTGAAAGTTGTGCAAATAACAACCCAACACTCAAAATAAGATTAATTAAACCAATTTCTTCGGTACTTAAGATTAAGACAAAAAGTATCCCTTTATTCAAATACCCTAATAATAAACCCAAATAGTTTATTATCATTGTCCGTAAAGCATCTTTTTGTATGAAACCCATTGAAAAGGGAAATCGGTTTTAATTAATTTTTAATTATTTTTAGTTTTGAAATTTCATTTTCTTTATCAAATATTTTTAATATATAAATTCCATTTGATAAATTTCTAAAATCAATTTTATTGTTAATTAATTTGTCATTTTTAATACTTTTTCCAAGTTCATCATAAATCACAAAAGTCAAATTTTCACTTTTATTGTTTTTAATTATTAAATAATCCTTCACTGGATTTGGATAAACTTCAAATATTAAGGTATTTTTCTCCAAATTTAATAAATTATAAGTGAAACATTCTGATGTATCATTACAAATACCTGAGTTTACAATTAATTTGTATTCACCAGAGATAAGTGGTGTAAAATCATGATTTGTCTCATTAGAAATCTCAGAACCAGTTGAGCAATCAATCCATTTGTAAGAATCTGCATCTAAAGTTGAATATAAAACATTTTCATTTTGTAAAATTCCAACGTTCAAATCATTTTCAATCAGGTTTACTTCTTGATTTTGAGTTAATACATTTCCATTTATATCCGTATAAGTCCAAGTAACAAAGGTCAAGCCAATATTTGCTATTGGAAAACTTGTATTCGAAACTCCCACAATATTATTCCCCATAACATCTGTTGCAAAAGGACTTGTTAAAGTAATTGGTTGACAAATTGACTCAACCATTTCCAGTGATTCATTGTTAGCTGATACTGCTTTGTAACTGAAACATTCCGAAGTATCATTACAAATACCTGAATTTACAATCAATTTGTAATCACCTGTATAAACTGGTGTAAAATCATGATTTGTAGCATTCAAAATCTCATTACCAGTTGAACAATCTATCCATTTATAAGAATCTGCGTCCAAATTTGAAGATAAAATATTTTGATTTTGTAAAATGCTTACACTTAAATCACTTTCAATACTCACAGTTTGATCTTGCGTTACTACATTTCCATTTAAATCGGTATAGGACCAAGTAACGATCGTCAAACCACTATTTGTTATTGGGAAGCTTGTATTCGAAACTCCAACGATTTGATTCCCCATCAAGTCTGTGGCAGTTGGAGCTATTAAAGTTACAGGTTCACAAATTGATTGAATATTAGGAAGCGATTCTTGATTTGGAATAATTTCGTTACAAAATCCTGTTATTTCATTTATTGATAATTCTCTACCCCAAACCCTTAGATCATCCATTTTTCCTTTCAAGTAAATAGGAGGATTTCCACCTTGTGAAAAGGTTGAAAATATAGAACCATGAGAATTACTATATGCTATTGCGGTGTTTCCACCACCTTCATAACTTCCACCTGCATTTTGACAATCAATGTAAATATCCATATCATTGTAAGACCTAATAATACAAACAATATGCTGCCAAGTGCCAGGAGTAATTGATTGTGCAGATTTTTTTGTTCTCCTACTTCCAGAACCTGCAATTCCACCAGACCCAAAATTTAAACGAATTTTTTGATCTATAGTTAAACTTACCCAATATCCATAATATTGATTTGTATTATAATCAGAATGGAAAAGAGCTCCCTCAGCAGTTTCGCTCATATTCAACCAAAAAGAAATTGTTATTGGAAACTGAGCTTTTATTATATCTGAATGAGGAATATCGATATTATCATCAGTTCCATCAAAATACATCGCCTTATTAAGAACAGAATTTCTATCATAAGTTGAAACTGCTCCATTTATTGTCCCATTAAGTTGATTAACACTTGCATCATTTGAATTTCCATCTAAATTATAATGAACAATCAAAGAATTGTTTAGTTGTGCATTTAAGAAGAACAAATTAAATATAAATAATAAGAATAATGCTTTTTTCATAAAGTACTTTTTTGCTCAAATATAAATAAAATCAATTCAAAATCAAACAAAAAATTTAAATTTGTCTCTTAATAAATCATTACCTTATTAATTATTTCATTTTTAGCCGATCTAAAAGTAACTGAACAACAGTTTGCAAAATACATTTATATGAATAAAATTTCATCTTCCTTTTTAAGAATAATTACCCATTTTATTTTTTTCAACTTAAAATTTTATATTTTGGGCATGGTTATATTTCGGTTTTCAAGAAAAATAAGAAATAAGATTAACAAAAAAAATAAAAAATCAAATTTTACAATTACAACAAACTGTTTAGGGAATTTAAAAATGAATTTAGATACCCATAGCTATATGGGAGGATGTTTGTATTGGTCAGGTTATCATCACATAAATGAATGTTTATACCTAAATAAAATCCTAAAAGACGAAATGAACTTTATTGATATTGGAGCTAATCAAGGAGAATTAAGTTTATTTGCATCAAAAAAAATAAAAAATGGTAAAATAATTTGTTTTGAACCTGTATCAACAAATTTCAAAAAACTTATACAAAATATTGAATTAAATCAATTGAAAAATATTGAATTAAATCAATTCGGATTATCAGACAAAAATGCTGAATTACCAATTTATACTGATGCTTCTAATAATACTGGAGGTGTAAATGAAGGATTGTCAACCTTATTTAAATCAGACTCTAAAAACCAATTAGAAGAAACTATAATTCTAAAGGTATTCGATGAAATTTATTTTGATAATTTAAATCGTTTAGATTTTATAAAAATAGATATTGAAGGATCAGAATTATTTGCTTTAAAAGGAATGAAAAAAACCTTAGAAAAATTCAAACCTGAAATATTAATTGAGATAAATGATGATTGTTTTAACTCTGCAGGATATAGTTCACATGACATTTTAGACTTTCTTGAATCTTTTGGATATTTACCATATAAAATATTTAGAGGGAAATTAATTAAACACCACGGAGAATTTAATAATTGGGGAAATTATATTTTTAAAGTTGAAAAATGAAAAAAACTAAAACACTTTTCATTTCACATTGGTACCCATACCAAAAAAATCCAAATTCTGGCATCTTCATAAAAAGACATGCAGAATCTATTAGTTTATTTGCAGATATAACTGTAATTCATTTTGACATTCAACATTCAAAAAAACTAATTGACATCAATTTAGTTCAAGATTCAGATAGTGAAATCAATACTTACAAAATTCAAATTCAAGGTAGATTCTACAAATTATTCTATTACGCTCTTCCATTACAATTTTATCTCTTCAAAAGATTAATTAAAAAATTTAATTTAAAAATTGATGAATTTGAAATTGTTCATTCAAATGTGGTCTTTCCGAGTGGAATTATTGGAATGAAAATTTCAAAAAAATATAAGATACCCCAAATTCATTCAGAACATTGGTCTCAACTTAATAAATTCTTCGGAAAACATTTTTACAAGAAAGAAGGTTTAAAAGTTTTTGAAAATTGTAACTATATTACTTCAGTTTCCGAATTTTTAAAAAATGAATTAAAAAAGTACGTAAAAGATGAAACTAAAATTAAAATCATCCCTAATGTAATTAATTCCGACTTATTTTTTTTTAATGAAAAAATTGACAAATCTAAAGTCACATTTTTAGCAGTAGCACACTGGAATAAACCAAAAAACCCTTTCTATTTTTTAGAAGCTTTAAAAAACATTTATACAGATACTCAAATTGTTTTCGAATTAAATATTGTTGGTAAAGGGAATCAAATAGAGGAAATAAAAAATAAAAAATACCCCTATGAAATAAATTTTTTGGGATATAAAAATTCTCAAGAAATAAATCGTTTACTACAAGAATCTAATTTCCTTTTACTAGGTTCTGATTATGAAACTTTCTCGGTGATAATTGTAGAAGCCTTAAACACTGGAACTCCTGTCATTGTAAGTAAAATAGGTGTTGCAACT
The DNA here is from genome assembly GCA_040386975.1 of Bacteroidota bacterium. Taxonomy (GTDB): domain Bacteria; phylum Bacteroidota; class Bacteroidia; order Flavobacteriales_D; family Crocinitomicaceae; genus M2408. The sequence goes on along the minus strand of JAZKEO010000001.1, from coordinate 78,348 downwards.
GAAATAATAAATAAAAAAAATGGAGTAATTTGCGACAATAACATTGATGATTGGATAAATAAAATTAAATTTTCAATAAATCAAAAATACAATTACAAAGAAATAGCTGATGAAATAAAAGGCAAATACAATATAGAAAAAATTTCATCAAAATTTGAAGAAATTTATTTACGAATCACAAAATAAAAAGATAAACAATTTAATTAAATAACTCCTTGTGTAGAAATTCGAGATAAAATAAATTTATTTGAATCTATTTCAATACTCTCTTCTAAATTTTTCCAAACAAAGCTAATTCCTCTATCTAGAAAGGTGAAGTTTGAATTCTTAAAATTATGAATTTCATTTTTATTTACTGCTGTATGGTCAAAATGCCAATTCCTAATCATTACTATTCCATTATTAAACATCTTTTTAGTTACGTACTTTATCATTTTTATGCGTTCTTTATTCGTCATACTCTCACTAAAAGTTGATTGGCAAAAATATGCTACTTTGTTAGAATGAGAATTTAACACAAAAAGAGCTTTCAAAACATTATTTTTATCGTAAAAACCATAGGTATGAACTTGAAAAAAATTTGGATTTTGGTAAATTCTCCAATCTTGAAAACTTTCAATTTGATTTATTGCAAAACCCGATTCTAACGAATTTAAATTTGATTGAATGAGTTCATCAACTCCTTTAGTGATTTTTTGATTCTCAATTAAAGTATAGTCATTTAATTCTCTATTTTTAGCAAAACTAATCATCTTCAATTTTGAAAATAAGCACAAGCCAAAAATTTTCGCTTTCTCAACTTTTGTATTCTTTTTATTTAAAGATGATAAAAAAGTGTAACTTTTAAAAAGCTTATTTACAACTAGACTTTGTTTGTGATCAAATGGAATAGAAAATCCAAGTTTCAAAAAAGGCTTTTTTGCTGGTGTGTAACCCCAAATAACTTTAATTCCATTCTCTTTGCATTTTTCAAATAAAAAATCATAAATATTATTGAAAATATTTTGTCCGCGATAATCAGGATCAACAAGCGTATCTTCACTTTTCCCTGATTTTATAATTGAATTATCAGAACAAACTAAATCTATCGGAATTACGCAATTTGTACCAACTATCTTATTCCCATCTTCAGCGATGACATATATTGATTTACCAAAAGGACAATTATGAAATTCCCAATAAAAAACATCTATTGATCTGTTTAAACCATGAATTCGATTGTAGAAATCATTTATATTAGAATAATCTTCTTCAAGTGCTAATCTATAATTTACCACGTTAATTTATTTTGGTCAATTAATTCTCTCGGACTTAGAGTTTCAATTTTATTTTCACTCAAATATATTATGATTTTTTTATATTCTTCTAAAAATCCTTTATATTTATAATTTGTGAAGTAATTATTGTGCCATAAAAATGAGAAATCACAATTGTATTGATTTTTCTCAAAAAAATCAATTATTAAATCTGCAATTTTATTTTGTTGAATTTTCATGTATTTATGAAAAGTAACATCCATAAAATTTAGCGGTGTTTCAATAAAATCAAAAGGCTTGTTATTTACAATATCAAAAGGCTGAAATGATTTCCCATAGGAATTTCTAAATCCATATCTTTCTGCAAATCCGAGACTACTATCAAATTCTAAATTTGATTCAGAAATTTTTTTCCAATCTTTTTGTGTCTGGAAATTTAAAAAATGATACCTGTTATAATTCTCTTGAATAGAACCTTTATTTAACTCATTATCAATTGACATTTCTGAACATGATTTATGCAATCCATTCGAAAAGCCATTTTTTGAAACAACATTTAAAAGTTTTTTTTCTTTTTCAATTCTATAATCTGCATTTTTTATTCCATTTGTTCCTTTTCCTTTATTAACTAACCAAAAAAAGGTTGAACGGATATCATACTCACTATTAATTTTAATAATTTTATCAATATTTTTCCAATCTGGTCTTTTTAAAACCTCATTAACAATTAATTTTAATAAAATATTTATTTTCAAATTCTTTATTGCCCAAAAACCATCCTGAACAAGAGAACCATAAATTGAATCTATATCATGTGAAATAAAGAAAATACTCTTATTATCAGTTCCTTTTAGATTGTGTGAAGTGAAAAATAAATCAATTTCATTTTGAACTAAATTCTCCTCAATATTATTATACTTTGCTTGATAGGATGATTCATATTTAAAACGACCGTAATTATCTAGATGATCAGAATTTAAATTAAACTCTTGCAAACAATTAATTAAATAAAAAATCGTCGCTATACTATCTTTTTGACCTTGATTATTTAAAATACTAGTCTCTGATTTAAAAATAAATTCGTGATTTAATTGAGACTTGTCATTTTCAATTTTATCATAGAAGTCAGTTGCAATAACTAGAGAATTTTCATTTAAATGATTCCAAATTAAATCAGCTTTTTCTTCATTTTCTAGAAAATTAAATGTTACATTTTTATTTTTTTCCATAATCTTAAGAACATAAAGAATTGGAAAATAATAATTTGAATTTGGATTAATGTATATTTTCATTAAAACAGTTATGAGTATTGTTTAAAAATTGAAGAAACACTCAAAATTAAAAGGGTTTTTAGTGAACAAAATTAGTTTTTTATGAACTTTACTTTTTGATAATATTTTCCATTTTTAATCTCTAAAAAATAGCTTCCTCTTTCTAATTTTGAGATATCTAATTTTAATTTTTCTCCTTTATAATTATTAATAGACAGAACATTTTTTCCTTTCATATCAAACACATTTAATATAGCATTGTTAATTATTTCCTCATTTAATTTTAGATTCAAAAAATCTGAAACGGGATTTGGATAAATTTCAAACTTTGCTAATTCTTCACTCATAACTTTCGCGGTTGCCGGTCTTAATTCTACAACTAATTTAGGTCGTTTTGATAAATCCGTACTTTCTCTTGAATGAAACGACAAGTTATTACCTAATATTTCCTCTATTAAACCAAATTTAAAACCAAAGTTTTGAGATGGGTTATCAATGAAAAATTGGATTAGAGCAGTAACATCAATATCTAAATAATCTTCATGAGCTGATGTACTTTGAGGTAAAATTATTTGACCAACATCCGTAGTTGAAGGCTGCGTATTCCAAGTTGCAACATCTTCTTCCCAATTTTGAATAATTCTTTTTAAATAACATTCATTATTTCCATAATGACCTTGAGCCATAGGTACACCTTGTGAATAATCATCAAAAGCGTAGAAACTCAATTTTGCACTTAAAATTTCTGTACCAGGCAATATTGAATCCAAATCAAAACCTAACATTGCTCTATTTGAGTTTATTCCTCCAGCAGCACCATCCATTACATAACCCGCAAATTGAAAGGCCCAACCGTAATTATTATCCTCCGATCCAAAATTATCATGATAACCTAAAGACAAATCTTTGGATGGATAGAACGTAATACTTTCTTGAGAAACACTAAAGAACGCAATAAAAATTGTAAATAGTAAGGTGATTTTTTTCATAGTAATATTAATTGATATTTAACAAATATACTGAATTTTTCTTAAGTAAGCTAAATCCTACTCAACAACTTTCTTACGCTTAAACTCAAAAAACAAGGCTACCACAAAGGATAAAATAATTATCAAACTTCCTAGCATCGACCACATTCCAGCTTTTTCGTATTTTGGTAACATGAAAGTGAATTCAACTTTGTGCTTACCTCTTGGAATTTCAAGTCCACGAAGCAAGTAGTTTGTTTTTCTGATTTCAACCTCTTTTCCGTCGATTGTTGCAATCCAACCTTCAGGATAATACACTTCTGAGAAAACTGCAAATTGATTTCCATTTGCTTCCACAGAGTAAGTAATTTTATTTGGCTCGTAAGCTGTCATGTTGATTTTCCCGTTTCCAGTAAAGGTTCTACTTTTCACTTTTTGAGCTTCAGATTTCAACATAATCGCTTCTTCATCATGTTTGAACTCGTCGGTAACTTTTAGTTCAACTAATCTCAAAAATGAATTCGCTGTATCCATTTGCATGGTCATTTTAGGGATTAAATTGGTTTTTCCATTGATGTCCATCACAAACAAAGCTTCCATCCCTTCTTGCATTCCATTTGTTAAACGTACATCCAAACTATCACCTTTTAAAACATATTTCAATTTTTCCGAACCATAAACTTTAGCCGATGTTTTTACTTGACCATTTACAACTAAGCTACCTTGACCAATATTTTTTACTTCAAATTGGTTTCCTAAAGCTCTAATTTCATCGTCTGGTGTTTCAAAAGCATTGATTTTTTTCACGAACCAAGCATTTCCTAAAGCGGTCATGTTTGGATTTGCCATTTTTCCTTGCTCAGTTTCTTGAATGAAATATTTCACATTCATCATGTCATAAACCTTATTATTTGATTGTGACAAATGAAACTCATATAAATTCTGAATATTTCTCAATTTTGCACCATGATACCCCCCCAAAGATTTATGGAAATACGAAGCATTAGCACTACTAAATCCTCCTGTAAAGTCAAAAACACGATAATTTGAATTACGATTTAAAGCAGCAAATTTATAGGCATCTACTACTCTATTTTTCTCATTTCCTGACAAATTTAATTCAAGAGCTTTTGATTTCCCTTGTTTTTCTCCTTCAGCAACTTTCATTGTCAAATTTGGACTCAAAGAAGTTTCCATTTCCAAAATTTGTACGTCGGCAGAATTTGTACTGATTGGAAACATAGTGTTTGCAGCGATATCCCAATATTTATATCCAGCACCTTGTTCTTGGTTTCCAAGGTAATTTCTTGAAACAGGAATTAAATCAATAGCCACCAAAACTGTTAATCCCAACACAATGAAAAGTGAAGAAATTTGTGTGTAAAAGAACAAAGCTAACACTCCAAAAGCAAGAACTGAAAACAAAATCGAACGATTCATACTCGAAGAAAAAATCGACTCACGAACAGTTTTCACATCCGCTTCTGAAATACTCAATTGTGGATTTTGACTAACATATTGTTCGTATTGCGCTTCAATAAATTGATTTAATTGAGCTGGATCACTAACATTTACACCATATTTTTGTTGTTCTGCCGGAGCCATTTGCAAAATTTGGTTTTTAATTCCTTCTTTTACATTTAATTTTCCAGCTTCGATTTGCTCAAATTGTTTTGCATCATTAGTTGACATATAATTGTCTCCCAAACCAACAACTTTCACAATGAGTAAAAAAGCAACAAAAACGCCTGAAACGATTAAAAACTTCTTCTTTTGAAGAGCCAAAGTTTCTCGTTCTTTCAACAACTGATTTAAGAATAAAACACCTAAAACCGGAATTGTTAACTCTACAATCATTAAGATAATTGTAACCGCTCTAAACTTATTATATCCAGGGATATTATCTAAGAAGAAATTGGTTAATCCCATGTAATTTTTACCCCAAGAAAGAGCTAAAGTCAAAATAGTAACTGCCAAAAGTGCCCATTTAATTGGGCCTTTCAAGAAAATCAAACCTAAGAATGCTAAAAAAGCAACAATCACACCAACATAAACTGGCCCAGAAGTAATCGGCTGATCTCCCCAATAAACCGGATATTGCATTACAGCATTCAAAGACGACGGTTTCATATCCAAATTTTGCACATCTTCTGCAAATGGACTATCGCCTAAAACTACCGTTCCACCACCTTTTACATAAGGAGATATGATTGTAAAAGATTCACCAATTCCATAACTCCACTGAGTAACATAATCTCTATCCAAACCTTCAGTTGAATTTACCATATTCGAACTTCCATCAGGATTTGTAGTAATATCATTTGCACCACGGATGGTGTGTTTTGCATAATCATTTGTTAGTGAGATATTTCCATAATTAATCATTAAAGCAATGAAATAAGCAATAACAATACCTCCAGTTGTCATGAAAAATTTCTTAAATTCTTTTTTACGAAGAGCTTCAACAAACATGACAATTCCTAAAGCAAGTATTAAAAACCCTAAATAATAAGTAACTTGAAGATGATTCATTGAAATTTCAATGGTCATAAAAAGTGCAGAGAGCAGAATTCCCCACTTCATATTCCGCTGGAAAGCCATGATAAATGCACCAATTACTGGAGCCATGAAAGCAGCAGCTAAAGCTTTTGAGTTATGTCCCGCTTGAATAATAATCACATCATATGTTGAGAAACCAAAAGCAATTGCTCCCAATAAACCAACCCAAGGATTTAGTCTTAAACATAAAGCAAAAATGTAAAAACCAAGCATATACAAGAAAACAACGCCTGCTGGAGGTGGAAAACTTTTAACAAATTCTTGCATTACTTTACTAATTAAATTCCCTTCATAAATAAGTGAAATTTGCATAGTTGGCATTCCTCCAAACATGGAGTTTGTCCACATTGTTTCTTCACCTGTTCTTTCACGGTAATCAACAATTTCGTGAGACATCCCTTTAAACTGCTCAATATCATGCTGTTTCAATCCATAACCGTCAAATTGAAGGTTGAAATATGAAAGAGTAAGGATGAAGAAAAGTGCAACAATTGCAAAATGTATCCAATTTTTTTGAAAAAATGCTTTCATGTAATGTGTGATTTATTTTTTATTTGATTTCTTTAAAAACGGCATGAAGATAGTTATAATTTTTAATGTAGAATTGAAAATGTAGAATTGAGAATTATTTTACTCAACATTTTCAATTCTCTATCCTAAGAAGCGCTCACTTCTCTCTCAAAAGCTTCTTGGTCGAATTCATTTTCACTTTTCGCTATGACAAGTGTTGCAACACCATTTCCAATAAAATTAGTAATTGCACGAGCTTCGCTCAAAAATTTATCAATTCCAAGTAAAAAAGCAAGTGATACTTCTGGGATTTGAGGAAAAGAAACGATGGTAGAAGATAAGACAACAAAACCACTACCGGCAACACCTGCTGCTCCCTTGGAAGTAAGCATCAAAATTCCTATCATCATCATTATTTCTCCGAAACTTAAGGAAACATTATTGACTTGAGCAAGAAAAATGACAGCCATTGAAAGGTAAATGGAAGTTCCATCAAGATTGAAGGAATAACCTGTGGGAACGACAAGACCTACAATTGCTTTTTTACAACCAGCAAGCTCTAATTTTTCCATTAATTTTGGAAGTGCAGATTCTGAAGACGAAGTTCCTAACACAATAAGAATTTCATCACGTATGTATCGCAAAAATTTGAATATACTCAATTTATAATAACGCATAATTGCACCTAAAACAAGTACAATAAATAGAATCATAGTGCCATAAACACAAAGTACCATTTTCCCTAAAGGAACCAATTTATCCAAACCATATTTTGCAACTGTAAAAGCCATTGCTCCAAATGCCGCAATAGGTGCAAAGTACATCACGTATTTCAGAACTTTAAAAACAAACTTTGATGCAACTTCCAACTTTGAAATAATCCCTTGACGTTTGTTATAAAAATTTAATGCAACTCCACAAATCAATGCAACTCCAAGAGTCAAAAGTGACATGTAATCCTTGAGGAATTTAAGAATTGTCATAACTTCTTTAGGTTTGGCTTTGTATTCTGCCAAAGGCATACTTGAACTATCAAATTTTCCAGGTTCTACAAGCAAAGCAATACCTATTCCTATTGCTAATGCAAGGGTTGTCACCAATTCGAAATAAATTAATGATTTTAATCCTATTCGTCCAACTTGCTTTAAATTCCCCATTGAAGCAATTCCTAAAACGATTGTCAGGAATATAATCGGAACAACAAATACTTTAATTACTGCAACAAATGAAGTTCCTAAAACTTCCATTTTTAAGCCCCAATCTTTTGAGTAATGTCCAAGTAAAATTCCTGCAATAATTGCTATTAGAACGTAAAAAGTAAGGTGTGTGAATAGTTTTTTCATATAAAATCTTGTAAAAGCTATTTAATTTTCGATGTAAATATATCTTTTTTCTTTCAAAGTTGGGCACAAAAAAACGGATTCATCATTGATAAATCCGTTTAATTTATTTTGAAGTTCTATATCTAATTAGAATTATTAAAAAATGTTTTAGTTCGAGGCACTTTTAAAGAATATAATTTTGAGTTTACTTTGGTAAATGAAAAATTAGATACTAAAAGTAACGAAGAAATAGAATATTTTAGTTAATTCTAAATTTAGTGTAAACCATTAATTTTATGAATAAAATCAACAGCAGCCTCTTCAACTTGCGTATTTAAAGCTGAGAAATCTTTTTTGTTTTTAGAAGCATGAACTTTAGCAGTCATTGCGTTTCTAAATTCAATTACTTCGTCAATTAATTTATTTGTAACTTCAGTTTTTTTCTCATCGTAAAGTTGAACGCTGAAACATTCTTCGATAACGTCAAAAACCATGTAGTTTAATTCTTTTTTAAATTGCTTTTTACTTGCCATTTTGTTTGTTTTTTTTGCAAATATAATCAATATTTTCGATTATCTAAAATGAATATTTATAAGCGAAACCTAAAACGAAATTTGAATTTGGGTCTTTGACTTGAATTTCTTGATCCAACATATAATAGGATTTTATGCTCTGGAACTTATTTATTTCATAAGAAAATCCAGCTCTCAAGCGGTAATTGTCAAATTCCTCAGAAAGTTCATAAAATAATTCTCCTGAAACAAAAGGCTCAATTTTACGATTCAAATCATAAGTCAACGTAAGCCGTGTTCTCAAATAGTTTTTTGGAATTTTCCAATCATCACGACGATTAATATCTCTTATTTGACTTTGAAAACGTTCTTGAAATTCGATTCCAAGGTTTTTTAGAGCGAATTTATAAGAAAGTCCAATTTGCAAGCGATTTCTATAACTCACTGTCTCATCGTACTTGAATTTTTGTGAATTCCGGTAAGCTAAAGTAACATAAAATCCTTTGTCAATTTTGTACGAAGCAGCAAGTTGTGAATAATGTTGAGCAATTTGAGTTACATTTTCATTTAAACGCAACGCTTCTGTTAATTCAAGACTAAAACGTGTGTTTATATTTTTCTCAAGTGAAATAGCTGTCCAAAGACCAAAATCCTTGCTTTGAGCAAGAAATCTCCCAGAAAAGACTACAATAATCGATATAAAAACTATTTTTTTAGTCATGATAATGAACAGTCAACAAAGCCGTATCTCTCAAGAAATCAATTCTATCAATCGTAATTCGTGAAATTTTAAGTCCAGTTCTTAATTCTAAATCAGCTTTCAATTCTTCACTTAACTCAGGTTTTATCAACTCAATATTCTCATATTGAATAATTTTCGAATGTTCTTTTTTTAGTAATAAACTGCTTTCCAAAAAGTAAGTCAGCAATAAAATAAATCCATTGATTAAGCCAACTTGCCAAAATTCTCCTGGTCCAACAGCTGTTATAAAACCTAAAGCAATTACCAAAAACAAATACGTCATGTCTTTCATTGACAAACCTTCAGTTCGATATCTCAGCATAGAAAAAACTGCAAAAAGCCCGAAACCTGCCCCCGTACTCATCTCCACTTTTTGTAACAAGAAGATAATCAAGAAAATCAATAAGTTAAATATCGTAAACGTAAAAAAGAACTCACGATTTTTATACGCTGGATAATAAATTAACCTAACTAAGATAAAACAAGAAACGAAATTTATAAGTAAGCGAAGTCCGAATTCTAAAATATTTATATTCGTGAAAAGTGTTGTGTCAAGCCCTAATTGTGGTAAAAACATAATTTTATTAAATTTATTTAAGAGTTTTAAGTAGTTTGTAGATCATCGTTGTTTTTAATAATTTTCTTTAAATTAATCTGAAAAGGTTTAAAATTATTTGAACGCAAATCAGGATAAATATTCATGATTCCAAGGCAATATTTACTAATTGAACCTTCACGAATGTGGTGTTTGTGCATTAAATTCACAAAAGGTGAATGTGAGGATTTATTTTGTTTTACTTCTGCAACCACAAATTCTTTTAAAGTTTTATCAATATTATCAAAAATGAAATGCAAATTTACATCAATTGTAACGCGTTCAGCAATTTCCTTGTTAACTAAAGTAATTCTTGAGTAATTTATCCAAACTTTTTCTTCTAATTGTTCAATATCGTATTTTGAATTTTGATGTAAAAAATCGTTAATTACTTGATTATCTTTCAGTTCAAAATTATCATTTAAAACCCTACTTTTTTTTGTTCTTCCTTTGTTATTCTTGAATTTCACTTCAAAAAAAGAAATATTCGACTCAACGTATTTCCTGATTCGAAATTTGAAACGATTAAACTTCCCTCTTTGGTGAAAATGGTACAAATCAAATTTAGGTGTATCGAAATAAAGTGATTCATACTGAGAAATCATTTTGTCATTGACATGTAAAACCGCATAATCCTTTTTTAATTCTGAAAGCAGTTCCGAAAGTTTACTCGCATGAAATACATATTTTGAATCGATACGATCCATCAAGGAAACGCGATCCATTTGCTCGAGTCCAATTGCCTCAAATTCATTCAATAAACTATGTAATTCAGTATTCAAAATTCGTATGTGTATTTTTTTGTCTCAATCAATTTATTGTTTTTATCAAAAGTTTTTTTAGAAGTTTTTAAACCTTTCTTATCGTATTCGTAAACAACTTTTTGAACGAACAATCCTTTTGAATCAGAGGTAATTTCTTCCATTTTCTCTTTCAAACCATTGTATTTGATTTCAATTGTCTGAGACAATTCGCCTTTTTCGTTTAAAATTGTGATTAAAATAGGTAAATCCAAGTTGTATTTCGTTAAAATGGTTTGAGAAACAGTTCCTTTTTCATTGTAAATAACTTGTTCTTCAACTTTGTCGTACTTGTTGAATTTTTGCGAATATTTAGCTTTAAATTTTCCACTTTTAGAATATTCTTCTTCGAAAATAATATTGGCATTTTTATCGTATTTCACGATTGATTCAATACTCGTTTTGGAAGAATCTATCTTTTCTTCTGTTATTGATTTAATATGATATTTCTTGATTTTTTTTTCGCTTTGAGCAAAAGTAAAAAGTTGAAATAAACACAAAAAACAAACTAAAATTGGAACTTTCATTTTTCTCAATTATCGTAAATAAACATTGTGTCTAATTCTATTACTTCTTTTTTTGATGTAATTTCAACTTCTCTCAAAACAACCATCATTTCTTCTGGCTGAACATTATCTTTATCCGTTGGATCTTTTGAATAGCTATAAATTTTGTATTTCCCAGGACGTAAATATTTGAATTCAAAACGACCATCAAAACTCGATTTAATTTTATCAGAATACGATGTTTCATCGCCATAATGAATGTAAACATCTTCATCATAAGCCACGCGTTCTAATTCCAATGAATTAAAATTCCCATTATAATCTTTCAAATACAAAATCCCAATGATGGATGCTTTTCCACTTTCACCAGCTTCTTTTTTACATGAAATAAAAAGCAATGAAATACATATAAAAAGAAAAGATGAAGTCAATTTCATTGAAAGAGTTTTTAGTTTTAATATACAAAAATATCTAATAATATTTGTAAATAACGTTTATATTAGGAAAAAGTTAGTTTAAAATTAATAAATTATTAAGTTTCACATTAACTCAAATTGAGCATTGCTTGAAATCCTAAACTATTTTTTAAAGAATCTAGTTGTAAAAATAGAATCATCCGACTGAATTTCAACAAGATAAAATCCTGATTTAAAATCTAAATTTTTGATACAAATTTGTTTTGAATTCAATTTTTGAAGATTTTTCTGACTATGAATTAGTTTTCCCAAAACATCTTTTATTTCAATAGAAAAAGTTTTATAATTTTCATTTAAATTCACAAACAACTCATTTTCAACAGGATTTGGATAAAGTTCGATCTGACTTTTTACTATTTTTTTTACCGACAAATTTGGTTCAATACAAGCTTCAGAAATACCTGGAATATTAGCATCCAACCAATTTATCCTATCATTTAACCATGATTTCATGAAGCTTATTTCCTCTTGATACGAATTACCAACAAATGAATTCGGCCAAACATACGTTCCCATCGTAGGCCAAATGGTGTAATTCCAATTTTGAGACTCGTCCAATGTTGAAGCCATATTATCGATCCATAGATTGAGGGAATCCTTATGAAATTTTGTTTCTCTCAACTTTTCCCAACGACAACGTAAATCTTGCTGAAAAAGCGTGTCTTCCATCATTCTAGGAAACCAAAATGGATTTATCCAATAATCTCCACCACAAACATAATTGAAATTATACTGCCAGCCTTCAGGGTTTTGTCCTTCACAAAAATCTGCGTTTCCATACGTCAAATCATAATCCCAAATTGGAGCCATTACTAATTTACCACCCAATGATTCTTTGTCTTTATACAAATAAAAACTTTTTCGGTAAGCGTCGATACTTCTTGACAACTCACTTATAATCAAGGCATCAACACACGATTCATAATTCACAAAAGATCGATATCCCAAATTCAAATCCATAAAATTCGAGCTCGCTAATGCTGTTTCAAAATCAGTAACATAATCCTCAATGTAAGCACTTTGCTCAGGAACGATATCTTCTCCTTTTGGGTAATAAAAATCGATTACTGTAGGACTTCCATCTGGAATTGGTGCAAAAGGTGATTCCCATCCCAAATTTGTACTTCCTGAATTTTTATCTATCTTCAAAATATAACCCCCAGTTAAATCATCTCCACTAATTTCCGTTGGATTTAAAGTGGAAATATCAACGCGGTTAGCTCCTTTTTTTACTTTTTCCATTAAAATGTAAACACCTTGATATGAATTATTTATGAATAACTCAACAGGTTTAAATCTCGGTGCATACCAATCCATTTCTTGAATCAAATGCATTGAAAACATATTTCTGAGTAAAGTTTTATCAGTATATTGAGCACTCAAAACCCAATCACTTTCTGATGGTAAACCAAGTAAAGCAGTATCTAAATCAACTCCCAAATTATCTCTAATTTCTAGATCATAAGACTTTTTTGGAAAATTTGAAGAACTTGCTCCTCTAATTTCAACACCACAATTTCCGTTAAAATGAAAATCTGTTTGATTCACAAAATTTCGAAGACCTTCGCCGTTATAAATTACTTTTACAGAAGCTGCTAATTTTGGTTCATTTGGAATTTCTTGACTGTTTGTTTCCAACATAAAAATTGGTAGATCCGATTCATGAATGCTAAAAATATTCGCAGGATTATTTCCAAAAGTGAGCGACCAATCTAATAAAATACCAACATCCAAAGCACCATTATCTTCAATTCGTAAAGTCCAAGTACCATTTCCATCTTGATTATTATTCACAAGTCCCATTTGACCATAAGGCTTAAAAACTCCCGAAAAAGGAGATGAACTTTGTGAAATCGCATTGTTTGAGCTCCCTGAAAAACACGTATTTGTGTAAAAATCAGAATCACCTCCAAAACCTGAAACCAAAGCAAAACTTGTTCCGTCGGGGGAAATTAAGCTAATAGTTAAATCAGCAATATAAGTATGTTCTAAATTGATACAAACTGTTTCCAAACCAAAATTAGCGGTATCTAAGTTCTGAGTTAAACCAGCTACATCCAAAGTGTATTCAGTCGCTGTGACATCATAAATTGAATCGTTAGCAACAGAAGTAAATGTTTGAGAATGAAAATGAGTTATGAAAAATAAAAAACTTACGCTAAAAATCTTCTTTAGCATTTATTTTTTAAAATTTATTGGTAAAACCATTTTTGATGGTATTGGCTGATCTTTCTCATCAATTGCTGGAGTCCATTTTGGCATTTTTTTAACCATGTCAAGAGCTAATTTATCCAATTCTGGGTTTAAACTTTGAATAAGCTTAACCTCTGTAACACTTCCATCTTTTAAAACAGTAAATTCAACATACACTTTTCCTTCAACTTTACTCGTTTTTGGGTATTTCAAATTTGCTGTTATAAATTTCGTCATCTCATTTGTTCCACCAACATAACTCGCTTCAACTTTTGGAACTTTAGCTTGTTTTTCAGTTTGAGAAAAAGCTGTTGTACCAATAAAAAGGAATGCAATTAAAAAAAGTCCACCACGGCGGAGAGCTATATTTTTCATGTTCTATAAGTTTTTAGATAACAAATATAGTGAAATAAAAGCATACTTCGACAAGCTCAGCATACTTTTATCTTCGTTTTTATACAAGTCTAAAATTTCAACCCAAAATCCTTCTCAAACCTAATCTTTTTCTTTCGATATCAACTTCCAAAACTTCCACTTCAACGTGTTCGTTTAAAGAAATAAATTGAGCTGGATCTTCTACGAAAACATCTGCTAATTGTGATTTATGAATTAATCCTTGTTCTTTGATTCCAACATTTACAAACGCACCAAAAGCAGTTACATTCGTTACAATTCCTGGCAATTTCATTCCTACAATTACATCTGAAATGCTTTTTATTGATTCACGGAATTCCAAAATTTTAGCTTTCTTACGCGGATCACGACCTGGTTTTCTTAATTCGGCTACAATATCTGTAAAAGTAAAGGAATCTATTTCAGAAAAATCTTGTTGCTTTAATTCTTTCAGAACAGTTTCGTTTCCAAGTAATTCTGGAACTTTTAACTTCAATTGTTTAGCGATTTTTTCAACAAAATGATAGGATTCTGGGTGAACTGCCGAATTATCCAAAGGATTTTCTCCATTTCTAATTCTCAAAAAGCCAGCACTTTGCTCGTAAGCCTTTGAACCCAAACGTTTTACATTTTTGAGTTCTTCACGCGATTGAAAAGCTCCTTTTTCTTGTCTGTAAGCAATGATATTTTCCGCCGTTGCCATCGACAAGCCAGAAACATAACTCAACAAATAAGGTGAAGCAATATTCAAATCCACACCAACGCTGTTCACTGCAGAAACCACCACATCATCCAAGGCATTTTTAAGTTGATTCTGATTCACTTCATGCTGGTATTGCCCCACTCCTACTGACTTTGGGTCAATTTTCACCAATTCAGACAAAGGATCCATCAAACGACGACCAATAGAAACTGAACCACGCACTGTTACGTCAAAATCTGGAAATTCTTTTCGTGCAATTGGACTTGCAGAATAAATAGAAGCACCATCTTCACGAACTGGGTAAACCTCTAAATCTCGGTCAAATTTCGTGTGTTTGATGAAATATTCCGTTTCTCTTCCTGCTGTTCCGTCTCCAACTGCAATCGCTTCAATTTTATACATTTGCACCAATTGAGAAATTTTCGCTGAAGCTTTCGAACGTTCGTTTTGTGGCGGATGCGGATAAATCGTACAGTTATTCAATAAATTTCCTTGTTCATCCAAACAAACTACTTTACAACCGGTTCTAAAGCCCGGATCAATTGCCAAAACACGTTTTGAACCCAAAGGCGGAGCGAGTAAAAGTTGTTTAAGGTTTGTAGAAAATACTTTAATCGCCTCAATATCAGCCTTTTCTTTTGCCTCGTTGATTGTTTCATTTTCCAAAGAAGGACAAAGTAAACGTGTGTAAGCATCTTTACACGTATCACTAACAAATTCACCACATTCATCGTCTGATTTCACAAAAAAACGTTCCATCATTTCTAAAACTCCTTCTTTTTCTGGTTGTACCTTCAAACTCAGAATTCCCTCACGTTCACCACGATAAAGTGCTAAAAAACGGTGAGATGGAATTTTATAAAGTGGTTCGGTGAAATCAAAAAAGTCTTTGTATTTATCACCATCTTCCTTTTTGCCTTTCATAATTTTTGAAGTCAAAATTGATTTTCTCTGAAAAGTAGTTCTCAATTTTCCACGGAAAATCGCATTTTCATTCATGTATTCGGCGATAATATCTCTGGCTCCAGCCAAAGCCATGTCTTCGTCAATGACTTCACCTTTCACAAAACGTTCAGCCATTTGCTCTGGATTTCCTCCACGTTGAGAAATAATCATTTTCGCAAGTGGCTCCAAACCAAGCTTTTTAGCTTTTTCTCCGCGTGTTAACTTTTTGATTTTATAAGGCAAATAAATATCTTCGAGTACGTTTGAATCAAAGCAATTTTCAATCTTAGACTTCAATTCTTCGTTCAATTTACCTTGTTCATCAATGGATTTCAAAATCGTTTGCTGACGAGCGATTGTATCTTCAAATTTCTTATTCAAATCACGAATTTGCGTCACTTGAACCTCATCTAAAGCTCCTGTCATTTCCTTGCGATAACGCGAAATAAAAGGAATTGTACTTCCTTCAGCCAATAAAGCCAAAGTATTTTGAATTGATTTTTCTGGTAAAGAAGAGTTTGATTGTATAAACGAAATTGCTGTCATGAATGAAAAATTGGATTGCAAAGCTACGAAAATATTGAATTTTCGGCAAAAGAAATAAACTTATCATTTTCCTTGATGTTTTTTTATATATTTGCCTTAAACCAATTTAATCAATTCTATGAAAAATTTAAAATTCTATTTCCTAATTTTCCCTTTATTTCTTCTAACAATCTTAAGCAGTTGTGCTGAAAAAGAAAAAGCAGAAGACGCTTATTTACTTCCATTTACAGAAGAAAAAACTGACAAATGGGGATTTAAAAATCAAGCAGGCGAAATAATTATTCCAGCAACTCAATACGATCACTGTTTTTCTGACACCTTTAAAACCTATGCTCTTGTTGTGAAATCAAACAAATTTGTTGCGATTGATCGAAAAGAAAAAGTGATGTACACCGTTTTCCCTTTCGACAATGGACCAGATTATGCTTCAGAAGGACTTTTCAGAATCATTGAAAATGGAAAAGTTGGTTTCGCCGACGAAAAAACAGGAGAAATAAAAATAAAACCGCAATTTGCTTGTGCAGAGCCTTTTGAAAATGGAACTTCTAAAGTGAGTTTTCAGTGTAAAATAGTCAAAGATGGCGAACATGAAATCTGTGAAAGCGATAATTGGTTTTGTGTAGATAAAAATGGGAAGAAGGTTGAGGCTGAATGATAAAAAAAGAAAATCCAAGCAACCTAATTAAATTTTCTACGTCGTATTTATTAAAATCATAAAACCAACTTTCTATGAAAAAAATAATCTATTTAACATTTTTATCTTGTTTTTTCTTTTCAAATAAAGGAAATTCTCAAATTACAAATTTACAAATACTTGATTCTACACATTGTAATAATGGTCATATAGGGATCTACTTTACTGTTGATGCAGTGGCAGAAACAAACCCAGTTTTCACTATTAATTGGGGGGATGGAAACAGTACGCAATTACCTAGTAACACATATGCTGCGAATCAATTTTTCGCAGAAGAATCGAGTCATGCTTACACACAAGCAGGTACTTATGTTATAAGTGTGTCTGTTGTTAGCTCCGTAAATTCTCAAACTATAAACTCAAATACAATTACTGTCAATGTATATTCCGTTAATGAATGTGGATACATTTATCCTGAGACTCTTCAGACAAATGTATGTGGCGTAAATTCAAATTTATACCTATACAATGTAGCTTATGACTTAATAGGAAATGATGGTACAATTTTAAATTTTAATGGTAATGCATTTGGACTTAATATTAATAATATACCTTATCAACTAAGTATAAATGATATTTGGTTAGCAAATAATAACTTGACACAAACTTCTTCTGATGTAATTATTACTGGTTTCGATCCTGTTTACCACTTCCCAATTTTTGCTACAAATTCAAGTTTCACAGTTCAATCGACGCTTCCTTCATCTACTGTTGCTGATTTAAGTTTCAATTATTGTTCCGGTATTGGAGCAAGTGCTTCACAAAATGCACGTGTTTATCTTCATATCTTAAACGCAACTTGTTTTACCAATCCAAATGTTAATGTTAGTTTAGAATTTCCAAATTTTTTAATCCCAGATTTAACTTCCTTAACAAATGCAAGTGTTACAGGAAACATTTTAACTTTTGAAATTAACTCTATGGAAAATTACCATAGTCAATATTTAAACTTCTTCATGCCTGGAACAACTCCAGCAGGAACAATTCTAAATTTCACTTGTACATTAACAGATTTGGGAGCTACAGAAACAAATACGGCTAATAATACATTAATTTTTTCTGGTTTGGTTTACAATTCGTATGATCCAAATGATAAATTAGTAAATAAACCGACAAACATAAATCCAAATGAAGCTGAGGAATTACAGTATACTATAAATTTTCAAAATGAAGGAAATTTTGACGCTTTAAGAGTTCAAGTTATTGACACACTTTCCGAAAACTTAGATTTATCTACTTTTAAAGTTTTAGATACAAAACACGATGTTGTAACAAGTTTAGACCCTAACACACGTGTTGTGAAGTTTACTTTTAACGATATTTATTTAGCCCCATCTTCGCAAGATATTGAAGCAAGTAAAGGTCAAATTCTTTACTCAATCAAAGAAAATTTAAACTTGTCAGTCAATTCTGAAATTAAAAATACGGCTTACATTTATTTTGATTTTAATCCTGCAATCATTACAAATACAACTTTAAATGTAAACTCAATTTTAGGCCTTAATTCCATCGAAAATGAAAATACGGTTTCAATTTATCCAAATCCTATAAAAGATGAAATTAATATTGAAAGTAATACTAAAATCAAATCAGTAAATCTTTACAATACGAATGGAAAAGTTGTTTTTTCAAGTCAACACTTAAATAATGGAAAAATTAGTGTTTCTAAATTTCAAAATGGGATTTATTTCTTGAAAATTGAAACTGAAAATGGTTTTAAAACTGAAAAAATCAGTATTTTGAATGATTAAAATTCACCCATTTTTTGTTAACAAAGTCCTAATTTTTTCTTTTTTCACTTTGCTTGTCGTAACTTTGGGTAAGTAAAATGAAAATATGAACAAATTATACATCATTTTCTTGCTTTTAGCCTTGGTGAGTTTTTCTGTCAAAACAGAATATTCAAAAACGGGGAAAGCGAGTTATTATGCCAATAAATTTGAAGGAAGACGTACTTCTTCAGGAGAAGTTTTTAAACAAGATTTATTGACTGGAGCACACAAAAATTTAAAATTTGGAACCTTTGTTACAGTTACAAACCTCAAAAATGATTCAACAGTAATTGTTAAAATTAACGACCGATTGAGTCAAAAATCATCCAGTTTAATTGATTTGAGCCTAAAAGCTGCCAAACAATTGAATTTTGTAAAAAATGGTCACGCACAAGTCAAGGTCGAAAGTTTGAATCAAGCTCCAGGAAATTAGGAGAATAAAAAAAGGCAATCGTGAGATTGCCTTTTTTTATTCTTGTAAATAAGTAAACTATTCTTTAATGAATTTTTGACTTGATTTAATTCCATTTTCAAAATTAAATTCAATCGTATACAAACCATCAGTTAAGGAAGAAAGTGAAACTTTACCCGTTTTAAAATTAGTAGTTTGTTTCAACACTTCTTTTCCATCAATTGTTAAAATACGAATACTTTTGATATTTTTAGTTGAAGTCGAAAAGTTCAACACTTCATTTGCTGGATTAGGAAATAGTTGAACAAAATTCTCACTATTTTTTTCATTAATACCAGCATTGTTTACGTAGTTAACACTTATTGTACATGATCTTGATTCACCACATTCGTTCGTTGATGATACCGTAACTGTATTTACACCAGCAGTCATCTGAGAACCAGCCACAGGGCTTTGAATTGTTGTAATCGTATTTGGAATACAAGTTGTAGAAGTTGTAATTTCACCCGTATAATCAGGTAATGCTGAACCATTTATTGAAAAATATAAATCTGTTGCTTGAGGACACTGTAAATCAAAAGATGGGTCTACATAATTAACTGTTTTAAAACAAACTTGCTTATTTCCACAAGCATCAGTCGTAAGAATAGTAATATTATTAGTTCCCATTTGAAGTGCTGTTCCTGGTAATGGAGATTGCTCAACAATTGTTTGTCCTACACAAGTTGTTGAATTTGCTACAGTTGTTGTAAAATTTGGAACAGTTGTAACACCTGAATTTGTTAAAATTTCAACTGTCCCTCCACAATCTAAAGTAATTTCTGAAGTTGAAGCCAATTGAGCGACAGCAAAAGTTGATTTCCCAGCATTATTAATTTCACCACTTGGTTCAATCAACATAGAAATTACGTGAATTTCATTTTCATCGTAAGTAAGTGGTAAAGTAAAAGTATAAGTCGTCATAAATTCCTCACCAATAGTAACACTTGTAGGAATAATTCCTGTTTGCCCCCCAAAAGAAGGTAAAATTTCACGACCTACATGATTGTATACCATTTGACTTGCCGGAACAGGGTTTGGTTTGGTTTCATACCCTCCCATCACTCCACTTCCACCGCCAGCATAAGCATTTACTTGTGCATATCCAGAAGTTGTTCCAGTAACATCATCTTCTGTAATAACACATGCTAATTTATAATCTCCTGTAACTGAAGAAATAAATTTTGCTTTCACAGTAACTGCTAATTCTCTTGTTGTACTATTCCATGTTGCCTCATTTTTCATTACAGCAGCTGGTAACACTTGAATATTTGCTAAAAATTTTGGCTCCATAGCAGATGGATCGTCTTCATCTCCACGATCAACTAAGGATGAAGGATAACCACTAATTAAAGCTCCCATCCCAGCATCATAAACAACATTTTTCATTGGATCATTAGCACCATTATGGACAGCTATTCCAGCCCAATACTCTCCATACGTGTTCTCCATCATTTCCATAAAAACTGCTCCTCTTGGACACCATTGACACCAAGTTCCAGTTCCTTCTTCACCAACAACAACTTTACCTAAAGCACGAACTGTAGGATTAATTGTAGTCATCGTAACATTATCATTCGCATCTTCATCAACACCTGTATTCACATTTGAAACCGTTGCTGTCAAAACATTTGAACCTGGAATCAAATTAAGTGGAGCTGTGATTGTTATAGTTGTTTCAGCTAGAGAAGCTAAATTCAAACCTGTAACATTTTGAACTTCATCAATTCCATTATAGTTGCATGTAATATCAAAACTATTAATTGCTGTTAGACCTAAATTTCTAACTTTTACAATTCTTGTAACATTACTTCCAGAAAGATTTGCTCCTGTAAAAGAAACCAAATTAGCTGCTAAGTTTAAGTTTGGCAAAACATATGGTGTAATTGTATATTGAAAATCGTCAACAAAAAAACCAGAAGAATAAGGTGAGTTTTGATCTACTGGAAACAAATCTATAGCTTCAATTTGATTTATAGAATTAGCAAAAGTTCCTTTGGAAACATCATCAATAAAAACCTCCCAAGTATTTGTATTAAAGTTGATATCTAATCTAAAGTTAAACCAAGTATTTTGAGTAAAAGTTGTACTTAAATTTAAAGCGCTTCCTGTATTAAAATCCAAAGCCCCATTATCATTAAAATTTACATCAAGAGCATAAATCTGCCCCATTGTTGCTGTCTTTTGTAAATTAAAATAAGCTGCCTTTCCTGTTTCAACAAACATATTCCATTCTAATGAAAAAGAACCTGTATTTAAAACTCCAAAATGCTTCACTTGATCTACTGGTCCACCAGTTGATGCTGTTGATGAAAAATACATCGAGTTTGGCAAACTAAAAGCATTTGCATTTGATACGAGACCATCTTCAGCACTACCAGGAGTATTACTCCAAGTTGTCCATGCTCCAGCACTCTGTTGAGCTAATTTTTGTCCAGCAGTGTACGAATCAAAATTATCAATAAACGTTTGAGCGTTCATTAAACTTGAAACAAAAAGGGAACAAATAAGTGTAATTTTTTTCATAAGTATAATTTTGAACAAATATCATGAATAGAAATTGAATTTTATGAAAAAAAACTAAAATGATTACTCTTATTCTTGTATTCCTATTTGTTAATATTTATTAACTTTTAATTTGTAAAATAAATATTTTTAACTTTACTCAAAACTTTTTCATTCTAAACTTTTAACTCTTCACTAACAATAAAATGTTCTCAAACTTAAAAATTATCGATATTTCAAGTGTTTTGGCTGGCCCATCTGTTGGAACTTTTTTTGCCGAATTAGGAGCTAAAGTTATCAAAATTGAAAACCCAAATTTGGCTGACGTTACGCGTACTTGGAAATTAGCTTCAGAAAGTGAATTCACAGATGTTTCAGCCTATTTTGCAAGTGTAAACTACAAAAAAGAATACAAGAAATTAAATCTAAAACTTGAAAATGAACGAGCATCTTTTTTAAATTTAATAAAAGATGCTGATATTTTGATTTCAAACTTTAAGAAAGGTGATGCAGAGAAATTTAAAATTAATGATGCTATTTTATTTGAATTAAATCCGAGATTAATTCACGGAAAAATTAGCGGTTTTGGTCTGGAATCGGATAGAGTTGCTTACGATTTAATTCTACAAGCTGAAAGTGGTTTTATGTCCATGAATGGCACAAAAGAAACTGACCCCATCAAAATGCCAGTTGCTTTAATCGATGTTTTGGCTGCTCATCATTTAAAAGAAGGAATTTTAATCGCTTTACTAGAACGAACGCAAACGAATAAAGGAAAAGCTGTTCACGTTTCACTTTACGATGCTGCAATTTGTAGTTTGGTGAATCAAGCATCAAATTATTTGATGGAAAACAAAATTCCAGAGCGAATCGGTAGCTTACATCCAAATATTGCTCCTTATGGGGAAATTTTTGAAACTTTAGACAAAAAGCAAATCACTTTTGCAATTGGAAGCGATGGACATTTCGTTAAATTGTGTCATTTTTTAGGAATTGAATATTTGCCCGACAATCCAAAGTTTGAATCCAATCAAAAACGTGTTGAAAACAGAAAAGAACTTTTTAATCTGATTCAAGAACATGTTGAAACAATTGATGCAGATGAAATTTTGGAATGGACACATGAACACCATGTTCCTTGCGGGAAAATCAGAAATTTAGAAGAAGTTTTCAAAGACTCCGAAGCTAAAAAATTTATTCGCGAAGAAGAAATAAATGGGGTTTTAACAAAACGCATGAGTTCAATCGCCTTTTCTTAAAAAATATGAATATTAAAATCAGAACACCCAATTCTCCATTAGAATGGGATAATTATTACGATTTACGTTACCGTGTTTTAAGAAAACCTTTAAATCAGCCACTCGGCACAGAAAAAAATGAAGGTGACGCTAGCGGAATTCATTTTGCTTTTTATGAAAACAAGATTCTAAAAGCAATTGCACGTTTGGATTTACAAGGAAACAAAATTGCTCAAGTTCGCTTTGTTGCTGTAGAATCTGAGCAACAAGGTTCTGGTTTTGGAAAAAAAATTATGCTTGAAATAGAAGATTACTGCAAAGAAAATGACATTCAAAAAATCATTTTACACGCAAGAGATTATGCAGTAGATTTTTATTTAAAATTGGATTATAAACTTATCGAAAAATCGTACAAACTTTTTGATGTTCTGCAACACTTTTTAATGGAAAAACAATTGCAAAATCAGCTAATCGACTCATCAGCTAATTAGCTAATCATCGCTTTCTCAACTGCTCTTCAATACGCTTTGTAATCAAATTCAATAGAATTTTACTGTCTTTTTCATTTAATTTTCTTCCAAAACGAACAACTTTTCCTTTGTACTCAAACTGTAAACGTTCACCTCCACGAATCCAAGGTGAAGCTTCCCAAACAGCTTGAATTGACGTTTCTTTTGGTTGTTCAACCGACATTTTTTCAATATTTTCCAAAAAATAGGCATGTGCTTTTCCGTAACCTTTAATTCCTTTTTTTATAGAAAATGCCGATTCATTGATTTTTAAAAATTCTTTTCCCCACATCAACCAAAAAAATTGTCTTCCAACACGGTAAGCGTAATACGACCAAAAAACTAAAAAGATTACAACGATAATCATTTCTTGTTGATTAAAACCTAAAGTTAATGACCAAAACATGATTGCTCCAATTGTTATCCACATCGCAAACCAAGCTCCCATCAAGGATTTTTGCCAACCAATATTTTCTGCCTCAATTACAATTGTTGTTTTTGTTTTGTCATCAACAAAAGAAGTTCTTTCTCCAATCCATTTCATGACGCAAAGTTAGACAAAACTCTTTAAAAAAGTTGATTTCCCCCTTTTAACATTTCATTGTTTATACTTCCTACATAAAGTTCTAATTCTCAAGGAAAATACTATCTATCTTCGTAGAATTGTTTAAATTAAGGAATGTCATCAGAAAACGTATATCGAACGAAAGAAGATTTGGAAGGATCTAAAGCCACTGAAACGAGTAAAACCAACTCAAAAAAAGTAGCTCCTGAGAAAAAAAGTGGTATCAAAAACCCTTTAGGGAATCTTTCAAACCGTTTTGATAAAAAGAAAACAAAAACAATTTTGGGAGCAATTTTCGTTTTGCTTTCGTTTTACTTCTTTTTTGCCTGCTTATCCTATTTTTTTACCTGGAAACAAGATCAAGACCGTGTTTTAGAAAAAGGTTTGTTTGATTTCTTGTTCGAAGCAAATCAAGAGCCTGTTTCAAATTGGTTTGGAAAATTAGGTGCTTGGGTTTCACATTTATTCGTTTACCGTTGGTTCGGAATTTCCTCTTTTGGCTTTTCATTCATGCTTTTCATCATTGGATTTAAATGGATGTTGGAAATAAAATTACTTCCAATCAGAAGAACAATTTCTGTTTCTTTAGTAGCAATAGTTTGGTTTTCTCTATTTTTAGGATATTTCTCAAATGTTGTCAATTATTTAGGTGGCTCTTTTGGTTACCACATAAACGAATGGCTTAGTTTTACTTTGGGTAAATTCGGTGCTTTACTTTTCATTTTTATTTTACTTTACATTTTACTCATCGCGCTTTTTAATCCTGATTTTAAAGCACTTTGGAATAAATATTTCTCAAAAGAACGTTTTATTGATGAAGATGATGAACTTCAACCTACTGAAAATCGTTTCTCAATGACTGACATTCATGTTGTTAACACTATCAAAGATGAAGATTTAGAAGATGAATACATATCAGAAACGGTTAATTTTGATGAAGACGAGGAAGATGATGATTTGGCTGACAGCGATTTTGTAGTTGTTCACAAACCTGCTGCAAAAGCAACATACGATTCCGACGATTTTGAAATCGAAATTCCTGAATCGTTGGATGAATTTACGGAACCTTTAAATGAAAAGATTTTAGAAGTTGAAATCCCTAAAGAAGATAAAATTTTATCTGATGATGAAACGGATAAGTTGCGTCACGAATATGGTGAATACGATCCGACTTTAGATTTATCATCTTATGTTTTACCTTCCATTGATTTATTAAAAGATTGGGGAACAAGTCAAATAAACATTGACAAAGCCGAGCTTGAAGGACATAAAAATAAGATTGTTGAGACTTTAACGAATTTCAAAATTGAAATTTCAAAAATTAAAGCGACTGTTGGTCCAACTGTTACTTTATATGAAATCATTCCTGCTCCAGGAGTCAAAATTTCTAAAATTAAAAACTTAGAAGACGATATCGCCTTGAGTTTGTCAGCACTTGGAATTCGTATTATTGCTCCAATTCCAGGGAAAGGAACAATTGGTATCGAAGTTCCAAACAGCAAGCCTGAAATGGTTTCGATGCGTTCTTTAATTGCTTCTGAGAAATTCCAAAACTCTGATTTTGAACTTCCAGTTGTTTTAGGAAAAACAATTACGAATGAAACTTACACCTTCGATTTAACAAAAATGCCCCACCTTTTGGTTGCTGGTTCAACAGGTCAAGGTAAATCTGTAGGTTTGAATGCGATATTAATCTCCATTTTATACAAAAAACATCCTGCTCAAGTAAAATTTGTATTGATTGATCCCAAAAAAGTGGAACTTACGCTTTATAATAGAATCGAAAGACACTTTTTGGCAAAACTTCCAGGCGAAGGAGATGCAATTATTACGGATGTAACGAAAGTTGTAAATACCTTGAATTCTTTGTGTATTGAAATGGATGCGCGTTATGAATTGTTGAAAGAGGCTCAAGTTCGAACGATTATTGAATACAATGCGAAATTTATTGCACGAAAATTAAATCCAGAAAAAGGACATCGTTATTTACCTTATATCGTTGTTTTAATCGATGAGTTTGCGGATTTAATTATGACCGCAGGAAAAGAAATTGAGAAGCCAATTGCTCGTATTGCTCAACTTGCTCGTGCGATTGGAATTCACTTGATTGTTGCCACACAACGTCCATCCGTAAATGTAATTACAGGTATGATTAAAGCGAATTTCCCTGCGAGAATTGCGTTTAGAGTGCAATCTGTTGTGGATTCAAGAACGATTTTAGATCAATCAGGAGCAAATCAATTAATTGGTCGAGGAGATATGTTGATTTCGACTGGTTCAGACATCATTCGTTTGCAATGTGGTTTTGTGGACACACCAGAAGTTGATGCTATCTGTGCTTTTATTGGCGATCAACGAGCTTATCCTGAAGCTTTACAATTACCTGAATATGTAGGAGAAGGTGCAACAGAAGGAAACGATATTGACTTAAACGACATCGACCCAATGTTTTCCGAAGCAGCTCGTATTGTTGTGATACATCAACAAGGTTCTGCCAGTTTATTGCAACGGAAATTAAAATTAGGCTACAACCGAGCAGGAAGAATCGTAGATCAATTGGAAGGTTACGGAATCATCGGGCCATTTCAAGGAAGTAAAGCACGAGAAGTTTTGTACGATAACGAACAAGCTTTGGATGAGTATTTGAAAGTGAAAGGATTGTTTTGAGAAGACTTTGATTAATTTCAATCTCAAAATAAAAATTAAATTTTCAAATCTTGGCATAATTTTAGATATTTGTATTCGAAAATAACAAAATGAAAAACTCAAAAATGAAATTTGCACTGATATTATTAAGCTTTATCGCTTTTACCTCTTTTTCTCAAGATTCTAAATCACAAGGAATTTTAGACAAAGTTTCAACTAAAATGAAAGATTACAAATCTTTCTACATAGAATTTAGTGCTTCAGTAAAAAATACAGCTTCTGGTGTAAATGAATCAGAAATCGGGAAAGGTTGGGTTAAAGGAAGTAAATTTTATGCTTCTTATGGCGATAACACAATCATTTGCAACGGAACAAAAACATGGACTGTTGTAAAAGAAGAAAAATCTGTTTACGAATCAGATGCAAGTGCAAACGATGAAGAATCTATCAATCCGAAAAAATTGATGACTATTTGGGAAACTGGTTTCAAAAATAAATACGAAAAAGAAGAAACTTTAAATGATGAAAAGGTTCACGTTATTTATTTGTATCCAAAAAACCCTTCAAAAGTTGATTATCATACAATTATCTTATACATTTCTAAAACAGATTTAGAATTAAAGAAAGCAGTTATGAAAGCCAAAGATGGTACAAATATGACCTATTCTTTAACGAAATTCACACCAAATTCAAGTGTTGAAGATTCAAAATTTGTTTTTGATAGTAAAAAATATCCAGGTTACACAGTTATAAAAGATTAAAGTCTATTTATAAAATCCCCTTTTGTCGTTGTTTTTTATCGTTAAATTTGTCATTTACCAAAGTAAACTCCAAATTTCCCTCTTAAAAAACGTCTAAAAAGTTAACTTTATAAACAAACTTTAAGTTCATATTAAAATGAAATAATAGGTTTAATAAACCGTTCAACTCATTGAGCGGTTTTTTTGTACCTTAGCCTTGAATTTATAAGATCTAATTTTTTTGAAAAATTTCCTTTACATATTTTTCGTTTTGAATACTTTTTTGAGTTTTAGTCAAAATCATGTAGAAAAATTAAAACCAGAAATTTTACTTCAAAATTTAATTCAATTTCAATCGCTTTCATGTAAGGAAAAAGAGATAGCTATTTATTTGGAGAATTATTGTCGAGAAAATGGACTTCACACACAAATCTTCTCTCAAAATAACATCAATTTTAATTTCACAGCTTCACTTTATCCTTTGGATTTAGGAAAGCCAAATATTATTTTTCAAAGTCATTTAGATGTTGTTCCTGCAAACGACATTGAAAACTGGAAACACCATCCTTTTGAAGCAAAAATTGTTCAAGATACACTTTACGGTCGTGGAGCAATTGATTGCTTAGGACTAGCTGTAATGCAATTGTACTCCCTTTTTGAATATGTTGAATTGGCTAAAACAAAAGAATTGCCTTATAATATAACATTTTTAGCTGTCTGCGAAGAAGAAAATGGAGGTGATTTTGGTGCAAAATTCATGGTTGAAAATCATTTAAAAGACTTAAATCCAATAGTTGTTTTTGGAGAAGGTGGTTCTGGTTTAAATAATTTAGTTCCTTCAAAACCCGAGCAAGAAGTTTTCGGAATTTCTGTTGCGGAGAAAAGTTCCCTTTGGCTGAAATTGGAAGTCAATAAAAAATCAATCGGACAAAAGATCAACGGACACAGTGCAGTTCCATCAGAATTATATGCAAATAAACGTTTACTAAAATCTCTTATAAATTTATTGAATCAAAAAAGAGAAGTTCAGTTTAGTAAAATTTCCCGTCAAATGTTCAAAGATTTAGGTAAAATGGAAGGCGGTTTCAAAGGTTTTGTCATCAAACACATCAATTGGATTATTTTTTGGCCTTTTGTGAAAAAACATTTCCGTGAAGGCGAAATTTTTAATGTTTTGGTTCAAAACACATTTGTTATTACCAGTATGGGAACGTTAAATTCTGACGCGGTAAATCAAAATGGGAATGGAGCTTACGCGATTTTGGATTGTCGTTTGCTTCCTGGAACAGATTTAAAAAAATACATGCGTAAGGTACAATTTGCCGTTGGAAATAAAGTGGATGTATCGATTATTTCTCAGAGTCCAAATTCTCCCGCTACACCAACGAATAAATACTTTTTCATGATGCAAGACGCATTAAAAACAGTTTATCCTAAAAGTATTTCGAGTCCGATTTTATTTCCTGCATCAACAGATAATAATTACTTCAGACAATACCAAATTCCAACATTCGGAATTATTCCATGTGTGATTTCTCGTGAAGCTTTGGAAGGGATTCACGGTGTAAATGAGAATATTCCTGTCAAAGATTTACAAAAGGGAATTGAAACGTATAGTAAGTTTATCGAAAAAGCCTTACAAAATTAATTCAAAAAAAATTGTCTTCTTACTTTTTTCATTGCCAAAAAAGTAAGCAAAAAGTCTAGTGCTTAAAAACACTTCTTAAATTTCTTTATGTTTCGCTAAAAATTCAAAACTCGCTACGCTCAAACACTTGAATTTTTGACGCTTACGGTTTAATTGGTGTTTTCAATGCACAAAATTATCTGCTTAGAAATTTATTTAAAACAATCAAAATATTTTCCCAGGATTCAAAATTCCTTTTGAGTCAAAAACTGTTTTTATATTGCGCATCAAATCCAATTGAATTTCGGAAAAAGCAAGCGGCATGTATTGCTTTTGAACCAAACCAATTCCATGTTCACCAGAAATCGTCCCTCCCATTTCTATCACGCCAATAAAAATTTCTTCAATCGCTTTTGATAGTTCATTGTTCCAAAAATCGTCCGACAAATCACCTTTTATGATGTTCACATGTAGATTACCATCGCCAGCATGGCCATAACAAACAGATTTAAAACCATATTTTTGTCCAACATTTTTCACTAATTCCAAGCATTTTGGTAATTCATATCGAGGAACAACCGTATCTTCTTCTTTGTAGATTGAATGTGATTTTACCGCTTCACCAACTTTTCGTCTTAACTTCCACAATTGTTCTTTTTGGGCCTGAGTCTCAGCAAATAAGATTTCATCCGTTTCAAAATTTGACAAAACATCCATGATTTTTTCACATTCTTTCATCAAAACTTCTTGGTCAAATCCATCTACTTCAATCAATAAATGTGCTTGATGAGAATCTTTTACCTCGATAACTGTTTCAGGTTCATAAGGTAAAGTCCACAAAATTGCATCACGTTCCATAAATTCCAAACCACTTGGCGTGATTCCAGCTTGAAAAATCTTCGCAACAGCTTCACATGCTTTTTTTGCGTCATAAAAAGGAACAAGCATCAATAAATCTTGAGTCGGATGTGGAATCAAACGCAAAACAATTTTTGTAATGATCGCCAATGTGCCTTCACTTCCCGTGATTAATTGCGTCAAATTATAACCCGTTGCATTTTTAATCACATTTGCACCTGTCCACATGATTTCACCATTTGGCAAAACGATTTCCAAATTTAAAACGTAATCTTTTGTTACTCCGTATTTTACAGCTTTTGGTCCACCAGAATTTTCAGAAACATTTCCGCCAATAAAACAACTTCCTTTACTTGCAGGATCGGGCGGATAAAAAAGTCCTTTTTCTTTAACAGCATCTTGTAAAACCTGTGTAATAACTCCAGGTTCAGTTATAACTTGATGATTTTTTTCGTCAATTTCTAAAATTTTATTGAATTTCTCCATGGAAAGTAAAACACCTCCATGTATTGGCAACATTCCACCGCTTAAACCTGTTCTCGCTCCAGCAGGAGTAACACAAATAGTATTCTCAAAACAATACTTCATTATTTCTGAAATTTCTTCCACCGTTGTAGGTTTCAAGACAAGTTCTGGTGGGAAATTCAAATCTTCCGTTTCATCGTGGCCATATTCTTTCAATGAATTTTCATCATAAAAACATTTCGTTGGAAATTTTGCCTCAAAAAAGTTAATATCTGAGGCTGTGATTTTTTTAAAATTCATGTAAAAAGAATATTGGTATGAAAATTTTCTTATTTTTATACAAAAATAATATTTGTTTTAAAGCAGAAATCATACATGAGAATTTTTCTTACAATTTGTTTATTTTATCATGTAATTCTTTTTTCACAAGAAATCGAGCACAAACATTCAATTCATCACGCTTTCATTGAGAATAAAGGTCAATGGCACAAAGATATTTTGTTTAAAAGTCAATTTCAAGGAGGTAATTTATGGGTTCAGCAACATAAAATGTTATTTCATTTAACTGATTTTTCTAAATTTCAGAAATCTCACGCCAATTTTTCTGAAAAAATAGAAGATTCTCAAGCTTATTCTCAAGACGCCATTCATTTAAACTTTCTTGGTTCAAACCAAGTGAAATCGATTCAAAAAGAAAACGCAATTGACGCTTATTACAATTTTTTCATTGGAAATGACAAGTCAAAATGGCAAGGAAATGTTAGTGCTTATTACGAAGCGACTTTAAATAATTTATATGATGGAATTGATTTGAAATTAATTGAAGAAAAGGAACAATTAAAGTATGAATTTCATGTTCAAAATCACGTAAATCCAAATCTTATCAATTTAGAATATGTAGGTCAGCAACGTATTCAAATAAATAAAAAAGGGAATTTAATTATTGAAACAAAAAATGGGATTATACAAGAAAACAAGCCCTACTCCTATCAAATAATTAATGGGAAAATTGTAGAAGTTGAATGTGAATTTTCTTTAAAAAATAACAAAACTTCGACAGGCTCAGCTTTCGTAAGTTTTGAACTTGGAAATTACAATCCAGACTTTAAATTAATAATCGATCCCGTTTTAGTTTTTGCAACTTATTGTGGTTCAATTACAGATAATTTTGGCATGACAGCAACTTATGGATATGATGAAACAGCTTATTCTGCCGGAACTGTTTATGGAAATTTATATCCAACTCCTGATGATTTGGCTTATGATGTAAATTCTAATTTCACAATTCCTCATGTTGGAAATAGCGTAACGACAGATGTTTTTGTTTCTAAATATTCGGCTGATGGAACAACAATGCTTTGGACAACTTTTTTAGGAGGAGGAAATGACACTACAGGAACAGAAACGGCACACAGTTTGATTTGCGATTTACAAAACAATGTCTATGTTTATGGGGCAACAGCAAGTTTAGATTTTCCAATTCAAGGTGGTTTTCAGCAAAATCATGAGGGAGGTACTCCATTATTCGTTTACAGTAACGGCTCCAATTTTTTAGACAATGGTACAGATATTTACGTGGCAAAAATAAGTGCAAATGGACATAACTTATTAGCATCAACTTATATTGGAGGAAGTGATAACGATGGAGTAAATTACAATATTTATGGAAAAGATTTGAGTTATCAGATTCCTAATCCAAATCCTAACAATATAAATCCTTACGATTCCTTAACGAGCAATTATGGAGATCAATTTAGGGGAGAAATAATGTTAGACTCGTTGAATAATGTATTGATTGGTTCTTGTTCTCGATCAGTTGATTTCCCGACGCTAAATCCCATCCAAAACTCAAATACTGGACAACAAGATGGGGTAATTTTTAAATTAAATTCTGATTTGTCAGCATTAATTTTCTCAACATATTTAGGTGGTTCAAACAATGATGCAATTTACTCCATAAAAATCGATTCGAGTTATAACATGGTTTTTGCTGGAGGAACTTCATCTAATGATTTACCACAAACATCAGGAGCTTGGAAAAGTTCTTACAATGGTGGAAAATCAGATGGTTTTGTCGGTAAATTAAATCCAACAGGAACAAATTTACAACGAATTTCATATCTTGGAGAAGCAGAATATGACCAAGCTTTTTTTGTTGAAATTGATAGAAATGATAATGTTTTTTTACTTGGACAATCAATAGGAGGAAATTTTGATGTTTTTAATTCAAATTATGTCGATTCAAATAGTGGGCAATTTATCTGTAAATTAAGTCCTGATTTAACTACTTTACAGAATTCAACTGTTTTTGGGAATGGAGATAAGACATTTAATATTTCTCCATCAGCTTTTTTGGTTGATATTTGTGGAAATATTTATGTTTCAGGTTGGGGAGCAAATATTTTACAAGGAACTCCTTTAAATGGAATGCCATTTACAAGTGATGCCGAGGATTCTATACCTCCAAATGGCTTCGACTTCTATCTATTTGTTCTGGAACGTAATTTTTCAGGTTTAAAATATGCAACTTATCTTGGTGGAAATGTATCTCAAGAACATGTTGATGGAGGAACTTCACGTTTTGATAAAAATGGTGTTGTTTACCAATCAGTTTGCGGTGGATGTGGTAAATTTGGCACAGGAATGGATGATTTTGAGACTACACCAAATGCTTGGTCAAACTTAAATTTAAGTTCAAATTGCAACAATCTCATTTTTAAATTTGATTTTGAGTTGGTATTAAATTCAGAATTTACTGCAAGTCAAGAATTTGGTTGTTCACCTTTAAGTGTTACTTTCCAGAACAATACTGTTGCCTCTGATACTTATTTCTGGGTTTTCGGAAATGGAGATACATCATCACTCATTT
Organism: Bacteroidota bacterium; assembly: GCA_040386975.1. GTDB lineage: Bacteria > Bacteroidota > Bacteroidia > Flavobacteriales_D > Crocinitomicaceae > M2408. The sequence goes on along the minus strand of JAZKEO010000001.1, from coordinate 45,112 downwards.
TTAGTCCTACAATTATTTTTGACTCAGCAGGAATTTACGAAGTCTATTTAGTTTCAAAAGACAGCGTTTGTTTATTGGTTGACACTGCAAAAACAACTATTTCTGTTGGTTTACCATTTAATAATACCATGTCAAACGATACTTTGATGTGTGAATCAAATTTTATTGATTTAACTGCTTTCCCTTTTGGTGATGCAGATCATTTTATTTGGTCTTCAAATAGGGATTTTACAGATACTTTAAACACAAATTTTGCAGATTCAACGGTTTCAGTTTTCCCTGAAAATCAAACACAAACCTATTATGCTAAAATGAGTAATTTTGGTTGTTCAAAAATTGATAGTGTCGTCGTCAATTTAACGAGTGCTGGTTTGATTTTAAGTGGAACAGGTTTGGTTTGTCAAGATGAAGATTTTATAGCTACTGCGACAAATAATAGTCCTTTAAGTTATACCTATTCTTGGTATCCAAGTTCTTTAATTAAAACGCAACTTTCAACCACAAGTGTTTCAGCAATAACTACAAAAGCAGATTATTTATTTGTTGATGTACAAACGAATACTGGATGTAATTTTACTGATTCCATTTTGATAAATGTGAGTCAAGTTTATTCTGCTTTTGTAGATGCATTTAGTTTGGATACACTCATTTTAGAAGGAACTCAAACAACTTTATTTGCAAATCCAGTTGGAACGAATTATTCCTATTCATGGACACCAACAACTGGCTTAAGTGCACCAAACTCACAATCAACTTTAGCCACTGTTTCAGATACAACAACTTTTAAAGTTACAGTAACAGAAGGAAATTGCGTTTTTGAGGATAGCGTTACAATTTATTGTTTCAATGACAAATGTGAGCCGCCAAATATTTACATTCCAAATGCATTTTCACCGAATGAGAAAGGTAAAAATGAGATTTTTTATGTTCGTGGACCTCAAATCACCAAAATGTTATTTAGAATTTTTAATCGCTGGGGAGAAATGGTTTTTGAATCTACTGATCCGTTAATTGGTTGGGACGGAACATTTAAAGGTAGAAAATTAGATCCAGATGTATTCGATTATTACGTGGAAGTTACATGTTTAGCTGGAAATACCGAAATTATTAAAGGAAATGTAACTCTTTTGAAGTAAATTTATTTTCCTTGCATCATGAAGTTCATAAATTCATCAAAAGAAACTTTTTTATACTCTTTTGATACTTCATAAATTTCCTTTGGTGTCTTTTCTTCCAAATAATTTATCAAGGTATAGTGATAAACACCATCTTCGGTTTGCAAAAAATATTCAGCAGGTAGTCCTGGAATACCTTTCATAGCATCTAAAAAAATGGGATTCAAATCTTTGAAATAATACATATCAATTGGACTTGAAAAGTGTTTGGCATTTACGCGAATTTTTTTTGCTTTTTTACCATCAAATTTCTTTGAACCAAACTTCTTTTTAAAAGTATATTTTGAAGGTATTGTATCATTTTCAACTGTCTGCTGAATCGCAAATTTTTGATTGTTAATATCCAATAAAATGTAATATTTGTTTAAAAGTAGATGTTTTATCAAAATTTGACTTCCAAGTTGATTTGATTCAGATTCAATTCGAACCATTTTATCATCAGTAAAAATGGTAGTGAACTTTGTTTCAATCGGTTTTTTATAAATAGAATCAGAAAGTTCAACTTTATAAACCAATTTCCCTTCAAAGGTTTTATATTTTTGAGAAAAAGAAAAGGAATAGATTAGAAGAAATAGTGTTGTAAATTTCATTTAAAGGATTCAAATAAATCATTAATTCGTTTGTCGTACTCAGTGTGAGGAATCGCTTTTCCAGGTCTCTTAAGATTCAGTATTGAATCAGAAATACTCACTTCCTCATATTTTGTAGCTTTAAACTCCATTTGAATACCATATTGCACAACACTATATTTCAACAAAACCCCTGGGATTTTCTCAAAACCATTGAACCAATTTGGATTTTTGACTTTAATATCTTTCGTAAACCACAAAACAATTTTTTTCTTTGGAAAAGCAGGATTAATCGCAATTGCTTTTTGGATATTAAACCCAAGCAATGTATCTTTTTCTTTTTCAAAAGTTATCTTATAACTGGGTTGCTTATTAATTACTTTAACAATATCGTTTGGCTCCAAATAAGATGTGAAAATTTCTCCATAATTGTAATACGCCGTGATTTTTTGTTTATCATTATCAATTACAAGTGTATTTTCCATATTCGC
>JAZKEO010000001.1:0-42855 GCA_040386975.1 Bacteroidota bacterium | reverse complement strand
GATTTTTAGCTCCATCTGATTTTTATCAAAAGATACTTTCAATTCTTTTGGTAAAACATGATAGAGGAAAAAATTATCTTTGCTTTCAGGGTAATCAATGGCAAAAGTGATTATTCCTTCCTCAACTTCCTTTTTATCAGAAGAGCAAGAAGAAACAAAAAGACTAAAAATTAATATCTGAAAAAAGTATTTTTTCATTTAATAACGCAATTTTCTGTAAAGATAGGATTTTTTTATTTCATATTTCTGATTTTTAAAATAAAGCCAAAATCATTTATAGAAAACAATAAATTTTAGCTATTTTTGTTGACATTTTTAGTATAATGAATAATCGCATAACAGATTTATTTCAGATAAAATATCCTCTCATTCAAGCAGGAATGATTTGGTGTTCTGGTTGGGAATTAGCGAGTGCTGTTTCTAATGCTGGGGGACTTGGAATTATTGGTTCTGGTTCAATGTACCCACACATTTTGGAAGAACACATTCAAAAATGTCAAAAAGCAACTGATAAACCTTTTGCTGTAAACTTGCCAATGCTTTATCCTGATATTGATAAACACATTGAAATAATCTTAAAATACAAAGTTCCAATCGTTTTTACTTCGGCAGGAAATCCAAAAACATGGACAAAACATTTACAAGATCATGGAATTATTGTTGTACATGTTGTTTCTAGCGTCAAATTTGCTCTAAAAGCGCAAGAAGCAGGTGTTGACGCAGTTGTTGCAGAAGGTTTTGAAGCTGGAGGACACAACGGAAGAGATGAAACAACCACTTTTTGTTTGATTCCAATGGTTGCAAAAGAAATAAAAATTCCTTTAATCGCTGCTGGTGGAATTGGAAGTGGAAAAGCAATGTTAGCAGCTATGAATCTTGGTGCAGACGCTGTTCAAATTGGAAGTCGTTTTGTAACTTCTATCGAATCCAGTGCTCATGCTAATTTCAAAGAAAAAATAATCGAATCGAACGAAGGAGATACTTTGCTGACTTTAAAAGAATTAACTCCTGTTCGACTAATGAAAAATCCATTTTTTGATTTAGTCCAAGAAGCTTATGAAAAATGTGCTTCAAAAGAAGAATTAAGTTCCCTTTTAGGAAGAGGAAGAGCAAAAAAAGGCATGTTTGAGGGAGATTTAACCAACGGAGAACTTGAAATCGGACAAGTTTCTGGAAGTATCAATCAGATAAAATCTGCCAAGGAAATTGTTGAAGAAATCATCATGGAATTTAATGAAACTGTATCAAAGCAAAAACAATTTACATTATAAATTAAAGAATTTTACATAAAACCACAAACACTTTTTAATGATCAAATTTGAAAAATTCACTTTAGAAAACGGACTTAGAGTTATTTTCCATAGAGATGAAACAACGCCTTTAGCTGTTATCAATACACTTTACGACGTTGGTGCGAGAGATGAAAATCCTGAACAAACTGGTTTTGCACATCTTTTTGAACATTTAATGTTTGGCGGTTCTGTAAATATTCCTGATTTTGATGCACCTCTTCAACGTGCCGGCGGTGAAAGTAATGCTTTCACTTCCAACGACATAACAAACTATTACGACGTTCTTCCAGCTCAAAACATTGAAACTGCTTTGTGGCTCGAATCTGACAGAATGCTGTCTTTGGCTTTTACTGATAAGAGTTTGGAAACTCAGCGAAGTGTTGTTATTGAAGAATTCAAACAACGCTATTTGAATCAGCCTTACGGAGATGTCTGGTTGGAATTACGTCCTTTGGCGTACAAATCGCATCCTTATCAATGGGCGACAATTGGAAAAGAGATTAAACACATCGAAAATGCAAAAATGAAAGATGTAAAAGCATTTTTCAAAAAATTCTACACACCAAACAACGCTATTTTATGCATCGCTGGAGATTTTCAGTTAGAAGAAATAAAAGCTTTAGTTGAAAAATGGTACGGGGATATTCCAGCGGGACAAAAATACCAACGCAAATTAATTAAAGAGCCTAAACAGCAGAATTATAGGGAATTTATGATTGAGCGACAAGTTCCTTCAAACGCCTTTTATTATGCTTTCAAAATGTCGGATAGAAAATCAACTGATTACTACATTTACGACATGATTTCGGATTCTTTGGGTGGAGACAAATCTTCTAGATTGTACAATTCTATTCAGAAAAAACACAAATTAGTAACTGATATTCAATCATATATATTAGGTTCTATTGACGAAGGTTTATTTTTAATCAGCGGTAAATTAGCTCCAGGAAAAACATTTGATGAACTTGACAAAACACTTTGGAAGGAATTGGAAAAAATTAAATCCGATGTAATTTCAGAAAAAGAGTTAAATCGACTGAAGAATAAAATTCAAACATCAAAAGAATTTCAAGAACAAGCTATCTTGAATCGTGCAATGAGTTTATCTTACCATGAATTATTGGGCGATGCAAATGGAATTAACGAAGAACAAAATGCGTATTCGGATATTGATTCAGAAAATTTTAGCCGTGTTACAAATACCTTGTTTTCAAAAAATTCGTGTTCACTATTAAAAGTAAAATCCATTTAATACAGTTTTTGCTTTGAAATTACTGGAATAAATTCCAGCAAACAAAGCTACGACGAGTATTATACAAATAAAATTACTTAAAAAATTATAATTTAAAAAGTATAAGATGCTAAATCGAAGTTTGACACCCGAAATAAAACCGACGCAGAAAATTCATTTCATTGAACCTCAAAAAATACACATTGCAGGTCAAGCTGAGCTTTTCTTCATGAATAAAGTTCCTGATGAAACAGTTCGCATCGAAATTCATTTTTTAGCGGGACAAATTCATGGAAAAAAAAATATGTCGAGTTTTGTTTCTTCGCTTTTATTGAGTGGAACAAAAGACAAAAAATCAGCTCAAATTCACGAAGAACTAAATGAATTAGGTGCTTATGTGGATCAAGAAATATCCATGGAAATCGCTTTTTTAAATTTGTTTTGTCTTCGGAAAAATGCAAAAAAAGCACTTGAAATATTGATTGATGCTTTAAAAAATGTAAATTTTCCTGAACATGAAATTTCGGATTTAGTTCAAGAAAAAAGACAAAACTTCTTGATTTCGAATGAAAAAGTTGGTTATTTATCGCGAAGAGAATTTCAAAAACAACTTTTTGCTTCGTCAACAATTTATTCAAGACAAGTTGATTTAGAAGATTACGATACTCTTTCACGAGAAGATTTAATCGAATTTCACAAACAATTTTATTTAAAAGGTTTAAAGAAAATCGTTGTTGTTGGGGATTTAGAAATGGATTTCATAGATTTTTTGAAAGAAAATTTGGCTGACTTAGCCATAAAAGATAAATTTAGCTTTGAAAATACATTCAAAAATAAAGCTGGCGAATTTCACATCGATAAAAAAGGTGCTGTTCAAACCGCTATTCGCATGGGAATGCCGCTTTTTAACAAAAAAAGTGTCGATTTTTTCGATTTTCAAGTTTTACAAACCATTTTAGGTGATTATTTTGGCAGTCGTTTGATGTCAAACATCCGTGAAGATAAAGGATACACTTATGGAATCGGCTGTGGTTTGGTTGAATTGATGGAAACTGGATATTTTGTCATTGCAACAGAAGTTGGAAAAGACGTTACGACTGAAACCTTGAAAGAAATTAAATTTGAAATTGAGCGTTTAAAAACTGAATTAGTTAGCGAAGAAGAACTAAGTTTGGTTAAAAATTATCTTTTAGGCCAAATTTTAAAAAGTGCAGACGGAGCAAATGCCATGATGGATTTATTTTTGGGAGTTGAGCAACATCATTTAACGTTGGATTTTTATAATTCTTTCATAGAAAAGATAAAAAATATCAGGGCTGAAGAAATAAAAACGATGGCAAACACCTATTTAGATTGGTCTAAATTTACGATTGTTACGGCGGGTGAACGCAACTAAAACACTTTTTTATCGTTATTAAAACTGTAAATGAATTTCTTCAAATATATAAAAATTAGCTTGTTTCTTTTGGTATTTGTACCAAAAAGTAGTTTAGCACTCGAAGCTTTGGGTGGAGAAATTACTTGGAAATGTGCTGGAGGAAATAATTTCGTTTTTGAATTGGTTTTATACCGCGATTGCAACAGTTTAGATATCACAAGTGTAACAGAAAACATAAAAGTTTGGAATCACATAAGTGTAACTGATATTGCTGTAAATTTCGTTTCTAAATCAACTATTTCTCCTACTTGTACTCAAAATAATGGTTCACTTTCCCAACTAGATTGTGGTTCGGGCGATAACGGTGGAAATGGCTTGGGTGCTGTTCAAAAATTCATTTATCAAAGTAGTGCCATTAGTTTAAACGGAATTCCACCGCCTGAAGCTTGGATTTTCACCTACACAACAAGTTCTCGAAAAGCTAGTATTTCTAACATAAATAATCCTGCACTTTCGGGTATGACTTTAGTAGCTAAAATGTTTAAAATCACTGAAGTTCAAAATTTCTGTTTAGATAATTCTCCTCAATTTTTAGAAAATCCGTATTTAGTTGTTTGCACTGGAACTGACTATTTTTACATGCCAAATGTTTCCGATTCAGACTTAGATTCTTTATCATTCAAATTAGTGAACCCCTTAAATAATTTCTCAGCAGGAAGTTTTAATCCACCTACAAATCCAATACAAACAAGCTTTTCAAATGGTTTTTCAGCAAATTCTCCAACTCCAGGAATTATCATCAACGGAACAAACTCCAGTTTTCAGATGAATCCATTAAATGGAGATATGTCTTTTAACTCACCAATTGCAGGAGAATATTTGTTTAAATTTTTAGTCGAATCGTACCGAAATGGTAGAAAAATTGCTGAAGTAGAACGAGAAATACTAGTTTTTGTCGTTGATTGTAATGAAACAAACTCTGCACCAACAATCCTTGCTCCTATTGAATTATCTGGAACTTTTGAAGGAACTTTTACTGCTGGCTCTTTGGTAAATTTGACTTTAAATTCAAGTGATTTAGAGTTTCTACAAGATGGTTTCACACCGCAAGAAAATACAGCAACTATTACTGGAAAATCAATCGCAACATTAACAAATACTGACGTTCAAGGAAGTAGCATAAATTTTAGTTGGCAAACAGATTGTTTGAATTTAAAAAATGCTTTTGGAAATGACTACGCAAGTGTTCCTTATGATTTTGTGATAAAAGTACAAGATAATTATTGCCAAATTCCAAAAGTCTCTTACCAACGCATTCGAATCAATTTAACGACAACTATTTCCGCAGAAACTTCTCAAATTCAATGTGTTAAAACTTTAGCAAACGGAGATTTAGATATTACTTGGTCGCAAGTTTCAGACCCAAATAATGATTTTCTGGCTTACGAACTTTATTCTCTTCAAAACGGTTTACTTGGAACATATCCAGCAATTACAAGCACAAATCAAGTAATTTCAGCAGTTTTCCTTGAGCACGATTTTTATGTGAAAACTATTTCTGGAAGTCCTTGTAGTATTGCTGTTTCTAGTGATACAGTTAGTAACATTCAATTAGCTTTATTTAATCCAGCTGATGGAACAGTAAGTTTAACTTGGAATCAACCAGTTCCACAAAATACGGTTGAAATAAGTGATTTCTACGAAGTTTATAGAGAATTCCCTGCTGGAACCTGGACTTTTTTAGGAAGTACAAATTTTGGAGTAAATCAATTTCGCGATACAGTAGATATTTGTTCCGCTTTTTTGAATTATAAAGTTGTTTTACAAACTTCGACTTGTAGTTACGTTTCAAACATTCTTGGCGATAATTTAGAAGACAAAATATCACCTAATATTCCACTAATTGCGAATATTTCAGTTGATACTTTAACTGGTTTAACAACACTTTCTTGGAATCAAAATCCACAAGTTGATACGTATGGTTATATCATCTACATGAATCCTCAAGGTGGAATTTTAACAGAATTAGATACCGTTTTTGGAGTTGGATCAACTTCTTATACTTTTCAATCAACTGCGAATTTAGGTCCACTTACTTTTTCAGTTGCAGCTTTTGATTCTTGTAATACCGATTTGATTCCTGTAACCTATCAAACTTCAGCCAAAGGAGATATTCATACAACCATGTTTTTGACTTCGGAATACGATATTTGTTCTAAAACAATTTCCTTAGACTGGACAAAATACATTGGTTTTGAAACAATCGATGAATATGAAATTTTAGGAAGAAAATTAGGCGAAACTTGGCAATCTTTTGGAACAACTTCAAAACGTTTTTTTGATATCGAATTGGAAGAATATTTGACTTACGAATTTGTCGTTCAAGCAAAAGATAGTCTTTCAACAAACACATCTTTTTCAAATAAAATTACTTTTTATACTGTCTCTTCTTCCCTACCGAAATTTAATTACACAAGGGTTGCAACGGTAACGGATAATTTAGTTGAAATTAAACATTACGTTGAAGCAGTAAAAGGAATTTCAGAATTAGCTTTGGAACGAAAAAATGAAAAAGGAATTTACGAAGAAATCGAACGTCTTCCAATGGCACAAAACATAACTTTTACAGATGAAAATGTCATTATTTCTGAAAAATCGTATGAATATCAAGTTCGAATTATTGATAGTTGTGGAAATCCATCAAAAACAGCAAATGAGGTGAAAACAATTTTATTACAAGTACAAAGTGATAACATTAAACAAAGTAATTACCTTTTTTGGAATGCCTACAAAGGATTTAATGGCTCAATTCTAGGTTACAATGTATATCGAATAATAAATGGCGTTTTTGAATCAACTCCCTTTCACTTCGCGACACCAAATGAATTGTTTTTTGAAGATACTTCCAGTGTTGTTGCCGAATATTTTGATGGAAAAATTTGTTACCTTGTCACAGCAGTTGAAGGAGATAATATTTATGGATTTAGAGAAACCTCCTATTCGAATGAAGTTTGCCCTGTTTTTGAACCAATAGTCTATATTCCAACTTCTTTTACTCCAAATGGAGATGAATTTAATCAGGAATTTAAACCTGTCGTGAGTCGAATTGATGTTTTTGATTACAATTTTACTGTAATTGATCGTTGGGGACAAATCGTTTTTCGCACAAGTGATTTAGATGAAGCTTGGGATGGTACAATTAACTCATCGGATAAACTTGCTCCAAGCGGAACGTATATTTATGTCGTTCAATTAAAAGATGGCGGACAGCAAGAAATAATTCGTCGTGGACATGTAACTTTATTCAGATAAATTGTATCTTTGAAGATGCGATTTATTTTATCTATTTGTTTAATTTTCATCTTTTCAAATCTTTTTTTTGCACAAAGTAATTTGCAAGAAATCCGGAAAGCATTTTATTCAAAAGAAGAAAATCGTATTGAAAATGCTGCGAAATTAAGAGATTTTTATTTAGATGAAAATCCTGATTCAATCTACAATATCGGAAGCTTTTTAATCAATGAAGGAATCAAAAAAGAACAACTTTCTTGGTTGAATTTTGGTAAATTAATCATCTCGAATTATTACTCCAAAAAAGGTAAAACAGCTATTTGCAAAGAAAATTTGTATGCTTGTTTGATTTATTACGAGAAAAAGCGAGATTATGAATTGTTAGCTGATGCTCAGAATATTATGGGTTTGGCTTTTATGTATGATTTGCAAAATAAAGAAGCAATCGATTGGTTTTTAAAATCCTTGAATTCGAGTCAGAAATTAGATTTTGACAATCAATCTTTTATGGCTCAAATAAACATGGCTGAAGCATTTTTTCGTTTAGAAAATTTTGATTCAGCAGAAAAAGAAGCACATTCATTTCTTGAAAAAGTCAAAAAACAACAATTAAACAAAGGATTAAGAAAAGGATATGATTTGTTAGCTCGTATTTATTTTGCGACAGATAGAAAAAGTGAAGGAATTAAATTGTTTGAAAAATGTTTGGATTTAGCTTACAAAAATGGGGATAAATTAGGACTTTCATTGGCGATAAATAACATTGCGATTGCTTATATCGAACAAGGAGATTTACAAAAAGCCGAACTTTATTTCAAAAAAGCCTTAAAACTCAGAAAAGAAATCAATAACCCAAGTTTAATTTGTGAAAGTTATTACAATTTAGGCGAATTGGCTTACGTGAATTCAAATTTTGACCAAGCTATTGAAAATTACAGTTTGTCGCGTGATTTAGCTCAAAAATTCAATCTAATTAAAGAACAAGCTGATGCTGTAAAAAGCATTGGAGAATGTTACGAGATGAAAAATGATTTCAAATCCGCTTATTTGAACTTTGTTGACTACAATGAAATCCAAGAAAAAGTCATTTTTCAAATTAAAAATGATGATGCAAAAATCAACGAAAATTACAGCGATTTCAAAGAAAAAGAAAAATCGTTAATTCAAAAGCAACGAGAAGATAAATTGATCAAAAGAGTTGAATCTGCTCAATTTACAACTTGGATTGTCGTGATTTTAAGTATTCTGATTTGTGGGAGTATCTTTTTGGCCACGAAGTCTTGAAAACACTAAGATTCATGAAAATTTTCTTTAACCTGTCTGCCGACAGACAGGCGCAAAGAAAACAAAGTCATTCGCAAAATTCGCAGAGTTTTTTTAATAAAATTGATTGATAAGTTATAAAAGTTGATTGAGCCTGTCGAAAGCAACTCAATTCAACTTCCCAGGGAAAATCAGCATAAATCGAGGAATACTCACTTTGAACTTTTTGTTGGTAATCAGATTAATGAAAGTATAAAAACCTTCCATATACCCCATTTCACTTTTCAATTCACTGTAACTCTTATACGAATGTGATTCATTGAAATTCAAAATTGGTTGTTCACCAATCACTCCCAAACCTTTGATTGTTGATGGTTCGCCCAAACTGTCGTAAACATACCATTCTCTGGAAAGCAATTGAACTTTATCTGAATTGGAGTTCTGAATCGTGATGAAATATTCAAAAACATAGGAATTCTCTTCAACAAACGACAATTTGGTATTGTAAGTCGGTTGGACAGTAATTTTTATTCCCTCGGTAATTTTTGTATTCATATCGAAAACGATTTCAAAAAATGTTGCATAAAATTATAATTTTAAATTAGAATTCCAAACTTTTTTTATACTTTTTTGTGAATTTAATTTCAACAAAGTCAAAACAGATTGAATTTTGGGACTTTTAGACTATTGTCTTAAAATAAAATCTATATTTGATAAAGCAAACCTTAAATACAAATGGAAAATTTACCACTTTATATCAGCGTCATTTTTGGATTGACGACACTTTTAACAGTCTATTTCTTTTATAAAGCATCAAATTATTCAAAAATCACCTTGCTAATTTTGCTGGCTTACTTAGTTATTCAATCTTTCATTGGAATTTCAGGGTTTTATACCGTCACAAACACCATTCCGCCAAGATTTATACTTTTATTTTTGCCTCCTCTACTTTTAATGATTGGACTTTTCGTGACAAAAAAAGGAAGAAAATACATCGATCATTTGGACGTAAAACCGTTGACAATTTTACATATAATCCGGATTCCAATTGAAATTGTTTTGTTTTGTCTTTTCATGCATAAAGTCGTTCCAGAACTCGCAACTTTTGAAGGAAGAAATTTCGATATTTTGTCTGGAATCACTTCTCCATTTATTTATTATTTCGGCTTTGTGAAAAAGAAATTAAACAAAAACATCATTCTTCTTTGGAATTTCATTTGTTTGGGCCTTTTGATAAATATTGTTACTTACGCCGTTTTATCTGCTCCTTTTCCATTCCAACAATTTGCTTTTGACCAGCCAAATATTGCTGTTTTGTATTTTCCATTTAATCTATTACCAGCAATAGTTGTTCCTTTGGTTCTTTTTTCTCATTTGGTCGTGATTAGAAGGATTTTGAAAGGGAAATTTAAAAATTAAACCTATTTTTGCACCCAATGAAAGCAAGCATCTACAAAAAATACGGTTCGCCTGAAGTTCTTCAAGTTGCAGAAATCGATAAACCAAGTCCAAAGGACAAAGAAGTTCTTATAAAAATTCATTACACAACGGTAAACCGCACTGATACTGGTTTTCGCAGTGCGGAATATATCATTTCAAGGCTTTTTAGTGGATTATTTAAACCGAAACAGCCTGTTTTGGGAACTGAATATTCTGGTGTAATTGAAGAAATTGGTAAAGATGTCACACGCTTTAAAGTTGGAGACGAAGTTTTTGGAATAAATACTTTTAAATTTGGCACTCACGCCGAATATCTTTGCACAAACGAACAAAAAACCTTGGCTATAAAACCAACAAACATGACTTTTAAAGAAGCTGCGGCAGTTTGTGAAGGTTTGATGTTGGCCATAAATTACGTTGGAAGAGTTGATTTCAAGAAGAATCCTAAAATTTTAATTAATGGTGCGAGTGGCTCGATTGGTTCTGCTGCTGTGCAACTTGCAAAATATTATGGAGCGGAAATTACAGCCGTTTGCAACACAAAAAATATGGATTTAATCAAATCACTTGGTGCAGATGTAGTAATCGATTATTTGAAGGAAGATTTCACACAAAGAGATTATAAATTTGATACTGTTTTAGATGCCGTTGGCAAAAGTTCATTTTTTAAGTGCAAAAAAATCTTAAATCCAAAGGGAGTTTATTATTCTTCGGAATTGGGCTACATGAGTCAAAATGTTTTTTTAGCACTTTTAACGCCGATTTTTAGTCGCAAAAAAGTAAAATTCCCTATCCCTACTGATAGCATCAAAGACATTTTATTTTTCAAAGAATTAATCGAATCAGGAAATTACAAAGCCGTTATTGATAGAACTTATTCCTTAGATGAAATCGTTGAAGCGACAAAATATGTTGAAACGGGAGAAAAAACGGGGAACGTTGTTATAAAGTTATGAGTGTTGAGTTATGAACTATGAGTTGACATTCACTCAAAACTCATAGTTCATAACTCATAACTAACTTTAACGATTCCATCTCGATCAATTTCAAGTAAAGTCACTTGTTGGAAAGAGTTTATCAACTTTTCATCAAAAGGAACTTTTACCTTGACATAATTTTCTGTGAAACCATACATCATTCCATTGTCTTCTTCCGCTTCAAAAAGTGCAATGCGAGTTGAACCTAAATTTTCTTCATAAAAAGCTCGTTTCTTTTTATCTGAAAGAATGTGAAGCATTTTACTGCGCTCACGACGTTTTTCCATCGGAACTTTTTCACCTAATTTTGGAGCACCCGTATTTGCTCGTTCTGAATAAGTGAAAACGTGTAAATAAGAAATATCTAAGTCTTTGATGAAATTGTACGAATCCATGAATTCTTCGTCCGTTTCACCAGGAAAACCGACAATTACGTCAACTCCAATGCAACAATCTTTGCGTAAGGATTTTATTTGAGCAACGCGTTCAGCGTACAAAGAACGTTCGTATTTACGACGCATAGCTTTCAAAATACGATCATTTCCAACCTGTAAAGGAATATGAAAATGTGGAACAAAACGTTTTGAGTCCGACAAACAAAAATCTATGATTTCATTCGTCAATAAATTTGGTTCAATCGATGAAATTCGAAAACGATCAATTCCTTCAATTTTATCTAATTCTTGAATTAATCCAAAGAAATTTTCTTTATCTCCTTGACCAAAATCACCAATGTTTACACCAGTTAAAACAACTTCTTTGATTTCTGTTTCAGCGATTTTTTTTGCTTCAACTAAAGTTTCTTCAATCGTTGCATTTCTACTTTTTCCTCTCGCCAATGGAATGGTACAAAATGTACAGAAATAATCACAGCCATCTTGCACTTTCAAAAAAGAACGTGTTCGATCTCCGTAAGAAAATGAAGGAACAAATTCCTGTGTTTCTTTGATGTTTTTAAACAAAACCTGCGTTTCATCTAATTTATCGGTTTTATCTAAATAAGAAAGAATATCGAATTTTTCATTTGCACCCAAAACCAAATCTACACCTGGAATTTGAGCAATTTCAGTCGGTTTTAATTGAGCAAAACAACCTACAATCGTTACAAAAGCATTTGGATTGATTTTTAAAGCTTTTTTCACCAATTGTTTACACTTTTTGTCGGCATTTTCAGTCACTGAACAGGTATTTATAACGTAAACATCTGGTGTTTCTTCAAAATCTACTTTGGCAAAACCAGCATCTTCAAAAAGACGAGAAATGGTTGATGTTTCTGAAAAATTCAGCTTACAGCCCAAGGTATAAAACGCAACTTTTTTGTATTGAATCATGAGTCGGTAAAATTACGAAGAATTTTTTAGGAAATAGTAATTTAGGCAATAGGAATTAGTGAGAACCTTGATAACATTCACCAGCTTTAATTTCAACGGGAATTTTATTTTCACTTGGAACCAAAGGACAAGAATACCTTTCAGAATAAGCACAATAAGGATGATAAGCCAAATTGAAATCAATTTTCCAAGTACTTTGTTTCGACTTTCTCAGGTCTAAATAACGTCCACCTCCGTAAGTCAAAGTTCCTGATGTTTTATCTTTAAAAGGCAGAAATAGATAATCTTCATAACCTTTCTTCTTTTTCAAATTTAGATTTTCATATACAGTCAAAACGCAAAGTGTATCGTTTTTGATAAATGTCAAGGTTCCGTATTTTTGGTAATAAACAATTCGTTCTTTTGACATCGGCATTTGAAATTTTTTGCCTTTTTCTCTTTTGAATGTTGCATCGACAATTAAATTTGTGTCAATTTCAAAATAACAAATTCCTTTGAAATGAGCCTTTTCAGTTGAATCTAATACTTCACTGACAAATTCTATTTGATGTCTTTCGCGTTCTTTTTGAAGGCTGTCAGAATAGGTTGATTGTCCAAAAATTGAAACAATAAAAAACTGAACAAATATTATTAAACTGAGTTCTTTCATTTTGATTTAACTAATTTTCCTTTTCTAGCAACATCAAAAGTATATTTAAAAAGTGAATTTAAATTTTTATCTTTTTTTAAAATTTCTTCAATATCAGTAGAACTATAAGAACAAGAAATTGAAGTAACTCTATCAGTTAATTCAATATTTAAATAATCTCCAGCATAACATGTTGCTTGAAAAAGACCTGTATTTGGTTTTTTTATTCATTCCTTTGAAATTCTAAAAACATTTTCCTTTGTTAGAGAATCTATAACTGATTTTTTTACTACTACGCGAAACCTATCGTTTTCCTTAAAATAACTTGTGTCATCTCTGAATATTTGACTGTAAAAAATTGAATCTTCTTCTAAAATAACCCAAAGCTTTTCATTATTTAAGTTTAATTTCAAAATCCTCCAATCATTTTCCGTCTCGTTTTTTTCAAGAAGCATTTTTTCTTTCAAATTACATGAAAAGATAAACTGAAACAATAAAACCAAAATGATTACATTAAAAACGATTGATTTATTTTTCATTTAAGAATGATAAGTTGAAGTCCAAATATAAAACTAAATTTCTTTTTAATTCAATTATTCTAATTTTATACTATCTTTGTCCCCCAATTTTTTTTAGAATATGAATAAGTCAATAACGATAAACTATACAGAACTAAATCATTACAATGAATTAGATTCGCACCAACAAGATTTAATAAAACAAGCATATAAAATTTGTGAAAACGCTTATGCTCCATACTCAAAATTTCATGTTGGAGCAGTTGTAGAATTGGAAAATGGAGAACTAATTTCTGGAAATAACCAAGAAAACATTGCTTATCCATCGGGATTATGTGCTGAAAGGGTTGCTTTATTTTTTGCAGGTGCAAATCATCCTAATGAAACGATTAAATCGATTACGATTGTTGCCAAAGGAGATTTAATCCAGCCTGACGATTGTCTTTCTCCTTGCGGTTCATGCCGACAAGTGATTGCAGAATCTCAAATGAGACAAGAAAAAGCAATTAAAATCACTTTGGTTTCACAGTCAGGAAAAACATTTATCTTTGAGAAGATAAGTGATTTATTAATTTTCCCTTTTGGAATGGAATGAAAAATAAACTATTCATATTAATTTCTGGACTTTTCCTTCTAAATTCTTGCTTTGTAGGAATTAAAAAAACTATTGATGTTCCAATCGAAAAACAAGTTTTTGTCAAACAAATTCAAGATTCTACTATTTCTAGAATCATGATTTCACAAAACTCATTGGACACTTCAAATTTCAGTTTACATTACCAATATTACCTTAAAACAGATTCTATTTGGAAAGATTCAGTAAACCAAAATATCGCACACTTTATATTTTTGAGTAGTAATTTTGAGGATACAGAAAAAAAGAATTTTGAAATCTCAAATCAATTTTTCGTTGCTTGTTTGGATTCATTTTACGCTCAAGGAAAACAAGATTACGAAAATTCTGAATACAGCACCTTGTGGGATTATGATGCTAATTGTCAAATTTTAGACGAACATAAGCTATTCGTAACACTTTCAAATTCGATTTACACTTACACAGGTGGAGCTCATGGAAATGGCTACCAAGAATATGTGCATATCGATAAAACGACAGGTAAAAGCCTAAGTTTAGCTGATTTTGTAACTAATATTGAAGAATTTACAAAACTGTCTGAAAAAGAATTCAGGAAAGCACTAGAAATAAAGGAAGAAGAAAATTTAGAAGATTTAGGATTCTGGTTTCCAGAGAATAAATTTTATTGCAACGATAATTTTTATTTCATGGGAGATTCAATCAGTTTTTTCTTTAATTCATATGAAATTGCTCCTTACTCCATGGGGCAATCCGAATTTAGTATTCCATTAAACAAAATCAAACACTTGCTAAAAATCGATTTATCTAAAAATTAAAAAATAAATTGATAAAAAAGCATTGATTTTTATTACAACATTCTTATATTTGCTCACTTATAGTAAAAAAATATGGCAACAAAAGCAGTATTGAAACCAAGCAAAACTACTAAAAAAAGCGATTCAGCTTCTACTTCAAAATTTTCAAAGGAAACCTATATCAAATGGTATAAGGACATGCTTTTGATGCGTAAATTTGAGGATAAAACAGGAATGCTTTACATTCAACAAAAATTTGGAGGATTTTGTCATTTGTACATTGGTCAAGAAGCTATCGTTGCTGGTACAGTAAGTGCTTCACGTCCAACAGACAAACACATGACAGCTTACCGTGATCACGCTCACGCTTTAGGTTTGGGTTCAGATCCACGTGTTTTGATGGCCGAATTATATGGTCGTTCAACTGGTTGTTCGAAAGGAAAAGGTGGTTCAATGCACTTTTTTGACAAAGAAAAAAACTTCATGGGAGGTCACGGAATTGTTGGTGCTCAAATTGCAATGGGTGCTGGTGTGGCTTTTGCTGAACAATATAACGGAACTGACAATGTAGCTTTTGTTTCAATGGGAGATGGCGCTGTACGTCAAGGTGCTTTACACGAAACATTCAACATGGCAATGTTGTGGAAATTACCAGTTATTTTTATTATTGAGAATAACAATTATGCCATGGGAACATCTGTTGAAAGAACAACAAATGTATTGGATTTGTCAAAAATAGGTTTGTCTTACGAAATGCCTTCAAAATCAGTTAACGGGATGTCTCCAGAAGCTGTGCATGAAGCAATTGATGAAGCGTGTGATAGAGCAAGAAGAGGTGACGGTCCAACCTTATTGGATATCAGGACTTACAGATACAAAGGACATTCGATGTCTGACCCACAAAAATACCGTTCAAAAGATGAAGTTAACGAATGGATGGAACAAGATCCAATCGAGCATTGCTTGAGAATGATTCAGAAAAACAAATGGTTGACTGAAAAAGAAATTACTGAAATTCAAGACTGGGTTAAAAAAGAAGTGGAAGAATCTGTTACTTTCGCTGAAAACTCTCCATATCCAGAAGCTCACGAATTATACGAGGATGTTTATACGCAAACGGATTATCCTTTTATAGTTGAGTACAAGAATTAGTTAAAAGTGAAGAGTTAAGAATGAAAAGTTTCAATTAACTCTATAAATAATATAATTTGTTTTATAAAAAATTCAAAGATTGAGGTTGAAAAAATTATTATAATGAGTTTACATTAAGTAAATGAAGCATAATAATTTTTGAATAACGATAAGATTTGGAGAATTTTATAAAACTTTAAACAAAAAATCTATGGCGGAAATAGTTTACATGCCGAAACTAAGTGATACGATGACTGACGGTGTCGTTGCAGAATGGTCTAAAAAAGTTGGTGATAAAGTTTCATCGGGAGAAGTTTTAGCTGAAATTGAAACAGATAAAGCGACGATGGAATTTGAATCATTTTACGATGGTGTTTTGTTGCACATTGGTGTTGAAAAAGGTAAAGCTGTTCCAGTGAACACACTTTTAGCAATTATTGGTGAAAAAGGAGAAGATATTTCTGCAATTTTAGCTTCTGCGGGAAGTCCAGCAGTTGCAAGCCCAGTTGTTGAAGAAAAAACTGCTTCTGCCCCTACTCCAACTCCAGTTGCTGACCTGCCTACCGGACAGGCAGGAACACCAAAAGTTGCTGCTGAAGTAAAAGCTCCAGCTCCTGTTAGTGTTCCAAGTGCAAATACAAACGGAAGATTGGTTGCTTCTCCTTTAGCGAAAAAATTAGCTGAAGAAAAAGGAATTGATTTACATGCTGTTGCTGGTACTGGTGATGGTGGTCGTGTTGTAAAAAGAGATGTAGATCACTATACTCCTTACGTTCCTGCAACACAAACTTTCCAATCAGCTCCTGCAGGTGTGGAATCTTTTACGGAAGTTCCAAATTCACAAATGCGTAAAGCGATTGCGAAAACCTTATCTGCATCGAAATTCTCTGCTCCACATTTCTATTTAAAAATGGAAGTGGATATGGATAATGCTATTGCCGCTCGAAAAGCAATCAATTCAGTTGAAGGAGTAAAAGTTTCCTTCAACGACATGATAATCAAAGCGGTTGCTGCTGCTTTAAGAAAACATCCAAAAGTTAACGCTGACTGGATGGGAGAATCAATTCGTTACAACAATCACATCCACATTGGAGTTGCTGTTGCAGTGGAAGAAGGTTTAGTTGTTCCAGTTGTTCGTTTTGCCGACACGAAAGGAATTGCTCAATTGGGTTATGAAATTAAAGATTTAGCTGGAAGAGCAAGAGATAAAAAAATCAAACCAGAGGAAATGCAAGGTGGAACTTTTGCAGTTTCTAACTTAGGAATGTATGGAATTGAAGATTTCACTTCTATCATTAATCCTCCAAATGGTTGTATTTTATCTGTTGGGCAAATCAAAGAAACTCCAGTTGTTAAAAACGGACAAATTGTTCCAGGAAATGTCTTGAAATTAAGTTTATCTTGTGATCATCGCGTTGTTGATGGTGCAGTTGGATCCGCTTTCTTACAAACGTTAAAACAATTGATTGAGAATCCAGTGATGATGATTGTTTGATTTAGTTAGAAGTTCGTAGTTATGAGTTAGTGGTGTAATTACATTAAAATAATAAAGGAAATTCAGAAATGGGTTTCCTTTTTTTTTTGTGGCACAAGTTTTGTTAATTTTTTGTTAAATTACTGAAACATGGAAAAATCTAATCGCTACACTCAAAATTATTCAAGGCTGAGTTATTTATTCTTATTTATCTTTTTGTCTTATATCTTTTGTTCATGTAATCCATTATCTTACTCAAGTCATGTCGATTATACAGTTTTAAGTCAAACGAACTGTGAAAATAGAACTGAGAATGTCTTTTTGTTTTTTGACGGCGAGCAAACTGATTTTGAATACCAAAAATTAGGATTAATTGAAGTCAAACAGATTCATTCTCAGGAAATGACTTTCGATTTAATGAAAGAACAAGCTTATAAAATGTGTGGGAATGCGGTAATCAACATTAAAAAAAATACTACAAGTGAAATTTACACCGATAAAAACAACAAGATACAAACTTACAACAGGATTTCATACACTGGAATTGCAGTTGCAATAGATGGAAATTCAGGTTTTATGTTAAAAAATCAAGATAAAATTGATACCAATTTCTTGACTTTAAACCGCAAAAATGATGAAAAATTAAATAATCCAGCTTCCAGAGCATTAGGAATATTTTTAGGCTTGATTTTAGGTCTTTGTAAAGTAATTTTAGAACTTTATCCTGAATAAGAAATTATTTCCCAAACCACTTTTTAAATTTTTCATCGCTCGGATAAGATCTCTGTGTAGTCAAGTTATTAAAAATCAAAGCGATCACAAATAAGATTAAAACCCCAGACAAAACAGGAGAAAGAACGTAAAGATATCCCATAGAAGTAATTTTCGTACTTCCAATATTTGCTATCAAAGCAGTTGCTCCACCTGGAGGATGAAGTGTTTTTGTAATTTGCATCAAAACTATCGAAATAGAAACAGATAAAGCGGAACTTAGCCAAATTTCGTTTGGAATGAGTTTGTGAATCGTAACACCAACCAAAGCACAAATTAAATGTCCACCAATTAAATTTCTCGGTTGAGCCAATGGACTATTGATTGCTCCATAAATCAACACGGATGATGCTCCAAAGGAACCAATTAAAAACAAATTGTCGTTTGCAACCAAATACTTACTATTCAAAAATCCAATGATTCCAATACCAAAAAAGGCTCCTAAAAAAGTAAATACATGTTCTTTTTTATCAATCAGCGTTTCCTTGTAAAGAATGTATTTCGCTTTTCGATACGTTCTATTTATCCTCTTTTTCATTTTTGAAGTTTAGTGTGAAACGTATAAACCGTATATGGAAAAAGCATTTTTGCGGTCAGTTTTGAAACTAAACAAGCAACTAAAATTGGAATAATTAAAGTGAAATTTCCAACAATTCCGCACACTAAAAAAACGGAAGTAAAGGGCGCGTGAAGACTTGCACTTAAAACCGCTGCCATGCCAATCAGCATGAAATTTACTGGAATCACATGTGCATCAAAATAATGATTTAAAATGAATGCTAGAAAAAGTCCTAAAAACGCACCAATGAATAAACTTGGAGCAAAAACTCCCCCATCTCCTCCAGCAGAGAGTGTTATAGCGCTTAAAATTGGTTTGATTAATAAAAGTCCCAAAAAACCTAAAATCAATGAGTAAGAAAAGTTAAGTGTATTTAAATTTTTCAAAACTTCTTTTATTGCATGATAACCATCACCGTACAAAGCTGGAAAAAATAAAATCCCAAAACCTATAATCAATGTGGCTAGAAAAACTCTTATAAAATGACTGTTTAATCGCGCGAATTGTGCTTTGAAAAACAAAACACATTTCGTTAAATATACTGAGTTTAAACCCGCCAAAACTCCAAGTAAAATGAAATAAGGAAAAACGTTGTGGTTCCAATGACTGACATCTAAGTGAAATATTGGTTTGATGTTTAAAACTTGATTTAAGATCCAAACAAAGGAAACCGATAACAAAATCAACCCGAAAGCGACTTTTGAAATTCGTTTTAAAATAACTTCAAAAGCGAAAAGTAAACCCGCAATCGGACTTCCAAAAAGTGCTGTAACTCCAGCTGCAACGCCAACGCAAATTAATTCTTTTCTGAAACGTTCGTGAATCTTTTGATTTTCATGTAAAACGGAACCAACACTCGCTGAAGCAACAACTGTTGAAACTTCAATCCCAGTTGAACCACCAAAAATAACTGTCAAAAAACCATTCAAAAAGTGAGATGGGATTTTATAAAATTTCAACTCATTGTGTCTTGTTCTTAAACTGTCGTAAATTTCTTTAATACCTTTATTTTCTCTTTTTTTGAATAGATAAATCCTCAAGAAAAAAATCAAACTTAAACCAACAAAAGGAAAGATGAAAAATAAGAAATTTATTTTTTTAGCTAAATGAAATAAAATATGTTCAAAGTTTTCTGTAAAAAGAACTAAGGCATAAACCATAAAAGCACTTAAAGTTGAAATACACAAACTTGATAAAATCAACTTATAAAGCTCTACTCTTCTATTATTTTTTTCCATTAGGCTTATTTGTGAACTAAAAATATAATTGCAGTTTGCACAACAATCAATCCATCAATAAAATAATATTGTGAAGCAATTGCTTTCATTCTTTTGTAATTCATCAACGTTACAAAAGAAGTAAGTGTGATTGTTGAATATGCGATTTTCTCTTGAAAACTTGAATTTTCAATTAAATGCAAAACTAAATAAATCAATAAAAAAAATAAGGAAAGATAAATCGCTTTTTTTGCACCTAACATTTTCGCTAAGGTTTTTATTTCGTCTTTTTGCTCATCAAAAACATCAAAAGGAATGGCAAGACTCAAAAAAAATAAAAATTGTGTCAAAGTCAAAAAGTAGAAATTGTGTAATTTTTCTTGTGTAAATTTATACTCCAAAAATGGTATCAGAGCCATCAAAACCCAAACGAATGCAATGATCATAATTTTAAAATAAGGAAAAGTTCTTAGATTTTTTAAGCCAAAAATTGAAAATTGATAAAGTGAAGACAGAAATATCGGAATTAAATAAAAATATTTTGTGTTGGAAGGAATTAAAAAAAATGAAATCGCACAGATAATCAAACTTACAAAAATTAATTCGTGTGAAAACCCCATACTTTGTTTTTTGAAAAGTCCTGAAAATGAAGGTGACAAACGAAATAAATTGTAAAGTGCCAAAGTTCCGAAAAAAGTAAAAAGGTAGTAAAAAGGTGAGATTTTGTTTTCTGTTAAAATAGAAAAATAAAAAAGTACACAGATAGAACAAAAAGCAATGAAAAAATTATATCTAATGAGATAAATATTCAGTACTTTCAAAATCATGTTTTATGTTAAAGTCTCAATTTCATTTCAAAATCACAAATTGTCTTGAATCTTTTGTCATTATTTGAGAAATATTTGATAAAGAAATTAATCTATTATTTAAACAAGGAGCTAACAGACATTCTTTTAATTCTATATTATTTAAACTTTCTCTTGTTAATTCACCTGTTTCAATATCTAAATTTACAAATGCAATCGTGTTTTGAGCTACATTAAACTTGCATTTTTCAATTTTATTCTCAACCAGTTCAAATTTTCCAGCTTTATTGTAATTTAAAACATTGTCATTGAATAATAATTTGATTTTATTCTTTGAAAAAAGAATATGATATGAAATCAAATCAAATTCCTTTTTATTACCTTTTTGAAGTTTGTCAATTTTTTTAAACCAAACTATTTCACCTTTTGAATTAATTTTTAGTATAAAAATTTCTTCAGATTCATGACCAACTGCTTTCCCTTCATTTATAATTTCTGTATTAGATTCTAAAATAGCAATGAAATTTGCATCATCTAACATTTTAAAGTCTATTAAATTATAATCAAATTTTAAACTTAATTCTTGATCACCTTTGTCATACCATTTCAATTGTTTTTCATTAAAAGTAGAAATAATAAATTCTTTTGTAAACTCACAATAAAAACTACTTTTTAAAGTGAAATTATTTTCATCTACTAATGAAACGAACAAGCCTTTAAATCCATATTCAGTTGATTTATCTTGATACAATGAAACACTTGCATTTAAATTGTTGTTTTCAAATTTTGATTGAAAGTACAAAAAATCATCAGCAATTGTACACTCTTTAAAATCATCAAAAGAAGAAAATTCTTCTGTATAATTATCTTCAATTCTAAAAAAAGTTCTTTTTATTAGTGAATTAAAACTCAAGGGACGCTGGTGACCAAATTGATCTGTATAAAATGAATTTTTAAACCCAGGATTAACAGATTTGTATGTATAGTTAGTCGCATAAATTTCGCCCGTATTAGAAAGAAATAATTTACTAGGGAAAAGATTTTTTTCGTTTACCAAGACGTTTTGCTCAGACACAATTTCTAAATTAGCATTATATACTTTATAAACATTTTTTGCTTTTATGTCTAACTTTGGATCATCAAAAATTCTACTTTTAACTAAAAGGTGTTTTTCATTTTGCGAAACTTCAATTTTAAAAAGATGATATGCAGTAATTCCTTTTTTTTCGTAAGAATCTAACAATTTAAAATCTCCAAGGAGATTGCAATTCAAATCAAATTGTTGAATTTTAATATTCATTGTTTTTTGCTCTTTTTCTACAAAAACAATTGTTGGAAAACCATTAAATAAAAATATTTTTTCAACAGAAAATTCAGATTTATCTAATTTTAATTTTTTACCAAACTCAAAAGATGCTTGTTTTTTATTGTTTACGTATTTAGCAATACTAAACTCTTTATATTCTTTATGCTCACCTACATATTGAAAAGCAAAAAACTCATTTTCATTGATTTCAATTACACCTGCCAATTCTTGTTGATCTTCAATTTTTTCTGTCAATTCAATTTGAGAGTAAGAAATGTTAAAAGTTAATAACAAGAAAAACAATTTTACTATTTTCATAATATTTAGATTTTTTGAGACAAATGTACTAAGTTTTTTCACTTTTAACTCTTCATTCTTCACTATTTTTAACTCGTTCCCACGTTTCGAACATTTTTTCCTGACTCGGACGATTTGCTTCAATTTCTCTCAAGGGTTCAACTTCTTCAAGTGAATCGTGACATTCTTTTGGTAAAGCTTGATACAAAGCTGTTCCTTTTGTTTTCCAAGCAATCATTTCGTCTGAAACTTCTTTGATGATTTTTGCAGGATTCCCCACCACTAAACTGCGTTTTGGAATGTGCATTTTTGCTGGCACAAAACATAAAGCTCCAATGATACATTCTTCTTCTATTATAGTGTCATCCATTATAACGGAATTCATTCCTATCAAACAATTTTCGCCAATGATTCCACCATGAATGATCGCTCCGTGACCAATATGAGCACCTTTTTTGAGAATTGTTGTTGTTCCTGGAAACATGTGAATCGTACAATTTTCTTGTACATTACAACCATCTTCAATGATGATTTGCCCCCAATCTCCACGAATTGCTGCTCCAGGTCCGATATAAACATCTTCTCCTATGATTACATTTCCTGTAACAGACGCTTTTGGATGAATGAAACTACTTTTTTTTACAACGGGTGTAAAACCGTTAAATTTATATATGGACATGTTTACTCAATAAAACTATAAATTTATGTTAAAATCTAATTATAATCAAATTTCTTGTTTATATTTGTTTAAATTGAATCTAAAAACCATGAAAAATTTCCTTGTTATAATATTCGCCTTAAGTTTTTTTAGTCAAAAAAGCTTTTCACAATTTAGTTTTTCGGCTGGCCCATCCTTAATCAAACCTTTTGGAATTCAAAAAGCTTATCCTGGTTTTCATCTTGGTGCAGAATTTAGTAACGATGATGTTACAACCATGTATGCTCGTTTTTCATTCATGCCAGCGCAAAAAGGCACACCAACAACTTTGTATGTAACTGGAGTAGATTTTAATGTTGATCCCTACAACATTGAGGTGAGTTCTACTGAAAAATTCAATTACAGCATGTTAGAATTTGGGAAACGTTATTATTTTGGAGAAGGTTACGAAAGTGGTTTTGGTGTTTATGGAGGCTCAAATATGAGCGTTGTTTTTAACAAAGTGAAAAATGAATTGGGAGATTATGACCACTCAAAATACCAAAGTCCAACTACAGGAGAAGATTTTGGAACAATTATAGGTTTGGCTTTGGGATTAAATGCAGGTGTGAAAAACTCGTTTTACTTTGGAACACTTTATTTTGATGCTGGCTTGAATTACAAATTATTGGCTTTAGGAAGTAACGCTACTGCAAATAATTCAACTCAATACACAAGCTTATTTTTCACCTTTAACTTTGGGATTAGAAAAGATTTTTATTAATTTCTCCTTAAACGATTTCTTTCTAAAATCTATTTTTCCTAAATCTTGATTGATTTCCTTTAAAGAAGCATATCTTTTTGAAATTCCTTGAAGTAAAATGTGTTCTATTTCTTCTTTTTTTAGATTTTTAGGAGCATTTGTAAATTTCCCTTTAAAACACATTTTTGAGAGAATATCAAACAATTCATTTGAGATAGTGTCTGATTTCTGCAAGGGATAAGTTAATTGTAAATTGGTCATCAAAGCAGGATTTTGATGATAAAAAGGCAATCTTCCTTCCAATAAATGATATATTAAAATTCCTAAAGAAAATAAATCGCTTTTATGAGAAGCCAAATGTAAGTTGTTCAGAATGATTTCTGGTGAAGCATATGCTAAAGGAAAAATTGTTTTTCGGTAATTTTCTTGATTGGCATAAAAGGAGAGTCCAAAATCAATTAAATACACATCAAATTCTTCTTTTCTTCCGTTTATAATAAAATTACTTGCTTTGATGTCACAATGAATGATGTTTTTCTCTGTCAACACTTCAAAAATTGATTCTATTTTTTTTAGAAACAAAAGTAAAAATGGGATTTGTTCTTTCTTTTTAAGTTTATCCCAAAATTCATCTAATTGAATTCCTTTTTGATATTTTTTGATTAAATAAATTTCGTTTTCATTTTCTCCAAAATCAAGAATTTGAGGCAAAAATGGATTTTGAAAAGAAAAATTGGCTTCATTCCGCAAAAAATCTTGAATGTTAACATGTTGATTTGTTTTCTGAAGGATTTTAATGATGGCTAAATGTTTATCATCTTTGTGTTCGCCCAAAAAAACTTGATTAAATTTTCTCTTTCTGACTATTCCAAGCTCTTTTAAAAGCATGTAATCATGTAAGGAATTTGAATCAAGCATTTTGAATAAAAATTAATCTTGTAAAGTTGGTAAATTTTAATTAAAACAAAGCTTTTTTCCTTGGAAATTTTATTTGGCATTAAATCATGATTTTCAACCATTAATTTGTAAAATACTCCCATTCATCTAAATCTTTCATTTTTTATTTAAAAGTTTTAGGTGTAATTCATTTTTTTTTCGCAAATTGCACCTGTATAACACTATAATAATGATAGAATTTTTACGAGAAGCAACTCTTCAGACTCCGTCAATAGCTTTTAATGCTGATGGAATTATGATTATTAAGGGTCGAGCAATTCCAGATAATCCTGAACCTTTTTGGGGGGATGCCTTGGCTTGGTTTGATAAATATTCTGAAACACCAAGTCAAATGACTGTTTTTAAAATTGATTTAGAGTATTTTAATATCTCTTCATCAAAACGTATTTTATTTTTATTATACAAGTTAAACGAAATCGTTGAAAAAGGATTTGAAGCAAAAGTTGAATGGTATTACCGTAAATCTGACGAAGACATGTATGAAGTTGGTCAAGATTACGCATTCATGGTAAAAGTTCCTTTTGAATTCAAAGAATACAACGATCAAGATATGGCATTTGCAATCTAAACATATACTTATCATTACATTTTAAATTACATTTTTTGAAAAAACCATTCGTCTAACGGATGGTTTTTTTCTTTTATAAATATTAGCAAAAATTACGTTATTTTCATATTCTTTAGTATTTTTGTTGAATTATGAGAGTAGTAGCAGAAATCCCACATGAAAGATTTAAAATTCAAATCTTTTCGTACAATAATAAATATTCCTTAAAGATTGAATTAGCTGATTTTGAACAAACGTTTAAAATTGGTGAAACGGATGTTTTTGGTCTCGACGATGTAAAAGCAATGGTAACAACTGAACTGTTGCAAAATTGTCTGAATCGTTTTATTACTATGCGAAGTGACTGGGAAGATGCTTTCAATAAAAAAAATACTGTAGTAATATAGATTGGTTGAAAATATTCAACCAATAATTAGATCCAAAAATAAAACTAAAGTCTTAACATCCTAAAATCTTAATGTTTAATATCCAGAAAAATATGAAATTAATTACTTTCACTGCCTTAGCATTTATCATTTTCTCTTGTGGAGGAAAGGAAAAAAAAGTTGAAAATACAACTCCAAACGTTCCAATCATTAAAAATGGTTTGAAAATCGCTTATTACGTTCAAGACAGTTTAAAATCTGATTTTGTCTATTACCGTGAAATGGATTCTGTTACGAAAGTCAAACAGACAAAATTCCAGTCAGAATTAGAGCGTAAACAAAAATCTTTACAAGATTATGTGATGAAAAACGAAGAGCGCGCAAAAACAGGTCAATTGTCTGCTTTTGAAATTCAAACGATTCAACAAGAAGCACAACGTAGAGAACAAGCTTTGTACCAATACCAACAAAATGAAGGTGTAAAACTGGAAAATGAAACAACTGAAATTTTGGAAGTTTTGACAAAGCGTGTTGAAGCTGCAGGAAAAACATATTGTAAAAAGCATAACATCGATATTTTGTTAATTCACGGTCCTGGAGGACAATTGAATTTCATCAATGATAACATGAACGTCACAAAAGAATTTATCGCTTATTTGAATCAACATCAAGCAGAAATTGAAGCAGATTTAAAATCAGACGAAAAGAAGAAATAATCCAAAAAGTTATGAGTTATGGGTTATGAGTGTTGAATAGACTCATAACTCAACACTCATAACTCATAACTAAAGAAAATGTTCATCGCTCAAAAAAAACTTCAGGAAAATATTGCTGAATACATTTTGTATATGTATCAAATTGAGGACGTTATTCGTTCGTTCAACCTTGACATTGAGTTAATTATGGAGAATTATGTTTCACCACAATTACCTGACAGTTCATTTCATGGGCAATATCGTCAATGGTATTCGGACTTGATTCAACAGATGAAAAATCAAAAAATTGAACAAAAAGGACATTTGTATTTGATTCAAGAAGTAATGATTGAGTTATCTTACTTACACAACACTTTGTTGAATATGTCTGACGATGATAAATACAAAACACTTTACAATACAGCGATTGATCACATCAATTCTTTTCGTGAAAAATCAAATTTAAAAGACAAAAACCACATTGAAATTATGTTTCATGCTTTGTACATGAAATTGCTTTTAAAATTACAAAAGAAAGAAATCAGTGCTGAGAGTGAAGAATCTTTTGATGCTATGCGTATTTGTGTTGCTTATTTAACAAGAGCCTACCACCAAATGAAGCGTGGAGAATTGACTTTTTTCAATAATTAAAAATAAACTTTCCTTTCCGAGAAAAAAAACCTATCTTTACATACCAATGTACTTTTGAATTTCTTTAAAAGTTTCATTTAAACTTTAAGTAAAAATGAAACTTTATATCAAATACATGGTTAGTTTGCGTTGTAAAATGCTTGTAAAAGAGGAATTAAGGAAACTTGGACTTCATTTTTTAATTGTCGAACTCGGGGTTGTAGAGATTTTAGAAAACCTCACTCCTATTCAACATGATATTTTAAAAAGGAATTTACTTAAATCTGGATTAGAATTATTAGATGACAAAAAAAGCATTCTGATTGATAAAATCAAGAATACCATCATCGATATGATTCATTATTCAGACAACTTACCAAAAGTGAATTATTCTGAATACATAAGCGAAAAACTGTCATACGATTACACTTATCTTTCAAATGTTTTTTCCGAAGTAAAAGGAATTACGATTCAGCAGTTTATCATCATTCATAAAATTGAAAAAGTAAAAGAATTACTTCTCTATGATGAATTAAATTTAACCGATATTTCTTACAAGCTCCACTATAGCAGTGTTTCCCATTTATCAAAACAATTCAAAAAAGTAACTGGACTTTCACCATCGTTTTACAAACAATTGAAACAAAAACGAAAAAACAATTTAGAAAATCTGTGAAATATACAAGTATTCTCTAAAAAAATGTAAGGAAAAATGAGCTAAAAAGGCTGTTCTTTGTTCTATATTATAATCACTTAAAACAAAAAACATGAAAGCTTATAAAAAATTAAATTTATTCATCGTGGACGATGATAGATTAATGACCACAACACTAAAGCACTTTTTAGATACAAAGTTTGGAAACGACATCACAATCTCAACTTTTTCAAATGGAGAAAGTTGTTTAGAAAAAGTTGACAAAACAACTGATATCGTACTTTTAGACTACATGCTAGAAGGAAAAAACGGTCTAGAAATCTTAAAATTAATCAAAAAAATCAATCCTAAAACGGAGGTAATTATGTTGTCTAGTAATGAGGATATTGCCCTTGCAATTGATTCTTTTCGTGCTGGAGCAAAAGATTATGTTGTAAAAGGCAAAGGTTCTTGGATTAAGATAAATCGTTTGGTAATGCGTGTAATTACGAAACCAATCAGAATTTTGGTAAAAGAATTCGGAATCTCAAAATTTATGGCTATCTTTCTATTAACTTTTGTGACAATGGGAGTTATTGTTTATTGTGTAATGAATTTTGTATAACTATTTTTTCAGAACAATCTAAAAAATAATGCTTACCCTTGGTAAAGAACATATAAAATCAATTTTAAAAATTAGAGACGAAAAATCTAGCAAAGGAGATTTTGGTCACGCATTAATTGTTGCTGGTAATACTGGCAAAATGGGTGCCGCACTAATAGCTGCTAAAGCTTGTTTACGCTCAGGAGTTGGTTTATTGACACTAAATATTCCTGAAAAAGAACGTCTCATTTTTCAAACGGCAATTCCTGAAGCGATGCTTCAATTTCGAGAAAATAAGTCAGCCAGTTTTTCTTTCTTTTCTACTTTGGGCGTTGGTCCTGGACTTGGAAAAAGTTCAGAATCAATGTTTTTAGTAGAAAAATGCATCTCAGAATTTAAAAAACCAATGCTCTTAGATGCGGATGCTTTAAACATCTTATCGGAAAATAAAAAGCTTTTCAAAAAGGTTCCTAAAAACACTATTATCACACCGCAAGCTAAGGAATTTGATCGACTTTTCGGAGAACATAAAACCCAAGAAGAAAGGCAAATTACAGCTATTTCAAAAGCCAAAGAATTAAAAATTGTTATCGTTTTAAAAGGACATAAAACATTAATCACATCAAAAGGTGAAACTTTTATAAATATTACGGGAAATAGTGGTTTAGCAAAAGGGGGTTCTGGAGATGCACTTTCGGGAATCATTACTGCTTTTTTGGCTCAAAATTACAATGCTTTTGATGCTGCGAAACTGGGTGTTTATATTCATGGTCTTGCAGCTGATTTTGCACTTGAAAATCAAAGTGTTGAAAGCATGCTTATTTCTGATGTAATTTCTTGTTTAGGTAAAGCGTTCAAGGATTTAAGAGTCTAATAAGAACTCATTTCAAAAAAAATCATTTCAAAAATCTGTGATTTATACAACTTATTACTCAAGTTGTATAACATTTTCTAGTTCAAAAGGGGCGTACTTTGTATTAAACCTTTAAACTGAAAACAATTTGAAATTATTCATAAAATATATGGTCAGTACGCGTTGCAAAATGGCAGTGAAAGAAGAGTTGAAAAAACTTGGATTGCACTTTGTCGTTGTTGATTTAGGCGAAGTTGATATCATGGAAAATATCAATGAAGCGCAACGAAATCAGCTAAAAATTGCATTAGCTACATCTGGATTAGAACTTATGGATGATAAAAAAGCTGTTTTAATAGAAAAAATAATCAATGTGATTGTTGAAATGGTTCACTATTCTGAAGAGTTACCCAAAGTAAATTATTCTGACTACATTAGTGAAAAGTTAGCTTATGATTATACTTATTTATCCAATTTATTTTCTGAAGTAAGAGGGATTACCTTACAGCAATTTATAATCATTCATAAAATTGAACGTGTAAAAGAATTGCTTTTGTATGAAGAATTAAATCTTACAGAAATTTCGTATAAAATGAATTACAGCAGTGTGGCGCATTTATCAAACCAATTTAAAAAAGTTACTGGCCTTACTCCTTCTCAATTTAAGAATTTAAAAGATCGAAATAGAACTCCAATTGAAGAAATTGGAATTGCTGATAATAAACATTGATAAACCAAATTTAGTAAGCAAAATGGAAGAGGGAAAAAATTTGGATAAAGAAACGTTAGCAAATACGCTAAGTGAACTTGCTTTTCAAAAAACTGAAAATGAAAGACTGAAATTAGAATTAGCTAATCTTAGTCATGAATTAGCATTTCAAAAAGTTGAAAAGAAAAAACGTGCAGCTGAATTAGGCATTGCCAATATCGAATTAGCATTTCAGGATGAAGAAAAAGGAAAACGTGCGGCTGAACTTGGAATTGCAAACAAAGAACTTGTTTTTCAAGATGAGGAAAAAGGAAAAAGAGCGGCAGAACTTGGAATTGCTAACAAGGAACTTGTTTTTCAAGATGAGGAAAAAGGAAAACGTGCAGCGGAATTAAGTGTTGCAAATAAAGAATTGCTTTTTCAAAACCATGAAAAAGAGAAAAGAGCTATTGAACTAGGAATCGCTAATAAAGAACTTATTTTTCAAAATAATGAAAAAGAAAAACGAGCTGAAGAATTAAGTATTGCCAACAAAGAATTAGCATTTCAAAACATAGAAAAAGAAAAACGAGCAGATGAGTTAAGTCTAGCTAATAAAGAATTATTATATCAAAACAGCGAAAAGAAAAAAAGAGCTGCTGAATTAGTTATTGCGGATATTGAACTTGTATTTCAAAACAAAGAAAAAGAAAAACGCGAACAAACAAATAAAGAACTTGAAATATTGAGTAATACCGCAAAACTAGCTTCTCAATATTCTTTGAGTTTAATTGAAGCAAGTCGCGATCCATTGTTTACAATTGCTCCTGATGGAAAAATCACAGATTTGAACCAAGCAAGCGTTAAAGCAACTGGTATTTCCAAAGAAAAATTGATTGGAACAAATTTCATTGATTATTTTACTGAAAAAGAAAAAGCCCGCAAAGGATATCAACAAGTTTTCGTTAGAGGATTTGTAAGCGATTATCCTTTAACTATGGTTGCTGGAAAAATGATTGATGTTTTATTTAATGGTTCAGTTTACAAAGACGATAAAGGTCATGTTATTGGAGCTGTTGTAGTTGCAAGAGATATTACCGAACAAAAAAGAATTGCAACTGAATTAAATGAAGCTAAAATTTTCGCTGAATTGGCTACTGCAATTGCTGAGGAAGCAAAATTTAAGGCCGAAAGTGCAACACAAATCGCGAATGATGCGGTAAAAGCAAAACAACAGTTTTTATCAAATATGAGTCACGAAATTCGTACTCCAATGAACGCAATTATTGGTTTTACGAAAGTTGTTTTAAAAACTGATTTAACAGATAAACAAAAAGAATATTTGAATGCTATCAAAATGAGTGGCGATGCCTTAATTGTTTTGATTAATGATATTCTTGATTTAGCTAAAGTCGATGCAGGAAAAATGTCATTTGAACAAATCCCATTCAAGTTATCTTCTTCTATTTCTTCCATGTTACATTTGTTTGAAACAAAAATTCAAGAAAAGAACTTGGAACTTGTAAAGGTTTACGATGTAAATATTCCAGAAGTATTACTTGGTGATCCAGTACGTTTACATCAAATCATTTTAAATTTAGTGAGCAATGCTGTCAAATTTACAAATCAAGGTAAAATCACTGTTACAGTGGATTTATTAAATGAAGATGAAGAAAAAGTGGATATTAAATTTGCTATAAAAGATACTGGAATTGGAATTCCACAATCTAAAATATCAACTGTCTTTGAAAACTTCCAGCAAGCAACAAGTGGAACTTCACGAATATTTGGAGGAACAGGCTTAGGACTCGCAATTGTAAAACAATTGGTTGAGCCACAAGGTGGTAGTATTCAAGTTGAAAGTAAAATTAAAGAAGGTTCTACTTTTAGTTTTACTTTACCTTTTTTGAAAACGGAAGAAAAAGCAGAAATTGAGAACGAAGTTCTTGAAAAAGATGCTCAAATACGGAATATCAAAGTGTTGGTTGTTGAAGATATTGCATTGAATCAACTACTGATGAAAACATTATTAGATGATTTTGGTTTTGAGAGAGACATTGCTTCTAATGGTAAAATTGCCATTGAAAAGCTTGAAAGTAAATCCTTTGACATTATTTTAATGGATTTACAAATGCCCGTTATGAATGGATTTGAAACAACCGAATACATTCGAAATAAAATGAATTCTAAAATTCCAATTATTGCTTTAACTGCTGATGTGACAACGGTTGACATTGAAAAGTGTAAAGAAGTTGGAATGAATGATTACATTGCAAAACCTGTTGATGAGCGCGTTTTATACAGCAAAATAATAGGTTTGGTACAAAAACCTAAGAAAACAATTTTTAAAAACGAACAACCAAAATACATTGATTTATCGTATTTGTCTCGAAGAACAAAATCCAATGCTTCATTGATGGCAGAAATGCTAGAAATATATCTAGAACAAACCCCTCCTTTGATTGATGCGATGCAACAAGCTTTGAAAAATCAAGATTGGGATTTGTTAAAATCTGCTGCACACAAGATGATTCCCTCATTTTCAATTGTTGGAATTCATTCTGATTACGAAGAAATGGCGAAAACTGTTCAAGAAAACGCAAGTAAAAAACAAAATTTTGATTTGATTGATAGCATGGTGAAGCAACTTGAAGTAGTTTGCACCAAAGCTTGTCTAGAATTAGAAAATGAATTAATCGAATTAAAAAAAATAAAATGAGCACAGAAAATAAAATAAAGTTATTCTTAGTGGATGACGATTCCGTATTTTTAAAATCTTTAGAGATCGAGTTTTTAGATCATGCAGATTTTGAAATTGAAACCTATCCAACAGGTGAAAAATGTTTGGAGAATTTATCTCACAATCCCGACGTAGTAATTTTAGATTTCCATTTAGATGGAATCGATAAAAATGCCATGAATGGTTTGGCAACTTTAGATAAAATTAAAGCGGTTAATCCAGATATTCCAGTTGTGATGTTATCTTCTCAAGATAAAATTGATGTTGCAATTACTTGTATGCACCACCGTGCTTTTGATTATGTGGTAAAAAGTGAAACAGCATTTTTCCGTTTACAAAAAATTATCACGACGATTTTCCAATACAAAAAAATGGAAAAGGAATTGAATTGGTACATGGGAAAAATGTGATTTATGTAAGTTTTTGATAACATTGTGTAAGAGAAAAGGTTAAAAAAATACTGATCTTTGTCTCATGTGAAAACACTTTCGCATTTAATAAATTACAAGATGAAATATTTAAAAATATTAGTACTTGGATGTGCTTTTTTGTTCACATTCAATTCAAATGCTCAAGTTCAAGTAAATGTAAATATAGGAACAGCTCCAAATTGGGGACCTTCTGGTTACTCAGACGTTCAATATTATTACTTGCCAGATATTGAGGCTTATTACGACATCCATACAAGCATGTTTATTTACATGAATAACGGCATTTGGATTAGAAGATCTTACCTTCCATCTCGTTGTAGAAATTATGATTTATATGGTGGCTACAAAGTTGTTTTAAACGATTATCATGGACATAAACCTTATGGACATTTCAAAGATCACAAACACAAATATGCTAAAGGCTACAAAGGTAAAAGTCAAAAAAACATTGGGATGAAACCTGGAAATGGAAACGGAAATCACAAATCTCCTCAAAAAATCCATGTTAAACAAAAAAGTAGCCCTGTCAAAATGAAAGGAAATGGAAATCATGGCGGAGGACACGGTGGTGGAAACAAAGGAGGAGGAAATCACGGTGGCGGACATGGTGGTGGAAAAGGGAAACATTAGAATTTGAGATTCACTTTCTAGTTACTTCGCAGTAAAAAATAGTTAGATTTTCGATCAATAGTTTATAGTAAAACGAGTGAATTTATTTTCATTCGTTTTTTTTGTAGGGATGCAATTAATCGCATCCCTACAAAATTGAAAAACAAAAATCTGCGATTCATGTAACATTTAAACAAAAATCTGTAACACAAAACCTTGACATGATTCTGAACTTTGTAGAGTGAAAATTCATTCACACTTAAAACAAAAATCATGAAAAGAAAATTTCTACATACACTATCAGTCTTTAGTTTAATGACTGTATCAAATTTAAGTTTTGGTCAAGCACCAAACTTAGGATCAGCATCTAGCTTCGTACTTTTTTCAACAGACGGACCAGTAAGCAATACGGGAATTTCGCATGTTACGGGAAATGTGGGTACAAACAATGGTTCTAGTACAGCTTTTGGAAATGTTAATGGAACAATGAATGACGCAAATTTAATCACAGCTCAATGTGCAGTTGATGTTTTAGTTGCTTACAATGAATTAGACAATACAATTCCAGCGTTTTTTCCTTCTTCCTTATTAGGAAACGGTCAAATTTTAACAGCTGGAGTTTACGCGATTGGAAGTGCAACAACCTTGAATTTAGATTTAACTTTAAATGCAGAAGGAAATCCTGATGCGGTTTTTATTTTCCAAATTGAAGGCCCATTATCAACTGGTGCTGATTCTAAAATCAAATTAACAAATGGAGCAAAAGCTTGTAATGTTTACTGGAAAGTGGAAGGTTTAGTTGATATGGCTTCTGGAACATCTTTCAAAGGTACAATCATTGCTAATAACTCGGCAATCAATTTGAATACAGGAGATACACTTGAAGGAAGAGCTTTTACAACTGCTGGTGCGATTACAATTGACGGAGTTTTAGCTTACACACCAATTGGTTGTGGAAGTCCAAATTTAACAGGTCCTGCAGCTCCAGATTTAGGTGCTGTTGCTTGTTATGCGCTTTTTTCTTCTGATGGTGCAGTTTCAAATACTGGATTAACAACGATTATTGGCGATATAGGTTCAAATAACGGTGCTGCAACAGCTTTTGATCCTTTGTTTGTAACAGGTGAAATTCACGAAATCCCTGATGTTTCAACTGCTCAAGCTTCAGCTGATTTACTAGTTGCTTATAATTACTTAAATACTTTATCGTATGATATTGAATTGTTGTATCCAGCACAATTTGGAGGAAATTTAGTTTTAACTCCTCACACTTATTTATTAGCGGCAGCTGTAACATTTACAGATTCACTTTATTTAGATGCACAAGGAAATGCTGATGCAGTTTTTGTTATTCAAGTAAATGGAGCTTTATCAACAAGTACATATGCTAAAGTTTTATTAATCAATGGAGCTCAAGCAAAAAATGTATATTGGAAAATTGAAGGCGCAGTAAGCATCAATGAATATTCTGTTTTTTGTGGTACAATCATAACTAATAATGCGGCTTTAGGAACAATCAATACAGGATCATTTTTATACGGAAGAGCACTTACTACAAGTGGGGCTTTAACAACGAATGCTGCAAGTATTGCTGCTACAGAAATTCCTGCATCATGTGGTTCATTGAATGTTCCAACATCAGTTATTGAAAATGATGAGATTAGCTTATTCCCAAATCCTTTTACTGAAAACATTACTTTAACAATTAACAATTTCTCTAAAATGGGAGAAAGCGAATTGAAAATTTATGATGTTTTAGGAGCAGAAATTATGTCAAAAAAGATTAAATCTCAAACTACTTTGTTTGAAACAAATCAACTTAAATCTGGAATCTATTTCTATAGTGTTTTAGAAAACAATATTCTAATTAAATCTGGGAAATTGATTTCTCAACAATAAAATAATTCCAAACTCCAATCAGATTTCTGATTGGAGTTTGTTTTTTACTCCCCACTCATAACTACTAACTCATAACTAAGGAAATGGCTATCACTTACCACATGCTTCAAATACCAACGATTTGGCTATTTATTATAATGATAAGTTCAGGTGCTCTTTTTGCGGGTACTTTAACATTCATTTTTAGGAAATACATTCGTGTAAAAGTATTAAGATCTCACAATGAGGTAACAGGCTTCCTTTTTACTGCTATTGCGAGTTTTTATGCCCTACTTTTGGGTTTTGTGGTATTTACAGTTTGGGGTCAATTAAACGATACACAAACAAATATCAATCAAGAAGGTGGTTCGGCATTATCGCTTTACAGAGATATCAAATTTTATCCTGATACATTAGATTCTCAAAAATTAAAAACTGTTTATTTAGGCTATGTCTTTAATGTGATTGATGAAGACTTTCCGAATATGGAAAAGTTAAAATTGAGTAGTAAAACACCAGAATCTTTAAATAAAGTATTTTACACTCTAGAAAGTTTGAATCCAAAAAATCCATTTCAAACGCAACTCTTAGGAGAAATGTTTCATCATTTGAATGAATTGTGTACTCTTCGAGAGCTTCGTATTTCGGCAATGGAAACAGAAATTCCTCCATCGATGTGGCTACCAATTATGATTGGAGCAGTAATTACAATTATTTGTGCAATGTTACTAGACATTGAACACACGCGAATTTTGATTGGTTTAAATTCACTATTTGGAGCTTTTATCGGAATGATTTTATTTACCATCATTTTATTAGATCATCCTTTTGCTGGAAGTTTAAAAATTGAGCCAAAATCGTATATGGAAATCCTAAAAATTGAAATGATGGATAATGAGTTCCTTATAAAACAAGAGAAATTCAATGAAAAACAGATGAAACTTAATAATTCAACAAAGTAAAACAATATGAAAACTTCAACTATTCTTGCTTCTTTAGCACCAATTTTATCTGTGATACTTTTTATCTCATGTGAATCCCATGAACAAAAAGCAGATAAATTAATTCGAAATTACAAACTAAATAGTCAAATTTCAGAAAAACATAATGCAACAAAAACTTTTGCATTAAAAACAAAAAAAATTGAGCATGTAAAAAATCCTCTTGATAAGAATATTGTTTTACATGATGAATGGACTTATTTTAAAACGGAAATTGACAGACGAATTTTAGATAATGAAACTAAAATAATAGAAATTAAAAGTAAAGTAAAACTTAGCAACAAAGAATCTAAAAGACTTACCAACCTCGAAAACAATAACATTGAATTGAAAAGTCAATTGAAAAAGTACGAAGAGGAAATAAAAATAAAGTGGGAATCCTTTAAATTAGAAGTCAATCAAAATCTAAGTGAGATTGATTTAGGTTTAAAAGATTTAAGCCCAATTCAATTAGAGAAATGAATTAATTTTAAATGAAAAGATAAAAAAAATTTAATTCGGATTTGAATGAAATAAGTCGTGAATTAAAAGATTTAGGTTTAAGAAAAAAAACTTTAGTTACTCTTTTAATTGAACTGTGAACAAATAAGTGATTCATGTAAATTTAAAGGAGAAAGTTGTAACCCTAAGATTTTTAAGAGTTTGCATCTTTGTATTATAATTAATACAAGATTATTCATAAGTAAAACTCTTTCAGATGAAACCTAAATTACACCCAATAATAACAATTATACTAGTTCTATTATTTACAAGATTCAATTTTTCTCAAACAATAAATCTTGGAGCTGTCGCCAATTTTACTTTTTTTACATCTATTGGAGCGTTTAATAATGTTGGAGCTTCCAATATCACAGGTGACATAGGAACTCATGATGGAGCTTTCTCAGGTTTTCTTCCTGGAACACTTGATGGTCAAATCCATAATGCTGATGCAACTTCATTACAAGCTAGTATTGATTTAGATCAAGTTTATGATGATTTGAATGCACTAACTTGTAATACAACTTTAGCGAATACTTTAGGTTCTGGACAAATTTTATTAGCTGATGTTTATTCTATAAATTCAGCTGCATCTTTAACTGGAGATTTAATTTTAGATGCAGAAAATGATCCTAATGCTATTTTTGTCATTAAAATTGATGGTGCTTTTTCAACTAGTGCTTTATCGAAAGTGATTCTAACTAATAATGCCAATTTATGTAATGTGTATTGGCAAATTAATGGTGCCTTATCTTTGGGTTCAAATTCAGAATTTAATGGTACTCTAATTACAAATGGCGCAATTAGTTTAGCAAATGATTGTTCTCTTTTTGGTAGAGCATTGACAAAAAAAGGTGCCGTTTCACTGGACAATAATGTTGGAATTGCATGTTTAAATAGTGGTATAGTTTTACCAATAAACTTAATTTTTTTTGAAGCCGAAAAATCAGCAATAAATTCAACCGCAATTCTAAATTGGCAAACAGCTTCAGAAAATAATAGTTCATTTTTTCAAATTGAAAAGTCAGATAATGGTGTGAATTTTAGATCAATTGGAGTAATAAATGCTGCTGGTTCTAGTTCAAATTTGTCATCTTACAATTTTATTGATGAAGAATTCAATCAAGGAATGATTTACTACCGTTTAAACCAATTTGATTATAATGGAATAAATTTTTATTCTGAAATTAAAGTAGTAGATTTTTCAATTACTGATTTCGATATTTCACTTTATCCAAATCCATTTAATGCTGAAATAAATATTACCCTAAAAAACATCAATATAAATGATAGTTGGGAATTAAAATTGTACAATGTTTTAGGCGATCTAGTTGACAAGAAAAGTCTAATCATAGAAAAATCAAAAATTGAAACTAGTAATTTTCCAAGTGGAATCTATTTTTATAAAGTATTTAATAAAGATAAATTAATTCAATCAGGAAAACTAATTTCAAATTGATGTTCAAGCAAATAAAGATGTTTTTATAATCTCATTACAAAACTTGGTTTGAAGTGTAAATTCCGCTTACAACATAACCATTTGTTTTAATAACGCTTCCAGCAACTGTCACAACATTGTTGGTACCAATAAACTCCAAATTACCTTTCAAATGCAAATCGCCATCAACAATTAAATTTCCCTTGATACGAAGTGTTGAACCTGGATTGATAAACAAATCCTTTGCATGTAAGGTTCCTTCAATTTCAGTGATAGAACCATTGTTTAAAATCATTTTCTTATTTAGAGTAAGGTTCCCACAAAAATAAAACTCACCAAAATTAGAAAAATCTCCATTTAAAATATTAGTCCCAGAATAAGCTAATGAATGTTTTTTGTTGATAACAAAAGTACCATTTATAGAAGATGGATTCAGTGTTGGACGACTTGCACAATCATTTTCTTCAGGTAATGGATCAACTCTACGAATGATTTTTAAACCACCTTTACCATTTGCAATAAATACATATTCTCCATTTGCTCTCACATAATTTGCTGAACCATTATATGAGAAAATCGAATGAATTGTATAATCATCTTTGTTAACAATAATCAAACCTTCAAGTCCATTAGCAATGTAAATAAAATTTGCATCCGTGTGAACACCATTTGCATGACCATCACCAGGTGAATCAAAATCTAAAAATGGCGTAGTCAAAGCATTCGTATGAAAGCCCATCAAACCATTTACACCTGTGCACACAAAAACATCATCGTTATCAATGTGAACAACAGCTTTACCGTTATAAGGCACATTTTGATTTAAAATATTGTGAATTGTTTTACCCGAAATATTATTTGAACCAGCTATGTATTCGTGTAAATTTGCTTCAGGATATCCCTGTAAAACGATCATTTGGTCTCCAATTTGATTATTTTTGATATCACAAAATTTTGCATTATCGAAATAATCAGACTGAACTAAACTTAAATCACTTTTATTTAGAGTGAAAACTCCTCCGCCTGTACTTCCAGCTGAAACAAACAAATAATCTCCAACAACATTCACTGAATTACCAGAATAAGAAGGTAAAACTCCCCATCTAAAATTGGTTGTTAATAAACCGCTGTTTAAGGTCACCTCTAATAAAATTGCTCCTTTTGTATTGTTAATAGTAAAATCAGAAGAATAAATATCGCGTCCTCCAACAGCATACAATTTTCCATCAGAAATGGTACAATGATTAAAATCTGTATCTGTTAAAATCAATTGAGAAATCAATTCTGGATTTGCAGGCGTTGAAATATCAAAAACTTCAATAGCACCTCCATAAACTGCACCAGCAATGTGATAAGTTACGTAACATAAATTTCCTACAATTTCAATGCTAGTTGCGCTACAAATTTCACCATTTACTGTTGGTGAAGTAACATCAGCAAGATGATAAAATGTGATACTATCATTTAATGATTTTGGAAAAGGCTCAATTTTATTCCAAAAATAGTCAATACGGGATGATAAATTTTCAGTAGTCAAAAATGTAGTTCCAGTAGCTTGAGTTTCTGGATTTTTGTCCTTTTTACAGGAAAATAAGACGATTGATAGAGTAAGTAATAATAAGCTGAAATATTTCATCCCAAAAATTTTTAGACAAAGTTACTAAAAAAACTCATAAGTGATGCTTTTGATTCGATTTTTTTAAAGAAGCTATCAATCTGTGAATCATGTAACTTATCTCAAATCTTGTGTAACACAAAACAGTAGCTGACTGACGAACTTTGTAGTATAGAAATTAACAAATAGAAAACATGAAAAATACAACTGAACTAAAAGGAGATTGGAACGAAATCAAAGGAAAATTAAAACAAAAATTTGCCATGCTTACCGATGATGATGTTTTACTTATCGAAGGAAAAAAAGATGAGATGTTGGGTCGAATTCAACAAAAACTTGGTAAAACGAAAGAAGAAATTCAACGAATCATATCTGAGATTTAGTTATGAGTTATGAGTAAGTAGTTATGAGTGTAAATTCAATTTGACTTCGTCTTTGCATTTTTAACAAAAAAGTTTTAAAAAGCGTCTTCGCTCCCGATAGCTATCGGGATTGCGAGAAGAATCTACGACAGCAGATGAAGTACAAACGTTAGCGCAGTAATTATAAACCAAAAAAAAATAGAAATCATGAAAAAACCTCTTTTAACATTAGCAGTTGTCGCTGGCTTGATTGCTTCTATTTCATCCTGTGAGACATCAGCTAAAAAAGTAGAAAATGCACAAGAAAACCTAGAAGAATCAGAAGACAAACTAGATGAAGCAAATCAAGAATATGTAGCTGAAATTGAAGAATATAGAAAAGAAACAGCTGATAGAATCGAAGCAAATAACAAAAGCATAGCTGAATTTAATGCCCGCATTGACAACGAAAAAATGGAAGCTAAAGCTGATTACAGAAAACGAGTTTTAGAATTAGAACAAAAAAATAGTGATTTGAAGAAAACAATGGATGATTACAAAGCTCAAGGAAAAGAAAATTGGGAAGAGTTCAAAACCGAATTTTCTGACGATATGAACGATTTAGGGGAAGCAATTAAAAATGTGTTTACTAAGTAATAGTTAGTAGTTAGTAAAAAAATAAACAATTTAAAAATAGACAAAATGAAAAAGACATTAGTAATAATAGCAAGTATCGCATTTTTTGCAAACACAAGTAATGCTCAAAGTGAAGGAAAAGATTATAGAAATGAACTAACTTTAGGCTTAAAAGCTGGAGTAAACTCCTCAAATGTGTACGATTCTCAAGGTGAACAATTTAATGCAGATGCAAAGTTAGGTTTAGCTGTTGGAGCATTTGTTGCGATTCCATTAGGAGAATTAATTGGTGTGCAACCTGAGATTTTACTTTCTCAAAAAGGTTTTCAAGCAACAGGAGTGATTTTGGGAAGTCCATATAGCTTTACAAGAACAACAACTTACATTGATGTTCCCTTATTATTCGCTATCAAACCAGTTAGTTTCATAACGATTGTTGCTGGACCACAATTTTCTTACTTAGTAAAACAAAAAGATGTTTTCGGGACTTCAACAACGAATGTTTTGCAAGAACAAGAATTTGAAAACGATGATGTAAGAAAAAATACCATGTGTGCGACATTAGGAGCTGACATAAATATCAAACAATTGGTAATTGGTACACGAGTTGGTTGGGATCTATTTAAAAATAACGGAGACGGAACAACAACTACACCAAGATACAAAAATGTTTGGGTACAAGCAACTTTAGGAATTCGCTTTTAATCATGAAACCTATAGGATATAAAACCGCTAAAATTGTTCAAA
Source organism: Bacteroidota bacterium (assembly GCA_040386975.1). GTDB lineage: Bacteria > Bacteroidota > Bacteroidia > Flavobacteriales_D > Crocinitomicaceae > M2408. The sequence continues at coordinate 1,246 of JAZKEO010000001.1, read as the reverse complement.
ATCCATTAGTAAGCGGAACGAAAAACTCATCAGACCATACAAAGCCTGATAATGACGCAGATAAAACTGGAACAGACACTGACTCAGATAATACATCAACAAAAAAACGTAAATCGAAATTTGACAAACCGAAAAGGGAAGCAAATCCAGACAGAACGGGAATTGATACTGAATCAGATTGTACAAAACCAGAAAATTAAACAAACATTAAAACACAAATTATGGGAAATTTTCTATACACAATCGCTTTAATATTAGCATTTATTTGGGCAATTGGTTACATCGGATACGATGCAGGAGGAATTATACATTTTCTTTTAATACTTGCAGCTCTTGCAGTAATTCTAAGATTAATAAGAGGTAAAAGTATTTAAAATCAAAAAGCACAAGATTGATAAACTATCAATGTGTCATTATTATAGTAAAATAGATCAAAATGGAAAAAGGAAACAACACAGGAAAACTTGTTGCAGCATTGTTAGTTGGTGCGGTAGTAGGAGGAGCATTAGGAATTCTTTTCGCACCAGATAAAGGAAGTGAAACAAGAAAAAAATTATTGTCTAAAGGTGAAGATTTAAAAGATTCAGTAAAAGACAAATTCAATGACTTCATGAATGAAGCAAAAAAAGATGGCGAAATGGCAAAAGGAAAATTGAAAGATTTTGCTGACGATCATTTAGCTAAAGCATAAGCAGTTTACAAACTAAATCTTTTAAATTACAATCAAAGGTCAGCGTAGCAATATTCTGACCTTTGTTTTAAAACTAACTGAAAATGGATACAAAAATATTTATGATTGAACCTCTTTTAGAAAGAGCGGAACAATACGGCAAAACAAGCCTTGAATTAATCAAACTAAAATCACTTAATAAAACTTCTGATATAGTTTCAACCTTGGTTTACAAAATAATCATGATTGTGGCATTTTCATTTTTTTTGATTCTTGGTTCAATTGCATTAGCTATTTATTTGGGCACCATACTAGGGACAAATTACTTTGGTTTCTTAGTTGTTTCAGGATTTTACGCCCTACTCTACTTCGTTTTATACCTGAGTAAAAAAGCTTTAAAAAAACAAGTAAAACAATCCATGGTTAAACAAATTTTAAACTAATTCTGATGAAAAAAATTACGAATTTGGAGGAATTAAATCTTGCCATTGCTGAATTAGAAATTCAGCAAAAAGTTGATTGGCTTTTGTTAAAAGAACAAGTTTCTGAAACTTATACCAATCTAAATCCAATTAA